>NZ_RPEN01000151.1 GCF_003991405.1 Pseudorhodobacter sp. E13
AACGGAAGGAAACACCAGCATTGACGCCATCATGACACGCAGAACATAACCACTGGGTGGGTCAGTTCTCGGTGACAATGCCGGGTCAATTCTCAGTGGCAATCAACAGCCCAAACGCCATCTAAGTTTGTTTCACGCCGCTGAGGACCACGATAGCCCGACTTTTGCATCCGATCGCTTGATCGCAGGTTGCACCAGCGGTTGTTTCTACGGTCCCCATCGATATGCTTGATATTTGTTTCCGGCATCGCGCCTGTCATCCACAACCATGCCAGCCGGTGCATGAGATAGCGCCGACCATCGATGCTGACTTTCAGAAACCCTCGATCATCGTGAAGCGTCCCTGCGACTGTTCCTTTCTTGGGATCTCGCGTCCAAGTGAAAATTCCCGTTTTGGGGTCATACTTCAGAACAGCGCGCAGGCGTTTTTGGGTCAGCATGTTTCGTCTCCGACAAGTATCAAGCATATACTGAGCTCTTAGGACGATAGGGCTGTTTTGTTTGTTGGGATGGACATATTTCGAGAATATTCAAATCGGCCAAGTTAACCGCGATGGATGGCCAGAAGACAAATCTAGTTTCTTCCCCGCCAATATGTGAAAACGGCCCTTACCGGCCATTGACTCTGTGTCGCGTCGCCGCGATGCAGCTTCCCCGAAACGGACATTGATCGTTCGCGCAGCATTTTGGCGGAGCCAAGGTCTGCTCAGTGGACGTAGCCGCCGTTCAGATTTTTGCAGACTTTGCGACTGATATCGGCATTCTGCCCTGATCAATCACGGTAGCTATTCTGGGTCAGACCGATGGCGTTGACCAACCGCTTTGCGGAAAAAGCTTCTCTACAATGGCGCTAAGACTAAGGACGCCCTTGTCGTCCAGGTGGCGTCCCATGATCTGCAGTCCAATCGGTCGGCCATCCTGGGAAAACCCAATCGGCACCGAGGCGGCAGGCAACCCGGTGAAGTTGGCGAGCGCGGAGAACGGAACCCATGACGACGGTGACACCATCTGCCCTGCGATCTTGTCAGGGCCGTAGGTATCAATCGGAAAGGCGGCGCTTGCGGTTGTGGGGGTCAACAGAAAATCAAAATCGCGCATGAAGGCCGCAGTGAGGTTTGCGATGCGCTTGCGTTCCATGATGGCGGCTGTGAACTGGTCGCCGGTCCAGGTTCGTTCCAAGATGCTTCCGATCCAGCCATCCAACTCGATACCCTGTTCCGCAGTCATGGCTTTCAGACCAGCCCGATCCGTCTCAAGCGCAACAAGCGTATCGAGCAATCCTTCAGTATTTCCAACGGCAGGATAAGCACACTCGACATGGCCGATTGTCGTCCTCAGGCGCTCGATCGCCCGCTCAAAAACAGAGCGCACTTCCGAATCCACAATCGCAAACCCGAGGTCGCCCGAATAGGCGATGCGGACGTTTACCATTGTGTCCAAGCCACCCAGAACCCAGTCACCACTCTCCGACGGAACAGAATGACGGTCGTAGGCCGAGGGACCAGATATCGCGGAAAACGCGAGAGCTGCATCGGCTGCGTTTCGGGTCATGGGGCCGATGTGTTCCAGGCTCTCCCAACCGGATTGTCCGGGGAAACGTGGGTCGCGGCAGCTTGGATATAACGGCACACGTCCCCACGATGGTTTCATGCCGAAGACGCCGCAAAGTGATGCCGGGATGCGTATCGAACCACCGCCATCGCTGCCCAGGGCCAATGGAACCATGCCAGTGGAAACAGCAACCGCCGAACCGGCGCTCGACCCCCCTGGCGTCAGTGCTACATTCCAGGGATTGCGAGTTGTGGGGAAAACATGATTGTGACCAACGCCACCATAGCCGAATTCAGACGTGTTTGTTTTTCCGATGATTGTCGCACCAGCTTTCCTCAGGCGTTCGACAACTATGTCATCCTGCTCAGGAACAAAATCCGCATAAAGGCGTGATCCAAAAGTTGTTCTCATACCTCGGGTGCAAATCAGGTCTTTCACGGCAACCGGAACGCCCGCCAGTGGTCCCACGGGTAAACAGGCGGAAAGGCGACGGTCGGTTTCATCGGCCTGCTCTAAGGCCGTATCATCCAATGTGCAAAAGGCATGCAAGCTGTGATCAAGGTCCTCGATCCGAGAAAGCGATGCTTCTGCAATCTCGCGAGCGGTCCACTGACGCTGTGTGACTGCGTGAGCCAACTCAAGCAGGTTCAGATTTAATGGCGTGTTCTTTGACAACCGATCAAGTCCCTTGTCTGGGCCAGAGCCATGGATTTCTCCACCTTCTTTCGGTCGGTATAAGCGAGAAGTGGATGAACTGCAGCCCCGAATATGAACGTCCGCAAGGGGCTTATTCTGTTGAAAAACTCTGCTTGATTGGCTTTTTAATCGCTGATTCACTTTCGGTAGGATTAGCGGAGGTGAACGGCGATGATGGGACCGCGGCAAGAGGCGCAAGGTGCGCTGTTCTACGAGTTCTCGATCGAAGGGCATGTCCCGCCAGATCACATCCTTCGCTCGGTCGAGAGGTTTGTTGATCTCGCCGGCCTGCGTCAGCACCTCGCACCCTTCTACAGCTCGACGGGACGGCCATCGATCGATCCGGAACTGATGATCAGGATGCTTCTTGTCGGCTATATTATGGGGATCCGGTCCGAGCGGCGGCTTTGCGAAGAGGTCCATCTCAATCTCGCGTATCGCTGGTTTTGTCGCCTGGATCTGAACAAGCAAGTTCCCGACCACTCGACCTTTTCAAAAAACCGGCACGGCCGTTTCCGCGACAGCGATCTTCTACGGCATTTGTTCGAGGCGGTCGTCGCACGCTGCATCGCTGAAGGGCTGGCGAGCGGCCAGCGTTTGGCGGCAGATGCTAGCCTGATCCAGGTCGATGCTAACCGCCAGAACTCAACACCACAGACGGATTGGCATCCTACGAGCATCAATCCCGAGGACGCGCCTCGGGCCGTCCGGGAGTATCTTGCCACCCTCGATGATGCGGCTTTTGGGGCGGCCAGCCCGGTCGAGCCAAAGTTCACCTCACATTCCGATCCGGCGTCGCAATGGACCGGGGCAAGGGGCGGCCCTGCCTATTTTGCCTATTCCACCAATTATTTGATCGACACCGATAACGGCGTGATCCTCGATGTGGAGGCCACACGTTCGATCCGTCAGGCCGAGGTTGGATCGGTGCGGACGATGATCGACCGGGTGAACGATACGTTTGGCATAAAGCCAGAACGCCTGATCGCGGACACAGCCTATGGTAAGGGCGAGATGCTCGACTGGCTGGTTCAGAAGCGCGGGATCGCGCCGCATATTCCGGTGATCGACAAATCAGCGCGCAAGGACGGCACATTCGAGCGCGCCGAGTTCGCTTATGATGCCGTGGAGGATATTTACACCTGTCCGGGCGGCAAAGAGCTGAAGCAAAGCCGCCGGGTATTTACAACGCCCAGAGAGACGAAACCCGATGAAGATGGCATGCTCCGTTACAGAGCCAGCAAGGGCAATTGTGATGGTTGTGCCTTGAAACCACGCTGCTGTCCGAAAGAACCTTCACGCAAAGTGACAAGGTCGATTTACGAGCCATCCCGCGATGTGGCTCGCGCGATAGCTCAAACGAAGCAATACGCAATCTCCTGCAAGCTCCGTAAGAAGGTCGAGATGCTGTTTGCTCACCTGAAGCGGATCCTTGGCCTGAACCGACTTCGATTGCGCGGACCATACGGCGCACATGATGAATTCCACCTCGCCGCCACCGCCCAGAACCTCAGGAAGCTCGCAAAGCTCCTCCCGACACCACCAGCCGCCCGACCAGCATAATCGAGAGAACGCGCGCCCGATGAAGAGGCCATGCCAGCCCGGCTGACACATCGAGTTTTTCAACAGAATAGGCTCAAACCGGACCTCGGATGCGGCGCAGCATCTGCCACTTCTCGATACGCTGTAGAAGCAAGGACGGCCCAAACCTGCCGTTTGACCCGCGTTCCTGATGCTGCGGTGCGGCCCGCAATTGCGGACATTCATGCGTCTTGCAGCATTCTTGCTGGTATAACGAACCGCGCATCAAGATGTCCATTGGTGGTCGAAGCCCAATCGAATACCATAAAAGCCTCGGCCTTATGCGTGAAAACACTCAAAGTTTTTGTCCGCGTCCCCATCGGCTCGGTTTTGCGTGAAAACCAACACCCCTTGCTAAGAGCACGACCGCCTGAAACGATTCCGCAGGATTGGCCGGCCTCACGCCTTTATCAAGACCTCGCGCCCGCTTATCGTGTAGGGGCCATCGCTGACCAATCGGGCGACGACGCGCGACAAGGTTTCGGGCCTGATGCCCAGCAAATCGGCAAGGTCGATGCGTGAGATTGGCAGCGTCATCCGCCTGCCCTCTGCGCTCTGCTCTCCATGGATCTGCATCAGGCGTTCCAGCAAGTCAGACAGCCTTTCGGTGTTGGACCGGGTTGCAGCGGCAATGATATGGGCGTGGCTGCGGTCGATTTCCTGAAGGCAGCGATCTGCCAAGCGGCCAAGCAATTCGGGCGTGCGGTCCATGATCTGCCGGACCGTGTGGCGCGGCACCATGCAAACCCGCGACGGCACCAGCGCTTGCGCCTCTGTTTGATGGGGCTGCCCCGCCATGAAGGACCGAAAGCCAATAACCTCCCCCGGATAGGCAAGCCGCAACAGCGTCGACTTACCGTCACCTTGGCGGCTCCGAATACCGATCAAACCTTTGGATACGCAATAAATCCCGGAATTCTCTTCGCCCTGCTCAAACAATACTTGTCCGCTGGAAAGTGGCAATCGGTCAAATCCGCGGGTGAGCATCGGCAAGGCAGCCCCGCTCACCGGTTGCCAAACACTTTGATCGCGGAAACCGCAGTTGCCACAGGGATGTTTCAGGTCGCTGTAATCACGCATGGGCGGGCCCTTTCCGATAGGGATGTATACGACAGCACACAAAGCTGCGCCACGCGGCAAGGCTGCGACCCATAGTATCAGCCAGCGACGAACAGGTTGTCTTGACGACCGTCAATGACTTTGCGCACCGCGCAAATCATTCTTGCAAAACCCGCCCCCTAGCCGAAAAGCCAAGCGCCCGATGCAAGACAATGCCGCGACGTCATGCCCCTACCGCGTGTCGGCCTTACCGCCAAAACCCAAAGGGCGCGAAGGGCGCGTGGGCGTGCTGGCCTATTTCCGAATGTTCCGGCACGATATTCTGTCGGCGCAGCCCCGGCATTTGTTCCGCGCCTGGATGGCCGAAATGCGCACGCCGTTCTTTCGGTCATATCTGTGCAATGACCCTGCGTTGGTCGATCTGGTGCTGAAACAGCGCCCGCTGGATTTCCCGAAATCCGAACGCTTGCGGGTGGGGTTAAAACCCTTGCTGGGGGAGTCGATCTTTATCAGCAATGGCGCGCTTTGGGCACGGCAGCGCCGCATCATTGACCCCGCGTTTGAAGGCGGGCGCCTGCGCTTCATCTTTCCCGCGATGTGGGACAGTGCAACCGCCGCCGTTGCCCGGTTGCTGCCCGTGGCAGATGGCCGTGCGGTCGAGGTTGAGGCAATAGCCAGCCATCTGGCGATGGATGTCATTTTCCGCACCTTGTTTTCGGTGCCGATTGAAAATGAAATTGCGAGTGCCGCCTTTGCCGCCTTTCGCGCGCATCAGCAGGCGCAACCGCTTGCCAATATCGCCGCTGTTTTGCCATTTCCGCGCTGGGTTCCGCGATTCCATTCGCGCAAGACCCGCCAGACCGCGCGCCTTATCCGCGATCTGATGGCGAAACTTGTGGGCCAGCGCGCGGCGCAGATTGCGACAGGCACCGCCCCAGATGATCTGGCGACCAAAATCATGACCACGCCCGATCCCGAAACCGGCAAGCGCTTCACCCGCGATGAAATGGTGGATCAGGTGGCGATCTTCTTTCTGGCCGGGCATGAAACATCGGCGGCGGCACTGTCCTGGGCGCTCTATCTGCTGGCGCTGTATCCTGACTGGCAAGAGAGCGTGGCCGATGAGGCCCGCGCCGAGATTGACCCCGACCGCATCTATTTCTCCGCCCTTTCAAAGCTGCGCCAGTCCCGTGCGGTGTTTCGCGAAACCTTGCGGCTGTATCCGCCTGTGCCGATGTATGTGCGCGAGGCGGCCCGGCCCGAGGTATTTCGCGCCCGCCCAATTCGGCGCGGTGCGCAGGTCATCCTTAGCCCTTGGCATCTACATCGGCATGAACGGCTTTGGGCCAACCCGGATGGGTTTGACCCGACCCGCTTTGACACAGCCGAAGGCAAGCAAAGCCAACGCGATGCCTATATTCCGTTTTCAGCAGGGGCGCGGGTTTGTCCCGGCTCGGCCTTTGCAATGGCCGAGGGCACTTTGTTGCTGTCGATGCTGGTGCGCGCCTTCCGGTTTGAACCAGTCCCGGACCGCGTGCCCGTGCCGGTGGCACAGCTCACTCTGCGGGCCAAGGATGGCATTCATCTGAAACTGACCCCCCGCGTGCAACAGGAAAGACCGCATGACAGCTAATACCTCACCCCCCGCCCAGCCTTTGCGGGCCTGGCCCTATTGGATAACGATCACCTTTGTGCCGCTGGTCTATTTGGCGGTGACGCAGGGCGGTTGGGCCGTGCTGTTGATCCCGGCCTATGGTTGGGTGTTGATGCCGCTGCTCGATACTGTTCTGGGGCGCAATCTGCGCAACCCCGACCCGAACACCCCCGAGGCGGCGCTCTTCTGGTTCCGCCTGCTGACATGGATATGGTTCCCGGTTCAGTTTGTTCTGGTGTTCGGCACGCTTTGGTATCTGACCCGGATCGGCACCTATGGCGCGGCAGAGAACCTTGCGATCATGTTTGGCATCGGGGTGACAACCGGCACCGTGGGCATCGTTTATGCCCACGAACTGATGCACAAACCGCAGAAGTTTGAACGCAATCTGGCCGATTTGCTGTTGGCTCCTGTGCTGTATGGCCATTTCCGCACCGAACATCTGCTGGTGCATCACCCCCATGTCGGCACACCGCGAGACACCGTGACGGCCCGCTATAACGAAGGGTTCTTGCACGCTTTTCTGCGGATTCTGGCAACCGGCCCTACGTCTGCGTGGCGGGCCGAGCGGGCAAAGCTGGCGCGGGCCGGGCGCAGCCCCTGGCATGGCTCCAACCCGATCTGGAAATATGCAGCACTGCAACTGGGGTTTCTGGCTTTGGCTTGGGCCATCGGTGGATGGCAGGCTGTTGGCCTGTTTGCGTTTCAGGCCTTTATCGCTGTCTGGCAGTTGGAGCTAACCAACTATGTTGAACATTATGGCCTGACCCGCCGCCATCTGGGGGGCGGTGAATATGAGCCGGTGCAGCCGCATCATTCCTGGGATTCGGCGCATCGGGTTTCGGGGGCGCTGTTGAGCAACCTGCAACGCCATGCCGATCATCACCTGCACCCGATGCGGCGCTTTCCGCTGTTACAGATTTATGATGCGACGCAAGTGCCGCAACTGCCAACCAGCTATCCGCCGATGACCGCGCTGGCGATGGTGCCTCCGCTGTGGCGGCGCATGTTCAACCCCAGGGTCCGTGCCTGGCGCAAGCAGTTCTACCCCGACATTACCGATTGGGCAGCCTATAAAAACGCCACAAATCCTGCCCCCAAAGGTGCTGGCTAGGCTGTTCATTCCCCTTTGCCCCAAAGCCGGGGCAAAGGGGAGAAGTTCAGGCAACAACCGCCCCCGACCAATCGGCCCCGCGCGCGCCGCGCACAAACCCATCCGACAGGCGCGGCCTTGGGGTTTGTGCCGTCAGGGCGGCGGCCACTTCGGCCCCGGCAATCCGCCCATCCAGCAGATCGCGGAACAGCAGGCAAACCTGCCCGAAATCGCCCGTATGCGGCGACAGGCGCAGCGTTGTGACCCCTGCTTGCGCCAAGGCGTCGGCCTGCAATGCCATGCAGGCATAGGAGTCTGCCAAGGTTTGCACGCCGTTCATCGCCAGAAACGGCTGGCCTTCGCGGGTCGCGATTGACAGGCCATCGGGATCATCCTCGCAGGCGAATTGGCAGTTATCCTTGGGGCGCGCATGCAGGCGGGCGTGATAGCAGCGCCCCGAAATCGCCAGCGGCACGCGGCCATAGCCCCAGACCTCTATTTCCACCCCCAGTTCTCTCGCGGTGGCGGCCAAGGTGGCAATCGGGTCCAGCGGCAGTTCCGGCGGCAAACACAGCCGCACAGCCCCGCGCCCGGCAAGCCAGCGCAGGGTGCTTTCATTATACACATTGACCAAAGGCCCAACGCTAAACGGGGTGCCTGCCGGAAGATGCGCCAACGCTGTCAGGTCATTCACCTCGATCTCTACGCCCATTTCGGCCAGCTCTGCCGTCATCTTGCGTTCGCGCTTCAGCGTGACCAGCGCCAGACTGCTAAGCGCGACCGTCTTGCCCGCCGCTTGCAGCACCGCGAGCGCGTCGGCAATCCGGTCCTGATAGAATGGCATGCGTTTGGAACACACCATCTCGCCCAGGCTGACGTGATCCACCGGGGCCTTGGCAACCCCGTCATAAAACGCAGCCCAGGCATCGGCTTTCCAAAAGAACTGGTTGGGGCCAACGGTCAGTTTCATAGGTTCACCTCCATGTTTTCTTGTAGGCACCGGTGGTGCTGGCCTGTCCCTCCGACAACCGCGCCAAAAGTCCCGCAGGCATCGGGCGCCCGGCGGCAAGGGCATCAACGGCGGCGCGGAAATTCTGCACCACCTGTGCCACATAAGAGGCAGAGCGTTGCCGCCCCTCAATCTTCAGCGCCGTCACCCCGGCTTTTTGCAGTTGCGGGATAAGCTGTTCGGCGTTCAGGCTGACCGGGTCTTCGAACAAATAGCCGCTTTGATCGCCTGCGGTAAAACAGCCCTTGCACAGGGTTGGATAGGGCGCGGGCTCCCCCTTTGCGGCGCTGTGGATCAGATAGCCACCCAGACGCGCCTTCAACTCTCCGGCTTCCTCGCGGTAATCGACATGGCTGGGAGGCGAACAGACGCCGTACATATTGGGCGATTTTCCGGTGGCATAGGACGACAGCGAACACCGCCCCTCGGCCATGACACACAGGCCGCCGAACACGAACACCTCTGTCTCCACCTTGGTTTCGGCATTGATCGCGGCGATTTCGGGCACCGAAAGCACCCGCGGTAAAACCACCCGTTTGACCCCAAATGTCGCAGCGTAAAAGTTGATCATATCGGCATTGGCCGCAGCCGCCTGCACCGACAGGTGCCGCCGCAGGCCGGGGTGCTTTTGGGCGGCATGGTCCAGCAAGCCCAGATCGGCCAGAATCACCGCATCGGCCTCCAAGGTGGCGGCGTCTGAAATGGCGCTGTGCCAGATGGCTTCGGCGCCTGCACGGGGAAAGGTGTTAATGGCGATCAGCACTTTTGCACCGTGCCGATGGGCAAAGGCGATGCCGTCCCGCATTTCCGCCCGGTCAAAATTCAGGCCCGGAAAGTTGCGCGCATTGGTTTCATCGGCAAAGCCGCAATAGATCGTATGCGCCCCGGCCTTGACCGCGGCCCGCAAAGACGCGGGGGTTCCCGCTGGGCAAACAATTTCCATCAGATCCACTCTCCTTGGTCTGGCCGGGTCAGGCACAACCCTGTGCGGGCCTGCGCCACGGAAATGGCCTGCCCCATCACCCCTGCAAAGGGGCCGGACAGCGCTTGCAGCTCTGCCCCGATGTCCAACTCGGCATCATCAATTGCATTGCGCAGCGCCAGCGCCGCCTCTGTATTGCCTTCGATCACCAGATCGCGCGAAAAGAACAGCGCATCGCCGTCAAAGGCCCCATGCACCAGCCCCAGCAAGGCCGCCAAGGGCCCGGCGATTTTGGTATCGCCCTGTTGTGCGCGGCGATGCAGGGCGACTTGCGGCTTGGCAGCATCTGGCAGCAGGCAGATCACGAAAGGCAGATCGGTCGGGTCCAAGACGAAACGCGCGGTTGAATAGGGGCCAAGCCTGCGAAACAGCGAGGGGTGCCGCGCCGCCACGCTGCGGGTCAGGGCCGTCAGCGCGGCCGAAAGCAGCGGCAGGGGCAAAGGGCGCAGGGCAATGGCCAAAAGCGGCGGGGCTGTTCTGATCGCCAAAGGCGCGGGCTGCATGGGGTGTCCTTTGCTCGGGTCTTGCGCCCCGTCTAGCAAAGCCGAAGCCGAAAGGAATTGACGCCCGTCAAGCCGATAGCCGCTTAGCCCCCAGAACCGGGTGCGGCGATGGCTGCGCCAAACCGCGCAGTAGCGGCAGAAGGTAGCAGGCCCAACCAAGGCTCCACGCCATAACCGACCAGTGCAGCCCCGTCAGCCCCATTGCCTCGGCGGTGGGGAACGCCAATCGCAACACCGCCGCGATTGAGATCAGTGCGATTGCGGCAGCATGGGCAGGGCTGGCAAGCAGCCGCCCCGGCGCGCGGGTCATGAAGGCGCGGGCGGTGACAGCCATGATCATGGCACCCATCGCACCCAGGGTCAGACCATGCAGCATCGTCGCTGGTGTGCCAGCATCCCCCAACCACAGCGCACGCCCCAGCAGCAACAATCCAAGGACAAGCCAACCCCAGGCCAGATAGAGCATCAACAGGTCAAACTGGGCGATCACGCCCCAGCGCGCCCAGACCATCATGCGCAGACCTTGCAATGCCCCAGCCAACAGCAACGCAGCCCCCGCCAGATCAGCCCGCTGCGCGATCACCGCGCCAAGTGACAGGGCAATGGCCCCGCTGGCCAGCACCCCGATGGCACGCAATTGCAACACCGGTTGGCCGCCCGCCGCAAAGCGGCTGTTGAAAAACGCGGGCAATGCACGCCCGCCAACCACGGATAGCAGCAGGGCAAAGCCCAGAACCAGCGCCAGCCCGATGGGGTGACCATTCCCGCCTTGTGTTGCCAACCAGACCACATCTGCCACGGCCAAAGCCACAGGCACCGCAGCCAAAGGCAGTTTGCGCCAAACGCGCGCGCGCCACAGCGGCGGCAGCATCAGCGCGGCCAATCCCAGCGGGTAAAGCACAACGCTGCCCCATAGACCCAACCCTTGCGCGCCCGACAGTATCGCGGCACGTCCAAGGCCCCAAGCCAAAAGCAAAAGGGCCAGTGACGGATACCCGATCCGGTGGCGATGGTTCGGCCCCGTCCAGCTTGGCAAGGCGATCAGCAAATAGCCGCCCAGCGCCGCGACTGCCACGCCAAAGATCAGCTCATGCGCGTGCCAAAAGGCAGGGTCCGGCACCAACTCCGGCCAGATCCAGACCCAAGGCACGAGCATTGCCCAGACCCCCATAGCCAAGAACAACGGCTTATGGGCGGCGGCGGGCCTAGGCGCTTTGCGGTTCAAAGCGCGGGAACAACACAGTTTCCTCCAGATGGATATGCGCAACAAGATCATCCCCCAATTTGCGCAGGCCGGTATACAGCGCGGTCCACGACCCACAGGCCTCTTCGGGCAGGGTCAATCCATGGCTGGCATGTTCAATCCCGCGCAACAGGTCGGTGGCGGCGTGATGATCGTCGCGCATCACCGCCAGTGGTGCAGCCAATGCGGCGGTATTACCAGCCCGCATCAAGGGGAACAGGACACGCTCTTCCTTCATCATATGGCTGTCCAACTCATCATGCAGGGCAATCAGCGCCGCCGTTAGCCCCAACGGGGCCTCCTCGTGGTCGCCATGCACGGTTTCAACCCTTTGGGCCAAGGGGATCAGGCTTTCCAGCTCGCGGCGATGGGTTTCGTGATAGCGATCCAACACATGGTCGATCAGCGCCAAAGTCTCGGTCGGGGCGTCGCGGTTCGCGGCCTCTTGCAGCGCGAAAAGCTGCGCCAGCACAGCGTCGGGGTCCAGCCCTTGCGCCTTTGCCGCCTCGGCCAAGGGCAGTTTGCCGCCACAACAAAAGCTGATACCGGCTTGGCGGAACAGTTCGGCCGCTCCGGGCATTTCGGCGGCAATATCGCGAACTTGGGTGTCCAAGGTCATAGTCATCATGGTCATTCTCCGATCGAAGAGGCCCAGGCCTTGGCTTGGGGCGGGGCAAGGTGCAACAGATCGACCGCACGCGCGGCAATCTGGGTGGTGATCTCTTGGGTGGTTTGCGGGCGCAGATAGAAGGCAGGCACCGGGGGCAGGATGATGCCCCCCATTTCCGTCACCGCCGTCATGTTGCGTAGATGTGCCAGCGTCAGCGGTGCCTCGCGTGCCAGCAAAACCAGCGGGCGGCGTTCTTTTAGCTGCACGCCTGCGGCGCGGGTCAGAAGATTGTCATCCAGCCCAGTGGCAATGGCGGCAAGGCTGCGCATGGAACAAGGGGCCACAATCATCCCCGCCACAGGGTAAGAGCCTGATGCAATGGTCGCGCCAAGATCGGTGACGGCGTAGACATTCTCGACCAATGCCACCAGATCGGCCTGCGCCCCGGGCCCGATTTCCAGCGTCAGGGTGCGTTCGGCCATGGGCGACAGCACCAGATCAACAGCAACACCCGCATCGCGCAGAACCCGCGCCGCCGCCAGCGCCAAGGCCGCACCTGACGCCCCCGAAACGCCCAAGATCACCCGCTTCGTCATCGCGCACCCCCCGGATGCCGCGCCATGATTTCGGCAGCTCGCGCCTCATGCGCCGGGTCAAGGGCCATCACCCGCCCCCATTCGCGGCTGGTTTCCGACCCGATCTTGTTGGTGGCATCAATGCCCAGCTTGCCCGCCAACCCATCACGCGGGCTGGAGAAATCCAGATAGTCCATCGGGGTGTTTTCCAGAACCATGACATCGCGCGACGGGTCCATCCGCGTGGCCATGGCCCAGACCACACCGTCCCAATCG
This sequence comes from Pseudorhodobacter sp. E13, assembly GCF_003991405.1. Lineage (GTDB taxonomy): Bacteria > Pseudomonadota > Alphaproteobacteria > Rhodobacterales > Rhodobacteraceae > Pseudorhodobacter. Next base: position 12,833 of record NZ_RPEN01000151.1, read on the forward strand.
CGCGGGTTGATGTCTTCATCCACCACGATAATGGTCTTGGTATAGGAAAACTGCGCCAACATTCCCCAAAGCGCCATCATTACGCGCCGCGCCTGCCCCGGATAACGCTTGGCAATCTGCACAACGGCCATCCGGTAGGAACAGGCGACAGGCGGCAACCACAGATCGCGGATTTCGGGGATTTGCGCGCGGATCACCGGCAGGGCCAGCGTGTTGAACACCTCGCCAATTACCGAAGGTTCATCCGGGGGGCGGCCCGTGACCGTGCTCAGATACAAAGGATCGCGGCGATGGGTGATTGCGGAGATCCGCATCACAGGGAAGTTTTCGACCGTGTTGTAATAGCCGGTATGGTCGCCAAACGGGCCTTCGGGGGCGGTGTCACCGGGATGCACCCAACCCTCGATCATAATCTCGGCATGGGCAGGCACCAGCAGCGGCACGCTGCGGGCGGCCACAAGCTGGGTGCGCGCCCCCCGCAACACGCCGGAAAACGCCAGTTCTGAAACGGATTCCGGCAAGGGCAGCGCTGCGGCCAGCAAGGTGGCCGGGTCTGCGCCAAGGGCAATGGCAACCGGCATCGGCGCGCTCGCTTGTGCCCAGCTGCGGGCGTGGGCTGCGCCGCCGCGATGCGCCAACCACCGCAGGATCAACCTGTCCAGCCCGATCACCTGCGCGCGGTAAACGCCCAGGTTATACTGCGCCACGGCATCGGGTGCCGAACCATAGGGCCGCGTGATAACAACCGGCCAGGTAATCAACGGGCCTGCATCTTCTGGCCAAGGGGTTTGCACTGGGATGCGGCCCATGTCGATGGGAGCCGCCACCTCTTGCACCGGGGCATGGCGCAAGCGTCTTGGCCGTGTCGCCAAGGCCGCCTTCAGCATCGGCCAGCGCGACAAGGCGTCGCGCATACCGTCCACCGGGGGCGGGCTGCGCAAGGCGGCAAGGAAGCCGCCAAAGGCCGGCACCTGATCCAGTGTCAGCCCAAGCCCGGCCGCAACCCGATCAGCCGTGCCGAACAGATTGCCGATCACGGGCATCAAAGGCCCTTCGCCCGGCCCGGCCACAGCGGCATCAAAGCGCAAAACCGGCCCATTGGCACGCAAAGAGGCCAATTGCAGCGCGGTCATTTCATGTTTCAGGCTGATCTTGTCGGGCAGGCACAGCACATCCCCCCGCTCGGAGGCCCAGGCCAGAAAGGCGCGCAGGTCAAGAAAGGCGGGCAGTGTCCGAATTTTGGGCCTCATGGATTAATACCGTTCTGCTATCAGCCTTGAAACGCAATGGATTTGACGAAAATCAATCGGACGGCAAATTTGGACATGAAAGGACAGTGCCAGAGAAGCTACCTTGTCGGCGAGGTTTCTTACTTAAACATGGTCGGATGATTTTATCGGTGAGTTTAGATGGTGTGCAAAAACTGACGACGAGTGGGCTCAAAAGCGGGTCCCATCAATTTCTCGAGTTTGACCGTTTCGAGAAGACGCTAACAAAAACTATTCCGTGAGAAGCTACTTGCAGCAAGAAAGTTTCGCAGTGTTGAACAGATTTCCGCCCAAGATTCAACTAACTGGCTCCTGACATGAACGACTGCTTCACACCCGACATTACTCCCCCTAGCATCTGCGGCGAATGTCGGGTTTCCGCCCTTGTTTGGACCGCTGTATCGCGCAACGTTCAACACGGTATTGGTTGCGCAAACCGACGACACACGTCCGCCACGCTCTTTGTTATGCCCCAAAGGCGGAGGGTTGAGCCGCCCCCGACCTGCCGACACCGGCAGCATTCCCATCACTAGGTCACATTTTTCCTAGGACTTCGCATGTCCCAAGCGACCACGAAAACTCCCACCCGACCGTTCTGATGCAACGCGGTAAAATAAGTCATGTAACCAACCACATGAGAAAAACATGACGAACCCATGCCAAAACACCGCGACCGCAAAAATTATCACAGACCGCATCCGCGACCTGTCACATCGCAAAACACAGGCAGAGATTGCATCCGAGGCGGGTTTCGCCAACGCCAACATGATGACCTTCCTCAAGAACGGAAAGAACAAGGTGCCACTGGACCGTGTTCCGTCCTTGGCCAAAGCTTTGGAGGTGGACCCCGCATACCTGATGCGCCTTGCTCTTGACCAATCCGTCGGTGCGACGGCTGCGAAAGCAATCACCGACATTTTCGGCACGCCTGCAACCGAAAATGAACGCGGTTGGCTGGATGAACTGCGTGATGCATCAGACAACACCGACCCCCGCCTTACGGCTCGGTCGCGCGCTGCACTTAGAGGGATTTTCAACAAATGAGCGAACCCATTTTCGCTTTACCCACGGCCCCAGCGGGACCATGGGACCAACTGACCGAAAACGAGAAGGCTTGGATTGAGTTCATCCGAGTCATCAGTGGCGGTCGTGACCCGCGCATTACACCCAAACGCGTTAAGGCACTTAGAGAGATGCTGGACCCTGTGGTTTCATCGGATCAAAAATAGGGAACCAATGTTTAGTTCCTGAGGACCGGGGAATATGGAATTGCTATCTTTTTCCCTCGGAAGGGACGTCGGCAAGATGGCAGAAACGCAAGGTATGGACACGGGCTTGCCACACAATATATTTTTTGTGTGGCAAGCGCAGTTCTTATAGGCTATACCACACGAAAGATACTTTGTGTGGTAAGCCATGCCTCAAGCCTCAATTAAACATCATACGCTCACCGGGCAATCCGCTTGGCAGGACCTGTTGCGTCTTCTGAAAGAGACTGCGATCTCTGACATCCGAGGCAAACCTACGCTGCGCCAACGCGACAACCGAGGATACTGGTATGACCGCTATCGTCTCGGAGATCAGATCATCGAGCGGTATATTGGTGAGGACAATGACGACCTGCGCCATCGCCTTGAACGTCACGAAACCTTGCAGTCCAGCGCACGCGACCAAAAATCAGAGGCTGCACGTCTCATCCGCCTGATGCGCAGCGAGGGTTATTTAACACCGGACCTCGCGACCGGCCAGATTCTCATGGCAATGTCGCGAGCAGGCGTCTTTAGGCTTGGTGGAACCGTCGTCGGGACGCAGGCATTTCGGCAATATGAAGGTGTTCTCGGAGTGCGCATTGGCGCAGATCAGGCAGCGCAGACAAATGACATCGACATTGCAAGTTTCGAACGCTTATCACTTGCGCTCCAAGATCAGGTAGACCCCGCCCTGGCCGATGTTTTCAAAAGCCTGGATTTCTCGGCAGCGCCGTCCCTTGACCAGCGTAGAGTTTGGCGCTGGCGGCAGACCCACCGCCAAACTATGGTGGAATTCTTGACACCATCTTTCAAGGATGACGAAGGCCTGCGTGACTTGCCTGCACTCGGCGTTTCCGCCCAGTCGCTCCACTTTCTAAACTACCTGATAGCAGAGCCACTGACGGTGCCACTTCTCTATCGGGACGGCGCCTTGATACAAATACCACGTCCGGAACGTTATGCGATCCACAAGCTAATAGTATCAGAACGGCGCAGGAAAGGCGATGACGGCCTGAAAGCTCGCAAAGATCGGGCGCAAGCTGGATTCCTCATAAATGTGCTGAGTGAAGAGGACCCCTACGCCCTTGCCGAGGCCTATCAAACGGCGATCTCAAAGGGAGCGGCATGGCGCGAAGCGATCGAACGCGCGTTAAGCAAACTTCCAGACACCGCAGGAAAACTTCAAGCCCTTCCCTGAGAGACAGCATGAGTTCGCGGACTGATTTACACAAAGTCACACACTTGCCAGAATGCCATTTACCATCGATAAGGGACGAATAAGATCGGCCCGCTTTGCTACAAAATCACGCTCAATACAGTGCTACAAAGATACTCGTAACCCATTGATTTCATTAATACAGTCGAGAGTTCAATCCTCTCTCACAGCACCATCCTAACTCTTTGATATTGGCAATCTTTTTTGATGCTTCACGCGTCGTGCCGCCTCTACCCGTGCAGAGAGGTGGTGCAGATGCGGTAAGCAGTGCCAAACCGGGAACCGACCGCTTGCCTGCGGCTTCAATGCTCCAAAAATGTTGCGCCGCGGCGTTATCGGGGCGCCGATGACCTGCGTGGGGCGGGCTGGTGCCTCGTGGTCAGCGTTTGCATTGGCTATGCAGAGTGATCCGTCCAGAGACCCTGCGCGCGCCATAGCCGTTCGGCACAGATTTGCCGGCGTCAGGCGCGGTGTGAACAGGGTAAACGCAGTTCGCAAAGCAGAGCCGGCGGCGGGTTCGCCACAAAGGTGCGCGATTTACAGCGGCACGTCGTCATAGGCGCGCTTTGACGGTTGGAACATGTCACCCATCGGATTTTTCGCGCCATCTGACCACACATCCATGCTGCGCTGCATCTGCGCCTGATAGTCCGCAATCGCCTGCGTGACATAGGCGGTTTGGACTTTTTGAATATCCGGCAGGCTCTTGCAGGCGAGCATGGCTTTTTGCGCCTCGAGGTCTTGCGCAAGGCGAGTGGTGAAGAATTGCAGCATCCCCGCACCCCAGGCGGAGAAAGCTTTCATCTGCGCGTCCATCACTGGATTGAGCAGGGAGAGGCCGGGTGTCGTGGAATGGTTTTCCGCTGCCTGCGTTTTGGATGGTTTTGTCATAGTCTTTCCTTTCCCGATTTTGCCGATTGCAGGGCCGCCTTCACCCCTCTGCCCGAAGGGCTGATCTGGCATCCCGCTTATTTCTGGATCGCCTCAAGATAGACAAGCAAACCGGCCAGCGCCCTTGGTGTCGGGGTCAGCACGCCGTCAAGCTCTACCGGCACAAGATCCTCGGACATTGCGCCGGCGAACTGGGGCATCACGCGCGCAAGATGGCTTTCCTTGGGGTCGCCCCAGATATAGGCAAGCGCCCGCGTGGCCGGGAAGGTTCCGCCGTTGCGACGGCTGAGCGCGGTCAGATCCGGCGGGGCTTTTGACAGGCCAGCGGCCAGCGGGCCATCACCGGCCCCGTCTGCTCCATGGCAGGAGGTGCAGTTCTGACTGAAAAACGCCCGCCCCTCTGACCGGTCTGGCATGGATACATCGCTGCACGCCACAAGCGCCGCGAAAGCCGTTCCAAGACAGAGCGAAAATGAGATGGAGGCGTTCATGGTTTCCCTTTTGTGTTGGCTATGCGTCAGTCTGCGCGCAATCCTGTGCCCGCGCCATGATCGAAATCAATGCACGCAAGCGCCGAATGTGGTGACGGCAAGCCGGGGTCCCGCGCCTATTTCGCCCCTTGCGTTATGGCGCTGCGCTTCGAGCGTTGCCATTGCAGCAAAAGCACCGGTGCTATCGCAGCGACGGCGATGGCCATCGTTGTCAGACCGGGCGCGACGAACAACAGGCCCACGAGGCCCACATACCACCGCTCTGTCTTGGTCATGGTGGTAAAGATATAGCCGGAAAACGCTGCCCCGATAGAGGCGATGCCCAGCATGGCCCCCAACAAGGTGACAAAGAAGGCAGGCCAAGTGAAACCATCGGCGACCAACAGCAAGGCAGGCGAATAGACGAACACAAACGGCACCAGCGCCTTGGCGATCCCCAGCCGGAACGCAGTGTTCCCGGTTTGGAACGGGTTTGACCCGGCGATCCCCGCAGCGGCATAAGCCGCAAGGGCCACGGGCGGCGTGATATCGGCCAGCACCCCGTAGTAGAACACAAAGAAATGCGACACCAAGGGCTGCACACCCAGTTGTGCCAAGGCCGGGGCCGCAACCGCAACAAGGATGATATAGGTTGCTGTTGTGGGGATGCCCGCCCCCATGATGATGCAGGAAAAAGCGATGAGTATCAAAGATACGAAGAGCGCCCATTGTGTCACGGTGAAATAGGCCAAGGGGCCGAAGGTCGACAGCATGGTGCCGATATCGGTGGCCGTTTGCACCACGACATAGCCCAAGCGGAACCCCACCCCGGTCAGCGTAACCACGCCGACCACAATGCCCACCGTGGCCGCCGCAGCCCCCACCGCAATCGTGTTGCGCGCGCCATTGGCAAGGGCAGTGATCAGATCAGCAATCGTCAACCGGTTCAGCGGGTTCAGAAAGCCGATCACCACGCAGGCGATGATGCCGTAAACTGCGGCGAAATCCGGTGTGCGCCCCGACAGGATGAAATAGACCAGAATAGCCAAGGGAATGATCGACATCCAGTTTTGCCGCAGCACCTGTTTGGCCTTGGGCATTTCATCCGCGCGCAATCCGCGCAGGCCAAGGCGCTTGGCCTCCAGATGGACCATGATGAAAATGCCGAAGTAATGCAGCAGGGCCGGGAACAGTGCCGCCGCCAGAATATCGCGCAGGGGCAGTTCCAGATATTCCACCATGATGAAGGCCGCAGCCCCAAGGATCGGCGGGGTGATCTGGCCCCCTGTCGACGATGTCGCCTCCACCGCCGCCGCGAACCGACCGGAATAACCGACCCGTTTCATCGCCGGAATGGTCAGCGCGCCGGTGGTCACCGTGTTGGCAATGGATGACCCCGAAATCGTGCCCATGAAAGCAGAGGAGAAAATCGCCACTTTGGCCGGACCGCCCGCATAGCGCCCCGCCAGAACCATCGCCAGATCAATGAACAATTGGCCCAAGCCGATGCGGGTTGCCAGAACACCGAACAGGATGAACAGAAAGACGTATTTCGCCATCACTCCGATTGCGATGCCGTAAATGCCCTGATTGGTCATATAGAGGTGATTGACCAGCCCGGACCAACTTGCGCCGCCATGCTTCAGCGCGCCGGGCATGAAGGGGCCGAACAAGGCGAACGCGATGAAGCCGATGCCGATCAGCGGCAGGGTGATCCCGACTGAGCGACGCGATGCCTCCAGCGTCAGCAGCAGCAGCGCCGAGCCCATGAACACATCGGTGGGCGATGGGTTTCCGACCCGCATCGCCAGCGCCGCAGACGGCAGCAGCGGCAGATACATCGCCGCGCCGACACCCAGGATCGCCAGCGCGATATCAAAATAGGGCACCCCGTCAAAACGATACCAAGCAGAGGGCGCGACATCCGTCGACAACGATTTGCGCCATGAAAACAGCAAGAACACAAGGCCCAGCACAAAGGACAGGTGAATGCCGCGATGCGTCAGTTCCTGAATCAGCGCAAAGCCCGAGGCATAGAAATGATAGACCGACATCGCGACAAGCCCTGCCGTGATCACCAGCCCCATGCGCTTGCCTGTCGCGCGAAAGGCGGATTCCGGGTCGAACTTGCGTTCAATCTCGGCAAGCTCTGCGGCGCTGAGTTTTGCTTCGGCCATCTCGATGTCTCGCATTACCATAAAGGACGACCCGCCGGAAAACTCCGGCGGGCCTTTGGACGTGTGACGGGGCTGTTACTTCAGCAAACCGGCTTCTTTATAGAAACGCTCGGCACCGGGGTGCAGCGGGATGCCGATGCCATCCAGCGCGGTTTCGGCAGTGATCGACTTGCCTTTCGCATGGCCAACATCCAGCAAGACGCGGGTCTTTTCGTTCCACAGCGCTTTGGTGATGTCATAGATCAGCGCCTCATCCTCTTTGGCAGAGGTGATCCACTGCGCGCCAACGGCGACGGTGGGGGTGGCCGGAACGCCTTCGTAAGCGCCTTCCGGAATGTCAGAGGCCGAGAAGAACCCGTATTTGGAGGTCAGCGCCTCGGCACCCGCGCCATCAATTGGCACCAGTTTGATTTTCACGGCCGAGGCCAGTTCCACAATCGCCCCGGTCGGGAAACCACCCACGAAGAAGAACGCATCAATCTGGCCGTTGCGCAGCGCATCGCCCGATGCATCCGGCTTGAGTGCTTCAGCGGTGAAGCTGCCTTCGGTCAGGCCGTTGGCTTCAAGGATCAGGTTGGCATCGACAAAGGTGCCCGAACCCGGCTCATCCAAGCTGACGCGCTTGCCTGCCAGATCAGCGACCGAGTTGATGCCGCTATCGGCCAGTGCCACAAGGTGAATATGTTCGGGGAACAGGGCTGCAATGGCGCGCAGGTCAGAGGCCGGTGGCTGGCCTTCCATCGTGCCGGTGCCGGTATAGGCCCAATAGGCAACATCCGATTGCGCAAAGCCCGAGTTACGCAGCCCCGACACAATTGCGTTCACGTTATCCACAGACCCGCGCGACGACACTGCCGAGGCGATCAGGCCGGGGACGCCGCAGCTTCCGCCTTCGTCACAGGGGCGCGATCCGGGCGGGTTGGAAATGGCGTTGGCGATAACGCCGCCAACGGGGTAATAGGTTGCAGCCGTGCCGCCTGTGCCAATGGTAAAGAATTTCAGTTCCTGTGCCGTCGCACCGCCAACAAGGCTGGTCGACACAATCGCCGCGATTGCAGCCGTTTTTATCAGATTGAACATCCTGATCTCCCTTTGATTTCAGTCTCGTTATCGTTGTCGCATGGTTATGCGAAGGTCACGCCTTGTGCATTTGTGGTGCAGGCGCAGCGCTTTTACAATCGCAGATCAACGTGTTCTGAAAACAATTCGGGCCAGACCGGGGGGCCACTGCCATAGCCCGGCACAGGGGGCAGGCTGCGCCGCGCGTCAGTAAACCCCGATGGCGCGCACAGAAAGATCGGCATCATGGTCCCGGCCAAAGGCGACAACGGCCACGCTGCGCACATCGGAAACCTTGAACGATTGGCGCAACAGCCCGCCATAGGGCGCAAAGGCCGAAAAGGGCACGCGTATCTCTTGCCAGGTCTGCGCGGTGTCAAACTTGGCCTGAAACAATTGCCAGGGCAGCACGGTCCATTTCGTTCGGATATGCAGGTAATAGGGTTGGCCGTTGCCGCGCACCGTCAAGATGATGCCTTGCGCCGTTTCTGGCAGCGGGGCCTCCAGCTTGGCGCGGGCCTGAATGAACCCACCGTTATTGGCGGTGCTGACCCGCCCGGACAGATGCAGAATAGGCTGGCCCTGCTCTGTTTCAAATGTCACCCGACCTTGGGAAACACCCCCCATGACCTGATCGCTGAAATAATCCCAGCGGCTGGGGTCATTGACAGGCAGATCAATCATGGCGTCCTCGGCAAAGCTGACGGTGGGGCAGATCAGGGCAACCGCAAGCGCCACCCGACGCAGGTTTACAAAGCGCATGGCGTTCTCCTTGTTCTACATGCAGGTGGGGGGGCGCGCGGCACAAACAACCCAAGCGGGCAATATGCCGCAAGCGCGGCCCGCGCCGGAACGGATCATCACGCGGGCAAAAGCACGTCGAGCAAGCGGGGAATTTGCTGTTTGACCTTAAAAAACCCTGCGGTGGCATGGGGCCAGATTGCCCGATCCCAATCGCGCTGCCATTCGCACAAGGTGATCCCCCGTGCCGCCAGCGCAGGCGCGGCCTCATCCAGCCAGTCGCGCAGCGGCCCCCGTGTCACATAGGCCGTTGCGATTTGCGTGGCCCCGACCGATGCGGCCCATTTCGCCAGATCATCTGCTGCGCCCGCCTGCATCTGTGTGGCCACGCCCCCCACCCGCGCCGCTGCATCTGCAAGCGCGCGCCCCTCAAACCGGGCCACCGCCGCTGCAACCGGCAAGGGGGATCGCAGGTGGGAGGTCGCGAGCGTGGCAGCACAACGGATATCGAGACCCGCCAGCCCGAAATCTTCGATCCGGCAATCCTCATCCGTGATCAGCAAGGCCGTGGGCTGGCCGGCTTGCGGCGGTGTGCAAGGGCGCAGGGGGCGCAAGGGGGGCAGGCCATCCGGCTCTGTCCCCTCCAGCCCTTTGGTCACTTTTGCCAGATCTTGCGGGCGGGGGATAAAGCGCCCGGCGGTGAAGGTTGCGATATTGCCCGCCTCTGCCGGATAGGGTTTGCCCCGCGTGTGCAGCCCCGCCACCCAGCGCCACCCCAAAGTGTTAGAGGCCGCATCGCCATCCAACAGATGCCGATAAAAGAAATCCGCGCCCAGCCGCCACGGCAGCCCCAGCGTGAATATCCAGATCGAGGCAAACCACATGCGGGCATGATTGTGCAGATAGCCCGTGTCTACCAGTTCCTCGACCCAGGCATCGAAGCAATCAAGGCCGGTTTGCCCGGCCATCGCGCGATCAACATCGCGGCGCAGGCGGCGGTCCCGGTCCAGCACGGCAAGATCGGCCTGCACCCCCTGCGCATAGCTGGCCCAGACCTGAGGGCGCTGTTCCAGCCAGCCTTTGAAATAGCCGCGCCAGACCACCTCTTGCACGAATTTTTCTGCATCCTCTGGCCCGTGTGCGGCAAGCGCTGCCGCCACGACATCGGATTCCAGCACCAACCTGCGCCGGATATAGGGCGACAAGACCGACACCGCCAAATGCGCGCCCGCCCCGTGGTCAGTGTTGCGCCCATTGGCATAGCGCCGCCCCATGCGCGGCACAAATGCCACCAGCCGGGCCTCCCCTTCGGCGCGGGTCGCTGTCAGATCGGTCATCGCGGTCATCCTCTTTGCACTTGCCGGTCAAATGGCGCAGCGCAAAGCGATTTCAAGGTGGGGCAATGACCAGCCCCCGGCACTTTTTGCGCGCCACTGTCTGGGGCCGCCAGCCCCGTGCCACAAGAAAAACCCATCGCGGTGAAAGCGCAGCCTATGCAGGACAAGCAAAGACAGACCCAACGGGCGACCTGTTTTCGATGCGCGCTTGACGATACCATGCGGCGAAATTTGGCCAGAACCTGCTTTCCCACCAGTTGCTGTTCACCTTCGTCAGTCATCCAAAGCGGCGCATAGCGCGAGATGGCGGGCCGCGTGATCCGCAGGTCTTGCTTGCGAAAGTGACGGCGCTGAGCCGCCGTCAGGACCGGGATGAGAAGCGGCATCGCAGGTCCTTGATAGCAGCGTATCGTTTTGCTTTTTCGCCCAGAAGTCCATCGGTTGAAACCACCACCTGTGCAGCGGACAAAAGCCGTTGAAGGCGCTGTAGAGGCCGCTATTGTCGCCAACATGGGAAAACGGGATCACATGCGCGCCTTCTTTCGGCGCGCCACGGCGCTTGCAGCCTTTGTTTCACTGCTCTGGGCGGTGCAGGTCGTCAATTGGCTTTTCGGCTACGGCTTCAATCCGGCCTTCGGCCTTATTCCCCGGCACGTCAGCGGGTTGGATGGCATCATCGCAATGCCGCTATTGCACGCAAGCTTCGCGCATTTAATGGCCAATACGCCGCCATTATTGGTGATGGGAGGGTTGCTGGTGGCCACTGCCACGCGGGCCTTGCTGGCTGTGAACGCCGTAGTGATTGGCCTCGGCGGTGGTCTGGTCTGGCTGTTTGGAAGCTCTGCCATCCATATTGGTGCCTCTGGGCTGATCTTTGGCTGGTTCGGTTTCCTCGTGGCCCGTGGCCTGGTGGATCGATCACCGATTACGCTCGGCGCAGCACTCTTGGTCGGGGTTCTGTATGGCTCCATTCTCTGGGGTGTGCTGCCGGGTCAACCCGGCGTCTCTTGGGAGGCCCATCTGTTCGGCGCTATCGCGGGCGCCGCGGCTGCGCTCCTCATCCGAACCCATGTGCACGCGCCGCGCCTCGGTGACGTCAATCGGGACTGAACCCGCACAAACGGCCCCTTGAAAACTTTGGTTGACAGTCGGAGTGCTGCGCGGCCCTTTTAGCGGTGGCTTCCCGAGCATCCGCCAAAAGCACCTCAGAAAAGCAACCCTCCTTGCTGTTTCAGGTGCGTGGCATGGCGTTTTCATCGATGTAGATGGAAACGATGAGAGGTCAGAGATACAAGCTTTCCCTAGCCCATTTCAACCAAGCGCTTCAGGACATCCGAACGCCGCAACAGCCCCAGGAATTGCGCGCCATCAAGGACGGGAAAGACCCGGTAGGAATGCGTAAGGAAGGCTTCGGCGGCATCGGTGATATCGGCGCTGACGGGCAGCGTCGCGACCTCGGCGGTCATAAAGTCGGCCACTGTGCCCTTCCATTCCTGATAATAGCTCGCGTTCAGTGTCGGGCGGAAGCAATCCTTCTGGCTCAGGATGCCGCGCAGCGCGCCGCTGTCATCAAGCACGGCTGCCGCTGCCGCACGCTCTTGCACAAGCGTGGCGACGGCGCGGCGGATAGGCATGTCTGGCGTCAGCACCGGCAGGTCGGTGCGCACCAGCCCGCGCAGGGTTTCATTCACGCTCATTCCGCGCCCCCGGTCTTGCGGTGCGGGCATCCTTCGCAGGCAATATCCTTAAGACAAGACATCCCCCCGCACGAGCCTTTGACCGGCCCCCGCCCGAGGGCCAGACCAAGCGCAAGCCCCCCCATGGCCAAGACAACGACGACAAGTCCGAGTAGCAGTTCCATCGCCCGCCCCTTACATCACATAGCGGTCAAAGCCGCCGGTGGTTATCACATCAAGTGCCGCGCCGTTGTTCAGCAAAAACAGCGCCGCGATGCTGTTGGCGCGGGCGATCTTCGGCCCTGCCTCACCAGCGGCGAGAAGTGCGGTGGCCCATCCGTCTGCCATCATCGCCGTCCCGCTCAGAACCGAGACAGAGGCGATACGCCCCTGCGCGGGGCGCGCGGATTTCGGGTCGATGATATGGCCATATCGATGCGCGCCAAAGTCATAGCTTTGCGCCCGCAGGCCAGAGGTCGCGACCGCCAGCCCCGAGGGCAAGACCAGCGCGGCGGCTGCGCCCTCCTGTCCGATGCGCGGGTCTTCCACTGCCACACGCCAGTCGCGGCCCAAGGGATGCAGGCCCGCGCTTTTCAACTCTCCGCCAAGATCAATCAGGAAATCCGTCGCCCCCGCTGTCAGCAGATGCTGTGCCATAAGGTCGAGCGCGCGCCCTTTGGCGATGCCGCACAAATCCATCGTCAGGCCCGGCTGATCCTTGTGCAGGCGATCGTCACCCACTGCCAGCCCTTGCCAACGCCCAGTCTCAAGGCCGGAAATGCGCCCGAACCCCCAACGCGCCACCAATGGCCCGACTGTTGGGTCAAACGCCCCGCCGCTGCTTTGCGCCAGACCCAGCGCGGCACGGGCGACCCGTGCCACATCGGGTGACACCGCGCATTCCTGCGGTGCGGCATTGAATCGGGACAGGTCGCTGTCGTCGCGCCAAGGCGACATTTCGCGGTCGACCCGGGCCAGCAGGCGTTCAATCCCGGCGCGATGGCGGGCGATGCGGGTTCCGGCGGGGGTGGTGATACGCCAGTGACTGGCAAAGGCGCGCCCCTCGATGGTTTCAACCGGGTTTGCCCCCGTCAGCGGCACCGGGGCCTCGGCCCTTGCGGCACCGGACCACAGCGCGGCGCCTGTCAGGGCGATTATCTGGCGTCGGGTCATATGGGTCGGCATGGCTTAGCCTCCAAAATCATCATTGTGGATTGATTGCGGTTCCACCCCCAGCTTTGCAAGCATGTGGAGCACGGCGGAAATCATCACCGGTGGGCCACACAGATAATACTCGCAATCCTCTGGGGCGGGGTGTTTTAAAAGCGCGGCGCGCACCGTGTCGTGGACAAATCCGGTGGCCCCTTGCCAACGATCGCCCGGCGCGGGGTCAGACAGGGTGGGTGTCCAGTCAAAATTCGGGTGGGCGGCGGCAATCGCCTCGAACTCTTCGACATAGAACAGATCGGCCGCCGAGCGCGCGCCATAGAAATAGCGCATCCGCCGGGGCGTGCCCTGCCCGATCTGTTCATGGATCATCGCGCGCAGCGGGGCCATGCCAACACCGCCGCCGATAAAGATCATCTCACGCTCTGTCGGCTGAACATGGAAATCACCGAAGGGGCCAGAGGCTTCGACCGTTTCACCGGGTTTCAGCGCAAACAGCCATGATGAGACAACACCCGGCGGCAGGTCCCGTTCTTGCCCTGCGGGGGGCACTGCCAGCCGGATGTTGAACACCGCATGCCCCACATCCTCGGGCCGGTTGGCAATGGAATAGGCGCGGGTAACACTTTCGGCCGAGACGGAGCGCATTTGCGGCCAGTCGGCCAGCATCCAGATATCCCGGAACGCGGGTTCCACGTCGATCTGGTGGAAACCGAGGTCATGAGGCGGCGCGGTCAGTTGCAAAAACCCACCGGCGCGGAAATCGAAGGGCTGTTCTGCGGGCAGTTTCAGCACCAGTTCGCGGATCAGCGGGGCCAATTGCCGATTGGACAGCACGGTGCAGGTAAATCCGGTGCTGCCCAGCAAGGCCTGCGGCACCGTGACAGCGCAGGGGCCACGCAGGGCCGCCTGACAGGCCAGCCGCACATGTGCCTTGCGTTCGGCCGCTGACAGGATGCCTTTTTCGGTGGCTTGCGCCTCGCCCGCGCCATCGCCTTCAACCACCACGCGGCACAGCCCGCAGGTGCCCGACCCGCCACAAGCGGCAGGGATGCCAATGCCCGCGCCATGCAGCACGCCCAGCAATCGGTCCCCCCTTGCGGCCTGAATGGTATGGGTTCCGTTGACCGTTACGGTCATCGCCTCGGCAGGGATCAGCCTGCGGCGTGTGACCAGCAGCGCCAAGGTCAGTGCGACCAGCAGCACAACGATGATAAGCGCACCCAGCAGGATCTCGGTCATGATGCTACCATCTGCGCAAAGGCGGAAAAGCCGAGCGACATCATGCCCGCCAGTATGAAGGTGATCCCAAGACCCCGCAGGCCCTGTGGCAGGTCAGCATAGGCCAGCCGCGCCCGGATAGCCCCCAGCATGACCACCGCCACGGCAAAACCAAAGCCCGCGCCAAGGCCAAAGACTGTGGATTGCGCTAGGCTGTAATTGCGTTCCACCATGAACAGGCTGCCGCCCAGAATGGCGCATTGCACGGTCAGCAGCGGCAAAAACACCCCGAATGAGGCATAGATCGCCGGAAAGAACCGGTCCAGCACCATTTCCAACAGTTGCACGGTGGCGGCAATGACACCGATAAACGCGATAAGTTTCAGATAGGACAGGTCAGTTTCGGGCAGGCCAGCCCAAGCCCATGCGCCGGGGGTCAGCAGCGCGGTATAGATCAGGTGGTTCAGCGGCACGGTCACGCCCATGACTGCGATCATGGCGATGCCAAGCCCCAGCGCCGATGCGGTTTTCCGCGACAGCGCGATGAAGGTGCACAGCCCAAGGAAGAAGGTCAGCGGCATATTCTCGACAAAGGCCGCGCGCAGAAAAAGGGACCAAAGCTCGGTCATGCCGCATTCTCCGGGTCATCGGGGCGCAGATAGTCCAGCGCCTCTGCCTGGTCCGGCAAGATGCTGCGGATCGCCCAGACCAGCCCCCCCAACAGGAAAAAGGCCGAAGGGGCCAGTAGCATCAGGTTCAGCGGCGTATACCAGCCCCCCTGATCGACCGTTGCAAACACTTGCCAACCCAGCAGCGACCCCGCCCCGAACAGCTCCCGTATCGCGCCGATCACGGTCAGCACCAGTGAATAGCCCAACCCATTGCCAAGCGCATCGACCATCGCGCGCAAGGGCGGGTTATGCCGCGAATAGGATTCGGTGCGCCCCAGCACAAGGCAGTTCGTCGTGATCAGGCTGACAAAAACCGACAGCCGCTGGCTGATCTCAAACAGATAGGCCTGCAAAAGCTGATCGATCACAATCACCAACGAGGCGACGATCACGATCTGAACGATCAGCCGGATCGAGTCCGGGATATGCCGCCGGATCAGGCTGATCACCCCGGCGGAAAGCACCACAACGGCCGTCAGCGCCCCGGACATGGTCAGCGCGGTGGCCACCGATGTTGTCACCGCCAGCGCCGAACAGATCCCAAGGATCTGGAGCGTCACCGGGTTTTGCCGGATCAACGGTTCGGTCAGGATCCCCCAAAGACCTGTGCGTGCGCTCATGGCCTAGAACTCCCCCCGCCTGATGGCTTGCAGAAGCGGGCCGTAACCGTCCGGCCCCAGCCAAAAGCGCATCATGCGGGTGATGGCGTTTGATGTGCGGGTGGCCCCGGTGATCCCATCGACCTCATATTCGCTGCCTGCCTGACCACGGGCAACGGCAAAGCGAATGGTGCCGCTGGCATCTGCGACCGTCTTGCTGCGGAACTGGTCCAGCCACGCCGCTTCCTCAATCCGGGCGCCAAGCCCCGGCGTTTCGGACTGGTTGGTGATGGCAAGCCCGGCGATGGTATTCGTGTCGGCCCGCAGTGCAAGGATTGCGTCTATCAACCCGTTATAGCCCGCGCCACTGATCGGCAGCAGCACCAAAGACAGATCACCGCCCGCATCGCGCAGAAAATACACTTGCGCGTAATTGGGGCGCTGGCCCAGCCCGGCAAGATCCTGCGCTGGGGTCAGGCCGGTCCAGTTGCCGCTGTCTTCCAGCGCGGCAGACAGGGTTTCGGGCTGCACCCCGGTCGCTGCCGCACCCCGGTTCAAATCAATAACAACGGTGGAAACGGTGCCCCCCGCTTGCGACAAAACCTCGGTCATGCCCGGAATACCCGAGATCAGCGCCTCCAGCCGGGCCTGTTGTTCCACAGCGCGGTTGGCGGCCTGAATGGGCCGCAGCATAACCGTGGCCCCGCTGACCATCAGCGCGCAGACGGCCGAGACGATAAAGGCCATGCCCAGCGTTTTGGGTCTGCTTTCATTGGGCAGCGCCAGAAATCTGCGCCACGCGGTAAGCGGGTTCAAGTCAACCATGACGTCGTCTCCTGCGTTCTGTCCAAAGCGCGAGCGCCGCCTCGTCCAGCAGCGGCGCGGCGAGAGAGGCCCAAAGCGCGGCGGATACCGCGATTTGGGCCGTGGCGGCCCCTTGCCAACCGGTGGCAAACAGCACAACCAGCGCGCCATAAAGCCCCCCGTTCAGCCAGCCGCCAAGCCGGGTGGACGCACTGGCCACCGGGTCGGTGACAAGCAGCGCCAACACAAGTGCCGCCACGGGCAGCGCCGCCGCGACAGGCACCCCAAAGGCAAGCGCCACCCCCGGCGCGACCATCGCCCCCAAAATCAACCGTAACGACATAACCCCGAAGACCACCCCCATCGCCAAGGCCGGCAACGCGGCCCAACCAACGGGGGCAACAAAATCCGGCCAAGCAGCCGTCGGAAAGCCAAAGCCCAGAAAGGCAATCGTCACAGTTGCCGGGTTCAAGACGTTGCGGCCCCAGCCGCCGAACACCAATTCCGCGAAGACCGACCCAAAGCTGATTCCCAAGATCAGTTGCAACAAACTCAGGTCCTGCGGGGCAAGCATCGCCACCCCCACTGCTGTAATCGCCCCGGCGAAAGAAGGCGGTTGCGCCCGCGCCAGCATGAAAACCAAATGCCAGATGCCCGATATCACCAGCGTAAAGACAAGCCGCCCCAACGCATCAAGGCCGCCGAACCACAGCCACGCGAAAACCATCGGCAGCATTGCCAGCAACAGCAACAGCGCAACCATCTCCCGGTCCCAGAGGCCCCGCTTCATGCTGCGTCCTCTTCTTTGGCGATCTGGTTCAGCATCGCGCGCAATTGGTCGGCCAGCCGTGGCCGAGCCCCGGTGACGTAATCGGCCAGCGCCACATCCTCTTCAACCAGCGACAACCCGCCCAGCTTGGTGAAAGCCTCGGTGTCTCTGGTGGCCAGCGCACGGATCATTGCAGCGACAGGAAACGCCGCGCCGCCCATGGCCTGTTCCAAGGCGGCGGTTGGGATGATCGGCATCGCAATCGCCGCCTGATCCAGCGCCGCCCCGAACCAGTGCCGCAGCTTGGGCTGCGCAGCGCGGGATAACACGGTGACCTGCCGGTCGCGCGGGGCCAACCAATGCGCGGCGCGGCCATCAAGGAACGCGCCCGACAGAATATCATGCGGGCCGGGCCGCACGAGGCTTTGGGTCAACCCCCGCAAATCCGCGCCCGGCTGGCAGCGAACAAGCCGCGTCTCGCGCAGCGCATCCCCCGCAATAGCGACCAGCCGAGTGGGGGGCAGATATCCGGTTTCCAGCACTGCGCCCAGATCGGCCACATCCTCGGCGGCGATATCCCAAACCGGGGCGGCAATCCGCGCCGGAAACTGACGGTGGATCAACAGCCCCGCCGCCCCTTGCGGATGCAGCGCACCCGCCTGTAGGCGCGTGATCTGTGACGGGACAGCCCCGCCATAGCGCGCCTTGCCGGGTTCACAAAAGAAGATCGGCCCCGCCGCAAACCCGGCCAGCGCGGCAAGACCGCGTTCAAAATCCGCCTCGCGCCCGGCCAGCGCCACTGCCGGGGCGGCGGCATTGGGCCGCGTGTCCACACCCATCACAAAGATCGCCGCCGCAACCTCTGCCACCTTGGGGGGGTGGCCGAAGGGGCGGCTGCGAAACATCCGCCACAACCCGCTTTGCTGAAGCAATGCGCGCAGACCATCGGGGCCGCGCGCAGCGGTGCTTGTATCGAACCGATAGCGGTCGCCACGGGCATCGTGAAACAGCACAGCCTGCAACAACTGGCGCCCCGGACGCAGTTCGATACGGGCAACCTGCCCGGCCATTGGCGCCACAAGGGCAATTCCGGGTGTATCGCGCAGCCGCATCACCGGTTGCCCCTGCGCTACACGCCCACCTTCGGGCACCAACAGTTCGATGCGCAACGCCTCACCGTGATCGGGGATCAGCGCGGCTTCGTCCGTGATATGCGTTTCAGGCGCGGCCTGCGCCGAGGGTAAAGTGGAAAAAGGCAAGACAAGCCCTGCGGAAAAAAGAGGACCGAACATATCTTCTCCGTTGGTCTGCATCTTGTTTCCCGCACCACCCTGCCCGCGCAAGCGATTGCGGAAATCACCCAGAAATGATACCAAGAAATTGCGCGAACGTATAGCCAAGACAGCTAAGGAGCGACAAAAGATGATTTATACAGGTTTGAAAATAAAAGATATTTTTAAGATATATGTTTCTTTTGTCATTTTGGCGACTGTTCCGGCGCAGTCTTTTGCGCAGGATGTGACCACCCCCACCTCACCCGAGATCGAGGCCATTGCGAAAGAGCTTGAGCTGTTTGTCATGCCCCGGTCAGGGCCGTTTCACCCGGATCAGATCAAGATCGAAAACCAGCTTGCCATTTCAAACTGGGCGCGGTCAGGGCACTCGGATGCAGCGTCTGAATCCTTTGCCCACTGGAATGCCGAAGGGGAGATTCCGCCTGCCTGTGCCACATGCCATTCCGGCGCAGGGTTTCGCATATTTCACGGATTGGACGGCAGCGAACGTGGCCCCTCCGCGACCCCCGTGCCGACAGGCGGTGTGGTGGATTGCGCGACATGCCACGATCCGGGTCTGACCAGCATCACAGAGGTGAAGTTTCCAAGCGGGCTTATGCACCCCGTCGCATCGACGGCAGAGGCGTCTTGCATGACCTGCCATCAGGGCCGTGCCTCGGGCGTGCAGATCACCGCAGCGGTCGGCACGCGCGATGCCGATACGCCTGACCCTGCGTTGAATTTCATTAACCCGCATTACGCTGTAGCCGCCGCCACTTGGCTTGGGGGCTATGGTGGGGCGGGTTATCACTATCCCGCGAAAACCTATTCGGGCCGCTTCTTCCATGCGCGACCGGTGGAAACCTGCGTTTCGTGTCACGAACCCCACAGCCTTGAAGTGGCGCAGCAAAGCTGTTCCACCTGCCACCAAGACGGCACGCCCGACAACATCCGCCTGTCCCGCATCAGCTATGACGGTAGCGGCAATCTTGCCAAGGGCATCCGTTCGGATATCGCGGCCAATGCAGAGCGTCTCCACGGGCTCGTGATCGAATATTCCAAATCCATCGCGGGGACGCCTATGGTCTATGACGGTCACAGCTTCCCGTATTTCTTTGCCGATGCGAATGGCGACGGGCGGATAGACCAAGCAGACGGAAAATCAGTTGCGTATAAGGCTTGGACACCGCGTCTCTTGAAGGCTGCCTACAACTGGAAACTGGTGACTTCAGACGCGGGTGCCTTCGCGCACAACCCACATTATGCCCTAGAACTTTTATACGACTCCATCGAAGACATTGCAGGCCCGCTCGGGCAGGATTTTGCGTCATGGAGCCTGTATCGTTAAGGGCCAGACCCACTGATTTCGGGCTTTTTGTTTCATTCAGGCTTCGCGAGGATACCTGATCAACAGGCAGTCTTTACTGGCTGACGGACGCCTGAATGGGGCGTCCGAAGCCGTTCTTTCCCGAGGCTTGGCAAAGGTGGTTTGCGCTTGATTGCGGTTGTGGTCCGTTTTCTGTGCTGGCCAACGGATCAAACTTCGCCTTCATTCCGGGGGGGCAGCGTGTTGCGGCGGCTGCGGGCAAAATCTGTTCCACTTAAACGAACGAATTCAAGCGGATGTTGATGCTAGGGTCGTGCAAATCAACCGCAACGCTGCGACGCGCAAGCGGCTGGGTTTTGTCATCGCGGCGATAAATCCGCGCCCGGCCCGTCCCGCCAAGGTGCTTCTGACAGTGGCACGCCGCTGATTTTACCGCGTCCCGCGCAGGTCCTTGACGATGAATATGCCCTTTGCCCGGAAACGCCGGGCTTTATGAAAATGCGCCGCGAGCAAGGGCATTCCTACCGGCCTGAACCGGCCCAAAGATCCCGCGTAAAGCCGAAGAAGATCTTGTATCTCTGGCCAAAGGCGGCATCAAATGTTGACCCATCAAGGGGCGAACAGATCCTCTGGCAATCCATAGATATCAAGCCAGTCATACCAGGCGACATCGGTGGGGCCGAAGGCGAGCATCATCATCACCCACTCTCCGTCGATATTCTGCATCAGTCCCATCACCGTATCGCTCATCACTCCTTTGGCGATGTCATTGGCATAGGGTGTGGCGGCCCAGTTGATTGCCTTTCCGTTTGGTTGAACCGGCCTGCCTTGCAAATATGCCCAAGTGCCATCGGTTTTCAGAACCGAGATCACAAAGATCACCGGTTGCTGCAAAAGGCCCTCGACAGGCACACGCAGCGTATCTGCCAGCGCAGTGCGCAAGGCGGTGCCACGAGCCGGGGTGAACAGCGCGGCGGTGTTCAGCGGCGGATACCCCTCGGCCACCGACATGTCGTCAGAACCAGCGTAGTCTCGGTCGGTATTCGCGGCGGGCTGGCCCCCCATCGGGCCAAAGCCATCGGCCATATAGCGGATCACCGGTTGGAAATTGGCGGCCAAGGCCGGCGGGTAGCTGATCTCAAACACCTGAACAAAGCCATCGGCACTGACCAAGACCTTGCGGTAAAAGGCTGCCCCCTCGGAAAAGCCTGCGATCTCATACCAGCCGGGGCCTTCGGTCGACTGCGTAATCTGATCGCTTCCGGACATCTCAAGGTCAAACTGCTTCAAACCCTCCTGCCCTAGCCCCATCGCGTCATATTGCGCAAAGACCATGAATTGCGCCGCGCCGTCGGCCGAAACAAAGC
This sequence comes from Pseudorhodobacter sp. E13, assembly GCF_003991405.1. Taxonomy (GTDB): domain Bacteria; phylum Pseudomonadota; class Alphaproteobacteria; order Rhodobacterales; family Rhodobacteraceae; genus Pseudorhodobacter. The sequence continues at coordinate 34,117 of NZ_RPEN01000151.1, forward strand.
TGCGGCCATCACCACTGTCCGGAGGCGGTTGAGGACTGAAATAATCACTGGGGTAGCTGATCTGGGTGCCATATCGCCCATTGGTATAGCGCGAATAGCCCCCTTCTTCGGCCACAAAAACATCCGGGTCTGCAATGGGTGGCGCGGGAGGCACGGCCAGAACAGGTGGCGCAGGCGGGGCGAGTTGCGCCGCAGGTGGTGGTGCCACATCAGGCGCTGCCGCGACTTTCGGTTCGGATTGAACCTCTGGCACTGGCGGTGTTTCCGTGGGCGCGGACAAACCGGCGGACTCGACCATCGGGCCGATCACCATATCGGTCTGAGGATCCAGAATCAGACCGGCACTGCGCGGCCCGTCACACTCTGCCGACCCCTCGGGCAGATGAAAAGCCAGACTGGATGTCACCTGACCAAGCTCCTTGCCCTCGCGAAAGCTCTGGACACCACCAAAGGCGATGGCAAAAGCCTCGCCCCCCGGCAAGCAGGTTCTGGAAATCCACAAGCGATGATATCCCGGATCGGCAACGCCATTCTCCATGAATTCCGGAACCGTTCCGGGCCAAGCGTAGCCAGACAGCTCCAAACCCGGCAGGGTTTCGAAATTGCCATGGGCGCGCAGCGGCACCGATCCGGCCAACCCATCGGGTGCCAGCAACGCGGCACCGCGCAGGATCGTGAGATACCCCCGCCCCTCATCCTCCATCAGGGTCAAACTGTCGGGCATTTCGGTGACGGTCCAGCCGACCGGCAGCGTGTATTCAACCAGCCCCTCCAGACCCAGCGTCGGAACCGGTTGCGCCGCGGCGGTGTCGATCGTCATGGTCGCAAGGATGTCGATGAAGCCGGGGCCATCGGGCTGACCACCGCGAAGGCTGATCAACAAGTGCCCCTGCGCCCCGACTGGCGCCAATGAAACCAGCACCGCGCCATCTGGCTGACTCATTTCGACAAATCGTTGACCGTCAATCACGATTTCCCTGCGGTCAGCAGTCTGGGCCGGGGCATCCGGGGTGGTGCCGACGAACAGTTCGTATTGGCCTTGCGACGACATATAGGCAAGGCCGCTGTCAACCGGGCCACCCGTCCAGCTTTCCGGCACGCCAAAGCGAAGCCCGCCGAGGTTGAGCGCAGGCCAATCAGGCTGCGGCACCGGGCGCACCAACAGACTGTTGCCAGTCACACTGCGTCGCGCCCCCCCATCGCCTGTGGTTTCCGGCACCGGGAACACTGTTTCGGCACAGGGTGCGGCCCCGTCACCGGGCGTGAATTGCAGCCCGTCCAGCAGGTTCTGCACCGTGCCGGATGTTTGAAAAGACGGCATGCCTTCGATCAGCACACCGACAGGCGCACCATCGGGCAGACATGTCTCCATAACGTAGAGCCGCACAGATTCGGGGTCGTCGGAATTGTCACCATAGCTGTCTTGCGGCTTGTGCCAATCATAGAACCGCGCGGGCTGGCCCATGAAAGTCACGCTTTCTGCGGGGGTCCGGTTTTCGACGTGGTAGGTCCAGCTGTCCCAATCCTTGTCGGCCGCGTCATACCGGATCAGCGTGACCGCACCTCTCGGGTCGATCCGGGTGAACTCGATATAGCTGTGTTCCTCCGGGCGATAGTCTTTCCACGCGTCGGGCAATGGTGCTTGCAACACAGCGCCGAGAACCGGCTCCCGCCACGGTCCATCGGCCATGGGCAAGGCCAACGTCGCCATGATCCGGGCAAACAGATCTTCATGTTTGGCAAGGGCGTCCCCGTGGGCAGAACGGATGATGGCAATATGTTCGTTGCCCAAGACCGGTTCTGCCGAAATCAGAACATCGCCTTCGATCGTCACCTTGCCATCTGGTGCCTCTGATCCACGAAAGCGGTTGAAGACCCAACCGCCAATCACCTCTTCGCCCAATGGCTCTAGGCCGCTGACCATGGATTTCGGCATGGCGGTCAGTGTCATGCCAAAGCCGGGCCCGGTCTGTGCCTCGGCCGTGCCCGCGATATAGCCAAGGCCAGAGTCCGAGTCCTGCACCACAGTCCAATCCGAAGGCACGGCAAAACTGGCACCGCGAAAGTCATGGCGCTGCCAATCGGGTGGCAAGCTGTCAGTTTGCGCCATGGCCACACCTGCCAATACCCCCAACGCTGTGCTGGCCATGCACAGGTGGACATACCACCCCAAACCACGCTTTGTCGGGTCACGCATCGTCTTCATGGCACACTCCTCATGATCTGAACCATTCTACCGCAGATGTGCCTCGACTGCCTTGATCCACCTCAGATCGCAGACTCGGCCAAGGTGCTATTCTTGTCCTTGTCGCCGGTGATGCTTGGGCGGTTTCAGCCGCCAAAAGGCCAAAAGGGGCAAGCTATGTTTTTGACCGTTTGCAAAAGCGCTATCCTGTGTGGGACGCTCTCGGCGCAGGCGCTTTGGGCGAATACGCCAGAGCAGCCTTGGGTGCAGGCTTTCTCTGATGATCTAGGGGTCGCCTGCCAGCCCGGCACGGCCGCCCTGCCCGCTTGGGACAAACTGGAACGGTTGGGTATGGCGCCGGAATGGGCGCTGATTTGCGGCGACAAGCGGGTGGTTTCTGTCACGCTGGCCGCCGATCCCGCGCAGTCGCTGTCGCGGCTGCAACGCCCGCTTCTTGCGGCATTTCTGGCCGAGAGGGGCGTCTCGCTATTCCTGCTGGATCAAAGCCGTGGCACCATGATCAGCCTGACACCGCAGCCGCCCGCAGGCATGGCGATGGCGCTGGTGGCCCCCCCCGAATTACCGCAGGTGCTGTTTATGGGCCAGCCCGATCCGGCTTGGCTGCCCTACGCCCATCGTGGTGGCGATTTCGACGCTGGGGCCAGCTATTCGGACCAGTCCCTGCATTTGCGCGTTGGCCCCGACAACGGCACGGCAACTGCGGGTTTGACCAGTGTGGCCCCCGTTGTCTGGCTGCCGGAACCAGACAGTGGCCTGATCCGTCGGTTGACGTTCACTCTGGCGTCAGATCAGGCCGACGGCGCGCAGTTCACGCTTATGGCACCCGAAGTGGCGGGGCAGGAAGACTGGCCCGCGCATGACCTGATGATCCGGATCAGCAGCGAGAACGGCGGCCCGCCCCTTGTTGCTCTATACCTTGACGAAGGCCGCAAGGGGCAGGTGCCGCTGGAAGGTCTGGAGGATCCGTCATCCCTTGTGCTGGATCTGGACGAAAAAGGTTTGGCCGTGTTGCGCGATGCCTCGGGGCTTTGGCTTGCCGAAACGATGCTGCCGCCAGAGATGGGGCTGCAAGGCTGGCATCTGCAAGCGTCGGCCCGGCCGGGCACCCATCAGGGCAAGGCGGCAATGGATCTGGCGATGATCACCAGTCAAAGCCTGCGTGCGCCTGTGTCAAACCCACCCACAGCCCTGCCCGCCGCCTTTGCACCCCCCGGAACAGCTTTGCAAACCACCCTCTTCGACGCCAGCAGGATTGGCCCCTGGATGGAACCCTTTACCATCCGCAACCTGCCCTTTGCCGAAAGCGCCAGCTTGGCAGACGGCATGCTGGCGATTTCGGTCGGGGAAAGCCGCAACCATGCCAATGCCGGGCTTTTCTCGCCTGAACCGCTGATCTGGCTGGACAGGTTCACCGATACTGCCAACACCCGCTTGCGGATCGAGATTGACCCGGATTTTACCTCGGGCCTGCGGGTGGCGCTGATCCCTGACAAGGTGCTGGACGGGGGCGACCCCGGCAATGGCAGCTATGTGGTGACTTTGGTCAAGACGGCCGAAGGCGGTTTGCAACTGGGCCGGCTGCCCGGCAACGCGACCGACCTGCCGACGCTGGAATTTGCCGATATGGCCGATATGCCAAAGGTGCTAGAGCTGGTCTTGCGACCGGGCATGATCGACGTGATCGCCGATGGCGCTGCGCTGGAAACCGGGCTTGCATGGCCAACGCTGCGCGATGGGCGCGCCCTGCGCCTGATCGTCACCAGTCACACCGCCAAACCGAACTTGCCCGCCACACTGGGCTTGCGACGGATCGACCTGATCCGCGAGATCGGGCCCGTCCTGTCCGACCAAGATCAGGCACCATCCGGCTTCGCCCCGCTTGATCGTCAGGTTCTGATGGCTCCGGGGCGGCTGGCGGGCTGGACGGTCGTGACCCCCGCCTCACCCGAAATGGCAAAAGAGGTTAGCCTTGATGGCAATGGCCTGACCGTAAAGACTTCGGCCCGGTTTGACACTGCCGCCGCAGGGGCCATCACCACCGATCCGGTTGTCATTCTGGATGACCGACTTGATCTGGCAGGGCAACGGATTGCACTGCGCTTTGATCCGGCCAGCACATCGGGGCTTCATGTGCAACTGGCCGACTCAGCCAAGGCGGATCTGAACAAGGACCAATCCCTTTTGGTGGCGCTGATCAAGCAGGACGAGGGGCGCAATGCCGGCACATGGCAGTTGCAGCTTTATGGCGGCTATTATGCCAATTGGACCCGCCCCCTGACCGCCGCAGATATGGCGCTGTGGGATGGCAAGCTGTTCATTGACGTCACCGACACCACAGTGCGCGTCACCCTGCCCGGTATCACCGCGCTGGAGGCCCAGGGATTTTCAAGCCTGCGTCGGGGCACGCGCCATCACCTTTCTGTGCTGTCCTTTGCCGGGCACCGATATGGCCCGGCGCAGCTTCGCCTGACCGATGTCACCATCGGAACAGTGGCACCGCCCCTGATGGATCTGGGCACCCGGCTCTTGCTGGAGCCGAACGAGAGTTTTGATGCCGATGCCTATCTGGATTGGCTTGCCACGCAAATGACAAAGGATGGACCATGACCAATGCTTTCCGTCTGATCGGCCTTGCGGCTGTGATCGCGGCGCTGTCGGGTGCTGCGGCGCTTGCGCAAGACAACGGGCGCAGCCCGTCCGAAAAGAAGGTGCTGAAGGGCATCATCTTCCTGCCCTATGAAAAGCATATCGCCACGCTGGGGCGCCTTGGCGTCCAGCCCACTGAAGCCTTCTACAATTGCCTGTGCAAAAGCGCAGGCTACGGGGCGATCGGCACCTCTCAGTTCTATCATCCCGGCACGCTTGGCGAATATGACCCGCGCTACAGCTGTAACCAGCCCGGCGATCCTTGTGTCGTTTCGGGCTATGGGTGCTTTCGCAACCCCTTGCCGACGACGCAATCCATCTGGGACAGCTGTGCAATCACCAACCCGCTTGGTTCCGGAAATTCGGTTCTGGAGGAAATGCTGGGGGCGATTTCAGCCCGCTCCGGTCTGGAAAAGCGCAAGCTGAACGAGGACTTTCAGCGCTGCAAGGCGCGCCATGCCGAACTGTCAAAAGAACAGAATCTGCGGGACCGGTTTCGCGGGTATGACTACTTGGCGGCCAGCGGTGTTCCCGTTCTGCCGCCCCCCAAAAGACTGGCCGAAGCGCAAAAGGCGCAAGCCGACCGCTTCATTCTGGACGCAGGCAACCGTCTGCGACAGGCCGAGGTCGAGATTCAGAAGGCGCTGGATCAATCCGCGATGAAACAACTGTTGTCCGCGCTGGTGTCGGACCCGAACCATCAGCAGGAATTCTTCTCCACCATGAAGGAATTGACCGATCTTGCCCATGCAACCGAGGCGATGAACGTCTCTCGGGCCGAGTCGATCTACAATACCGCGGCCAAGAAGGCCCGCGCCGACGGCACCCCCGATTCCTATGCCATCGCCCGCGACGCCCACAACGCCCACAGCGCCGCCCGCGCACGGCTGGCAAGCCATGACGCCATGGCCAGGAATATCGACCGTCTGGGCAAGATCATCGGCGGCGTGCAGGACGTAAAGGCGTTTTCCGACGCCTTGGGCGCGACGAAGGGCGGCGGTTCGAAAGAGGCGATCGTGCTTTTGACGACGACGATGGACATGACACAAAAATATGTCGAAATGGCAACATCGGGACACGTCGACGATCTGGCCGCTCTGACCCAGAAGATGGAAAAGCTGGACCCGACCTTTCGCATGCCGCAAGGGCTGAACCTCGACAATCACGCGCAGTTGGAACGCTTGCGCAAAAAGACCCAGAACAGCAAATTCGTCGTCGACACGCTGAAAAAAGGGGTCGAGGTCGGCAACGCGGTCAAGGAAGTTTACGACCAATACACGCTATACGAAAGCAAGGTCGCTGCTGCCCGGACCCGCATGGCCTCCGGGCGCTACAGCGAGGCGCAGCAGGATCTGCTCTTTGCCATGAGCATCATGTCAGGGCTTGCAAAGAAGGGCGGAGATTTCCTGCCAGCAGGTCTGGGCGACATCGCAACCTATTTCTCCGAAGCGTTGATGATACCGGAAATGGCCGATACCGCCATGCGCAAGGCCGTCGATACCCAAGACAACTTTGCCCAGATCGCCGGGTCCCAGAAGGGATCAGAGGCAATGCAGAATTGGGTCAACATGAACGGTAATGACTTGATGCTCGACGACTATCTGTATCGTCAGGCAAAGCTCTCGGCTTATGTCGAGGACAATGCCGGCAAGGATCCCTTCGTGTTTCTTTCCGGCGGCACGTTGCACGGGGCGACGCGTCTTGGCTATGACAAGGTGGCGGAAATGGCCTATCTTTTCCCGATCGTGTATGGTCGGCGCATGACCGATGAAGATCTTCTGGATGTTTTTGGCAAATACGATCGGCTTGAGAAGATCGACCTGAACCCGATGCGCGAACAGGCGCAACTGGCCCTGTCCAAGGCTGCGGAAACAGGGCGGATCGCCGATCTGATGGGCAAGAAGACCATCACGCCAGAGGAAGAACGCGCCTACCGCTCTTTCAGCTTGGAAGTCCTCAAGGCGTTGCCGTTCGGTTGTGCGATGGACCCGGAACTGGAAAGCTCGCTTTTTGCGGGATGGATGAAGGGAAAGGAAGATCAGGCCAAGATTACCACCTGGCTGAAAGACTATGGGGCTGATCTGAACAGCCTTAAATCACAAGAGCAGTGATCGGATAATGATCGCTTTCTGCCAATTGCGTTTTGAGTTTTCAGGGGAATAGCCTTGGCTTTCGGGGGCACCGTGACCCAGTGGGATCAATAATTCCATATATTTTACAAAAGATTATCTTGTTTTTAAGGGGGCAGCGCCATGCCAGTCGCATGAGTTGGAAAGCCTGGCCTGCTTCCTGCGCGTCGCTGGTCGAACCTTTTTGCGACCAGCCGCTTCGCCTTTGCGGGCACATTCGACCGAAATGGGGGCAAGCGCATGGATCGCCCTGCGAACAGCCTTCAAGCTTGGAATATTTAGGGCGTCCAAGCAAGGTTTCGCCCGTTCTTCATTGTGCTCCTTCAAGGCCAAATGGTTTTCTTCGTGGATCATTTTGATCGTCGGCCGATCTGTTCAAAATATCAAAGCCGACTGTCACGATGCACATGCCTTACGCAGCATGAGCTTTAAATTCTCTCCAAAGCAATTCCGCTACGGCGCGGACGATTGGCTTTGGCTGGCGAAACGCATAGATTGTGACGTCAAAGGCAAGATGCGTGTGTGGCAGGTCGATCTCGCACAGCCGCCCTTGCTTTAATTCGTTGGCGATCATGTGGTCCGGCAGGCGGCCCCAGCCAAGGCCCGCGATCAGAAGGTGCTTCTTTGTGTGCAGGTCGCTGACATACCAGCGTCGCTGACCTTTCTGGACGCCAATTTCGCGGTCGAACAGCCCTCCGGCTTGCCCGCTGTCGCTTGCGATGACCTGATGAAAGCGCCGCAGGTCCGAGAGCCGCCTGGGATTGTCCATCTCGGCCCAAAGGGAGGGTGACGTGACATTGCGCAACGTCGAAATCCCGAGGGGGATGTAGTCGAAACCCTCTTCCTCGAGCATGATCGAGGACATTGGCGAAATCGCGATTGCCGCTGTGCCTGATTTTACGGCCTCGATGGCACCGGACAGAACCTCGGGGCGCAAGACCACGCGGGTCTCGGGAAAGTCCGTTTGCAGTTTGCACAAGACGGGGGTCAGCGCGTTGAGGTTGGTGCTGGTATCCACCGCGATCGTGATCGTTTCTTCCTGCCCTTTCTCAAAATGCTGGATCAACTGACCCAGATCCTCCGCCTCCGTTAAAACGCGCAAGGATTGAAGATAGACCCGTTTGCCGACGGGGGTGAGTTCAAGCCGATACCCCGACCGGTCAAACAATTCGGTTCCGGTCTGGAATTCTAGGGCCTTCAACGCCTGGCTGATCGCTGGCTGCGTCCGGTTGAGGCGGTCAGCGGCCGCTTTGACCGAGCCGGTTTCAACAACGGCGCGCAAGACGTTCAGGTGATCGAGTTTCATCAGGCACCAGAGGTTAAGCAATACTTATGTAGATACTAAAAAAGTATAAATATTAATCAAGTTCCGTTTCGCCTATCACCGGATCAACAACCGGAGCAACTCAATGAAACACGTTTCTTTCCAAGAGCCAGCGCAGCCCGATCGGGTCGGCACATTTACAATCGCACGGGCCCTTGCGAACCGGGCTGTTGAACCGTTCGCCCGGCTGCTGTTTGGGGGCGAGGCGATCACCGACCCCGTCGCGATGCGCGGCCCGTTGGTCATGAACAGCGACGGCGATCTTGCGCAAGCGTATCGCGCCGGGAAAGTCGGGCAGATCACCTATCCCGCCGATCACGCTGCCCACAAAACATAGAACAACGCCGCAAGGCCCCCAAGAAGGTTAGAAATCATGCCACAGAAAATTGCCATTGTCGGCGGCGGTTACATAGGCGCCGAACTTGCAAAGTCTCTCGACGACACCGCGGAGGTCACATTGATCGAGCCGCGCAGTCATTTTGTTCACGCACCGGCCATGATCCGCGCGGTTGTCGACCCTACGCTGCTGGATCGCGCGCTTATTCCTTACGGAGGGCTGCTCAGGAATGGCCGGATTGTCGCGGCCAAGGCGACAGGCATCGACGCAAACGGCGTGACCCTGGACAACGGCACGCGGGTAGAGGCGGATCAAATCGTTGTTGCAACCGGATCTGGCAATGCCATGCCCTTCAAGCCAAAAGGCGCCGATATTGCGGGCCTTAGGGCGGACAACCAGCGCATTCACCAGCAACTCAAAACGGCGCGGAGCATCGGCATTGTCGGGGCTGGTGCCGTTGGCACCGAGCTTGCGGGCGAGATCGCCTATGCCATGCCGGACAAGAAGGTGACGTTGATCTCAAGCGACAAGGCGTTGTTCCCGACGATGCCGTCAAAGCTGGGCACCTCTTTGGCTGCGAAGCTGCGCAAGGCTGGTGTGACGCTCATTCTCGGCCAGCGGGCGGAGAACCTGAAAAGCTTGACCGAGCCTTATGCGGGAACCCTGCAACTTTCCGATGGGTCACAGCACGGTTTCGACCTGATCTTTCCGGTTATCGGATCGCGCGCGAATTCCGAGGTGCTTGAAACGCTTGCCGGTGTCCAGAAAACGACGGCAAACCGGATCAAGGTCGACCCGTGGATGCGCCCATCGTCGCTGCCCAATGTTTTCGCGGCGGGCGATGTCGCGGATGCAGGCGACGGGATGACCATTGTGGCCATCAGCCGCCAACTGCCTTGGCTCAAGGCCACATTGTCCGCGTTGGCGAAGGGCAAAAGCATCGAGGACATCAAGCCTTACAAGCCTTGGGGCAGCAAGGCGCCGATCCTTGTGCCACTGGGCCCCAAACAGGGGAATTCCTTCCTCGGCTTCTTCACCGCTGGGGACTTCCTGACCCGCAAGATGAAGGGCGCGGACCTGTTTCTCAAGAAATACGCGAAGCTGCTGAACCGGCCTGAACGCTGATCAGAGCACGACTGAATCAAACTTCCAAAAGGAAAGACCATGGCAATCTCCCGAAGATCCCTTTTGACGTCAACGGCGTTCGGCGCGGGGCTCCTGCTTGTGCCGGGCTTGCGGTCTGTGGCCAGTGCCCAGACCCCGAAACGCGTCATCGGCAACTACGAGGCACCGGGCCTGTATGACCAGGCCGCCCAGGAAGTCGTGACAGACCGCGACGATGGCTATCACAATGACGGAAACCCGCGCCACTACGAGTGGTGGTATTTCGATCTGTTCACCCAGTCAGGGCTCAAGGCCGCGGTGATCCTGATGGACCGCCCGTTGATCATGTTGGACAACCCTGATCTACCGCCGATGTTGATGTTGAACGTCGAACTGCCTGACGGCACCAACCGCGATTTCCAGGTGCCGTTCCCCGGTGTAAACTTCATCGCGGCCGAGGAGCATTGCGACGTAAAGCTGGGCAACAACTGGTGCAAAGGCCGCTACCCGAATTGGCAGCTTCACGCCGAGCATGATGATGTGGTCGTCGACCTTGAGCTTGTCGCCACAGTCGAATCCTGGCGGGCCGGATCTGGTGCGATGTATTTCGACGAGGCGCTGACGGTGTTTAACGCGCATGTCGTGCCAGCCCCGCGCGCAGTTGTGAACGGCACCATTCAGGTCGCGGGCGAAACAATCGCCATCGAGGACGGTCACGGCTATCACGACCACAATTGGGGCAATGCCGGTATCGAAGGTGTTCTCAAGGCGTGGCACTGGGGCCGTGCCGAATGCGGAGATTTCACGCTGAACTTCTCTTATATTCAACACAACGCGGATTACGGCAACAAGGTCGTTTGCAAGTTCATGTTGGCAAAAGACAGTGAAATCCTGCTCAGCACGGGTGAGTTCGAGGACAGTTTCGTTGGCGAAATCCATGTCGGCCCGCAGTCCGGCAACGGCTGGCCTGACGGCTTCCTGATCGAAGCACCCTACAACGGCGACGTGATCCGTATCGAGATTTCGGGCAATCACCTTCTAAGCGATGCGCTCAATTCCGACCAGCAACCGGATGACGAAACCGCACGGCCGGGCTATATCCGTCTTGGCGGCGACATCAGGGTGACGGTGCCACTCGCAGGTGGCACCGAGGTCGCAACCGGCAACATCATCCACGAAATGTCCTTTTCGGAAAGTATCCCCAAAGCGGAAGCAAACTGGCTTTTGTAGGCCCAGGCTCGCCCCCCTTGCGCGCATTCGCCGCAGGGGGGCGTCGGATTGGTGCCGCAACGCGGCGGGAACAGCGGCCACTTGCGCGATGCGCGGGACAAAACGGTTGTGCCGAATGCAAGCGCTGATTGTTGTCTGGCCCTGCTTGTTGGAACGAGCCTTCGTCCGGTGGGGCTGAACTTTTTATCTGCATCAAAGCCTTTACACACGCCGCTTCCCCAAGAGGAGAAGAATTGGAAGATCACCGCAAGAACTGCCAAAGCCAAGTCCAAAGCTGTACCAACCCCGTGTGATCGCGACTGGTGCAATAAAACTCGCTGCACCACGACGGAACGGCGCCATGCCTGCGTATCATACGTAGACTTTGCAGAACTGGCTCAAAACTATGCGTTCACGACTCCTTGTTGCACTATTGCCGTTTGGAACAACCTCTGTCGCCGTTCGGAATTCCCTATGACGGATACCGGTCAGACAGCCTGTTTCAATTTGGACTGCGAAATCGAATGTGCCGCAGCAGGCACGGGATTTGTCGGCAAAGGCGGTCAGCTTTCGGGCACGCCTGCCTGTTTTGCCGTCGATACCGACGGCTTGGTGACCGGCGAAGGTGACACTGCCCAAGCGCCGGCGCCGAAAGCCGCTTGGTCGGGCGGGTCATGTCTCGGACGCTGATGCCGAGTGCTTGCGAAACGACCGATCCCGCGCTGCGCCGCTGTGGCGTGCGCCAATGAAACATTATCGGAGAGCTACATGAAAATCCGCACCGTCCTTTTGACCACTTGCCTTACCGCCTTGCCCGCCTTGGCTCTGGCGGCGGACCGACCCAACATCCTCTTGATCATCGCCGATGACATGGGGCTGGATGCTTCTACCTGCTACGCGGTCGGCCATCAGCAAGCAAGGATGCCCAATATCCAAGCGATGTGCGATAGCGGACTGGTGTTTGACAACGCCTATAGCGCGCCGGTCTGCACGCCTACCCGCGCAACGATCATGACGGGGCAATACAGTTTCCGCACCGGCACGGGCGGGGCCATTCCGCGGGATGGCACCAACGGCTTGTCACCGGATGTAACCAGCCTGTTTGATGTGCTGAAAGATACGGATTACAGCGCGAACCTGATCGGCAAATGGCATTTGGCCGGATCGGATGCAGGCACGAACCACCCGGCCGAGCTGGGCGTTCCGAACTATTGGGGGCTTTACAAAGGCGGTGCCAGCCCCAGCTATTGGGAATGGAGCGGCGTTGACAACGGCACCCCAGTCAATGTTACCGAATACGCCACCACCGCCTTTACCGACCGCGCGATCGGCTGGATCGAGGCGCAGGATACAGAAAAGCCGTGGTTCCTGTGGCTGGCCTATAACGCGCCGCATTCTCCGTTCCACCTGCCGCCCGCGCATTTGCACACGGCGGGCGATCTGCCCACAGATGAAGCCAGCATCGCGGCCGATCCTCTGCCCTATTTCAACGCCATGCTAGAGGCATTGGATACCGAAATCGGTCGTCTGCTCGCCACGCTGGATGACGATACGATTGTCATGTTTATCGGTGACAACGGCTCTCCCAATCAGGTGACGCGTGGGTTTTATGGCGACCACGGTGCCAAGGGCACCATCTATGAAGGCGGCACCCATGTGCCTTTCGTCGTATCCGGGCCGGGTATCCAGCAAGGACGCACGGATGCCCTGTTCCAGACACCGGACCTGTTCACCACCATCGCCGGCATGACCGGGGCCAAGGCCCCTGCCACCGACGGCGTTGACTTCGCGCCGGTTCTGACCGGTGGGACCAGCCAGCGCGACCATTTCTATGTCGAGCATTTCTCGGACTACGAACCCATGCGCAGCGATGTTTATGGCTGGGCGCTTCGGATGGGCGACCACAAGCTGGTCGCTGTCGAAGGGGCCGAACCGGTGCTTTATGACCTTGCCACCGACCCGATGGAGGCCGTCGACCTTCTGGCGGACGGCGTTTCGGATGACGAGGCCGCCATCCGTGACCGCCTGCAATCACGCGTCGATGCGATCCGCGCCAAATAATCCAATCCAACCAAAGGAATTTCGCATGACACGCAAACAAATCCTCATCGCGTTCGCGGCATCGACCTCGATGCTGGCCGCGCAGGCGATGGCGCAAGACTATACCCCTGCGCAAAATTTCTATGACCTGAGCGATCAACCCGAAACCGGGATGTTTGTGCAAGGCGGCTCCAAGCCCGGCGAGGGCGGTGCCCCTCCTCCCAAGGGGGAGGTGCAGATGCAAGAGGTCGTCGTCGGTCCGGCCACGTTCTCGATCAACTATCCCGTGTTCGACAGCTTTGACGCCTTGCCCGACGATGTCGAATACATCCGCGAACCGATCCAAAGCTTCACCCGGCCCGAAGGCGACACCCATTATTACGAGGTTGTGCTGGTCGACAGCATGAACGTCAGCTGGGTGCAGGCCGCCATTCTGGCGCAGGCCGAGGGTGGCTATCTGGCCTCCATCACCACGCCTGAAGAAAACGCCTTTCTGTTCGGTCTGGTGGATGACGACAAATACTATTGGCAGTTCCCCGATGATTATACGTCTGACAGTCACTATCGCATCAAGATCGGCCCGTTCCTTGGCGGCGTGCGCGTGTCGGACACCGAGGACAGTCTCGACGGCTGGCAATGGCTGTCAGGGGAGGAATGGACCTATAGCAACTGGGCGCAAAACCTGAATGACGGCGTCATCGACCGCGATCCCCGCGACAACACCCAGCCGAATGGCAAGGGCAACCAGAACGTCATGGGCTTTGGCGAATTGAACGTGCCTGTGCCCACATGGGGCGACTATTGGGATACCGTCGCCCAATACGGCAAGCGCGGAATGCCCAGCGGATATAACAGGGGCTTCGTCATCGAATATGATGCAATGCCCAATTAGGCGGCATCCAAGCAACGGCGGCCTTCAGCGTTTCAGGTTCCGAGTAGGGCTTTCACTTCAGAAAAGAAGCACTGTCCTGGGGGGCAATCCCCAATGATAACCCATGAGAACCTGTGCGCCTGACGACACTGGTAGCGGGCAGCGGTGACGCTGCCCCCGACTTTTACCCAGCGTGCGGAAAGACGGCTACTTCGTTCCAGCGCTCAAGGACAGGAATCATAAACCGCTTTGGGATCGCGTCGCCTGCCAGAAACGCTTTGATGCACTGATCCGTGGTGCCGAGCCGATCTGTGTCGCAATGCATGACTGGTGCGGACTATCATCGGCAGCGCACCGACTTATGATAAGCCCCGGCGATATCCTTGCCATGACAAAGGACGGCCGACTGACCCGCATCGGAAAATATCGGGGATATGAAGGCTTTGTATCCCCTTTGTTAAAATTGTAAGACGCGGAGCGGTCTTTTGAACGCCCTTAAGCCAAAGGTCAAAGCATCTTTGGAAGACTTGGCAGCAGTTGAACGCCGAACTTGCCAAAGCCCAGATTGCGCCATTCGCCCCGGAAGGTCGCGACCTTGGCGCAGTTTTGGAATGGGAAAGCCTCGAACCGCTTTGGATTAGACGCCCGATCGACGGAGCCCTTCAAAAAACACCCATATAGACCGCCAATCTGGCTATCTTTATGGCTATTTCCGATAGAGCGCCGGCGATCCGATCATGGGTGGTAGAACCCTTCACGACACCGCTTCTAAAAACCGACTTCTGTCGAAAAGTCGGTCTTTAGAAGTCGAACCTCAAACAACCGCGCAGCCGTCCCTAGCCACATTTCGAAAAGCCGCAATCGGCGCAGGTCATGCAGCCTTCGACCATCCGCAGCTCATAGCTGCCACAAGAGGAGCAGGATTTGCCTTTGGGTGTGCCGATGGACACGACATCCGCTTGCGGGTCGGATTTCAGGCCCATGCCTTCGCCTTCGATAAAGCCGATCGCGATCAGGTGGCGTTCGATCACGCCACCGATGGCTGCCAAGATGGACGGGATGTAACGCCCTTCGACCCAGGCACCGCCGCGCGGGTCGAACACGGCTTTCAACTCCTCCACCACGAAAGACACATCGCCCCCGCGCCGGAACACCGCCGAAATCATCCGGGTCAGCGCCACGGTCCATGCAAAATGCTCCATGTTCTTGGAGTTGATGAACACTTCGAACGGGCGGCGGTGGCCGGAAATGATGATGTCATTGATGGTGATATACAGCGCATGCTCCGAGCCGGGCCATTTCACCTTGTAGGTCGACCCTTCCAGCGCCGCCGGGCGATCCAGCGGTTCGGTCAGATAGACGACTTCGGCACCCTGATCGGCCTCGGGCGCCGCCTCGGTGGTTTCGTTGACCGACAGCACCGACCCTGTCACCGCATTGGGGCGATAAGTGGTGCAGCCTTTGCAGCCTTGGTCCCAAGCGGCCATATAGACCTCTTTGAAAGCATCAAAGCTGATATCCTCCGGGCAGTTGATGGTTTTGGAGATGGAACTGTCCACCCATTTCTGCGCAGCGGCCTGCATGCGCACATGGTCCAGCGGCGGCAGCGTTTGCGCATTGACGAAATGGTCGGGCAAAGGCGCATCGCCATGCAGGTCGCGCCACATGCGGACGGCGTAATCCACCACTTCCTCTTCGGTCCGTGACCCGTCCTTTTGCAGCACCTTGCGGGTATAGGCATAGGCAAAGACCGGTTCGATTCCGCTGGAAACATTGCCCGCGTAAAGGCTGATCGTCCCAGTCGGCGCGATGGATGTCAGCAGCGCGTTGCGGATGCCATGGGTGCGGATGGCGTCGCGCACGTCCTCATCCATCGCCTGCATGGTGCCAGAGGCGAGGTATTTTTCGGCGTCAAACAGCGGGAAGGCGCCTTTTTCCTTGGCCAGATCGACCGAGGCCAGATAGGCCGCGCGGGCGATGGCCTTCATCCAGGCTTCGGTCTGTGCGGCGGCAGCTTCGTCGCCATAGCGCAGGCCCAGCATCAGCAAAGCATCGGCCAACCCGGTGACCCCAAGGCCTATACGGCGCTTGGCCTTCGCCTCGGCCTGCTGCTGCGGCAAGGGAAAGCGGCTGACATCGACGACGTTATCCATCATCCGCACCGCCGTCGCGACCAAGGCTTTCAGCGCCTCGGGGTCTAGTTGCGCCTTCGGACCGAACGGATCCGTGACCAGCGTTGCAAGGTTGATCGACCCAAGCAGGCAGGCCCCATAGGGCGGCAAGGGTTGTTCACCGCAGGGGTTGGTGGCAGCGATGGTTTCGCAATAGGACAGGTTGTTGGCCGCATTGATCCGGTCGATGAAAATCACCCCCGGCTCCGCGAAATCATAAGTGTTGCGCATGATCTTGTTCCACAGATCGCGCGCGTTGACGGTGTGATAGACCTTGTTGCCGAACACCAGCTCCCACGGGCCATCCGCCTTGACGGCGGCCATGAACGCATCTGTCACCAGCACCGACAGGTTGAACATCCGCAACCGCGCAGGGTCTTTCTTGGCCTCGATAAAGGCTTCGATATCCGGGTGGTCGCAGCGCATGGTGGCCATCATCGCGCCCCGGCGGCTGCCTGCCGACATGATGGTGCGGCACATCGCATCCCAGACATCCATGAAGGACAAGGGGCCCGAGGCATCTGCGGCCACGCCTTTCACCTCGGCCCCGCGCGGGCGGATGGTGCTGAAATCATAGCCGATGCCGCCGCCTTGCTGCATGGTCAGCGCGGCCTCTTTCAACATATCGAAAATGCCGCCCATATCATCGGGCACCGTGCCCATGACAAAGCAATTGAACAGCGTGACCGACCGCTCGGTCCCCGCCCCTGCCGTGATGCGGCCTGCGGGCAGATATTTGAAATCCTCCAAGGCGGCGTAGAATTTGGATTCCCACTGCGCCGGGTCTGCTTCCCCCGCCGCCAAAGCCCGCGCAATCCGCCGCCATGTATCTTCGACACTGCCGTCAATCGGGGTGCCATCCTGTTGTTTCAGGCGATATTTCATATCCCAGATGGCCTCGGCGATAGGGGCGGAAAAACGGGACATGGGTCGGTCCTTTTGGGTAGATTGGTGGGTATTTAGGGGGTGCTTGCGCGCGAACACACAAAATAGGCCGCAGGGACGAAAAGGTCAAACAATCACTTCACCCTTGCCGCTGCGTCTATCGGGATTATGTTGGGGGCAACCGTGGGGGTGACTTTTGACCGGAACCGTTAATCTGCTGAAACTTTGCGTCGGAACCGAAACGGTAGAGGAGCTTGCCGCGTGGCAAGACCTGCGGCGCAAGCATTGGCCTGATGGCAAGCCGCGCCACATCACCCGCATGTGGCCCAAGCGTGAGGCTGAGGTGCTGAACGGTGGCTCGCTGTATTGGGTGTTCAAAGGTGTGATCCTTGCGCGCCAGCACATCACCGCGCTTGAGGAAGTGCGCGGCGAAGATGGCATCCTGCGCTGTGCCTTGGTGCTGAACCCTGCGCTGCACCGCACCGAAGCCGCCCCCCGCCGCCCGTTTCAAGGCTGGCGCTATCTTTCCCCCGAGGATGCACCGCGCGATCTGCCAAAAGGCCGCAGCGTCGAAGACCCGCTTCCCGCAGACCTGGCCCGCGCGTTGGCCGATATCGGGTTGCGCTGACCGCTTGGCACGCCAGCCAAGGGCGCGACCGCAGCGGGGCCCGCGCCCCGCTGCCCGGCCCAACATTGAGGCGATGGGCGCAGCCCGTCAACGAATGGCGGGAGTGCCCGCCGCTCAGATCTCGGCAGAGACGCCCAGCTTTTGCGCCAAGGCCTGCAAGCTGGCGCGGGTGGTCGCATCCCAATCCGCCGCCTTGGCCGCGAACAACGTGGCTTGGCTGGCATGGATCAACCCATCCGACAGAATTTTCAGGTGGTTCGCGCGCAGCGTTTCCCCCGAGGAGGTGATATCGGCAATTGCCTCGGCAGTCAGGTTTTTCACCGTGCCTTCGGTGGCACCCTGACTGTCGACCAGTTGATAATCCGCCACCTCTTGCGCGGTCAGGAACTCGCGCACCAGCCGGTGATATTTCGTCGCAATCCGCAACCGGAACCCATGCGCCGCGCGAAACGCGGCAGCCGCCGCGTCCAGATCATCCACCGTATCCACGTCAATCCAGGCCACAGGCACCGCGATGATCAGGTCCGCATGGCCAAAGCCAAGCGCGGCCAGTTCCGTCACCTGCATCTGCCAATCGGCCAGTTTGTCGCGCACAAGGTCCGACCCGGTGACGCCCAGATGAATACGCCCCGCCGCCAGTTCACGCGGGATTTCCCCAGCTGAGAGCAGCACAAGCTCTACCCCCGCCACGCCTTCCACTGCGCCTGCATATTCCCGGTCCGACCCGGTGCGCGCCATGGTCACACCGCGCGCGCCGAACCAGTCAAAGGTCTTTTCCATCAGCCGCCCCTTGGACGGCACGCCGATTTTCAGGCTCATGCGATGCCCTCCCGCAGGCTGGCCACCATGGCAGGCCGGATCACCCCGCCCACCGCAGGGATAGAGCGCCCCTGCCCCAGCACCGCCGTGAGCGCGTCATAGCGCCCGCCCGAGGCGACGGGTGGCAGATCGCCCGTGGCGTGAAAACTGAACACGAACCCATCGTAATATTCCATCGACGACCGCCCGTGGCTGGCCGCAAAGGGCAGGTCCGACGGGTTGATGCCATGGCGTTCCAGCGCGTCCAGCCGGGTGGCGAAACGGTCCACGGCGGGTTCAATCGCGGGCAGCATCCCCGTAATCCCACGCAAATGCGACAGAGCCGACCGCGCCGGGGCCTGAAGCGTCAGCAGATCATAGAGCAAGGCCGCCTCGGGGGCTTTCAAGGCTGGCGTTTCGGCATCTTCGATCAAGGCTTCGGCGCGGCTGGCAATCTCGGCCTCGGACCGCAGGCCGGTCATCGGGCCTGCCGCCGCGATCAGATCGGCCACCGCCGCACTGCCCAGCCGCGCCAGCAGGTCGGCGCGGGCTTGAGGCAGCGCCGCGCGGCCCGAAAACCGGTCCAGCAATTTGCGAAAGCGCGCGGGCCGCCAGATATGGCGCAGCAGGGCTGCCTTGCGGCGCGCGCTGGTGGAAAGCCCATGCACCGCCGCCATCAAGATGCCGATATCCCCAGTCGCAGGGCGCAGGCCCAATGGCGCCAGAAGCCCATGAAACAGCGCGAATAATTCGGCATCCGCCGCCTCGGGCGCGGTGCGATCAAACAGCTCGAACCCGACTTGCAAATATTCGCTGGCGCGCGGGCCAAGGTGATCTTGCTTGCGATACACCTCGCCGATGTAGCAATAGCGCGCGGGTTCTGCGCCGTCTTTCATATGCGCCTGGACCACTGGCACCGTGAAATCCGGCCGCAGCATCATTTCGCCGCGCAAAGGGTCATTGGTCACATAGGCACGGGCGCGGATATCCTCGCCGTAAAGGTCCAGCAGGGTTTCGGCGGGCAGCAGCGTGTCTGCCTCTACCGCCACGGCCCCTGCGGCTTTGAAAGCGGCGAACAGCGTTTCCGCCTCGGCGCGGATGGCGGCGCGGCTGGTCATGGGGCCAACATCTTTTTGACTTCGGCCACCAGATCGCGCAGCGGCACCTCGACCTGCGCGGGGCGGTCTTTCCACTCCTCCAGCGTGGCATTTTCGGCGATTTTCGCGCCAAGGATCAGGTCTTTCAGCACCACCACGCCTTTTGCCGCCTCATCCCCGCCTTGGATAATGGCAATGGGGCTGCCGCGTTTATCGGCGTATTTCAACTGGTTGCCGAAACTCTTGGGGTTGCCCAGATACATTTCCGCGCGAATACCCGCGCGGCGCAATTCGCCCACCATGGCCATGTAATCGGCCATACGGTCGCGGTCCATCACCGTGACCACCACGGGGCCTTGGGCGGTGGTTTCCGCCTCCCCCCGCTCCAGCTTTTTCGCGCGAAGGGCGGCGAGCAACCGGTCCACCCCAATGGAGACGCCCGTGGCCGGAACCGCTTGCCCGGTAAACCGCTTCACCAGATCATCATAGCGCCCACCCCCGGCAACAGACCCGAACTGCCGCTTGCGGCCCTTCTCGTCGAGGATTTCAAAGGTGAGTTCAGCTTCATAAACCGGGCCTGTGTAGTAGCCGAGGCCGCGCACGACCGACGGGTCGATGACGATGCGGTCGGGGCCGTAGCCTTGGGCTGCGAGCAGATCGGCGATCATCTCCAACTCCGCAACGCCTTCAGCGCCAATTACCGAAGTTCCAACCAGTGCGCGCAACCGCGCCACGGTTTCTGCCCCATTGGCGCGCTTGGCATCCATAAAGCCCATGATGACCTCAGCGGCATCTGCCCCCAAGCCCGCGCCTTTGGTGAAATCGCCGCTTTCGTCCTTGCGCCCCGCACCCAACAGCGCGCGCACGCCGTCCGGCCCAAGGCGGTCCAGCTTGTCAATCGCGCGCAGCACGATGCCGCGTTCGGCTTCTTTGTCGTCGCCCGACAGGCCCGCAACCTCCAGAACACCATTCAGCACTTTGCGGTTGTTCACCCGGACGATGTAATCGCCCCGCTCAATCCCGACCTCTTCCAAAGCATCGGCCAGCATCGCGCAAATCTCGGCGTCTGCGGCCACGCTCGGTGCGCCCACGGTATCGGCATCGCATTGATAGAATTGACGGAAACGGCCGGGGCCGGGCTTTTCATTGCGCCAGACGGGGCCATAGGCATAGCGGCGATAAGGGGTGGGCAGATCATTGCGGAACTGGGCTGCAACGCGCGCAAGCGGAGCTGTCAGGTCATAGCGCAGGGCCATCCAATCGCCATCTTCATCCTGCCAGCCGAACACGCCTTCATTCGGGCGGTCCACATCGGGCAGGAATTTGCCCAGCGCCTCCACCGTTTCCACGGCGCTGGTTTCCAAGGGGTCAAAGCCATACCGCTCATACACTTGCGAGATTTTGTCCAGCATCGCGCGGCGTTCCACCACATCGGCACCGAAGTAATCGCGAAAGCCTTTCGGCGTTTCGGCGCGTGGTTTGCGGGGTTGTTTGTCTTTGGCCATGGGGAAACCCTTTGCAGCTTATGCGTGGGCGGTGTAGCGGAAGGGGCACGGCGCTTCAAGCGAGGGATGACATGACAGACAGGATTGACGCTTTGGAAGAGCGGGTCGCGCATCTGATCCATACGGTGGACGAGCTTTCGGATGTCGTGGCGCGGCAAGCCGATGAGATTGACCGCCTGACGCGGCGCATGGCCTTGGTGCTGGACCGGATGTCGGGGCCGGATGAAAATGGCGCGGTATTCACCGACCAACGCCCCCCGCATTGGTAGGCCCACATGGCGCGGTTCCGGGTTTGGCTGTGGCGGCTGGCCATGCTGGCAAGCATGGGGATGGCGCTGTTTTTCGCGTGGTTCAGCATCGCCCCGTTTGAGACAGTGGGCGATCCGACATTCGACACGGTGATATGGCGGGCGCGGGCATGGGAAGGCGGGCCTGTGTTTGCCCAGCTTGCCGGGGTGGTCGCGTGGCTGCTTTCTGCGCTGATGGCGGGGCGCTGGGGCCGTGGCCTGCTGTGCCTAAGCGCGGGGGGGATGCAGTTTCTGTGCCTGCTGGCCATGGCCAATGAATATGGCAGCCTGATCCAATACGGCGATCTGCGCGATGCCTATGACATCGCCGCGCATAAGCTGATGGTCAGCCGAGTGCTGACACTTGGCCTTGCGCTTGGCAGCCTTGCCTTGGGGGCCTTGGCCCGCAGCGGGCACGTGCGGGGCTGACGCCCAAGACGCGCGGTCTTGCCATTGCCGCGCCGTGGTGGTCATTTGGCGCAGGAAAGCGCAGGCATATGACCCCCATTCGCATCGGCAAAACCCGGATTGACCCCGCCGCCCTGTTGGCGACATTGGCACTTGGCACCCTTGGTGGCGGGGTCGGGCATCTGCTGGGCCTGCCCTTGGGGTATCTGATGGGGTCTTTGCTGCTGGTGGCGATCTGGTCGGTGCGGGGCTGGCGCGTGCTGGGCCAGCCGATCCACCTGCCGCAACCGCTGCGCATGTGTTTCATCCCGATTGTGGGCGTGGGCATCGGTGGCGCCTTTACCCCCGGCCTGTTCCAAGAGGCGGCGGGGTGGTGGCCCAGCGTGCTTGGCCTGTTCCTCTTTATCCCTTTGGCGCATTTCATCAGCTACCGGATTTACCGCGCGGGCGGTCTGAGCCCGGTGACGGCCTATTTCGGCGGCGTTCCCGGCGGGTTGATTGAAAGCGTGGTGATGGGCGAGGAAGCCGGGGCCGATGTCGCCTTGCTGACGCTGATCCAGTTTCTGCGGCTGATCCTGACCATCGTTTCGGTGCCGCTGATCTTTCTGGCGCTGACGGGGCATAGCGTCGGGTCATCGGCGGGGGTGGCGATGGCAGGGGCGGAAAACCCGTTGGAGGCGCTGGATATTCTGGTGCTGCTGGTTGCGGCGGCGGGTGGCTATGCGCTTGGCCGCGTCTTGCACTTTCCCGCCCCCATCCTGACGGGGCCGCTGGCCGCTTCGGCCCTCGCGCATCTGTTGGGGCTGACGGATGCCGTGCCGCCGGGCTGGACGCTGATCGTTACGCAAATCGTGGTCGGCACGGGGTTGGGTGCGCGGTTTACCGGCATGGGCGGGGCGATGCTGCGGCGCGGGGTGGCGCTGGGGCTGGTGTCGGTAGGGGCCTCGCTGATATTGGCTTTTGCCTTTGCCGAAGTGCTGCATCTGACGGTGGATATGCCCATCGCCGCCGTATTTCTGGCCTTTGCCCCCGGCGGCGTCACGGAAATGAGCCTGATCGCGTTAAGCCTGCATATCAGCGTGGTCTTTGTGTCGCTGCACCATGTCTTACGGATTTTGCTGGCGATCAGCTTTGCCCGGCTCTTTGCCAGCCGCGTGACCAAGGGCTAGGGCCGGGGCTACAGCTCTTCGACCATCACCACGCCTGACATGGCCTTCAGCGCCCCTTTGACCTGCGGCGTCACCGGGTATTCGCTGGGCAGATCGAGATCAATCTCTTGCCCGGTTTCCGCATCCGGCACGCAGATCGTGACCGCCGCGCGGTTGCGCCCGCCATCCTTGGCCACCCGCGCCAGCAGCGCCGCGACCGAGGCCGCCGCATCCGTCTTGTCGATATGAATACGAATAGCCGAACCGCCCGCCTCGGCGGCCACGCTGTCAATCGGTTGCGCCCCGCGGGCCAGCAGTTTCAACGTCTCGCCTTCGAGCGTCGCCTCGACCGTCAGCACAACATTCATGCCGGGTTCCAGCACATCGCGCGCGGCCTCCAGCGTGTCGGAAAACACCGTCACCTCATAAAGCCCTGTCGGATCAGACAGTTGCACAAAGGCAAAGCGATTGCCCCGCGCCGATTTGCGTTCCTGCTTGGAACTGACCGACCCCGCAATCTTGGCCACCATCGCGCCGCCTTCGGCCCGCGCGGTAATTTCGGCCAAGGTGGAAACGCCCTTGCGCTTCAGCGGCACCATGTAATCATCCAGCGGATGGCCCGAGAGGTAAAAGCCGATGGCCTTGTGTTCCTCGGTCAGCCGTTCCACCGGCAACCAGTCATCGCGCGACCCAAGGCGCGGTTCCGGCACATCTTCGCCCGCCTCACCGAACAGGCTGACTTGGTTGGAATTTTTCGCCTCATGGATCGCGGCGGAATAGGCGGCCAGCCCGTCCAGCGCCTCAAACACGCGGGCGCGGTTGGGATCAAGCTTGTCAAAAGCCCCGGCGCGGGCCAGCATTTCCAAGGGCCGCTTGCCCACCCGCTTCAAATCCACCCGCCGCGCGAAATCGAACAGCGTGGCAAAGGGCTTTTCGCCCTGATCGGTCTGGCGGGCCGCGACGATCATCTTCATCGCCTCTACGCCCACGTTTTTCAGCGCGCCCAGCGCATAGACCAGCGCGCCATCCCGCACCGTAAAGGTGGCAAGCGAGGCGTTGACACAAGGCGCAATCGTCTTGATGCCCAGCTTGTCCACCTCGCGCTTGTAGACGGCAAGTTTGTCGGTCAGATGAATATCGCAGTTCATCACACCGGCCATGAATTCAACCGGGTAATTCGCCTTCAGATAAGCCGTTTGATACGACACCACCGCATAGGCCGCCGCGTGGGATTTGTTGAAACCGTAGTTTGCAAATTTCTCCAGCAAGTCAAAGACTTCACCCGCCTTTTTCGCATCGACATTATGGGTTTTCTTGGCACCTTCGATGAATTTCGGGCGTTCCTTCGCCATTTCCTCGGCGATCTTTTTCCCCATCGCGCGGCGCAACAGGTCCGCGCCGCCAAGCGAATATCCCGCCATGACCTGCGCGATCTGCATCACCTGTTCCTGATAGACGATGATGCCTTGGGTTTCGGCCAGCAGATGGTCAATTGTGGGATGAACGGATTCAATCTCGCGCAGGCCGTTCTTCACCTCGCAATAGGTCGGAATATTCTCCATCGGGCCGGGACGATAGAGCGCGACCAAGGCCACGATATCCTCGATGCAGGTCGGTTTCATGCGCCGCAGCGCATCCATCATGCCGCTGGATTCCACCTGAAACACCGCCACGGTTTTGGCGGCAGCATAAAGCTGATAGGTCTTTTCATCATCGAGGGGGATCATGGCAATATCCAGATCCACCCCGCGCAGACGCAACAGGTTCAGCGCCGATTGAATCACCGTCAGCGTTTTCAGGCCCAGAAAGTCAAACTTCACCAATCCCGCCGCTTCGACCCATTTCATGTTGAACTGGGTGGCGGGCATATCGGATTTCGGGTCCTGATACAGCGGCACCAGTTCATCCAAGGGCCTGTCGCCAATCACCACGCCCGCCGCGTGGGTCGATGCGTTGCGCAGCAGGCCTTCGATCTGCTGGCCGTAATTCAGCAGCCGTTCGACCACTTCTTCCTTGGCGGCTTCACGCAGGCGCGGCTCATCCGCCAGCGCCTTGGTGATGGAAACGGGTTTGACCCCTTCGACCGGGATCATCTTGGACAGCCGGTCCACCTGCATGTAAGACATCTGCAAAACCCGGCCCACATCGCGCACCGCAGCCTTGGACAGCAGCGCACCAAAGGTAATGATCTGCCCTACCCGGTCGCGCCCGTATTTTTCCTGCACATATTGAATCACCTCCTCGCGGCGATCCATGCAGAAGTCGATATCGAAGTCGGGCATCGACACCCGTTCCGGGTTCAAAAAGCGTTCGAACAGCAAGCTGTAGCGCAAAGGATCAAGATCGGTGATCGTCAGCGCATAAGCCACCAACGAGCCCGCACCCGACCCCCGCCCCGGCCCTACGGGGATGCCGTTATCCTTGGCCCATTTGATGAAATCAGCCACGATCAGGAAATAGCCGGGGAACTTCATCCCGATGATGATATCCAGCTCAAAATCCAGCCTTGCCTGATAATCCTCGACACTGACCGCATGAGGGATGACCGCCAGCCGCGCCTGCAACCCCTCATTGGCCTGACGGCGCAATTCATTCACCTCATCATCGGCGAATTTGGGCAGGATCGGCGGATGCTTGGCCACTTTGAACGCACAGCGCCGCGCGATCTCAACGGTGTTTTCCAGCGCTTCGGGCAAATCGGCGAACAGGGTCGCCATCTCGGCCTCGGTCTTGAAATAATGCTGCGGGGTCAGGCGGCGGCGGGGTTGTTGCTGATCGACATAGGCGCCTTCGGCAATGCAGATCAGCGCGTCATGCGCCTCATACATCTCGGCCTTGGGGAAATAGACATCATTGGTCGCGACAAGGGGCAGCCCCATGTCATAGGCCATCTCGATAAACCCGCGCTCCGACCCGCGCTCACCTTCGGTCAATTGGCCACCCGCGCCGGGATGGCGCTGCAATTCCACATATAAACGGTCGCCGTAAGCCGCCGCAAGCCGCTGCATCAGCGCGCGCGCCTTGGGAAGTTGCGCGGTTTGCAACAGCTTGCCCACCGGCCCTTCGGCCCCGCCTGTCAGGCAGATCAAACCTTCGGCATGCGCCGCCAACTGCTCCAGCGTGACCTGCGGCAATTGCCCGCCGGTGCCGACATACAGGCAGGTGTTCAGCTTCATCAGATTCATGTAGCCCGCCTGATTTTGCGCCAGCAACACCAGCGGCGCGGGCGCGCGCGGCTTTTCGCCGGGCTGCGGCGGGTCATAGGCCAGACTGATCTGGCAGCCCACAATCGCCTGCACCCCTGCGCCTGCGGCAAGGGTCGAAAATTCCAGCGCCGCGAACATGTTATTGGTATCCGTCACCGCCACGGCAGGCATGTTCTGCCCGGCACACAGGCCGATCAGCTTTTTCAGCGGCACCGCCCCTTCCAGCAAGGAATATTCGGTATGGGTGCGCAGATGGATGAATCGAGGTGCTGTCATGCGGCCCAAGTTAGACAGAACACCGGGCCAGCGAAAGCCATAGCGCCCCGAAGCGGGCAGATTTCTTTCGGCCCAAGCACTGCGCCCGCGCGCGGCCCCGCTGCCGCATTTTCAAGCGAAACCAAAAGCAGTTCCAGTATTTTCAAGCAAGATTGTGTTTGCAATTGACCCCAACCAACGGCTTGATGACAAGTAAGACCTGAGAAAAGAAAAGGCGCATGATCCGCTTTACGCCGCATCGGGCGGGCATGCAGGGGCCTTGGGTGCAACAGAGGGTGGCGGATTTTAAGACATGACGGATATCGCGTTTCACCTGAACGGAACGCCGGTTTGGCTTTCGGATGTCGCGCCGACCCAAACCCTGCTGGACTGGCTGCGCGAAACGCGCGGCCTGAAAGGCACCAAGGAAGGCTGCAACGAAGGCGATTGCGGCGCCTGCACGGTGATCGTCACCGACCAGAACGGCCCCAAGGCGCTGAACGCCTGCATCCTGTTCCTGCCGCAATTGCACGGCAAAGCCATTCGCACCGTTGACGGGCTGACCGCCCCCGATGGCACCCCCCACCCGGTGCAAGAGGCCATGGTCAGCCATCACGGCTCGCAATGCGGCTTTTGCACACCGGGTTTCGTGATGTCGATGGTTGCCGCCCATACCACCGGGCGCAAAGACCATGACACAGCACTTGCCGGAAACCTTTGCCGCTGCACCGGCTACGCCCCGATCATCCGCGCGGCAAAGGCCGCCGAAACCGCCCCTGTCCCCGACTGGCTCAAGGCCGAAACCGACCCTGCTTTCTTTTCGGCACAAATATCCTCGGGGGGGAAGGGCGCGATCGCGCCCGCTGGGGGGGCAGACAGCCCACCCTCCCCCGTTTGCCGCCCGACAACGACGGATGACCTGGCGACCTGGTATGCGGCCAACCCAAACGCAACCCTGATCGCAGGGGCCACCGATGTCGGGCTTTGGGTTACGAAACAGCTCCGCGACCTTGCGCCCGTGGCCTTTCTGGGTGGCATCGCCGAGTTGAAAACTATCCATGACAGCGGGGCGCGTCTGCATGTGGGTGCAGGTGTCACCATCAACCAGCTGATGGAGGCAGTCGCGCCCAGCCTGCCCTCTTTCGCGGAACTGCTGCGCCGCTATGCCAGCGACCAGATCCGCAACGCCGCCACGATCGGTGGCAATATCGCCAATGGCTCACCCATCGGCGATGGCCCGCCCGCGCTGATCGCACTGGGGGCGCGGCTGCATCTGCGGCGCGGGGCGGATCGGCGTGATATGGCACTGGAGGATTTCTTCCTCGATTACCGCAAACAAGATCGCCTGCCGGGCGAATTTGTCGAAGCCGTCAGCTTTTCCCATACCGCCCCTGCTCTGCGCTGCTACAAACTCTCCAAACGCTTTGATCAGGATATTTCCGCCGTCTGCGGTTGCTTCAATGTCACCCTTGAAAACGGCAGCGTGCAATCGGCCCGCATCGCCTTTGGCGGCATGGCGGGCACCCCAAAACGCGCGGCCAAGGCCGAGGCCGCGATGCTGGGCAAACCCTGGAGCATGGAAACCATCATCGCCGCCCGCAGCGCGATGCAAGGCGATTTTACCCCGCTCAGCGATATGCGCGCCTCTGCCGCCTACCGGACAGAGACGGCGGGCAATATGCTGATCCGCTATTTCCATGATCTGTCTGGCTTGCCCGTCAATGTGTTGGAGGTGACGCCATGAGCGTGGGCAAATCTCTGCCGCATGATGCGGCCCCGCTGCATGTCACCGGCGCCGCCCGCTATGTCGATGATATCGACCTGCCCGCAGGCGCGCTGCATCTGGCCTTCGGCCTGTCCACCTACGCGCATGCCGAGATTACGGGCATGGACCTGACTGCGGTGCGCGCCGCCCCCGGTGTGGTGGCGGTTTATGCCGCAGCAGATTTCGACGAGATGCCCGATTGTTCGCCTTCCGCACATGATGAGCCTTTGCTGGCCACCGGAAAGGTGCATTACCTTGGCCAACCGGTGTTTCTGGTGGTGGCCACCAGCCATCTGGCCGCGCGCAAAGCCGCGCGATTGGGGCGGGTGGATTATGCCCCCCTGCCCGCCATCCTGACAGTGGATGACGCGCTGGCGGCGGGGTCGCGCTTCGAATCCGGTCCGGTGGTCTGGACCAAAGGCGATGCGGGGGCGGCCATTGCCGCAGCCCCCCACCGGATCGAAGGCGAAATGGAGATTGGCGGGCAGGAGCATTTTTATCTGGAGGGGCAGATCGCCGCCGCCGTGCCGCAAGAAGGCGGCGATATGTTGATCTATTCCTCGACCCAGCACCCGACCGAGATTCAGCATAAAGTGGCGCATGCGCTGCATATCCCGATGCATGGGGTGCGGGTGGAAACCCGGCGGATGGGTGGCGGTTTTGGTGGCAAGGAAAGCCAAGGCAATGCTTTGGCAATTGCCTGTGCCTGGGCCGCGCGCGATACCGGGCGGCCTTGCAAGATGCGCTATGACCGTGATGATGACATGATGATCACCGGCAAGCGCCACGATCTGCGCATCAGATACCGCGCCGGGTTTGACGGTGAAGGGCGGGTTCTGGGCGTCGATTTCACCCATCTTTTTCGCTGCGGCTGGGCTTTGGATCTGTCGATCCCGGTGGCGGACCGCGCGATGTTGCATGCCGATAATTGCTATCATCTGACCGATGTGCGGATCGAAAGCCACCGCTTGCGCACCAATACCCAAAGCGCCACCGCCTTTCGCGGGTTTGGTGGCCCGCAGGGCATGGTCGGGGTTGAGCGGGTGATGGACCATATCGCCTTTGATCTGGGGCGCGACCCTTTGGCCGTGCGGCGCGCGAATTTTTACGCCGGGATGGCGGTCAGCGGCGGGGGGGCCAGCCCCCCCGCACCCCCCCGGGATATTTATGCCGAAAAGAAAGCGGAAGATCAGGATCTGGCCTCGCGGGCCGCTGTTGAGGCGGTATCGGGTGGGGCGGATGTGCCGGTGCCTTTGGGTGTGCAGACAACGCCTTATCATATGCCGGTTGTGGATTTCATCGGGCATGAGCTGGTGGCGGCGCTGGAAGCCTCGGCCGAGTATACTGCGCGGCGGGGCGCGATTGCAGAGTGGAACGCGCGCAGCCCGATTTTGAAGCGCGGGATGGCTTTGACGCCGGTGAAGTTCGGGATTTCCTTTACGCTGACGCATCTTAATCAGGCCGGGGCTTTGGTGCATGTTTATCAGGATGGGTCTATTCATCTGAACCATGGCGGCACTGAAATGGGGCAAGGCTTGTTTCAGAAAGTGGCCCAAGTGGCGGCGGGGGTGTTTGGTGTCGGTTTGGAGGCGGTGAAGATTACCGCAACCGATACCGGCAAAGTGCCCAATACCAGTGCCACGGCGGCCTCCTCCGGGTCGGATTTGAACGGGATGGCGGCGCAGGTGGCTTGTGTGACCATCCGCGACCGGATGGCGGCGTTTCTGGCCGGGCAGCATCAGGTGCCACCAGATGCGGTGCGCTTTGAAGGCGGTCGGGTTTTCGTGGCCGGGGCCAGTTACAGTTTTGCCGAAGCCGCAGCGAAGTCCTATGCCGGGCGGGTGGCGCTGTCTTCGACCGGGTTTTACGCCACGCCCAAGATCACCTGGGACCGTGCGGCGGGCCGGGGGCGGCCGTTTTACTATTTCGCCTATGGTGCGGCCGTGACCGAAGTGGTGATTGACACGCTGACCGGGGAAAACCGCATCCTGC
Organism: Pseudorhodobacter sp. E13; assembly: GCF_003991405.1. Lineage (GTDB taxonomy): Bacteria > Pseudomonadota > Alphaproteobacteria > Rhodobacterales > Rhodobacteraceae > Pseudorhodobacter. Next base: position 64,128 of record NZ_RPEN01000151.1, read on the forward strand.
GGGCCGACTTGCTGCATGATACCGGGACCAGCCTGAACCCGGCCTTGGACATCGGCCAGATTGAGGGCGCCTATGTGCAAGGGGCAGGCTGGTTGACGATGGAAGAACTGGTTTGGGATGACAAGGGCGCCTTGCGGACCCATGCGCCCAGCACCTACAAGATCCCGGCCTGTTCGGACCGCCCGCCTGTGTTCAACGTGGCCCTTTGGGGGGCGGAGAATCCGGAAGCCACGGTAGGAAAATCCAAGGCCGTGGGCGAACCGCCCTTTATGCTGGGGATTTCGGCGCTGATGGCTTTGTCGGATGCGGTGGCGGCTTGTGGCGATGGGTCGCGCTATGTGGCCCTGGATGCGCCTGCCACGCCGGAGCGGATTTTGGCCGCGATCAACAGGCAGCGCGATGTTTGATCTGGCGGCACTGACAGCCGCGGTGGCGGCGCATGGCACGGTGGCCCGGGTTGTGGTGGCGGGGTATCAAGGCTCCTCTCCGCGTGAGGTGGGGGCGGCGATGCTGGTCTGGGACGCGAAGGGTTTGGGGCCGGGGCAAAGCGGCACCATTGGCGGCGGGGCGCTGGAATTTGCGGCAGCGGCGGAGGCGCGGGCCATGTTGGCGCAGGCCGTCTTGGCGCGGGCCGTGCCCCCAGCGCGGCTGAGCCGCGAGGCCTTGGGGCCGAAGCTGGGCCAATGCTGCGGCGGTGTGGTGATGCTGCTGACCGAGGTTTATGATGCCGCAGGGGTGGCGGCGCTTTCGGGCGATGTGGTGGCGCGCGGGGTTGACGGCACAGCGATGCCTTTGGCGGTAAAGCGGATTTTGGCGGCGGCGCGCGGGGCGGGTGTGTTGCCTGCGCCGGGGCTGGTGCAGGGGTGGATGGTGGAACCTGTGGCGCGCCCAACCCGGCAGCTATGGGTTTGGGGTGCGGGCCATGTGGGGCGCGCAGTTGTGGCGGTGCTGGCCCCTTTGCCAGAGTTTGCGGTGACATGGGTGGATGTGGCGGCAGATCGCTTTCCCGCCGATCTGCATGATGGCGTGACCATGTTGCCCGCCGCTGACCCGGCGGTTTTGGCGCAGCACGCCCCGCCGGGGGCCGAGCATCTGATCCTGACCTATTCGCATGTGCTGGACCTTGCGCTGTGTGATGCGCTGTTGCGGCGCGGATTTGCGCGCTGTGGTCTGATCGGGTCCAAGACCAAATGGGCAAGGTTTCGGGCGCGCCTCGCTGCGCTTGGGCATGGCGCTGGGGCGATTGCCCGCATAGACTGCCCGATAGGGGAAACCGCCCTTGGCAAGCATCCGCAGGCCATTGCAATCGGGGTGGCCGCCGCCTTGCTGCGGGCGGCCCCGGCTGAACAAAGACAGGAGACGCGCGCATGACCGACCCCGCCCCAGACCTGCTGCGCATCGAAGGTTTGACCAAGACCTATCCCGGCGTGGTCGCCAATGACGACGTGTCCTTTGCCATTTCCAAAGGCGAGATTCATGCGCTGCTGGGGGAAAACGGGGCCGGGAAATCTACGCTGGTCAAGATGATTTACGGCTTGGTGAAGCCCGATCGTGGCGGCATGGTGTTGCACGGCCAAGCCTTTGCCCCGACCCGCCCCAGTGCGGCGCGGGCGGCAGGTGTGGCGATGGTGTTTCAGCATTTCAGCCTGTTTGAGGCGCTGAACGTGGCCGAAAACGTCGCGCTTGGCATGGAAAGCCCGCCCCCCATGCGCGAATTGGCGGCGCGTATCCGGGCCGTGTCAGAGGATTATGGCCTGCCCTTGGACCCGGCGCGGATGGTGGGCGATCTGTCGGCGGGCGAACGCCAGAGGGTAGAAATTGTGCGCTGTTTGCTGCAAGACCCCAAGCTGTTGATCATGGATGAGCCAACCAGCGTGCTGACCCCGCAAGAGGTGGACATCCTGTTCCAGACCCTGCGCAAGCTGTCGGCCGAAGGCACGGCGATCCTGTATATCAGCCACAAACTGGAGGAGATCCGCGCGCTCTGTGATGAGGCGACGATCTTGCGCCGGGGCAAGGTGGTGGGCAGTTGCACGCCGCGCGATGTCTCGGCCCGTGAGATGGCGGAGATGATGGTGGGCGCGGTGCTGACCCCGCCTGCGCGGGCGGCCCGCCGCGATTGGGGCGATGCGCAGCCCGCGCTGGCGGTTGCGGGCTTGTCGGTCGCCTCGCCCATTCCTTTTGGCACCTCGCTGAAAGAGGTGGGCTTTACCGTGCAGCGCGGCGAGGTCTTGGGTATCGCCGGGGTTGCGGGCAACGGGCAGGACGAGTTGCTGCTGGCGCTGTCGGGTGAATTGCGCTGCGCGCCGGGCATGGTGCAATGCTTTGGCAAGCCGATTGGCCATCTGGGCCCGAATGAGCGCCGCGCGATGGGCTTTGTGGCCGCGCCCGAGGACAGGCTTGGCCATGCCGCCGCCCCGGATATGAGCCTTGTGGAAAACGCTTTTTTGTCGGGATCGGTGCGCAAAGGCTTGACGCGTAACGGGTTTATCGACTGGGCGCGCGCCAAGACCTGGGCCGAGGAGGTGGTGGCGCAATATGACGTGCGCACCCCCGGCACCTGGGTCGCGGCCCGCGCGCTGTCGGGCGGGAATTTGCAGAAATTCCTGATGGGCCGGGAATTGAGCCAGAGCCCGGAAGTGGTGATCATCAACCAACCGACATGGGGCGTGGATGCCGCCGCCGCCGCCTTTATCCGGCAAGAGATTTTGAACCGGGCGCAGGACGGGGCGGCTGTGGTGGTGATCAGTCAGGATCTGGATGATCTGCTGGAAGTGTCGGACCGCTTCGCTGCCTTGAACGAAGGCCGCCTGACGCCTGCGCGCCCCACCGAAGGGCTGACGGTGGAGGAGATCGGGTTGATGATGGGCGGGGCGCATGGGATGGAGGTGGCGCATCATGGCTGAGCCTTCGCGCGTGACCTGCCGTTGCATGGGGGCTGGTTGCCCCCAAACCCCCACAGGTATTTGGGCCAAGATGAAATCAGGACGCAGGGATGGGGTTGTTCATGTTTAGATTGGAAAAACGCCCCAGCCCTTCGGCCTTTTGGCAATATGCCACGCCGGTGCTGGCGGTTTTGCTGACGATGGTTGCAGGTGGCGCGCTGTTTGCGCTGTTGGGCAAGAACCCGGTGGCGGCCATTCGCACCATTTTCTGGGACCCGCTGTTTGGCGAGTTTGCCTTTTATCTGCGGGGGCAACTGCTGGTGAAGGCGGGGCCTTTGATCCTGATTGCGGTGGGGTTGAGCCTTGGATTTCGCGCCGGCATCTGGAATATCGGGGCCGAGGGGCAGTATATCATGGGGGCGATTTTTGGTGCGGGCGTGGCCTTGGCTGTGTTTCCGACCGAAAACCGGTTGATCTTTCCGGTGATGATTGTCGCCGGGGCCTTTGGCGGCTGGCTTTGGGCGATGATCCCGGCTGTATTGAAGACGCGGTTCAACACCAACGAGATTCTGGTGTCGCTGATGTTGGTCTATGTGGCGCAGACCGTGCTGTCCAAGGCTGCGACCGGGTTTCTGCGCAATCCGCAAGGCATGGGCTTTCCCGGCAGCCGCAATTTCTCCAGCTATCCGGCGGCGCGGAATGTGGAATTGTTTGCGGGCTCTGGCATGCATTGGGGGGTGGTTGCGGCCTTTATTGCGGTGATCGCGGCCTATGTGCTGTTGCAACGGCATCTCTTGGGCTTTCAGATCAAGTTGGCGGGTCAGGCACCGCGCGCGGCACGGTTTGCAGGCGTGCAGCCGACGCGGTTGGTGGTGATGTGTATGGGGATTTCGGGTGCCTTGGCAGGCATGGCGGGGATGTTTGAAGTGGCCGGGCCTGCCGGGCAGATCAGCATCGACTTTGCCTCTGGCTATGGGTTTACCGCGATTATCGTGGCCTTTCTGGGCCGGTTGAACCCGATTGGCATTTTGCTGGCCGGGTTGGTGATGGCACTGACCTATGTGGGGGGCGAGATGGCCTCGACCAATCTGGGGTTGCCATCAGCGGCGATACAGGTGTTTCAGGGGATGTTGCTGTTTTTCCTGCTGGGGGTGGATGTGTTGACCAATTACCGGCTGCGGCTGACCAAGGGGAGGGCCGCGTAATGGATCTTTCAAGCATCAACCCGGCGGTTCTGATTGCCTCGCTTATGGTGGCATCGGTGCCGATCATGCTGGCGGCGATTGGCGAATTGGTGGTGGAAAAAGCCGGGGTGCTGAACCTTGGTGTCGAAGGCATGATGATCATGGGCGCGATTTGCGGGTTTATCGTGGCGGTGAACACGGGCAGCCCGGTGGCGGGCTTTCTGGGGGGCGCGGCAGGCGGCGCGGTGCTGAGCCTTGTTTTCGCGCTGTTGACGCAGGTGTTGCTGGCCAATCAGGTTGCTTCGGGGCTGGCGCTGACGCTGTTTGGCGTGGGGTTGTCCAGCCTGATGGGGCAAGGCTTTGTGGGTATCCGCCCGCCGCTGACCTCGGCGGTTGATCTGGGGCCTTTGGCCGATATTCCGGTGCTGGGACATATTCTGTTCCGCCATGATCCGATGGTTTATATCGCGATTGCGGTGGTGGCCGGGGTTTGGGCCGTGTTGCGCTTTACCCGTGCGGGATTGATCCTGCGCGCGGTGGGCGAGAGCCATGAGGCCGCACATGCGCTTGGCTATAAGGTCACGCGCATCCGCATCATGGCGATCCTGTTCGGGGGCGCGATGGCGGGGCTTGGTGGCGCCTATCTGAGCCTGATCCGGGTGCCGCAATGGACCGATGGCATCACCGCCGGGGCAGGCTGGATTGCGCTGGCGATCGTGGTCTTTGCCAGTTGGCAGCCGTGGCGCGTGCTGATCGGTGCCTATCTTTTCGGCGGGATTTCGGTGTTGCAGTTGAATTTGCAAGTTGCCAAAGTGCCAATTCCGCCAGAATACTTGTCGATGTCGCCCTATCTGATAACCATTCTGGTGCTGGTGATCATGTCATCGGGCAAAGGGAGAAAGGCGTTGAATGCGCCGGCCGCCCTTGGCCAGAATTTCCATGCCTCTCGCTGATCGCGGCGGGGCCAAAACCAAACCGGGCCGCTGCGGCCCGACCAACCGGGAGTGTAGAATGAACCGTAGAACTATGATGGCAACGGCGGCCCTTGGCCTTGGCCTGGCATTCGGGGGCAGCGTGCAGGCTGCTGGCATGGACAAGGTAAAGGCCTGTTTCGTCTATGTCGGCCCCGTGGGCGATGGTGGCTGGACCTATCAGCATGACCAAGGCCGCCTTGCCCTGATCGAGGCTTTTGGCGACAAGGTCGACGCGACCACCTTTCAGGAAAACGTGCCCGAGGGTGCCGACAGCGAGCGTGTGCTGACGCAGATGGCGCTGGGTGGCTGCAATATCATCTTCACCACCTCGTTCGGCTATATGGATGCGACCAATGCCGTGGCCGCAAAATTCCCGAATGTGATGTTTGAACATGCGACCGGCTTCAAGCGCGAGCATCCGAACGTCTCTACCTATAACGCGCGGTTCTATGAAGGCCGTGCGGTGCAGGGGCATATTGCGGGTAAGATGACCAAATCCAACAAGATCGGCTATATCGGGTCGTTCCCGATTCCCGAAGTGATCATGGGCATCAATTCCTATTACCTGCATGCCAAGAAGGTGAACCCGGATGTGGAGCTTTCGGTGGTTTGGGCCTTTACCTGGTTTGATCCGGCGAAAGAGGCTGATGCCGCCAAGGCGATGATCGAGCAAGGCGTGGACGTGATTGCGGCCCATACCGATTCGACCGCGCCTTTGGCCGAAGCGGCGAAAACGCCGGGTGTGATCGGTTTTGGTCAGGCCTCGGATATGTCGGCCTATAAGCCGAGCCCGCGGGTATCGTCGATCATCGACAACTGGGCGCCTTACTATGTGAAGCGCGTTGGCCAATTGCTGGATGGCACCTATGCGCAGGCGGATGCCTGGGAAGGCATTGCAGGCGGCGAAGTGGAAATCGGCGAGATCACCGATGCGGTTCCGGCAGAGGTGAAGGCCGAAGCCGAAGCCATGCGCGATGCGATCGGGGCGGGGACATATCATCCCTTCACCGGGCCGATCAACAAGCAAGACGGTTCTGCCTGGCTGGCCGAAGGGCAGACAGCGCCGGATGGCGATTTGCTGGGCATGAACTTCTTTGTCGAAGGCATCAAAGGCGACATTCCGCAGTGATCTGACGGATGGACTAACATCAAAGTCTGGGGGGCTGTCTGCCCCCCACGCCCGTTTGCTTTGGCAAACGGGCCCCCCTGAGGATATTTTTGAACAGATGAAGGCGAGTTGCGCTTTGGATCTGGGATGAGCGTCCGCCCCCCCGTTAGAAAGTGGCGATTTGCACGATGGATTATGATTTTGTGATCATTGGCGGCGGGATTGCCGGGATTTCCTGTGCCGCGCGCTTGGCAGGGGCTGGGCGCGTTTTGGTCTTGGAGGCAGAGGCGGCGCTGGCGCATCATGCCTCTGGCCGGTCCGCCGCACTATATGAGCCGCGCTATGGCTTGGCCCCTGTTGTGGCTTTGTCGCTGGCTTCGGCGGCATATTTTCATGGCGCGCAAGGCGTGTTGAGCCCGCGCGGCATGATGATTGTGGCCAAGAAAGACGACCGCGCGCTGTTTGAGGCGGATGCCACAGGGATGGAGCTTGCGCCGATTTCGCTGGAGGCGGCGCGGGAGATCGTGCCGATATTGAACCCGGAAACGGTGGCGCATGTGGCTTTGGCCGACCACGCTTGGGATATTGATACTGATCTGTTGTTGCAGGGCTTTGCGCGGCAGGCCCGCGCCCAAGGGGCCGAGATTTTGACGAAAGCGCCGGTCACCGCCATCACACGCGAGGCCAAGGGCTGGCGTGTTGAAACGCCGCAGGGGGCGTTTGGCGCGCGGGTGTTGATCAATGCCGCCGGGGCTTGGGTCGATGTGGTGGCCGCGATGGCCGGGGTTCGCGCTTTGGGTTTCACGCCTTTGCGGCGGTCCATGGCGCGCATTCCCGCGCCCGGTGGTCAGGATGTCAGCCGTTGGCCGATGATCTTCGGGGCGGGCGAGACATGGTATGCCAAACCCGATGCCGGGGCCTTGATCGTCTCCCCCGCCGAGGAGGAGCCCAGTGTGCCGCATGACGCCTTTGCCGATGACATGGTGCTGGCCGAAGGCTTGGCCCGCTATGAGGAGATGGTGACAGAGCCGGTGACACGGATGCTGGCCAATTGGGCCGGATTGCGCACCTTCTCGCCGGATCGGGTGCCGGTGATCGGGTTTGACACAGGCGACCCGGCCTTTTTCTGGCTGGCGGGGCAAGGCGGCTATGGGTTCCAGTCGGCGCCTGCCGCCTCGCAGCTTGCGGCGGATTTGCTGACGGGGCAGGGCAGCGCGCTGGAGGCGGGCGTGGTGGCCAGCCTGTCGCCGCAGCGTTTCGCATGACCCAAGCCCCCGCCCCGCGCTGCGCCCCCGCGGCAGAGCGCAACCTTGCGCCGATCATGGCAAGCCTTGGCCGCCATGCGCCCGCATCCGGGCGCGCCTTGGAAATTGCCAGCGGCACGGGCCAACAGATCCCGCGCTTTGCGGCGGCGCATCCGGGCCTGATCTGGCAAGCCACAGACCGCGACCCCGCCAATCTGGAAACCATGCGGGCTTGGGCCGCCCTTGCCCCTGCCCCCAATCTTTTGCCGCCCCTCTTGCTGGATGCAGCGCAGCCCGGTTGGGCCACCGCGTTTGCGCCCTGCGCCTTGGTGCTGATGGTGAACCTGCTGCATCTGATTTCAGACCTTGAGGCGGCGGTGGTGTTGCAAGAGGCAGCTTTGGCCTTGGCCCCCCAAGGGCGCTTGATGGTCTATGGCCCTTTTCTGCGCGCAGGCCGCACCACCAGCCCCGGCGATGCCGAATTTCACGCCGCCTTGCGCGCGGCCGACCCAACAACGGGTTACAAGGATATCGCATGGGTTCAGGCCCAGCTTGCCGCGCAGGGCCTTGATACCCGGACCGAGGATATGCCTGCCAATAACCTCATGCTTGTCGCATTCAGAACTTGATATGTGTCAAGGCAGCCCCGTGCTGGGCGTGTCACTGCTGCGCCAACCGCTAGCAGGAGACAAAGATGAGCTGGACCGACAAGAATGCCGAAATGCGCGACCAGTTGCGCGTGATGAACCGGGCGATCCCCGAGGTTGCCAAGGGCTTTGGCGCCCTGTCCAAGGCGGCCAAGGACGCGCAGGTGCTGGATGTGAAAACGCTGGAATTCGTGGCCCTTGGCATTGCGATTGCCGACCGCTGCGAGGCCTGCATCGGCTTTCACGTCGAGGCGCTGGCCAAGGCGGGCGGCACGCGTGCGGAATTGGGCGATGTGCTGGGCATGGCGGTGCAGATGGGGGGCGGCCCGTCCTTGATGTATGCCGCCAAGGCGCTGACCGCTTGGGATGATCTGACGGCGGAAAAATAAATCAACGCGGCGCGACGGAACCACGCCCGCGCGCCGTTCAACGATTGCACACATTCAAATATGTAGGGAAATCTGATGAGAACCTTCTTCCTTCTGACCACCGCGCTGACCCTGATCGCCGGTATGGCCTTGGCGCAACAGGGCCAACCCGGCGCGCAATTTATCGAACAATGGGATATGGACGGTGACGGGCAGGTCACGCTGGCGGAAGCCATTGAAAAGCGAGGAGAAATTTTCGTGATGTTCGACAAAGAGGCCGATGGCACCATGGACGCTGCGGATTTTGACGGCGTGGCAGAGCATCTTGCCGCTGAAAACGCGAACAAGGGCTCGGGGCACGGCATGGGCAATGGCCCCGGCAAGCTGATCCACGAGGCGATGTCAGCCGCCTATAACGATGCCGATGGTGACGGGCTGGTCACGCCCGAGGAATTCCGCGCCGCCACCGAAACCCTGTTTGCCGCGATTGACCGCAATAGCGATGGGCTGATGACCTCGGCTGATTTCGGCAGACAGTAAGCCCGCCACCCCGAATGACGGGTGACAATCTGGCAACCGGCTGTCACATTGGCAGCCGGTTTTGCTTTGGGGGTCATATGGTGAGGCTTGGTCTGGGTGTGTTGGTTCTGGCGATGACTCTGGCCGCTTGCGGCGGGCGCGAACACCGGCAACGCGGCCCGCATGCCGGGCAGCAGGCGGCGGTGCAACTGCCTGCCAACGCCCCGCGTTTCGGGGATGCAAAGCCGCATGAGTGGGACGGCCGCGCGCCATCGGCCTATGCGGTGCATGGCATCGACGCCTCGCGCTGGCAGGGAGAGATTGACTGGGCCACCGCCATTGAAAACGGTGTTTCCTTTGCCTTTTTCAAAGCGACCGAAGGCGGCGATGTGATCGACCCGGCATTCGATGACTATTGGAAAGGCGCAGGCCGGGCCGGGTTGCCGCGCGGGGCCTATCATTTCTATTATTTCTGCCGCCCGGCGATTGAACAGGCGCGCTGGTTCATCCGCAACGTGCCGCGCGAGCGTGGTGCCCTGCCCCCGGTGCTGGATATGGAATGGAACGCCCATTCCCCCACCTGCACCAAACGCCCGGATGCCGCCCATGTGCGCAGTGAGGCCAAGATTTTCATGGATGCGCTGGAACGCCATTACGGCCAGCGTCCCATCATCTATACCACCGTGGATTTCTTTGCCGAGAACCAGTTGGGGCGGCTGGCGGGCTATGACTTCTGGTTGCGCTCGGTCGCGGGGCATCCGTCCAAGGTTTATCCGGGGCAGGCCTGGACCTTCTGGCAATATTCCGGCACCGGGCTGGTGCCCGGTATTTCCGGCAAGGTTGACCTGAACACCTTTGCCGGGTCGCGGGCCGATTGGCGCGCTTGGGCACAGCGGCGGATGCGCTGACGGGAAGGCCAAAAAAAAGCGCCCCGAAGGGCGCTTTTAATCACTGATCGAGGAAAGAGCGCAGCTTTCGGCTACGGCTGGGGTGTTTCAGCTTCCGCAGCGCCTTGGCTTCGATCTGGCGGATGCGTTCGCGGGTCACGCTGAACTGCTGGCCCACCTCTTCCAAGGTGTGGTCGGTGTTCATCCCGATGCCAAATCGCATGCGCAGCACACGTTCTTCGCGCGGGGTCAGGCTGGCCAGAACCCGCGTCGTGGTTTCCTTCAGGTTTTCCTGAATGGCGCTGTCCAGCGGCAACACGGCGTTCTTGTCTTCGATGAAATCGCCAAGCTGGCTGTCTTCTTCGTCGCCAATCGGGGTTTCCAGCGAGATCGGCTCCTTGGCGATTTTCATCACCTTGCGAACCTTTTCCAGCGGCATTTGCAGCTTTTCGGCCAATTCTTCCGGCGTCGGTTCACGGCCGATTTCGTGCAGCATCTGACGCCCGGTGCGAACCAGCTTGTTGATCGTCTCGATCATATGAACCGGAATACGGATGGTGCGGGCCTGATCGGCAATGCTGCGGGTGATCGCCTGACGGATCCACCATGTTGCATAAGTGCTGAACTTATAGCCGCGACGATATTCGAACTTGTCCACGGCCTTCATCAGGCCAATGTTGCCTTCCTGAATAAGATCAAGGAATTGCAAGCCGCGGTTCGTGTATTTTTTGGCGATGGAGATCACGAGCCGAAGGTTCGCTTCCACCATTTCCTTCTTGGCCTGACGGGCTTCTTTCTCGCCCTTCTGGACCTGATTCACGATGCGGCGGAATTCGGAAATATCCACCCCGACGTAAGAGCCGACCTGCGCCATCTCATCGCGCAATTCTTCGACCTTGTCGCGGCTGCGTTCCATCAGCGCCTGCCAGCCGCGCCCGTCCTTGGCGGCCATCCGGTCGCACCAAGTCGGGTCCAACTCATAGCCTTGGTATTCATCAATGAATTCACGGCGGTTGATACGCGCCTGATCCGCCAGCTTCACCATGCCCGAGTTGATGGACATGATACGGCGGTTGATGCCGTAAAGCTGGTCGATCAGCGCTTCGATCCGGTTGTTATGCAGGTGCAATTCATTCACCAGCAGCACAATTTCAGACCGCAGCTTCTGATAGGCCGCTTCTTCCTTGGACGAGAACATATCCTTTTTGTTCATCGTCGCCGACATGCGCAATGTCTGCATTTCGGCCAGCATTTCATAGTCATGCGCGATGACTTCCAGCGTCTCCAGCACGCGCGGCTTCAGCGCGGCTTCCATCGCGGCCAAAGACATGTTGGAGGCTTCGTCATCCTCCTCATCATCGTCCGAGCGTGACAGCGGGTTGCCATCGGCATCCAGTTCCGGCCCGGTATTCGCTTCGCGCTTGGGGGCCGCTTCGCCCGTGGCCGCAAGGCCACCCACCAGATCTTCGTCGCCTTCGCCCTCGCCGTCCATGCCACGGCCAAAGGTGGTTTCAAGGTCGATCACATCGCGCAGCAAAATATCTTCGTTCAGAAGTTCGTCGCGCCAGATGGTGATGGCCTGAAAGGTCAGCGGGCTTTCGCACAGGCCCAGAATCATCGTGTTGCGACCGGCCTCGATGCGCTTGGCAATCGCAATCTCGCCTTCGCGCGACAGCAATTCAACCGAGCCCATCTCGCGCAGATACATCCGCACCGGGTCATCCGTCCGGTCCAGCGTTTCGCTGGCCGCACCCGACAGCGCCACCTCACGCGAGCCAGAGCCGGTTTCCACCAACTCCCCCCCGGTGGAGCTGTCTTCCATTTCTTCTTCTTCGGTAACCTGAATTCCCATTTCCGACAGCATCGACATCACGTCTTCGATCTGGTCAGAAGAAACCTGCTCGGGCGGCAGCACCGCGTTCAGCTGGTCATAGGTGATATAGCCGCGCTCGCGCGCATCCGCGATCATCTTCTTGATCGCCGCCTGACTCATATCAAGCGAGCCATCTGCCTCTTGATCGTCTTGCTTGCTGTCTTCGGCGTCTTTGGCTGCCATGGATGCTCCTTTAGGCCGGGCGGTCTGGTTTGGTTAAACCGAATCACTCGGTCGAATGTACGAATCATTAGCGCGAATCACGGGAGGTGAAAGGCGTTCGCCTTGTTTTTCCGATGATTTGCGTGTTTATCAGCTTTTTGCGGCAAGTTAAAAGGGCCGACCGTTCGATTTCCTTTCTGTTGCGGCGCGCGCGCCCAAGTCAGGATTTGGCCCGCCCATTGCGCCCGAAATCAATCCGATCCCACAGGCTGCGGGCCTCTTCCAGCTCCTCGCGGTCCATCTCCACCCCGTTTTCGGCGACAAACCCCTCTCCCTTCACGGCCTCGGGGCCTTTGGCGGCGGAAAAGCGGGCTTCATTTGCCTGCGCCAGCCGCCATGTCAGCCCTTCATCGGCCAGCCCGATCAAATCCTCTGCCGCCTCATTCACCTCGCGCCGCCCCCCGCGGACGGAGCGCAGTTTGCGCAGCATGTCGTTCAGGCAAATCTCGGCATAGTCGGCGTCATCGGCCTTCAATACGGGTGGTGCTGTCATGACATGGTTTTGGTGAAAGAGAGTTTCAACCACCGAACGGTGGGTCTGGCGCAGATTTTCCATGCCGCTCGCATCATCGTCGTGCCCGTGGTGCAAAAGTGCCAGCCGCAGGCGGTTTTCGTCCGGGTCGCTCAGGTCCAGCCGTTCCAACGCGGGTTCAAAACGGGCGATCAGGGTGGGATGGGTCAGCAAGGCGGCAAGGATTACCTGTTCCAGCACCCGCTCTTCGCTCAGACCCAAGGCCAGCGCCGAGGATTTGGTGGTGGCCACCGGGCGTGGTTCAGGCGCCCAGGGTTTGCCCTTGCCGCGCGGTCCTGGCGACCATTCGCGGCGCGGGCCGGGGCTGCGCCCGGTCTGGCCAAACAACTCCCAGCGCAGGCGTTTGATTTCTTCGCCGTAATGGTTGCGGATCGAGGCATCCTTGATCCGCATCAGCGCCGTGCGCAGGGTTTTATCCAGTGCCGCCTTGCGTTCGGGGCTGTCAAACACCCGACCTTCGGTTTCGCGCTTCCACAGCAAGGACACCATCGGCTGTGCGGCATCCAGCACCGCCTGCATCGCCCCTGCGCCTTGGGCTTTCAGCAGATCATCTGGGTCCTGACCCACGGGCAGCACGGCAAAGCGCAGGCCTTGCCCGGCCTCCAGCAGCGGCAAGGCCAGATCAATCACCCGTAGGGCGGCGCGCAAACCGGCGGCATCGCCATCCAGCGCGATCACCGGTTCCGGGCTGACGCGCCACATCAGGCGCAACTGATCTTCGGTGACGGCGGTGCCCAAGGGGGCGACCGTGGCCTTGAACCCGGCCTCGGACAGGGCGATCACATCCATATAGCCTTCGGCCACGATCAAAGGCGCGCCTTTGCCCGCCGCTTCGCGGGCGGGGCCAAGGTTGAACAGGTTGCGGCCCTTGTCGAAAAGTTCGGTTTCCGGCCCGTTGAGGTATTTGGCCCGCGCATTCGGGTCGAGGCTGCGCCCGCCAAGGCTGATGGCACGGCCACGCGCATCGCGGATCGGAAAGATGATACGGGCGCGAAAGCGGTCATAGGGGGCGTCATTATGGTCAGACACCGCGCAGACACCGCTGGCAAGGATGAGTTCGGGGGCAAACCCCTTGGCCTGCATCGCCGCAAAGACCGCTTGGCGCCCTTCCGGGGACCAGCCGATTTGCCAACGCTCCTGCGCTTCGGCTTTCAATCCGCGCCGGTCCAGATAATCGCGGGCGGTCTGGCCTGCGGCGGTCATCAGTTGCAGGCGGCAGAATTTCACCGCCTCTTCCATCACTTCGGCCAATTGGCTACGGCGGTCGGCTTTTTTGGCGGCCGCCGGGTCGCGGGCGGGCATCGGCATCCCGGCTTCGCGGGCCAAAAGTTCTACCGCTTCCATGAAGCCGAGGTTTTCTGTCTCTTTGATGAAAGTCAGTGCATCGCCTTTGGCATGGCAGCCGAAACAGTAATAAAACCCTTTGCGATCATCGACATGGAAGCTGGCGGATTTTTCCTGATGGAAGGGGCAAGGGGCCCACATGTCGCCCTTACCCTGGTTGGATTTGCGCATGTCCCAAACCACCTTGCGCCCAACAACTTGGGACAGCGAGATGCGGGTGCGCAATTCGTCAAGGAAACCGGGTGGCAGACTCATTCCCTATATATCGGCGTGATGCGCGCGATAGGCAAGCGGCGCGATTGCGGAACCGGTGCGGGGGGCCGTCTGCCCCCCCTTGCCTTGCGGCAATTCCCCCCCTGAGGATATTTGGGCCGAAAAGAAAGCTGCGGGGGATCAGCCCAATATACGGCGGGTCAGGCGGTGAAAGATTTCGGTGCCGATCGGGATCAAGCTATCGGGGAAATCATAGTCGGGGTTGTGCAGGGCCGGATGGTCAAGGCCGGAACCGAGATAGACCATGGCACCTTTGGTGCCGGGCAAGGTGCTGAAACGGCCAAAATCCTCGGATGCGCGTTCGGGCAGGTCGCCCTGGTCATAAGCGATGCCCATGGCGTCGAGCACGGCGGCGAAATGCTGGGTGGCCTGAGGTTCATTGGCGCAAGCCGAAAAATCGTCGTGATAGCTGATGGTCAGGCGCAGGCTTGCGGCATCGGCCTCTGCCCTCGCCAAGCTTTCGGCCTTGGCGCGCAGGGCGGCCATTGGGGCATCCAGCATGCTGCGCAGCGTCACCCAAATTTCGCCATGGGCGGGAGAGACGCCGAAGCTCGGCTCGCCCAAACTGGCATGGGTGATGGTGGCAAGCCGATAGTCATCGCCCAGCGCGCCGCCTGTGCCCAAAGCGGCCAGTGCCGGGATCAGCCGAGCGATGGCCTGTGCGGGCGAGACGCCAAATTCGGGTTGGGCGGCGTGGCTGGTCTTGCCTTCCAGCGTGATCTTCATCCCCACCGAGGCACAATTCACCGGGCCTTCGGCAAGCCAGCAGGCCCCCAGTTTGCAGCCCGGCATATTGTGCAGCGAAAAGGCCCAATCGGGGTGCAGCCTGTCAAATTTCGGGTCTGCGATCACGGCAGCCGCGCCAGAGCCATCTTCCTCGGCGGGTTGGAACATCAGGATCACCCGACCTGCCGCAGGTGCATTGCGCGCCAGCAACCGGGCCAGCCCCAGCAGGATGGTCGTATGCCCGTCATGGCCGCAAAGATGGCCTTTGCCGTCAATCTCGGACCGATGGGGGGCGTCTGAAATCTCATGGATCGGCAGGGCGTCCAATTCGCAGCGGAACAACAGCGTGGGGCCGGGCTTTGCGCCCTTGAACACCGCCGCAACGCCATGGCCGCCCAGGCCTGTGACCACCTCATCAGGCCCAGCGCCCAAGGCCGCCACCACCCGCGCGGCGGTTTCAACCTCTTGCCCTGACAGTTCCGGCCTGCGGTGCAGATCGCGGCGAAAACCGGTCAGCTCTACGATATCGGCATTGGTCAGCATACCTGTCGCGCCGCCCGCATTTTCATCGCGGCTTCCAGCTCATGCCATGCGGTGCGCGCCATGGAGCGGAACACCATGATTTCAAACCCATCCGCCCCCCGGATCAGGATCATCGCCATATGACCAAGCGAGGAGCGGGCACCGCTGCCAACCGCCATGGCGCGCAGATCAAGCGGCACGAGGCGCGACAACACCTCGGCCGCACCCGAACCGCTGAGCGTGAGGCAAGCCCAGCCATCGCTTTGATCGGTGAGCGCGGCGAACTGGCCCCAATCCCCCGGCGCGGCCCCGATTAGAAAGGCCTGCCCGCGCGCGGTCCAGACCAGACGCGCAGCACCATCGCTGGAAATGCTGTTCGGCGCGGGAAAGGCCAAAGGGGCCAAAGCGGCGGCCAAAGCACCGTCTTGCCCAGCAAAGGGCGCGACAGAGGTGACAGGCCCCATATCCGCCTCGGCCAAGGTCACACCTGCCAAACTGGTGGGGGCCCGCCCCGCAAGCGGGCTTTTTGCGATCAGATCAGCCACGAAGCTTCACCCCTTCTTTGTCATGGAACACCGGGTCGCAGACCTCGCACAGCAGGTCGATCTTGCGCAGATGGTCCACAAGCCGCACCATTTCACCATGCCGCGCCCGCCCGTTGCGCAAGAAGGCAAGGCCAAGAGAACCGCCCAGCGTCGGCGAATAGCAAACCGAGGTGACATAGCCCTGATCATTGGCGCGGCAGACCTCCTCTCCCGGATTGAACAGATGCGCACCGGCCGAAAGGGCGGCATCGGTGACCGGGCGCAAACCGACCAACTGGTCGCGCTGTGGGCCCACCAACCCCGGTCGGGCCGCAGCCCCCTTGCCGATGCAGTCTTTCTTGGCCGAAACCATCTTTTCCATCCCGATATCAAAGGCGGTGGTGCGCCCGTGAATTTCGGCATGGGTGATAAAGCCCTTCTCGATCCGCAGCACGTTCAACGCCTCCATCCCGTAAGCGCCGCCGCCAAGGGTTTCAGCCCGCGCCAGCAGATCGCGGAACAGCGCCTCGCCATAGCGCGCGGGCACGGCGATTTCATAGCCCTGCTCGCCCGAGAAAGAGATGCGGAACAGCCGCGCCGCCACTTGACCCACCTGCACAGGCGCACAGCCCATGAAGGGCAGATCAACCGTGGTGATAGTGTCCAGCAGCGGCTTGGCCTTTGGCCCGGCCACCGCAAACTGCGCCCAGTTTTCCGTGACCGAGATGATGCGCACATCCCAATCCGCGCAATAGGCCTGCGCCACAAATTCCAGATGCCGCATCACCAGCCCCGCCGCGGCGGTGGTCGTGGTCATCAGAAAGTGCGTGTCGCCCAGCCGCGCGGTGGTGCCATCATCCAGCACATGCCCATCGGCCCGCAGCATCAAACCATAGCGCACGCGGCCCACGGGCAGCGTGGAAAAGGTGTTGGTGTAAACCAGATCGAGGAAGCGCGCCGCATCCTTGCCCTGAATATCGATCTTGCCGAGGGTCGAGACATCGGCCACCCCAACCGCGCTGCGCACCATTGCTACCTCACGGTCGCAGGCCTCGCGCCATGTGCTTTCACCGGGGCGGGGGAAATAGCTGGGGCGATACCACATCCCGGCTTCGATCATCGGCGCGCCACGCTCGACGCTGGCGGTGTGCGAGGTCAGGAAGCGTTGCGGCGCAAACCCTTCGGCCCGGCCCCCTGCCCCCATCGCCGCGATCGAAACCGGGCTGAAAGGCGGGCGGAAGGTGGTGGTGCCGGTTTCCGGTATGCCGCGCCCGGTGGCATCGGCCAGCACCGCAAGCGCCCCCATGTTGGAATTCTTGCCCTGATCGGGGGCCATGCCTTGCGTGGTGTAGCGCTTCATATGCTCCACACTGGCAAAGTTCTCCTGCGCCGACAGCCGCACATCCTTGATCGTCACGTCATTGGCAAAGTCCAGCCAGGCCCGGCGCTTGCCCTTCACCTCCCACAAGGGCAGCAGCTCATAGCTGCCATCCTCGGCGGTGGGCAGGGTGATCGGCGCGGCCTTGCGGCCCAGCGCCTTCATCGCCTCGCGCGCCATCGCAGACCCAGAGGCGAGGCAGCCAGCTGTTGAGAACTCCCCCGCCGCCGCCCCGGCCACACGCATGCCCGGCACCATTCCCGGCTTTGGCAAAAAGGCCGCGATTCCCGCATCCCAAACCGGGCGGCCATTCATGTGGCAGGTCAGATGCACCAGCGGGTTCCAACCGCCTGACACGCCAAGGCAATCCGTCTCCACCTCAATCTCGGCCCCGCGATGCAGCACGGTGATCGACCGCAGCGCCTTGCGGCCCTTGGTTCCCACCACCACGGCACCGGCATAGACCGGGCAATCCTCGGCCACCGGGGCATCTGCACGCACGTCGATGATCGCGGCGACCTCTACCCCCGCGGCCATCAAATCCCGCGCGGTCTGGCGCGCGCTATCGTTATTGGCGAAAATGGTGATGCGCTTGCCGGGGGCCACACCATAGCGGTTCAGATAGGTCCGGATCGCGCTGGCGGTCATGATGCCGGGACGGTCGTTATCGGCAAAGGCAATCATACGCTCTTGCGCGCCCGCCGCCAGCACCGCTTGCCCGGCCACGATACGCCAGAAACATTCGCGCGGCAGATCAGGGCGCGCGGGCAGATGCAGGCCCACCCGCTCCAACGCGCCATAGGTGCCGCCATCATAAACCCCCGTCACGGTGGTGCGCGGCATCAGCCGCACATTCGGCATCGCGCCCAGTTCGGCCAAGGCAGCCGCTGCCCAATCGGCAGCAGGCTTGCCATCCATCGCGCCGGTATCGGCCAGCAAACGCCCGCCCATCACCGGGTGTTCATCAGCCAAAATCACATCCGCCCCCGCGCGCGCCGCTTGCAAGGCCGCAGCAAGCCCCGCAGGCCCCGCGCCGATCACCAGCAGATCGCAAAAGGCATAGGCCTTTTCATAATCGGCCTCATCATGGCGCCCCGACAGGCTGCCCAAGCCCGCCGCCCGGCGGATCACGGGTTCATACAGCCGCTCCCACAAGGCGCGGGGCCACATGAAGGTCTTGTAATAAAAACCGGCACTTAGAAAGGGCGCGGCCAGATCGTTCACCGCCAGAACATCGAACCCAAGGCTGGGCCAGCGGTTCTGGCTCTTCGCTTCCAACCCGTCAAAAATCTCTTGCACCGTGGCGCGCACATTCGGCGTCTGCTGGCGGTCTTCGATAATCTCGACCAGCGCGTTCGGCTCCTCTGACCCGGCGGTCAACACCCCACGCGGGCGGTGATACTTGAAACTGCGCCCGACCAGCTTCACCCCATTGGCCAAAAGCGCCGAGGCCAGCGTGTCCCCCTTGAAACCCTGATAATCCACCCCGTCAAAGCGGAACCGAACCGGCACCGCGCGATCAATCAGGCCTTTGCCCTCGATCCTCATTGCGCACCCCCTTTCGCGGGTGCCTTGGCTTTGGATTTCATCTTGGCCGAAATACCTGCCGCAGCATCCCCCACCAGCACCACATCGGAAATCTGGTGGCTGACGGTGTCGCGCGTGATCAACACCCAACTGGCGCAGCCCATCTCATGATACCAAAGATCGCGCGTCCGCCCCGCCGGATTGTCGCGCAAATGCAAATGCGCGTCGATGGCATCCCAATCCTCGCCTTCCGGGCGGGTCAGATAATCCTCTGATCCGTAATAGTAAAACTCTCGCCGGTCGCGGGGGCCACACAGGGGGCAGGTGATACGCATGATGTTCCCTCAGTGCAAATTATGCTGTGATCCGGTGCCTTCTTCATCCAGAAGATGCCCGGTCTTGAAACGGTCCAGCCGGAAGCGGCGCGCGACCTCGTGCGTCTCTCCCGTGGCCATCAGATGCGCCATGCACCAGCCGCTTGCCGGCACCGCCTTGAACCCGCCATAGTTCCAGCCTGCATCGACAAACAGCCCCTCCACCGGCGTCTTGTCGATAATGGGCGATCCGTCCGGCGTCATATCCATGATCCCGCCCCAGGACCGCAACACCTTGGCGCGGCCGATCATCGGCATCAGGGTCATGCCTGCTTCCATTACATGCTCCACCATCGGCAAGTTGCCGCGGCTGGCGTAAGAGGCATAGAAATCAATATCGCCGCCAAAGACCAAGCCGCCCTTGTCCGACTGGCTGATATAAAAATGCCCCATGCCAAAGCTGACAACATGGTCAATCACCGGCTTTAACCCTTCGGTGACAAAGGCTTGCAGGATATGGCTTTCAATCGGCAGGCGCATGCCCGCCATCGCGGCCACCTGCCCGGACCGGCCCGCCACAACCATGCCAACCTTGCGCGCCTTGATCGCCCCGCGCGTGGTTTGCACGCCAACAACGCGACCGCCTTCAATATCAATCCCGGTGACTTCGCAATTCTGGATCAAGTCCACGCCGCGCCGATCGGCCCCGCGCGCATAGCCCCAAGCCACCGCATCATGCCGCGCCGTGCCGCCGCGCGGATGCAGCAAACCGCCATAGATGGGAAAGCGCGTCTGCTCAAAATCCAGATAGGGCAAATGCTCTCGCACGCCGTCACGGTCCAGCAAGATCGCATCATCGCCTTGGTTGATCATGGAATTGCCGCGCCGCACAAAGGCATCGCGCTGCCCGTCGCTGTGGAACAGGTTGATCAAGCCGCGCTGGCTGTGCATGACGTTGTAGTTCAGCTCTGCCTCCAGCCCTTCCCACAGCTTCAGGGAATGGCTGTAAAACTCTGAATTGCCCGGCAAAAAGTAGTTTGCCCGCACAATCGTCGTATTCCGCCCGATATTGCCCGAGCCGATATACCCCTTTTCCAACACAGCGATATTGGTCAGCCCGTGGTTCTTGGCCAGATAATAGGCCGTCGACAAGCCATGCCCGCCGCCGCCGATGATGATCGCATCATATTCCGCCTTGGGGGCCGGGTCTCGCCACACAGGTTTCCAGCCTTTATTGCCGAAAAGCCCTTCGGTTATCACCTTCAGCCCAGAATATCGCATGTCACGCACCCCTTGGTATCATTGCAAAGCAAACCCGCCTTTTGGCGCAAAGACAAGCACATCTGCGACAGTTTTTTGTCGCATCCGCTGGTCGCAGCGGCGGCCTTCGGCTGGGCCGCGTTTGAGGGGTCTCGGGATTGTGATGAAACTTTTGCCACCCATTTGCAGTAGCTTCATCAGCAAAGAGGAGAACACCATGCTTTCACGCCGCACCTTCATGACAACCGTTCTGGCCAGCACCGGCCTTGCTGCCCTGCCCACCTGGGCCGCTGAATTTGAGATCACCCGCTCGGAGGCCGAGTGGAAAAAGCTGCTGACGCCCGCCCAATTCGCGGTTCTGCGGCAAGAAGCGACTGAAAAGCCGTTTTCCAACAGTTTGAAAGGCGAAACCTCGCCGCTGCTGAAAGAGGCCCGTAAAGGCACCTACAACTGCGCGGGTTGCGAATTGCCGGTCTACAGCTCTGAAACCAAGTTTGACAGCGGCACCGGTTGGCCCAGCTTTTACGCCGCGATTGACGGGGCGGTGGGCACCAAGGAAGACAACAGCCTGTTTGCCAAACGCACCGAGGTGCATTGCCGCCGCTGTGGCGGGCATCTGGGCCATATCTTTGGCGATGGGCCGAAACCTACGGGCAAGCGCCATTGCATCAATGGGCTGGCCATGACCTTTGCGCCCGCTTGACCCTATCGAACGCGGGCAATGGAAAAGGGGCCGGAAAACCCGGCCCCTTTTGCCATTTTCAAACCTTCACAGCCCTTTGGACTGATAGGTCGCCGCCACCCGGCTGATCGAGACGATATAGGCGGCGACGCGCAAATCCTCGACATCACTGCGCCCGTGCCAGACCTCGCGCATCGCCTGATAGGCCGTGCGCATCGTGTCATCCAACCCCGACCGCACCAGCTCCAACTCCCCCGCGCCGCGCAGGTATTTTTCCTTGAAATTGGGCGACATGGTCCAACCGAGGCCCTTGTCGCTCGACAGGCGCTCCAACTCATTGACCAGCAGGATATGCCGCGCTTCCTCGGCCCGGCGCTGCATACGGCCAAAGCGGATGTGCGACAGGTTCTTGACCCATTCGAAATAGGACACCGTCACACCGCCCGCATTGGCATACATATCAGGAATGATCACCACGCCCTTCTTGCGCAAAATCTCATCCGCGCCAAAGGTCACCGGGCCATTCGCCGCCTCGATGATCAGATTGGCCTTAATCCGGTCGGCATTGCCCAGATTGATCACCCCTTCCAGCGCCGCGGGGATCAGAATGTCACATTCCTTTTCCAGCACCGCCGCCCCTTCGGCGACATAGGTGCCCTGCGGATAGCCTTTGATAGAGCCATGCTTGGCAATCCATTGGCGCAGGTCTTCGATGTTGATGCCGCTGTCATTCACAATGGCCCCATCCCATTCGATCACCGCCGTGATCGTGGCGCCGTCTTCCTCGGACAGGAACTTGGCCGCGTGATAGCCCACATTGCCAAGGCCTTGCACGACGATCTTCTTGCCGTCCAACTCGCCCGACAGACCTGCGAGTTTCTTGTCCTCCTCGTAGCGGAAGAATTCCTGCAACGCATATTGCACGCCGCGCCCGGTCGCCTCGACCCGGCCCTGAATACCGCCCGCGTGCGGCGGCTTGCCGGTCACACAGGCTTTGGCGTTGATGTCGGCGGTGTTCATTCGCGCGTATTGGTCGGCGATCCAGGCCATCTCGCGCTCACCCGTGCCCATATCCGGGGCGGGCACGTTTTGCGCCGGGTGGATCAGGTCGCGCTTGATCAGCTCATAGGCAAAGCGGCGGGTGATCGCTTCCAGCTCATGCGGCTCCCAGGCGCGGGGGTCGATGCACAACCCGCCTTTGGACCCGCCAAACGGCGTTTCCACCAGCGCGCATTTATAGGTCATCAGCGCCGCCAGCGCCTCCACCTCATTCTGGTTCACCGATAGCGCATAGCGAATGCCGCCTTTGACCGGCTCCATATGTTCCGAATGCACCGAGCGATAGCCGGTGAAGGTTTCGATCTTGCCGCGCAGACGCACCCCAAAGCGCACCGTATAGGTAGAGTTGCACACCTTTATCTTCTGCTCCAACCCCGGGCTCAGATCCATCAGCGAGGTGGCACGATTGAACATAAGGTCAACGGAGTCGCGAAAGCTTGGCTCGCCGGTCATCTGCATATCATTCTCTCCCTTTGTGCCCCATTCCGTAGGGGCTTGTGCCAGAAACCCTAGCCGAGACTGCCCAAAATTTCACCTCTGAAAACCGAACCAACCCGAGAAAAGGAAAAACGGCGGAAGGCCTTATCCGCGGATATCCTTAACGCAACAAAAGTGCCGGAATTCAGGAAAAACAGCCATTTCCTGTGATTCGCGCCCCGTGATTCCGGGCCAAGCGTTAACCGGAATATCATTTTTCCACCGCTGCGGCGACGCAGCCCCCCGGCCTTTGTCGCCACACGCGCAACAATGCTTGCCCCTATCGGGCCAGCGTTTCCACCCCAGTCGATTTACCCGCATTTCCTACGAAATTCGCCACATTTTTGCCCCAACTCACAGGCCAATTAGACGTTGGGAAAAGGTGTGTTGCGTCCGGCATTCACCCTTCCGGTCCGTTATGACAACGGCCAAGGACTGTCCGGGCGCGCCGAAATGAGGATGTGAAGATGAAATGCCAGTCTAAGCCGAAGCGCGTCGGAACGCTCGTTCGCCATATGAAAGGGCGAAAGATCGATATTGGTTTCTTTGCAAAAAGCGAGGATGGCTCCTTGCTGATCCTTAGCCTGATGCTGTTTTTGCTGATGGCGATGATGGGCGGCCTTGCGGTTGACCTGATGCGCTTTGAACAACGGCGCACCGATATGCAGCAAACGCTGGACCGTTCGGTTCTGGCCGCCGCCTCGATCAGCCAAGAGCTTGACCCCGAAGATGTGGTCAATGACTACTTCGCAAAAGCGGGCCTGTCCGACAACCTTGATTGGGTAAATGTCAGCAGCGGTCTGAACTTCCGTGCGGTCACAGCGGCGGCGAGCTCGACCCTCAGCCCCTTTTTCATGAATATGATCGGTATCGACGATATCGAAGTCGGCACCGGCTCGGGCGCGGAACAGCGCATCACCAACGTCGAAGTGTCGATGGTGCTGGATATTTCCGGCTCCATGCAGAACACCCCTTCCCGGATTATCAACCTCAAAGCCGCAGCCAAGGAATTCGTCGACACTGTGCTGAGCAGCGATGAAGAGGACCGCATCTCCATTTCGCTGGTGCCCTATAACGGGCAGGTGAACCTTGGGCCGAATTTGTTTTCGAAATATACCCAAAGCTACACGCACAACTTCCCGAACAGCTATTGCATGGATTTGCCGACAAGCACGTTCAATACGGAATCGGTGCCGCGCAACTCGGCCCGTCCACAGGCAGGCTTTTTTGACAGCTATTCAAGCGCGTCGACCAGCAGTTCCTATCAGTCGCCGCAGTCCCCCTATTACGTTTCACCAAACTACGTGAACGTATGGTGCCAGCCGAACCTGAACAACATCGTGCGCCCGCTGCAAAACAACATCGGCTTGCTGCAAGGCTATATCGAAGGGCTTAGCGCTGTTGGCGCGACCTCGATCGACCTTGGGATGAAATGGGGCCTGAACCTGTTGTCGCCCGATACGGCTTCGGTGGTGTCCGGCTTGGTCTCTGACGGCATCGTGCCCAGCCAGTTCAACGGACGCCCGTTTGATTACACCCGCCCGGACTCGATGAAAGTGATCGTGTTGATGACCGATGGTGAGCATTTCGCCGCCGAAGAGTTGAACGACGCCTATCGCACCGGCAACAGCCCGATCTATCGCAGCAAGGGCGACGGGCGCGTGTCGATCTATCACAACCGTTCGGGCACCAACTACGATTACTACCGCCCGGATAACAACAGCTGGAACCTGGCCCCCTATTCCAACACGTCCGCCGGCTATGAACGCCTGACCTGGCCGGATGTTTGGGCCAGCTACCGGATGAAATGGGTCGCATGGCAGCTTTACGCTCGTCCGCTTGGCAGCAGCCAGTATAACACGATGATGAACGCCTTCCGCAGCCAGACGCCGACCAATGAAATGGACAACCGTTTGCAAGACGTCTGCAATCTGGCCAAAAACAAAGGTGTCATCGTCTATGGGATCGCGTTCGAAGCACCCTACGATGGCCAGACCCAGATCCGGAACTGCGCAACCTCGACCAGCCATTATTTCGACGTCTCTGGTGTCGATATCTCTACGGCTTTCCGGTCGATCGCCAATAACATCAGCCAGTTGAAGTTGACACAATGAAGATGTTCAGCCCCCCCTCTGCGCCAGACGCAGCCCGCGCCCCAAAGCCAGGCCTGCTTGCCCGGTTCCGCCATCAGGTCAACCGCTGGGCCAAGGCCGAAAACGGAACAGCCTCGCTTGACTTCGTGATCTGTATTCCGGTGATCATGGCGATCTTCATGGCCTCGATTGAATCGGGCATGTTGATGACACGCTTTATCTTGCTGGAACAATCGGTCGATCTGGTCATGCGCAACCTGCGCCTCGGGCAATACCCCAGCCCGACCTCGGCCCTGTTGAAGCAGGAAATCTGCGGTCGCACCATCATCATGAAGAATTGCGAATCCAACATCGCCATCGAGTTGACGCCAATCTCCACCGCCAGTTGGAACCTGCCCAGCGCGTCCACCGGCTGCGTGGACCGTGACCACAACGTGGAACCCGTGACCACCTTCAACCCCGGCAATGCGCATGAGGTGATGCTGGTGCGCGTCTGCGTGGTGCAAGATGCCATGTTCCCGACCACGGGTATCGGCCTGAAACTGCCCAAGGACGGGGCCGGCGGCTATGGGCTGGTTGCTACATCCGCCTTCGTCAATGAACCATGAGGAACCTTGAAATGTCTTTCCTGACACGTAAGTTGCGCCGCTTTGCCCGCGACGAAAAGGGCACCATGATTGTCGATGCGATTATGGTTCTTCCCATGTTCATCTGGGCCTATGCCGCGCTGTTCGCCTATTGGGATGCCTACCGCACCATCAACACGGTGCAAAAGGCGGCCTATACCATCTCTGACTTGTTGTCGCGCACTCAGGCAGAGGTAAACGATACCTATATCGCGGGCCTGCGCTCGACGATGAACTACCTGCTTGATTCCGATCAGGCAGGGGATATCCGCGTCACCTCCTACACCTGGAGCCAGAGCCGCAACCGCTTTGAGGTGATCTTTTCGCGCTCGCCCGGCAGTGGCATGACGCGCCTGACCACTGCGACATTGGCAAACCTGTCTGATCGTCTGCCGATCATGGCGGATGGCGACAGTGCCGTGCTGGTGGAAACGCGGGTGCCCTATACGCCGCCGATGTCCTTTGGCTTGCAGCCGACAACGATTGAACAATTCGTTGTAACGCGCCCACGCTTCCTGCCGAAAATCTGCTACAAGAACGTCACCTGCTGATCCTGCGCAAAAAAAGCAAAACGCCCGGCGTCCTGCCGGGCGTTTTGCTTTGCGCAATGGGCTAGGCGTGCCCCGCCCTGCCGCTTGGTTATTCCACGGGTCGCGCGATCATCGCCGCAATCATTTCCGCCATGTATCGCGCTGGCTGCGAAGGCGTGATGCCGCCAATGCCGACCCGCGTGCCCAGCCGCCACCAGATGCCCGGCACCCAAGCCCGCCGATCCCCCCGATGCAGCACCAGCGAAAACCCGTGCGATGGTTTCAACGCAAAGGCCCCGCGCGACACTTCGCGCACATTGTCGATCTTTGCCAGCAACCGCCCCCGGCTGTCGCGCAATTCGGTTTTCGTCAGGATCAGCGCAACGTCAGTCAACTGCCACATGCGATAGCCGAAATAGAGCATCAGCCCCCCCAGCACCAAGATCAGCAGCCGAACGCCCATCTGTTCACGCGGAAAGCTGATCGCAAGGCTGATCAGAAACAGGCCCAGCGCCAGTTGCAACGCAATGCCCATGAACCGCCGTGGCTGCGATGGCTCCAGCCGCGCCAGAATGGCCTCGGCATCGCCGTCCTCATGCTCCAAATCGCTCATTGCATCTTTCCCTTTGGTCGCGGTTTTTCCCGCTATAGCAGGTTCTGCGCGCGGGACCAGCCTGTCACGCGGCCTTCTGTGCAGGGCGGCACAGGCCCCCTCTCATGGCGCGGCATTGCCGGACGGTGGCCCCGCACCTAATTTCAACGCAACACAGATCACAGGAGGCCCCGATGTCCATCCGCCCCGTAACGCATGAAACCCTTGCCCAGCCCACGATGGAAGGCGCAGGCGTGCACCTGCACCGCGCTTTCGGCTTTCACAATCCTGAACAGATGGACCCGTTTCTGCTGTTCGATGATTTCCGCAACGACCACCCGCGCGATTACATGCGCGGCTTTCCATGGCACCCGCATCGCGGCATTGAAACGATCACCTATGTGCTGGCAGGCACGGTCGATCACGCCGACAGCCTTGGCAACACCGGCGCGCTTGGTGCGGGCGATGTGCAATGGATGACCGCAGGCTCGGGCATCTTGCATCAGGAAATGCCGCAGGGAAACGCAAAGGGCCAGATGCACGGCTTTCAGCTTTGGGCCAATCTGCCCGGCCATCTGAAGATGACCGCGCCGCGCTATCAGGATGTTGCCAGCCGTGACATTCCCGAAATCACCGATGATGATGGCACCGTGGTGCGGGTGATCGTGGGCAAATTCTGGGGCAAAACCGGCCCCGTCGATGGCATTGCCGCCGATCCGCAATATCTTGATATCTCGGTGCCCGCCGGGGTGAAAAAGACCTTCAAGGTCGACACCCATAAATCCGCCTTCGCCTATGTGTTCGAAGGCAAAGGCAATTTCCGCGATGCCAGCCGCCCCCGTGGCGTGCTGCTGGAAAAGGAACTGCGCGGGCAAGAGGTGAACATCCGCGATATGTCGGGGGATCGGACCTTGGTGCAATTTGGAACCGGGGATGAGGTGACGGTGCAAGCCGGCGATCACGGCCTGCGGTTCTTGCTGATCTCCGGCGCGCCGATCCGCGAACCGGTGGCGTGGCACGGCCCCATCGTGATGAACACGGATGCCGAAATTCGCCAAGCCATCAGCGACCTGCGCAACAACACCTTCATCAAACCCGCGCATTGACCGGCCCGCGGCCCCGATTGCCGTTTGATATCCGGGGCCGCGACAGGGCTTGCGCCAGACGCAGCGCAAAGCCAAACTCCCCCGACCAAACAGGGAGAGGGTGCAATGAAGATCACATGGCTCGGCCATTCCGGCTTTCGTATCGAGGTTGAAAACGCCGTTCTGCTGGTTGACCCGTGGCTGAAGGGCAACCCGATGTTCCCCGAGGCGCAGACAGAGGCCGCAACCCAAGGGGCGACCCATATCCTGCTGACCCATGGCCATGGCGATCACGCCGCCAATGCGCTCAGCATCGCCCGCAACGCTGCGATCCCGATTGCCTGCATCCACGAACTGTCTGAAATTCTGGCAGGCGAAGGGGCCACGACACTCGGCTTTGGCAAAGGCGGCACGCTTGATCTGGCCGGGGCTGCGGTGACGATGGTCAACGCGTCACATTCTTCCTCGATTGATTTCAAAGGCGGCGCGCCAAGCGTGGCAGGCTCCGAAGCCGGGTTCATGATCGCGGGCGAAGGCCATGTGATCTATGTCTCGGGCGATACGGATATCATGGCCGATATGGATTGGATGGGCGATTACCACAAACCCGATATCGGCATCCTTTGCGCGGGCGGGCATTACACGATGGATATGAAACGCGCCGCCTATGCCGCCAAACGCTACTTCAACTTCAAAACCGTGATCCCCTGTCACTACCGCACCTTCCCCATTCTGGAACAATCGGCACAGGCGTTGATGGACGGATTGCCGGGCGTTCAGGTCATTGAACCGCAGGTGATGCAAGCCCTGCCCTTTGCGCCGTTGGCATGACATAAAAGCGCGCGCCGCCGCAAAAGGATTTTGCATGATCACCACACGCCCCGCCCAGCCCACCGATATCCCGCACCTGCTGGAGGGTGTGTGCCGGCTTGCCGCCCATCACGATGACCCTTGCACCGCCAGCGCCGAAACCCTGGCCCGCGACCTGTTTGAACAGGGGCCATGGATGCAGGCCTTGGTCGCGGAACAGCAGGGCCAGGTGATCGGCTATGCGATGCTGCTGCGCCTTGCCCAAGTGCAATTTGGCACACGCGGCATGGATCTGCACCACCTCTTTGTCTGGCCGGCTTATCGCCAAACCGGGGCGGGGCGCGCCTTGATCGCGGCGGCCCAAAGCCATGCCCGCGCCCAAGGCTGCAACTATCTGACCGTGGGCACCCATCCTGACAATGCGGCGGCAGAAACCTATTACCTGCATCAAGGCTTTGCGCGCCGCGCCAATACACCGCGCTTTGCCATGCCGCTCTAGCCGCGCGCCATAAGCCCGGAAAACGCTACCCGCCGCGCCGCTCTGCGAAAAAGGCGCGCAACAAGGCGCTGGCGGGTTCTGCGCCGATCCCATCGTAGATTTCTGGCACATGGTGGCATTGCGGATGCGAAAACACCTTGGCCCCCACTTCAACCCCACCCGATTTCGGGTCAGCGGCGCCGTAATACAGCCGCGCAATCCGCGCCCCTGAAATCGCAGCCGCACACATCGGGCAAGGCTCCAGCGTGACATAGAGATCATGGCCCGGCACCCGCTCCGCCCCGATCAGACGGCACCCCTCGCGGATCACCAGAACTTCGGCATGGGCCGTGGGGTCGTGCAATTCCCGCACCCGGTTCCCGGCCCGCGCCACGACGCCCGAAGGGCCAACCAGCACAGCCCCCACAGGCACCTCGCCCCGCGCGCCTGCCGCCCGCGCCTCCTCCAGCGCGATCTCCATATATGAGGTAAAGCCAATCATCCAAACCGCTTGCCCCAGCCCCAAAGAAATATCAATCCCCCCTTGCTCCTTCATCTTGGACCAAATACCTTCGGGGGCCCGGGGGCAGACAGCCCCCGGCGCTTTGCCACGTCGCGACGACGTCGCCAGAAAAGGCCGAACCATATGCCAAAAACCCCCGAAACACCCGCCACGCCCCCCGCCAAAACACCAGAGGGCGAGCGTATCGCCAAAGTCCTGTCGCGCGCAGGCGTCGCCTCGCGGCGCGAAGCCGAACGGATGATCGAACTCGGCCAGGTTGCCGTGAATGGCAATGTGATCGACAGCCCCGCCCTGAACGTCACCCCGCGCGACCGCATCACCGTTGATGGCGAAACCGTGGGCCAGCCTGAACCCGCGCGGCTTTGGCTGTATTACAAACCCGATGGGCTGGTGACCTCCAACAATGACGAAAAAGGCCGCGACACCATTTTCGACCACCTCCCCGAAGATCTGCCGCGCGTGATGTCGGTCGGGCGGCTTGACCTCAATTCCGAGGGCCTGCTGCTTCTGACCAATGACGGCGGCCTCAAACGCCAGTTGGAACTGCCCTCCACCGGATGGCTGCGCAAATACCGGGTGCGCGTCAATGGCAACCCAACCGATCCCGATCTGGAACCCCTGCGCCGTGGCATCACCGTGGAAGGTGAAAAGTTCCAACCGATGATCGTCATCCTTGACCGTATCCAAGGCGCGAACGCATGGCTGACGGTGGGTCTGCGCGAAGGCAAGAACCGCGAAATCCGCCGCGCCATGGCCGCGATCAACCTGACCGTGAACCGCTTGATCCGGGTCAGCTATGGCCCGTTTCGCTTGGGCGAATTGCGCCCCGGCGAGGTGACAGAGGTGAAAGGCCGCGTGTTGCGCGACCAATTGGGCCAGCGCGAAACGCCCGAAGATGCGGTGGCGCCCAAACCCCGCGCCAAAGGCCCGCGCATCGTGAAACCGGGGGCCAAACCCGCCCCGCGCGGTGCAGCAGCCCCGGCCAACCCCGCCCCGCATAAGGGCCAGAAAACCCCGGCCGCAGCCCGCGCCACGCCTGCGCAAACCGGCAAGCCCACGGCAAAATCCTGGGCCAAAAGCAGCACCAAAGCCGCAGCCCCGCGCAATGCTGCCCCCGCAGCACCCGCGCGTGGCAAAGCGCCTGCCAAACCGGCAAACCGCCGCCCAAAGGGGGAATAAAGCCGCGCTTTCCCCGCTTATCGCACTGGTATGCGGGGGGCGCGCTGCCTATAGTTAAGCCATACAGACAGGCCCGGCCCGGAAAAAGGGCCAAGTGCGGGGCTTGCCGGAACGGGGGCGACAGATGACATCGAACAGCTTGAAAACGATTTCTTTCTGCCTTTTGCTGGCGCTGACCTTTTATGTAACCGGATTGGGGGCGATCTGATGGCGCAGCGGTTCGGCGGCAAATTCAGCCCGACAGGCAATGCGGCAGGCGGGCCAAACACCCCGCGCGGCAGCCTGCCCGCATCGGGCAACCCGTTTGACGGCAAGCGCCGCACCAAAGCGGGGTTCAAATCCAACCTGCTGTTCGTGTTGCCGCTTCCCTTTATCTGGAACGCGTTTCAGGGCACGCCCGCCACCCTGATCCTGTGGATGATCGCCGCCGGGCTGATGCTTCTGGGTGCATGGCTCACCCGCGAGGGGCTTTTCGCGCAAGAAGCCTATGAGGCCCGCCGCGTCGCCCGCCGCCCTGCCCTGCCGCGCAAATTGGTAGCGGCGGTGCTGATCGGGACAGCGCTGGGGCTTGGCACGCTTTTGGGCGGGCAAGGCACGCTCATTGCCACCGCGATCGCCAGCCTTGGCGCCTTTCTGCATCTGGGGGCTTTTGGCTTTGACCCGATGTCCGACAAAGGCGCCGAAGGCATCGACAGCTTTCAAACCGACCGCGTGGCCAAGGCCATTGATACCGCCGAGGCGCATCTGACCGCGATGAAAGACGCCATCTTGCGCGCCCGGGATCGCCAGCTTGAAGGCCGCGTCGACCGCTTTGCCGATACCGCCCGCACGCTGTTTCGCACGGTCGAGGGCGACCCGCGCGACCTGACCGCCGCGCGCAAATATCTGGGCGTCTATTTGCAAGGCGCGCGCGATGCGACCGTGAAATTTGTCGATCTCTATGCCCAGAACCGCGACGCCGCCATCCGCGCCGAGTATGAGGCGCTGCTGACCGATCTGGAAACCAATTTCGCCAGCCGCACCACCGCCCTTTTGTCCGATAATCACACCGATCTGAACGTCGAAATCGAAGTCCTTCGGGAACGCTTGGCGTTTGAAAACCGTTAATCTGCGCCCCGCGCGATAAAAGTGAGTATGAATATGGCCGAAACTATCCAACAAAAAGCCGCCGCCACCTTGGCCGAAGTTGAACGTGTTACCGCTGTCGTGCTGCCCGAACCGGGGCGCGAGTTGATCACGCTGGAGGCAGCCCCCGCCCCCCAAGCCGCCGAAATCCAGAAACGGATGGCGGAAATTGATATGGGCAATACGCAATCCATCATCTCTTTCGGGTCTTCGGCGCAGGCGGAATTGCAGGTCATCAGCCAGGAAATGCTTGCCGATGTGAAGAACAAGGATGTCGGCCCGGCGGGTGACAGCCTGCGCTCCATGGTCAGCACCATTCGCGGCTTTTCGGTTTCGGAACTCGATGTGCGGCGCAAGCGGACATGGTGGGAAAAATTGCTGGGCCGCGCAGCACCCTTTGCCAATTTCGTCGCCCGGTTCGAGGATGTTCAAGGCCAGATCGACAAGATCACCGAAACCCTGCTGGGCCATGAGCACGCGCTTTTGAAGGATATCAAATCGCTGGATATCCTCTATGATAAAACGCTCAGCTTTTATGATGAACTGGCGCTTTACATCGCGGCGGGTGAGGCCAAGCTGAAAGACCTCGACGCCACCGACATTCCGGCTAAAGAAGCCGAGGTGAAGGCCGCAGCCGAAGAAAAGCAAGTGATGAAAGCGCAGGAATTGCGCGATCTGCGCGCCGCCCGCGACGATCTGGAACGCCGGGTGCATGACCTGAAGCTGACGCGCCAAGTGACCATGCAATCCTTGCCCTCCATCCGCCTTGTGCAGGAAAATGACAAGTCGCTGGTGACCAAGATCAACTCCACCCTCGTCAACACCGTGCCGCTGTGGGAAACCCAACTGGCCCAAGCCGTGACGATCCAGCGGTCGCGTGAGGCGGCGGAAAGCATCCGCGCGGCGAATGACCTGACGAATGAATTGCTGACATCGAATGCCGAAAACCTGCAAGCCACCAACCGGATCGTGCGCACCGAAATGGAACGCGGTGTGTTTGATATCGAGGCAGTGAAAAAGGCCAATGCCACGCTGATCGCCACGATCAACGAAAGCCTTGCGATTGCCGATGAAGGCAAGGCCAAACGTGCCGCCGCCGAAGAAGAACTGGTCAAGATGGAACATGAATTGCGCGACACGCTGGCCTCGGCCCGTGCGCGCAAGGATGGTCTGGGCGATACTGTCGGCGTCAAAGCCTGAACCGAAAGGGAATATCCGCCATCATGGCAACCCTGCGCAGCCTTGCGAAAACCTTGAAAGGGGCGGCCCTCCCGGTCGCCTCTGCCGCCTTTCTGGCGGGCTGTGTCACCGCGCCCGCCGTTGTGGGCCGCGCCACCCAGCCGCCGCCGCCCCGGATCGAACAGCCGAAAGTGGCCCCCCCCTCGCCCGCCAGCATGGCGTTGCGCACCTATTACGCAGGCGTGCAGGCGGAACTCTTGTCGCGCGGCTTGATGCGCACCGACACCGGGGCCAAGGATGCGCCCTTCTCGGCTTGGATGCTTTCGGCCAATTTCACCCGCATCGCGTTTTTTGATGAGTTTGACAGCTCCTCCGGCACGCTCGTCGCGCGCGAAACCGAAAAGCGCCTGCGCCGCTGGGGCAAACCCGTGCGCGTGGGCCTTGCCTTTGGCAATTCGGTCCCGCAGTCCAAACGCGGCACGGAAACGGCGCGGGTGCGGTCGTTTCTGGCGCGTCTGTCGCGGATCACCGGGCACCCGATCCAATTGGTCGACAGCAACATCAATTTCCACCTGCAAATCCTTAGCACGGATGAGCTAAAGTCCATCGGCCCCACCGTGCGCCGCGCAGACCCCGGCATCGGCGAGGCGGAACTGCGGTCGATCATCAACATGCCGGAAAGCACCTATTGTCAGGTGACCTATTCGTTGAACGAAGGCAGCAACCTGATCGAACGCGCCTTTGCCGTGATCCGCGCCGAACATCCCGATCTGTTGCACTTGTCTTGTCTGCACGAAGAGATTGCCCAAGGCCTTGGCCTGCCCAATGACAGCCCCGCCGCGCGGCCTTCGATCTTTAACGACGATCAGGAATTTGCCACCCTCACCCCGATGGATGAGCTGATGCTGCGCATGCTTTACGACAAGCGTTTGCAGCCCGGCATGACCGCCGCCGAAGCCCGCCCCATCATCGACCAACTCGCCGAAGATCTCGTCGGCGGTGACAGCTAGGAGCCAAGACATGGTTTTCGACTTCCTCAAAGGCCAATTCATCGACGTCATCCACTGGACCGATGACACCCGCGACACCATGGTCTGGCGCTTTGAACGGCAGGGCCACGAAATCAAATACGGCGCCAAGCTGACCGTGCGCGAAGGCCAAGCGGCGGTGTTCGTGCATGAAGGCCAGATCGCCGATGTGTTTGGGCCGGGGCTTTACATGTTGGAAACCAACAACATGCCGATCATGACGGCGCTGCAACATTGGGACCACGGGTTCCAAAGCCCGTTTAAATCCGAGATTTATTTCATCAACACCACCCGCTTCAACGATCTGAAATGGGGCACCAAAAACCCGATCATGACGCGTGACCCGGAATTCGGCCCCGTGCGCCTGCGCGCATTTGGCACCTATTCCATGCGCGTCACCGATCCGGCCCGCTTCATGTCCGAAATCGTCGGCACGGACGGCGAATTCACTGCCGATGAAATCAGCTTCCAGATCCGCAACGTGATCTTGCAAGAGATGAGCCGCGCGCTGGCGGCCTCAAACATTCCGGTGCTGGATATGGCGGCCAATACCGCCGATCTGGGCAAGCTGGTGGCCACCGCGATCAACCCGAAAATCGCGGAATATGGGCTGTCGCTGCCCGAACTCTATATCGAAAACATCTCACTGCCCGAAGCGGTAGAGGCGGCATTGGACAAGCGCACCTCAATGGGGATCGTGGGCGATCTGAACCGCTATATGCAATTCAACGCCGCCGAAGGCATGGCGCAAGCCAATTCGGCCGCTGGGGCCGCGATGGGCGCAGGCATGGGGGCAGGCATCGGCATGGGTATGGCGCAAAACATGGGGCCATGGGGGGCCGCCCCCGCCGCAGCAAGCGCGCCGCAAATGGCCCCACCCCCGCCGCCGCCCCCCGCACCCGAAAAGCTGTGGCATACCGCCAAGGATGGCGCGACCCATGGGCCGTTTTCGCGCAGCCACCTTGGCCGCATGATCACCGAAGGCGCATTCGCCCGCGAAACGTTGGTCTGGACCGCCGGGCAAGACGGCTGGAAACCCGCGGGCGAGATTGCCGAACTGGCGCAATTGTTCACCGTGGCCCCGCCACCGCCCCCCGGCGCCTGACCGGGGGCCAAGGTGACAGACGACCAAACCCATCGCTGGCCCTGCGATAGCTGCGGGGCAGACCTGCGCTTTGCGCCGGGGCAGACGGAACTCGTCTGCGACCATTGCGGCAATGTGCAGGCCATCCCCAAGGCGATGCGGGTCGAAACCTCCCGCGCGATGGGGGAACATGATCTTGCGCGCGGGTTGCGCGATGACCTGCCGCAAGCGGCGATGGAAACACCGCAAACCACGCCATGTCCGAATTGTGGTGCATTGGTCGAGTTTTCAGGCGCTGAACATGCGGCGCAATGTCCGTTTTGTGCAACCCCGGTTGTCATCGGCACCGGCACCAACCGCCAGATCAAACCACAGGCGCTGGTGCCTTTCCAACTGGACGAACGCAGCGCCCGCGCCGCGATGGCGAAATGGCTGGGGCGGCTGTGGTTCGCGCCCAATGGCCTTGTGGAATACGCACGCAAAGGCCGCGCGCTGTCGGGCCTCTATGTTCCGCATTGGACCTTCGATGCCGCCACCCGCTCGGCCTATTCCGGGCAACGCGGGACCTATTACTATGAAACCCGCACCGTCATGGTAGAGGTAAACGGCAAACGCCAGCAACGGCAGGAGCAGGTGCGCAAAACCCGCTGGCAATCAGTCTCGGGCCGCGTGGCCCGCGCCTTTGATGATGTGCTGGTGCTCGCCTCGCAAAGCCTGCCGCGCCACTATACCGAAGGGCTGCAACCCTGGGATATGACCGGGCTGACGCCGTATCGCCCCGACTACCTCGCAGGCTTCATCGCCGAGGGCTATACCGTCAGCCTTGCCGATGGCAACGCGCTGGCGCATCAGAAAATGGCGCAGGTGATCGCCCAGGATGTCGCCCGCGATATCGGCGGCGATGAACAACGCATAAGCCATATCGACACCGATTACAGCGCCGAGACGTTCAAACATATTTTGCTGCCCATCTGGATGGCGGCCTATAAATACAACGGCAAAACCTATCGTTTCGTGGTGAACGGCCAAACCGGCAAGGTGCAAGGCGAACGCCCTTATTCGGCGTGGAAGATCGCTTTTGCGGTGCTGGCCGCTGCTATCGTGATTGGCGCGGTGGTCTATTTCAACCAATAATAACGCGAGCCATCACCCCCGGCCAAAGCCCGCCTCAAAACTCGGCGTCTGGGTGCCAGAAAAAGTGGTGAACGGCTTGCCAGTCATCCTTGTCTTGCTTGAACCATAGCGTCAGGTTCTGGTCTTTTGACAGCGACCATGTCACTTCGCGTATCTGCGGCGGGTGCGCCTTGATTGTGGCCGCGTCAAAGATGTTCAACAACTCCACCCGGAATTCATGGACGGTCATGCTCAACTCAAAGCGGTCTTCCTTGATCGGCGTTCCCAGCTTTGAAACCGCCGCTGCATAGTCCTTGCCAACAAGTTCTTCTGCAACCTGTTCTTCCGACATTTCAACATCTCCATTCTGGGCCATGGTCGCAATGGCAAAGCCAATCGCCAAGGCGACAGTTATTCCAAAAATCCAAAGGGGGCGTGCCCAGATCATTTTACACTCTTAACGGCAAAGGTGGTGTCCGGGATCAATTTGTTCAATTCACTCACCAAATAATCCGCGTGGCGTTTCTTGACTTGCATACCAGAGTGCATGATGGATTTCTTATGTGCCTTATAGGCGCTGCTGCTGGAATATTCGTCACCATGGCCACCCTTAACTTTCGTTGTATTGCCAATAGCATGCCCGAATTCATGCGCAGCCCCAGACTGTTTTGCCCCGCCGCCAGCGCCTTTGTCGACCTCAACCGTGTCTTCTGTATCTAACGTCATCTCCATCGCGTTCCAATTCACGGAACTCACGCTGAAATCACCTTTCGGAACTTTGATGGCCTTGACCTTCCAATGGGCACCACTGGTTTTCGGATTGACATCGAACATCACATCAAAGGTCTTTCCCTTGAAATACGTCGCAAACTCCGACTTGCCGGTCACCGTCAGAACAAATTTTCCGTTCCATGCCTTACGGATCACTTTTTCCAGCGCTTGATGAAATTTCTTCTTTTCACCGCTGGTCCATTTGGTAGCACCGCCTTTGGTTGTGTAAGAATATTCCCAGTATTGCCGCACCCAAATAACTTGGGTCTTGCCGTTCACCTCAAAATCCATCCGTTTGGTTTTTTTGGAATACTCAAGTTTTGCCGGCGCTTTTGGTTTCGGGTCGGCCATCAAAATGCCCCTTTGCTACACGAAAAACTGTAAAATCAAGACCCGAAATTGGATCAGGCCTGAAAGCCTTGAGGTTGTAATTCACCTGTTTTCCAAGGTTGCCCAGATGATTGCGTTTTTCAACCCAAAATGCAGCGCCCCTGTTGCGGTGACCTGAATGTGATCGGCCGCCATGTCGCCCGCCGCAGAACCTGCCGCGCGCGGCCTTTGAAGGGCAAAGATTGATATCTCCTAAACAAAAATGCAAAAATCACATAGTTTCAAAGCATTACCCAACTCTCCGCGCGCGGAGAGTTGCGGAAAGGCGCAGCTTCTCCACAGCAAAGATTGACTCTCGCCCTGCCCCGCCTAAAAGGACGCCAACCGATAGGAGGCCCAGATGACCGACCTGAACCGCACCCTCGATCACGCCCGCATCCCTGAGCTTCCGAACCCCTATTTCGGCAAGGTCCGCGATTGCTATGACCTGCCGGATGATCGCCGTATCCTGATCTCCTCGGATCGGATTTCGGCCTTTGATCGCATCCTCGCCGCGATCCCCTACAAGGGCCAGGTGCTGACCCAGACCGCGCGTTACTGGTTCGATCACACCGCCGATATCTGCCCCAATCATGTGTTGGAATACCCCGACCCGAATGTCGTGATCGGCAAGAAACTAACCATCCTGCCGGTGGAAATCGTCGTGCGGGGCTATTTGGCAGGCAGCACCGGAACCTCTATCCTGACTCTGTATAAAAAGGGCCAACGGCAGATGTATGGCCACAGCCTGCCCGATGGGTTGCGCGACAATCAGGCCTTGCCGCAGCCGATCATCACACCCACCTCCAAGGCCTTTGACGGCGGCCATGATGAGCCGCTGACCGCCGCCGAGATCATCAGCCAAGGTTTGCTGACCCAAGCGCAATGGGACCGCGTCTCATCCGTCGCCTTGTCCCTGTTTGCCCGTGGGCAACAGATGGCCGCCAAGCGTGGGCTGATCCTTGTGGATACGAAATATGAATTCGGCACCGATGCCGAAGGCACCATCTTGCTGGCCGATGAAATCCATACCCCCGACAGCTCTCGCTACTGGCTGGCCGATGGCTATGCCGAAGCACTGGAAAACGGCACCCGCCCGCCCTCCTTTGACAAGGATGTCATCCGGTCCTGGGTGGTCGCGCGCTGCGACCCCTATCACGATCCGATCCCCGAAATCCCGGCGGAGATGATCGCAGCCACCGCCCAGGTCTATATTGACGCCTATGAGGCGATCACCGGCGAAACCTTTGTCCCCGATACCAGCGGGGCCACCGTGCTGGACCGGGTGCGCGGCAATTTGCGGCGGTTTTTCGCCTGACCCGCAATCATGTTTGCGCTAACAGGCGGAACGCCCTATGATTGCGCAAACCTTCAAACAGGAATGTTCCGATGATCCTTTGTTGCGGCGAAGCCCTGATCGACATGTTGCCACGCCAGACCACGGCGGATGAGGCCGCCTTTGCCCCCTATCCCGGTGGCGCTGTGTTCAACACGGCCATCGCGCTTGGCCGTCTGGGGGCGGCATCGGGGTTCTTCTCGGGCCTGTCCAATGACCTGTTCGGCGAGATGCTGACCGACAGCCTGACCGCCTCTGGCGTCGATACCAGCCTTGCCGCGCGCTCAGACCGGCCCACAACGCTGGCCTTTGTCAAGCTGGTGAACGGACAGGCGAGCTATGCGTTCTATGATGAGAACACCGCCGGGCGGCTGTTGTCGGTGGCTGATCTGCCGGTGCTGCCGGATGCGGTGACAACGCTGTTCTTTGGCGGCATCTCGTTGGTCAATGACCCCGCTGCCGGGGCCTATGCCGCCTTGCAGGCCCGCGAATCTGCCGCGCGCGTCACCATGATCGACCCGAATATCCGCCCCAGCTTCATCAAGGATGAAGCGGCCTATCGCGCCCGGATCAACGGAATGTTGGCCCAAGCCGATATCGTGAAACTCAGCGACGAAGACCTGCATTGGCTGGAAGGCCCCGGTGATCTGGTCGAGGTGGGGCGCAAGCTGCTGGCCCGCGGGCCCAAGGTGCTGTTCCTGACCGAGGGGGCCGCAGGCGCACGGGCGCTGACCGCCACGCAAAACCGCTTTGTCGCCGCAACCAAGGTCACGGTGGCCGATACGGTGGGCGCAGGCGATACGTTCAACGCAGGCGCTTTGGCGGCGCTGGAAACGGCGGGCGCACTAACCAAAGCGGCGCTGGCCAATCTGCCGGATGCCACGCTCGATGCCGCCCTCAGCCTTGGCACGCGCGCAGCGGCTGTCACTGTCTCGCGCCCCGGTGCCAACCCGCCTTGGGCCAAGGAACTATGAGGGCGCTACTGCAACGGGTGCACCACGCCTCTGTCGCGGTCAAAGGGGAAACCATCGGTGAAATCGGCCCCGGCCTGCTGATCCTGATCTGTGCAATGCAAGGCGATACCGAGGCCGAGGCCGACCAGCTTGCCGCGAAAATCGCCAAGCTGCGCATCTTCAAGGATGATGCCGACAAGATGAACCTGTCGCTCAAAGATACCGGCGGCGGCGCGCTGATTGTCAGCCAGTTCACATTGGCCGCCGATACATCGCGCGGCAACCGCCCCGGCTTTTCCCCCGCCGCCGCCCCCGAAGACGGGCGCCGCCTTTATGAGTATTTCTCCAAGGCCGTCGCCGCCCAAGGCATCCCGGTTGCCAATGGCTCATTCGGCGCGGATATGGATATCAGCCTGACCAATGCGGGGCCTGTGACCATCTGGCTGGATACGGCTAGCTGACGCTACTTTCTTTTCGGCAAAAATATCCTCGGGGGGAATTTTCCGTAAGGAAAAGGGGGGCAGACAGCCCCCCTCCCCGCTTCAGCAATAGCCTCAGCTCTCTTTGGCCCATTCCCACGGGCGCACAAACTGGCCCAGCACCTCGGTCACCGCCGCATCGCCGACGCCTTCGCCGCGCGACACTTGCGCGACCAGACCGCGCTTTTTATCCTCGATCACACTTACCACCTGCACCGGAACATTGGCGGCCTTCAGCGCCTCATTGTAAATCCGGGTGATGGCCAAGCGGCGCAGATCGGGTTTGAACACTTTGCCCACAGCGGTTTTGGGCAATTCGTCCAGAATCTCGATCACCTTCGGCACGGCGGCGCGCTCATGAATATGCGCACGGGCAAATTCCATCAGCTCGGCTGGCGTCACCTCGGCGTCTTTCACCAGTTCGACATAGGCGCAAGGGATCTCGCCCGCATGAGCATCGGGCTGACCGATGGCACCCACCATGGCAACCGCCTCATGGCCTGCCAGCGCTTCTTCGATCTCGGCGGGGTCGATGTTATGGCCGCCGCGAATGATCAGGTCCTTCGCCCGTCCGGTGATATACAAATAGCCTTCGGCATCCATCCGCCCCAGATCGCCGGTGCGCAGGTAAAGCCCCTCGGCAAACAGATCGTGGTTCTTGTCCTGCTCGGTATAGGTGGATCCGGGGAAGACACCGGGATTGGCGACACAGATTTCGCCGACCTGATCAATGCCACAATCGGTAACGCCGCCTGCGCCGTCCATATGCAGAATTCGAACATGTGTATAGGGCAGCGGAATCCCGACAGAACCGATTTTCTTGTTCCCTTCCGGCGGGTTACAAGACACAAGGCAAGTGCATTCGGTCAGGCCATAGCCTTCGATGATTTGCACACCTGTTGCTTTTTCAAAGCGTTTATACAATTCCAGCGGCAGCGGGGCCGAGCCGGAAAACGCGCCGCGCAAGCTGCTGATATCGGCATTCACCGGGCGCTGCATCAGGGCGGACAGGGCGGTGGGCACGGTGATCATATAGGTGATCTTCCACCGTTCCACCAGTTTCCAGAAATTGTCGAACACTCCATCGCCGCGATAGCCCGCAGGTGTGGGGAACACCACATGCCCGCCGCTGGCGATCATCGACATCAGGATCGGATAGATGGCAAAGACATGGAACATCGGCAGCGGGCAGATCACCACAT
This sequence comes from Pseudorhodobacter sp. E13, assembly GCF_003991405.1. Lineage (GTDB taxonomy): Bacteria > Pseudomonadota > Alphaproteobacteria > Rhodobacterales > Rhodobacteraceae > Pseudorhodobacter. The sequence continues at coordinate 105,212 of NZ_RPEN01000151.1, forward strand.
CCGAGGATTTGAACATCAGCTTCGCGCCCAGCCAACCGTTATAGACCATGCCCGAAACCTTGTGCTGCGCCACTTTCGGCATGCCCGTCGTGCCGCCGGTGTGGAAATAGGCGGCGACGCGGTCCTCGGTCACATCCTCGAAGGTCAGGCGGTCCGAGGGCTGCTTGGCCAGTTCGGCCACAAAATTCTTGATTGTTGCGTTATGCGCCACCGGGTTCTTGGGCCGCACCAAAGGCACGATCCAGCTTTTCGGTGGGGTCAGATAGCGGTTAAGATCAACCTCCAGCACGGTTTTCACGCCGGGGGCGTGGCGCACCGCCTCGGCCACCTTTTGCGCCACATCGGTTTTGGGAAAGGCGCGCAGCGTCACGACCACTTTGGCCTTGGTTTCCCGCAGGATAGAGCTGATCTGATCGGCATCCAGCAACGGGTTGATCGGGTTCACGATCCCCGCGATAGACCCGCCCAGAACCGCCACAGCCGTTTCCATGGAATTGGGCAGGATATAGGCCACAACATCCCCCGGCCCCACTCCAAGGCTGCGAAACAGGTTCGCGGCCTGTGTCGCCTTGGCGTGATATTGCGCCCATGTCAGGGTTTCGGCCTTGTCGGCAGGCCCCGAAAACAACTGAAAGCTGATCGCGGCCTTGCTGCCATGCGCATCGCGGGTGCGGCTCAGGAATTGGTAGATGGATTTGGCGGTGTCCCGCTCGGCCCAAGGCTTTTCCGCCTCGATGGCGTCACGGTCGGCAACCGTTCTGAAAACGTTCATTAAACTTCCTCCCCTTTACCTGATTTTTTAAGTCAGGTGCTTTTTGCATCAAAGATGGGCGGTTTTTGCCTTTCCCGCAAGCAAAGACCGTTCGGGGAAACGCAACGTAAAAGCGGTGAAATGAAAAAGGGGCGCAAAAAGCGCCCCTTGCCGGCCGGTGTTGCGGGCCTCAGGCCTGCGGGATGCGCAGCATCTGGCCCGGATAAATCTTGTCCGGGTGGCTCAGCATCGGGCGGTTGGCCTCAAAGATTTCGTTGTAGCGATTGGCATTGCCAAGGGTCTTTTTCGCGATGGCCGACAGCGTGTCGCCCTTCTTGACCTCGTGGAACACAGGTGCTGCACCGGCGTCCGGCACGTCGTCCTGCACTTCGCCGACGCCGGCGACATTGCCCACGGCCAGAATGACCTTTTCTTTCACTTCCTGGCTGACAGCCTTGCCCGAGACGACAACCTTGCCATCATCGCCCACCTTGATGTCCATGCCGGTCGTATCCAGCCCAAGGTTCTTGACCTCGGCTTTCAGCGCATCCGCATTCGGTGCTTCGGCCGCTTCTGCCTTGCCCCCGAACAGCGATTTGCCCGCGTCTTTCACAAAACTCCAAACACCCATGGTAAAACTCCCTCTTGGTTCATGGGGCAAACGGCCCCTTATAGCGCGCAGTATGGCGCAGGAATATCGCGGTGCAATGCCGGAATGTGGAAGCAGAGGGGAAAAAGACGCGGTTTTTCCCCCTTAGCCCTGCCCATCGGTGAATTGCAACCGGGCGAGGCGCGCGTAAAGCCCGTCTTGCGCGACCAGTTCGTCATGGGTGCCGGTGGCCACGATACGGCCTGCATCAAACACCACGATCCGGTCGGCCTTTTTTACGGTGGCAAGCCGGTGCGCGACGACAATCGTGGTGCGAGAGCGGGACAGCTCGTCCACCGCCGCCTGCACCGCGCGTTCGGATTCTGCATCCAGCGCACTTGTCGCCTCGTCCAGCAGCAGCACCGGCGCATCGCGCAGAATGGCGCGGGCGATGGCAATGCGTTGCTTTTGCCCGCCCGACAGCATCACGCCGCGCTCACCGACAAAGGTGTCATAGCCTTGCGGCAGCGCGGTCAGGAAGTCATGCGCGGCGGCGGCTTTGGCGGCGGCCTCAATCTCGGCATCGGTTGCCTCTGGGCGGCCAAAGCGGATGTTTTCCCGCGCAGAGGCGCCAAAGATCACCGGGTCTTGCGGCACCAGCGCAATCGCGCGGCGGAATTCGGCGCGCGTCATATCGGCAAGGTTGATCCCGTCCAGCAAAACGCGGCCTTGCTGCGGATCATAAAACCGCAGAATAAGCTGCAAGATCGTGGTTTTGCCTGCGCCAGAAGGGCCCACCAGCGCCACGGTTTCCCCCGGCGCCACCGTCAGGTCCACCCCGTCCAGCGCGCTGGTTTCGGGGCGGGCCGGATAGCGGAATTGCACCGCCTCAAACGCAATTGCACCTTTGACCGGGCGCGGCAGGGCCACAGGGTGCACCGGGTCCAGCACCGTATCGGCGGCAGAGAGCAGCTCTACCAAGCGTTCGGTCGCGCCAGCGGCACGCTGCAATTCGCCCCAAATCTCGGACAGCGCGCCGACCGCACCGGCCACCATCACCGAATAGATCAGGAATTGCACCAATTCGCCGGGGCTCATTACTCCTGCCCGCACATCGCGCGCGCCGATCCACAGCACGCAGACAACGCCGGTAAAGATCAGGAAAATCACGATCACCGTCATCAGCGCCCGCGTGCCGATGCGCTTTTGCGCCGACAGATAGGATTTTTCGGTCATATCCGCGAAGGTCGCGCGCGACGGGTCTTCATGCGTGAAGGCCTGCACCGTTTGCACCGACAGCAGCGCCTCGGAGGCATTGCCAGAGCTTGCGGCGATCAGGTCCTGATTTTCGCGGCTAAGGCCCCGCAGGCGGCGGCCCAGAATGATGATCGGCACGATCACCCCCGGCACGATCAGCAGCACCAGCCCCGTCAGCTTGGCCGAGGTCAGCAGCAAGGCCACCATCCCGCCCAGAAAGATCAGCACATTGCGCAGCGCGATGGAAACGGACGAGCCGATGACCGACAGGATCAGTGTGGTGTCGGTGGTCAGACGGCTAAGCACCTCACCCGTCATCAGGCGTTCAAAGAAGGCCGGGCTCATGCCCATGACCTTGTCGAACAGCGATTTGCGGATATCGGCGACGACCCGTTCCCCCAGCCGGGTGACAAGGTAATAGCGCGCGCCCGTGCCCAGCGCCAAAAGCATGGCGATCACAAGGGCGGCGGCGAAATACTGGTCCAGCAGTGCTGCGTTATCGGCGGCAAAGCCATCCACCACCCGGCGCACCGCCAAAGGCAGCGCCAGCGAGACGCAGGCCGTGACGATCAGCGCAAGAATGGCCCCGATGACCAAAGGGCGATAGGGCGCAAGGAAAGGCGCAAGGCCCCGCAGCGCCCCCACGCGTTTGGATTTTTCCCGCTCTTCCAGAACCACCGGGTTTCTTGCCATATCCATCTGCCCTTTATTTGCAACGCTTCCCTTTAGGCCCTGCCGCCGCCGCTATCAAGTCGCGCGATTGCCGCGCCCCCTTTCCCCGGCCCGCCGCTTGTGCCAGTTTCGGCAAAACGAAAGGCTCAGCATGACCATCACCACCTGCGTTTTTGATGCCTATGGCACCTTGTTCGATGTGGCCGGGGCCGCGCGCCAAGCGGCGAAAGAGCCGGGGCAAGAGGTGCTTGCCGATCTTTGGCCGCGCTTGGCCGAGGATTGGCGGCGCAAGCAATTGGAATACACTTGGCTGCGCGCCGTCACGGGCGACCATTGCGATTTCCGGCGTGTAACCGAAGATGGGCTGGATTGGGCGATGGAGGCGGCGGGCCTTGACGATCCCGCGCTGCGCAGCCGGCTGATGGCGCTTTATGATGAATTGCCAGCCTACGCAGAAGTGCCGCAGATGCTGGCCCGGCTGAAGGCGCAGGGCTTTGCCACGGCGATCTTGTCAAATGGCAGCCCGGCGATGCTGGCCTCTGCCATCGCCTCGGCGGGTATTGGCACGCAACTGGATGCGGTGCTGTCGGTTGAGGATGTGGGTATCTTCAAACCCTCTGCCAAGGTGTATCAGTTGGTTGGCAGCCGGTTTGGCACAAGGCCCGATCAGGTTTTGTTTGTGTCGTCCAACGGTTGGGATGTCTGCTCGGGCGCGGCCTTCGGCTTTGCCACCGCTTGGGTCAACCGCGCGGGCCTGCCGATGGACAGGCTGCCCGCACAGCCCGGCCATGTGTTGCCCGATCTTACCGAAATCCCCCAACTTGCAGGCCGTCTATGACCCAGTTTTTCACCACCTCCGATGGCACCCGTATCGCTTACCGCGATGAAGGCGAAGGGTTGCCGCTGTTGTGCCTGCCGGGGCTGACCCGGACGATGGGCGATTTTGACTATATGGTCCCGCATCTGCCGCCCTGCCGTCTGATCCGCATGGATTACCGCGGGCGCGGCGAAAGTGCCTGGACCGGGGCCGCCACCTATACCGTCCCGCAAGAGGGTAAGGACGCGCTGGAATTGCTGGACCATCTGGGCGTGGCGCAAGCGGCGCTGCTGGGCACCTCGCGCGGGGGGCTGATTGCGATGGTGCTGGCCGCCACGGCGCGGGATCGTATTCTGGGCATCTGCTTCAACGATATCGGGCCGGAAATCCATAAGCCGGGGTTAGAGCGGATCATGGATTATGTGGGGCGCAACCCCAATGCCAAAACCCATGCGGCGCTGGCCGAGGCCCTGCCGCGCAACATGCCCGGCTTTGACAATGTGCCCGCAAGCCGCTGGCTGGAGGAGGCGCGGCTGCATTACACCGCAACCCCGGAAGGGCTGCGCATAACCTATGATCCGGCGCTGCGCGAAAGTTTCCTCAACGCCTTCAAAGGGCCAGAGGTGGACCTTTGGCCGCTGTTTGACGCCTGCGCGGGGTTGCCCCTTGCGCTGATCCGGGGCGGCAATTCCGACCTGTTGTCGCAAGCCTGTGCCGATGAAATGCGCCGCCGCCGCCCGGATATGTGCTTTGCCAATGTGCCGGACCGGGCGCATATTCCGTTTCTGGATGAACCCGAGGCCGTGGCCGTTTTGCACAGCTTCCTGGGCGCGATCAAAACTCCACCCACAGCCCCAGCTTGACGCGCGGGTCTTTCGGGCCAATCACCCCGACCGATGGTTGCAGCACCAGTGTTGCCTTACCCATGGACCAGCCTGCGGTGGTTTCCAGCCGCAGCATTTGCGTATCAGCCCGCCGCCAGGCCTGTGCCTGCGCGATCAGCATCAGCCGCTTGGTCGGTTTCAGCCCGATGCTGGCGTCCAGCTTATAGGTCAGCCCTTCGTTCAGCCAATCGGTGGTGACTAGCCGTTCCACCTGCGCATCCACGGCGGCCCAGCCATCGCCCCACCCGGTTTGAAAGCCCTTGCCCCAGAACAGCCCCGCGCGGGTGGCAATCTCGGCCTCGCCTTTCAAAATCGGCCAGACGGCGGCAGCATGGGTTTCGCGCTGTTCCATCGCCAGCCCGAAGGACAGGATGGCCCCGCCCGCGCCGCGCCAGATCGGGCGATACATGAAGCCGGTGACATCGGGCAAGCGCCGGCCTTTGGGCATCGACACCTCAACCCCCATCGTCCAGTCACCTTTCATGCCATATTCGGCATAAAGCTGGGCGCGCGCCTGATCGACCGAAAGCGACACAAAGAAACTGCCCGCCTCGCGCGGCCAAGCCCCGGCCTGGGCAGACACCGCCCAGAACCAGCATATGATCGGCAATATCCAGCGCATGATCCGCCCCCTTTCATCAAACAGTGACAAGCAAGGCGTTAATGATGCGTAAACAAAACCGCTAAAGATTGACTGTTTCCCCCCAACAGGCCAGCAATGTGGCCAAAGAGTTCACAAAAGGGCAAAGCCATGACAAATATCGCAGAAATAGAGGCCGCCGCCCGCAGATTGGAAGGGCACGCGCGCCGCACGCCTTTGCTCAGCTCTCCCTTTCTGGATGAGATTGCGGGGCGTCGGGTCTGGGTCAAGGCCGAATGCCTGCAACATACCGGGTCTTTCAAGTTTCGCGGCGCATGGTCGGCCCTGTCGGCGCTGGAGGCAAAGACCCGCAAGCGGGGGGTGATCGCCTATTCCTCGGGCAATCACGCGCAAGGGGTGGCGCTGGCGGCGCGGATGCATGGCGTGCCTGCTGTCATCATCATGCCCACGGATGCGCCGCAGATAAAGATCGAGAATACCCGCGCCTTGGGGGCAGAGGTGGTGCTTTATGACCGCGCGACCGAGGACCGCGATGCCATTGGCGCGCGGCTTGCCGATGCGCGTGCGCTGACCTTGGTGAAACCCTTTGACGATGCGATGGTGATCGCGGGTCAAGGCACCACCGGGCTGGAAATCGCCGAGCAGGCGGCCAACCGGGGCATCACCCATGCCGATGTGATGGTGTGCTGCGGCGGCGGTGGCTTGACCTCTGGCATCGCTTTGGCGCTGGCCTCACGCGCGACGGGATTGCGCGCGCGACCAGCGGAACCTGCGGGGTTTGACGACACAACGCGCAGCCTTGCCACTGGTGAAATCCAGAAGAATGCGGCACCGACCGGGTCCATATGCGATGCAATCCTGACCCCAGCCCCCGGCGCGCTGACCTTTCCGATCATGAAACGGCTGTGCGGACCGGGGATCGTGGTAACGGATGATGAGGCCCTGCGCGCTGTCGGTCTGGCATGGTCACGCCTGAAGATCGTGCTAGAGCCGGGCGGGGCCGTGGCCCTTGCCGCAGCGCTGTATCATCGGGAACAGATCACCACGCCAGACGTGATATGTGTTGCCTCAGGCGGGAACGTCGATCCGGCGATCTTTGCCCGCGCTATGGCAACCGTGACCTGAGAAAACCACAAAAGGTCCGGAATCCCTGACTGTCTACAAGGGGCTAAAGCGCTTAGGCTTGAGGAAGTTTCCAAAACTTTTTTAAGCAAAATCCCTTTTCTCCGGCTTGGCGCCTTCGGGCGGCAAGTCGGCCCCGATAGATTGGATGATCCGATGACGATGCTTCCTGCACCCACAATTTCCCTGCTTCAACCCGGCACGATCGCGCTGATCCTATTTGCGGCCGTTGGGTATAGCGTTGCCACCATTGGCATGAAAATGGGCGCGACCGCCCTGTCTTGGGGGGCGATTGCCGTGGTCCTTCTTGGCCTTGCGGCGGCCATTTTCGGCGAGGTGACGGTGCTGCGACATGTCAATCTTGGCCCGATCTATATCGCCATTCTGGGCGTGGAATCCCTGATCGTGCTGTTTTACGCATGGTATATCGGTGAGGGGATGAGCCCGCGCCAATTGGGCGGGGCCTCGCTTGTGCTGGCAGGCATGCTGATGGTGAACGCCTGAAATCCGACTTGCAGTGCCGCACCCAGCCCCGCTAAGACGCGGGCAAAACGGGAGTGTCAGGCATGGACGCGGCGCTACACCAGCTTCACATCGGCGATCACAGCCTCGCCTATACCGACACGGGTGACACGGCGGCCCCTGCGGTGGTTTTTGCCCATGCGCTGGGGTTTGACCACCGGGTCTGGGCGCAAGTGCTGCCCCTGATGCCGCAGGGTTTGCGGTTGGTCTGCTATGATCTGCGCGGGCATGGCCAGTCCACTACCCCGGCGGCACCCTATGCCATGGGCGCGCTGATCCGCGATGCCGAAACCCTGCTGGACCATCTGAACATCCGCGATTGCGTCTTTGTCGGCAGCGCTATCGGCGGGATGGTGGCGCAGGGGCTTGCCGTCAAACGGCTTGATCTGATCCGGGGGCTGGTGCTGGCCAATACGGTCACCAAACTTGGCACCAAGGACACATGGGCCCGGCTGATCGCACAGACCGAAAGCGCAGGTCTGGACGCGCGTTTGGAAACCGATCTGGCGCAGAGCTTTTCGGCGGCGCACCGCAAGGCGCAAGATATGACGATCTGGCGCGACCTGCTGTCTGCCCGGCGGGCAGCGGGCTTTTTGGGCTGTGCGGCGGCCATGGCGGGCACCGATTTCTATACCACCACCGCCAGCCTGCGCCTGCCCTGCCTGATCATCGCCAGCAGCGAAGATGCGATCACCCCTGTCGATATGGTGCGCGAATTGGCCGGGCTTATCCCCGGCGCGCAGTTCGAATTGATCCGCAAATCCGGCCATCTGCCGATGATCGAACAGCCCGAAACCTTCGCCCGCGCGCTTGCGGCTTTCCTTTACGGCATCGGCCACGCCCCGGCCTTGTAATCGCCGGGCATCGCGGCAACACTCCCGCCAAGACCCCAGCGAAGGCCATGCCGCATGCCCCCCATCCTGTTGATCCACGGCTCTTGCCACGGTGCCTGGTGCTGGCGCGATGTCTTGCCCCATCTGCCCGGTGCCACCGCCATCGACCTGCCCGGCCATGGCGCCGACAAGACGCCCATCGCCGATGTCACGCTGGATCTCTATGTCGAGGCGATCCTTGATGCGATCACCACACCCGTGCATCTGGTCGGCCATTCCATGGCAGGCTATCCGATCACCGCCGCCGCCGAACGCGCGCCGGAAAAAATCGCTGCCCTCAGCTATGTCTGTGCCTATGTGCCGCGCTCAGGCCTCAGCCTTGCGGATATGCGGCGCGCGGGGCCAAGCCAACCGCTGCTGGAAGCGATAGAGATCAGCCCCGACCGCGACAGCTTTACCTTCCGCAGCGATATGCTGACCGAAAAGCTGTATCACGATTGCCCCGCCGAAACGGTCGATTACGCGCGCCAGAACCTGACCCCGCAAGCGATCACACCGCAAGCCAGCCCGCTGGTGGTAACAGCCCGCAGCGCGGCGCTGCCCAAACGCTATATCCTGTGTGAAGCGGATCGCGCGATTCCACCCGCCTATCAAACCAGTATGAGCGCGGGCTGGCGCGATATCCGCAGGCTGAACAGTAGCCATTCACCCTTCTTTTCCGTGCCCGAACCACTGGCAAAGGCACTGTCATGACAGCCCCGCCACGCCTTGCCCTGTCTTTCATCCTGATCACGATCACGCTGGATGCAATCGGCATCGGGTTGATCTTTCCGGTCATGCCTGACCTGATCGAAGAGGTCACGGGTGGCAACCTTGCCAGCGCCGCCCTTTGGGGCGGCCTTTTGTCCACCTCTTTCGCGGTAATGCAGTTTATCTTTGGCCCGGTGATCGGGTCATTGTCCGACTGGTATGGCCGCCGCCCGGTGCTGCTGCTCTCGCTGGGGATGATGGCACTGGCCTATCTGGCGATGGCGCTGGCCCCAACGATCTGGCTACTGCTGGCCGCGCGGCTTATCGCGGGGATCACAGCGGCCACCCAATCCACCGCAACCGCCTTCATCGCCGATATCACCCCGCCCGAGGATCGCGGCCGCCGCTTTGGCCTGATCGGGGCCTGCTTCGGCATAGGCTTCATCCTCGGCCCGATGATCGGCGGGTTGGTGGCCAGCCTTGATACCCGCGCGCCGTTCTATGCGGCAGGCGCGATGGCATTGGCCAACCTTGTGCTGGGCCTGTTCGTCCTGCCCGAAACCGTGACCGACCGCACGCGCCGCCCCTTTACCTTGGCGCGCGGCAACCCCATCGGCGCGCTTCTGGCGCTGACGGCCTTGCCCGGCCTCAAACGTCCGCTGATGACCTTTCTCATCATCGCCATCGCCATGAACGTCTATCCCGCCATCTGGGCCTTTTTCGGCAAAGCCCGCTTCGACTGGGACAGCAGAATGATCGGCTATTCGCTGGGCGTCTACGGGCTCAGCTATGCCATCGGTCAGGCCTTTCTGGTCGGCCCGCTGATCAAACGCTTCGGCGAACACCGCGCGGCGCATTTCGGCATGTGGATCGATGTGGCCACACTCACCGCACTGGGGCTTGTCACCTCTGGCACCATCGCCCTTATGCTCACCCCTATCACCGCTTTGGGCGGCGTCGTCACCCCTGCGATGCAAGCCCTGCTGTCACGCCAAACCCCCGATAATGCCCAAGGCGAATTGCAAGGCGTGCTCGGTTCGCTCAACGCGGTTGCCATGATCACCGCCCCCTTGGTAATGACCGCCACCTTCGCCAAGTTCACCGCCCCCGATGCCGCCATCTTCGCCCCCGGCGCACCCTTCCTGCTCGCGGCCCTGCTCATGGTCGCAGCCATTGCTTTGCATGTCGCGAAACCACAGGAAACACTGCAAGACGATGCCTAGACTTCATCTATTCGCAAATATCCCACGGGGGGTCCGGGGGGCGTGAAGCCCCCCGGCGCTCGGCCACAAACGGAAAGCCTTGTCATGCGCCTTCAATCGCTCGAAATCTTCACCGTCGCCCCCCCTGCCCCCGGTTGGGGCGGGCGCTACTGGATATTCACCAAACTCACCACCGCTTGCGGGATTGTGGGTTACGGCGAATGCTATGCCTCTACCGTCGGGCCCAAAGCCATGGCCGCAGTGATCGAAGATGTCTTTGCCCGCCATATGGAAGGCGAAAACCCCGAGAATATTGAGCTGATGTTCCGCCGAGCCTATTCCTCGGGCTTCACCCAGCGCCCCGACCCAACTGTGATTGGCGCGTTTTCGGGGATGGAAATGGCGTGCTGGGATATCATCGGCAAGGCGCGCAACCGTCCGGTCTGGGCGCTTTTGGGCGGCAAGATGAATGCCCGCATCCGCTCCTATACCTATCTCTACCCCGAACCGGGCAAAGAAAGCGCGGAATTCTGGGTGTCCCCCGATGCCGCAGCCGAGGCCGCAACCCGCTTTGTGAACCTTGGCTTTACAGCCGTAAAGTTTGACCCGGCAGGCCCCTATACCATCCGCGGCGGCCACCACCCGGCGATGTCCGATATCACCCGCTCGGTCGCCTTTTGCAAAGCCATCCGAGAGGCGGTCGGCGACCGGGCCGACCTTTTGTTCGGCACGCATGGCCAGTTCACCACCCCCGGCGCAATCCGCCTTGGCCAAGCGATAGAGCCCTATTCCCCGCTGTGGTATGAAGAACCGATCCCGCCAGACAATCTGCTGGAATTTGCCGAAGTTGCCAAACATGTCCGCATCCCGCTGGCCACGGGCGAACGGATGACCACCAAGGCAGAATTCGGCGCGTTGCTGCGCCATGGCGGCGTGAAAATCCTGCAACCGGCCTTGGGCCGTGTTGGTGGCATCTGGGAGGCCAAGAAAATCGCCGCCATGGCCGAGGTGTTCAACGCCGAAATGGCCCCGCATCTTTACGCGGGCCCGGTGGAATGGGCGGCCAATATTCACCTCGCCGCCTCGATCCCCAATCTGCTCATCGCCGAGACGATTGAAACCGGTGGCGCGTTCCACCTTGCGCTGATCAAACATTCGATCACTTGGGAGAACGGTTACATTATCCCGCCCGAAGCCCCCGGCCTTGGCATAGAATTTGATGAAGACCTTGCGCGCGCGCATCCCTATACCGGCACCGCGCTGCATTTGCAGATGCAGGAAGCGCCTTGCGATTATACCAATGGCAATCGCTTCGAAGGGGGCGCGCCCTCCAGCACCTGACGCCCGGCTTTTCATTCCGGCGCGTCTGGGCTAATCTGAACCCCGTTCAGAAAGGTCACCTACCATGCCCGACGCGCCCGCGAAAAAACCCAGCAAAGCCGACCAGCGCCGCGAAGATCTGCGCCTTCGTCTGATCGACATCGCCGAAGCGCGCATCGCCGCCGAGGGGCTTGGCGCGATCAAGGCGCGTGATCTGGCCAAAGCGGCCGATTGCGCGGTGGGAGCGATTTATAATGTCTTTCCCGATCTGAACGGGCTGATCATGGCGGTGAACGGGCGCACCTTTCAGGCCTTGGGCAAAACCGTTGCTGCCTCGGTTGCCGCAAGCCCTCCGTCAAAGCCGCAAGCCGAGTTGATCACCATGTCGCTGGCCTATCTGCGCTATGCCTCTGAAAACCAGAACCTGTGGCGCGCGCTTTTCGATCTTGAAATGTCGACCGAGATGGACGTGCCGCAATGGTATCTGGCGGAATTGGGCAAATTGTTCGCCCTGATCGCGGCCCCCCTTGCCCGGCTTTTTCCCGACGATTCGCGGCATGACATCGAAATGATGACCCGCACGCTGTTTTCCTCGGTGCATGGAATCGTTCTTTTGGGCCTGCAACGCCGGATTTCCGGGGTTCCGATGGAGAAAATCGAAGGCATGATCTCGATTTTGCTGTCGAACGTAACGTCACATAGCAAAATTTCCTGAACAACGTTCAAATAATGCTTGAACGGCGTTCAAGTTGCTGTATGTTTAATTCATGAACACGGTTCAAGAGTGAAGGAAAGACAGAAGGCCGCGACCATAGACTGACACAGAGCAAACAAATTCCCGCCCAGATTGTCCGCTAGATCGCAACACAGCCCACCGTCTTTTCTTCATGATTGACCATAAACCCTGAATTGCCAGTAACGGAGAGACCCATGTTTAACACCCTTAGAACCCTGATCCTTGGTGCCAACGCCCGCGCCGAAGAATCCCTGCGCGACACCTATGCCATTGAATTGATTGACCAGAAAATCCGCGAGGCCGATGAAGGGCTGCGCGCCGCCAAGGGCACGCTGGCCAGCCTGATCCAACGTCAGCGCGCCGAAGAGCGGTTGCTGGCAACACTGGACCAGCGCATCGCCGACATGACCCGCCGCGCCGCCGAGGCAATTGATGCAGGCCGCGAAGATCTGGCGATGCAGGCCGCCGAGGCCCTTGCCCAGATGGAAAACGAACGCGTGCTGCGGTCTGAAACCGTGCTGCGGCTGGACAGCAAGATCGTGCGGCTGCGCCAGTCGGTTGAGGCAGGGCATCGCCGCATCATCGACCTGAAGCAAGGGGCCACAACTGCCCGCGCCATCCGCCGCGAACAAAGCCTGATCAAGAAGCTGCCGAATGGCGAAGCCTCGGCGATTGAAGAAGCCGAAGCACTGATTGCCCGCGTTACCAATGCCGACGACCCCTTTGAACGTTCCGACATTCTGCGCGGCATCAACCGGGAACTGTCGCATGACGGGCTGGCCGACCGGATGGCCGATGCAGGCTTTGGCCCCGCAACCCGTGTCACCGCTGCTGATGTCATGGCCCGCCTGAAGACAAAAGCCACCTAATTCTTAGGTATGTCACAACAATTCCCGCAAAGCGCCCCAATTGACGGGCATACGGAAACAAATCACGCAAGGAACTTTAAAATGGCCGCTCAAAAATCTGATACCTCCGCAATCATGTTCTTCAACGGTGTCGGCGTTGCTGTCGCCTACTTCATGCTCGCCCTGTCGATCTGGATGGCCCCGGTTGACCTGTCGACCAAAGGCTATTGGGGCCTTGGCATCCTGCTGCTGACGCTGGCTTTGGTGAACTTTGTGAAATACCGCTTCGACGCCAAGATTGCCGAAGATCGTCTGGCCCGTCTGGAAGATGCCAAGAACGAAAAGCTGATGGCGGAATATATCGGCGAAAAGTGATCCCTCGATTTTCGCCCCTATCGCGTTCGTGAAAAAACGCGGCATGTGAAAGCCCCGCACCCTCCCGGCGGGGCTTTTGCCTGCGCGGGCTGTGGCGCTTGCGTCAGCCCCCCGCCCCTTGCAAAGGCAGGATCAGTTCGATCGTGGTGCCGCTTGCGCTGTCGCCCACACGGGCAAAGCCGCCATGCGCCTCGGCCACTTTGCGCACTATGGCAAGGCCCAGGCCGCAGCCGCCCGACCCATCCTCTGCCAGCCGGAAAAACCGGTCAAACACCCGCGCCTGCATTTCTGGCGGGATACCCGGCCCGCTATCGGTGACGCGCAAGGCAACTTGCCCACCCTCATAATTCAAGGACAACGCAACGTCGCCCCCGTCAACGCAGCCATAGCGGGCGGCATTATCCAGCAGGTTTTCAATGGCTTCGGCCAGCATCACCGGGTCGCCTTCCAGCGGTTGCACTTGCCCTGTCACCGCAAAAGACACGGTGATCGCGTTGCGCATCTCGCGCTCGGCAAAAAGTTTGATGCGGTCTTCGGCCAAGGCGCGCAGGTCAACCTGCCGCCAGACGGCAGAGCTTTCGCGCCCACGGGCCTTTTCCATCGACAGCAATTGCTGCGTCAAACGGCCCGTGCGCCGGGCGGTTTCCACCACTTCGGCAATGCGGCTTTTCTGCTCTTGCGGGTTGGGGGCGGTGGCGGCGGCTTCGGCCTGCGCCAGAATGGCCGCGACCGGGTTGCGCAACTGATGCGCCGCGTCCGAGATAAAGGCATCGCGGGCGGCAAAGGCCTCGGCCAGCCGCGCGAAAAGAGAGTTCATCGCGGCCACAAGGTTGCGCACCTCTTTGGGCACCACGCGCCGGATCGGGCCCAGATCATCCGGGGATCGCAACGCCACCGCCTCGCGCAGTTGCAGCAAGGGGCGCAGGCCCAGATTGATGCCGAACCAGACCAGCAAGCCCGCCGCCGCCACCACAACCGCCATCAAGACCACCGATTGCGCCAGAAGATGCAGGCTCAGCGCCTCGCGTTGATTGATGGTTTGCCAGACATCCACCGTCACCCGGCCGCGAATTGCGGCTCGGCGATGAATTCGCGCAACGTGACCACGCGCACCGGTGCGCCCAGACTGACCGCGTCATAGAAATAGGGGATGCCACTGTCGACCACCGCATCGGCAGGTAAGGGGGGCGCATCGGAATAACCGGTGACAAAGCGCCCCTCTGGCCCTTCAATGCGGTAGTAAACCGGGTCACCCAGCGCCTTTGTCAGCGCATTCAGCAGTTGTTCGGTCAGCACATCGCCTTCGCTCAGCACCACATCGCGAGAGATGGTCAGCGCCACGGCCAGCAACGTATCATCATACAGCCGCTGTGACATGCGTTCGGCCAGAATGAACCGCGCGGCGGCGGCGATGCTGGCCACAAGGATCAAGGGCAAAATGATCAGAACGAACAACCGGCTGCGCAGGGACCAATGGTTCATTCGGGGTGGTCATCCATCAGATAGCCCAAGCCGCGCGCGGTGCGGATGGTCACCCCCGTTCCCGACAACTTGCGCCGCAACCGCGAGATCAGCAGCTCCACCGCATTGGCCTCCATATCCGAACCGACGCCATAAAGCGCATCGGCGATATGTTCCTTGGAAACGATCCGGCCCCAATGATCCAGCAGACATTCGAACAGCGCCAGTTCCCGGCGCGGCAGCTCGATGCTGCCGCTTGGCGCCACCAGCACACGGGCGCTGCGGTCAAACTGAATGGCGCCGATGGTCTGAACCCCACTGCGCAAATCGGCCCGGCGGCGAGACAAGGCCCGGACCCGCGCGCTGAGCTCTGCCATTTCGAACGGCTTGACCAGATAGTCATCGGCCCCGGCATCCAGCCCCTCGACCCGGTCTTTCAGATCGCCGCGCGCGGTCAGCAGGATCACCGGAATCGTGCTGCCCCGCTTGCGCAACGCGCGCACAATTTCAAAGCCGCTGAAGGTTGGAAGATTGACATCGACAATCGCCAGATCGGCCCCAGCCGTTGCCAAAAACTGATCCGCCTCTGCGCCGTCTGCCAGCCAGTCAACCGCATGGCCTTGATCACGCAGGGAATTTTCTATCCCGCGTGCCAAGGGTTCATTGTCTTCGACAAGGACAATCCGCATCTGCTCCACCCGACAGGTTCCAGACAGGAACCGCAGCTATCTTGCGCAATATCAAGTCGCCCGTGAGTGAGGACTCACCGGCCCGAGGGGGAGCTTGGATACTTGATCGACTTATGGTGGCAGCAAAGCCCCATTTCGGAATTGCGATAACGGTTCAGGGAGGACCTAACATGACAGATTTCATCACCACGACGCGCCGTGGGGCCATCGGGCTTGCGCTGGGGGCGGCGGCCGCTTTCTGCTTTGGCACGGCGGCTTCGGCCGAGGTCAGCTTTGAAGGCAAGACCATCGAATGGATCATCCCGTTTTCGGCGGGTGGCGGCTCTGACACTTGGGCACGGTTCAACGCGCCCTTGCTGAGCAAATATCTGCCCGGCAGCCCGACCGTTGTTGTCGTGAATGAACTCGGTGGCGGTTCGACCAAGGGCACCAACCTGTTTGCAGCCCGCGCCAAGCCCGATGGCTTGACCATTCTTGGCACCTCCGGGTCCACACAATTCCCCTATCTGCTGGGCGATCCGCGGGTGCGCTATGAATATGCCAATTGGAAAATCGTCATGGCCTCGCCCACGGGTGGCGTTGTTTACACCTCGCCTTCTACCGGTGTCACCAGCCCTGCGGAAATCGGCAAGCTGGCCGGTCAAAAGCTGATCTATGCCAGCCAGGGCGCGACCTCGCTTGACCTCGTGCCGCTGCTTGGCTTCAAGCAGTCGGGCCTTGAGGTGCAGCATGTGTTCGGCTTCAAGGGCCGTGGCGATGGCCGTCTGGCGTTTGAGCGGGGCGAGACGAATATCGACTATCAAACCTCCTCGGCTTACATCAAGAACGTGCAGCCGCTGGTAGATGCTGGCACCGCCGTGCCGCTGTTCAGCTGGGGCGTGTTGGATGACGACGGCAACCTTGTCCGCGACCCGACCTTCCCCGACCTGCCGCATTTCGGCGAGGCATATCAGACCATGACCGGCAATGCGCCGTCGGGCCCGGAATATGACGCCTATTTCGCCTTCTTCACCGCTGGTTTCCCGGCGCAGAAGATGGTGTTCCTGCCCAAAGACACCTCGCAAGAGATTGTGGATGCCTATCAGGCAGCGATCACGGCGATGAAAGCGGACCCGGAATATCAGGCCAACAAAGAGGCCGTTCTGGGCACATATGAGCAGGTTGTCGGCAAGGCCGCCGATGCGCTGTTCAAGAAAGGCACCGTCATTTCGCCGGAACTGCGCAAGCAGGTCGTCGATATGCTGGCCGCTGACTATGGCGTCAAGCTCGGCGAAGACTGATCTTTGACCACGGCGCGGGCCCCTGTGCGGCCCGCGCTTTTGCTTTTCCGCACAGCCCCCGCCCCCACCCAGACTGTCCCGATAACGCCCCCTTTTTTGAAAGGGCCGGAGGAGTATTGCCATGATCGACACTTTAATGACTGCGCTTGCGACGCTGCTGACGCTGGAACATATGGCCTATATGCTGCTGGGCGTTTCGGTCGGTCTGGTGATCGGCGTCATTCCCGGCCTTGGTGGCATTGCCGGGCTGTCGCTGCTGGTGCCGTTCCTTTACGGGATGGACCCGATTTCGGCCTTGGGTATGTTGATCGGCCTTGTCGCCGTCATCCCCACCTCTGACACATTCTCCTCGGTTATGATGGGGATACCCGGTTCCAGCGCCAGCCAGGCAACCGTTCTGGATGGCTTTCCGCTGGCCAAGCAGGGACAGGCGGCGCGGGCCTTGTCGGCGGCGTTCATTTCTTCGCTGTTCGGCGGGATTGTGGGCGCGTTCATCCTGACCTTCTTTGTGCTGATCGCACGGCCCCTGATCCTGATGTTCGGCTCGGCAGAGCTGTTCATGCTGGCGCTGTTCGGTCTGTCGATGGTGGCGGTTCTGGCCGGGCGCAGCTTGCCCAAAGGGCTAGCGGCTGCGGCTGTCGGCTTGCTGATCGGTTCCATGGGGGCGGCCCCGGCGACAGGTGAATTCCGCATGATCTTTGGCACCGAATATCTGTATGATGGTATCCCGCTGGTGATCATCGGGCTTGGGCTGTTTGCCATTCCCGAAATCTCTGACCTGCTGCGCAAGAACGCCGCCATCGCCGAGCGCAATGCCCTTGGCAGCGGTTGGTTTCAAGGGCTGCGGGACTGGTGGTCCAACCTGTTCCTGTCAATCCGCTGTTCGGGCTTTGGCTGCATGATCGGGGCCATTCCCGGGCTTGGCGGCTCTGTCGTGGATTGGATCGCCTATGGCCATGCGGTGCAGACGACCAAGGATAACCCGCATTTCGGCAAGGGCGATATTCGCGGCGTCATCGCACCAGAAAGCGCCAATAACGCGATGCAAGGCGGTGCGCTGCTGCCGACGATGCTGTTCGGCATTCCCGGTTCCGGGTCCATGGCGGTGTTTCTGGGCGGCATGGTCCTGATCGGGATTGAGCCGGGGCCGTCGATGATGGGGCCGGACCTGAACATCACCTATTCGATCATCTGGTCGCTGGCTTTGGCCAATATCATGGGCGCGGGCATCTGCATGTTGCTGGCCCAGCCGATTTCAAAGCTCACCTCGGTCCCGTTCCAATATCTTGCGCCTTGCATGATTGCGCTGATCTGCTTTGCCGCGTTTCAGGCCACGCGCGACCTGTCGGACCTTGTGGCCCTGCTGGCGATTGGCCTTGTAGGAATTATGATGAAGCGCTTTGGCTGGCCGCGCCCGGCCCTGCTGATCGGCTTTGTGCTGGCCCCGCAGGCGGAAACCTTTTTTTACCAAGCGCTTCAGTTCAACGGCTGGGGCTTTCTGACCCGCCCCGGTGTGCTGATCATCGGCGCGCTGACGCTGGCCTCGATCTATTTCGGGCTGAAGAACCGCGTGGATGATACCGGCCCCACGGGGGACGCGGCCGT
Source organism: Pseudorhodobacter sp. E13 (assembly GCF_003991405.1). Classification (GTDB taxonomy): domain Bacteria; phylum Pseudomonadota; class Alphaproteobacteria; order Rhodobacterales; family Rhodobacteraceae; genus Pseudorhodobacter. The sequence goes on from NZ_RPEN01000151.1 coordinate 123,526, forward strand.
GACCTCGCATACCAGCCGCAATGTGCAGATTGCCTTTGCACTGGCGATGATCGGGTTCTTTGCGATGGCGCTGTGGGATGCGCTGGATCATTCCTTCCTTGGGGCGGTGTTCCCGCTTGGCGTGGGCGTGATCGGGGTGGTGTTCGGGGGCATCTTGCTGCTGCATCTGTGGCGCGGCCATGCGGATCACCCGGCCTTTTTTGACTATGAAATCGTCGGCGACCATGTCGGCAACGAAGGCAACAGCTGGTTCTGGACCGGGCCTGCATGGCTTGCGGGTCTGGTGGCGGGAACGGCGCTGGTGGGCTTTTACATCGCGATGATCGGCTTTTTCATCGCCTTCTTGCGGCTGCGGGCGCGGGCAAGCTGGTTGCGCACACTGATCATGACCGTGGCGGCGGCGGGCTTTATCCTTGGCCTTGCCTATATGCTGAGCCTGAACTTCCCATCGGGTCTGCTGCAAGCCAGCTATGACTTGCCTTGGCCCATTCGCTGAGGGGGGGCGTGGTATGACACAAACAGCCATCCCCTTTTGGTTTATGCGCGGCGGCACCTCGCGCGGGCCATATTTCAACCGCGCAGACTTGCCCGAAGATCGCGATACCTTGGCCGAGGTGCTGCTGGCCGTGCTTGGCTCTGGCCATCCGCTGAACATTGACGGGATCGGCGGCGGTGCTGCGGTGACGACCAAGGTGGCGATGCTGTCCCGGTCTGACGACAGCTTGGCCGATGTGGATTACTTTTTCGCGCAGGTTTCGGTGCTGGACCGGACGGTGGATTTCAAACCCACTTGCGGCAACATTCTGTCGGGCGTTGGCCCTGCTGCGCTGGAAATGGGGCTGATAACACCCGGCGCGGTTCAGACCCGCATACGCGTGCTGTCCACCAATACCGGCGCGCGGATCGAAGCCGTGGTGCAAACCCCCGGCGGGCGCGTGTCCTATCAGGGCACCGCAGCAATTGACGGCGTTCCCGGCACGGCGGCCCCGGTCTATCTGAATTTCATGGATGTGGTCGGGTCCAGCACCGGGGCCTTGTTGCCCACTGGCGCAGTGCGTGATGTGATCGACGGGATAGAGGTAACCTGCATGGATGTCGCCATGCCCATGGTCATCGCACGCGCGGCTGATTTCGGGCTGAGCGGGTATGAAACCGTAGAGGACATTGATGCCAATCGCGCCTTCTATGACCGGATGGAACCGATCCGCATTGCGGCGGGCAAGCGGATGGGGATGGGCGATGTCTCTGCCTCTGTTACGCCGAAATTTGGCCTGCTGGCCGCGCCACGCGATGGGGGCACCATCTGTGCGCGCTATTTCATGCCCAAAAGCTGCCACCCGACGATGGCGGTGACTGGCTCTCAGTGTCTGGCCTCTTGCGTGCTGACACCCGGCACCGTTGCCGAAGGCCTGTTTGATGCCCCCCAAGGCAGCCCCGCCCTTGTGATGATCGAACATCCTTCGGGCAAGATCGACGTGACGGTGGATTACGAAAACGGGGCCGATGGGTTCCAGCTGCGGTCTGCCGGGTTGCTGCGCACGGCGCGTCTGCTGGCGCGTGGCGAGGTGTTTGTGCCCAGCAGCATCCGGGCCGGTCATCGCAGTTAAAGCGGCATCAACCCGGAATAGGGGCTGCGGCAAGTGACCTGATGCGCCATGGTCGCAAGGGTTGTCAGGTCAAACACCGGAACCCGCGCCCGCTGTTGGATTTGCGCGGCATAGGGCGGCAGGTCTGTGCATTCCAGCACCAAGGCCCCCATGCCGGGATTACGCTCCATCAGCCGGGTGACGGCTTGCAGCACCTCGGCCTCGATCAGGTCGGTGTCCATCCGGTTGCGCTGATTTTGCAGGATGACCTGCGAAAACTCGGGCGCGGTTTCCATCCCTTCGACCACCACCGGAATCCCCGCCGCCCCCACGCCTGCAAAATGCCTGTCGGTCAGCGCGCGGGCATCGGCAGTCAGCACCCCCACAGGCGCGCGCGCCCCCGCCATGTGATAGGCCAGCGGCACCTGTATCAAGCTGGAGGCAAAGACCGGGATCGACACGGCTGCCGCCAGCTCTGGCTGGAACAGGGCGAGAAAGCCACAACTGCCCGTGATCGCCCGCACGCCTTCGCGTTCCAACCGCTGAGCGCCTTTGATAAAGGGGGCCAGCAGGTCCGGGCTGGGGTTGTTCAGCAAATCCGGCACCGTCACCCCGTCGATCCGTTCATACAGCACCGGGAACGGTAGGCTGGAGGGGTTCTTGATATGCCCCGGCGGCTTGGGGAAATAGCTTTCAAGGCAAAGCACCCCGATCGAGGCCCCACAAATATTCTGCCCGCCTGCATAGATCGGCATGCTGCGCCCCCTTCGTTTCCAAGGCCCCTATAAAAACCGCGCAACGTTGAGCGGTGACAAATCGGCATTTGCCGCTTGGCCCGAAAGAAGATCGGCCAGAATCTCTCCCGTTTTCGGGGCCATCATCAGGCCGTAATGGCTGTGGCCAAAGGCGGTAAACAGCCCCGCCTGCCCCGGCACCGCGCCCAAAGCAGGCAAACTGTCGGGAAAAGACGGCCTGCGCCCCATCCAGAAACTACCCTGCCCGGTGTTCAGATCAGGCAGCATCGCCTTGGCCTGCCGGGTCAGCAGCGCCTGTTTGCGCGGATCAACCGGCGCATCTATCGCGGCAAATTCCGCCGTTCCGGCAAGGCGCAACCCGTCTTGCATGGAACTGGCCACTGTCTTTGCCTCGACATCCATCACCGAATGGGTCAGCCCCACACCCGGCCCGGCAAATTCGACGTGATAGCCACGCTCGGCCACCAAGGGCAGGCGATAGCCCAAGGGCCGCAGCAACGCCTCGGACCAGACCCCCGCCGCAAGGATCACCCGGCGCGCCTGAAAGGCGGGGCCTTTGGTGGTGATCTGCCACCCATCCCCCGTGCGGGTCAGGCGGGTGACTTCGGCCTTTGTCACCTCCACCCCCATGGCGCGGGCTTTTTCGGCCAGCACGCGGCCAATCTCACCGGGGGATCTGGCGCGGGCCTGGCCCTTGATGACGACTGCCGCCTTGAAAGCAGGCGACAGCGCTGGTTCCATCGCGCGCAGCTCCGCCGCCCCGATCAGCGCCAGATCGCCGCCTTTTTCCATACGGATACGGTAATCAAGGCTTTGCAGGCTGGCCTTGCCCGCGTTGCGAAAGGCGTGGATGTAATAGCTGTCGCAGATCAGCCCGTCCTGCCCGGTGCCGCGCAAATGGCGGCGATAAAGGTCCATTGAGGGGCCGCAGAGATATTCCATCATATCCGATGCCGCCCGCGCCCGCGCCTCGGTCGCCTGACGCAGAAAGCGCAGCCCCCACGGCACCATCTGCGGCCAGAACCCGGCGCGCACCGACAGCGCGCTGTCCCGGTTCAGCAGCATCCCCGGCAGGGTTTTCCATATCCCCGGCATCGCCTGCGGGATGATCGACCAAGGCGAAATGACCCCGGCATTCCCGAAAGAGGTTTCCTGCCCCGGCGCGCCCCGATCCAGCAGCCGCACCGCGAACCCTCGTTCGCGCAAGGACAGCGCCGTGCAGATACCCACGATGCCCGCGCCGATGATGATGACAGGGTCTTCCACGGGTCACACCGCCTTTGCCGCGCGGCGCTGCGCCACGAACTGGCTAAGCACGGCAGGGGCCGCGATCAGGGCAGCCATCAGATCGGCCTGCAAGGAGGGTGCGATAAACACAATCCCCGAAACGGCCAGCAAGACCCGCATCACCACGCCCATCGGTGCCTTCCAATAGCCGACCACGGAGGTGGACAGCGCCAGCACGCCCAGAATGCAACTGGTGGCGGTATAGGTAAACTCCCACAAATCAAACCCGGTGGAGGACACGATCAACAGAACCGGCGCATAGACAAAGGCCATCGGAGCCACGATCTTGCCCAAGCCCAGCGTAAAGGCCGAAATGCCCGTGCGGAACGGGTTGGCATTGGCAATCGCCGCCGCCGCATAGGCCGAGGTGCAGACCGGTGGCGTGATCTCTGACACCACGCCGTAGTAGAGCACGAACATATGGCTGGCGATGGGAGGCACGCCAAGCTGCGCCAAGGCGGGCTGCGCCACCGATACCAGCATGATGTAAAGCGCGGTTGTCGGCACCCCTGCCCCCATCAGGATGCAGGACACAGCAATAAAGACCAGCGACAGGAACAGCTGCAAATCCGGCACGGACACAAGCGCCCAATTGCCGATCATCATCATGTCATGCAGGCTCATCGCCATGGTGCCTGCGCCTTGCGTCACCATATAGCCGATGCGAAAGCCGATCCCGGTGGTGTTGATCACCCCCACCACAATACCCACCGCCGCCGAGGCGGCCCCCACGGCCAGCGCGTATTTGACGCCCAGTTCCAGCGCATCGGTCATTTCCGGTATGCGGATACGGGCTTGCGGGTTCAGCGTGGCGATCATCGCGCCAAGCGTCAGGGTCAGGGCCATCGGCGCTTCAAACCCGGCGCCCATCCATTTCCAAAGGACAAAGGCGATGAACGCCGCCGGATAGATCAGCGTGGCCGGGTTGCTCCAGCGTGCCATGCCCGCGATCACGGCAAGAGAGATGCCGCAAAACGCTGACATATAAGGCGTGTAGCCGGAAAACAGCACCACCAACAACCCGATCAGCGGGATGATATTGGCCCAGCCTTCGCGCCAGACCGCGGCAAAGCGCGGCAGCGTTTCCTTGGCCATCCCGCGCAGACCCAGTTTCAAGGCCATCAGATGCACAACGGTAAACACCCCGATGTAATGCAGCAGCGCCGGGAAAATCGCGGCAATCACGATGGTGGTATACGGAAGCTCCAGAAACTCGGCCATGATAAAGGCCGCAGCGCCCATGATCGGCGGCGTGATCTGCCCGCCCGCCGAGGCCGCAGCCTCTACCCCGCCCGCGAAATGGCCGGGATAGCCCAGCCGCTTCATGTTGGGGATGGTCAGCGCCCCGGTGGAAACGGTGTTGGCCACCGATGATCCCGAAATCGTGCCGAAAAACGCCGAAGAGACAACCGACACCTTGGCAGGCCCGCCGACATATTGCCCGGCCAGAATGGTGGCATTGTCGATGAACAACTGCCCCAAACCGGTGCGCTGCGCGATCACGCCGAACAGCACGAAATGGAACACGATGGTTGAAACGACCCAAAGCGTGACGCCGAAAATCCCTTCTTGCGGGAAATACATCGAGGACACGAAGGTTTTGAAATTCACACCCGGATGCTGCAACAGCCCCGGAAAATAGGGCCCCAGCAAAGCGTAAGAGATAAAGACGCAGATGATCAGCGGCAAAACCCAGCCCAAGGTGCGCCGCGCCAGATCCAGCACCAGGACGATCAGCACCACGCCAAAGAACACGTCATAGCCGTTGGGGTTGCCCATGCGGAAGGTTTGTTCCTCAACCCCAAGGATCGGCAAGCCACGCCATGCCAGCCCCAGATACAGCGCCGCCGCCACGCCCAGCGCCATGAACACCAGATCATAAACCGGGATATTGCCTAGCCGGAAACGGCTGACCTTCATCGCAAACAGGCTTTGCGTCTTGAACACCGGAAACAGCGCGTAGGTCAGGATGAACAGCCCCGCAAGATGCCAACCCATATGCCAGTGATCCGCCGGAAGCCCGAAACCAGCCGTCAGGAAGTGATAGATCGCAAACACAATGGCCACCGCCCGCAGCACGATACCCGCACTGGGGCCGACCTCTCGGGTTGCGATGCCTTCGTCATATTTGCGTTCGATCTCGGCAAGTTGCTCGGGCGTCAATTCCGTTGCATCATCAACTTGGGCTTGGGTCACACGGGCACCTATCTTGGCAGGTCTGGGGACAGCGATGCCCGGCACCGGGCATCGCACTTGGTTTGCAAGCTTGGGAAACGCTTATTTCAGCAGCCCCGCCTCGCGGTAGAACTTTTCCGCCCCCGGATGCAGCGGCACGCCAAGGCTATCCACCCCGTTCAAGGCGGTCTCCAGCGTGATCAGCTTGCCTTTGGCATGACCATTGTCCAGCAAGGTGCGGGTGTTGTCGTTCCACAGTGCCTTGGTGATCCCGTATACCAATTCCTCCGACAGGTCAGACGACACAACAAGGAATGCCGAAACCGCAGGCGTCATCGTGTCGGTATCAATCCCCTCATACACGCCCCCCGGAATTTTGGACGGGATATAGGCGGGCACTACCTCGTTGATTTTCTGCATTTCTTCATCGCTGAAGGAATAGAGCGACATGCCCTTGGTCGAGGCCAATTGCACCATCGCAGCAACCGGCCAGCCTGCGGCATAGAAATAGGCATCCAACTGCCCATCGGCCAAACGCTCTGCCGATTGCGAGTTGTTCAGCTCTGCCTCTTCCATGTTGTCGCGGGTCACGCCCCATTGCTCAAGCATCTTCAGCACCGCCACCTGCGTGCCCGACCCGGCCTGCGCAATGCCAACCCGTTTGCCCGCCAGATCGCCCAAACCGTTCAGCGTGGCCCCTTTGGCCAGCACCAGATGCAGATCCTCGGGAAAGAGGTTGGCAACAAGCCGCAGCTTTTCGTGCTTTTTGCCCTCAAACGTGCCGATGCCAAGATACATCTCACGCGTGACATCGGCGGCGGCCAGACCTGCCTCCAACTCGCCATTCTGCACGGCGGCGTTGTTGAACACCGAAGCGGTCGTGGATTGCGCAATCGCGATCAGCCCCGGCACGCCGCATTGCCCGCCATCCTCGCAGGCCCGCGAACCGGGAGGCGCAGAGATGCCATTGGCAATGGTGCCGCCAATCGGGAAATAGGTGCCACCTGCGCCCCCTGTCCCGATCCGAAAGAAGGTCGGGTCTTGCGCCAGCGCGCTGCCCGCCATCAAGGCCGTGGCCAGCGCCGCCCCTGTCAGTTTTTGAATGAATGCCATCGTAAGACTCCCCATTTTTCTGGGCATGGCTTGAGCCATGCTTTTGCTTGTCGTGGGGCCAAGTCTATAAACAGTTTGCATTAATACAAATTTGTTATATCTCTCATTATGAAAGTAAAACTTATAGATCATGAAACTCCAGCATCTGTCCGTTTTCCGTGAGGTCATGGCGACCGGCTCTGTTTCACAGGCCGCCAAACGTCTGGGCCGGACACAGCCCGCCATCAGCCTGTCCCTGAAAGAATTAGAGCTGTCCTTGGGCATCAAACTGTTCGAGCGTGAGGGCCGCAGGCTGATCCCGGTGCCCGAAGCGCATTACCTCTTGGCCGAAGCCAATGAGGTGCTGGACCGATTGTCCGCCGTGACGCGCACCATGAACAGCCTTGGCGATGCGGCCAGTGGCAATCTGAAGGTCGCGGCCATGCCGGGGCCGTCCAACTATCTCTTTCCACGCTATATCAGCACGGTTCTCAGCAATCTCAGCGATATAAGGCTGACGCTGTCGATGCGCAGCTCGCAGCAGATATTGGAACTGGTCGCGACGCAAAGCATTGATTTCGGCTTTGCCGATCTGGATATCCAGCTTGAAAAACGCTCGGGCTTTCTGACGGCGGAATCGTTTTCACTGCGCTGTTTTTGTGCCTTGCCCGCAGCACATCCGCTGGCGCAGAAACCCGCGATTTCATGGCAGGATCTGGATGCGCAAGCGATGGGCGGGCTGCACAGCGCGCACCGGCTGCAAAAGCGCATCCAACTGGCGTTTCAGGCGCAGGGGGCGCGATACAATCAAATCATCGAAAGCCAGTTCTTCATTCCGCTGCTGCAATTCGTGGCCCAAGGCCAATGCTGCGCGATCGTCGATCCGCTGACGGTCGCCAGTGAACAGCAATCCGGGCTGAACCAAGGCGCGGTGGTGTTTCGCCCACTTGTCGCGGACCTGCGCTATGACTGCGCTATTTTCTCGCCCCGTCTGCGCCCGATGTCACAGCTTGCGCGGCGCGTCAAAGATGGCTGGAAGGCCGAAGTTCTGCGCCTGATGCAAGAGTTGGGGGCCGATCCGGTGGTGCAGGAAAGCATCGTGGAAGGCGCCGGCTAAGGCGTTTTCTGGCTCGCGCGAAAGGGTTCAGATATCTTCGCCCATCATCTGCTTGGCCGCCGCCCGGCCCAGATCGCGGGAAATGCTGCGGAACAGCACGTCAAAGGCGGTAAACAGCGCCGAATTCAGCACCTGCCCCGCATCCGTTTCGGAAAACTGCAAATAGGCGGCCATTTCCTCATCGGTCAACGGGCCATAGGCCAGCGCCAGATAGGGGTAAACCCAAGCCTCAGTCTCGGCCCTGATTTCGGGTTCCTGCGACCAGACATCCGACAGCATATCCGCCTCGGTCATATCTTCGGACAGCGCGCCCACTTCGGCCAACCCTTGAAAGAAGGCAAGATTGGAATTCAGCGCGCCCGAGATATTCGCCTCGATCAGATCGTTCACTTCGGCAAATTTCTGAAGGTCGGCAAAGCGTGGCTCTCCCGCGGCCTCCATATCTTCGGCCCGCGCTTTGGCCGCATCTTCCACCGCCTCATCCATCAAAGAGCGGCGCGCCTCGACCTCCAGCGTCAGGATGCGTTGCCCCAGATCGCTGCCAAAGAAGGTTTCCATCTCGGCAATCTCGGCCTCACGCCCGGCAAGCTGTTGGGCAAAAGCGGTTTCAAACCGGCTGAGCATGCTAGGCCCATCATAGATCAGCCCGACAACGGCCGCCCAAGGCGCGCCGCCTTTGCCGGGAAACATCTCAGCCTCCATCTCGGTGCCGTAATCGACCCCTTCTTGCCGCATAACCTCAAGAATTTCTGGGATTTTCAGCACTTGGCTCAGCCCCGAAATCTCTGCCTCTGCCCGGATCTGGACAACCTGAGGCTTGGCCCAAACCGGTGACAGCACCGGCGAGGCCGTCAGAAGAGCCGCACAAAGAACGGGCCGAAGCAGGCGGGAATAGATCATATGAGACGCTCACAAAACTGGGTCTTGTATACCTAATCCCTCCCCCGATCTTTGCCAACCCGCCGCCCGCGCGAAAGGCAAGTTCATGCCCAAAGACAAAATCTGCGGGATCGGCAAAGATAGCAGAAAACAGGCTTGCAACCCAAAGCCCGGCAGGCTAAATCCCGCCCCAGACGATCCCCGACGCGGAGAGGTGCCGGAGTGGTCGAACGGGGCGGTCTCGAAAACCGTTGAGCCTGTGAGGGTTCCCAGGGTTCGAATCCCTGTCTCTCCGCCATCCTTCCATGGCAAGACGGAACACCGCCTCTAAGGTGTTGTTTTTATTGATCGCATGATGATCCCTACTGATCGGACGAATTCCGATCTTGGTACAAATCTTGGTACAGGGATCCGAGGTCATGTGGGGACTTCACCTCAAGAAGCGCGGGCGCTGGTGGCACTACTACCGAGCCGTGCCAGAGCGGTGTCGTGACGTCGACGATCGACGCCTCATTTGTTTTTCCCTCCGTACCACCGACTTCACGCAGGCCAAGCTGCTTGCCGCACAGGTATCAAGTGATCTGGAACGTGACTGGCAACGGTCGATTGAGAACGGCAAGTCCCTCGCCAGTATCAATCATGCCGAACGTTATGGTGCGGCAGTGGCCGTCCAGATGGAACGCGCCCTCAAACCCAAGACGGCTTCAGAACTGACAGACACCGATCTACTTGAGCGCTTGCGATTGCTGCTTGGCCAGCCAGCCTCACCCGGCGAACAGAAGGCGGTTCTGGGGCTTGTCGAACCACCCAAACTGTCGATGATGGACGCCTTTGAACGCTTCTGGTCACATATCGAAGACGAGCGGAATGGCTTGAGTCACGATCAGGCCCGGGTCAAGCGCAACGGCTATCTAAAAGCCCTATCCAATTTCAAGGAAGCCGTCGGTGACGTTGCGATGTATGCCGTGGAGCGCCACCATGCGATGGCCTTCCGGACCTGGTGGCTGAAGCATCTGAAAGAAAGAGGCCTCAAACCCCATACTGGCAACAAGGACATAAACGCCTTGCGCCGGATGATCTCGACCAACTTCGACATCGATGGCGTCGAGACGCCCAACCCCTTCGCGCGCATCAAGCTGAAAGACGAAGTTCAGGTTCCGCGTTCTCCCCTCTCCTCTGAGCAAATCCGGAGCTTGGTTGCGCCAGATGCCCTGAGAAAGTTGGCCCCTGAGTTCCAGTGCCTTTTTCGCCTACTCGTCAACACGGGCATGCGGCCGGTCGAGGCGATCGGATTGGAACTGTCAGACATCATGCTGGATCATGAAGTACCGCATGTGCATGTGCGCAAGAACGCGGTGCGCGGTTTGAAGACGGATCACTCCGAACGCCTGTTGCCACTCCTGGGAGTATCCCTGCAGGCCGCAGAACAATTGGTCGCGGCAGGCGGTTGGGGCAAGCAGTCTGGCAAGAACATGTACGCCACCAGCGTGATCAACAAAGCCATGCGTGAGAGCAGTATTGCCTTGGACAAGCGCCAGAGCTTGTATTCACTCCGCCACTGGTTTCAGGATCAACTGACCAAGCGAGATGTCGTCGACCGGGCCCAGGCTCAATTGATGGGGCACAAGTTTCAGCGCCCCAAGTACGGCTACGGCAAGGATCTTGCCGAGTTGAGCGACATCATCGCGCCCTTCGCAATTGAAGCGCCATGAGCCGATCACGTGAGGTCTGCAATTCCGCCTGTACCGTATAGATCGCCTGTAGACGGGCGTGCATGTTCAACAGAGCGGCTTCTTCCTGTGGATCGGACAGCGGTAAGAGATCGGCCAGGAGCCGCTCCATGCTTGCAAATTCGTCGGGCGTCAGCAGTTTCATAACGGGAAAATTAGCCAAAATTGGCGTGCCGCTGAGAGACGGGATCCCGTCCTGTGCAATTCTCGCGCGGCTGACCTTGCCGGGTAGCCTTAAGTTGATGGAAAAAACGCCGGGTATCGAGACGCCAGAGCGCTGTGAGTATTTGACCTACGCAGCAATATGGGAAGGCATCGCGTTGGAAATCCGTCATTGCCCGTGCTGGTTTTCTATGCCGGAAGACGACTTTGTAACCCAACACATCGAAGTCCGCAGCCTCGATAAACGGATTCTGCCGATCACCGAAACTGGCTATCGGTCGCATTTCATGAATGGGGCTGAAGCGCTGGTGGAGTTTGAAAACGATCCAGTTGCCTTCATTTTGTGGTGGCTGGATGAGGCGGCCAAAGCGCCGGAATGGCGCGCGAAACAGAATGCTGATCGGCAGCTATCGTTTTTTTGAAAGTGCCAATTGGTGTTCGTGCCAACGGGCCAGGAGATCTAGTTGCGCCTCGTTTGTGCCGCGTGCTCGGCGCTCGGCCAGCAGTTCAAACAGGACCTGCCGGGACGTCACGGCCACTGGTCTGGCGTGTTGGAAACTGAAAATTGTCGCTTGCATGCTGATCAGGGTTCATGGCCAATCTATTGGTCCACTGACGAAAAGCCAGACCCGCAACCTGTTCTTCTTAATGAAAACTTCATGAAGAAGAGCGCGGCATTAAAGGTCTCTCTGAAACCGTCGGTGCGCATCCATCGCCAATTTCACCTCGACCGCCGGTAACGCCGCTGGCTGGATTAGCTCTCCGGTTTCGCGCAAGCGATGGAGGGTCTGTTCGGTGCGCCCCAAGGTGCGCCAGGGATCATTTTGTTCGAGATGATGCCTTAGCAGGCACGATGCGCGACTGGCGTCGTCAATATCCTCAAGGGCCTTTTCGGTATCTTCGTCAGGCTTGTGGCCACACAGCAAACCGATTTCCTCTTCTGCGCGGTAAAGCGCAGCTTCGATGTCGCCCAGCACCCGCCACTCGCGCGGCTGTTCTGACGCATCAGCAAACGCGTTGAACTGTGACACGGCACTTTGGATTTCCCCCGAAAAGATTTCCACGTCATTTTGCCCACGATCCAAACTGGCTCGGCTGATCGTCAACATCACCCGCGTCACAGTATTTTCGCGGACCGGCTCGATCCGGTAGTGGTACGCTCGGTCGGCATGCTCGCTTGCATTCTTTGTCAGATAGGTGGAGCCACCCCGATCCTTGAGAACGGCGATCACCGCAGCGGAAAAATCGGCCGCTTCAAAGCGCGGCAAATCCCACGCCAGGCGGCGCGCCATAGCAATATGACGCACCAGCCCATACGGACCCTCAGGATAACCATCATGGTGTTGGTAAAGGTCGAAGCTTTCGCGATCGTCGGCAACGGTAATTGTGGCTCGGGTAGACATAGGGAAGCAATGAAAAGAAAAGAACGCGCTACCACCAGCAGGAATAGAAAACCTGTTGACGGGTTTGCAGAATGGTCCGAGCCCACTGGCAAAACTTCAGGTCAAGTTCGCGGTATTCCGAAGCAGATTCATCCTGGAACTGGTGACCGTAGAAAAAACCGCCGGGGCTTTCTGGCAGCGCGGATTGTTCCACCATCGCCTGCAAAGTCGCAATGTCCTCAGGTTGCAATTCCAGTTCGCCGCAGTTCAGATCACCGGCGCTACGACCCGTACGAAGTTCGAAGAGTTTTTCCATGAACTCCTGCAGCTTAGCGTGTTTACGCCAGACGAATTCAGGCTTTACGTCGGATAGATCTTGGTCTGCTTGGCGGGTGTAGGCATATTGATCGAGTCCCATAGGAAAAAAGGGTTAGAAAAAAGAGCCTCAATATTCTGAGGCGAGCAGGATAGTCAGCACGCGCGTAGTGACGCTTGGATCCGCTGGATTGGGCGAGCCGTACTCAAGGTTCTGGTCATAGGCGTCGATCTTGAACATCACTCGGTTGCCTTCGATATCGAGCATCCCGAATTCGTGCGTTCCATATGGGTCGTTGTCTTCGCCAAAATCGTCGAAGTCGCGTACCGCACGCAGCACTTTGGCGATGGTCTGACCAGCGAGAGCATTTACGCCTTGTGTCATCACCACGCGGCCACCGCTGAAACCGGTCCTAAGTTGGTCGTTCAGCGAGCGAATCGCCAATGTTTCTGGGCCGACGGAGTCGCTTGTTTCCGGAAATTGATCTGGAGTTTCGGACATGGGTAAGGATTAAGAACAGGTCCAGCCTACCGCCGCCTAGATAGTCGGTCGAGCTTTGCACAATCCGTGCCCGGAAGAGCGTGTGTCACCGTCGTTGTTGGCTCAAATAAGTCACGGCAAAGACTGCCACGCCCAGTCGGCCTTCAAGGATTTGCCCCTACGGGTTCCTCCTTGACGCCCGCCCTCTTGGGGCGCGGCGCGTTGCCGATGTCTTATCTCTTAACCCAAACAAGACATGACCACTTCCACAAACCGGGCTCAGACTGGCCGTGCAAGATACACCGCTTCCCGACGCGCAGGTCGGGCACCGCTGGAATTCTATCCAACGCCTCCCGAAGCCACCCGAGCCCTACTTTCGGTCGAAAGTTTCGACGGCCCTATCTGGGAACCCGCCTGCGGCGACGGGGCCATCGCGCGAGAACTCTCCAGTGCCGGTTACCATGTCACTGCGACCGATCTGGTTGATCGTGGGTTCGGTGAAGGCGGCTTCGATTTCCTGAAATCAGCAAAACCGCTGGCCAAGCATATCATCACCAATCCGCCCTACGGCACGCACGGGCTGGGCGACGCGTTTGTACGCCGCGCCTTGATCCATACCCGAAAGTCCGGCGGCTCTGTAGCCATGTTGCTGAACCTTCGATCGCTGGCTAACCCTGACCGGCACAAGAAGTTCACCAAGACACCACCCGCCGCCATCTATTTCCTGGATGATCTGACCTGCTGGCCCGAAGGCAAACCCACCACGAAATCCGCTCGCATCGCCCGTCAGCAATACTACTGGGCTGTGTGGAAACCCGGCCACATCGGTGCCCCGAAGTGCTGGTGGCTCTCAACCCGCGACTTCAAATAGCCCTGAATTCTATTTCCTTTTCTTAACCTTTTTCAACATGACTGATTTCAACCAACCAAATTCTGACAACTATCCGGTATTCCCGATCGACGCGTTGACGCAGATCGCGCAACAACATCTCGAAATCGATACCCTGGAAGAGCGTGGCAGCGATGCCCTCGACTTCCACGACTGTTCTATCTGGTCGATCAAATCCGCCCTTAAAGCCGTCTTCCTGCTGGGGTACAGTTCTGCCCAACAAGGTTCACCTGAGCATTCTGATGAAGCCGTACTGGCTCGTGACCTGCGCATCGATCTACTGGAACAGTTTGCGCAAACCGCAACCACAGATGCCGAGCGTTTCGTTGCCCATACCAGCTGGACAACCGAGGATCCCATTGCGACGCTGCAAGCCTTTGCCGATAGCTCTGCGGCCAACACGTTGACGCCTAAAGTGGCGGTGCCTGCCCAAGACATCCTTCGCCGCTTGCGGTTCAACAACAGGGCGTGACGCCCTGACTGGCATCAGGTCCGGCGTCGCAGCAACAGCGCCGGGCCAAACAGCGCACCTAGTTCCAGGCTGATGGCCAGGAAAAGCGGCAACAGAATCTGCCGCCCGTCACCGAACAGTCCCAACCCTTCAAAGGTCGTCACCAATCGTGCCAGCAGTTCAGAGGTGCCTTGAGCATCGTCACTCAGCACCAAGACCCGGTCGAGCACCGATTGGGCTTCGATCATTGTGCGCTGGAATTCCGCTTCACGTTCACGCGCCACCGGCCCGCAGCCCCCGCGCGCACATTCCTGCCGCCAAGCCGCTTCGTCTTGTGCGGCCCGGTCCAATAGCCGGGCATGTTCCGCCCGCAAGGTTTGCCGGATTTCTTCCTGAATCGCCGCGTCTTGATTCATTTCTGCACCAAGCAGAAGCGATGATGACAAGATCGACGTGGTTGATAGCACCGACACCGGCGACAGGGTGAGCGCAATCGTCACTGCCACCGCCCCAAGGAGCTTGTGGCGATGCCCAAGCAGATAGAACCCCATGAGCACGAAGCCCGGCCGCATCATGTCTATCGCCATCAGACCCACCATGATGAGAATTTGAAATTGACGCGCTTCCCGGCCAAGCTCCCACGCAAAACTGGCGTTCAAGCCGATCAGAGCGCCAATCAACCCCACACAGGCGACCGCGCTGAAAATCAGGCGGGCCGTCTCAGCGGCGGGACTGATTGCATCAGTGTCTGTGCCAAGTAGGACTTGCGGCGTTGGAATCGGCACCGGCGTCAGCGGCAGCGTGCGCGCAGGCAATCGCATGGCTCCCATCGTAGTGAGCGACCAAGTGCCAGTGTCATCAGCATAATGGATCAAGCCCTGCCGCTTCAGGTGCTGCATCAACCGCCTTACGAGGTCGTTGTCGGATGCTTCCGGCAACCCCGCCCGGCTCAGCGCCTGTGCGAAATCACTCTTGCTGAAATGGTTAGGGATCCCTTCGAGAGCAGCCAGCACCAGCGTTTCGGGCAGTGTAACGCCTTTGATGGTCGTAGATAAGGATTGGGGCATCGTCACATCTCCTGTCACAATTGACCACGTTGGCGCAGCCACTGAATTTGTTTGCTGGACATATCGGCTAGGTCTTGGACCGAAACCGGTATGAATACGTCACCGGAACGTGCGCGCGTCACCGGCGCGTCCCAGTCGAACACATGGGCAGTCAGCCCTTGCGCTTCGACTTGCGCGACCGCCTTGGCCGCACCTTCGCGACCCGCCGTGTCACGGTCATAGATGATATGGATGGTCTCAGCGCCGAACGTGTCGGCCATGGCCTTGAGCTTCTGCGCTTGCGCTAGCGACAAGCTGGACCCGAAAGACCCAACCACGTTGCGCAGGCCTGCCTCAACGGCTTTGGCCACATCAAAAGGGCCTTCCGTAAGCACGATCGCCTTTGTATCCGAAATTTGCGCCGCCGCGTCTTCGTGCAGCGAGATCAGCTCCTGAGCGTAGAGTTCGGACGACTTGTGAAAACCTTTATAGAACAGATATTTCGGCTCTGTCCCGTCGATCGACCGACCGAAATGGGACAAGATCACGCGCGAAGGTTCTTCCGCGTTTTTCGCGGCAGGTCGGGCATCCGCCACCTGAAAAACGATGCGGCCCTTCAGGGGCGACCGGCCTTGCGGCAGGTAGCCGATCCCAAGCAAGTCGCAGGTCGCTTCCGACACACCGCGCGCGGCAATCGTTTCGTGGTAGCTGCAGAGCTTGAGAAGGTCCTGCCGGATCGGGTCGTTTTCCGTCGGAACAGTCTCTGTGACAGTGGTGACAGCTTTCGTGACACTGCGGCGCACTGTGTCACGATGGCGGGTGACGGGTATCGACAGGTCGACCGAGGCATGCGCCCACCCCCGTTCGAGGATCAGTCGACCGGCTTCGTAGCAGTTGCCGCCTTCAAGACGCTGCACCAGTTCGATCGGGCCACCGCCTTCACCGATGGAGAAATCGTACCAGATCCCACCCGCCGCCATGTGAAAGCTCGGCGTCTTCTCGTCGTGGAACGGCGAGAATGCCCACCAGTCGTTGGGCTTGCTCTTCAGCTCGGCCTTGCGCAGGCCCAGCCCGGTAAACAGGGCTTGCCAATCGATTGAAGCCCGGATTTCATCCAAGTTCTCAGGGCTGAGCCGCACGGTATCGGAGGTTCGCTTGTTCATGGGAAGGTCTTGGCATAAAACCCCACCCGCCATTCAGGGACGGAGTTCCGCCGAAATCATCCCCAAGCGTACATGCGGTGACCAAGGTTCCAAGTCGTTCCCGGCTTTGTGCAGAGCCAAGATTAACCGGCACAGCCGTAGGACCAGGCGGGCAAAGCCCGAGGATCGCATCGATCTGGCAAAGCCGATCTTCTCCTCAAAGCGGAGCGCGATGCCTGTTTGGCAGAGCCACAGCGGCGGTGCTTTGGCACCGCGCAAGTTTGCATGTCTGCACAAACAGCCCGGTCGCAGA
This sequence comes from Pseudorhodobacter sp. E13, assembly GCF_003991405.1. Lineage (GTDB taxonomy): Bacteria > Pseudomonadota > Alphaproteobacteria > Rhodobacterales > Rhodobacteraceae > Pseudorhodobacter. The sequence goes on from NZ_RPEN01000151.1 coordinate 140,328, forward strand.
GCGCACCGAGGCTTGATTTGTACGACATACAACTTGCCAAGGGAGTGCCCTTGGGACCCCGAGAAAGCTGACGGCGAGAAATCAGTTTGCCTTTCCATTGTTGATTGCCACTGAGAATTGACCCGGCAGCGGCCAAAATTGTCACTGAGAATTGACCCATGTGCAACCTTGCCCCGGCTTGAACCAGCTGGGGGCATTTGGAGTGATCG
>NZ_RPEN01000152.1 GCF_003991405.1 Pseudorhodobacter sp. E13
GATCACTCCAAATGCCCCCAGCTGGTTCAAGCCGGGGCAAGGTTGCACATGGGTCAATTCTCAGTGACAATTTTGGCCGCTGCCGGGTCAATTCTCAGTGGCAATCAACACGTTTGGGCCGTAGGTGACAAGTTCGAGGCGGTCCTAGGCGTCGATGGCATAATACTGACCTTTGGTGAGTTCGATACAGCTCAAGCCGCGCACGATGCCATTCCGCTATTCTCCGTGGGCGCGAAAGTCAGCGAAGCAAGCGTCGCTTGGCTGCCATGGAAACGAACATTTGACATCAATCGTGTTAAATTTGGTGTCCACAACTAATCAAAAGCGGTCGCAACGGGTAGATTTCAGGATGAAATGCTCTGGGAAATGGAACATTCTTGCGAGAAAACGTCTCATTTCCTGCAGCAAATGAAATCTGAATGTCGCGTCAGAAGCCTTATTTCATTGGGTTTCTCAAAAGCTAATTTACCCAAATGTTGACAAACCGGGGCCGGGAAGAACTTTTTGACCGAAAGACGGACCTGGTATGGCGCTCATGCGGATCGAAAATCGGTAAAAAACAATCGAAATATTACCGCCTTGCCAGATGTGTTCTGAATGGTCAGGACGCAGAACAGCAGTAGTGGACAGCACCCGACACGTTCAGGCCGGAACGGGTTTGAAGTCCGCACATCAATAGTCACGCATGGGGCGTCTGATCATTTTGGGCTTATCCTTCATGGCTGCAACAATGCCGGAACGAAATAAGAAGCGGTTTGGCTTGGATGCCATGTTCAGGGGGCGGTCATAGGCAGCGCTCGGTGACTGCCCGCACCTCAGAGACCTGAGACAGCAAGGGTGCACCTCAGCGGTCGCCCCAGTGAGCCTGGCGGTGGTGTCAAAGGCCGATGTTGCTAACGCGCGACATTGAACCTACGAGCCGACATAATGGTCGATGCTTTCGGAGTCGGAACGAATGGGTGGAGGAGACGTTCGCGCGGCGCGCACATTGCCCTCGTGAAATGGCGCGCCAAGTTTCCAAGGGTCTCAGCGCCGTGGTGTTCTTGCACGTGATGCGTTGGATGACTTACATGGTCGGACAAACTCAACACAGGAGCGATTGATGTTCAAAGCCGCCCTCGCCGCAATCTGCGTCGTCGCAGTCGGAAGCCTTTCTGGCTGTGTTTCCTCGGATGGTAGATTGGACGCCTACTATTTGGTCGGAGGCGTTGAGGATGGTGACATGCTGAAAATGCGTGCTGGTCCAGGCACCGGTTACAACGTGATCGCGGGACTTCCAAACGGCACTGTCTTGAGGGTCCATAGCTGCGAGCAGACTGGCAGCACGCGCTGGTGCAAAGCCACTCTGAAAAAGACAGGCGACCTCACCGGCTATGTGTCTTGGGCTTATCTGCGCGAGCGGTGAGCCGAGAACCTGGCAGTGCGGACATTTGTTCATGCCGGGTGAGCGCCCGTCAGAGAAACGCCGCGACGGCGTAGGCAATTCGGGATGGTGCAGACAGATTGTGCAGGTTTTTTACGCAGAAACTGGGACACCGGATTGACGACAGTTCGCTAAAATCACTTTGAAAGCAAGGCGCGGTCAGCTTTTCAGCAGATCGACGGCCTATTAACTGGTAAGTAAGCACATATGCTGTCCTCTCAGCTTCACCATATCCCCACCCCATAACCATCAACACATCACCTTCTTTCGCGCTACCTTCCTTCGTGCAGTTGCTTCACGCCTCTCCATATCCCTAAACGCGAGATGCATCTTCCTGTTCAATTGTTCCCACGATGAAAACGTGGGCGCCAATCGTTTGCCAGCCCATGTGCGTGGTTTCACAAGGTTCATGGTTCGCAGCGTCTTCTGAACGCCCTTTTTCATTTTCGCCTGAACTGCTCCTGCTTCTGCATCCCTTGCCATCAGACCCGTCAAACCTGATCGCAGATATGTCCGTGCGCGCCATATCTGTCTTGCGTTGTGCATCGCGTCTGCTCCGGTTTTTGGATTGTCCCTGTATGAAAAAGTGGGCAGCCGAAACTGAAAGTAGCTTTTCTGGAATGTTGTAAGCTTTAGCTTCTGCAAAGACGGTATGTTTGTTATTCCAACCGCAGCTAGTTCATCACCTTTGACAGTGACTTCAATCCTCACCCGTTTCTGGTCATCACTAAGATTCTTGCGGGTTCCATCAGGGCGCTGAGCATCTATCACTTTATCCATGACCCGGATCATCACATCATCATATTTTGCGCCGAGAAACATTGTGCCATCGATCGGGATCACTCTATGGTGAAATGGGTCGAGCCTGCTGACCAGTTCGTCGTTTTGCTTGGCGCTGTTCACCCTTGCTTCAATCTCCGGTTCGGGCGACAATTTGTAGTAATACCCTTCGCCTTTTCCGAAAACGGTCCGTGGTCGGCTGTCGGGGTTCCACCATATATTTCTCCCGGTCCAGATGGTTCGCTGTAGAGCACCCAGGAGAGTCGCACGGGCCTCATGTGATGGCTGGGCTGGGTAGGCATCAATACTGACCTCAATGCCCCTCACGCGCGATTCTGAGGCCTCTCCGAAGTGTTCCGCGAGCGCTCTATGCATCTGTGTAATCTGTGCCAGGGTCTTTGGTTCCTGAACCTTGATGGTGCACCGATCAAAGGTGCGCCCAAGTCCTTCTTCTTGGGCATGAATATAACTGTTCCGGTCGTGAAACCCGCGCAGCACTTGCTGAACATGTTGCACTTGCGTGGCGTGGTTGAAATGAACATGAAACTCGATCCAGTCGATCACGACCTGGAAGCGGTAGGCGTCGAGGTCAACGTCGGGAACAAGCGCGGTCCGGCCGAAAAGTCGGCGCTGGACGGCTCCTAAAGCCACTGCGCGATGTGGCAGTAGCAACGGTGGCTTAATTTGTTTCGCAAAAGGTAGTTTTGCGGTTGTCGGTAACATTGGGCGGTTCTCCTACTTCCGGTCATCTCTTTCCATATATATGCGGATGGCAAAGATGTCGGCTGGGATGGCTCAGATTTACAAAGCCGTTGGAGACGCTGGGCGAAGTTGATCTGGTGTTGATACCGGCTTTCCCCGGCATCATCGCTTTATGTCCGAGCCAATTTGACCGGTTCGGCAGATGGAGGCGGCTCACCAATATGTCCTCATACACTGCACCGAGAAATTTGATGCTTCGGCCAAAAAAACAGGAAAAGGCTTGACCTTGGGGTTGATCGTCGGACTTTAAAACATGCCAAGTCCCAAAGGGGCGAGCGGCAGAGAACGACACACATCAATCACAGCGAAATGCCCGGATAGACCGCCGAGGTGATGTGGCTGGTAGAAAATCTACAATCAGTTTGGATTTTTCTTCAACCACTCGGAAAGCGCATCGAGCACCACTTGGTTCTTGATGCAAGAACCGCGTTGCAAAGCGAGACCAAGGCTCGCGTCGAGAGGGTTGAATCCGAGTTCCCTCATGATGGTTCCCGAGGTAATTCCTCTTCTGATCATGATTGCTTGTATTTGCGCAGCAGCGCTTGAGGTAAGTCGCCCATCGAGATGTATCGCTGTTGCCGGTGGGAGTGACGACACAACCGGCGTTGTTGTCATGGCGGCAGATGGGGCGGGGTTAGGATTGGCGACGCAACCAATCAGTGCCTTGAAGGCGTCGCGCTCAGCAACGGATGCTTTGTTCCATTCAGACTTTAGCACTTGGAGACTTGATCGCTGGTTGCGCAAGCCTGCCTTTGCAAAAGCCTCGGAGGCGTTCTTGAACTTTCCGGCCTGATAGTCAGCAAAAATTGCCGGATGCTCATCACGCAATCGGTCGAGGTAGTATCTATTATCACGCCTCTGTTTGGGCTTGGGCATGGCACGGTGACTCGTGTTGTTTTGTGAAGGATAGAAAATCTACGACTTGGTGGTTGTCCCAACATTTTGCTTTGGATGCCGGGATTATTTTCACAAGCGTTCTTCGGCGCGGATAAGACGTTCAGATAATTGAGCCAAGGAGCAGGAGAAATGAAGGGGAGATCGAACCCACCGGTGCCGAACGCCGCGTGCGAAGGGAAACCCGGGTGCCAGTCATGATAACCAGCACCCAAGTGAACTAAAGGTTCTTGAGAGCTTCTAATTGCTTAAATGGTTGCCACTTAATGTCCGGGCGGCTGCAAAGCGGATGATTCACAATATTCCCTGTTAGGCGACCGTTGCGGATCGTTATTGCCATGCTTTGTCGCCCAATATACCCACCCAAAGCATTCTTCGTGTTCGCACGAACGCAAACGCCTTGTGTTCCATTTGAAAAAGTTGCGACATAAGAAATCTCAGCGTCGCGAACAGAATATGGATCAAGGAGCAGGTTGCGAGCATCTTGGACTATCTGTGATTTGATCGACTCGCTTGCAGGAACGGCTGCAGCGATTGCACCGCTGTAATTTTCCTGCGGGCCGCAGCTCGAAAGTGCCAACACGGCCAAGGTCAGCGCAGTTATTCTATTCATTATCAATCCTTAAGGTGAAGTTTGTGAAGACAAAGGGCACTCCTGAATACCAGTTGTCAACAGCCATCTATTCACCGTCCGTGCAGCTTTCAGCTGCATACCCGTTTCCGATCCCGTCGTTGCACAGAGGTATCCGGCAAGGTCTGGTGGGCTCTGACCAATAGCGCGTGGACACCAGAACCTCGCAGGCGCTTGGAAGGCCGATAGAAGGGGTTTCCTTCGCGCTTGCGAGCCGATGTTGGACTCGCCTTACTTGACGCAAGTAACTCTACGCTGGATCGAATGCCTCTGTCGGTTCGGCCCTTGCGGGGCGGGGAACGGCAGCAAAGCGGGATCGGTCGACTCAATTTCGCATGCCTAGCCGCAGAATCTGATTTTCATCAGCGAAAGGAAATAGAAACTGATCGGAGGAATCCGCGCCCCACGGCCAGATGTATTGCTACGCCGCTGATACTTGGTTCAATTGCTTCACAATCCGAATGATATCCGTGCTTTGTCGGACAGAAAACACACCAGCGATTCCCTGATCATTGATATCAGTAAAGGGGCTTTCATAGAATAAGCGGGGCTCGATGGTGCCTGTTTCAGTCAAGCAATCAATAATGAGGTTTATGAATTCAGTTTGGTCGGCATTTAGATTTTGGGACGAAACAAGCTCAGAAAACGCTTCTTTGGCAGCTGTCCGGTCTAGACCGATCAATTGGCGCAGGAACACTCCAAGGCCATCACCGTTCCGAATGGTTTCCAAGCTTTCCGCATCGGCGGCTCCATCTCCCAAGATCATGGCTTCCAGCTCTTGGATGTCCTGAGGCGTAACGGGCAGGGCACGCCGGATTTTTTGCAAGGCGAGATGGTCGGCATGAACTTCGATGAAGCGGCGCATTTTCATCTTGAAGCGTGCTTTATCAACGCCGCCACCAATTTCGGGAAGATCAACGGCGTCGCCAGACCCAATTTCATCTTCAAAATCGGTGATGACAACCTTCCGTTCAATGGGTTGGATCAGGTCAACCAACATGCGCAGACGCTTGCGGACCCGCTCCAGGATATCGACAGTGATGTCTTTCCAGAAGTCATCTGTTTGGATTTCAAGGATTAGCTCCAATTCACGCGCAACAGCTGGCACGTTTGAAAGTCGCTCAAGTGCCGATGCGAACCTGATGATCCGAACCTGCAGCGCGGCGAAACCGCTCTCTCCACGCAAAAGGCAAAGCTGAACATTCAACACCAAGAGATCAAATTGCTTGGCAGGTAGGGCATCGTCACGATAGGCCGACGGCAGACCCGCGATGTCGGTCTGAAGTGTCATACGCGCATCGAGGTCCAGCGCGGCCCAGCTTTTTTCATCCTGAAACGTCTCAACAGCCCTCCGTTTTGCGCGGACGATGAAGTTGTCTGGGTTCATGCCCCTAACCTCTTCCAGCAGCCGCGATTTGAGTGAGGCTAAAAGGTCGTCATGGGGCTCACTCAGATTTTGAAGCTCGCCGATCAGTTCAACACGGGTTGAGAACAACCGCTCCCCAATCGGCCGGGCCAATGGTCCATCGATTGCCTTTGGGTTTTCACGGAAGAATTCAAGGTTCTGACAAAAGTCGAAGATTAGAAACTCTTCTTTGTCATCGTTGGGGCCAAAGAGGTTCGGACAAAGACGAGTGCCGCGCCCAACCATCTGCCAAAACTTGGTCTTTGATCTGACGATCTTGAAGAATACCAGGTTCACAACCTCGGGGATGTCGATCCCTGTATCCAGCATGTCGACCGAAACCGCTATGTGCGGTAGTTTTTCGACCTCCGAAAAGTCATCAATCAGCGATTGCGCATAAGTCACGCTGTAATCAATCAATTGAGCAAACTTGCCTTGGTAATGCGGATAATTCGCGTTGAAGCGCTCAACGATGAAATGGGCGTGGGCGCTGTTCTTGGCGAAAACGATGGTTTTGCCCAAACGGTCACCACCTGCCACCTTGATGCCATTGCGCATGACATGCTCAAGCACCTTGTCGACCGTATCTATATTGAACAGCCATTTATTCAAATCGGCGGATTCCACCTTGTCCGGAATATTGCCCTCTTCGTCCCATTCGATCGCGTCCCATTCCTCTTTCTCTTCTTCAGAAAGCTGATCGTAGGCGATACCGTCCCGTTGAAATTTTAACGGCACAGAGATTGATTTCGGCGGCACTAGAAAACCATCAGCGACAGCATCGTCCAGATCATAGGCATCGGTCGGCACGCCGCGCTCCAGCTCGAACAGCGAATAGGTGTCGCGGTCGATTTCATCGCGCGGGGTGGCGGTCAGGCCGATCAGCATCCCGTCGAAATAGTCGAAAATCGCGCGGTATTTCTTATAGATAGACCGGTGTGCCTCATCGATAACGATCAAATCGAAATGACCGGGGCCAAAATTCTTCTGACCGTGCTTCACCTCGTCGATCATCCCCATCATCGTGGGATAGGTTGAAAACAAGACCTTTGCGCCTGCGTGGTCGTTCTTCTGCGGATCGTTGCGTTCCAACAGATTGGCCGAGGGCGTGGCGGGCAAGTGGGTTTTGAACGCGCCATGTGCCTGCTTTACCAGCGCAACCCGATCAGCCAGAAACAGCACCCGCTTTACCCAATTGGCACGCTGAAGCTGATCCACCAAAGCGATCACGGTGCGGGTCTTACCGCTGCCTGTCGCCATAACCAGCAGGGATTTGCGCAGCAGGTCTTTCTCAAACGCCTCACCCACACGGCGGATGGCGCGCTGTTGATAAAAGCGGCCCGCGATCTTTTCATCAATGGCAACGTCATCCAGCTTTTTGCGGGTTTCGCGGCGCTGATGCAGCAAGACCAGCTCATCCTTTTTCAGGAAACCCGACACGGGGCGCGGCGGATACATCTTGTCGTCCCAGAACCAATGATCATAGCCGTTGGTTGTAAAAATCACCGGCCTGCGCCCAAAGGCGGCCTCAAGGCAATCGGCATAAAGCCGCGCTTGGTTCTGGCCGATGCGCGAGTCCTTTTTCGTGCGCTTGGCCTCAACCACGGCCAGCGGCTTGCCGTCATCGCCCCACAGCACATAGTCCACAAAGCCGTCACCGCTTTGGTTGGGCATGCCCTGCACCGGGAATTCGCGATCACGGGGTTGGGTAAGCGGCCAGCCTGCCTCCATCAGCAGCAGGTCGATAAAGGCATCGCGGGTGGCGGCCTCGTCGTAGTCATGCGGGTCGGGGACGGCTTGGTTGGCGCGGCGTGCTGCAGCGACTTGGGCGCGCAGGGCGGCAAGCTCGGCCTCCAGTGCCGCGCGGCCCTCGTCAGAGGCGCGGCGGGCATCCTCGGCCGCCTCCAGCGCTTTGCGGGCGGCGGCGAATGCTGCGGCTTGCTCCTTGATCTGGGTCACCGTGCTGGCGGTGATGGTCAGGGTTGGTTCCAGCTTGGCAAGGTCGAAGCTGCTGGCCGGGTCGGGCTTTGCGCCTTTGGCATAGGTCCGCGCGATCCAATAGCAGACATGGAACAGCTCGCGGACAGTCGCGGCGGCATCTTGCGGGCTGATCGGTTTGCCGCTGTCATGGGCGGCGCGGTTGCCCTGATCCTTGATGTATTTCGCCTTGGTCACAATCGCGGGGCCGGTCAGGGCCAAGAGGCTGGGTTCGGCGATCAGGGCGGCGAGTTCGCGCCCGTAGGGCCGTTTGAGCGCAGATTCTCGCCGAAAAAGCCAGTTCAGCGCGGTTTCCAGCGTGAGCCGCGCGTAAAAACACGCGCCGCGCGGGTCGGATAGGGCGGCGGTTTCGGCCTTTTGGGCATGGGCCAAAAGATCGGGGAATTCGGGGGCGAGGAAGGCGAACTGGGTCATGCACAAAGTCCTGTTGTTGCAGGATGTTAGGGCGGCGATTTTGGTTTCTCAACCCCAGAGTGCGATGGGGTTAAAGTTCCCCGCGAAAGGCGCGGTGTTGGAGGGAGGAGAAGAGGGAGTTTTGCCTCTCCACCAGCCGCTCTTGTTTTTGTATTTGCCCTAATAGCTCATCATGCCGATCTCGAAACACGCTACGATCTGCTGCCGCAATTTTTGGAAGCAAAACCTTTTTGAGGTTGCTCTGACTAATCCCTGAAATTGTTGATTGCGTAATATTCGGCAGAACAAAACGCCCCCGAGCAATCGGATCCTGTAAGTAGTAAAAGAGAAAGAGGGCGTCAGTAACCGCAGGATTTGGGCGGATACGGATGAAAGACGATTCAAAAATCATAGGTTCGAAAGAAGGCGGTATCATACAGGGTTTAGCCGCCCCTGAAAAATTCAATGAACGGCGCGCAATAAGAAGGTCGGACGAAACCAGCGAATACTTATTCAAGTCCGTTTCACTGCACTTTACTCGTTTCAAGCAACCTCGCGAAACTGTGCCGGCGAATGCGTCACCCATGTGGACCATTTCCACGCCCACTTCACTATAGGATTCTCTAGGGAAGTAGGCACCATTCTGGAGCTTTTCACGGCATGCGTATTCAATAGTTATAAAGCCCGATAAGTCTTGGCTCTCAATTTGTGGCGCAAACATCTCATAAAAAATCGCCTGCCCGAGGGTGTTGAGTTTGTCGAGGGCGCGGGTGCGGAGGCGGCGGAGCGCGTCCGCCTGATCCAATATCCCCGCAATCCGCTTTTGCTCCTCAAGGGGGGGGAGGGGGATTTCAACCGTCTTGAGATTGGTCGTCGAAATGCTTGCTTGATTTACAGCCTTATTGACGAATTTTAGTATTCGGGCCTTAAACGATGGATCCTTCATTGCCCACATCGCATACCTTGGGAACAGGATATCGCTCTTGGGGCGCATGGAAAGTAGGTTCATTCCATGGACAAGCTTCGTTGTTGGGTCTTCGAATAAGGCGCATTTTCCAATATGCTCTACACTGTTGATATGACTCAGTAAAATGTCTCCGGGTTGCAGCAGCCACTTTTCAACATCGGTATGCTGCAAACCAGCATAGCCAACGCGGCCTAGGTCGATCGTCCCATCAGAGATGGTTTCAATTCGGGTGATTGGGATACCGTCAGCATCCTTGTCTTGTTTTACGCTCATGCCATTTCGAATGTGTTCGAAGGCGTCACCAAGTGCGATGGACGTGATCATTCCGCCAACATCCCCTCCAACCGATCCAGTCCTTCGGCAATCTCGGCCTCAATCGCGCGCAGTTCGGCGATAATCTCGGCGGGGGATTGGTGGATAACTTCGACATGTTCAATCTCGCGGTAGCGGTTGAGCGAGAGGTCCCATGTGCCGCTGGCGATGATCTCGGCGGCGGGCACCATGAAGCTTTGGGCGGTGCGGGGGCGCGCGGCCTCGTCCGCCAACGCGTTCCAGCGGGCCAGAATATCGGGCAGGTTGTTTTTGGCGTGCTCTTCCTCGGTCAGGGGCTCGCTCGGCTTTGCGCCCAGTTTCGCCTCGTCGAGGAGGGGCGTGCGCTTGTCATCAAGGCTCATCCCGTCGGCGGTCATGTCGTAGAACCACACATCGCCCGTGCCGCCGATGCCGGTTTTGGTAAAGATCACAATCGCGCAGGACACGCCCGCATAGGGGCGGAACACGCCCGAGGGCAGTTTGATGATCGCGTCCAGTTTGTGATCCTCGACCAGCATCCGCCGGATGTCTTTGTGCGCTGTCGATGACCCGAACAGCACGCCATCGGGCACAACCACCGCCGCGCGCCCACCCGTGCGCATCAGGCGCAGGAACAGGGCGATGAACAGCAGCTCGGTCTTTTTGGTTTTGACGATTTTCAGCAGGTCTTTGGCGGTGGTGTCGTAATCCAGCGACCCGGCAAAGGGCGGGTTGGCAAGGATCAGGGAATAGGCGCCCGCGTCGGCGTTGTGCTCCTCGGCCAAGCTGTCGCGGTAGGTGATGTCGGGATTGTCGACGCCGTGCAGCGTCATGTTCATCGCGCCGATCCGCAGCATGGTGCTATCGAAATCAAAGCCGTGGAACATGCCGTTGTGGAAATGCGCGCGGGATTCGGCGTTGCGCATCATCTGGGGGTGGGTGTCGCGCAGGTATTCGCCCGCCGCGACCAGAAAGCCGCAAGTGCCTGCCGCTGGGTCGCAGATGGTATCGGTGGGGGTCGGGGCCATCAGATGCACCATCAGCCCGATGATGTGGCGCGGGGTGCGGAACTGGCCGTTGGTGCCTGCGCTGGCGATCTTGCCCAGCATATACTCATAGACATCGCCCTTGGTGTCGCGGTCGTCCATCGGGATTTCGTCGAGCATCTGCACGACTTTGGCCAGCAGGTTGGGGTTGGAAAACCCCAGTCGGGCGTCTTTCATATGGGTGCCGTAGGACGATCCGGTCTCGCCCAGTTCGCGCAGGAAAGGGAAGACGTGCTCATCCACGATGCGCATCATCTCGCGCGCTTCAAAGCTCTTGAAACGAGACCAGCGCAGGTTGGCGTAGGGTTCATTCTTGGGGTCGTCGCCTTCGGGGAAGATACGTCGGTCTAACGTGCCGCCCAGCATTTCAACCTTGGCCTCTTCGGCAGTCTGGATGTCATCAAGGCGCTTGATGAACATCAGGAATGTCAGCTGTTCGATCACAGAAAGCGGGTTTGACACGCCGCCCGACCAAAACGCGTTCCAGATTTGGTCGATTTGAGAGCGAATGGGGCCGGTCAGCATAAGGTGTTACCTGCAAATGTAATTTTGGTGGACTGTAGGTGGGTTATCTTGCCTGAGCAACCGAGCGTCTCATATCTTTCCATTTTGAAAAGAGTTGAGAGCGATCACCGACCACTAACTTCAATCCAAGCGTATCCAAGGCAGTTTCTGTATAGCGTTCCAGCGCGTCTTTAAGTTTATGTCCCCATAATTATCAGCGGCGGTTTTGCCAGGATGACCTTGGATTGCGTCAGCAACACGGACAGTGATTTCCAACTCGTTGGTCAGCGTCTTAAACCGGTGTCGCCAACCGTAGTTCGGTTGAACACCTTTGGGTATCAGCTGCTGTGCTTGTAACCAACCGGCAAGCTTTCCGCTCATCACCTTTGCCGCACGGCTAGCGTCTTTGCCGGGATGGTTGGCGTGAAAAAGCGGTCCGGACTTGCCAGCGACAAACCTCATCAAGCCAAGCTCTACGAGCTGATTGTGAAGCGGCACATCCCGATACATACCTGTTTTTACAGTTCCGGCTTCAGGTGAAATCCTTAGAACATAGTAGCCCTCTTCTCGGCGGAAATCCTCGGCACGCGCTTGGGTGATTTCCGATGGGCGCGCACCAGTAAAAGCACAGATCAACGGCACCCAGTTGATGGTGGCCGTCGTGTGGGGACTTTCTGTTGTCCTTGGGTTTCCTGTATCCTTTGGCCGGTGCGAAATGGCGGCTTTCAAAATGATTATAGCTTCTTCTTCCGTGAACCCTTTTTCACGGTTGCGAACTTTCTTTGGCACCTCCTGCGTCACTTTTTCGGAGGGGTTTTCTTTTATCAAGTCATTGGCATGTGCCCAATTCAGCATGGCCCGCACGGCCGCAAGATAAACGTCAGATACGGTTTTGGGGCTGAGAGTGTGAAGCTTTGCATTGCGCCAATCTAGAAGATTTTTCTTTGTGATCTTGTTGACGTCGTCGTGTTTAAGGAACTTCCGGAGATCGTTAATGACAGGCCGCCACCGATGTTCGATTTCTCGACCTTTCCCTATCACTCTCCGGCTGGCAACAAAATCGTCGAATAGTTTGATGATGGAGAGCGGGGCGACTTGAGGCGAAACTGGTTCGGAACTGGCAATCAGGGGGTTGGAAGGAATCCCCGAAAAGTTCCCGTCATCACGTTCGGCCACTCGTTCGAGTGCTTCATACTCAGCTTGGCATAGGGACATCGCTAACGCGCGCCATGCAGGAGAGCCAAACTGAGCATCGGTATTCCCAGCCCGTAGGAAAAAATTCATCTGATGCACGACCAGTTCCGCTAACTCGCGATCCGTCAGGTTTCCTGCAATGCCCATACGCAATTGAGCGACATAGCTGTCGTCGATTCCTACACTTGAATAAGCTGTGCCATGATTGCGGGCCTCGGCATCTTGTTCGAGGCGCATCTCGTAATGCTTACGGGCGATCTGACTGTTCGTCAGGGGGAAGGGGGCAAGTGGCACGGGCGCACCTTGCCGTTCCGCGTGTTGTCGCCCCGCCTCCATGATTTGAGTTTGGAAACCGGCAACCACACCTGCAAGCGCTCGCTCCGCCGCTCGTCGATCGGGTCCCAAAGCCTTTGTAAGTTCGTCTTTTCCGACAATTGGACGCAGTAAATTAGGAACGCTCATGCGTGCGTAGTAGCTACCGTTGCGCGTTTGAAAGTATCTGAGTTTGCCCGCCATTATGCACCCGTTTTGTAACAAGCTTTGTAGCAGTCAGACGGGAAAACCCTTGTGTTTGCAAGGGTATATAAAGAAATCAACGGGATAGATGGTGCTGTGAGAGAGGATTGAACTCTCGACCTCACCCTTACCAAGGGTGTGCTCTACCACTGAGCTACCACAGCATCCGGCGCTTTGGCGGGGGTTCCCGCTTGGCGTGGCGGCTGATTAGTCGGAATTTTCAGATGGTGCAAGGGCAATCTGGACGCTTTTTCATGCTTGCGGTAGAGAAGGGGCATGAATGATGGCATGAACACCCCCTCAATGGCCCGAAATAAAGGCGCGCAGCGTCAGAAAACCGGTGCGGAATTGCGGGAAGAACGGTTGAAGGCGGCGCTAAAGGCCAATATGGCCCGGCGCAAGGCACAGGCAAAGGCCCGGACGGGCCCGAACAATGAAAAAACGCAGGGGCAGTAAATGGATTCGATTCTTGTACGCGGTGGCGGTGAACTCAACGGGGTGATTCCCATCGCAGGGGCAAAGAACGCCTGTCTGACGCTGATGCCCGCCACCTTGCTGACCGAGGAGCCGCTGACGCTGACCAATGCGCCGCGCCTGTCGGATATTCGCACCATGACCCAGCTTCTGGGGTCGCTGGGGGCCGAGGTGGCAAGCCTTCAGGATGGGCAGGTGCTGGCGATGTCCAGCCATAACATCCACAACCACACGGCCGATTATGACATCGTGCGCAAGATGCGGGCTTCTATTCTGGTGCTGGGGCCGATGCTGGCGCGGGATGGTCATGCGATTGTGTCCTTGCCCGGTGGCTGTGCAATTGGTGCGCGCCCGGTGGATATGCATTTGCAGGCATTGGAGGCGATGGGGGCAGAGCTTGATCTGCGCGATGGCTATGTGCATGCGCGCGCCCCCGGCGGGCGGCTGAAAGGGGCGGTGATCGAATTCGGCTTCGCCTCGGTCGGGGCCACGGAAAACGCTTTGCTGGCAGCAACGCTGGCCAAGGGCACGACCGTGATCAAGAATGCCGCGCGCGAGCCCGAGATCGTGGACCTTGCGCAATGCCTGCGCCGCATGGGCGCGCAGATCGAAGGCGAAGGCAGCAGCATCATCACCATTCAAGGCGTGGACCGGCTGAGCGGGGCCACCCATCCGGTTGTCACCGACCGGATCGAACTGGGCACCTATATGCTGGCCCCGGCGATTTGTGGCGGCACGGTGGAATGTCTTGGCGGGCGGATCGAACTGGTCGGCGCCTTTTGTGAAAAGCTGGATGCGGCGGGGGTTTCGGTGGAAGAAACCGAACGCGGGCTGAAAGTGACGCGCAAGAATGGCCGCGTGAAAGCCGTTGATGTGACGACAGAGCCGTTCCCCGGTTTCCCGACCGATTTGCAGGCGCAGATGATGGCGCTGTTGTGCACAGCAGATGGCACCTCGGTGCTGGAGGAAAAGATCTTTGAAAACCGCTTCATGCATGCGCCGGAGCTGACGCGCATGGGGGCGCGGATTGAGGTGCATGGCGGCCATGCCACCGTGAAAGGCGTTGAAAAGCTGAAAGGGGCACGGGTGATGGCGACCGATCTGCGGGCCTCTGTCAGCCTCATCCTGGCGGCGATGGCGGCTGAGGGCGAAACCGTGGTCAGCCGCGTCTATCACCTTGATCGCGGCTATGAGCGGGTGGAGGAAAAGCTGGGCGCATGTGGCGCGCATATCGAGCGGATCGCCTCATGAGCGATGCCCGCTTCGAAGATGGCGACGAGGCCCCGCTGGCGCTGTTGGCCGGGGATACGGATGACCTTCAGGTCATGTCGGCGCTGTTGCAGGATTCGGTGCTGGCGGTGTCGGATATGCGCTATCTCGCCAAGCGCCGGGAATTTGCGCTGCTGTTGAACCGCTTTCGCTGGGAAGACCGTGCGGCGGCAGAACGCGCGGGCCGCGCCTATGAGCGGGTGCGCTGTGTCTTGATGTTTCACGATGTGACGGCGGTGCGGTCGCAAGGTATTCACCAGTTGGAGGAAGGCACGGTCTTGTCGCTGTTGGCGCTGGCCTTTGAGCCGGGCGAGGATGGCACCGGGCGGGTGGTGTTGACCCTTGCAGGAGATGGCGCTGTGGCGTTGGAGGTGGAGGCCCTCAACGCCACATTGCGCGATGTGACGCGGCCCTATCTGGCCCCGTCACGCAAGATGCCGGAGCACCGCTGAGCGGGCAGCGACGGGAGGCGCTGCCCCGGCGGGGTATGACGGCATCGGCGGGGGGCAGGGCCCCCCGCATCCATTTCGGCCCATAAGTCGGGCTTTTTCAGGTGGGGGGCTCTGCCCCCCCGAACTATTAAAGGCGGGGGGCTCCGCCCCCCGCACCCCCCGAGGTATTTTCGCCAAGATGAAACAGGGGTGCGGAAAGGGTGGGGCAGGCCGGATTGGACAAAGTCGCGCGACAGGGCGGGCCCGGCTTGAGGTGGCGGGGCTGGCGCGGTATGGGGTGGGGGCGTGGATAAAAAGGGTATGTGATGCCGGTTTTCCTTTCGACTTCGGAGGCGGATTTTGAGGCGCGGTTTGCGGCCCTTCTGGGGGCCAAGCGCGAAGAAAGCGTCGATGTGGATGATATCGTGGCAGGCATCATTGCCGATGTGCGCGCGCGTGGCGACGCGGCGGTGCTGGAGCTGACCGCGAAGTTTGACCGCCTGACGCTGACGCCTGAGAGTTTGCGCTTTTCGGCTGACGAGATCGCGGCGGAATGTGCCAAAGTCTCGTCCGAGGATCGCGCCGCATTGGAACTGGCGGCAGAGCGGATCCGCGCCTATCACGCGCGGCAAAAGCCCGAAGACGCGATGTGGCAAGAGGATACCGGCGCGCGGCTGGGCTGGCGCTGGACGCCGGTGTCGGCGGCGGGGCTGTATGTGCCGGGGGGGCTGGCCAGCTATCCGTCCTCGGTTTTGATGAATGCCATTCCCGCGCGCGTGGCCGGGGTGGAGCGGTTGGTGATTTGCTGCCCCACGCCGGATGGGGTGGTGAACCCGCTGGTTCTGCTGGCGGCCCAGATTTCCGGTGTGGATGAGATTTACCGCATCGGCGGCGCGCAGGCGGTGGCGGCCTTGGCCTATGGCACGCCCAGCATTGCCCCTGTCGACAAGATCACCGGGCCGGGCAATGCCTTTGTTGCCGCCGCCAAGCGCCGGGTCTTTGGCCGCGTTGGCATTGATATGATCGCGGGCCCGTCGGAAATTCTGGTGATTGCCGACCGTGACAACAACCCCGACTGGATCGCGCTGGACCTGCTGAGCCAGGCCGAGCATGACGAAAGCGCGCAGAGCATTTTGATCACCGATGACGCAGGCTTTGGCGCGGCAGTGGCGCAGGCGGTCGAGGCGCGGCTGGAAACGCTGGAACGCCGGGCGATTGCGGGGCCAAGCTGGCGCGACAATGGTGCGGTGATCGTGACCCGCGATCTGGCTGAGGCGGCACGGCTGTCCAACCGCGTGGCGCCGGAGCATCTGGAACTGTGTGTGGCTGACCCGGAAGGGTTGAGCCAGCAGATCACCCATGCCGGGGCCATTTTCCTTGGCCAATACACGCCCGAGGCGATTGGCGATTATATCGGCGGGCCGAACCATGTCTTGCCCACCGCCCGGTCTGCCCGGTTTTCCAGCGGCTTGTCGGTGCTGGATTTCATGAAACGCACTACGCTGGCACAGATGACCCCGGCAGCTTTGCGGGCCATTGGCCCCTCGGCGGTGCGGCTGGCCACATCGGAAAGCTTGCAGGCGCATGGGCTTTCGGTGCAGGCGCGGTTGGACCGTCTGAACGACTGAAGCCTTTGGCGTGAAGCAAACGGCTTACCCCTTGTGCTGAAAACGTCGATGTCAGACAGCGATGTTCGGTTCCTGTAAAACGCAAAACGCTCTAACCCCTTGCGCGCTGGCGTTCAAAAGGCCATCAAACGCCTGTGCCTCGTGATGGAAATGATCTGATGACCCATATTTGCCACATCGAAATCGACGAAACCGGGCTGGCCCTGCCAACCCCCGAGATCGAGCAGGAACGCAAGGTTGCGATCTTTGATCTGTTGGAGGACAACAGTTTCGCCCTGCCCAAACGCGATGGCAAAGCGGTTCCCGAAGGCCCCTACCGGCTTGGCCTTGCGATCCGCGAAGGGCGGCTTGTCTTTGACATCGCCACCGAGGCTGAGGAGAAGGTGGGGGAGTTTCACCTCTCGCTTGGTCCGTTCCGGCAGGTGGTGAAGGATTACTTCCAGATTTGCGAAAGCTATTTCGAGGCGGTCAAACGCTTGCCCCCCAGCCAGATCGAGGCGATTGATATGGCCCGGCGCGGCATCCACAACGAAGGCGCGCGGGTATTGCAGGAACGGCTGGAAGGCAAGGCCGAGGTTGATATCGACACTGCGCGCCGCCTGTTCACCCTGATTTGCGTCTTGCACTGGGGCTGAGCGTGGCGGAGTTTCCCCAATCGGTGCTGTTTTGTTGCGATCACAACGCTGTCCGGTCGCCCATGGCCGAAGGGTTGATGAAAAAGATGTATGGCCAGCGCGCCTATGTCCAATCTGCCGGCGTCAAGAATGACATGGAGGTGGACGGCTTTTCCATCGCCGTCTGCAAAGAGCTTGGGATTGAAATTTCGCGCCATCGCAGCCGCTCGTTTGAGGAAATGCAGGAATGGGGCGATGATCTGAGCCAGTTTGATCTGATCATCGCGCTATCCCCCGCCAGTCAGCGCATGGCGCTGGAACTGACCCGCTTTCACCATCTTGATATCGAATACTGGCCGATCCTTGACCCCACCGGCCTTGGTGACGCGCGCGAGGCAAAATTGGCCGCTTACCGGCAGGCGCGTGACCAGATTCGCAGCAGGATGCTGGAACGCTTCGGCCCCCCGATAGACCCCGACGCAGAGGAGGAGACATGAGCAAGGATCTGATTTCGCGCTATTACGCAGCCTTCAACGCAGGCAATGCGGCGGGCATGCTGGAGTGTGTGACCGAGGATGTGGAACATCGCGTGAATGAAGGCGGCATCCGTCGGGGCCGTGCCAAGTTTGCGGAATTTTGCAGCCATATGGGCGTCAGCTACCGCGAGGAATTGCGCGATATCGTGGTGTTTTGCACGGATGACGGCAGCCGGGGCGCTGCGGAATTCACCGTGCATGGCACCTATCTGCAAACCGATCCCGGCCTGCCCGAGGCGCGGGGCCAGACCTATATCCTGCCCGCCGGGGCGTTTTTTGACATCCGGGGCGGCAAGATTGCCCGCATCACCACCTTCTACAATCTCAACGACTGGATTGCGCAAGTCTCGTGATCCATCTGCGCGCCTTGACCGGGGCCGCGTTGGATGCCGCGCTGGGGGATGTCGCCGCCCTGCGTATCGCGGTGTTCCGCGACTGGCCTTACCTTTATGATGGCTCGCTGGACTATGAACGCCGCTATCTGAAAAGCTATCGCAACTGTGCAGGCGCGATCGTTGTGGGGGCCTTTGATGGCGACAGGCTGATCGGCGCCGCCACCGGCACCCCGATGGAAGATCACGCCAAGGAATTCGCCGCCGCTTTTGCTGGGGTGGATGTGGCGCTGGACCAGATTTTCTATTGCGCGGAATCGGTGCTGTTGCCCGCCTATCGCGGGCAGGGGCTGGGCCACCGCTTCTTTGATCAGCGCGAAGATCATGCCCGCGCCTTGGGTCGCAGCCATGTTGCCTTTTGTTCCGTCATCCGGCCTGATGATCACCCGCTGCGCCCCGCGCAGGCCCGCAGCAATGATGCCTTCTGGCGCGGGCGCGGCTATGCGCCTTTGCCGGGGGTGCAAGCCCGGTTCGAATGGACCGATCTGGGCGAGGATACGCCCAGCCCCAAGCCGCTCCAATTCTGGATGCGTGCGCTTTGAAAGGAGATGCCCGTGAAAATCGCTGCCGCCGCCTATCCGCTGACCTTTTTCCACAGCTTTGACGACTACCGCGCCAAACTCAGCGCTTGGGTGGCCGAGGCCGCAGGGCAGGGCGCAGAATTGCTGGTGTTCCCCGAATATGGCGCGATGGAATTGGCCAGCCTTGGCGGCCGCAGCGTGGCCGAGGATATAGAGGCCGCCTTGCATGAGGTGGCGCGCCACGGCCCCGCCGTCGATGCGCTGCATTGCGCCTTGGCGGCACAGTATGGCGTGCATATCCTTGGTGCCTCTGCCCCTTGTTTCATTGAAAACCGTCCGGTCAACCGCGCCATCCTTTACGGCCCGCAAGGCATCATCGGGCATCAGGACAAGCAGATCATGACCCGATTTGAACGCGAAACCTGGGATGTGGTCGCGGGCCGGGGCTTGCAGGTGTTTGACACGGCCTTGGGCAAGATCGGCATTGTGATTTGTTATGACAGCGAATTTCCCTTGCTTGCCCGCGCGCTCGTCGATGCGGGGGCCGAGATTTTGCTCGCCCCGTCCTGCACCGACAGTCTGGCAGGGTTCACGCGGGTGCGGGTGGGCTCCATGGCGCGGGCGCTGGAAAATCAATGCATCGTCGTGCATGCGCCCACCGTGGGGGCCTGTGATTTTTGCCCGGCGGTGGATGTGAACATCGGCTCTGCCGCGATCTATGGCCCGCCAGACCGGGGCTTTCCTGCGAATGGCATCTTTGCCGAAACCTCGCTGAACGCGCCCGGTTGGGCCTATGCCGATATCTCTTTGTCCGCCGTGGCTGAGGTGCGGCGCGACGGTGGCGTGCTGAACCATCAGCACTGGGCCGAGCAATGGGACCGCATCGCACCCAACCCCTGACCGATTCGCGACCGATTCGCCTTTGTCCCTGGCAAGGCCGGGGGAGGGGGCTCGATGCCCCCGATCCCGGCTCCCCCTCTTCTGCTTTGCGGCTGTTTCCGGGTTTTTGACACAAGGTTTTTGCCTTTGTGACAAATTTCTCCTGTGCAGTTATGCATAAAAAACAATAAAAATCATGCATTTGTGCGGATTTTGCGCAAGGCAAAGCCCCTGCATTGTCATAAAACCGTTACGTCTTTTTTGCAGGACTGTCACACGCCGCGCTTAGGCATCGGGCAAGCCAAACAGGCTGCCAACAGACAGGAGACTGCCATGAAGACCGCAACGCTGACCTCGGCCCTTGCCATTGCCGCCCTTTCCGCCACTGCCGCCGCGGCACGCGATCAGGTGCAAATAGCCGGGTCCTCTACCGTGCTGCCCTATGCCACTATCGTGGCCGAAGCCTTTGGCGAAAACACCGATTTCCCGACCCCGGTGGTCGAATCCGGTGGCTCCTCGGCAGGGCTGAAGAAGTTCTGCGAAGGCGTGGGCGAAAACACCATCGACGTCGCCAACTCCTCGCGCAAGATCAAGGACAGCGAAGTCGAGGTTTGCACCGCCAATGGCGTGACCGATATTCTGGAAGTGCGCATCGGCTATGACGGTATCGTCTTCGCCTCCGACATCAACGGCAACGCTTTCGCCTTCACCCCCGAAGATTGGTATAAGGCTTTGGCCGCCGAAGTGGTGGTTGATGGCAAGCTGGTTTCCAACCCCTATACCATGTGGAACGAGGTGAACCCCGCGCTGCCCGCTCAGGAAATCATGGCCTTCGTGCCCGGCACCAAGCACGGCACCCGCGAAGTGTTCGAAGAAAAAGTCGTGATCGAAGGCTGCAAGACCTCTGGCGCGGCCGAAGTGGTGAAAGCCGAGCGCGGCGATGAGAAGGCCTGCTCTGCCCTGCGCACCGATGGCCGTTCGGTGGATATTGATGGCGATTACACCGAAACCCTCGCCCGGATCCAAAGCAACACCAACGGGATCGGCGTGTTCGGTCTGTCCTTCTATGAAAACAACACCGACAAGCTGCAAGTGGCGACGATGGGCGGGGTAGTGCCCTCGACCGAAAGCATCGCTTCGGGGGATTACCCGGTGTCGCGCCCGCTGTATTTCTACGTGAAATCCCAGCACATCGGCGTGATCCCCGGCCTGAAGGAATATGCCGAATTCTTCGTCGCGGATGAGCTGGCAGGCCCCGATGGCCCCTTGGCCGCCTATGGCCTCGTGTCTGATCCTGCACTGACGGAAACCCAGGCCGCTGTTGCTGCGGCGGGCATGTAAGCCACTAAAAAGACCGGGCGGCCCAGCGTTTGGGCCGCCTTTCACGTTTCTGACAAGATGGGCCTGTTGATGTCACCCTTACTGATGCTGCTGCTGATGACGGCTTTCGCGATCTTCGGCTATGTGACAGCCAAAGCGCGGGCGGTGCGCCTGTCGGGGGGCGATATTCGCCGTCTGGCCTCGCTTCCGGGGTTTTACGGGCAAAACGCGGCCTATTCGGTGCTGATCCCCGGTTTGGGCGTGTTTCTGGCAGGCTCTTTGCTGACGCGCATCGCTGCGCGCCAAGCCGATACGGGGGTCTGGCAAGATCTGGCGCAGGCGCTGCCCGGCCTCGTGCCCGTTCTGGCCGTGGTGGCCGCTGCGCTTGGGCTGGGTTATGCGCTGCTGCGCACGCAGCCTGCGTTCCGGTCCCGTGTCGCGGCAGAGCGGTGGGTGCTGGGCCTGCTGATCGCCTCGGCCTCGATTGCCATTCTGACCACGGTTGCCATCGTCTTTTCGATGCTGTTCGAGACGGTGAATTTCTTTTCACAATATTCCTGGACAGAGTTCCTGTTCGGCACCACCTGGGCGCCGGATTTTCGCGGCAATTCATCGCTGGGTATTCTGCCCTTGCTTTGGGGCACGCTGTATATCTCGTTTGTGGCGCTGCTGTTTGCGGTGCCGGTCGGGCTGTTTGCCGCGATTTATCTGTCGGAATATGCCGGGCCGAAACTGCGCGGCATCGCCAAGCCGCTGATCGAGATTTTGGCCGGCATCCCCACCATCGTTTACGGCCTCTTTGCGCTTGTGACCGTGGGGCCGATGATCCGCGACTGGCTGGCGCAGCCCTTGGGGCTTGGCACCTCGGGGTCCTCGGTGCTGACGGCGGGGCTGGTGATGGGGGTGATGCTCATCCCCTTCGTGTCTTCGCTGTCGGACGATATCATCAATGCCGTGCCGCAGGCGATGCGCGATGGCAGCCTTGGCCTTGGCGCCACCAAATCCGAAACCATCCGTCAGGTCGTTATCCCCGCCGCTTTGCCCGGGATCGTGGGGGCGGTGCTGCTGGCCACCAGCCGCGCCATTGGCGAGACGATGATCGTGGTGCTGGGGGCCGGGGCCGCCGCTGCCCGCCTCAATGAGGGCATCGGCGAGATGGTGAACCCGTTCGAGGCGATGACCACCGTCACCGTGAAAATCGTGAGCCAGTTGACCGGCGACACCGATTTCGCCGCCCCTGAAACCCTTGTTGCCTTTGCGCTGGGCCTGACGCTGTTTGTCATGACGCTCGGCCTGAATGTGCTGGCGCTTTATATCGTGCGCAAATACCGGGAGCAGTATGAATGACTGACGCAACCGCCGCCGCCGCCGCTTCTACCGCGCCCGCCCCGCGCAAAGGCTCACTTTTGGTGCAGGATGCCCGCACCCGCAAACGCAACGCCGCCGAAAGCCGCTTCAAGGCTTACGGTCTGGCGGCCATCGCTGTGGGCGTGATTGCTCTGGTGATCCTTGTCACCTCGATCCTTGGCAACGGCACCTCGGCCTTTCGCCAGAGCTATATCGCGCTGAACGTGGAGTTGCCGGAGGCAAAGCTGGACAAATCCGGCACCCGCGATCTGGAGGTGATGAAGAAAGTCACCACCCTGACCTATGGCCCCTTGCTGGCCAAGGGTTTGCAAGACGCGGTGGACAGTTTGGGGATCGAGATTGAGGGGCTGACCAAGAAAGACGTCAGCGGGCTGATCTCGCAAGAGGCCGCAGCGCAGTTGCGCGACCGCGTGCTGGCCGACCCCGCGCTGGTGGGGCAAACGGTGCAGATCACCGTGCTCGCCTCGGGCCGGATTGATGGCTATTACAAAGGCCGCACCACGCTGGCCAGCGCCGAGTTGGATAGCAACGTGTCGCCCGCCCAGCTTAAACTGGCCGATGCGCTGAAGCAGAAAGGCCTGCTGACAACCCGCTTCAACGCGGCCTTCCTGACAGCCCCCGACGCCTCGGACCAACGGCCAGAGGCTGCGGGCCTGGGCGTGGCGATCCTTGGCTCGGCCTATATGATGATCGTGGTGCTGGTGCTGGCCCTGCCCATCGGGGTTGCCGCCTCGATCTACCTCGAGGAATTTGCCCCGAAAAACCGCTGGACCGACCTGATCGAGGTGAACATCTCTAACCTCGCCGCCGTGCCGTCGATCGTGTTCGGTATCCTTGGCCTTGCGATCTTCATCAACTTTGCCGGTCTGCGCGCCTCGGCCCCCATTGTGGGCGGGCTGGTGCTGACGCTGATGACCCTGCCGACCATCATCATTTCCACCCGTGCCGCGCTGAAATCGGTGCCGCCTTCCATCCGCGATGCCGCGCTGGGCGTGGGCGCGTCAAAGATGCAGGCGGTGTTTCACCATGTGCTGCCCTTGGCCGCCCCCGGTATCCTGACGGGCACCATCATCGGGCTGGCGCAAGCCTTGGGCGAAACCGCGCCCTTGCTGCTGATCGGTATGGTGGCCTTTGTGCGCGAATACCCTGCCGCCTATAGCGCCACGGATGGGCTGTTTGGCGAACCCTCGACCGCGCTGCCGGTGCAGGTGTATAACTGGACCCAACGCGCCGACCCTGCGTTCTTTGAACGCGCCTCGGGGGCGATTATCGTGTTGCTGGTGTTTTTGCTGATCATGAATGCCGTGGCGATCATCCTGCGCCGCCGCTTTGAACGCCGCTGGTAAGGGGATGCAAATGGACGACCTGCGAATTCTGGAGAGAGATGTGACCACCCAAAGCAACAAGATCACGGCGCGCGGCGTGGATGTGTTTTATGGCGAGGCCCATGCCATCAAATCCGTCGATGTCGATATTCTGGACAAGACCGTGACCGCCTTTATCGGCCCCTCGGGTTGCGGCAAATCCACCTTTCTGCGCTGCCTGAACCGGATGAATGACACGATTGATATCTGCCGCGTCACCGGCGACATCAAACTGGACGGCGAAAATATCTATGACCCAAAGGTCGATTCTGTGCAGTTGCGCGCCAAGGTCGGCATGGTGTTCCAAAAGCCGAACCCCTTTCCCAAGTCAATCTATGACAATGTGGCCTATGGCCCCAAGATCCACGGGCTGACGCGCAACAAGGCCGAACTGGATGAGGTGGTGGAAACCTCGCTGCGCAAAGCCGCCATCTGGAATGAGGTCAAAGACCGCCTGAACGCGCCGGGCACCGGTTTGTCGGGTGGCCAGCAGCAGCGCCTGTGCATCGCGCGGGCCATCGCCACCAGCCCCGAAGTGCTGCTGATGGATGAACCCTGCTCGGCGCTGGACCCCATCGCCACCGCGCAGGTAGAGGAATTGATTGACGAGTTGCGCAGCCAGTTTTCGGTGGTGATCGTCACTCACTCGATGCAGCAAGCTGCCCGCGTCAGCCAGCGCACCGCGTTTTTCCACCTTGGAAGCTTGGTGGAATATGGCGAAACGGGCCAGATTTTCACCGCGCCCAAAGACCCGCGCACCGAAAGCTATATCACGGGCCGGATCGGCTGAGGAAGGGAATGACCATGCAAAACGAACCCCATATTGCCCGCGCCTTTGACCGTGATCTAGAGGCCGTGCAGGCCCTCGTTCTGAAAATGGGCGGGCTGGTGGAGGCGGCGCTGCTGGATGCCGCACTGGCGCTGGAAAGCCGCGATGACGAATTGGCTGCGCGCATCCGTGCCGGTGACAAGGCGATTGACGCGCTGGAAGAACAGATCAACACCGAGGCCGCGCGGATCATCGCGCTGCGCGCGCCGACGGCGGGCGATCTGCGCACGGTGCTGACGGTGATGAAAATCGCAGCCTCGCTGGAACGCTGCGGCGATTACGCCAAGAACCTTGCCAAACGCTCGGTCGTGCTGTCGCAGATGGCCCCGATTGACGGGTCGGCAGGGGCGATCCGGCGGATGGCAAAAGCGGTGCAGATGCAATTGAAAGACGCGCTGGACAGTCTGATCCAGCGCGATGTCGAACTGGCCGCCCATGTGCGCCAGAATGACGCCGAGGTGGACCAGATGTATAACGCGCTGTTCCGCGAATTTCTGACCCATATGATGGAAGACCCGCGCCATATCTCGGCCTGTATGCACCTGCATTTCATCGCCAAGAATATCGAACGCGTGGGCGATCATGCCACCGGGATTGCCGAACAGGTGATCTATCTGGTCACCGGGGCCTTGCCGGATGAGGCGCGGCCCAAGGCCGATATGACCTCGACCGCACCTGCGACCGGGGGGCAGGGCTGATGGCGGCTGAGCAACCCACCGTTCTGCTGGTCGAGGATGAACCTGCCCAACGCGAGGTTCTGGCCTATAACCTTGAGGCCGAAGGCTTTCGGGTGATGCAGGCTGCCGATGGCGAAGAGGCGCTGATGCTGGTGGACGAATCCGCGCCCGATCTGATCGTGCTGGACTGGATGCTGCCGCATGTTTCGGGCATCGAAGTGTGCCGCAGGCTGAAAATGGCTCCCGACACCCGCAATATCGCGATCATCATGCTGTCGGCCCGCGCCGAAGAGGTGGACCGCGTGCGCGGTCTGGAAACCGGCGCGGATGATTATATCATCAAGCCTTATTCGGTGGTGGAACTGATGGCCCGCGTGCGCGCCGCCCTGCGCCGGGTGCGCCCCGCGACCATGGGGCTGGTGCTGGCCTTCGAGGATATCCGGCTGGATACCGAAACCCACCGCGTCTATCGCGGCGACAAGGTGTTGAAACTGGGCCCGACCGAGTTTCGCCTGCTGTCGACCTTCATGGAAAAGCCGGGCCGCGTCTGGGGGCGGGACCAATTGCTCGACCGGGTCTGGGGACGGGATATCTATGTCGATACCCGCACGGTGGATGTGCATATCGGCCGGCTGCGCAAGGCACTTTGCCAGCACGGCGGCGAGGACCCGCTGCGCACCGTGCGCGGCGCGGGCTATGCGCTGGGCTAGGGGTTTGCTGCCCCGATACCCACGGCGCGGGCGTATATTTGCTGTAAGAAGCGGGGGGCTGCGCTGCCCCCCAAGCCTGCCCGGAGGGCGGGCGTATATTTGATGCAAGAGGGGGGGGGCTGCGCTGCCCCCCAAGCCTGCCCGAAGGGCGGGCGTATATTTGCTGTAAGAAGCGGGGGGCTGCGCTGCCCCCCGCACCCCCCGCAGGTATTTGCGCCAAGATGAAGGGGTGGGGTGGCCGGGTTTTATGCGGCGCCCCTTGACCATGGCCTGCCAATCCCCGACATCAGGGGAAGCCTTAGAGGAGCAGGACCATGGCGCAACCGGAGATTTCCGCGACAGAGTTTTTTCAGACCCGCAGGTCGGTGCCGGCCAAGATGTTGGGTCTGCCTGTACCGGACCGCGCGGCGCTGGAGCCGTTGCTGACCGCCGCGATGCGGGTGCCGGATCATGGCAAGCTGGAGCCTTGGCGCTTTTTGGTGCTGGAGCAAGGGGCGATGGCGCGGCTGGCCGCTTTGGCGCAGGCCCGCGCCGCGGCATTGGGGCTGGATGCTGAGCGCACCGCCAAAGGCATGGGCCAGTTTGAGACGGGCCATCTGGCGGTGGTGGTGATTTCGGCGCCCAAACCCTCGGAGAAAATCCCGCAGATCGAGCAGGTCTATTCGGCGGGGGCGGCCTGTTTGTCGCTGCTCAATGCGGCTTTGGCGGCGGGTTGGGGGGCGAATTGGTTGTCGGGCTGGCCCTCGCATGACCGCGCGTTTGTGGCGGAAGGCTTTGGGTTGGCCGAGACGGAAACCGTGGCCGGGATCATTCATATCGGCACGCCGCGCAGCGCGCCACCAGACCGCCCGCGCCCGGACGCATCCACTTTGGTGACATGGGTGCAGGCATGATTTTTTCGGATTTTCTGAAGGCGGTGGGCCAACTTGGCGACAGCCGCTTTCGCCGCGTCATGCTATGGGGCGTAGGGTTGACCCTGCTGCTGTTGGTGGCGGTTTATGCGCTGTTTCTATGGGCCATCCAAAGCTTCACCCCCGAGGTGATCGAGATTCCCTTCGTGGGTCCGGTGGGTGGGCTTGGCACCTTGCTCAGCTGGGGGTCGGCCTTGTTCATGATCGGGTTATCGGTGTTTCTGATGATGCCCGTCGCCTCGGCCTTTACCTCGATGTTTCTGGATGATGTCGCACAGGCGGTGGAGGACAGGCACTACCCCGGCCTGCCGCCTGCGCAAAAGCAGGGCCTTGGCGATGCGGTGATTGATACGCTGAATTTCTTTGCCCTGCTGGTCACGGTGAACGTGCTGGCGTTGATCTTATATGCCTTTGTCGGGCCGTTCATTCCGATGGTGTTCTGGGCGGTGAACGGGCTGTTGCTGGGGCGCGAATATTTCACGCTGGTCGCGTCGCGGCGCATGGGGCGGCAGGCGGCGAAAGCCCTGCGCAAGCGCCATTGGCTGACGGTCTGGTGGGCGGGTGGCTTGATGGCGGCCCCCTTGTCCATCCCGTTGATCAACCTGTTCATTCCGGTGCTGGGGGCGGCCACCTTCACCCATCTGTTCCACCGCCTGAACGCGATGGAACAGCATCGCTGAGGCGGATACACGGACAAACCGCAGCGAAGGGTCAGCCGCCGGTCGACACCGGCGGCATCCGGTGCATCCAGTCAAAATCGCGGACCGAGATCACACCCGACAGGATGATCCCGCACAAGACCGCCCAGATCACCGTGGCGGCAAGGGTTGTGATCCATGCCTTGCGTTTGACCACAAAGCCCGAGGGCGCGCTGGGCGGCGTGCCCGGCACCACCTCGCCCGCATCGCCTTGCGATTTGAAGCGCAGCGGCAGCACCACGAAAAAGGTCATGAACCAGGTCACGGCGAACAGAACGAGGGCGGCGGTGATTGTCATACTTGCTCCAGTTCAACCAGACAGCCGTTGAAATCCTTGGGGTGCAGGAACAGAACCGGCTTGCCATGCGCGCCGATTTTCGGCTCTCCGCTGCCCAGCACCCGCGCGCCTGCCGCTTTCAGCTTGTCGCGCGCGGCAAGAATGTCATCGACCTCATAGCAGATATGGTGGATGCCGCCTGCCGGGTTCTTTTCCAGAAACCCGTTGATCGGGGAGTTTTCGCCCAAAGGATACAGCAGTTCGATCTTGGTATTGGGCAGGGTGATGAACACCACCGTGACCCCATGGTCCGGTTCATCCTGCGCCGGGCCGACATTGGCCCCCAAAGTGCCGCGATACTGCGCCGCTGCGGCCTCCAGGTCGGGCACGGCAATGGCAACATGGTTCAGGCGTCCGATCATCCTCATCTCTCCCAATGGTCTTTGGCGCTATATGCGGCGCAAGGCCGGGCAGGGCAAGGGGACGCGCCGCCGCAGGCGGGTTTCGGCGGTGATTTGCGGGCAGGTCCGGGGCGGCATTTACCAGACATTAGCGAATTTCGGCGTCAACTGGGGGGGAACCCTCTGCCAGGTGGAATCATCATGCCGCACTCCTCTGCCCAATCCATGCCCGAAGGGCCGGGTTTTACCCCGGTCAGCCTGCGCAATGCCTTGCCGCTGGCCAATGTCACCGTGCTGGCGGTGGAGGATAGCCGCTTCGCGTCTGAGGCGCTGCGCCTGCTGTGTCAGCGCAGCGGGGCGCGGTTGCGGCGGGTGGAAACCATGGCGGCGGCGCGGCGGCATCTGGCCGTCTATCGCCCCGATGTGGTGCTGGTGGATCTGGGCTTGCCGGATGGCAGCGGGCTGGACCTGATCCGCGATATCACCCGCCCCGGCGCGCTGGATGCGGTGGTGCTGGCCATCAGCGGCGATCCGGGGCTGTGGTCGGCGGCCGTGCGGGCTGGGGCGGCAGGCTTTCTGGAAAAACCGCTGGAGACGTTGGAAGGCTTTCAGCAGGTTCTGTTGTCGCATCTGAAAGGTCAGCCGCGCAGCCCCTTGCCGCAGGGCCTGTCGCCCATCCGGCCCGACCGTCAGGCGCTGCATGATGATCTGGTGCATGCCGCCTCGGTGCTGGAGGCGGGGGCGCTGGGAACGCGGCGCTATATCGCGGATTTCGTGCAGGGCATCGCGCGCAGTTGCCATGACAGTGATCTGCAAGGGGCTGCCGCCGCCGCCGCCACCTCTGCCGCCGCGAAAGAGGGGTTGAGCCGCCTTCTGGCCCAACGCATCAGCGGCACGCCCGACCCGTTTGTTCAGGCGGCAACCAAGAAAGGATAGGGCAGCAAGCGATCTTCACACAAGCAAGGGGCGCGCCGATCAGCGCCGCTGCATCGGGTCATCATTGGCGCGCACAAGGCCCGTCAGGTCGCTCAAGCGTTCGCGCTGCTTGCCCGTGGCATCGAAATTGGACGGGGCAAGCCATGCCAGAAACGCCTCGCGCAGGGCGGGCCATTCGCTGTCGATCACGGAAAACCACGCCGTATCGCGGTTGCGGCCCTTGACCACCGCCGCCTGCCGGAACACGCCTTCATAGGAAAAGCCAAGCCGTTGCGCAGCGCGGCGGGATGCCATGTTGGCCGCGTTGCATTTCCATTCATACCGGCGATAGCCCGCATCAAAGGCCCATTGCATCATCAGAAACATCGCCTCGGTCGCCAGACGTGATTTCTGCAATTCCGGGCTGATGCAGATATGCCCGACCTCGATCGACCCTGCGTTGGGCGTGATCCGCAGGTAACTTGCCAGCCCGCCGCATTGCCCGGTCGCCAGATTGCGCAGCACAAAGAAATGCGGATCGCTGTGCGCGGCCATATCCTTGGCCCAGCGGTGATAGGCGGCGGCCGAGGTGAAGGGACCATAGGGCATGTAATCCCACAGGCTGTCATGGCCGCTGAAGGCGCGATGCAGGTCGGCAGCATGGTGGTCGGCGTCCAGACGCTCCAACCGGATCTGCGTGCCGATCATCGGGGCATCCGTGGGGCCAGCGGGCGGCACCCAGCGCGTAAGGTCTTTTTCCATGCGGGGCCTTTTTGCCTGTGTTTGTGCAACGGTTATGCGGCGGGCAAGCTGCGCCGACAAGGGTGTTTCGCCAAACCGCGCGCCGCTACAGGATCAAACCGGGGTTCGGCCCCATTTCCAGCCCCGGAAACACCGCGCCTTCCAGCGTCGCAACCTCCAGCCCGTAAAGCCCGCGCATGGCCCAGGCCGCCCAGGCCCGCACATCCGAAGTGGGCATCAGATCGCGCCGATCATACAGCGCGGCCTCCGACAGGCCGGGCCAGGGGCCAAAGACGTGCCCCCCGCGCAAGGCCCCCCCGGCCATCACCATCAGCCCCCCGGTGCCATGATCGGTGCCGCCGCTGCCATTCTGCCGCGCGGTGCGCCCGAATTCGGTCATCGCCAGCAAGGTCGTGCGGCCCCAGACTTCGGCCCCCAGTTGCGCCTGCATCCGCAAAATGATCCGCTGCAAGCGCGACAAGGGCCGCCCGATGGCATTGTTCTGCCCGCGATGCGTATCCCACCCCGAAAGCGAGAAAGCCGCGATCCGCGTCGCCGCCCGCAGCCGCCCGGCGGCAAAATCAACCAGCGTATCCACATCCGGCCAAGGCCGGTCATCGCCCGGACCAAAGGGGCCTTTTTCGGCCCCGCGCGCATCGGCTTTGCGCGCCTCGCGCCCCGAAAGCTCTGCCGACAGGGTCATCGCCTCGGCCCCGGCATCGCGGAACAGATCATCATCGTGATAGATGTGATCCAGCAGCAAATGGCTTTGCGCCGACAGCACCAGATTGACCTCGGGCGTCCAGTTGCGGCTGGGGCCGGGGCCTGCCAGCAGCGGCAAAGCCTCGCGCCCCACGGCATAGGCGGTTTCGGCCCGCAGCCCCGGCACCGCCTGCAACATCCGGTTCAACCAGCCATCGCGCTGCGCCCCGATCGCCACATCCATGCCCGTGCCGGATTCCAGCAAGGTCTGGCCGTCAAAATGGCTGCGCTTGTCGCGGTAAGGGGTCGATGTGGCATGCACGAAACCAAGCTGCCCGGCCTGCCACAACCCCTGCAACCCGCCCAGGCCCGGATGCAGCGCGAAAGGCCCGGTCAGCCCGATCTGGCTGGGGATATGCGCAGGGCGCAGCGCGGCAAAATCGGGGTCGCCCAAGGGCTGCACCACGTCCAGCCCATCCATGCCGCCGCGCAGGATCACCACGATCAGGCGGTTTTCGCCCAGCCCCGTGCCTTGCGCCAGCGTCACCGTGGTCAGCAGCGGATGCGCCGCCGCCGAACAGCCAACCGCTGTCAAACCTTTCAGGAAATCGCGCCGCTCCATGCCCTACCTCCGATTGAACGCGGGCGAGGCCAGCACCAGCCCCACACCTTCGCGGATCGATTCCGCCCGTGCGGCGGCCCAGATCAGCCGCTCATCCGCCGCCGAGCCCAAGGCCGTTTGCACAAAACCCGGCGGGTCCGGCATCGGCGTGACCAACCGCCCCGGCACCTCCATCGCCCAAGCGATGCGCGCGCCAAGGCCCTGCGGGGTGATCCAGGCCTCCTGACTTTCGGGCCAGCCATCGGGGCCGTTCGGCTTTTCCCAGTCTTGCCCCATCAAGGCCATGGGCCGCAGCAACATGCGCAAAAACGGGCCGCGCGCCATTTTGCGCATTTCATCCCCCGTCATCCCCAGCGCACGCAAGGCGGCCAAAAGGAAATCAACGGGTTGGCGGGCCTTGTGCAGCACCGGCTCCCATGCGGCGGGGTGGTTCAGCATGGCGCCATAGACCACATCCAGCGCGCCGCCGCTGTCGCGGTATGCCGCCGTCATGGCCGCCACCAACGCGGGGTCGGGGCTGTCGGCCACGAAATGCGTGGCAAGCTTGCGGGCAATATGCGCCGCCGTGGCCGGGTGCCGGGCCAAATCGCGTAGCACCGCCTTGATCGGCTCCACCCCGTCGCCGTCATAGGTTTTGCCCAGCACGGTTTCGGCCCCCGGCTCGGCGCGTTCGGGACGAAACAGAAACCCTTCGCGTGCGGTGGCGTCCAACCCGGTCAGCAGCAAGGCCATCTGCCGCACATCGGCCTGCCCATAGCCCGCCCCGACGCCCAGACTGTGCAACTCGATCACCTCGCGCGCCAGATTTTCGTTCAGCCCCCGATTGCGGCGCTGCCCGAAGGGCGATCCCGGCCCGACCGAGGCGACCTGATCCAGATAAGACAGCATCGCGGGATGCAAGGTCGCCGCGATCAGCATATCCTCGAACCGGCCTGTCAGATGCGGGCGCACCGCATCATGCACCAGCGTGCCGGGCAGGGGGCGTTCAGGCGCGTTGCGGGCCTTGGTGGTGAAATGGTCGGCCCAAAACCCCGTCAGCCGTTCACGAAACGCATCCGGCGCGTCCAGCGCGCGGGCAAAGCGGGCGCGGGTGGCGCTTTCCGACATGGCGGCCGCCGCGCGCACCGCCGCTTGATAGGTTTTGCGGTCATCGGGGTTTTGGCGCAACATCTTGCGGGCATCCGCCGCCTGCGCCAGCACGGGCAGCGCATCGGTAAACCCGAATGTCGGATGCCGCGCGGCCATTTCATCAGGGCCTGCCAGTGCCGCCAGCATATCCGCAGGCCCTCCCATGGCGGCGCGCGGCGGGCCATAGCCAAAGCGGATGGCAGCAAGGGTGGCTTTGTCGATCACGTCACATCATCCTTGGGCCGGGCACATCATCCCGCAACATCGCCCCAGCGTAACCGATTCCCCCCGCGCTTCCACGCCTTTTCCCGTGCCTTCGGCGGTTTGGCGCTGCCCCGACAGCTGCCGCGCCCGGCGCTGAAAGAATCGCTGCGGCCCGCCGCCGCAGGGCAATCTTCACAGGCCAAAAGCGCGCAATTTTCAAAAACCTACTGCGCATCAGGCAAACCGCCTGAAAAAATGGGCAGAATCCCCCAATATTCCCGCATTTGCGGGCAAATCATCACAATGAAAGGGAGACGGTTGCAAATTGCCTGACATTTCGCTTTAGTCAAAGGCAACAAGAGCGCAGGTCACCTGCCGGAACGATCAGGGAGATAAGGGTGGTTAAACAACCCCAGAACGACGGTTTCGTCGTGTTCGATCATGTGCAAAAAAGCTATGACGGTGAAACGCTCGTCGTCAAAGATCTGAACCTGTCCATTGGCAAAGGCGAATTTCTGACGATGCTGGGGCCGTCCGGGTCTGGCAAAACCACCTGCCTGATGATGCTGGCCGGGTTCGAAACCGCCACCAGCGGCGATATCCGCCTTGATGGCCGCCCGATCAACTCGGTTCCGCCGCATAAACGCGGCATCGGGATGGTGTTCCAGAACTACGCGCTGTTTCCGCATATGACGGTGGGCGAAAACCTTGCCTTCCCGCTGGAAGTGCGCGGCATGGGCAAGGATGAACGCGAAACCAAGATCAAACGCGCGCTGGATATGGTGCAGATGTATGATTTCATCAACCGCCGCCCAGCCCAGCTTTCGGGTGGGCAGCAGCAGCGCATCGCCCTTGCGCGGGCATTGGTGTTTGATCCCAGCCTTGTGTTGATGGATGAACCCCTGGGCGCGCTGGACAAGCAATTGCGCGAACATATGCAGTTTGAAATCAAGCACCTGCATGAAAGCCTTGGCATCACCGTGGTCTATGTGACCCACGATCAGGGCGAGGCGCTGACCATGTCGGACCGTGTTGCCGTGTTCAATGATGGCCGCATCCAGCAACTCGCCCCCCCGGATGAACTGTATGAACGCCCCGACAACGCCTTTGTCGCGCAGTTCATCGGTGAAAATAACAAACTGGAAGGCGTGATCGAAACGATCAACGGCGCCGAGGCCGAAGTGCGCCTTGGCACCGGGGAATTGATCGCCGCAACGCCTGTCAATGTCAGCAAGAAGGGCGAGAAGGTGCTTGTCTCCATCCGCCCCGAGCGGGTCGAATTCAAGCCCGAGATGATGCCCCCCGGCGCGCATATGATCGACGCCGAGGTGATGGAATTCATCTATATGGGCGATTTGTTCCGCACCCGTTTGCGCGTGGCAGGTCACGACGATTTCGTGATCAAGTCGCGCAACACCCAAGGGCAAACCATGCTGCGCCCCGGTGAAAAGATTAAGATTGGTTGGTCGCCCGCAGATGCGCGCGCCTTGCAACCTTAAGCCTTTTTGATCCTGCGGCGGGGTTCGCCCCTGCTGTGGGATCAAAAAACAAAAAACGTTCAACAAGGAGAAGAGCCTATGAAGAAACTACTTATCCTGTCCACCGCGCTGAGCACCTTCGCTTTCGCAGCTTCCGCGCAAGAAGTCGTGCTGATGTCCTGGGGCGGCGCTTATGGCAAAAGCCAGACCGAAGCCTATCTGAAGCCGTTCACCGCCGAAACCGGCATCAAGACCACGATGGTTGACGCCGACAATCCGGCCACCCCGGTCAAAGCCATGGTTGAGGCAAACAACGTCACCGTTGACGTGGTCGACATCGAATATGCCGATGCAATCCGCCTGTGCGACGAAGGCCTGCTGGAGCCGCTGGACCCCGCAATCCTGCCCCCCGGCGATGATGGCACCCCGGCGATGGATGACTTCCTGCCCGGCGCTGTGACCGATTGCTCGGTTGCGACGATCGTGTTCTCGACCATGTATGCCTATGACACCACCAAATTCCCGAACGGTGGGCCGAAAACCATGGCCGATTTCTTCAACACCGAAGCCTTCCCCGGCAAGCGCGGCATGCGCAAAGGCGCCAAGGCAAACCTTGAAATGGCGTTGATGGCGGATGGCGTTCCGGCGGCAGAAGTCTATGAAGTTCTGGCCACCCCGGAAGGCGTGGACCGTGCTTTCGCCATGATGGACAAGATCAAGGCAGACACCGTCTGGTGGGAAGCCGGCGCGCAGCCTCCGCAACTGCTGGCCGATGGCGAAGTGGTGATGTCGACCGCCTATAACGGCCGTATCTTTGCCGCTGCTGTGTCCGAAGGTAAGCCCTTCGAATCCGTCTGGGACGGTCAGGTCTATGAATATGACGTTCTGGCCATTCCGAAGGGTGCAAAGAACCTCGAAGCGGCAACGCAGTTCCTGGCCTATGCCACCGGCACCCAGCGTCTGGCCGATCAGGCGAAATACATCTCTTACGGTCCGGCACGCAAATCTTCGGGTCCGTTGGTTGGTCTGTATGAGGACGGCAAAACCGAGATGGGCCCCTACATGCCCACCGCTGCTGCCAACCTGACCAACGCTCTGGCCTCGGATTTCGAATTCTGGGCTGACCGCGACACCCAGTTGAACGAGCGTTTCAACTCCTGGCTGCTGAACTAAGCTGCCCATCCGAAGGGGCGCAGCACTTGCGCCCCTTCACCCCAAAGCCCCGACAGAGGGCGACAAGAACGACCCAACCGACAGGACCAAAACCGCCATGGCCGCCACTGATACACAGCCAGACGACCCCCAAGTGTTGCGCACCGTCGATGGTGTGCCGCTGAAAACCGCGCTGGCCGTGGCCTCGCGCCGCGCCCGTATCCGGGCCTTCTTTCTGGTGGTGCCGCTTCTGGTCTTTATCCTGCTGACCTTTGCCGTGCCAATCGGGCAAATGCTGTCGCGCTCTTTCACCGATGATAAATTCTCGGCCAATATGGTCGAACTGGGCAAATGGTTTGATGCCAATGGCAAGGCCGCACCGGATGAGGCCGCCTATGCCGCCCTCGCCGCCGATCTGAAAACCGCTTCCGAAGAAAAAACCGCCGGCAATATCGGCACGCGGATCAACTATGAACTGCCGGGCACGCGCTCGCTGTTCACCTCGGCCGCCCGCAAGGCCAAAGACCTGGAGCCGCCCTTCAAAGAGGCGATCCTCGCGCTTGACCCGCAATGGGCGCGCGCCGATCTCTGGGCCGCCATGCGCTCTGCCTCCGCCGCCGCCACGCTGAACTTCTACCAAGCCGCCTTGGACCGCCAGATCGGGGCCGATGGCAATTTCGAAGCGGCGCCGGAAAATGTGCAGATCTATGTCAAACTGTTCATCCGCACCTTTGTAATGTCGGTGGTGATCACCGGGCTGTGCCTGCTTCTGGGCTTTCCGGTTGCGCATTTGCTGGCTGTGCTGCCACTGCGCCACGCCAGCCTGCTGATGATCCTTGTGCTGCTGCCCTTCTGGACCTCGCTTCTGGTGCGCACGACAAGCTGGATGGTGCTGCTGCAAAGCCAAGGCGTTGTGAACGATCTTCTGGTCGCGCTTGGCGTCATCACGACCGACGGCCGCCTTGAAATGATGTATAACCAAACCGGCACGATCATCGCGATGACGCATATCCTGCTGCCCTTCATGATCCTGCCGCTCTACTCGGTGATGAAAACAATCCCGCCCAGCTATGCCCGCGCCGCGCGCAGCCTTGGCGCGACAAGCTGGACAACCTTCCGCCGCATCTACCTGCCGCAAACCGTGTCCGGCATCGGGGCAGGGGGTATTTTGTGCTTCATCCTAGCGGTTGGCTATTACATCACACCGGCCTTGGTCGGTGGCGCGGATGGCACGCTGATTTCCAACCAGATCGCCTTCCACATGCAAAAATCGCTGAACTGGTCACTGGCCGCAGCACTCGCCGCTATGCTCTTGGCCGCCGTGCTGATCCTATATTGGGCCTATGACCGCTTGGTCGGCATCGACAACATGAAGCTGGGGTAATCGACACATGGCACTTCCCATCTACGCGGACCCGCTGGAACGCATCTGGTATTACAGCTACCGGGTGATCTGCGCGCTGATCTTCATCTTCCTGATCGCGCCGATCCTGATCATCATGCCGCTCTCCTTCAACGTAGAGCCGTATTTTACCTTCACCCCGGAAATGCTGCGGCTGGACCCGGACGGCTATTCAATGCGCTGGTATGACAATCTGCTGACCTTCGGCATGGCAGCCCCCGATGCGCTGCGCGATGGCAGCTGGTGGGCAGACGCCTGGGCCAATGCGAAATGGATTCAGGCCGCCAAGAACTCCATCATCGTCGGCTTCTTTTCCACCATCGTGGCGACCGTGCTGGGCACCATCGCCGCCATGGGCCTCAGCCGCCCCGAAATGCCGTTCCGCAAGCTGATCATGGCGATCCTGATCTCGCCCATGATCGTGCCGATCATCATCACCGCAACCGGCCTGTTCTTCTTTTACTCCGATATCGGCTTGTCCGGCACCTATTTCGGCCTCGTAATGGCGCATGCCACCTTGGGCATCCCCTTCGTCATCATCACCGTGACCGCCACGATGATGGGCTTTGACCGCAGCCTGATCCGCGCGGCGCAAAACATGGGCGCAGGGCCGGTGACCACCTTCTTCAAGGTGCAATTGCCGCTGATCACACCGGGGGTCGTCTCGGGCGCGCTCTTTGCTTTCGTCACCTCCTTTGACGAAGTGGTCGTGGTGCTCTTCGTCGGCAGCCACGAACAGCAAACCATCCCGCGCCAGATGTGGAACGGCATCCGCGAACAGATCAGCCCCTCCATCCTTGCCGTGGCGACGATCCTCGTGATCTTCTCGATCTGCCTGCTGACCGTGGTGGAACTGCTGCGCCGCCGCTCCGAACGCCTGCGCGGCGTCACGCCGGCCTGATACCGCTGCTGCGGCGGGGCAAAGGCGACACGCGCCAAAGCCCCGCCCAATCCCCTTGCGCGCCCCCGGCATCATCTTGGCCAAAATACCTCCGCCGGAGGCTCCGCCCCCTGCCACATCCCACCATGATCGGCTGCGTCGCGCAGGTTAACAAACCTCTAATTTTTCTGACGCTTTGATTGAAAATCAACCGCTTGGCAGGCATTCCGCGCGCGATTCATATGCGGAATCGCAGCCTCAGGGCAGAATATGCAACCAGCCCCAAGCGGTCAAAATCGTCGCCCCCGTGGCCAGCAAAACGGTAGAGGCCGCAACCCGTTTCGCCACCCCATACATATTGGCAAACAAAAACGCATTCACCCCCGGCGCCATCGCCGCCGTCACCACCGCCGACCGCATCTGATCCACGCTCAACCCAAGCAAAACCCCCAGCCCGTAGGTGATCGCCGGGTGCAAAATCAGCGTCAGCCCGCAAACAAAGGCGATGGTTTTCATATCGCCTTCCGGCCGATAGCGCAGCAAAACCCCACCCAAACCGAACAGCGCCGCCGGGATCGCCGCTTTCACCATCATATCCACCGCCGAGGTCAGCACCCCCGGCAAGGGCAGTCCCGACAAATTGACCACAAAGCCCGATAAAATTCCCAGCACCAGCGGCTGGCTCAGAATCGCGCGCGTCACCCGCCGCGTCAGCGCCAGCTTTGCCAGCCCCTCGCCCTTGCTGCGCAAAATCTCCATCAGGCTGATCCCGATGCCATACATCAAGGGCGAATGAACCGCGATGATCGCATAGTTCCCGGCCAGCGCATCCGCGCCATAGGCCCGCTCGGTGATCGGCAGGCCCAACAGCAGCGTGTTGGAAAAGCTCGCCACAAAAGCAATCGCCAGCGCATCCATCGGCGGGCGGCCAAAAAACAGCCGCGCCCCCGCATAGGCCAGCGCCCCGGCCCCGAAGGCGCCCGCATAAAAGCTTGTCAGCAAGGCCGGATCAAAGCTTTGGGCCAGATCAAGCTGGCTCATCGAGCGGAACAACAAGCAAGGCACCGCGAAATTCTGCGCGAATTTCATCACGCCATCCACGGCAGCCGCATCGACGATGTTTTTCCACGCCGCGAAATACCCTGCCCCAAGGATCAGGAAAACCGGCAGGATCACATCCAGCAGCGCATTCATGCGGGGGCCGCGATCTCGATCACCATGCCGTCAAAAGCGGGGGTGATATGCGCCGCCGTCTCGGCCTCTACCGTGGCATAATCCAGATCAATATGCATATTCGTCAGCACCGCACGTTTCGGCGCGGCGCGGGCAATCCATTCCAGCGTCAGGTCCAGATGGGCATGGGTGGGGTGCGGCTTGCGGCGCAGCGCGTCGATCACCCAAACCTCCAACCCCTCCAGCATCTCCCATGCGGGCTTTGGGATCGCGACGACATCGGGCACATAGGCCAGCCCGCCGACCCGAAAGCCCAAAGCCTCCATCGAGCCATGATCGACGGTAAAGGGATGCAGCACCACCTCGCCCCCCGCACCCGTCACGCTGACCGGCCCGTCCAGCAGATGCAGGTCAAGGATCGGTGGATAGGGGGAGCCGGGAAGCTGCTGGAACACATAGCTGAACCGGTCGCGCAGCGCGATTTGCGTGGGCAGATCGGCCCAGACGGGCAGGCGACCGCGCATGTTGAACACGATCTGGCGCAGATCGTCGATCCCATGCGTATGGTCGGCATGGGCATGGGTGAACACCACACCATCCAACGTGCCGACCTCGGCGTCCAAAAGCTGTTCTCGCATATCAGGGGAGGTGTCGATCAGCACGCGGGTCGTCCCGGCCTCTGTCACCCGCTCCACCAACAGCGAACAGCGGCGGCGGCGGTTTTTCGGGTTGGCCGGGTCACAGGCGCCCCAATGCCCACCCAGCCGCGGCACCCCGCCCGAAGACCCACAGCCCAGAATGGTGAAGCGCAGCGTTGCGGTCATGCGGTTTTTGCTTTCCAGAACAGACGGTCGAAATTGGCGCAGGTGGCGGCGGCGAAATCGGGCAGCGACAGGCCGAACACCTCGGCCCCGACCTTGGCGGTATGGGCGGTATAGGCGGGTTCATTGCGGCGGCCCCGGAAGGGGGGCGGGGCCAGATAGGGGCTATCGGTTTCCAGCAAGATCCGGTCCAAGGGTGCCGCGGCAAAAATATCGCGCAGCTCGCCGGATTTCGGAAAGGCCGCGATGCCCGACATCGACAGATAAAAGCCAAGGTCCAGCGCCGCGCGCGCCAGTTCCGCGCTGGAGGAAAAACAATGCATCACGCAGGTATAGGCCCCTGCCTTATATTCCTCGGTCAGGATGCGGGCCATATCCTCATCCGCCGCGCGGGCGTGGATGATCAGCGGCAAACCGGTTTCCCGCGCCGCCGCGATGTGAATACGCAAGCTGTCGCGCTGCACCGCCCCGCTTTCGGCGGTGTAATGATAATCCAGCCCGGATTCGCCAATCCCCACCATTTTCGGATGCTGCGCAATCGCAACCAGTTCCGCCACCGTGGCCATCGGTTCTTCGGCGGCGCTCATCGGGTGGGTGCCTGCGGCGTAAAACACCGACGGGTTCGCCTCGGCAATGGCGCGCACCTGCGGTTCATTGCGCAGCCTTGTGCAGATGGTGACCATACGGGCCACACCGGCAGCATGGGCGCGGGCGATGATGTCCGGCAACTCGCCCTCAAAATCCGGGAAATCGAGATGGCAATGGCTGTCTACGATTTCGGGGCCCGTGATTTCGGGGCCCGTGATTTTGGGGGGCTGTTCAGTCATCTCGGCTCACCTCTGGGCGAGCTTTCCCGCCGTTTCGTCAATCCTGAGAACCATATCCATGAGAAGGGCGGCAGGGTCAAGGTTGACAGCCCGACCCCGGCGGGCGCGGGTGGCAAGGCCCTGCGCCAGATCGGCCCATTCGCGGGCAGCAAACGGGTTGGGGGACAGCCGCGCGATCAGCTCTGCTTCGCCCGGTGCGGCCTCGGGTGGGCAATAGCCCAGCGTGCCCGCACGGGCCAGACGCGCCAGAAACAGATCCATCAACATCAGGATCAGATCAAAGGTTTCTTCCGCCCCGCGCCCCGCGCCTTGTTCGGTCAGCGCCAGCGCCCGCGTCCGGTCCAGCCGGGGCAGGGTGGAAAACAGCGCGATCAGCCGTGCATAAAGCTTCAGCCCGTCCAGATTGGTGATGCGGATCGCCTCACCGACCGAGCCGCCCGAAAGCTGCGCCAGCGGGATCAGATCATCGGGTGTATCGCCGGATTGGGCCAAGGCCAGCGCCATATCTTCGGGGGCCAAAGGCGACAGCCGCAATTCGCGGCACCGCGACCGGATGGTGGGCAGCAAGCGCGAGGGCTGGTGGCTGACCAGCAGCAGCACCACATTCGGCGGCGGTTCTTCCAGCAGTTTCAAAAGCGCGTTTGCGGCGGCGGTGTTCATCTCATCCACCGCGTCGATGATGGCCACGCGCCGCCCGCCATCGGCCGCCGACATGGTGAAATAGGTTTTCATCTTGCGCACTTCATCAACGCTGATGGTGGTTTTCAGCTTGCGCTTTTCATCATCCCAAGCGCGGCGCAGCAGGAACAGGCGCGGCTCTGACAAGGCCAAGAGGCGGGGCAGAACCGGATGGCTTTCGGGAATATCCAGCGTTTCGGGTGGCGGCGGGGCGAACATGCCGCCGTCATCATCCGGCGTGGCCAGCAAGAAGCGCGCGATTTTCCACGCCAGCGTCGCCTTGCCAAGGCCCAAGGGCCCGGTGATCATCCAGCCGTGATGCAGCTTGCCCGCGCGATAGGCATCCAGAAAGGCCTGTTCCGCGGCGGCGTGGCCAAAAAGCTGCGGGGTTTCGCGCGGATGCGGCGCGCCTGTCACCTGATCGGGCTGCGGGCGATCTTCCAGCGCGACTTTGGGCGCGCGGCTCATGCCAGTTTCGCCAAGGTGGTGGCCAGCACATCGGCGGCCACTGCTTCGGGGCTGCGCGCGCCGTCGATCACGGTGAAGCGGGGGAATTGCGCTGCCAGTTGCAAAAAGCCTTCGCGCATCCGGGCCTGCATGGCGCTGCCCATATCCTCAAATCGCTGTTCTGCGCCGGCACGGGCCACGGCGCGGGAATGGCCGGTGGTCGCGTCGATGTCAATCAGCAAGGTCAGATCAGGCTCTACCCCGATCATCCGGCTGTGCAGATCATCGACCATGGCGCGCAGGTCTGCGCCTGTGCCACGGCGGATGCCCTGATACATGCGGGTGCTGTCGGCAAAACGGTCGGTGATGACCACATCACCGCGCGACAGGGCGGGGCGGATGGTTTTTTCCAGATGGTCGCGGCGGGCGGCGGTGAACAGCAAGATCTCGGTTTCCGGCGACCAGCGATCCGGGTCGCCTTCCAGCACAAGGCGGCGGATATCTTCGGCCCCCGCGCTGCCCCCCGGTTCGCGCGTCAGCACCACACTGCGGCCCTTGGCGCGCAAAGCCTCGGCCAGCAGCCGGGCTTGTGTGCTTTTGCCAGACCCGTCGATCCCTTCGAAACTGATGAATAGGCCGCTGCCGCCTGCCATATCAGCTCGCCGGGTCCTGTTCTGCCAGAAAGCGGCCATGCAGAACCTGCGCGGCCTTTTCGATCCGCTTGAGGAACCCCGCAGGGGCCACAGCGGTTTCGGCCATCAGCGGAATGCGGCGTTCGGGCAGGTCCGGCACGGCGATGGTCAGGCTGCCCACTTCGGCCCCTTGGGCCAATGGCGCCTTGAGCGGGCCGGTGTAATTGACCTGCGCCGTCACCCCGTCCTGCACCAAAGCCGGGACCAGCATGGTCACATCTTCGGCGGCGACAAGGCCCACGCTGGCCTCCGCGCCCAGCCAGACATCCGCTTCGGCAATGCGCTGCCCGGCCTTCACCACCGTTTTCAGAACAAATTGGCGAAAGGCCCAGTTCATCATGCGGTCAGCCTCTTCGGCGCGGTCCTTTTCCGAGTCGAGCCCGGTGATGACAAAGATCACCCGCCGCTCACCCTGCTTGGCCGAGCCGACAAGCCCATAGCCCGCCTCGGTGGTATGGCCAGTTTTCAGGCCATCCGCCCCGCCGCCCAGTTTCAGCAAAGGGTTGCGGTTATGGCGGTTTGCGGCGGCACGGTCGGCAAAGTTGAACTCGGTTTCCGAAAAAATCGGGTAAAACTCGGGAAACTCCTCGATCAGGCGGCGGGCCAGAATGCCCAGATCCCGCATCGACATGCGCTGGTAAGGGTCGGGCCAGCCCGAGGCATTGGCAAAGGTGGAATTGGTCATGCCAAGCGCCTGCGCGCGGTCGGTCATCTGCCGGGCAAAGGCCTCTTCGGTGCCGGCCAGCCCTTCGGCCACCACAACACAGGCATCATTGCCGGAATTGATGATGATCCCTTTGATCAGCTCTGCCGTGGTGGGCCGGTCGCGTTCGTTCAGGAACATGGTCGAACCACCCATGTCTTTCGCGCGGGTCGACACGGTGAATTGCGTGTCCATCGTCACGCGGCCATCGCGCAGCGCCTCGAACAACATGTTCAGCGTCATCAGCTTGGACATCGACGCAGGCGGCAGCGATTCATCGGCGTTCTTGTCCATCAGCACGGTCTGGGTCGCCATATCATAGACCCAAGCCGCCTTGGCACGGGTTTCAAACGCTTGCGCCTGCCCGGTGAATGGCAGCAGCGCCACAATGGCCAAGAGGAGTTTGAAACGCATGGGGTGTCCTTTCCGTAAGATCAGCGCGACACGAAATACGCATCGCTAAAGCCAAGGCCCTTGACCTTGGACAATGTGGCCGCGCGGGTGCTGGCATCGGTCGGCCCCGCCGTGACGCGCCAGAAGGTTTTGCCTTGGCTGCTTTCCGTGCTGACCTTGGCGGGAACCCCGGCTTTGGTCAGGGTGCTGGCGGCGCGGTTGGCATTCGCCTCGACACTGAAAATCCCGATCTGGATCAGGCTTTTGCCGCCGGAGGCAGCAGCGGGTGCCGCAGGTTTGGGGGCGGCAGGTTTGGGCGCTGCCGTGGCAACCGGCTTGGGCGCGGCGGGTTTGCCATCGGCCTTGTCCAGCGCGGCAGCGGCATTTGATACCGGGTCAAGCGATGTGGTTTTCACCGCTTCATTGGCGTCCAAAATCGGGCGGGCGGCATCCGGGGCCTCAGCCTGGACTTCCTCGCGGCGCAGGGCGGTGACGTTCAGCTTGGCAGGCATCCCCGCCAAAAGCCCAAGGGCCGCCGCCGCATCGGATGAGATTTGCAGCGGTGGGCCGGGGTTGATCCGTTCACGCCGGAACAGCGCGCCGATCACAAATTTGCCATTGGTCGGGTTTCGCAGGATCACCCGCTCTGGGTCGACCGCATCGGGCGAGGCCACCCAAACCCCGCCAAGCGAGGGGCGGCCATCCCACAAAGCCTCTTGGCTGACCTGAAACACCTTGGGCGCTTCGACATCGCGATCGACCAGCCGCACCGAGGTTTCGCTGGCCACAGCGCCGCCGCCATCGGCAGAATTATCCTTTTTTGCGAAAGGGTTGCCTGTGCTTTGGCATCCCGCCAGCCCGAAGGCGGCAACAGATGCCAGC
Organism: Pseudorhodobacter sp. E13; assembly: GCF_003991405.1. Classification (GTDB taxonomy): domain Bacteria; phylum Pseudomonadota; class Alphaproteobacteria; order Rhodobacterales; family Rhodobacteraceae; genus Pseudorhodobacter. The sequence goes on from NZ_RPEN01000152.1 coordinate 43,944, forward strand.
ACATAAATTCTCGTCATAGCCCGTGCCATTTCCAGCCCCTACTGCTGCGCGAATTCTATGTCGCGCTTTGTCTCCGCCATCTGCAAGACTGACGGTTTTGCCTCATCGACGGTTGCCCGCTTCGGCGCATCATATCGCCATGGGCCTTGCGAGGGAAGTGCCCGACCACGTTTCGGCGGATTTTGGCAATGGGTGCGGTTTTCGGGCCGGGGGCCGGTTTGCGCCCCATGACAGGGCGCATGAAAAAGGGGCGCCGAAACGCCCCTTTTGCCGCAGGTCAAGCCACGCGCCGATCACGGGTTCGCGTTGATCGTGGCTTCCAGCCAAGGCAGGTAATTCGACACACGGGTATAGGCCGAGAAGGGCGCGCTTTCGTTGCAGCCCTTGCCACCCACACCCGACAGACCCCAGCTGACAACCCCGGCCTGAATGAAGCTGCCATCTTGCAGCGACACGACCAGCGGCCCGCCGCTATCGCCCGAACAGGCGGTCTTGCCACCTTCAAACGTGCCCGAGCATAGCATATTGGCCGACATCGGCGGTTTCACCCCGGCCACCAGCGCATCCCATGCGGAATAGGCGGCCTCATCCGTCAGGCCAAAGACCTTGACCGCATAGCCAAAGCCCTTGGCGGCCTCTTCGGCGCGGCTTTCCAGCATGGCTTGGTTGCACAGGTTGCGGTCCATCATCTGAATCTGCACTTCATGCAGGTCTTCGGGATGGTCGCCGCCTTCGGTCAGGCCCCAGCCGGTGACGGTGGTGGTGACACCGGGTTGATCAAGGTAATCGCCAAACTCGGCATCCGGCACTTTGATGGTGGCAAAGGCGGCATTGGGCACGCGGGCCAGTTTGACCAGCGCGATATCATTGTCGAACTCGCTGCCGATGTAATCGGGGTGGCGATAGATCGCCTCGATCGGGACCAGATCGCCGGTGCCATCGGTCAGGCTGTTGGTGCCAACCAGCACCGACACCGCCTTGGGGTTGATATCGCGGTAAACCCCTTTGTCATCCGACATATGGATGCAATGCGCCGCGGTCAGCACCCAACGGTCCAGCAGCATGGAGCCACCGCAGAAATGCCCATCGGCCCCCGCCGCGCCATTGATCACAAAACCGATTTGCCAAGGGTATTCGCCGGGATCAGCCAATTCGCCACCAATCACCCGCGCGCCGCTTTCGGCCTTTGCGGCTTCGGCGGCGCGGGCGGCTTTCATCCCGCTTTGCGCGAAAGCAAAGGGCGAGGTGGTCGCCGGGTCTGCCACCGGGGCCGAAAAGTCCGGCGGGGTTTGGGCAAGGGCCAGCCCCGCGCTCAGCACAGCCGGAAGGGCGGTTATCAGCACAAGGGGAAGGGCGCGGGGTTTTGTCATCTGAAAGCTCCTCTGTGGTATGGGCAGAAGTGTTGCAAGCGAAGGCGGGTGTTTCAAGGGGGGGCGGAAAGGGATGCGTTGGGGCGCACCAGAACCGGTTGGCGCAGCAGCGTCAGTTCCGGGCGCTTCAGCGTAAAGCCACGGGTTTGCGTGCCGTCCTCGGGCGTCATCAACCCCGCGATCAGCGACAGGGCATGACCTTCGGCCCCCATGGCGCGCAGCCGGTCGGGGGTGGCAAGGGCCGACAGATCGGCGCGGGGTTCATCCACCTCGGGCGAAAGGGCGACGATCAGGATTTCCTCGGCGGCGAATGACATGGGGTCACTCGCCTCGATCCGCATCCCGATCCGTGCGCTTTCACCAAGGGCGAGGCGGTTGGACAGGTTGCGCCGCGGCCAAAGCGGGGTCAGCGTGAAATCCTGCGCCAGATAGAACACGGTCACATCCTGCACCCGGCCAGAGCGGTTGGTGACCGTCAGCCACAGCTCATCGCACCCATGCACCCCTTGCGCGGGGTCGTTGGGGCTGGCCTTGCCAGCGCGGGCGCAGCCGTCGGCGGTTTGGGCGCCTGCCTTGCGTTCAAATTCCACGGCCAAGGGCGGCCCGCCGACCGAAAGTCCCCGCCCCGCGCCCAAGCCCGCCAGCACCGCGCGCATCCGGGTGGCGTGGGCGGCGTTTTCCAGCAGGCGCATGGCGGCGGCGGTCATATCCTCGCCCGCGCGCATCACAGCGCGGGGGGTGGCACCTTGGCCCTGCGGGTCCAGCACGCCATCTAGCCCGGCCAGCGCCAGCGTGCCCGCCGTAAAGATCGGCACAAGGTCAGGGGTGGGCGCGTTCAGCACCACAAGCCCTTCGTCGCGCAGCGTGGTCAGCGCGGCCTCTATCGCGGTGTAATCCTGCGCGTCCGATGCTTCGGCCCGTGTGACAGGGGCCAGATGCAGGGGCGGTGGCGGGGCAGGGCTTTGCATCTCGGCCCAAGCGGCGGCTTCGGGCAGGGCGGGGGCGTCCAGTTCTGCCGTTCCGGCGGTCAGCTTGGTGATCCGGGCCGAGGCCAGCGCCGCGCCCCCCGCCGGGCTGTCATACAGCGCAAGCGTGGACCCTACGGTCAGCCCTTGCAGCAAACCCGCCTGCACCTGACCCGCGCGCAGTGCAAAGCGGCTGGTGCCGCTGCCCGTGCCAAAGACCGGGGCGTCCAGCAGCGGGCCTTCGCCATCGGGTTCCTGCCGCGCGCTGCCTTGGGTCATCCGGTCGCGCGCGGCGGCCAGAACCTGCCCCCAGCTTGCGCCGGGGGCCTCGCGCAAGACCTGCGTCAGGGCAAGGGTAAAGGCCCCATGCCAGCGCTGCGCCTGCCCTTCACCCAAGGGGTATTCAAACGACCGTTGATCGGATTGCGAGGAATAGAGAAAGGCAAAGGCCCCGCCCAATTCCGGCACGGGGTGGGGGGCTGCGGCAGGCAGATCATCCGGAACGCCCAGCACCTCGGGGGGCAGCACCCGCGCGTGCCCCGCCCCCGCGGTGGACCGAAAGCCCGTGCCGGAATGGCAGGCATCAATCACGCCGATCAGCTTCACACCTGCCGCCGTCAACCCGGCGGCCCAAGCGTTCAACTCATCATCCAGCAGCGCGTTTTCCACGGCGGCAATCGCGCCTTTCCAGCCTGCGGCATCCATCGGCAGCAAAATCTCATCCGCGCCGCCTTGCTCATCCCCGCTGGTATCGGGCGACTGGGAACCATGGCCCGAGAAGTAAAACACCACCGTATCATCGGGTTTTGCCTTCGCGCTCAGCCCTTGCATCGCGGCCATGATCGCGGCTTTGGTGGGTTGGCCCAGCACCACCCCGGCTGGCAGGTCGGGCGCATCGGGCATGGTGGTCAGCGCGGTGATCTGACCGGGGGCCATTCCGCGCGCAACAAGGGTCTGCGCCATCAGACCCACGTCATAGCCGGGGCCTTGCAGGTCGGCGTCCAGATATTGGTAATCGCCCACGCCCACCAAAAGCGCATGCATGTCAGCCCGCGCAGGGGTGCCAAGAACGGCACCGCAGAGAACCAGCATCAAAGGCGAAAAAAACTGTGTCATGCGGCCAAGATAACGGCTGAAATCAGGCCCGCAAGCCCGCGCAGGCTGCATGACGGCACTTGTCATCAAAGCCCCGCGCTATTGTCCAACCGGCACCACCCTGCGCCCGCCGCGCGCAATGCCAGCCGCGATGCGGGCATCGACATCATTGCCATCAAGCGATTGCACAAAGCCGTTGAACTCTGCCGCGTTGCGGGTGGCAATGCGCCCCGCCTCAATCGCCAGATCAACCTGTTCCGGCGTCAGCCGCAGCCGGGTCGGCACCTTGTTCAAGGCTTGGCGCATCGGCGCGTCCAGCGCTTCGAAATTCGCCATGCCGACAAAAAGCTTCACATCGGCGCAATCCCATGCCCCGCCGCGCCCGCGCAAACGGCGCACTTCGGCGGCAGGCAAGGCGCAGCGCCATTCGATCAGATCCTCTTGCCAGCGCTTCATTTCGGCCCGCATCGCGTCATAGCCCGACCGGGTTGCCGCCGAGATCGAGGCACTGGCAATCGCCGCCCCAAGCCCAAGCCCGCCCGGACCTTTCATCTGTTGGGTCCAGCTGTAATCGGCCTGCACCCCGGCATCGGCCACCAGAAACAGCAGCCGCTTCAGGCGCACGGCTTCTTCTGCTGTCATCGGCGCATAGGCGGCACGGGCGCGGGCGCGTTCCACCGCCAAGCCGGTGGTGCCGAAGTTATCGGTCACGCCGCCATCCAGCAGCTTCACGAATTTCACCTTGTCAGGGTCGGCATAGCTTTCCAGCGCGCGGGCATGGGCGCGCATCGCGGCAGAGGCTTCGGGGTTGAAGCGCGCCGCCGTCAGCCAGTCGGGTTCGCGGTAATCGCATTTGCCCTGATGCACTTCCAGCACCACCGGGGCAAAGACCAGCGGAAAGGCGGCAGAGGCCGAAACCGCCTCGGCAATCGGCATGCGCGACAGGTCCGAACACAGCGCGTCAAAGGTTTCGGGCGAAAACAGGAACGGCGTGGAATTGGCAATATCGGTGGCGTTGATCCATGTCTTGATCTTGGATCGCTGGCGCAGATCGCCAAAGGTGGCGCCTTTGAACAGCACCTCGTCGATATAGCGGGCAAAGGTGGTGCGCCCATTGGCCCCGCCCGACAACCCGCGCAGCACCGTCAGCGGGTTCAACAGGGAATTGGCCATATATTTTTCGGCATTGGTGACCAGATACCGATCTCGGTAGCCATCCATCCCGCGCGGCCCCCACAGACCAAGCTGCGCCGCCGTCACAGACCCGCCCGACACCCCCGACACCAGCCGCACATGATCCAGCAGGCCATTGGGCGTGGCGGGGCCGACGGCAGTTTCGCGCAAGGTTTCGGCCATACCATAGGCAAAGGCCGAGGCGCGCATCCCCCCGCCCGAAAAGGCAAGGCCGACATAAACCTCCCCCTCGCCGATGGTTTCGTTGTTCACCTCAACCAAAGGCGCATTGCTGCCGTCCACCAAAGGGGCGTTCAGCGGCGTATTCCACGCAGCGCAGCCTGCAAGCAGGCCAGTCAGGGCGATAAGAAAACGGCGCATAAGAATCGGATCGGGCCTTTGGCTGGATTACGGCTCCAGCTTAGGCCAGTCGATTTGCAGCTCAAACCCTTTTTCTGTGTCGGGGGTGGACAGGCGGGCACCGTGGCGGGCGGCAATGGCCCGCACCAGCGCAAGCCCAAGCCCATGGCCCGGCAAGGCGCGGTCGCGCTCGGCGCGGGTGAAACGCTCAAAGGCGGCGGCGCGCAGGTCAGCGGGCATGCCCGGCCCGGTGTCGCGGATGGTCATGCGGATGCTGCCTGCGGTCTCTGCCAGTGCCAGCCGGATGTGATCGCCGGGCGCGCAGTATTTCACCGCATTGTCCAACACATTCGACAGCATCTGCCCGATCAGCGTGCGGTCGCCCAGAATGGTCTGGCCCGGCGCTACGTCTTGCGCCAGCGACAGGCCCTTGTCTTCGGCCACGGCCTCATACAACTCGGCCATCTCAAGGCAGAGCGTCGACAGATCCACCGGGACCAAACCGCCACCCGTGCCTTGATCGGCCTCGGCGCGGGAAATATCCAGAAGCGCGTCAAACACCCGTGTCGCTTTGCGCATTTCGTCGCGCAGATCATCGACCAGCGCATCCTGGCCCTGCAACTGGCCCAGCTTTTGCGCCATGCGGTTCAGGGGGGTGCGCAATTCATGCGCAATGCTGTCAGACAGGCGATGGGTGGCGCGGTTCAGCGCCTCGATCCGGTCGAGCATGGCATGGACATGGGTTTCCAGCAGGCCGAATTCATCCGGCGCGCGCGGGCCGGGCAGGCGGGCATCCAGCGCCCCGGTGGCAACCTTGTCGGCCAGCGCGTTGATCCGCGTGATGCGCCCCATGATGCCGCGCGCCGCGATCCAGCCCACGACGCAGCCCGCCACCAGCATCCCCAAAGTCAGCACCGCAATCGCGCGGCGCAGGGCGGCCAAGGTCGCCTCCATCGGGGCAAGGGAGCGCGCGACAAGCAAGGGAAACCCGCCGGGCAGAATACGGCCAACGCCCAGCCAGTTCTGGCCGGAATCGGTGAACACCTGCGCCTTGTCGGCGGTGAAATCATCGCCCAGGGCGGGAAGGGTGGCAGGCCAGTCGGGGCGCGTGCCCGCCAGAACCGTGCCGCCGCGATCTTGCAGCAGCAGCATTTCATCCCCGGTGGCCGCCGCCGCGCGATAGTCAATCGCCTGCCGCAGCGCGATGATGCGGCGCTGGTCATACAGCGCGCCGAACCCGTCCAGATCGGCGGCAAGCAGGCTGGTCTGTGCCTGCATCAGCCGTGCGGCCACGAGGCGATATTGCAGCCCCATACCCAGCAGCGACAACAGCGTCACCGTCAGCGCCACAATCGCCGCCAGTCGCAGGGTAGCCCGCGCAAGGGGAAGGCGGCGGCGTGTCATCCGCTGGTCTGGCCAGACAGCGGTGCGAACATATAGCCTTCGCCGCGCGCGGTCTGGATCACGGGGCGGCCCGCCGCCTCCTCCAGCTTGCGGCGCAGGCGGCCCACATGCACATCAACGACATTGGTGCCGGGGTCGAAATGCAGGTTCCAGACCTGTTCCAGCAATTGCCTGCGCGTCACCACTTGCCCCGCATTGCGCGCCATGAAGGTGATAAGTTCAAACTCACGCGGGCTGGTGGCCACATGCACGCGCCCGATATGCACGGTGCGCGCCTTCAGCCGGATTTCCAGATCGCCAAAGGCCATCAGATCATTGTCCAGCACCTGCATCGTCGCCCGCCGCAACAAGGCCCGCAGCCGTGCGCGCAACTCATCAGGTTCAAAGGGTTTGGCAAGGTAATCGTCGGCACCCTTTTCCAACCCTTCCACCCGGTTCACCGCGCGGCCAAGCGCCGACAGCACCAGAATAAGCGCGGTGGAGCCAGAGGCGCGCAGCTTGGCAATGGCGTCGATACTGTCGCCACCGGGCAGCATGCGGTCAAACACGATCACCGCATAATCCCCCGCCGCCTCGGCGATGCCATCGGCCAGCGTGGCGCGCAGAACAGGGGCGCAGCCCAGTTCCGAGACGATGGCGGCCACGGCTTCGGCGGTCTGGGGATCATCTTCGACAATCAGGATTTTGCTTTTCGGACTCATGCTCTTCTCTTTATGGCCTTGATTTCAAAATACGACAATGGCGGGGTCAAGCACATTGGCGCCGCCAACCGGGCGAATACCTTCGCCGCTATCCCATGGGTCAAGGATGACATGCAGGGTCATGCCACCCGCGCGCTGCACAAGGATCAGCGCCGGGTCGGTGATATCCAGCTTGCGCAGATCTGCCGCCGCCAGCGCATGACCATTCACCGCCAAAATCACATCGCCGCGCACCAATCCGGCAAACAGACCGGGGCTGTTTTCGGTGACGGCGGTGATGCGGGCGCTGTCATCCACCTGCACGCCCAAACCTTCCAACCGATACGAGGTGACACGGTTCAAGGGCGCCGCCCCTTCCACGCCGCGCAGGGCCAGCACCCCGTCCTGAGGCGCGGTCAGCACAAGTTCCAGCACCAGCGGCTGACCGTTGCGCAGAACGCCCAGCGGCAAGCGGCCAATCCCCAAGGCCGCGTCAATCGCGAAGGCCAGCGCGCCGGGCTCATGCAGCGGGGTTTGCCCGGCGGTCAGAATGATATCCCCGGCTTGCAGCCCGGATTTTTCGGCCAATTCCCCCGGCATCACCCGGTCAATCAGCACGCCTGTCGGCTCCATCCCCAATGCGGCGGCGATTTCACGGCTGACGGGGCGCAGTTGCAGGCCCAGCTTGGGAAAGGCGGGCAGGGTTTCCGCGATCAGCCCATCGACAATGCGGACCAGATCGGCGGTGGCAATGGCATAGGACATACCGATGTAATAGCGCGAGCCATCGGCGATGCGGCTGTTCATGCCCAGCAACGCCCCCTCTGCCGTGACCAAGGGCCCGCCGGACGAGCCGGGGTTCAAGGCGGCATCATGTTGCACCAGTCGCAGGGGCACGGCGGCCTCGACCTGCCGGGTGCGGGCCGACACCACCCCGCGCGTCACCGTCAGGTCCAGCCCCAGGGGCGCGCCGATGGCCCAGACATCCAGCCCAAGGCCGGGGGCAGGGCCATGCGGCAAGGGGGCCACATCCAGCGTTGTGGCAATGACGGCTACATCGCGCACCGGGTCGCGGGCGATCACCTCGCCTTGATGCTCGCCGCCCTGCGCATCAATCAGCCGCAGGGTTTCGGCCTTGCCCACGACATGGGCATTGGTCACCACCAGCCCTTTCGCCCAGACAAAGCCAGAGCCGAGAAACCTGTCCTTGGCATCGGCGCTGCGCAGCACCACCACGGCATTCACCGCCGCCTCCAGCGGGTTGTCTTGCGCCTTGGCCGGGGTGAAAGCGGCAAAAAGCGTCAGCAGAACCAGCGCCCCCATCACCTGCGCAAGATGGCGCAAAAGGCGCGGGCGGCGTGGGGCAAGGCGTTGTGTCTTGGTCATGTCAAACCTCTGTCTGTATCCTTGCCACAAGGTTAGCAGCGAGACGCGCAGGGCACACATGACAAAGGCTGTCACCCAAAAAACAACGGTTTACGGCTGGTCCGCAGGTTTCTATCTTTGGCGTAACCGCTGCTTCTTTGGAAAGGAATTTTTCGATGTCTTCCAAGATTTTTTCTGCCCTCGCGCTGACGGCCCTACTGGCCGCGCCTGCGCTGGCAAACCCGACCAGCCCGATCAAAACCGCAGAGCTTTCGGCGCGGCTGTTCGCGGCGGGCGAGGCGGCGGCAGACCCGATCCTGATCCTGTCGGCGGCCAAGCTGCGCAAATCCATCAACCCCACGCAAACCGACCGCAGCGCCGAAGGTGGCGAGGCGGCAGAGGGCGCGCCGCTGGGCTGGGAGGAGATGCTGGCCCGCGCCGAGGCCCTTGCGCAAGGCGATGCGGCAGTGCTGGGCCTGATCGAGGACGCGCGCGCCGAAACCACCAAAGGCGTGGTGACAGGGCCGGTTTATAACATCGGATCGCTGGGCAGCGGGCGCAGCGACACCTACCCCAAGATCGAATTCAAGGGCGGCGAATATGCCGAGGTTTATGTCGAGGCGAAATCATCGGTCGATCTGAACCTGACCGTGCAGGATGCCCAAGGGCGCTTGGTTTGTTCGGACAGTGACGTGTCGCATATCGCATATTGCGGCTGGCGGCCTGCGGAAAACGGCAGCTATGTGCTGCTGGTGGAAAACAAGGGCAAGGCTGCAACCAGCTATGCCTTGATGACGAATTAAAGGGGGAAATGCGATGCGCTCTACCCATGTGTTCGGGGCCGCGCTGACGGTCTGTGTCGGGCTGATGGCCTCGACCGCTTTGGCGCGCGAGAATTATGCGCTGCTGATCGGGGCGAATGAATATGCCAGCCTTGACCCGCAATATTGGCTGAAAGGCCCGTCGAATGACGTGAAACTGGTGGCCAGCTATCTGACCACCGCCGCCCCCGTGCCCTTTGCCGCGCAGAATGTCACCGTTCTGGCCGATGGGATCGACGGAGCGCCCCATGCCACGCTGGGGGCCATTCGCGGCGCGTTTGCCGATCTGACAGCCAAGGTGCAGCCCGGCGATTTCGTCTATCTTCATTTCTCAGGCCATGGCACGCAGGCCCCGGCCCTGAACCCGGATGATGAACTGGACGGGCTGGACGAGATGTTCTTGCCCGTCGATATCGGGCCTTGGTCCGACACCACCGGAACGGTGGAAAACGCGTTGGTGGATGATGAGATTGGCCAGATGCTGGACGGGTTGCGGGCCAAGGGGGCCGATGTCTGGGTGGTGTTTGATGCTTGCCATTCCGGCACCGCCACCCGCGCCGCGCCGTCGGGCGATGATGAGGTGCGCACCCGTCAGCTTGCCCCGCAAGCGCTGGGCGTGCCGACCGAGGCGCTGGATGCCGCGCAAAGCCGTGCGCTGCCCGCGCCGGACCCGCGCGCCCATGCCGATGCCCCGGTGGCAAGTTCTGGCCCCGGCGGGTCGCTGGTGGCCTTTTTCGCGGCCCAGACCGATGAGGTGACACCCGAAAAACGCCTGCCCAAAGGCAAGCCCGACCGCGTGCCGCAAGGGGTGTTTACCTATGCGCTATTCGAAACCCTGGCCGAATTTCCGCAGGCCAGCTATGCCCAGATCGGGCAAGAGGTGCTGCGCAAATATGCGGTGAACAACCTTGCACGGTCCACCCCGATGTTCGAAGGCGATCTGGATCGGGTGGTGTTTTCGGGCCAAGCCGGGCCACGCGTGGCGCAATGGCCCGCCGAGGTGACGGATGCGGGCCTGACCCTTGCCGCAGGCACGCTGCACGGGTTGCGCGAAGGCGGTATTCTGGCGGTGATGGCCAGTGCGGCGGATGCGACCGAAAACGCGCTGGGCTATGTGCAGATCACGGCGCTGGATACTTTTACGGCCACCGCCACCCCGATTGTGCAGGATGGCAAAACCTTGCCCGATGATCTGCCCAAAGGGCTGAGCCTGCGCAAAATCTCGTCGGATCTGGATTTCACGCTGACGATTGCCTTGCCTGAAACGGGTAGCGCGCCCGCTGCGGCGCTGGAGGCCGCGATGGAGGTGCTGCGCGCGGAAAGCGGCCCGCGTCTGGTCTTTGTCGGCGCGGGACAGGAGGCTGATCTGCGGCTGGCTGTGCTGCCCGACAGCCCGCGCCCCGATGCGGTCTGGGTGCTGCCCGCCACCGGAATTCCGGGCGATCTGGCCACCACGCCGTCGGTATCGACCGCCGATAAGGATGCCGAAACGCTTGGCGTCACCCTGTCGCAAATGCTGGGGCAAATGGCCCGCGCGATCAACCTGATGAAGCTGGGCGCTGCGGTGGGCGAGGGTGGCTTGAAGGTTGGGGTCGATCTGATGACCCGCAACAAACAAGACAAAACCCTGCGCGCCTTGCCCGTGTCAGAGGTGCCGCGCCTGATCCCGGATGATGAGGTGCATATCGAGGCGTCCAATGACAATGACTTTCCGGTGGATATCAACGTGCTTTATGTTGGGTCCGACTATTCCATCACCCATATGTTTGCGGGGCGGATGCAGCCGGGGGATCGGTTGAAAAAGGGCCTGCTGCGCATCACGGATGAGGCGTTCGGCCGGGACCGTATCGTGATGGTGATGACCCCCGCCAAACCGCAAACCGCGGTGGAGAATCTGGGCTTTCTGGCGCAGGACGCGCTGGAAATCACCCGCAGCACGGGCACCATGCGGGGGCTGACGGCCGCTTTGCAAGAGGCAGGCTTTGGCGAAACCACCCGCGCCGCCACCGCCTTGATGGATGAGGAGGAGGCCCAAGGCCCCGCGCCGATGATGCTGCAATTCGATCTGGATACGGTGCCCGCGAATTAAGGGCGCTTTTGTCAAGGTCCGCTCCGTCGCGGCAAGGCCCGCCGGGAAGCCTCCCGGCGGGCCTTTTGCTGTTCGCTTGGGGCCGCGCGCGCGACCCGGTCGTTATTGCACAGAAAGGGATTGCGCCAAGCGCATCAGGTTCACCGCCTCGGTGCGGTAGCCAAAAGCATCCTCGCCGCGCGCGGATTGGGCCAGCGCAATCGCGTCCTGCCAGCCCCAATCGCCCAGATATTTCGCCCCGGTCAGCAATTGCCCGAAGCCTGCGATGGCGGCGGCAAACCGGGCGTCTTCATCGGCGGGGGCATCGCTGGCGGTGATCGGCGTTTCAATCAGCGCAGAGGTGGTTTCGCCGGGTGCCTTGTAGCGCAGGCGCAGAAAGCCAAGTTCGGGGCTGTCAGTGCTGGGCGTCGCCGCGCCATAACGCAAGGGATCATTGGCAAGCGCTGTGCTGCCCGGCGCTGTCACCTCATACAAGGCCGTGACCGCATGGCCTGCGCCAATTTCACCGGCATCGACCTTGTCATTATTGAAATCCTCGCGCGCGAGGGCGCGGGTTTCATAGCCGATCAACCGATATTCCGCGACCTGAGCGGGGTTCCATTCCACCTGAATTTTCACATCATCCGCAATCGGGAACAGCGCGCCCGAAAGCTGGTCCACCAACACTTTGCGCGCCTCTTGTAGCGTGTCGATATAGGCGGCCATGCCATTGCCCGATTGCGCCAGCGTCTGCATCACCGCGTCATCCAGATTGCCGCGCCCAAAGCCAAGCACCGACAGATAGGTGCCCTGTGCCCGCTTTTTCGCGATGAATTTCTCCAGCCCGTCAGGATCGGAAACCCCGACATTGAAATCCCCATCGGTGGCCAGCAACACGCGCGACACCTCGCCCTTGGCCCCCATCTTTTCGGCCAGACGATAGGCAAGCTCCAACCCTTCGGCGCCTGCGGTAGAGCCGCCTGCCTCCAACCGGTCCAGCGCGTCCAGAATGGCGGCGCTGTTTTCGGCACGGGTGGGGGGCAGCACCTCGCCCGCCGATCCGGCATAGGCGACAATCGCCACCTCATCCTCGGGGCGAAGCTGCGGCAAAAGCAGCCGCAAGGATTGCTTGAGCAGGGGCAGCTTGTCGGCGTTCTGCATGGAGCCGGAGGTATCGACCAGAAACACAAGGTTCAGCGCCGGGCGATCCGCAATCGCGGGCAGGCGGCCTTGCAAGCCGATGCGCACCAGTTGCGTGCCGGGGTTCCACGGCGTTGGCATCACCGTCACCGAAGATTTGAAGGGTGCTTCGCCAACGGCGGGCGCGGCATAGGTATAGGGAAAGTAATTCACCATCTCCTCAATCCGCACGGCCCCATCGGGGGGCAACTGCCCTTGCATCAGGGACGAGCGGACAACCGCATAGCTGGCCGTATCCACATCGACCGAGAAGGTGGACACCGGGTCTTGGGCCGTTACCTTGATCGGGTTCGCCTCGGCTTGCGGGAAGGCTTCGGTATCGGGCGCGGTTTGAACGCCGGGGTCGATTTCGGCGGGGGCTATCGGGGTAGGGGCCACACTGGGCTGCGGCAGATAGGTTTCGCGCCGCAGCATCTGGCCGTCTTGCACGCGTTTGCGGGTCATGGAGGGGGCGGTTGGGGCAGCGGGCACCTTTTGTCCCGTGGCCACAGCACCGTTCACAGCACCGGCCGTATCACTTGCCGCATCACTGACGGCAGCAAGATCAGCAACAGCTTCCTGTGCGGTGGCAGGGACGGGGGCGGGGGTGGCCTCGGGTGCCGGGGCCACCTCGGCCAGCGGCTTGGGCGTTGTCAGATCGGTCGGGGTGATGGGCAGAACCACGATCAGGCCAAGGCAAATGGCGGCGACAGAGGTGGTGGCGGCCAGAATCGGGCGGGTGGTCAGACGGGACAGCATGGTGCGCACTCCTGCAAAAAGCCCCGCGTTTCGGGGGCGGACAGGAATAGGACGCGGCTGTGGCTGCGTTCCTTGGTGGGCACGGTCAAAATTCTGCATCGCCAGCCGCAGCGCCGCCTCTTTGCGGGCCGGATCGGCACCGGGGGCCTTGCGCAACCCATCGCGCAGCTTGTCAAAATCCTCGGTCATATCCGGGCCTCCTCGGCCGCCTGCTTGCGCAGATGTTTCTTCACTTCGGCCATGCGCCAGGCAATCGTGCCTTCGGACAGGCCCAGAATGGCCGCCGCCTCGGCCTGTGTCAGATCTTCGCCAAGGGTCAGCGCCACGGTGTCGCGCAACTCGGGCGGCAGGCGGGTCATGGCCGCGACCAGCCAATCCTGCGCGTCTTCGGCCTCGGCCATCGCGGCTTGGCGGTTCACCTCCCATTCGCCCCAACCAAGGGCGGCGCGGGCATGGGTGGCGGCGCGGCGGCGGCGGTCATGGGCGGCATTCACGGCGACCCGGTAAAGCCAGGTCGAAAACCGGGCCTCGGCGCGAAAGCTGTGCAGCTTGCCGGGCAGGGCGGCGCAGATATCCTGCGTCAGATCCTCGGCATCGGCGCGCGACCCGGTCAGCCGCCAGCACAGCCCGAACACCCGGTCATAATGCCGGGCCAAAAGCTGGGCAAAGGCAGACCGATCGCCGGAAGCGGCGGCAAGGGCAAGGGTTTCATCAGGCGTTTCCATCAGCATCACGATAGATCAGACGCAGGCCAAAGGCCAATCCTTGGCGGCGGCGCGCAGAAAATTCGGGGCGGGGCTCAGGCGGGCTTTGCCATGCCCTTTTCCGGCGAGGCTTGGCGGGTTTTGTGCAGCAAATGACTGATATTGCCCCAGACCGAGATCGACATTTCTGCCCGCCCGTCCGCGGCCAGATGTTCCGGCGTCAGCCCCACCACACGCACCCGCAGATAATCGCCCTTGCGCAGGGCAGGCAGCAGCAAGGGGGCGGCCTGCGGGCCCAGAAACCCCAAACGGGTCAGCCGCCGCCGCCGGATCAGAAACCCGCGCCGCGCCACAATCGCATAGACCGCGATACGGCCATCATCATTCAGATGCAGCTCTGCCGTGTCGCCAATCGACAGGCCCGTATCCCTGAGCTTGATTTCAAGCGAGGTCACGGCGGCTTTGTGGATGATCGGCTCGATAATATCTTGCATGCGGCTGCCCTCGGATTTGTTTTGTGGTCTTTTGACCATCTAGGACCGGAGCGCCGCATGGGATGCAAGCGGGTTTTCGCAACCTGCGCGGGCATGGGTGTTTCCCGCCAATCGCGGGGCAAAACCTCGGCGGGGAAAGGCCGATGCCGGCGGCTCGGCGAAACCCCGCGCAATGGGGGCAAAGCCGCCTTAGCGCTTTTGCAGGTCTGCCAGAACCTCGGCCCGCAGACGTGCGCAGACCTCCGGCGAGACGCCGAACATCTGCTGCACTTGCGTCACAAATTCATCTTCGGTTTCATGGGCATAGCCATCGGCAAACACCACTTGCCAAAGGGCGCGCAAGGTTGCCTCGCGCTCTGGCAGGTCAACCGCATCATGCAAAACGGTGATCAGCGCCGTATTGTCGGGCATTTCATCCGACAGGCGTTCGCATTGCGCCCGCATCTTTGCCGCCTCCAGCGGGTTGAGGTTGAAACGCTTGGCCAAAATCCGGTCAATCCGCTCTACCTCCTGGAACAGATAGGCCTTGTCCGCTTGTGCCGCGCGCACCAAAATCGCGCCCAAAGCATGTTTTGCATCCGCTTCGGGCAAAGGCGTGCGATAGCCGGCCGTGGCGGAAAACAAACTTAGGATTCGTTCAAACATCGGGCCGCCTGTTGCTGCGAATATGGGTTAACCCAAGGCTAGGATAGCCCGCCCCGCATCGCAAGGCTTTTGGGCCACACCCCGCATGGCCCTTGCTATTTGGTCCCAATGCGCCTAAATAACCCCTGCGACGCTTTCTTTTTCGACCTTCTGTTTCCCTTACGGCTTCAGTTTTTTCGATCTTGATCTGACAGAGCCGGGCTGCCGCATAACGTGGGTGGCGAAACATTAGGAGTATACACGATGGCCAATGGCACCGTGAAATGGTTCAACGCAACCAAAGGTTTTGGGTTTATCGCACCGGCTGGTGGCAACCGCGATGTGTTCGTTCACATCTCGGCACTGGAACGCGCAGGCATTCGTCAGTTGGACGACGGCCAAGCCGTAACCTTTGACATCGAAACCGGCCGTGACGGTCGTGAATCGGCAACGAACCTCGCGCTGGCATAATCTGCCTTTCGCAAGAATTCGGATGGGGGTGGCCAGCAATGGCCGCCCCCATTTTCATTCGGGCCTAGCCCAGCAGCGCGTTATAGACGCGGTAGGTTCCGGCAGTGCTGTTCAGCGCCTCGGGCTTGCCTGCACTGCGGGCAAATTCATACACGGCCTGATGGGTGCGCGGGCCAAAGGCACCGTCGATCGCACCGGTGTAATAGCCAAAGCGCGCCAGTTGCGCCTGAATCCGCAAACGTTCGGCCCGGCTATAGCTGTTGAACACCTGCGCCGCCGTCGTATCCTGCACGCCTGACCCGTAAGTGGTGCTTTTGCCGATAATGCGCCCTGTGGGCTGGGTTGCCTTGGGGGCCTGACGGCGGGGTTCCTGATAGACTGGCTCGGTCTGGCGATGGCGCGGCGCTTCATAGGCCGGCTGGCGATAGACGGGTTGCGGCGCGGGGGCAGGGGCAGGGTGGGCCTTGCGCCCTTCATTCACGATGGCACCGACGATCAGCGCGGCAGCGATCCCTTTCAGAAAATTGCGTTCGTTCTTTCCAAGGGCGTGCGCCGGGGCAGCAGCGGTCAAGGACAGCGACAGGGCAGTTACGGCGGCGATGGCTTTGGTCTTGAGCAGCATGGTGTTTTCCTTTTCAGCATATGGCGGCCCGGAGCAGCGGGGCGATGGGAAAACCATGCGCTTTGTGGCAATGTTAGGCAAAAACGTGGGCCTGTTATCGGATAACAAGCCGGTAAGCGGTTGATGTGCAAAGGGAATAGGATGTCAGATGGTTTTACGGAAATGGTTGATACCGCACAGCGCTTCTTTGCAGAGCTGGCGCAGAACAACCGCAAAGACTGGTTTGAACCGCGCAAAGACCATTACACCGATATGATCCGCAAACCGGCAGAGCTGATGGCCCGCCTGCTTGCCGATGATCTGGGCCGCGCGGTGGGGCAGGGCTTGCAGGCCAAGGTGTTCCGGCTGCACCGCGATGTGCGATTCTCCAAGGACAAGACACCCTATAACACCCATCTGCATATGATCTGGAACAGCCCCAATACACCCGCCGCCCTGTTCTTTGGGCTGGAGCCGGGGCAACTGCTGGTGGGCTGTGGCATCACGGCATTTGATGCGGCGCAGTTGGTGCGGTTCCGGGCGATGGTGGATGCGGCGGGGGATGATTTTGCCGCGCTGGTTGCGCGCGGCAGGCTGGCGGATTTCGGGCCGCCCCCGTTGAAACGCGTGCCCGCCCCCTATGACGCCGACCACCGCCACGCCGCTCTGCTGCGCCGCAAGAACCTGATCGTGACGCGCGATCTTGCCCCCGGCTGGCGCGGCGATCTGGTCAAAGCAATAGGGCAGGAGATTGCACCTCTCCTGCCCCTTTATCATGCGTTAAACCGGATGTGACGGCGATCAGACGGAAAGGCAGATGTATTTCATCTCCAGATAGTCTTCCATCCCGTGGCGGCTGCCTTCGCGGCCCAGCCCGGATTGTTTGACCCCGCCAAACGGCGCCACTTCGGTAGAGATGATGCCCGTATTCACACCAACGATGCCATATTCCAGCCCTTCCTGCACACGGGTCACACGACCGATGTTCTGGGCATAGAAATAGGCCGCCAGACCAAAGATGGTGTCATTGGCCATGGCGATGACCTCGTCTTCGGTGTCGAATTTGAACAAGGGCGCCATCGGGCCAAAGGTTTCTTCCTTGGCGACCACCATGTCTTGCGTCACGCCGGTAACGATGGTCGGCTCAAAATACGACCCGCCAAGCGCGTGGCGTTTGCCACCTGCGATCACCTTGCCGCCTTTGGCAATGGCATCGGCGATATGTTCTTCCACCTTTTCCACGGCGGCCACATTGACCAGCGGGCCAAATTCCACCGCTTCGGTCAAACCATCGCCGACACGGGTCTTGGCCAGCGCCTCGCCCAGCTTCTTGGCAAAGGCATCATAAACCCCCGCCTGCACATAAATGCGGTTGGCGCAAACGCAGGTCTGGCCGTTGTTGCGGAACTTGGAGGCCATCGCCCCGGCCACCGCCGCATCCAGATCGGCATCATCAAACACGATGAACGGCGCATTGCCGCCCAATTCCATCGAGCATTTCATCACCTGATCCGCCGCCTGACGCAGCAAAATGCGCCCCACTTCGGTTGATCCGGTAAAGGTCAGCTTGCGGACGGTCGGGTTCTCGCAGAACTCCTTGCCGATATCCGAGGATTTCTTGGAGGTGATGACCGAAAAGATACCCTTCGGCAGGCCCGCGCGTTCGGCCAAGACCGCCAGCGCCAGCGCCGAAAGCGGGGTTTCCGCCGCGGGCCGCGCCACAAAACCACAGCCAGCCGCAAGCGCCGGGCCGCATTTGCGGGTGATCATTGCATTGGGGAAATTCCATGGCGTGATCGACCCCACAACCCCGATAGGTTGCTTGAGCACGGTAATCCGCTTGTCCTTCATATGGCCCGGCACGGTTTCGCCGTAAACGCGCTTGGCCTCTTCGGCAAACCATTCGATGAAACTGGCACCATAGGCCACCTCGCCTTTGGCTTCGGCCAAAGGCTTGCCCATTTCGGCAGTCAGAATCGCGCCCAGATCGTCCTGATTGGCCATCATCAGGTTGAACCAGGCCCGCAGGATATTGGCGCGCTCTTTTGCGGTGCGGCTGGCCCAATCTTTCATCGCGGCTTCGGCGGCGGCAATGGCGCGGGCGGTTTCCGCACGGCCAAGGTTGGGCACCGAACAAATCACATCATTGCGCGCCGGGTTTATCACGTCAAAGGTCGCGCCATCATCGGCATCAATCCATTCCCCGGCCACATAGGCTTTCGTGGCCAGCAAAGACTGGTCTTTCAGCATCGCGCGCAGATCGGTTACGGTATCAAGCATCAAAGCCTCCCATTCAGGTTTGGAATATGCAAATCATGGGCGGGCAGGGATGTCCAGTTCTCTGACAAGGTTGGAGCTATCATGGATATGGATTTGGCCTATGCCAATGGGGCCTTTATTGCGGGTGCGGCAGACTACCCGCCGAAATGGCAGGCCGAGGCCGCCGCCTTTCGCGCACAGCTTGGGCCAAGGGCGCAACTGGGGCTGGCTTACGGCCCCGGCGCGCGGCAGGCCTTTGATCTCTTTTTGCCCGAAACCCCGCCGCGCGGCTGCGTCACCTTCATTCATGGCGGCTACTGGATGGCCTTTGATCGCAGCCTCTGGTCGCATTTCGCGGCAGGGGTGCTGGCGCGGGGCTGGGCCTGCGCGATGCCGTCCTACACCTTGGCACCAGAGGCCCGGATCGCCGCGATGACGGCAGAAATGGGGGCGGCATTGGCTGCGATTGGCGCGCAGGTGCCGGGGCCGCAGGTGGTGACGGGCCATTCCGCTGGCGGCCACCTCAGCGCGCGTATGGGCTGCGCCGATCTGGCGGTGCCGGGGTTGGTGCGGGTGGTGCCCATCTCACCGCTGTCGGATCTGGACCAGATCGCACAAACCAAGATGCAGGAAAAACTCCACCTCGACGCGGCGGAAATCGCAGCCGAAAGCCCGGCCCGCCTTGCTCTGCGCGCAGGCGTGCAGGCCCATGTCTGGGTCGGCGGGCAGGAACGCCCCAGCTTTCTGTGGCAAGCACGGCTGTTATCCGAGGCCTGGTCCTGCGACTGGACGGTCAGCCCCGGCAAACACCATTTCGACGTGATCGACGCCTTGCAAGATGCCAACAGCCCCTTGGTCGACATTTTAGTCGGGGGCCTCTGATCCCCCGGCTTTCTTTTCGGCAAAAATATCCCCGCCGGAGGCATCCGGCCCCAGCCACTATTCCCCCGGCTGGGGCAAGGGCCGCAACAGCAGCGCGCCCAACCCAAGGCAAGCGGCAACCACCAGCACCGCCCCCGCGATAAACAAGCCAAACGCCGCCGCCATCGCAGGGGCTGCGGCCAAGGCCGGAACAAGGCCGACCAAGGGGCCAAACAGCGCCCCGGTGGGAATGGCCCAACCCAGCGTCAGCGCGAACCATGCCAGAATCGCCAGCATCCCGCCCCACAGCAGCGCTCGCGCGCGCGGCGCCGCTTGCGCGCGCAACCCGCGTTTGAACGCGTTGATCTGGCGCGCCAGATCGCCCTGCACGGCCAGCACCGCCGGCACCAGCACCAACACCAGCAACATGCCAAAGCCCAAACCATAGACCAGCGTGATCACCGTCGGCCGCAAAAACTCCGCCTGAGAGGAGCGTTCATACAGCAGTGGCGCCAGCCCCAGCACGGTGGTCGCCGTGGTCAGCAAGACCGGGCGCAGACGGTCTGCCACCGCATCAATGATCGCCGGATACAGCCCGCGCTTTTCGCCATATTGGTCGATGGTGGAAATCAGCACGATGGAATCATTGATGATGATCCCGGTCATCCCGATCATGCCCACGATGGAAAACATCGACAGCGGCACGCCCCAGGCATCATGCCCGTAAATCGCCCCGATCAGACCAAAGGGGATCACGGCCATCACCACCACCGGGCGCGTCCAACTGGCAAAAACCCATGCCAGCACCATGTAAATGCCCAACAGGCAGAAAATCAGCCCCAGCGTCGCATCGCCCAGAAATTCGCGCTGCTGTTCGGCCAGACCGGACTGGCGGGTGGTGACGCCGAAATCCTCTTGCAGTTTGGGCAGAATATCCTCGGTCAGCGCGCGCTGCACTTCGGCGGCGCGGGCCGGGTCATCCTCGGCGATATCGCCCGAAACCGTGACGATGCGCAGGCCATTTTCGCGCCGGATGGTGGAAAAGCCAGAGCGCCGCTCCACCGTGACGATATCGGCCAGCGGCACATAAACGCCGGGGGCCGCACGCAACAACATGCTGTCAAGGAAATCGGCGGTCAGTTCACTGTCGGGCAGTTCCACCTGCACCGTGGCCGAACGCGGGCCATCGGGGAAGCTCGCCGCTTCAATCCCGTTCAAACGGTCGCGCAGGCTGCGGCCCAGCGTGTCAATCGCAAAGCCAAGCGCCTGACCCTGCGGGGTCAGCGACAAGATCAACTCATCCTTGTCATAGGCAAGACTATCTTCCAGCGCCGACACTTCGGGGTAGGGGGCAAGCGCGGTTTTCAACGCCTCTGCCGCCGCTTTCAATGTGGTCGCATCTGCCCCGGTCAGATCGACGGACAGCGCGTCGCCCCCCGGCCCGAACCGCCCGCCGCGAAAGCTCAACTCCTCCAGCAGCGGATGGCGGCGCACTTCTTCTTCAAGGTCAGCGATATAGGTGAATGACGAATAGGGCCGATCATCAGGTTCGATCAGTTCAATCGAAATGCCACCCAGCAAATCGGCATCCTTGGTTTCCGCCGAGGACAGGCCGCGCCCGGTGCCGCCGCCGATTTCGGTCATCACGAACAGTGCCGGGTTTGTGCCGTGTTCGGCGGCATAGCGGGCGCTGACCGCGTCGGTCGCGCGCTGCATTTCGCGCATCATCGCCAGCGTATCATCCCGCGTGGCCCCCGGCAGCATGGCAAAATTGCCAGAGATGGAGGATTGCTCCGGCGCGTTGAAAAAGCGGAATTTCAGATCACCGCTGATGAACAGCGCGGCCTGACTGGCCAGCAGCAACACCGCCAGCGCCATGGTGGCAAAGCGGGCGCGAATGACAAAAGCGGTGAACGGGCGCACCGCCACCCGGATCAGCCATTGCAAGCCCTTGTTGACCTGGCGCGAAGGCCAGTCATACCACGCCTCGGCCCGCGCGGCGCGCAAGGCATGGGCCATGTGATTGGGCAGGATCAGAAAACACTCAACAAGGCTGGCCAGCAGCACGGCGATCACGGTGAAGGGAATATCGGCAATCAAGGTGCCAAAGCGCCCGCCGATGGTGACCAAGCCCGCAAAGGCGATGATGGTCGTCAGGGTTGAGGCGACGACAGGCATCGCCATGCGTTGTGCCGCATTCTCGGACGCCTCAATCGCGCCTTCGCCCATATGGCGGGCACGGAAATCGGCATGTTCGCCCACCACGATGGCATCATCCACCACGATGCCCAGCGTGATGATCAGCGCAAACAGCGAGATCATGTTGATCGTCAGCCCCGCGCCATACATGATGCCCACCGCCGCCAGCAGCGATACCGGAATCCCCGCCGCCACCCAAAGCGCGGTGCGCGCGTTCAGGAACAAGAACAGCAGCGCCACCACAAGGCCAAGCCCCATCAGCGCATTGTCCAGCAGCAGGTTCAGACGCCCGGTGATCTGTTCGGCCCGCGCGCGCACCAGTTCGATCTGCACATCCGGCGGCAGCAAGGGCAGCATCCGGTCCGCCACCGCTTGCACATCGGCCTGCATGCGGATTGCATCACCAGTGTCGGACCGGTCCACCCGCACCGTGATCGCCGGGTTCGGCCCGACAAAGGTGGCCCGCCCCCGGTCGGCGGCCTGCCGCGTGACGGTGGCCAGATCGCCCACGGTCAGCGTGGTGCCATCGGCGGCTTGGCGCAGCACGATCGCGGCAATCTGGGTGGCGCTGCGGGCCTCTTGCCCGGTGCGCACCCGCGCGGCCCCACCGCCCACATCACCGGCGGGCGCGCTGTCCACCTCGGCGGAAATGGCGGCGGCGATTTCGGACATGGTCACATCATGGCGGATCAGGTTGATCGAGGGCACCTCGACCAAGATCTGCGGATCGGCAAGGCCGCTGATCGTGGTGCGCGTGATGCCCTGATCGAACAGACGCGCGGTAAACTCATCCGCGAACCGCCCCAATTGATCGACCGAGACAGGCCCGGTGATCACCACATCCGTCACCCTGTCGCGCCACGCGCCGCGCCGCACGGCGGGTTCTTCGGCATCTTCGGGCAGGGTGTTGATACTGTCGACCGCCGATTGCACATCTTCGGCGGCTTGCGTCAGATCGGTGCCGGGTTCAAATTCCAACGTGATACGCGCGCTGCCCTCTGACGCGCGCGAGGTGGCATCGGTGACGCCATCCACCGTCAGCAGCGCAGGTTCCAGCACTTGCACGATGGCGCGGTCTACATCCTCGGCCCCGGCTCCGGACCATTGCACGCTGACCGTGACTTCCGAAATGATGACATCGGGAAAGAATTGCGCGCGAATACGGGTGGCGGCGGCCAAACCCGCCACGATCATCACCGCCAACAACAGATTGGCCAGCGTGTTATGCCGGGTGAAGTAAGACAAAAGCCCCTTCGTCCCCGTGCCGATATCGCGCCCCTTTGCCATGGATCAGCCCCCCATCCGGCTTTCCAGCCGCTCGATCACCCCGGCGGGCACCTGATCTTTGGCAAGCTGGGCCAAAAGGCGGCTCTTGGCTTCGGCGGGCATCCGGTCATTGCCTTCGACAAAGGCCACAAGGGCCGCGCGGCGTTCCGGCGTCAGGCTGACCATGTCCGGCTGGCCGGTGCTGGCGGCAACCGGGGATGCAACCGGGGCGGCGGATGCCGTGTCGGTGGTGGCCGCATCGGCGGCGCGCACGGGCTTGACCTTGATCCCCGCCCCCAGAAGCGGCGAGAGTTCCTGCACCAGTTCCCGCCCGGCAATGGCATCGGCAGACAGGATGACCGCATCGCCTTGCCGCCGCAGCAGCGTGACGGGGATCGCCTCCAGCCGGTCATCCGCCGTCAGCGCCAGAACCGTGCCATCGGCCCCCAGCGCGGTGGCGGGCAGCGCGACCACATTATCCATCACAGGTTCGGAAATCCGCACGGTGACAAAATCACCGGGCCGGAAACCGGGGGCAGAGCGGAGCGTGGCATAGATCAGCCGCCCGGTCTGGCCTTCGCCCACGGCGGCGCCCACGCGGGTCAAGGCACCTTGGGCAATGATTTCGGCCCCCGAAACCTCTAGGGCGGCAGTCAATTCTGCGGGCAGCAGGCGGCCATTCTGATCAATCAGCCGCAGGAATTGCGCGGTGGAAATGCGAAAGGCCACTTCCAGCGCATTCGGGTCGATCAGATCGCCGATGCGTTCATTCGCGCCCAGGATACGGCCCGGCACGGTGGATATCCCGCTCAACACCCCGTCAAATTCGGCAAACAGCTCGGTCTCGGCCAGCGCGCGCTCTGCCTCGGCCAAGGTGATGGCTTGGCGTGACAGGGCGGTTGCGGCTTGGTCCACCCGCGCTTCGGCTTGGGCCAAAGCGGTGCGGCGGCCAACCAAAGCCTGCGCCGCACTTGATGCCGCAAGGGCCGCCGTTTCCACCGCAGAGGTAGAGCCGACACCGCGGGCTTCCAAATCCCTTTGCCGATCAAGCGCTTGCTGGCGCAACTCGGCCTGCATTTCGGCGGCGGCGACATCATCGCGCGATAGGGCCAGCGCGCGGTCTGCATCGCGGGCCTCGCCTTGCGCGCGGGCCAGATCGGATTGCGCCAGATCGCGGGCGGTGGTGGCATCGGCCGGGTCCAGCCGCAGCAGCAATTGCCCCGCCGTCACCGTGGCCCCATCTTCCACCCCTTCGCCCAAGGCAATCACCGTGCCGGCGCGCGGGCTGCGCAATTCCAACGTCCGACGCGACCGGATTTCGCCAAAGGCGGTCAAGGTGGGGGCCATGCTGACAGCCTCGGCGGTCACGAGATTGACCGAAAACACCCGTTCGCGCGCAGGCTGGCCGGGGCGCCCGCCCGCCAACTTCGCCTCAAAGGCGGCACGCAGGGTTTGCCCCGCCATGGCCAAAAGCCCCAGCGTGACCGCGACAAGAAGCAAGCCGATCAGTGACCGTCTGAAAAACCGCATTCAATGACCCTTGATAAGTGACTGCTTATGATACGCATACAACCGCCGGACGGATGACAAAACATATTCCAACATATGATACGCACAGCGCGCGGCGTTCCGTCGCGATTATTTGCAGTTTTTCGCGAATTGGCTATTTGCGCCGCTGATGTTCATCCAGCCGGGGCATGATTTCCACGAAATTGCAGGGGCGGTGACGGTAATCCAACTGCCAGCGCAGAATCTCGTCCCAGGCATCGCGGCAGGCACCGGGGCTGCCGGGCAGCGCGAACAGATAGGTGCCTTGCGCCACGCCCCCCGTGGCCCGGCTTTGCACCGCCGAGGTGCCGATCTTTTGCATCGAGATCATGGTGAACACGGTGCCAAACGCCTCAATTTCCTTTTCATACACATCGCGATGCGCCTCGACCGTGACATCGCGGCCCGTCAGCCCGGTGCCGCCCGTCGACAAGATCACATCAATATCCGGGTCGGCACACCAATCGCGCAACTGGCTGGCAATCTCGGCCCGCTCATCGCGGATGATGCTGCGCGCGGCAAGGATATGGCCCGCCTCTGTCAGCCGCGCGACCAGCGTGTCGCCGGATTTGTCATCCGTGCTTTGGCGAGTATCGGAAACGGTCAGCACCGCGATGCGGACCGGAATGAAAGCTTTGGTTTCATCAATGCGGGACATGGGCTTCAGGCCTTTTGCAAGAGGGCAAGACGAAGGGCGAGCGCGGCAAAGACGCCCGCGCTGACAAGGCCAAGCCCGCGCGCGAAACGTGCCGAGGTGGCCAGATGGCGGCCAAGCCCCGAGGCAGACAGGCCGACAGCGGAATTGACGATCATGCCGCCCAAACCCAACACCGCGCCAAAGATCAGAAATTGCGCCAACACCGCGCCGCGCGCCGGGTCCACGAATTGCGGGATGAAGGCAAGGGTGAACAGGATGATCTTGGGGTTGCTCAGATTGACCAACGCCCCATCGCGAAAGGCCCGCCACGGCGTCAGCCCCGGTGCCTTGGACCGCGCAAGCGTGGTTTGCCGCAAGGATTGCAGCGCCAGCCACAACAGATAGCCAACCCCCAGCCAGCGGATCGCATCAAAAACGCCGGGATGGGCCGCCACCACCGCGCCAAGCCCCAAACCCGCCAGCGTCACATGCACCATGCCGCCCGCCGTGATCCCCGCCGCTGCCGCCACAGCCGCCTGAGGCCCCGAGCGCAAGCCTTGCCCCAGCGAAAACATCATATCCGCGCCGGGCGTCAGGTTCAGCGCCAAGGCCGCAGGCGCAAACGTCAGCAAGATCAGCGGATCGACGGGAAACATCACGATTGCCGCATCCTCGCCTGCACATCCAGCAAATCTGCCCAAGCCTCGCGCTTGGCGGCGGGGTTGCGCAGCAAATGGCCGGGGTGCGCCATCGGCATCACGGGGATGCCTTGCGCCGTTTCCCATGTGCCGCGCAGCCGCAGCACGCTGCTTTTGCCAAACAGCGCCATGCAAGAGGTGTTGCCCATCGCGATAATCACCCGCGGTTTGACCAAGGCGATGTGACGCTCCAGAAACGGGCGCATCATGGCGATTTCATCCTCGGACGGGTCGCGGTTGCCGGGGGGGCGCCATGGCATCACATTGGTGATATAGGCGGCTTTCCGGGCGTCCTCGGCGCGGCGGCCATGGCCGATCGCGGCCAGCATCTTGTCCAGCAATTGCCCGGACGTGCCAACGAAGGGGCGGCCCTCAAGGTCCTCGTCGCGGCCCGGCGCCTCACCGATGATCATCAGGGGGGCAGCGGGGTTGCCATCGGCAAAGACCAGATTGCGCGCGCCTTTTTTCAACTCGCAATGGTCAAACGCCTCCAAGGCCGCGCGCAGGCTGGCCAGATCGGAGCAGGGGGCAGCGGCGGCCTTGGCCACTTGCACCGGGTCGGCTTTGGGCAGGTCTTGCACGGCTTCGGGCTTTGGCTTGGCCCCCGGCTTGGGGACCACCGGTTCCTGCTTTTCGGGCAAGGCGTAACGGTCCACCGCCGCTTCGACCATCACCTCGGTCACGCCCATTTCAACCTGCCACGCCAGCGCGGCCAGCGCGGCGTTCCAGTCATAATCTGCGATATGCGTGTCGATTCCCATAGCGGGCAGAGTAGGGCGCGGCATGGGGCGGGGCAAGGCGGCGTTTGGGCGCTGCGGGCAAGGCCCATGGGTGAACTAAGCGTTGCCCCCTGCGCGCCTCTTTGCCATAAGCGGGGGAGAGACCAGACCGGGGGGCCAAAGATGAGTTTTCGCGCGCGTCATTTGCTGGGGATACAGCATCTTGCCCCCGATGAGATCAAGGCCGTGCTGGATCTGGCCGATAAATATGTCGACCTGAACCGCCGTTCGATCAAGAAATCCGACGCGCTGGCGGGGATGACGCAGATCAACATGTTCTTTGAAAACTCCACCCGGACACAGGCCAGTTTTGAACTGGCGGGCAAGCGGCTTGGCGCGGATGTGATGAATATGTCGGTGGCGCAATCCTCGGTCAAAAAGGGCGAGACGCTGATCGACACGGCGCTGACGCTGAACGCGATGCACCCGGATTTGCTGGTGGTGCGGCATGGGGCATCGGGTGCGGTGAACCTGCTGGCCGAAAAGGTGAATTGCGCGGTGCTGAACGCGGGCGACGGGCGGCACGAACACCCCACGCAGGCGCTGCTGGATGCGCTGACAATACGCCGCGCCAAGGGCCGCATTCAACGCCTGACGGTGGCGATTTGCGGCGATGTGGCGCATAGCCGCGTGGCGCGGTCCAACCTGATCTTGCTGGGCAAAATGGAAAACCGCGTGCGGCTGGTGGCCCCGCCCACCCTGATGCCCGCAGGCGTGGCCGAATTTGGCTGCGAACTCTTTGACGACATGCGCAAAGGGCTGGAAGGTGCCGATGTGGTGATGATGCTGCGCCTGCAAAAAGAGCGGATGGATGGCGGCTTCATCCCGTCAGAGCGGGAATATTACCACCGCTACGGGCTGGACGCCGAAAAGCTGAGCCATGCCAAGCCCGATGCCATCGTCATGCATCCCGGCCCGATGAACCGCGGGGTCGAGATTGACGGCGAGATTGCCGATGACATCAACCGCTCAGTCATTCAGGAGCAGGTGGAAATGGGCGTGGCGGTGCGCATGGCCTGCATGGACCTGCTGGCGCGCAACCTGCGGGCCGAACGCGGGGCAAAGGCCGCCGGAGTGATGGTGTGACCGACGCCTTCCGCGATCTGCTGCTGCCGGGGGAGCGGCTTCTCTGGACCGCGCGGCCTGTGCCTTGGGCGGGGTTGACGCCGGGGGGCGTTGTTCAACTTGTCGTTGGGTTGGGCGCGCCGGAAACCCCGCGCCTGAGCGATTTTGACGCGGCGGTCACGCTGCTAAGGTCCAGATCGGGGGCGGCCCATGGCTAAGGCACCGCCCGACGGATGGGAAGGTATTCTCGACGCGGATGAGGAAATCCTGTGGCAAGGCGCGCCGGATGGCGGGGTGGATTTCAGCGGGTTCTGGTCGGTGCAAACTCTGTTCGCGCTGTTTTTCACCGGCTTTTCGCTGTTCTGGATCACTATGGCCTATATGATGACTGGCCAGATGACCGATACGGTGGGCCGCATGGTCAATCTGGTTTTCCCGCTGTTCGGGCTGCCCTTTCTGCTGGTCGGGTTGCATATGCTCTTGGGTCGGTTCTGGAGCGATGCACGTCGGCGGCGCAACAGCTATTACACGCTGACCAATCGCGCGGCCTATATCGGGGTGCAATCCGGGGCCAAGCGCAGCCTTGATCGCTATGCCATCGGCCCCGACACAAGGCTGACGCTGGAAGATGGCGATCTGGGCAATATCTGGTTTGCAACCCGGGTCAGCACAATGCCGCTACACGCCCCAAGCATGCACCGTAGCCGCAGCCGGATCGGCGGGGCCACCCAGACGGTGGACCCTGTCGGCTTTGAACGCCTGTCCAATGCGCGCCAAATCTATGGCATGATGCGCAAGGTTCAAATAGACCGTGCCAATGCCGAAGGAGACGATGATGTCTGAACTGCCGCGCGATACCGTGATGGGGGCCGAGGTGAAATCCCCGCTGCGCCCGGATGAGGTGATGCTGGTCGAATGGGATGCCGACAAAGCCGCCTATTGGCGCAGCCACGGAATCATGGCGGTGCTGGGGGGCTTTGTGGCCGGGGTGGTGTTGCTGGCCATCGGCAACTCCTCGCCTTGGGTGGGGCCGGTGGCGGCGGTTGCGGCGATGGGCGCGCGCGGCTGGTATCTGGCCTCCGAGGCGCTGACCGCGCAATGGCGCCTGACCGACCAGCGCCTGCAAGGGCCGGGCGGGCGCGAGGTGCCGCTGGCGCAGATCAAACTGGCCCGCGCCTTTCTGGGCGATGTGCAAATCGTCACCCTGTCCGGTGACAAACACCTGATGAAATACATGGCCGATCAAAGCGCTGTCGTCGCCGCGATCATGGCCGCGAAACAAGGCCGCGCCACATGACCCGGCGCGCGTTCGCCCTTCGCCGCCCCTTCGCGCCCGTTTGCCCATTTCATCTTGGCAAAAATACCTCTTTCCTTCGGTCAGACGCCGCGCTGACTTTTCCGCACTGGTAGGCCCCTATGACGCTTTTTCTTGAAAACGCCCGCATCATCGACCCCGAAGCCGGGACCGAGACAATCGGCAATGTGATCCTTGACGGCGGCCTGATCGCCGCAATCGGGGCGGCGACGGCACCGAAAGGCGCGCGGGTGATCGACTGCGGCGGCAAATGCCTTGCGCCGGGGATCGTGGATATCGGCGTCAAAATCGGCGAGCCGGGAGAGCGGCACCGCGAAAGCTTCCGCTCGGCAGGGCTGGCGGCAGCGGCCGGGGGCGTGACCACGATCATCGCGCGGCCCGATACCAACCCTGCGATTGATACGCCCGAAGTGCTGGAATTCGTGACCCGCCGCGCCGCCGAAGCCCCGGTGCGCATCCATCACATTTCTGCGCTGACCAAAGGCCGCGAAGGGCGCGAGATGGTCGAGATCGGCTTCATGCTGGATGCCGGCGCCGTGGCCTTTTCGGATGTCGATCATGTGGTGACCGATACCAAAGTGTTGGGCCGGGCGCTGACCTATGCGCGCAGCCTTGGCGCGCTGGTGATCGGCCATCCGCAAGATCCGGGCCTGTCCAAAGGGGCGGCCGTGACCAGCGGCAAATTCGCCTCGCTTCTGGGCCTGCCCGGCGTGCATCCGATGGCCGAGCGGATCGGGCTGGACCGCGATCTGGGCATGGTGGAAATGACGGGCGTGCGCTATCACGCCGATCAGATCACCTGCGCCCGCGCGCTGCCACCCTTGGAACGCGCCAAGCGCAACGGGCTGGACGTGACGGCAGGCGTGTCCATCCACCATCTGACGCTGAATGATCTGGATGTCGGCGATTACCGCAGCTTTTTCAAACTCACGCCCCCGCTGCGTCCGGAAGAGGACCGTCTGGCCGTGGTAGAGGCGGTGGCCAGTGGGTTGATCGACATCATCTGTTCGATGCACACGCCGCAGGATGAAGAAAGCAAGCGCCTGCCGTTTGAAGAGGCCGCCTCGGGCGCGGTGGCGCTGGAAACCTTTTTGCCCGCGGCGATGCGGCTTTACCATGCCGGGGCGATGGACCTGCCCGGCCTGTTCCGCGCCATGGCGCTGAACCCGGCGAAACGGCTTGGCCTGCCACAAGGTCGGATGGCGGAAGGCGCGCCTGCTGATCTGGTGCTGTTTGACCCGGACGCGCCGTTCATGCTGGACCGCAGCAAATTGCAGTCGAAATCAAAGAACACGCCCTTTGACGGGCAGCGCATGGAAGGGCGGGTGATCGCCACCTTCGTTGCTGGAAAACAAGTCTTTGCAATGGGAGAGACACAGAATGCCTGATCTTACCTCTGGCCCCTTGGCCCTGATGGCGGTTGCGGTGCTGGCCTATCTGCTTGGCTCGGTGCCCTTTGGTCTGGTGATTACCCGCGCGCTGGGCTTGGGCGATTTGCGCAAGATCGGGTCGGGCAATATCGGCGCGACCAATGTGCTGCGGACAGGCAACAAGCCCGCCGCGCTGGCGACTTTGCTGCTGGATGCGGGCAAAGGCGGAATTGCGGTGCTGATCGCGCGGGCCATGCTGGGCAATGATGCGGCCCAGCTTGCAGGGCTTGCGGCCTTTCTGGGGCATCTGTTTCCGGTCTGGCTGGGGTTCAAGGGCGGCAAAGGTGTTGCGACCTTTCTGGGCACGCTTCTGGCGCTGGCCTGGCCCGTCGGTCTGGCCGCCTGCGCCAGTTGGCTGGTCGCCGCTGTGCTGGGGCGGATATCGTCGCTGGCGGCTTTGGTCGCTGCGGCGTCCTCCACGTTGTGGATGCTGGTGTTCGGGCAGGGGCAGATGATGATCCTTGGCATCGTTCTGACCTTGCTGGTCTATTGGCGGCATGCCGAGAATATCAAGCGGCTGAAGGCCGGGACCGAACCCAAGATCGGCAAGAAGGGCTGAGGCCCAGAGCGGCGGGCTGCGCCTGTGGCTGGGCGGCGGAGCCTCCGGCGGGGATATTTTCGAATAGATGAAAACGCGGCGGGGTCAAGGAGCCTTGTCGGGCAGCGCGTCGAGATAGGCGCGGGTGCAGGTGGTGACATGGCGAAAGCGGTCGCCGCCCAAGTGGGTGCCGCCATACCAGCGGGTGACGACGATCAGGTGGTCGGTCAGCCCTTCGCGTTCCAGCATGCGCAGGATCGCGGCCCCGGCGCCTGCCTCACCATCGTCGTTTTTCAAGGGCCCATCATCCGAGAGCACGACCGCCCAGGAGTTATGTGTGGCCTTGGCAAATTTCTTGTTGGTTTTCAGGGTTTTGAGGAAGTCATCGACGCCCGCACGCCCCTGCACCGCGCCGCCCGAGACGGCGTAGCGCGAGCCCCGGTCGCTGACCACGTTCAATATCTGTCGCATCTGCCCCCGGCCGCCGTTGATGGGCGGAGTATAGCGGTTTCGGCGCGGGGCGACAGGTGGGATCAGAGCGTTTCGCGTTCACCCTGATGTATCGCGTATCATCAAACGCGTTGAAATCTTTGATGTCAGGCAGCGCTTGGTGATCCAGAGTTAACGCGAAACGCTTTCGTCTGGATCGGGGGCCAATGCCTCCAGGTCTGATTTGATGGCGCAGAAGGGAGGTGGGGCGGTTTTGGCACATTCGGGCTTTGCCAGAACATCCATGCAGCCTTTGGCGCAGCCTGCGCTTTGGCAGCGCGTGACCATGCGGGCCAGTTCCGCCCGGCTGAGCCAGCCTTCAAACACCGCTGCGGGAACATCCACACCTGCGCGCCGCGCCATGCCGCGCACAAGGGCCCATGTGATAGGGGCTTCGACATATCCGATCATTGCTTTCCTCCGCCGTGTCTGGACTTGTCATCCAACTGTGACCCTTTGCCCCGGCGCGCGCCTTGACGCAGATCAATCGGCGCGGGGGGCGTTCAGATCGGGCGCGGGCGCGGCGCGGCGGCGGTTTCGGCGATTTCGGTGGCCACGGCTTCCAGCGCTGTGCGTTCATGGGGCAGCATATTGGCCTCACACCGCGCGAGCGCCTGTTCCGATTGATGCGTTGCGGCCTTGCCGAACTGATGCGGGGCGATCCTGACCAATGCGAGCAGCGCTTTTTGCAGCCGGATTTGCACGGAAAACACCGATGCAGCGTCGCGCGCAATGGCGGGGAACACATCTTCCATCATATCGGCGACAGTGATCGCGGGGACCCAGACATTGGGATAGGTCAGTTCCGGTTCGTGAACTTCGGTCAGGGTGGCCAGCAGGCGCACGGCGCGGCCAAGGATATCAATCGCGGTGCCGGGATCATTGACCGCAGGCGACAGCGCGCGTTCGGCAATCTCGGTCAGCACGGCAAGGCCGAAGCGCGGGTCTTGATCGAAGCTGCGGTTGGCCCCGATGGTGAAGGCCGAGGCGAGTTTGCTTTCCTCCTCGGGCCGGGGGCCAAGCGCATAGGCGATCACTGCGCCGGGATAGACGAAAGAACCGGGCAGGGCCGCGACATAGACATGGCAGCCCATCTCTTTGGCGTGGTCTTGCAACCAGCCCATATCAATATGCCGGACATAGCCGATTTCGGATTGCGTGATCGGATGCGCCTCGGCGGGGGCTGTGCCCGACAGGCCATGACCGCCCAGATAGGGCGCTTTGATCCGTTCGGACAAGGCGCGGGCGGCGGCCTTTTCCACCTTGGTGATGGAATCGCTCATCAATCCGAACACGGTCAGATGGGCGATCCAGCGCAGGATGGCGATGACGACGATGGCCACCACCACAATCGTCACGATGAAATAGACGAGCCGGTCATTCTGCGTCAGAACCCCGGCTTTCAACGCGATGATCCCGATCAGGCTGTAGATGAAAGACCCGAGAAAAGTGGCCAGCACGCGCTGGGTGGTGCGGTCGGTTTTCAGCAAGGCGGTGGCGCGGGGCGTCACGTTTCCGGCGGCCCCGGCCAGCGCCGACACCATGATCCCCAGCGAGAAGGTGACGACCGACAGCATTGAACTGGCCAGAATGGTCAGCACCGTTTCCACTGCCCCCGCGCCCAGCTTTTCGCCCAATCCATCGGGCAGCAGCGGGCCAATGACAATCGCGGCAAGGTTAGTCAGAAAGGCCAGCGCCGCATAGAGCACTGCGACGACCCACAGCTTTTCGAACGTGTCCTTCAGAAACAGCCGCCATTTGGGAAGCATGGTTCACCCCGTCTGTTTTGGTTCCTTGGCCCCATCCGTGCCGCTTGGGGCAGGGTGGCGCATAATCTGCGGCACCTCAATCAAAAAACCAGTGTTGTGACAGGGCTTAGCGTAACCGGGCCACGGCATCGGCCACCGTCTGGCGGCGAGCGGCGTTTGGCGGATGGGTGCCAAGGAACTGGTTGCCGGGGTCGGGCAGACGGTCAAAGAAGGCGGCCCCGCGCAAGGCATCAAAGCCCGCGCGTTCGGTGATTTCTGCCCCCAGCGCGTCGGCCTCCAGCTCAAAATCCTTGGAAAAACGTCGCGCGCCGACGGTTGCGCCGATTTGCTGCGCCTGTTCGATCGCCTCTTCGCCGCCGCCCCCCACCGCAACCAGAATACCGGCGAGCAGGGCGCCTTCGGTGGCGCTTTGCTGCTGTTGGGGGATATGGCCGCGAATGTGATGGGCTGCTTCATGGCCCATGACAAAGGCGATTTCGTCGATATTACGGGCATTGGCAATCAGCGCCAGCGTGAAGCCAAGGATCGGGCGGCCAGCGCCATCAACGGTTTGAAAGGCGTTCGGGGGCTGATCGGGGCGATCATCAATCACGATGCGGAAATCGCAGGATTGGCCGCGCGTCAACTGGCGGCAATATTGCTCGGCCACAGGTTCCACCGCTTGGACAGCGCCGACGAAATTGCGCGCGGCTT
Source organism: Pseudorhodobacter sp. E13 (assembly GCF_003991405.1). GTDB lineage: Bacteria > Pseudomonadota > Alphaproteobacteria > Rhodobacterales > Rhodobacteraceae > Pseudorhodobacter. The sequence continues at coordinate 77,623 of NZ_RPEN01000152.1, forward strand.
GGGTCGGGGGCAGGGCATCGGCAGTCTGGGCGGGCTGCAAGGCAGGGCGGGTTTCCCCTGTGGGTTGTTCTGTCGGCACCACGCAGCCTGCCAGAAACACAAGCATCACCGCCGCACCGATCCACCGCATCTGCATTCTTCGCCCCTTGCTTTCCAAAACGCTGCCTTCCGATGTAGCAGAGTTATGCGCCCCGAAAACCCCCTTTCACAAAGGCTTGTTCCTTTCACCGCCAGCGCTTAGGCTGTGACCATGTTTACAATTGAGCATGAATTTGACGCCACCATCATCACCCTGATCGACGAGGGGCGGGCGGAGCTTTCTGACGATGTCACCATTTCTGCCTTTGAGGATTGCGTGACGCTGGAACAGCTTGATCCGCGCAGTCAGGAACCGGTTCGGATAACCTTGTCGATGGTGCAGTTGAATGACCTGATGGCGGCGCTGGATTTGCCCGAGGGCAGCTACCGGCTGATGCGGTCTGGCGGCGAAGAGGCTTAGTCCAGCCGGAAGGTCTTGTCGCGGCTTGTGGCCCCCCGGATCAGCGTCAGGCGCGATTTGGCGACCCCCAGCGATTTCGCCAGAAGCTTGATCACCGCCTGCGTGGCCTTGCCGTCTTCGGGCACTGTTGTCACTGAAACACGGATCATCCCGTCCACCACGCTGACCTGATTGCGCGCGGCTTTTGGTGTGACGCGCACGGCGAATTCCTGCCCCGGTGGGATATCAAGCAAAGGGATTGGGGCTGCCATAGCGGGCCTTTGGGCGAAGCGGTGTATTTGCTGCCCGTGGTCTAACGTGATTGGACGCGGCTGCGCAATCTTTCTAAACTGGCGCGACGCAAAGACGGAGGGGATGATGCGAGCAGGGTGGATTTTTGGGCTTTTCTTGGTGCTTGCCGCTTGTGGCACGCCGCAGGAACGCTGCATCGCAAGCGCCACCCGCGATCTGCGCATCCTTGACCGCCTGATCGGTGAGGTGCAGGGCAATCTGGACCGTGGCTATGCGCTGGAAGAGGTGGTTTTGTCCCGGACCCGCTGGGTTATCTGTGCGCCGGGCCGCCCCGCGACCGCGACAGAACCCGCGATTGCCCCGGAAATGTGCCTGCGCGAATATGATTACACCGAAACCCGGCCCAAGGCGATCAACCTTGCCGATGAACGCGAAAAGCTGGCCGAGATGAAGGCCAAACGCACATCGGTGGCCCGCAGCACGGAAAAAGCCGTGGCAAGCTGCAAGGCGACCCATCCCGAGTAGCGGTGCATGCGAAATAGCGGGGGTTAATGCGCGGGCGCGTTCGCTGCATCAATCAGCGCGCGGCCACCATCCAGTGTCACAATCTGCCCTGTCATAAAGGATGACGCGTCCGAGGCCAGATATTGCACGGTTTCGGCCAGTTCATCCGCAGCGGCAATGCGGCCAAGCGGTGTCGCGGATGCAATCGCCTCGCGATAATCGGGATTTTCCTTGATCGCGCCATGCAGACTATCGCTCATGACGGAACCGAAAGACACCGCATTGACGCGGATACGCTGCGGCGCCAGCGCCACAGCCAGCGAGCGGGTCATCTGTTCCACCGCTGCGCAGGAAATCGAATAGCCCAGCAATTGCGGCTGCGTGCGCCGCGCCGCGATCGAGGACATGTTGATGATCGACCCGATCACCCCATCGCTGCTGCCTGCTTTTTCGGCCTGAAGGATCATCCGTTTGGCCGTCATCTGCGACAGGCGCAGGCTGGTCATCAGGTTTTGCTGCCACATCAACTCTACCGCGTCCTCATCGGGGTTCAGCGGGTCCGAAGGTTGCATCTTGCGGCTGGCATTGACCAGAATATCCACCCGGTCAAAGGCATCAATCGTGGCCGAAAGCAGATTGGCGATGGTCAGCTTTTCACGCAGATCACCGCCGAAAAAGCGCAGCGCGCCTTCGGCCTTCGCCTCTTCGGCACATTCGGCCCCCAGCCGGGTTTCATCCATATCGGCAAACATCACATTCGCGCCCTTGGCCAGAAAATGCCGCGCAATGGCAAGGCCAATGCCCGCAGCTGAGCCGGTGACGATGGCGGTCTTGCCGGTAAGGGAAAACGACATGGGGAACTCTCCTGCGTGGTCTTCGGGTCAAGGGGTCGGGGGTTAATGCGGCTGGCGGATGGGTTTTGCGGCGCGGGTCAGGCGGAAACGGGCGTCGGCGCCAATCTCCTCCACCTCGCGGAACAGGCTGGCCAGCGTGCGATCATAAGGCAGGTGCCGGTTGGCGACCAGCCAAAGCGTGCCATGCGGTGCCAAAAGCCGCGCCGCCGCGTGCAAAAAGGCCACGCCCAACGCCGGGTCCGGCGTGCGGCTGGTGTGAAACGGCGGGTTGCAGACAATGGCATCCGCCCCACGATCCAGCTTGAAGCTGGTGGCATCGGCCCAATGGAACTGGGCGCGCGGGTCGGTGATATTCTGGCGCGCACAGTCCAGCGCCGTGGCCTCGGCCTCGACCAGATGCAGCTCTTTCACGCCGGGGCGCGCAAGAATGGCTTGCGCCAGATAGCCCCAGCCCGCCCCCAGATCGACGATCCGCGCAGGCAATTTCTGCGGCAAGGCCGCCGCCAGAAGGGCAGAGCCCGCATCCGGCCCATCGGCAGAAAACACGCCGGGCCGGGTTTGAAATCCGCCCTCAACCTGTTGCGGGGCCGCGGCCCAATCGGCAAAGGATGCCGCATCCGCGCGAAAACTGAACAGCTTGCCATGCGCCTTGGACACTGGCTCTGACACCGGGACCCGCTTGCGCAAATCGCGCAGCATGCTGTCGATGCCATCGGTCTTTTGTCCGTCGATGATGATCAGGCCTTGCGGGGCGGCGGCCACCGCTTCGGCGATCAGGGCTTGCGCCTCGGCCTTGGCGCGGGGCACGCAGACCAGCACGGCGGCAAAGCGCTGGTCCTTGGGCCTTTGGGCAAACACCGCATAGCCGCGCGCAACGATGGCATCGTAATCGGGGCGGAACCCCTGCACGATGGTCAGCCGCGCCTTGGGCAGCATGGCAAGGCTGTCATCGCCGCGCGGACGCATCACCAGAATATCGCCGTTTTCGGGCAGGGTCAGCGCCCCATCCCGCAGGGCAAAGGAAAGTCGATCTGAGCGCATGGGCAGCCGAACGTGCGGCCAAGGTCCTTTTGTTGGAGGCATGCCCTGTCAGGGGCCTTCGGGCATGAAGCCCTACTCTTTTTCCATGGTGCATTGCAACGGATGCTGATGGCGGCGCGAAAAATCCATCACCTGCGTGACTTTGGTTTCCGCCACTTCAAAGGAAAACACACCCACAACCGCCAGCCCTTTTTTATGCACCGTCAGCATGATTTCAAAGGCTTGCGCGTGGTTCAGGCCGAAAAACCGCTCCAGTATATGTACGACGAATTCCATCGGCGTGTAATCATCGTTCAACAGCATCACCTTATACATCGGTGGCCGTTGCGTGCGGGTTTTGGTTTTTGTCAGCAGCGAGGCATCGCCGTCGGTTCCATCCGGCTTTTCCGACATCTGGAAAGGGGTATGGGACAAGGGAAGGCTCCGTCTGACAAAGGGATTCGGGTTTTGCATGCTTTATGCGTAATATAGCGTTTTTTGCGCGCAGGCAAAGGGGGCGGGGGGATTGCTTGAACTTGGCGCGGCCTTGGGCAATTCTGCCGGCATCAGGCAAGGGGAATGGGTATGGGCAAACGCGCGGTTTCAACGGTTGGTTTTGATGCCGATGATACGCTGTGGCAAAATGAATCCTTCTTTCGGCTGACGCAGGATCATTTCACCGCCCTTCTGGCCGATTATGCCGAGGCTGACCATCTGGCCGAACGCCTGCTGGCCGCCGAGCGGCGCAACCTTGGGCATTACGGCTTTGGCGTCAAAGGTTTTGTGCTGTCGATGATCGAAACCGCGATCGAGGTGACGACAGGCAAGGTGCCCGCCAGCGTGATTGCCGAGATCATGGCCGCAGGCCGCGATATGCTGGCCCATCCGATTGAATTGCTGCCCCATGCCCAAGAGGCGGTGGAGGCCGCCGCGCAGGATCATCAGGTCTTGCTGATCACCAAAGGCGATCTGCTGGATCAGGAACGCAAACTGGCGCAATCGGGTTTGGGTGATCTGTTTCACGGCGTTGAAATCGTGTCGGACAAGACGCCAGAGGCCTATCTGCGGATTTTCGCACGCCATGGCAGCCGCGCAGAGGCCGCGTTGATGGTTGGCAACTCGTTGAAATCCGATGTTTTACCCGTGATTGCGGCGGGGGGGCATGGGGTGCATGTGCCACATGGCCTGACCTGGGCGCTGGAACATGCCGAACCGCCAAGCGCGCATCCGCGTTTTCATGCCTTGCCCGATCTGGGCGCTTTGCAAGCTTTGTTGGAGGCGTTGCAAAACGGCACTACCCCACAGACCCCATAGCTAGGGGGTAGGGGGGATTTGCCCCCCAGATATGGCGGGTTCCTGCCATATGTGAAGAACAAGCCGAAAGCCTTTGAAAATTTGGGGTTTTCTGGTTTGGAATGCCGTGCTACGTTTTTTGGTAAGCAGACGAAGCCCCACAAAAAAAATCAGGGGCGTAATGAGGCAGGAACAAGGGACCAGCGACGTGGCATCGCTTCAAGGGCTTTTCGCCCGCATCTTTCTATTGCTCGCATTCGCGACATTGATTGCAACCGCTTCGGTCCGGGGCGGTTTTGCTGCACCTTATGCGGCCATCGTGATGGATGCGCGCAGTGGCGAAACCCTGTATGAATCCAACGCCGATGCGCGCTTGCATCCGGCCTCGCTGACCAAAATGTTGACGCTTTACATCGCCTTCGACGCCATCCGGCGCGGAGAGGTGTCGCTGGATACCATGGTCACCGTTTCCAAGAACGCTGCCTCTAAGCCGCCGTCGCGTCTGGGGCTGAAGGCCGGGCAGCGGATTGCCCTGCGCTATCTGATCCGCGCGGCAGCGGTGAAATCGGCCAATGATGCGGCTTCGGCCATCGGCGACCATCTGGGCGGTAACGAGGCCCGCTGGGCGGCGCGGATGAACCAGACGGCCAAGGCGATTGGCATGCGCAATTCGACCTTCAAGAACGCCAATGGCCTGACAGCGCCGGGCCATCTGTCCACTGCCCGCGATATGAACACGCTGGGGCGGCGGCTGTTTTATGATTTCCCGGAATATTACAATATCTTCTCGCGGCGCGAAACCGATGCCGGGATGAGCAAGGTGCGCAACACCAATTCCCGCTTTCTGGACGCCTATAAAGGCGCGGATGGCATCAAGACCGGCTATACCTCGGCGGCGGGCTTCAACCTGACGGCTTCGGCGGAACGGGGCAACAAGCGCATTATTGCCACCGTGTTCGGGGGCAAATCGACCGCGCATCGCAACGCCAAAATGGCCGAGCTGATGGATCTGGGCTTTGGCAGTGCCAAGAACAACGTCGCCGTGCGCAAACCTTCGCCCGCCGATTTGCCGGGGGCCGATCTGGAAGTGTCGGATGCCGGGACCGATGGCACCCAAGGCAATGGTGATGGCCGCAGCGCGGGCAAGACCATCCGCTTGGTGACCTCGCTGAAAACCTCGCCCCGGCCAAAGTCGCGCCCTGTCAGCGCGGAAAAGGTAGAGGCGACGGCCGTGGCGGTGCTGGCGATGCAGGATGACATTGCAGGCGCCTTGGCCGTGGCAACCGGCGCGGTTGACGCCGCCGTGCCGAAAGAAGAGATTGCCGCCGCCGTGCAAGCCGCACGGCCCGCGCCCAAGCCTGCCGCACCCGAACCGGTGGAAATTGCCGCCGCAGTGCAGCCCGTTGCCGCCCCCGTTGCGGCCCCAGCCCCTGCGCCGGAAACGCTGGAAGTGGCCAGCGTGGCACCGCGCAAGCGCCCGGCCAAGCTGCTGACCAATACGTCTGACCCGGTCGCGCTGTCCGCCCCGGCAGAGCCGCAAGTGGTGGTGACGCGGGTTGCCACCTCTGGTGGGCGGCATTGGGGTGTGAACCTTGGCCGCTTCTCCTCTCGGTCCACGGCAGAGCGGGTGTTGATGAAAACCGCGCTTGCCGAAAGCACCACGCTGCGGGACGGTTTGCGCAAAGTGGTAGAGCGGAAAGGCGGATATGACGCCAATTTCATGGGGTTAAGCCGCGATCAGGCTGATCTGGCCTGCCGCCGCCTGCAAGCCCGCGCGGTGCAATGCTTTACCATCGGGCCGTGAGCGCGGACCCGCCCGCCTAATCCCTAAGCCCGCCCCGCCGCAGAGGAAAGCGCCATCGGCTCTACGCCCAGATGCCGCAGGGCCGATGCCCATTTCGTGCTGTCCTCGGTGGAAAAGACCAGATCATTGGGCGCATCGGTGGTCAGCCAGTCATTGCGCAGAATCTCGGATTCAAGCTGCCCCGGCCCCCAGCCCGCATAACCCAGCGCCAGCAGTGCGGCCTTTGGCCCTTCGCCCCGGCCCAAGGCGCGCAGCACATCCTGCGTTGCGGTCATGCCAAACAGCCCGCCGATTTCCATCGTGCCGCCGGTGATGCTGTAATCGGGCGAATGCAGCACAAAGCCGCGCCCGCGTTCCACCGGCCCGCCGAAATGCACCGAAATTCCGCGCCCTTCGGGCGTATGGGGAATGCCAAGCTGTTCCAGCAGATGCGCAAAGGTCAGGTCGGCCACGGGTTTGTTGATGATCAAGCCCATCGCGCCATCCTCGGAATGGGCGCAGATCAGGATGACAGAGGATTCAAAACGCGGATCGGCCATGCCGGGCATGGCGATCAGCAGTTTTCCGGTAAGGTTCATCTCGGTTGGCTGTTCCATAGCTATAACATGGGGCGGGTTTGGGGTTTGCTCAAGCCCTGATCTGCGATTTACGGGGGCGATGCGCCAAAGCTGGCTTAGGCACCTGACCGGACGGAAACGCTGTGTAACAACACTCTCGCCGCAATGTGATTGTGCAGAGGCCGCCAGAACGCTTATCTGAGGGGCATGAAACAGATGAAACCGATCCTTGCCGCCCTTGCCCTGACCAGCAGCCTTGCCGCAGGCGCCCCCGCCACGGCCCAGCCTGATGTGTTTCGCGCCACCCTGCGCGATGGTTGGCAGATGCAGAACGGCAACCAGATGGTCGCCTTTCACCTGACGCTGGTGGATGGCTGGAAAACCTATTGGCGCGCGCCGGGTGACAGCGGCATCCCGCCCAGTTTTGATTGGGCCGGGTCCACCAATGTCGCCGCCGTGCGCTTCCACTGGCCGCGCCCCAAGGTGATGACCGTGGGCGGCCTGCAAACCATCGGCTACAGCCACGAACTGGTGCTGCCCGTTGAGATTATTCCAAAAGACCGCAGCCAGCCCGTTGCCCTGAAAGCGGCGGTTGATCTTGGCGTGTGTTCCGATATTTGCGTGCCCGCCAGCTTTCAGGTCACGGCTGATCTGCCGCGCCCCGGTGCCTCGGATGAAACCATCCAGCGCGCATTGCGGCAGCGCCCCTCAACGGGGAAAGAGGCTGGCGTGACGAAGGCGACCTGCGAAATCACCCCGCAAAAGGATGGCCTGCGGCTGAAAGCCGTGTTGCGCCTGCCTTCCACCGGTGGGGCAGAGGTGGTGGTGGTGGAACCCGGCATCAATGGCGTCTGGGTGTCTGAGGCGGATGTGTCGCGCAATGGCAAGGATTTGCTGGCCGAGGTGGATCTGGTGGCACCGGGCGGCGGGGTGTTCGCGCTGCAACGCGATGCGATCACGCTGACGGTTCTGGGCAAACACCGCGCGGTGGAAATTCAGGGCTGTGCATCGCCCTAAGGGCGTTTGGCAACGACTAGCAGCGCTTAGCCGTTGGTGTTGTGCATCCGCTCGATATAGGCGCGCATTTCTTCGGCTTCATGGCGGGCATCGCGCAGCCCTTCCATTGCCGCGCGCAATTCCGCTTCGGTCTGGCTGATCTGGTTGGTCAGCTCTGCCTCGCGCTGTTCCAGATAAAGGATCGCCTGATCGCGCATCTCCTCGGCCTCGTGCAGCGACCGGGCAAGGTTATCCACCTCATTCACATCGCCCCCCGCTACGCGGGTAAAGCGATGCAGCAGCCAATGGGTGAACCACCCCAGCATGAAAGCCACGAACAGGATGATGGTGGTGGCGATGATGAATTCTGTGCGGTTCATATTCGGGCTTTTATCTTTTGAAACGGGCGGGAACAAGCAAACATTACGGGCTTAGGGCTTTGCCCTTGGGCGGCGCCATTTTTCGTCGGTGGGTTCGAACACAAAGGTTTCGTCATCGCCGCCACCTGCTGCCGGGGCTTCGGTGGCTGCGGCATTTGCGGGCGCTTCGCTGCCCGCCTGCTGTTCGGCCAAAGCCGCCTCTGCCAGATCAACCGGGGACGGGGGGGCCACGGGTTCAGGCTCGCTCAGCAGTTCAAATTCAATCCGGCGATTGGCTTCGCGGCCTTCTTCGGTGCCGTTATCGGCAATCGGGTTGTCCTCGCCATAGCCTTTGGCGGTGAAATTGGTGACGGGTGCCTGACGGCCTTGCAAGGCGGTCAGCACCGCTTCGGCACGGGCCTGGCTCAGCGCGCGGTTGCCCCCTTCAGAGCCTTGGCTATCGGTGAACCCCGCGATTTCCATTTCCAGCGGCGGGCAATTGGCCAGAACTTCGGCCAGCGAGTCGATGATCTTGGCGGCGGTGGCGTCAATCTCGGCAGAGCCGGGCGCGAAGGTGATCTTGCTGCGCTTCATCACCGCGTTCAGATCGGCGGCACATTCCTGCGGCGTGGGCAGGGCGGCCAGCGGGTCAAACTTTTCATCATAGGTGACATTGATGCGGAAGGTTTTGCCCTGGCCCAGCTTGTCCGACAAAATCTGCGAAATGCGGGCGCGGCCATCGGGTTTGCCCGTCACCCCGGCCACCTCTACCGTATCCGCACGCACCAAAAGCGTGCCGTGATGCAAAAGCGCCAAGGATTCAAGCCCGGCCAGAACCCGCACGGGCCAGCCATCAGGCAGGTCTTCGTCCAGACGGGTCGCGATATAAACCCGGTCCGCGCCGAATTGCGATTTGGCAAAGCTGTCCGCCGCCGCGCGCAGCACCTCATCCGACAAACGCCCGCGCATCTGCACCTTGCCATCCTCGCTGAGGCTGGCGGTGAATTCCGACGGGCCGGACTGGCTGGCCGTGGGTTTCGGCGGCAAGGTGGCTTTCAGCGAAAAGACGGGCGGCAACTGCGACTGCAATTCGCCCACCACCCGGTCAAAATCGGATTGCGAGGTTTCCATGGAGCCGAGCAAGGTCACATCGGCATCCGAAAAGGTGATGGTGCCGCCGCCAAGGGTTTCAATCGCCTTGATCCCGGCTTCGGCGGCTTCGGCCCAACGCGGGGTCGGCACACCAAGGCCGATTTCACACACCGTTTTGTTGGCAACCCCTGCCGCAACCCCGGCGGAAAGGATACGGTTGCGCGCCCGTTCGGTATCGGCAGAGCAGGCATCAAACCGCGCGCCGTTTTCATCCTTAACAAAGCGCAGGGTAAAGGGCGTCAGCACCGGGCGCGGGGCCGAGATATTCATCCGCACATTCAAGCTTTCAGGGGCAAGCCGCGCCAATTCGCTTTCCAGCTTGCGCTTTTCATCCGTGCTGGAGGAAATCGCAGTAATCTCCACCAGATCCGCCGCGATAGAGATTTTGGACCGGGGCAGCAGGCGCAGCGCCGCAAGCCCGAATTCCAGTGCTGCGTCCCAACCTTCGGGGGCAGCGTAATCGGCGCTTTCCAGCATGTCCGAGACTGCGCCGGTTGTCAGGCTGGCCACGCTTTCGGTCAGCGTGGAGTCCACCTCTTTGCCCGGCACAAGGCCGATCAATGAAATGCCATCATCATTGCGCAGCACCTCAACCGAAAAGCGCGGCGCCTCGATCGCGCGCATCGCGGTCACTTCCAACTGGTCGCGCACGCGGCTGGATTGCACCACCGTGCCCGCCATATTCACCACGCGAAACCGCGCCGCCTCATTCGGGGCGGTGCCGATCAGCCGCACTTGCAGGCCATTCGCCTCGACCGTGGCCCAAGTGATCCCTGCACTGAGCAATTGCGAGGTGACGGCCGCAGCCGAGCGCTTTTCAATCGCGACGGCAGACCACCACGCGCCAAGCGAAGCCAGAAAGGCCGCGACAAGCACGGCAGCGGCGGTAAGGACTGTTTTTCGAAGGTGCATTCGACCACTTTTCGCAACGACTTCCTGTTCCTTATGCCCTTGGGCGCAAAGGATCAATCAGAGCAATGCCGAACCGGCAAGAAACAGCGCAGGAATCAGCCCCGCATTGCGGTTGGACCGGAACAAGGTCAGGCATTTTTCCGGGTCGGTGGTATCAAGCTGGGTCAATTGCCATGCCATATGCCAGCCAAAGCCCCAGATGCCGACCAGCGCCAGCAACAGTTTCGGCAGGCTTGGCCCCATCGGCAGCAAGGCCAGCAGCGTTGCCGCTGTCATCAGCAAGACGGTGGCCACCATGAACCCGCGCAACCAGAACAGCGAATGTTCATCGCCAAACAGCCGCGCGGTGGATTTTACCCCGATCAGCGCGTCATCTTCCTTGTCCTGATGTGCATAGATCGTGTCGTAAAACAGCGTCCAGGCGATGCCCGACAGCCATAGCACCACCGCAGCCGCAGCCAGACTGCCGGAATGCGCCGTCCATGCCACCAACGCGCCCCAGTTGAAAGCAAGGCCCAGAAACACCTGCGGCCACCATGTAAAGCGTTTGGCAAAGGGGTAAACGACCACCAGCACCAGTGACGCTATCCCCAGACCGATGGTCGCCGGGTTATAGCTGAACAGAATCACCGCAGCCAGCGCGGCTTGCACGCCCATCCACAGCACCGCCTGCCTGACCGTCACCTGACCCGAGGGAATCGGGCGGCTTTTGGTGCGGGCGACAGCGGCATCAAACTCGCGGTCGGTGATGTCATTCCAGGTGCAGCCCGCACCGCGCATCAGGAAGGCCCCAATGGCGCAGCCCCCGGCGATCCACGCATCCCAAGCCTTATAGCCCAACGGATCCGCCGCCACAGCCAGCGCCAGCCCCCAGAAACAGGGGATCAGCAGCAACCAAGTGCCAATCGGCCTGTCGGCCCTGCTTAGCCGCAGAAAGGGCCGTGCGGGGGCAGGGGCAAACCGGTCAACCCAATTGCCCGCAGGCGCGTCGGCCACGCGCGTTGGCTCTGGCATTTGGCCGGATGCGGTCATAAGTTGCCCTCATGGGAAATGCGAAAATCAGACTCTTTGTAGATCAGCCGCTTGGGGCGGGGCAAGTCATTGCGCTGAACGAGGCGCAGGCCAATTATTTGTTCAACGTCATGCGGCTGGGCGTGGGGGCCTCGGTGCTGCTGTTTGATGGGCAAAACGGCGAATGGCGGGCCGAGGTGGCAGAGGCGGGCAAGCGCAAGGGGCTGCTGGTTTGCGCCGCGCAAACCGCGCCGCTGCGGATGCCGCCCGACCTGTGGCTGCTGTTCGCGCCGATCAAGAAGGCGCGCACGGATTTCATCGTGGAAAAGGCCACCGAACTGGGCGCGGCGCGGGTGATGCCGGTTCAAACCCGCTTTACCAATGCCGACCGTATCCGCGTCGACAAGCTGCGCGCCCATGCGATCGAGGCGGCCGAGCAATGCGGCGGCACCTTCGTGCCGCAGGTCGATGATGTGCAACCCTTGGCGCGGGTGCTGGCCGATTGGCCGGCAGAGCGGCGGATCTTGTGGTGCAACGAACATCTGGCCGGATGCTCTTCCGCCCTTTCAGGCGTCATCGCGGGCGGCGACCCCGGCTCCTGGGCAGTGCTGATCGGCCCTGAGGGCGGGTTCGCGCAAGAGGAACAGGACCTTCTGGCCGCCATGCCGCAAGTGGTGCAGGCCAGCCTTGGCCCCCGCATCCTGCGCGCCGATACCGCCGCTGTTGCTGCCCTGACCCTGTGGCAAGCCCATCTGGGGGATTGGGGATGACGCTTGAAGACGGCTATCGCAACTGGCTTGCAGAGCAGAGCTATGCTGCAAGCACAATCCGGGATGAGATAAGTCAGTTGCGCAGGCTGGAGAGGTATTTTGGCCCGATTGCGCCGCTTGGGCAGCACGGTCGGGAGGCGCTGATCGCACAACTGACCTATTCTGTCGAGGATGAACGGCGGGGCCGCTCCAACCCGACGCCGCTGCCGATCATGGGCAATCTGCGCACCAATCTTGCGACATATAAAAAGACCGTCCGCCTTTATGCGCGGTTCTTGCAAAGTATCGCAAAGGATACCGCATGAGCTTTATCCGCCCCGAGGCACGCGCCGCCTTGTGGCGCGGGCGCGAGGTGTTTGCCGCCTTGGGCCTTGGGGCCATCGGGTTGTGGTGCATCGCTTTGGGCGGCTTGGTGCTGGCCCCTGTGGGGGCCGCCATCGCAGCCTTGGCGGCTGGCTTTGGCCTGCTCGCTTGGCGGCGCTTGCGCTTTGCCCAAACGGGTGACGCGCCGGGTGTTGTGGAACTGGACGAAGGCCAGATCAGCTATTTCGGGCCCAGCTTCGGCGGTGCCGTGGCCTTGCGCGAATTGGTGGAGTTGCGCCTGCTGACGGTGCAGGCCCGCCGTGTCTGGCGGTTGCGCCAGCAAGATGGCCAGGTGCTGCTGATCCCGGTCGAGGCTGCGGGGGCAGACCGCCTGTTCGATGCCTTCGCCAGCCTGCCGGGCATGGACAGCCGCGATCTGGTGGATGCCGTCTCGCCGCCGACGGCTGACGCGGCGCAGGGCAGGGCACTGGTTTCAATCTCTGACAGTCGCGTGATTTGGCGTCATCCTGCGCGCGCGGTCTTGACTTGATCGCCCAGAGGCGACAGGTCTGACGCCGGACTTTTTGAATCAAGAGCGGAGCGCGCCCATGTCTATTCCCCAATCCGGCGGCGGTCCGATTGAAAGCTTTGACCAGCTTGCAGCCTATATGGAAAGCGGCTGCAAACCCGCCGCGCAATGGCGCATTGGCACCGAGCATGAAAAATTCGGCTTTCTGACTGATAGCCACGCGGCTTTGCCCTATGACGGGCCGCGCTCGGTTCGGGCGATGCTGGAAGGGCTGCGCGATGGGTTTGGCTGGGAACCGGTGGAAGAACAGGGCCATCTGATCGGCTTGCAGCGCAATGGCGCGAATATCAGCCTTGAACCCGGCGGGCAGTTTGAACTTTCGGGCGCGCCTTTGGCGGCCATTGGTGACGTAGCGGCAGAGCTGGATAACCATCTGGCCGAGGTGGCCCAAGTCGCTGACCCGATGGGCGTGGGGTTTCTGGGTGTCGGCGCCGCCCCCATCTGGACGCATGAGCAGATGGACCGGATGCCGAAGGGTCGCTATCGGCTGATGACCGATTATATGGGCCATGTTGGCACCCATGGCACCCAGATGATGTATCGGACCTGCACCGTGCAGGTGAACCTCGATTTCGCCTCCGAGGCGGATATGGTCAAAAAGATGCGGGTGGCCTTGGCGATGCAGCCGGTGGCAACTGCGCTTTTCGCTTCCTCCCCCTTCTTTGAAGGCAAGCCGAACGGGCATAAAAGCTGGCGCAGCCGTATCTGGCGCGGCCTCGACGGCAGCCGCACCGGGATGCTGCCCTTCATGTTTGAGGATGGCGCAGGGTTTCAAGCCTATGTCGATTGGGTGCTGGATGTGCCGATGTATTTTGTCTATCGCGATGGCAAATATATCAATGCCTTGGGGCAATCCTTCCGCGCTTTCCTGAAGGGTGAACTGCCCGCATTGCCCGGTAAAAAGCCGACGCTTTCGGATTGGGCCGACCATATGACCACGGTGTTCCCCGAAGCGCGGGTGAAGAAATATATCGAGATGCGCGGGGCCGATATGGGCAGCCGTGATTACACGCTGGCGCTGCCTGCCTTCTGGGTCGGGCTGATGTATGACAGCACCGCGCTGGATGCCGCTTGGGATCTGGTCAAAGGTTTTGACGTTGATACCCGCGAGGCGCTGCGCGTCGGGGCCTCTGTCGCGGGTTTGCAGGCCGAAGCGGGGGATGTGAAACTGGCCGATCTGGCCCGCGCCGCTGTGGGCCTGTCCCACGCCGGTCTGGCCGCGCGGGGCAGGGGGGAGGAAGCCTTTCTTGCCCCGCTGGTCGACAGCCTGAAATCCGGCACCACGCAGGCCGACCGTTACCTGTCGCTGTATCACGGCGACTGGGGCGGCGATCTGGACCGGATTTATGCGGCGGCCAAGCTGTAACCCAGCCTGCAAGGGCCACAGCGGTCAAAGCCTGCCGAACGCTTCATCCACTGAAAGCGGCTTGTAATACAGAGACTGGATCGGCGCGTTGCGTTCGTGTTCGCAGGCCTGCGGGTTTGCGGCCTTGGCCATCAATTGCGGAATATCCGCCGGGGAAAATTGACCCTGCACACAGTCGTTCCAGCCTTTGCCCGCGGCGCTGCATTGGGCCTCCATCAGACGGATGTTGCGGATGAAAGGGCAATACAGCACGCGGTCGGTGCGCGCAGGGTCATCGGTCAGGGATTCGACGGTAAAACCAAGCAGCACCGCCTCCTCTGGGAACTGGAGGCTGCGAAACTGCGCGTTCAGCACATCGGATAAAAATTGCAGGCTGTGGTTGGAATAGGCCAGCGCGTTCTGTTGAAATGCGGCTGCGTTTTCCAATCCGGTCAGGGTGTTATCCAACCACTGCGCGGCCATGAAGCCCCAGCTATCGGCATCATAGGGCATGGCGGTAAGCTGTTGTTTCAACCGGCGATGCAGGTCACCTTGGTCGATCAAGGCACGCTCTGCCGGGGTTTCGGCACTTTGGGCAAGCGCGTTGATATAGGCCCGCAGCACCGCCCCATTCAGCGGGGCCAGATCGGCCTGCGCCCGCAACGCGACCCTTTCGCGGGCCTGTGCCGCCTTCAGCCGTGGATAGGTTGGAAAGCCCGCCGCGCCGGACAGGGCAAATTCAGCTTCGTCCAGCAGCTTTGCCTCATAGGTGGAAAGTGCCCAACCGGGGCTTTCTTCGGCAGGGCGCAGCGCCGCGATCACCTCTGCCGGGCTGCCGTTTTGCAGCACGTCGCGCAGATGATAGCTGTCCAGCCAAGGGTGGTGATTTTCGGCAAGGACCAAGGCGGCGGCTTGTTTGATCCGCCTGTCCCACAGGTCCGATTCATAGATGATGTAGATGGCACAAATCTCTGTGTCAAACCCCGGTGGGTCGGTCACAAGCGGGGCATAGGTTTCGCAGGTTTCCAGCATTTCGGGAATTGATCCACCCCAATGCGGCACCAAAGCCTCGGCTGCGCGGCGGATGCTGCCGGGAAAGGGTGCGATTTGCATGATGCGGGCCAGCTCTGCCTTCACATCCGCTTTGCTGCCGGTGGTGCGACCGGTTTTCAAAATCCCGTCGGAGGCGGCGATCAGGTCGGGTTGCAACACGGCCGCTTTGCGAAACAGCGCCATTGCGGTTTGGTGATCCTGCCGGAACTGATCCATCGCCGCGGGGTAAATATCATGCGGCATACGTTCGCCCCGCACCGCATTGCCCCGGGTGAAAAGATACCACCCCCGCGCCGTCAACGCATAGGCCGAGGCCGGATCATCGGCCAGCCAATCGGTGGTGAAACTGTCTATGACCGGGTGCAGATTGGTGAAGGTGGTAAAGAGTATCCGCTGCCGCCACTCGGCGCTATGTGCTGCCACGTCGATCTGGTGTTGTTCACGCAGGGCCGCATCAACCGTAGCGCGATCCCCGGCATAGGCGGCATCGCGAAACGCCTCTGGCGTCAAGGGTGCGGCAAGCGCTGCCCCTGCCGACAAAAGGGAGGAAAGGGCCAGAAAAGGGAACAGGTCTTTCATCGACACACCTTGAAACATCTGCCCAAGTCAGACTGCTGCGTCGTGGCTAAACTATGGCGGTCGCGTGGATTTACAGCACCTTATGCGCCCCATCGCACAAAGGCGCCTTGGCGCTGTGCTTGCAGCCGCAGAAAAACACCTTCTTGCTGGCCTCGGCGGTGTATTTCACTGGCGCGAACGCTGACCCTTTGTGCGACCCATCGCAAAAGGGTTGCTTGGCGGATTGCCCGCAAGAGCACCAGAAATAGGATTTGCCCGCCTCTACCTCTAGCGGATAGGGGGCCGTTTGCGCGATTTTCGGGGTGTCGGTCATGAATGGGTCCAATCGTCGGGGTTATCGGAATTGTTAGGCGACAGGCCAAGGATATCCCCTTCGGTGGTGACACCAAGGCCCAGAACCGTGCGGTTTGCATAGCTGAAATAGGCGCAGACCTGATTGATTTCCAGAATATCGCCATCCGCCCAACCGGTGCCGCGCAAGGCGGCGATATCGGCTTCTGTCAGGCTGGCGGGGGCTTCGGTCAGCTTGCGGGCATAGGCGAGCGCGACCTGTTCCTTGGGGGCCAGACCACAGGCCGAAACCTGCTGCGCCTCCATCCCCGCGCGGATTTGGGCCGCCTTTTCATCCTCTTGCAGCAGGCGTTGCAGGCCCGCAAAATGATGCTCCACGCAATAGCTGCATTGGTTCAGGATCGACACCCAGACCCCCAGCGTTTCCAGAAACCACTTTGGCACCGTGTTGGCACTGTGATGGATCGTGCCCTTATACATCGCCATATGCGCCTCCATCGTATGGGGGCGGAGAGAGTGCATCTGCATGATATTGTCGACATTATCGCCGGGCCCTTTGACCCGATCATAAAGCTGACGCAGCTTGCCGGTGGATTGGTCGTAGGGGGTGGTTTCGATCCAGGGCATGTAAGGTGGTCCTTATGTTATTTGTAACCAGCCTGCATTCCCATTGGTGCACGGGTCAAGTCGGAGTGTTGCCAAAAGTGGATGCTAAACTGTCAATAATGAGATTTGATAGATCTAAGCGAGTGGTAGTTTTTATTGAGCCCGATTTTAGATCTCTGGTTGTCCATCCTACCGAGCCATTTTTGATGCCAAATACCAGCGAGGCATGACTTTTTTCAGCCATGACTCCCGTATGGGGCCTAGATTCCGTTTCCAGTTTTCCAAGATGGACACGATAACCGTTTAATTCTTGTTTCAGTCTCAAGATCGAACAACGTAGGCAATCTTGCTCGTGGCAATATCCATCTTTCGGGCTGCGGCATCGAGAGTGGTCACATGTGGCTCGCAATAATTCATATGCGGAAAAAAGCCAGAACTTTGACATTGCGATTTGCATGAAGCCTGCACCACCCATCAAAAACTCGTCGTGTTTTTCAAATATTTGAAATTGCTCCTGCTCGGCTAGCCGCAGGACGAGGTCAACATTTGCATCTAAGTGAAAATTTGAGTGTTGTTTTGGATCATTTCGTAAATTAGCTAAAATAAGATCAATTTCACACCACTTTCGATAAATATCGGGCAGGGCTTCACGCGCTAAAACAGACTGATCTTGAAATGAAAACAATATGGGAAAATCTGAATGTAAGCGCTCAGCCATTAAACCAACCGCCCCCACAAATCATACTCCCCCGCTTCCTCCACCTCTACCGTCACGATATCGCCGGGGTTAAGCCCTTCAAACCCTTCGTCAATAAACAAATTCCCATCAATCTCGGGCGCGTCGGCCTTGGTGCGGCAGGTGGCGCCTTCGGTGTCGACCTCATCCACGATCACTTGCAACGTGGTGCCGACCTTGGCGGCCAGTTTCGCCTCGGAAATCGCTTGCGCCTTTTCCATGAAGCGGTTCCAGCGGTCTTGCTTTACCTCATCGGGCACATGGTCGGGCAGGGCGTTGCTGCGCGCCCCTGCCACGTTTTCGTATTGGAAGCAGCCGACACGGTCCAGTTGCGCCTCGTCCATCCAATCCAGCAGGGTCTGAAACTCGGCCTCTGTCTCACCGGGATAACCGACGATGAAGGTGGAGCGCAGCGTGATATCGGGGCAAATGGCACGCCACGCGGCGATTTCGTCCAGCGTCTTGGCGGCGGCGGCAGGGCGGGCCATGCGGCGCAGCACATCGGGGTGGGCGTGCTGGAACGGAATATCGAGATACGGCAGGATCAGCCCTTCCGCCATCAGCGGGATCAGGTCGCGCACATGCGGGTAGGGATAGACATAATGCAGCCGCACCCACAGATCGTTTTGGGCACCAAGCGACCCCAGATCACGCGCCAGATCGGTGATATGGGCGCGGTGGTCTTTTTCAACGGCGTGTTTGATATCGACGCCATAAGCCGATGTATCCTGCGAGATGACCAGCAGTTCGCGCACACCCGCTTGCACCAGTTTTTCCGCCTCACGCAACACGGCATGGGCCGGGCGGCTTTGCAAACGGCCCCGCATATCGGGGATGATGCAGAACTTGCACTTGTGGTTACAGCCCTCGGATATTTTCAGATAGCTGTAATGGCGCGGCGTCAGCGACACGCCAGAGGCAGGCAGCAGATCTATGAACGGATCGGGTGCGGGCGGCACGGCGACATGCACAGCATCCAGCACCTGTTCGTATTGATGCGGCCCCGTGACGGCAAGGATATTGGGGTGGTGTTCGCGGATGTAATCCGGCTCTGCTCCCAAGCAGCCTGTCACAATGACCTTGCCGTTTTCCTTCAACGCCTCGCCAATCGCATCAAGGCTTTCGGCCTTGGCACTGTCCAGAAAGCCGCAGGTGTTGACGATCACGGCATCCGCCCCCGCATAATCGGGGCTGATCGCATAGCCTTCGGCGCGCAGCCGGGTCAGGATGCGTTCGCTATCCACCAGCGCCTTGGGGCAACCAAGGCTGACCATGCCGATCATCGGCTGGCCCTCGCGGCGGGGCTCGGAAATGCGCGCCTTGGGGGCGAGGTCGGGGCGGAGGTTTGGCGGGTTCTGGGTCATGCGCGGGGTATATCCGGGAATCACAAAGGGGGGAAGAGGTGCCTTCTGCACCACGATTTCACGCCAACCGGCTGAAAGAACAACGATTTGGAAAGGGGTTTGCGCTATCACCGCCCGTTGTGCCGGGGCAGCGATCACGATTGCATCGCAGCGCGGCTTGGGCTGCAAAAAGCGACCCCGGGCCAAGAGAATACTGAGAATTTAACGCGTTTTGGCTTGATCCGCAGCGCCCCCGCAAAGGTTTTCCCAAGATTTCAACATCTTGTTCACCAAAGCCCGCCACAACCCCGGTCAGGGCATCTGGCCCTTTGGCAAAACCGCGCAGCAATGCTTCGGGGAATGTTAAAGACTGTGACGTAGCGTCTTGCCCATGTCTTTGGGGAAACAAAAGATGCATGGGCTGATCAATCGGGCACTTCAAAGCTTTTTGCTGGAAACGCATGGCCCTGTGAAATGGTCACAGATCAAGCGCGCGGCACGGCTGGGCTTTGAAAGCTTTGAGCCGATGCTGACCTATGACAAGGCGGTGACGGAATCCGTCATTACGGCGGCCTCAACCGTGCTTGTCCGCCCCCGCGAAAGCATATTGGAAGATCTGGGCACGTTCCTGGTGTCCAACCCCCATTCGGATGCGCTGCGCCGATTGCTGCGCTTTGGCGGGCTCAGCTTTACCGATTTTCTGCAAAGCCTTGAAGATACACGCGGGCGCGGCCATCTGGCCCTGCCTGATCTGGATATTCCGGTGCTGGATTTGTTCGAAATTTCCCCTACACTTTTCACCTTGCAATGTTGTTATCCCATCGAAGGATGCGGCCATGCTATGGTCGGGTTGTTGCGGGCAATGGCAGATGACTATGGCGCCTTGGTTCTGTTGGACCATGACGGACAAAGCCTTGATGGGGAAATGATCCTGATACAACTGCTCGAAACGGCCTATGCAGAGGGGCGGCGCTTTGAATTGACAACGTGGATTGAGTAAAGATTGGTGGAACCGGTGAACGAAGCAAGCGTGATATCCAAAGGACTCGTGATCGGGCAGGCGGCGCTGAACCGGCTGATGCCGATGCATATCTGGATTTCCGAAACCGGGGCCGTGCTGTCCTTTGGGGCAACGCTGGCCAAGATTTTCGGTGCAACCGCAGTTGAGGGGCAGGGTTTTTTCGACCTGTTCGAAGTGTTTCGCCCCGGTGGCATCTTTACCGTGGATGATTTGCGCCGCCGTGAGGGCGAGCGGTTGCAGATCAGCCCGAAACATGCCGCCGACATGCAGGCCCTGCGCGGCATCGCCGTGGCCTTGCCCGCAGGCGGTGTGCTGCTGAACCTGTCTTTCGGGATCGGGGTGATCAAGGCTGTTTCAACGCATCAACTGACGGATTCGGATTTCGCGGCAACCGATCTTGCGATGGAACTTTTGTATCTGGTTGAAACCAAAACCGCCGTGACCGAGGAATTGCGCCAGTTGAACCTGCGTCTGCAAGGCGCGCGCGAAATCGCCGAGCAACAGGCGCTGACCGATACGCTGACAGGGCTGCGCAATCGCCGCGCGCTGGATATGACTCTTGCGATGCTGATCGCCGAGAATGAGGCCTTCGGCCTGATGCATATTGATCTGGATTATTTCAAAGCGGTGAATGATAGCTTGGGCCATGCGGCTGGCGACCATGTGCTGCGCGAGGTTGCTGTCACGCTTTTGGCCGAAACCCGCAAAGGCGATACCGTGGCCCGTGTGGGCGGGGATGAATTTGTGATCGTGTTTCACGGTCTGACGGACGCAGCGCAGCTTTCCAATATCGCAAAACGTGTCGTCGCACGGCTCAGCGAGCCGAGCATGTTTCAAGGTGAAACCTGCCAGATTTCGGCCAGCATCGGCATCACCGTCTCAACCGATTACAACCCTCCGCAGGCCGAGCAGATGCTCAGCGATGCGGATGAGGCGCTTTATGCCTCCAAGAACGCCGGGCGCGGGCAGGCCAAGCTGTTCAAAGGCATGGATACGGAAAAGGCCCGTTAAGCCGCGAATTGCGTTCCGCCCCCCACCGCTTTGGTCGACCAAAGCCAGACCAGGCCTGCCGAGGGGCCAAAGTGCTCCGCCCCGATAAATCCCCTTAGAATTTTAGCCAACGGCCCCTGTTTCGCCCTTTTGAGCTCTGGCGCTAAGGCTTTGCCAATTCTTTCCCGCTACCCTGACAACAGAGGCCAATCCGATCGTCGGATTGTGCCCCGGTCTGGACACAATCCGGCGGTCCGCGGGGAAAACTAACGAGATTTTACCATAATGTTGATCGATTCCAGTGGCTAAATAGATGAAAGAAACGATGAGGCAGGAGATCGAAGATGCAGTTTTTTCGTCAGGAAGATGCCGAAGTCTCAGCCATCGTGGGCTGGGGGGTCCGGGTCATGGTGCTCACCCCGGTTGAAGAGGCGCGATACAGCAAGATTGCAGCGCGGATCGCAGGGCTCGGCGGAATTGTGGAATTGGAAAATGACGCGTTCACCGCGCTGGACACGTTGATCGCCGATAGCACGGGCTTTGGCCTGTTTGTGATCGAATGTGATGGCTTTGGCGGGCTGGAGGCCGGGCGCAATCTGGTGTCGATGTTGCACAAAGGCGGGGTGTCGATCCCGGTCATTCTGGCGGCCAGCGATTGTGGCGAACAGATTTTTCCCACAGAAAATGCAGCCCCCGTCGTGTTGCGCGCGCCCGTGTCGGCGGTCTCGCTGCGGGTTGGTTTTGAACATGCGATGCGCGACCGGCTGGTGTTTCAAGCCGCCTAAGCGCCGCAATAGAATGCAAAAAGGGCGGGCCGCAATGGCCCGCCCTTTTGCGTTTTCTGCCTGACGGATCAGGCCGAACCCTTATGCCAATGAAAGGTTGGTCGCGGATTCGCGGCCATCACGGCCCGCTTCGATATCGAAGGTCACCGCAGCGCCATCGGCGAGGGTGCGCAGGCCAGCGCGCTCCAGCGCGGTGATGTGCACGAACACGTCTTTGCTGCTGCCTTCGGGCGCAATAAAGCCATAGCCTTTAGTTTCGTTGAACCATTTCACGGTGCCTTTGGCCATCGTGAGATCTCCTGTCTTAGTTCCGCCCACACCATGTGGCGGCCCGGCACGTCAGCTGAGAATCGAGTTGCTGTGGCCGAATGGCGGTAGACAGTGGTCGATAGAGATAACGTCGCAGGGAAAACCTAGGGGCGATTGCCTCAAAAGGCAAGGGATTCGGGGCCATGGCCGGTTTTGACGCAGAAAATGCTGGCCTTCGCCCTGCCGTTTCGTGCCATGATGGGTGCAAAGGAGGACGCCCCGATGCCACAGATCAGCAAGGACTTCACCGGCCAGACAGTGATCACCACATTCGAGATGACGCCGGGCACTGCGGCGGATTTGATGGAGGCACTGCAAGCCGCCTATGCCGAGTTCATCCGCCACCAGCCCGGGTTTCTGGGCGCGGGTCTGCATATGAACGACGCCCAAACCCGGATCGCCAATTATTCCAAATGGAAGCGGCGCGAGGATTTTCAGGCCATGCTGCGCACCCCCGAAATGCGTGAACGCAACCGCGTGATTTCCGGCCTGTGCAGCCGGTTTGAGCCGGTGATGTATGAGGTGGTCGAGGCATTCTAGGCGCGGTGGGCAGATTGCCCACCCTACGCGTGGCAACGCTTTCTTAGCAATTTGTGTTTAATTGTTGGGAATGTCTTGTTATCGCCGCCGTATCCTGCCCGGAGCCACCTATTTCTTCACCGTCAATCTGGCGGTGCGGGGGCAAAGCCTGCTGACTGACCAGATTGATCTGTTGCGGCAGGCCTATCGCGATACCATCGCCGAAAACCGGGTGTTTTGCGATGCGATGGTGGTGCTGCCCGATCATCTGCACGCGGTGTGGACCTTGCCGCCCGGCGATGCAGGCTATTCGGAGCGTTGGCGCAGGATCAAGGCGCGGTTCAGCCATGCCTTGGGGCAAGAACAGGGGCGCTCTGCCAGCAAAGCGGCCAAGCGCGAACGCGGGATCTGGCAGCGCAGATTTTGGGAACATGTGATCCGGGATGATGCGGATTACGCGCGGCATGTCACCTATTGCTGGGGCGATCCGGTCCATCATGGGTTGGTATCACAGGCGCAGGATTGGCCGTTCTCTACCTTTCACCGGGATTTGCGCGCAGGGCGTGTGGATGCCGCATGGCGCCCGACACCTATGCAGGGGCGGTTCGGCGAGTAGGGTGGGCAATCTGCCCACCTTTGGCCAACCAGTCGCGCGCAGCGGTGGGCAGATTGCCCACCCTACCGCCGCCGCCGCGCCTTGCCTCCACGCGTGCCAGCGCGGCCAGCGGTCGAACGACCCGCCATTTTCTGCGCATCCTCTACCGCGTCCTCGATCACTGATTGCCGCGCCAGCGGATCATCGGCAATCGCCAGTTCCACCGCCTCCAGTCGCTTCACCTCATCGCGCAGGCGGGCGGCTTCTTCAAACTCCAGATTTTCGGCCGCTTTGCGCATCTGCACCCGCAATCCGTCCAGATGGGCCGCCAGATTGGCCCCGACCATCGGCTTGTCCACCTTGGCCGTGACCCGCGCCATATCGGTATCGCCTTGCCACAGGCCCGCCAGCACATCTTCCACGTTCTTTTTCACCGTGGTCGGCGTGATGCCGTGCAGCGTGTTATAGGCGATCTGTTTTTCCCGGCGGCGGTTGGTTTCGCCAATCGCGCGCTCCATGCTGCCCGTCACCCGGTCAGCATACATGATCACCCGCCCTTCGGCATTGCGCGCTGCCCGCCCGATGGTCTGGATCAGCGAGGTTTCCGAACGCAGGAACCCCTCTTTATCCGCGTCCAGAATGGCCACCAGCCCACATTCGGGAATGTCTAACCCTTCGCGCAGCAGGTTGATGCCGACCAGCACATCAAACGCCCCCAGCCGCAAATCCCGCAGGATTTCAATGCGTTCGATGGTGTCGATGTCCGAGTGCATATAGCGGATGCGGATGCCCTGTTCGTGGAAATACTCGGTCAGATCCTCGGCCATGCGTTTGGTCAGCACGGTGGCAAGCACGCGCAACCCGGCCTGCGCCACCCGGCGGATTTCATCCAGCAAGTCGTCGACCTGCATATCAACAGGGCGAATCTCGACCAGCGGGTCAATCAGCCCGGTGGGGCGGATGACCTGTTCGGTGAACACACCCCCCGCCTGCTCCAATTCCCAAGCCGCGGGCGTGGCCGAAACAAAGATGCTTTGCGGGCGCATCGCGTCCCATTCTTCAAACTTCAGCGGGCGGTTATCCATGCAAGAGGGCAGCCGGAACCCGTGTTCCGCCAGCGTGAACTTGCGCCGATAGTCGCCCTTATACATGCCCCCGATCTGCGGCACCGAGACGTGGGATTCATCGGCAAAAACAATCGCATTGTCGGGGATGAATTCGAACAGGGTTGGGGGCGGCTCCCCCGGTGCGCGGCCTGTCAGATAGCGCGAGTAATTCTCGATCCCGTTGCAAACGCCGGTGGCCTCCAGCATTTCCAAATCGAAACTGGTGCGCTGTTCCAGCCGCTGCGCTTCCAGCAGCTTGCCCTCGGCGGTCAATTGGTCCAACCGCATCCGCAGCTCTTTCTTGATGCCGATGACGGCTTGGTTCATCGTCGGGCGCGGGGTCACATAGTGGCTGTTGGCATAGATGCGGATCTGGTCGAAGCTGTCGGTTTTCGCCCCGGTCAGCGGATCAAATTCGATGATCGCCTCCAACTCCTCGCCGAAAAACGAAAACCGCCAGGCGCGGTCTTCAAGGTGGGCAGGCCAAACCTCTAGGCTGTCGCCGCGCACCCGGAAAGAGCCGCGCTGAAACGCCTGATCGTTGCGCCGGTATTGCTGCGCCACCAGTTCCGAGATCACCTGCCGCTGGTCATAGCTTTCCCCAGTTTTCAGGTCTTGCGTCATCGCCGAATAGGTTTCAACCGACCCGATACCATAGATGCAGGAAACTGAGGCCACGATAATCACGTCATCGCGTTCCAACAGCGCCCGGGTGGCAGAGTGGCGCATCCGGTCGATCTGTTCGTTGATCTGGGATTCCTTCTCGATATAGGTATCGGACCGCGCGACATAGGCTTCCGGCTGGTAGTAATCGTAGTAAGAGACGAAATATTCCACCGCGTTATCGGGGAAAAACCCTTTGAATTCGCCGTAAAGCTGCGCCGCCAGCGTTTTGTTCGGCGCCAGAATGATGGCCGGGCGCTGGGTTTCCTCGATGATCTTGGCCATCGTAAAGGTCTTGCCGGTGCCCGTGGCCCCCAGCAGCACCTGATCCCGTTCCCCCGCCGTGATCCCGCCTGCCAGTTCGGCAATCGCCGTGGGCTGGTCGCCCGCAGGTTCAAACGGCGTGGACAGTTTGAACCGCCGCCCGCCTTCAAGCTTGGGGCGCGTCAGCACGTCTGGGCGGGTGGCGGGGGCGTTGGTGTTGTTATGGGGCATGCTGATTCCTTCGGACCCCCTAGAGTTGGTCTGTTTTTGTTCTTGTTCAAGGGGGTTGTTAACCCCTTGTTAACGAAGGTTTCTCGAAAATTAGCAAAAGTGGTTCAATTTTATGGAATATCTGAAATAAGATTGCATCTTTTGGTTGAGTTATCCGAAACCATGTTGCAGAGTGAAGGGGCAAGCAGCAAAGTCTGCCGGCCGATCGCACCACACACCCCACCCACACTCCCGCGATCGGTCGGCAGCACATCCCCTCAGCAGCGTCGGTTCCTGTGGCAAGGCCCTTGCAAAACCCCGGTCTTTTCCGCCATATAGCGCCACGTTCATTCCAAGGAGCCTGCCGATGCGCGCCCGTATTTATCAGCCTGCCCGCAATGCCATGCAATCGGGGACGGCCAAGACGAAAAGCTGGGTGTTGGATTTTGTGCCCGCCTCGGCCCGGTCGGTGGACCCGCTGATGGGCTGGACCTCCAGCGATGACATGAATTCGCAAGTGCGCCTGCGCTTTGACAGCCGCGAGGCGGCAGAGGCCTATGCCAAGGCCCATGGCATCGACTATGCCGTCTCTGAACCCAAGCCGCGCAAGGCCAATATCCGCCCCGGTGGCTATGGCGACAATTTCGCCACCAACCGCCGCGGCGTCTGGACGCATTAAGCCCGGAACAGCCGACAAAGCTGTATCAAATTTGAAACGGGGTCGGGCAACCGGCCCCGTTTTTGCTGTGCGCGCCGCACCATCGTTCGCCCTGCACCCGCTGCCGGGCGCTTTACACCATATCGCTCGCCCAAAACCGCCCTGCCAGACAGCATTTTACCGCCAAAGGCTGCGCCACAGCGCGCGGCTTAACGCTCAACTCTACAAACGGATGGGGGAAGTGGTGGCGAGGGGGGGACTCGAACCCCCGACCCCACGATTATGAGTCGTGTGCTCTAACCAGCTGAGCTACCTCGCCACTTGAAGCGGGTGGTTAAGGGTGCAGGCGCGGGGCGTCAAGAGGGAATCGGCGCGAAATCTGCCGCGTCCGGAAATTCTGCCAAGGCCCCGCGCTACAGGGTGCTGCCGTAAACCGTTCCGGTAATGGCCAATTCGCCATCAACCTCTTTTGCAACAGGATGCGCCACGCGCGGCCGGCCCGAGGCGGTGGCCGTCAGCACAGCCTCGATGAACATCGGCTGGCCCTCCACTTCTGCCTCGCGGATATCGCGGGTGGTGGTGATTAGCAGATCATCCGCCCCGGCCAGCTTGGCGCGGGCCGAGGCTTCGGCGATCAAGGCCGCTTCCATCGCGGCAAGGGCAGCATCGCGGCTGGTAAACCGTTCCAGACCGTAAGCCAGATGCGCGGTGAACTGCCCTTCGCCCGCCGAAGACACCAGCCCGGTCGCGCGTTGGCTGACTTGGCCCACCACCGCCCCGATGGCATTGGCGACACCGGCATGTTCGGGCAGGATCATCTTTGCCCCCAGCCGCACGCCAACCGCGCCGTAGTAATAGGGGGCCGAGGCCCCCAGCCCGATCACCGGCACCCCCAGCCGCGCCGAAAGCTCTACCACGCCGCGATGCTGGTTCAACCCGGCACGCAGCAAAGGGTGGCGGGCCAGCACTGCACCATCTTCTTCGGCAAAGCGGGCATCCTCGCCAAAGGCGGCCTCCAGCAGGCAGGTTGCGGTTTGTTCGGTCAATTGGTCGATCAGCGCCTGCGCGAGCAGGGCAGGGTCGGTGCCTACGCGTTCGCCCCGGCCATTGCGGCGGCGCCCCAGAAGGCGCAGCGCCTTTTCCGCCGCCGATGCGTCCCAATCCGCCAGCCCGCCCAGCACATGGCTGGCATCCGAAGGGGTGACGCCCGACAGCATCACCAGCCCGCGCGCCACCAATCGATCCATCGCGGCGGCTTCAAGGCGCGAGGTTAGTGCAAGCGCAAGCGGCATCGGGGCGGTGATCCGCGCCAAAAGCCCCGCCTCGCGCGCGGTCAGGCCCGCCGGTTCAAACCCCATCGGTATCACGAAACGGCCGTCGAATTCGCCCACCGCTTCCATCGACAAGGCGCGGTCCAGCGCGGCATGCACCATCGGGCCATGGTCCACCGCCAGCAGCGACACCGGGATCAAGCGGCGCGGCCCAAGGAAAAAGCCGCCCTCCAGCCCTTCGGTCAGCAGATGTGCCTCGCTGTCGCCGCCAAGGCCCGTGGTGCGCATGGCCACCGCCTCTACCATGGTGCGAAAGCCGCCGACCCGCGCGCCCAGCGGGTCAATTTCAGGCAGGCCGTCTTTCAGCAAGGCGACATCGGTTGTGGTGCCGCCAATATCAGAGACAAGCGCGTCACTGGCCCCCGTCAACCAGCGCGCCCCCACGATCGAGGCGGCAGGGCCAGAGAGGATCGTTTCAATCGGGCGTTCGCGCACCATGGCGGCGGAAATGAGCGCCCCATCGCCGCGCACCACCATCAAGGGCGCGTCGATGCCGCGGGTCTTGATATGCGCCTCGCAGGCTGTGACCAGCCGGTCGATCATTCCGATCAGGCGCGCGTTCAGCACAGCCGTCAGCGCGCGTTTCGGCCCGTTCAGATTGGCCGAAAGCTCGTGCGAGCAGGTGACGGGGCGGCCCGTAACCTGCCGGATCAGATCGCGCGCGGCAATTTCATGGGCCGGGTTGCGGGTGGCAAAACGCGCGGCCACGGCAAAGCCCACAACCGAATGTGTCCGCACCGCCGCGTCCAGCGCGGCAAGGTCCAAGGGCGCGCTTTCCTGCCCTGCATGGCCATGCCCGCCCGCCAGCCGGATCACCGGATCGCCGCCCAACGCCTCGGCCAATCCGCCCCGGTCCAGATCGGCCTCATCAAAACCGATGAACACCAGCGCCACGCGCCCGCCTTGGCCTTCGACCAGCGCATTGGTGGCCAAGGTGGTGGACAGTGACACCATCGCAATCTCGGCGGCAGATATCTGGGCGGCCTCCATCGCGGCATCGACGGCGCGGCCAATGCCCAAGGCCAGATCCTTGCGCGTTGTCAGGGATTTGGCCTTGCCCAGCACGATATCGCGGGCGCTGTCCAAAACCACCGCATCCGTATAGGTGCCGCCCGTATCCACGCCCAGAAAAATGCTCATGCCCGATATATCCAGCTTGTGATGTTTAGCCGCGCGGCTGCGCGGGTTGGCGATGATCTAGGGCTAAATTGCGCGCCGCGCACAGCCGGGAACGACCCAATTTTCCCGCCTGCGGCAGATTTGGCGCAGCAGCACAGGGCCACCCGGCGCTGGGGTCAGGGCCGCCGCTTGCGCCGATGCGCCGGGCCGATGCCCAAAGCTGCGCGGTATTTGGCCACCGTGCGGCGCGCAATCGGGGCGCCGGGGGCAGACAGCGCTTCGGCCAGCGCCTGATCGGACAGGGGGGCTGCGGCATCCTCCTGTTGCAGCAAACGGCCCAGCTTTGCGCGCAAGGCCCCGCCCGCCGCACCGCCTTCGCCCACCGGGGCGGTGAACAGGCGGCGCAACCAGATCGTGCCGCGCGGCGTATCGGCGCTGACCCCTGCAATCGCCCGGCTGATCGTGCTTTTGTGCAGCCCCAGCGCCGCCCCCACATCTTGCATGCTCATCGGCTCCAACGCCTCCAGCCCGCGCGAAATTGTCGCCTCTTGCCGCAGCAGAATTTCCTGCGCAATCCGCAGCAAGGTCTGGTTGCGGCTGGCCACCATGCGCACAAGGTTGCGCGCCTCGGTCAGTGCCTCTGCCGCGCGGGCGGGGGGCAGGGGGGCACGCCCGGCCAGCGGCTTTTCGTGCAATTGCACATCGGGCAGGGCAGAGCGGTTCAGCGCCACGCGCCAGCCTTGCGGCCCGCGCGTTACCGTCAGATCGGGTTCGCGCACCGGGGCGGCGTTCTGGGTGAATTGCGCGCCGGGTTTCGGGTCAAAGCTGCGGATGATGCGGATGCGCCGGGTGATCTCGGCGTCCTCGACCCGGCACATCCGGGCCAGTTCTGCAATCTGCCCTGCGGCGATCATGTCCAGATGCTCCAGCACGCAGCCCATCGTCGGGTCCAGATGGCCCGCCTCGGCCGCTTGCAGATGCAAACATTCGGCAAGCGACCGGGCAAACATCCCCGTCGGTTCCATTTGCTGCAACCGCGCCAGCACCGCGCCCGCCTCAGGCACCGAACAGCCGATCTGCGCGGCCAGCATCGGCAACGGTTGGCCCAACCAGCCCGAAGGTTCCAGCGCGTTCATCAACCCATAGGCAATCTCGCGCGGTCTGCCGGTGGGAAACAGCCGCTCGATCTGCCGCGTCACATGCTCGATCAAGCCCAGCGAGGGGGCCTGCAACATCGCGGCGAAATCGGGCTGTTCGGCGCGGCCCATGCCATGAACGGCAAAAGCCGTCTGCCAACGCGGCAACCATTCGTCCGGTGCCACCGGCGCAGGGGCCAGCGACAGATGCGGGTTTTCGGCTGCCTGTTCCTCCAGATAGCGGGTCAGGCCCGAGGCATCAAAACGCAGCACCCGGATCGAGGTGGCAAGCCCGACATTCAGCCGCAGCTTCTGGCTTTGGGTCAGGCGCTGTGCGGGTCGGGACATGCGGGGCCTATGCAAGGGAATGGGGGGCAGGGGGTGAGGCTGGCCCGCAGACTAGGGTCTGCGCCCGGTTCACGCAACTGTGGCGATCGGGCCTCTCGTCATTGCGCGCGCCCCGCGATAGGGTTTTGCCACAAGATAAGGGCAAGAAAGGACGCGCCACAGATGCAAGGGGAAAGCTGGCCGCAGGTGCGCGATCTGGTCTTGATCGGCGGAGGGCATGCCCATGCGCTTGTGCTGCGCAAATGGGGCATGGCCCCGCAGGCAGGCACCCGCGTCACCGTCATCAACCCCGGCCCGGTCGCCCCTTATACCGGCATGTTGCCCGGCCATATCGCAGGCCATTACACACGGCCCGAGATGATGATCGACCTGATCCGTCTGGCCCGTTTTGCCGGTGCGCGCGCCATTCTGGACCGGGCTGTCGGGATTGACCGCGCCGCACAGCAGGTGGTGCTGCACTCGGGGCGCAGGTTGCGCTATGATGTGGCCTCGGTCGATATCGGCATCGCCTCTAACTTGCCGGGGCTGCCGGGGTTTGACCAGCACGCGGTCGCGGCCAAACCCTTGGGCGGCTACGCCGAACGCTGGGCCGCGTTTCTGGAAACCGCGCCCGCCGCCCCGCGTCTGGTCATCATCGGCGCAGGCGTGGGCGGGGCCGAGCTTGCGATGGCCTCTGCTCACCGCTTGGCAGGGTTGGGGCGGCAGGCGCAGATCACCTTGCTGGAACGCGCGCCATCGGCCTTGCCGCATATCGGGGCCGGTGCGCGCGCGGCCCTTTTGGCGCAGCTTCAGGCCCATGGCGTCACGGTGCTGACCAATGCCACCCCGGCTGCGGTCGCGGCAGGCGCGGTCACGCTGGCGGATGGGCGGGTGCTGCCGTCCGATTTCACGCTGTCGGTGGCCGGGGCGCAGCCGCAGGGCTGGTTGGCCGAAACCGGTCTGGCTTTGCAGGATGGTTTCGTGCAGGTAGGGCCAAGCCTGCAAAGCTCTGACCCGTTGATCTTTGCTGTAGGCGATTGCGCGCATATGGGTTTTGCCCCGCGCCCCAAGGCCGGGGTTTTTGCCGTGCGCCAAGCCCCGATCCTGTTTCATAACCTGCGCGCGGCCCTGTCAGGCGCGCCCCTGCGCCGCTATGCCCCGCAGCGCGATTACCTCAAGCTGATCTCGACCGGGCGCAAAAGCGCTGTGGCCGACAAGCTGGGCCTGCGGCTGGAAGGCGCGTGGCTCTGGCAGTGGAAAGACCGGATTGACCGTAAGTTCATGGCGAAATTTGCCGATTACCCTGCGATGCGCGGGCGTGGCCTGCCGCCTGATGCAGCGCAAGGTCTGGCCGAGGCGCTGGGCGACAAGCCTTTGTGCGGGGGCTGCGGGGCCAAGCTGGGGGCAGGGGCCTTGGGGGCGGCGCTGCAAACCCTGCCCGCGCCCGCCCGCGCCGATGTGTTTTCTGGTCCCGGCGATGATGCCGGGGTGCTGGGCTTTGGCGGCGTGCAGCAAGTGCTGACCACCGACCATCTGCGCGCCTTTACCCCCGATGCGGCGCTGATGGCGCGGATCACCGCCATTCACGCGCTGGGCGATATCTGGGCCATGGGGGCCAAGCCGCAATCGGCGCTGTCGCAGATCACCTTGCCCAAGGCCGCGCCTGCGCTGCATGCCGAAATGATGGCCGAAATTCTTGCCGCAGCGGCAGAGGTGTTCACTGAGGCGGGGGCCGATATCTTGGGCGGCCATACATCGGTGGGGGCAGAGCTGACCATCGGTTTCAGCCTGACGGGGCTGGCGGATAAGGCGATCACCAAGACCGGGGCGCAACGCGGCGATGCGATCCTCCTGACCAAGCCTTTGGGCACCGGCACCGTTTTGGCCGCCGAAATGGCCATGGCCCGCTTGCCCGATCAGTTGTTGGGCGAGGCGGTCGCCGCTTGCTACGCCTCGATGCTGCGGCCTTTGGGTCCGGCCTCGGCCATCCTGTCGCTCCATGCCAGCGCGATGACCGATGTCACCGGCTTTGGTCTTGCCGGGCATCTGCTGGAAATGCTGGAAGGGGCGGGGCTGTCGGCGCGGCTGGATCTGTCTGCCATCCCGCTGTTGCCGGGGGCCGAGGCTTTGGCTGCGGCAGGTATCGCCTCGACCATCGCGCCCGCCAACCGCGCCTTGTGTCTGGGCCGGATCAAGGCCCCCAACAGCACCAAGGCGGCCTTGCTCTATGATCCGCAAACCGCAGGCGGGCTGTTGGCCACGGTGCCCGCCGATTTGGCCCCGCAATTGATTGCGGCGCTGTCCCACGCCGGGGAAAGCGCCGCTGTGATCGGGTCTGTCGGGGATGGCCCGGTGATGCTGACCGTGGTTTAACCCTGCGCGAGGCAAGCGGCCAGCGTGGTGGCAAGCCCCTGGATCAGCGCGCCGTAAAGCTCTGGCCCCGGCTCCAGCGTGGTGCCTTCCGGGTCCAGCATCCCGCCCAGCCGCAGCCCGGTGGCCTCGGCCAGTTGCGCCGCCGAGGCGCTGCCGTGATTGGCCTCGGGGAACAGGCAAACCGCGCCTTCCGCTTTCAACCGCGCCTCCAGTTCCTTGATATGCGCCGCCCCCGGTGCGGCGGCATCGCCTTCGCGCAGACTGCCCAGAACCTGCAAGCCGAAATGCCCGACGAAATAGCCATAAGCATCATGGAACACCGCAAAAGGCGTGTCCTTGACCGGGGCGAGGGTGGTGGCGACCTGCGCTTCAATCAGGTCAATCTCGGCCCGGCCTGCGGCGGCATTGGCGGCGTAAACCGGCGCGTT
Source organism: Pseudorhodobacter sp. E13 (assembly GCF_003991405.1). Lineage (GTDB taxonomy): Bacteria > Pseudomonadota > Alphaproteobacteria > Rhodobacterales > Rhodobacteraceae > Pseudorhodobacter. Next base: position 110,264 of record NZ_RPEN01000152.1, read on the forward strand.
CTCTGGGTCCAGCGCCGAAAGCTCTGCCGCGATCACCTCCAGCCAGGTGCGCGCATTGACCGGGTCCAGCCAGGCATGGGGGTCGATGCCGTCCTTGTCATGCGCGTGGTCGTCATGCCCATGGTCGTCATGCCCATGGTCGTCATGCGCGTGGTCATCATGGCCATGGTCGTCTTGGGCCGCTTCCTCTTTATGGTCGTCATGCCCATGCGCGCTGTGGTCATGCGCCTCGGTCGCGTCGCCCCATTTGCGCGTTTCGGTTCCCGCCGCCGCCAACAGCGGGACCGAGCGGGCCTGAGCGCCAAGCCCGTCCAGCCCGCGCGTCAACCAAGGGCTCAGCTCCGGGCCGACCCAAATCACCAAAGCCGCCTCGGACAGGCTTTGCGCCTGACTGGGGCGCAGTTGGAAATCATGCGGGTCCGCCCCGCGCGGCAGCAACACCTCTGGTGCCGCCAGATCGCCCATCACCATGGCCACCAGCGCATGCACCGGCGCGATATCGGTGACAACCTTCGGCACCTCGGCCCAGACGGGTTGGCTGAAGGCCAGAAACAGTGGCAGGGAAAGGGCACGCATAAGGGAAACTCCTGTCTTGTCGTGGGGTCGTGGCTGGGTTATGTTATGATATAACGATAAATATGTTACGATATAACATGTCAAGGCGGAAAATGACCCCGAAACCAGATGCCTTCCACAGCCACGACCACCGCCATTGCAGCGATCAGGGCCTGCAACGGGCCGAGGAGATTTTGCAAAGCCGCAAACTGCGGCTGACCCCGGTGCGCAGGCAAGCGCTGCAAATCCTGTTGGCCGAACATCGCGCGTTGGGGGCCTATGAGGTGCTGGAACGGCTGGCAGCAGCGGGGTTCGGCAACCAACCACCTGTGGCGTATCGCGCGCTGGAATTTCTTGTTGAACAAGGGCTTGCCCATAAGGTGCGGCGCCTGAACGCCTTTGCCGCCTGCATGCATCCCGAAACCGACCACGCCCCGGTGTTCCTGATTTGCCGGGGCTGCAACGCGTTGGCCGAAACCCCGGCCGAACAGGTGCGCGCGGCGCTGAATGCCGCCGCCCATGCCGCAGGCTTCACCGTGGAACGCACCAGTATCGAGGCCCTTGGCCTGTGCCCCGCCTGCGAGGCCGCGGCATGAGCTTGCTTGCAGCCTCTGGCCTGACCGTGCGTCTGGGCGGTGCCGATATTCTGTCGGCGGTGTCTCTGGCAATTGAACGGGCCGAAATTGTCACCATCGTCGGCCCCAACGGGTCGGGCAAATCCACCTTGCTGCGGGCGCTGCTGGGGCTTCAGGCGCTGGCGGCAGGGCAGGTGACGCGGCAGGCGGGCCTGCGCATCGGCTATGTGCCGCAACGCCTGCATATCGACCGCCCGATGCCGATGACGGCGCGGCGCTTTTTGTCGCTGCCAAAGCGCTGCTCGGACGCGCAGGCCGAACAGGTGCTGGCCCGCTGCGGCGTGGCGGGCGTGGGGCCGCGCCAATTGGCCGACCTGTCGGGCGGGCAGTTGCAGCGGGTCTTGCTGGCGCGCGCCTTGCTCAATGCGCCGGACCTGCTGATCCTTGATGAACCGACGCAAGGGCTTGACCAACCCGGCGAGGCGGCATTTTACCAATTGATCGCCGATGTGCGGCAAGAGACGGGCGCGGCGGTGCTGCTGGTCAGTCATGACCTGCACGTGGTCATGGCCGCATCCGACCGGGTGATCTGCCTGAACGGGCATGTGTGTTGCGAAGGCACGCCGGATGTGGTGCGCGATGCGCCGGAATATCGCGCGCTGTTCGGGTTTGGCACCCAAGGCGCGCTGGCGCTGTATCGGCATGACCATGACCATAACCACGGGCCGGGGCTGCGGCATGAACACGGGCCGGGCTGCGGCCATGACCACAGCCACACCCATCAAAGCCCCGCCAAAGCGAAAGAGCCGCAAGACCATGTTTGACGATTTCCTGATGCGCGCCGCATTGGCAGGTGTTGGCCTTGCCTTGGCAACCGGGCCTTTGGGGGCCTTTGTCGTCTGGCGGCGCATGGCCTATTTTGGCGATGCCACCAGCCACGCGGCGATTCTGGGCGTGGCGCTGGCGCTGACGCTGTCTTTACCCATCGGCATCGGGACAATGCTGGTGGCGCTGGCGATGGCGCTGACCGTTTCGACCCTTTCGGCCAAAGGCTGGGCCGTGGATACCACGCTTGGCGTGCTGGCGCACTCTGCGCTGGCTTTTGGCCTTGTGGCCATCAGCTTTCTGCCCGGTGCGCGGGCCGATCTGTCCAGCCTGCTGTTCGGCGATATTCTGGCGGTGTCGAAAACCGATCTTGGTTTTGTCTGGGCCGGGGCGGGCGCCATCCTCGCTTTGCTCCTCTGGCGCTGGCAACCCTTGTTGACCGCTACGCTGTCCGAAGACCTCGCCCAAGCGTCGGGCCTGAACCCCGACCGTGAGCGGTTGGTGCTGACGATTGCCTTGGCGATTGTCGTCGCGGTGGCGCTGAAAATCGTCGGTGCGCTGCTGATTTCGGCAATGCTCATCATCCCCGCCGCCGCCGCGCGCAGCCTGTCGCGCAGCCCCGAGACGATGGCCGTGATCGCGGTGCTGATCGGGGCGGGGGCGGTGCTGGCCGGGCTGCAACTGTCGCTGCTGTTTGATACGCCCGCTGGCCCCTCGATCATCGCGATTGCCGCGCTGATTTTCACCTTGTCGGTGGTGATCGCCCCGCTCAAGGCGCGTTGATCCACATCCAGGAAAGCTGCGGCGATAGCATTTGACGAATCAGGTTGAACGCGAAACGCTTTAGCCACCTATTCCACGATAACCCCTTGCGCAGTCAGCTGGTCCCGGCTGCGCAGCACGGGTGCCGCTGCCAATGTGCCCCGCTCCACAATCGTAACGTGATAGCCGCGGTTGCACGCAGCAAGCGCGGTCTTAAAAACACAATAGTTGAAATCCAGCCCGACAATCCGCAGCCGCCCCACATCACGCTCCTGCAAAACTACGTCGAGTGTGCCGGTTTCAAACGCATCCTGCACCCGCTTTGTCAGCACGATATCGGCTGATCCGACAAACGGCGCCGCAAGACCGGTCCCCGGCGTGCCCGCCACGGCCTGCCCTTTCATCGCTAGCCGGGCAATCACCTTGGTCGCGGGCTGCGACCATTCCTGACGGATCGCAATAACCGGAAATCCCTGCGCCTTTGCCGCGTCAATTTCGTCCAGAATAGCGGATTTCGCCGCCATTTTGGATGCCTCGGGATAAGGTCCGCGCTCCCAGAACACCTCTTGCAAATCAATCAGCAAAAGCGCGGTTCCGCTTCGCTCCCCAATCGCGCGCCCTGTGCTGACCGCCCCAATGCGCAGAATACCCGCCCCAAGCCAAAGGAGGACAAGCAAGCCAAAGGCCAGAAGGGCATAGATCACCCCCGTCATTCTGCGGCACCCACCTGCTTCAGCCTTGCCGTCACGCGCTCGACAACCTGCAATGCCGTTGCAACCTCATCATCGGCAAACCCGGCCCCGATGCCCCGCAAAATTTCCATCTCACGCGCGATGGCCGTGTCGATAACGGCGGTCCCCTTGTCTGTCAGTGACAAAAGCGCCGAGCGTTTGTGCCGCGGGTTTGGCCGCTGTTCAGTGAACCCCGAAGCCAGCGTCTCATTGACCATCAGTTGAACGTATTGTCGCTGGATCTCAAGCTTGGTTGCGATGTCCGGCACCGTCATATCGCCATGCGCCCGCAACACCTCCAGCACCGCGCGCATACGCACCGTCAGGTCGGTTCCGGCCAATCCATGTTCCACACGCGCTTCCGCTGCCTGCATCAGCGGGCGCGACATCCAGATGAGTTTGTATAGCTGATCGGTTTTCATAATGACACTATTGATGTCATAATGACAACTATATTGTCAATTAAGATTTCCCCGATATTCGCACATCCCTTGCAATGTCGTTTTTATCTGCAATCGGTCGGGCCATATTGCCCGTGCCCCGCGCAATCGGGCATGTATGGGCAAAATTCGCATCCGGGGAGTCGCGGGAATGAAAACGCATGTCAAAGCTTTGGTCGTCGGCGGTGGGGCCGTCGGAAACGGGATCGCCTATCATCTTGCCAAAGCGGGCTGGGACACGATGCTGGTGGAGCGGGATGAGCTGACCTCCGGTTCCACATGGCATGCAGCGGGCTTGCTGCCCTTGTTCAACATGTCCTACGCCACCACCCATATCCACAAATACTCGGTCGATTTCTATAAATCGCTGGAGGCGGAAACCGGCCTGAACGCAGGCTTTGCCGTGGTCGGCAACCTGCGCATGGCGCAAACGCAGGACCGGATGGATGAATACATGCTCTATTCCGCCGTGGCGGAAAGCGCCGATGTCTATCACGAATTCCTGACGCCCGCGCAGATGAAAGAGCGTTGGCCGCTGCTGCGCACCGATGATCTGGTCGGCGCGCTGTTTCACCCGCAGGATGGCTACATCAACCCCGCCGATGTGACGCAGGCCATGGCCAAAGGCGCGCGCCAGCACGGTGCCACGATTGAGCGCAAAATTCAGGTCGATGGCTATCGCTGGACCGGGTCGGAATGGATCGTCTCTTGCACCAGGATGGTGGACAAGGGCGGCAACCTTGTGCCCTCGGATGAAACCTATGAAATCCACGCAGAACATGTCGTCACCGCGACCGGCAACCATGCCCAACGCACCGCGCGCCTGCTGGGCGTGAAAATCCCCGCCATTCCGGTGGAACACCAGTTCATCGTCACCGAACCCGACCCGATGCTGGTCGAATACCGCAAGAACAACCCCGAACACCCCGTGCTGCGCGATGCCGATGCCAAATGGTATGTCCGCGAAGAACGCGGCGGCTGGATTCTTGGCCCCTATGAAAAAGGCGCCCCCGCCCGCTTCGAATACGCGGTGCCAGACAGCTTCCGTGCTGACCTGTTCCCGCTGGATCTGGAACGGATCGAGGCGGAATACATGTCGATGCTGCACCGCCTGCCATCCTCGGAAACCGTGGGGCTGAAGGATGATTTCAACGGCCCGATCTGCTATACCCCCGATGGCAACCCGCTGGTCGGCCCCGTGCCCGGCCTGCGCAATATGTGGATCGCCGAAGGCTTCTCCTTTGGTATCACCGCCGCTGGCGGCACCGGCTATTACCTTGCCCAGATGATGACCCAAGGCGAGGCGGAGATTGACATGGCCTCCCTCGATCCGCGCCGCTACGGGTCATGGATGACCACCGAATACGCCGCGCGCAAGAATGAGGAATGTTACGACCACGTCTTTATCCTGCACCACCCCGATGAAGAACGCGAAGCCTGCCGCCCCCTGCGCACCACCCCGGTTTACGACAAGCAAATCGCCCTTGGCGCGCAGATGGGTCAGGTCAACGGCTGGGAACGCCCGAACTACTACGGCCCGCTGAACGCCCCCGCCGATTTCGACCATAACTCCCGCAGCTTCCGCCGTGGCGCTTGGTGGCAATATGCCAAGGCCGAGGCCGAGGCCCTGCGCGACACCGCGGGCCTGATCGACGCTTCCGCCTTCACCAAACACACCGTCCGGGGGCCGGGGGCCACGGCGTTTCTGGACTGGTTCACCTGCAACAAACTGCCCAGCATCGGCCGCATCAACCTGACCTATGCGCTAACGCCCACCGGCACCACGCGCACCGAATACACCATCGTCCGCAACGGCGAGAATGACTATTACCTCGTCTCGGCAGGTGCATGGACAGCCTATGACGCTGATTACATGCGCAAATCCGCCGAGGATTTCATCGCAGCCGGTGGCGCGCATGTGGATATCAACGATGTCACCACCCAATGGGGCGTCTTTGCCCTTGCTGGCCCCAACGCCCGCAAAATCCTGCGTGAAGTGGTCAAGGATGCCGACCCGGACACCGTTCTGTCGAACAAACGCTTCCCATGGCTCAGCGCGCGCAAGCTGGAACTGGGCATGTGCCCCGTCAACGCCATCCGCGTGGCCTATACCGGGGAACTCGGTTGGGAACTCCACCACCCGATTGAAATGAACCGCTACCTGTGGGACCTGCTGCAAGCCGCAGGCGCGAAACATGGGCTTAAGCTGGTCGGCGCCCGCGCGCAAAACTGGCTGCGTCAGGAAAAATCCTACCGCGCCTTCGGCACCGAACTGGGCCGCGATGCCACGCCGATGGAGGCGGGGCTGGATCGTTTCATCGACCTGTCCAAGGATTTCCAAGGCAAGCAAGCGATGATCGACACCGGCATCCGCGCCAAATGCGTGACCGTGCTGATCGACGGCCCAGCGGATGCCGACCCATGGGGCAAAGAGGCGATCTTTGTCGATGGCAAAAAGGTTGGCCGCCTCACTTCCGGCGGCTGGTCGGTCGCGTTCAACAAGCAGATCGGCATGGGCTATGTAAAGCCCGAACTTGCCGCCGTTGGCACCAAGCTGAAAGTGAAAATGCTGCTGCAAGAATGGGACGCCGTGGTGGTTGAAGACAGCCCGTTCGACCCGAGCAATGAACGGATCAGGGTAAACGGATAAACCGCGCGCCAAACGACCAAAGGCCCCGCACGCAAGTGGCGGGGCCATTTTCTGCGCTTTTGAGGCCGCTCTGGACTTTAAGGCGCGCAAGTATAGACATTGACCTATGTCGATGATCCATGACCTTGAACTGATCGTGAGAACGGTCCTGCAGACCGACCCCAGTTTCCGGGCCATCGGGCGCGATGAAATGGAACGTCATATCGTTGATGCCCGGCAGAATGCACTCGCAGACGATAAGGACGCATTCCTGCTTTCTCTGATGCGTCTTCTGGCGCTTCCGGGGAACGGACACACACGTCTGATTCCGAACACCGCAATCTTGGTTTTGCCGCTCAGGCTTGTCACCATCGGTTCCACGGTCCGACTGCTTGGCGCCCCCTCCGGTTTTGCCGGGGCGATCGGCGGCGAGTTGATAGCGATCAACGGTATTCCCATAACCGAGATTGAAGCCAGCGCAGCGAAATTCCTAGCGGGGACAAGGCAACGAAGACGTGTGATCGGGCCGATCCTTTTCGTCTGGCCGGGCGCATTGCAGCGTTTGGGCGTCTTTTCCGGCGATACCAACGTCGATTACCGGATACGCGATGCAGCGGGATGGATCAGCGAACTGGTTTTGGATACGGCAGACAGGGTTCCCGGATCTGCGCTTTACCCCCGCAACGAGCATGGCAAAGCAGACCCGCTCTGGTCCCCCAAGGCCTTTCTGGAGATCAATGATCTCGGCCAGCGCGGATTACGGATGGGTCTTCCAAGCTTCTTCGACCCCGGTGAAAAGGCGCTCTCGAACGCGGTTTCCGAGGCGGCAGACCTTGTAAGATCGCGCCCCGCTACCCCCCTTCTTATTGACCTTCGGGGAAACACGGGCGGCAGTTTTCTTCGGGCCATGCCATTGATCGACGCGCTCTCGGACGGTGCAGAGCATCGCCGGGTTGCTTTGCTTGTCGATAAATTCACCTTCTCTGCCGCCATCGTCTTCGCCGCTATCCTCAAGCATCGTCTGGGTGCGCGGCTCCGCCTTATTGGCGAAGAGATGGGGGACGGTCTGACGTTTTTTGCAGAAGGGGGAACAATCGACTTGTCGTCCAGCGGCGCGGCGGTCCGATATTCATCCGCCTTTCATGATTGGGCAGGGGGACGCATAGATGAAACCACACCCAGCGAAATCGCGGAAAAGATTGTCCCGGTTGGAACCTTGGCGCTGGACCATGGTTGGACCGCTGACTTGGACGATGTTGAAATGCACGACCAATTCTGCCGTGAGGTGCTTGACAGCTTGAAGCCCTAGCGGTTTGCCCGTTCAATCCTGCAAAGCTGCCTTATAAATTTTCCAATCCTCCCGCCGACTTTAGCAAGGTTCTCTCGGATCCCAGCGGGTGCCAATACTCAACATTGGTCGGCCTTACCCCCACTGATCCCCTGTAGTTCACAGGTTAATTTTTGATGAATAAAAACAGCAAAACACAATAATTTCAATTATATGCAAGACTCTCCGCACGCGATTCATCTGCGGAACTCCTTGCCCTCCCGCCCCACTTTGGCGGCCCTCACGTCGCGTCGGTCAGCAGGGTCCAGAACACCTCCAGCGCCGCGCTGGGCCGGTGTTGCCCGTCCCGGATTTTGCGCAACTCCCGGCGGTAAACCGGGTGCGAGGGGACGAAAAACTCCACCCCATCGGGCTGGCTTTTCACCGCGTCGAAGGGCAGAATACTCGCCCCCAGCCCCCGCCGCACGAAGGACAGAATGGCCGAGGTATTGCGGGCCTCCAGCTTGGCTGCGGCCAGCAAATCCGCGATCGTGGGATGGTCCACCAGATCGCATAGCGGGTTCGCGATCAGCGGCTCCAACCCCATCACCCCCCAGTCAGACGGGCCAGAGCGGGCCAGATGCGCGCGGTGGATGGCCCCACCTTCGGCGCAGACGATCCCCAGATCATCGCTGGAAATCAGACTGCCCTCACGCGCCTCGCCGGGACGAGAAGACAGAATCCCGATATCGGCCTCATCCTGCTGCACCCGGCGCCGCACCATGCTGGACTCGCCGTCGCTGATCTCAATCCGAACGGCGGGCAGGGCGGCGCTGAACTGTTCAATCACACGCGGCAGCAGCGATACGGTCGCCGAAGGCACCGCCGCAATCCGCACGATGCCCACGGTCGACACAGCATGACGGCGGATCGCCTCGACGCTGCGGTCAAACATATCGGTGGCCCGGCAGCATTCATCCAGCACCAACTGGCCCAAAGGGGTCAGCCGGCTTTTGCGATCGGTTTCGAACAGGGGCGCGCCGATATCGGCCTCTAGCTGCGCCAGCATCATCGACACAGCCGAAGGCGTGCGGCCCAAAATCCCGGCCCCCGCCGCCAGCGTGCCTTTTTCTGCGACCACGCGAAACACCCGCAACATTTCCAGCTTCAATGACATTCAGTTTTTCTGTTGGTTTGTTCAGATATTCAAGAATGACTGAATATCGCCCCCGCGTCTATGCTGCTGTTGAAATTCTCGGAGGCAGCTATGACAGAACGCACAGGCATCTATATCGACGGCACATGGTCCAACGGCGCGGGGCAGATTGAAAACCGCAATCCGTCTGACACATCGGATCTGATCGGTGTCTATGCCCAAGCCGATGCCGCGCAATTGGATGCGGCCATTGCTGCTGCCCGCCGCGCCCAGCCTGGCTGGTGGGCCGCCGGGGTGCAAAAACGCCATGATGTGCTGATGGCGATTGGCACGGAGATGATGGCGCGGGCCGAGGAAATCGGCCGCATCATCGCCCGCGAAGAAGGCAAACCCGCCGCCGAGGGCAAGGGCGAGGTCTATCGCGCCGGGCAGTTTTTCACTTATTTCGCGGCGGAAGCCTTGCGCAACCAAGGCGATCTGGCCGAATCCGTCCGCCCCGGCATTGAAATCGACGTGCGGCGTGAGCCCGTGGGCGTGGTGGCGATTGTCAGCCCGTGGAACTTTCCGATTGCCACGCCTGCGTGGAAAATTGCGCCCGCGCTGGCCTTTGGCAATGCGGTGGTGTGGAAACCCGCCAACCTGACGCCTGCCAGTGCGGTGGCCCTGACCGAAATCATCGCCAAGCAGGATATTCCGGCGGGCCTGTTCAACATGGTTCTGGGGTCGGGCCGCGCGGTTGGCCAGCGGCTGGTCGAAAGCCGCGATGTGGATGCGATCAGCTTTACCGGCTCGGTGCCTGTCGGGCGCGGGATCGCGGCGGCAGCGATTGCGAATATGACCAAAATCCAGATGGAGATGGGATCGAAAAACCCGCTTTTGGTGATGGATGATTGCGATCTTGATCTGGCGGTGGCCCATGCGGCTAATTCGGCCTTTGGCGGCACGGGGCAGAAATGCACCGCCGCCAGCCGCTTGATTGTTCATTCTGCTGTGCATGACGCCTTTGTCGAAAAGCTGGTCAAGGCCGCGCAGGCCTTCAAGGTCGGGCACGCGCTGGAGGAGGGCACGCAAATCGGCCCGGTGGTCAGCGAAAGCCAATTGGCGCAGAACCTTGATTACATCGGCATCGGCCGTGCCGAAGGCGCGGAACTGCTGTGTGGCGGCACGCGCCTTGATCGCGCGACCGACGGCTATTTCATGGCCCCCACGGTTTTTGCCAATACCCGCAATGACATGCGGATGAACCGCGAAGAAATGTTCGCCCCGATAACTTGCGTGCAAAAGGTCGACAGCTATGCCGAAGCCTTGGCCCGCGCCAATGACAGCGAGTTTGGGCTGACCGCAGGCATCATGACGCGCAGCCTGTCGCGCGCCAGCCATTTCCGCGCCAATATGCGGGCAGGCTGTGTGATGGTGAACCTGCCCACCGCAGGCACCGATTACCATGTGCCCTTTGGCGGGCGCGGGGCGTCAAGCTATGGGCCGCGCGAACAAGGGCGCTATGCGGCGGAGTTCTATACGGCGGTCAAAACTGCCTATGTTGCCGCAGGGGCCCCCGAATGACACCGCTGATCGACGGTTTGCAATATGCCAACTGGTCGGAAAAGATCTTCCGCCAGATGCGCGAAGGGGGGGTGGATGCGGTGCATGTCACCATCACCTACCATGAGACGTTTCGCGAGACGGTTTTGGTGATCGAACGCTGGAACCGCTGGTTTGAACAGTTCCCCGATCTGATCTTTCAGGGTTTTTCCGCCGCTGATGTGCAACTGGCCCGCGATACGGGGCGGACGGCGATTTTCTTCGGCAGCCAGAACCCCAGTTGCATCGAGGATGATATCGGGCTGGTTGAGGTGCTGCACCGCTTGGGCCTGCGCTTCATGCAACTAACCTATAACAACCAGTCCTTGCTGGCCTCGGGCTGTTATGAGGCGACAGACAGCGGGCTGACCCGGATGGGCCGCGCCGTGGTGGCCGAGATGAACCGCGTCGGAATGGTGGTGGATATGAGCCATTCGGGCGAACGATCCACCTTTGACGCGATAGACCATTCCAGCCGCCCGATCACCATCAGCCATGCCAACCCGGCAAGCTGGCACCCCGCGTTGCGCAACAAATCCGACGATCTGCTGCGCGCCTTGGGGGCAAGCGGCGGGTTTCTGGGGCTGTCGGTTTACCCGCATCACCTGAAAGGCGGTAGTGCGTGCAGCCTGCAAAGCTGGTGCGATATGGCGGCGCGGGCGGTGGATCTGGTGGGGCCGGGCCATGTGGGGATTGGCACCGATCTGTGCCAGGACCAGCCCGACAGCATCGTTGAATGGATGCGCGTGGGCCGTTGGACCAAGACGATGGATTTTGGCGAAGGCAGCGCCGATGCACCGGGCTTTCCGCCGATGAATGACTGGTTTGAGGATAACCGCCATTTCGGCAATATCCGCGCCGGATTGCAGGCCGCAGGGTTGGACCGTGCCACCATCGACGGGTTGATGGGCGCCAATTGGCACGCGTTTTTTGACAAGAGTTTCGGGCCTTTGCCCGCAAAGACACAGCTTCGGCAGCGCGCTGCGGAATAGCGCGCGGCCCTTTTATGACGTTCGGGGAGGAACGGAATATGCAACCCAACACCACAGCAAAAACCAACCGATGGCTTGGCCATGTTGATATGCCGCTTCTGGCGATTTCGGGCGGGTTCATCCTGCTGTTTTGCCTCTATGCGCTGATTGATATCGACGGGCTGTCGGCCATGGTCGATGCAGGCTTTGCCTTTTCGGCCAAGTATTTCGGGCTTTACTGGCAGGTTCTGCTGCTTGCCACCTTTCTGATCGGCTTGGTGCTGTGCGTGCTGCCGGGGGGCCGCGCGGTGCTGGGCGGCTTGACCAAGCCAGAATTCAAGACCTTCAACTGGGGGTCGATGATCATGTGCACCTTGCTTGCCGGGGGCGGCGTGTTCTGGGCCGCAGGAGAGCCGATTGCGCATTTCCTGTCCACCCCGCCTATCTTTGGCGATCTGGGCGGCGATCCGCAGGCGCGGGCCAATGCGGCGCTGGCGCAAAGCTTTCTGCACTGGGGCTTTTTGGCCTGGGCCATTCTGGGTGCGCTGACCACGGTGATGATGATGCATTACCACTATGACAAAGGGCTGCCGCTGGCCCCGCGCACTTTGCTTTATCCGGTGTTCGGTGACCGCGCGATCCATGGCCCGATTGGCCTGATCGCCGATGCGTCCTGCATCATTGCGGTGGTGGCGGGCACGGTGGGGCCGATTGGCTTTCTGGGGCTGCAAATGTCCTATGGGTTGAACGCGCTTTTGGGCGTGCCGGATAGTTTTGCCACGCAAGCCGTTGTTATCATGGCGCTTGTGGCGCTTTACACCATCTCTGCGATCACTGGGCTGTCCAAGGGTATTCAACTTTTGTCCACGCTGAACGTGGTGCTGGCGCTGGGCTTGCTGGCGTTTTTGCTGGTGTTCGGGCCAACGGCTGCGATCTTTGCGGGCTTTTTCGGCGGCATGGGTGTCTATCTGGAAAACTTCTTTCAGATGGCGATGTATCGCGGTGAGGCCGGTGTATTCGGCGAGCCGGGCTGGCTGGGCTGGTGGACGGTGTTCTTTTGGGGCTGGTTCATGGGCTATGGCCCGCTGATGGCGATTTTCATCGCCCGGATCAGCCGCGGGCGGTCTATCCGGCAAATCGTGATCATGCTGTCGATTGCAGCGCCGTTGATCACCAATTTCTGGTTCACCATCATCGGCGGTGCGGGCATTTCCTTTGAGCTTGCCACCCCCGGCATCATCTCGGGCCCGTTCGAAGGGTTCAACCTGCCCGCAGGCTTGCTGGCGATCACGCAGGCCATGCCAGCCGGGTTGATCCTGTCGGTGCTGTTTCTGGTGCTGACGATGCTGTTCGTCGCCACCACCAGCGACTCTATGAGCTATGTCATCGCGGCCTCGATGACCAAGGGCGAACCTGCGACCTTGCTGCGCGCCTTTTGGGGCTTGTCGATGGGGGTGATGGCGTTGATCCTGATTTCGACGGGATCAGGGGGGATTGGTAAGTTGCAAAGCTTTATCGTGATCACGGCGGTGCCGGTGTCGCTGATCTTGCTGCCATCGCTTTGGGATGCGCTGCGGATCACCTTGATGCTGGGGCGGGCGCGCAAGGCGGCCGCCCTGCCAACCGCCGCCGAATAATGCAGGAGCGTTGACCATGACAAGCCCCGCCCCCGATACCGCGACCGCCCGCTTTCGTCGGCCCGCCGCCGAGGTGATGCGCCTTGCCCGGATGGGGGCGGGGCATCCGACCCGCCTGTCGTTTCTGCGCGTGCTGTTGCGCCGGATCAAGGCCGAGGGCTGGTTGTGTGACCGCCCCGTCTGGCAGGTGAATGATCAAGGTGTCGGCCATGCCGTTTACCGTGTGCAGGGGCCGCAGTGCTGTTACAGCCTTGTCGCCTTTGCCCATGATCTGCCCGATGACATGCGGTCAGACCGGGTGATCGCGACCGCTTGGGATGCCACCTTCACCCTGTTCGATGGCACCCCGACCGAGGCCGATATCGCCCGGCTTGCCGCCAATGTGCCGCTGCAAGAGGCCGGGCGCATCACCGCCCGCGAATTGACACTGGCGCGGGCCAACCGCTCTGTCCGTTTGTTCGCGCATGTGGTGGCAGCTTTGGCCAAAGGCCAGCAACCCGATGTCGAGGAGATTGACGCGGTGGGCTATCTGATGCGCACCACCGCTGTTTATGGTTCGGGCAAGTTTGGCGCGGCTGACCGGGCCGATATTGCTGCGCGGCCGGAATTGAACGGCCCGTTTCAGGTGGAAATGCTGACCGTCTGGCTGATCCGCGCGTTTACGGTGGATATCGTGGAACATATGGCGCGGGTGGCGGGGGGCGCGCGCGCGGTGCGGCTTGCGCCGGGCATCCGCCGCAGCCTTGGGGTGGGCAATTCCACCGGGCTTGGCATGGCACCTTTTGTGGTGCGTCACCCGATGCTGCTGAACAACTGGACCCAAGCGCGGGAGGAGGCGCTGGCCCGTGTCCGCGCCCAAGCGCGGGCGGATGCCGTGGCGGTTCAGGGGCTGCAACAGGCGCTGCGGGCGGCGGTAGAAAATGCGCGGCTTTGGCAGTCAGAGCATCCTGTGCAGCGCGGCAAGCTGGCCGATCTGCGCCGCGATCTGGACCAGCTTTCCGATCTGTTGCCAAGCTGGGATTGGCAGGTGCCGCACCCGTGGAACGCGCTGTGGCTGTGGGGTGAGGCGCATCTGAGCCTTGAGGGGCAAGAGGCCTTGCTGGCCTTGATGCTGGAACCGCATGGCGCGCTGGTCGATGATCTGGCCGCCGCAATGGGCGCGGATGAAGACGCGATGTTCCGCCTGAATGGTGCGATGACCGTGGGCGCGCTGCGCGATCTGTTGCAGCAGCATTACGGCTGGGCCTTGGCGATGGATTTTGATCGCCCCGAAAACACGGCGCGGTTTTGGTATGTGTCCGAGGAAAAGCTGGAACCGCGTCTGGGCGACCGCACCCGCGAGGAAGGCGCCGCGCTGGAACAACCCTTGTGCATCGCGCGGCTGGCAAGCGATCTGGCCCGCACGCTCGCGGCACGGCCCGCAGCGGAACCCGTGGCAAGCCTGTTGCTGGCCCATCCCGAACACCGCCTGATGCTGCGGCGCGCGCAGATGGCGGCAGGCCACCCCTATGCCGAAATTCAGGACAACCTGATCGGCGCGCAGATGCTGCCGATAGACATGATGCGCTGCAAACTGGCGTTTTTCGGGGCCGACAGGTTCGACCCCCGCTCGGACCGCTGGATCAGGATCAGCCTGTTTCAAGGCGCGGATTACCCGGAAGATATCACCGCAAAGGGGGCAGCATGACCGAACTGGCAGGCGATCAGACGCGCGGGGATTCGACCGCGTTCTTCAGTGGCGGCCAATCCGCCCGGATGTCGCAAAACGAGGTGGCGGCCCTGTGCCTGAAAGCCGCGCGTGGGGCTGGCATGACTTGGGGCATGGCCGAAGAAGCAGGCTTTGCCGCAAGCTGGCTGACCGCGCGCGGGCTGGACGGGCCGCGCCTGTTGCTGGCGCATCTGACGGCGGCCCAAGGCCGGGCCTGGGCCGATCTGTGCCCTGCGGTGGCACCGGGGGCCTGGGCCGCGCCCAAGGGGAAATCCTTGTGCCCGATTGCGCTGGGGGCCACGCTGAGCGATCACGCGGCGCTGGCCACAGGGCTTGGCGCGGCACCGATCAAGGTGGGGCCGGTGGACCAACCGCTTTTGGTGCTGCCCTTCCTTGGCAGCATCGCCGGGGCCAGTGCCGGCACCGTGACCATGGCTTGGGACGGTGGCACGATAGAGGTGGACCCCGCAGGCAGGCTGACGCCCGATGCACTGGCACCGCTGGACGGGAAAACCGGCGTCACGCTGCATTTATCCCTGCGCCATGGGCAAGGGGCGCGCGCAGGCCAACGTGAGCCCGCGCCCGCGATTGCAGCGCAGACCATCGCAGGGCTGAACGCCTTTGCCCTGCGCACGACAGTGCCCGCCTCTGACGCCTCGCGCGCCGGGGCCGGGGCCAGCAGCAGCGACAATGATTGACCAAAGGAAGAATGACATATGACAGTTCAGCGCCTCGACCCCGGCCCTCGGATGAGCGAAGCGGTTTGCGCAGGCGGCCTTGCCTTTTTCGCAGGCCAAGTGCCCGATGATCTGACCGCAGATATCACTGTGCAAACCCGGCAGGTGTTGGACAATGTGGATGCGGTCGCGGCCCGTTTGGGCGGCAGCAAGGCCGATATCGCCTCGGTGCAGGTTTGGCTGGCCGATATGGCCGATTTTCAGGGCATGAATGCGGTTTGGGATGCCTGGGTGGACAAGGCCAACCCGCCCGCCCGCGCCACCGGGGGCGTGGCCTTGGCCCGGCCCGGTATGCGGGTGGAAATGATCGTGGTGATGGCGCTGCCCGGTCGCGGCTGATTTTGGCTGGTCCCGGAAGGGGCGTTCAGCAGGAAACGCTGTGCAGCAAATGCGCCCAATCCTGTGCAAAGACCCGCTCTGGCGTATCAACGCCGCTGCGCGCAGGGGCCGCTTGCGGGGTGGGGCGCGGCCCCAATATTTGGGTATCCTGTGTCTGGGTCAGCAGCGCCGTTTGCCATGCCTCCACCGAGGTATCCGTCACGCCAATCGCGCCATGGGCGAGGTGATCGGTCAACCCATCCACAGGGTTGACCAACAGCCCGCGCCCCGCTGCCATCGCCTCGATCGCGACAAGGCCATAGGCCTCCCAGTTGGACGGCATGGCGACCACATCAACCGCCGCCATCGCGGCAACCGGAACGGCGGCAAAGCCCATGAAGCGGATGCGGCGATCATTGCCCGCAAGACGGCGCAGGGGGGCGGCCTCGGGCCCTTCGCCATAGATATGCAGCGCCAGATCGGGCTGGGGCAGGCGGCGGAAGGCGGCGATCAGCGTATCAAAACCCTTTTGCCGGTCCAGCCGCCCGATGGCCCCGATGACGCGCGCGGGGCGTTGCACTGCTGGCACGGCGCGAAAGGCTGACAGATCGACACAAGACCGGATCAGCGCCAGCCGTGAAGGCGCCACCGCCCCGCTTGCCGCCAGCCAAAGCGCCTGCGCCCGACTGACCGCGACCACCTTGTCAAACAGCCGGTAGGCCTGCCGCAACAGCGTTGCAAAGCGCCGTTTATGCCGCACGTTTTCGGCCACAAAAGCCTGTGTGTAGCTATGCTCGACATGGATAATCGGGGTGTTGGGGTGGCGCGCGCGCAGGGCGGCCAACATTGGCAAGGCCCGCCAACTGATCGCCAGATGCGACACGATCACATCCGCCTTCATCCGGCGACAGGATATCTGCCCGCGCGCAACCTCGGCCAGCCGATGCTGGGCAATCGCGGCCAGCGCCGGGGCGTGCAGCAGATGATCCAGCACCCGCATCACACCGCCGGCGGTGGTGTCATCAACCAGATGCAGCACGCGGAGCAAAGGCGCAGGCACGGTCATGCCCCGGCCCCTGCGGTTTTGCGCCTCCGGGCCAGCCCCATCACACGGCGCAACACCCCCGATCCGAACACCCGCAGCGCCACTGCCGCCGCCAGCGTGACCAACGATTTTGCAGGCTCCTCCAACAGGGGCAAACGCGATTCTGCCAGCCAGGCGCGGGTCAGCGCCAGCGCGCGCGGGGCGTCCAGATCGCTGATGGCGCGGCGGCTGAGGTAACGCAACTGATAGGCCCGCGCGGCACGGGTGTTCACGGCGAAAAAGGCCGGGTTCAGCGGCGAAAGCTTGGTCACCATCCGCTCCCACGCGGCAAGCTGACGGTCGGTTGCCGCCGACAACCCGCCCGCACTGATGCGGTATTGCGTCAACAGGCCCGGCACCCCTTCGAACTGCCAATCGGTCGCAAGGGCGATGCGCAGCCAACATTCGATATCTTCGGACTGGCGAAAGGTTTCATCAAAATACCAATCCCGGCTGGTTTCATGGGCGGGCCGATAGGCGATCTGGTCCAGCACCGCGCGGCGCAGCACCACGGCAGAGCCGTTGCCAATCGGGTTGCGCTTGAAGATCACCGCCGGGTCAATATTGCGCAGACGCGGGCGCTGGGCCTGCCCCAATTCCGCGCCTGCATCATTGATCAATGCCGAGCCGGAATAGCTGATACCAACCGCCGGGTTGGCCTCCAGATGCCGGACATGGCTGGCCAGTTTTTCCGGCAACCACAGATCATCGGCATCGCAAAAGCCGATCACCGCGCCGCGTGCCGCCGCAATGCCGCTGTTGCGCGCCCCGGCCAGCCCACGGTTTTCCTGACGGATAACGCGGATGCGGCGGTCGCGCGCAAATTCATGTGCAATCCGGGCGGTGCCATCGCGGGAGCCATCATCCACGATGATGATCTCAAATTCCGGATAGGTCTGGGCCTGCAAGGCGCGCAGGGTCTGGGCAAGCGTGGCTTCGACATTGAAGGCGGGCACGATGATCGTGGCAAGGGTCATGGCATGGTCTTTCGTTTGAGGTCAGGAAAACAGGGATTGGCGGGTGGCGCGGGGCAGGATCAGCGCCGCAACCGCGCCTGCAAGCGTCAGCACCCCACGCCGCCGAGGCGAGAAAAACCCGCCGGGGCTTTGGCGCAGGCCGATCAGCGCGTGGCGCAAAGCCTCGGTCCGGGCAGCGCCCAGCCGCAGGGCACGGCGGGCCAGATAGCGGTGGTGGATGGCATGGCTTTGCGCGCTGGGCTGGATGCCAAAGCGCGCGGCGGTTTCTATCGCCCGTGCGCGCCCCGCCAGCATTGCCCCCAGATCGGTGGACAGCCCGCCAACAGAGGTGCGGTAATAGGTTTGCAACTGCGGCAGGCCCATGATCTGCGCGCCAAACCCCACCAAGCGGATCAGAAATTCCAGATCCTCATTATGGATCATCGCCAGATCAAACCCGCCAGAGTGCAGAAAACAGCATCTACGCAGGCTGAGATTTGACATCGTGCAGACCGGGTTTTCGCCCAGCAACTGCTGGATGGTCAAAGCCCCCTGCGGCACCGAGGAAAACACCTGGGCATCCTTGGGCGTGGTGTTGAAAAAGCCGATCTGACCAAAGGCACCGTCAACCTGCGGGTCCGCAAAGCATTGCGCAAGCTGCGCCAGTTTGCCGGGCAGCCACAGATCATCGGCATCGCAAAAGGCGATCAGGTCGGCCTTTGCCTGTTGCGCCCCCAGATTGCGGGCGGCGCTGGGGCCTTTGCCGCTGTTGCGCAGGCCCCGGATGCGGGGGTCTGCCTCGGCGGCGCTGGCAATGATGTGCAATGTGTCGTCGGTTGAGCCGTCATCGACGCAGATCGCCTCCCAATCGGTGAGGCTTTGCGCGCGCAGGCTGGCCAGCGTTTGCGGCAAGGTCGCCCCGGAGTTGAAACAGGGCAGGATGATGGAAAACTGCGGCATGGGTCAGATCCTTGCAAGGCGGCGGGAAAAGGCGAAAGACAGCGCGGGAAGCGATGCGCCAACCATCAGAACGGTCGCGACAAGCGCATAGCCACGGGCCACCGCCACCAGCCCGTAAGGCGCGCAGATCGCGGTGTTCAGCATGACGGCAAGGGTGATGGCGATGGTGACCCAAAGTTCAATTTGCGCGCGCCCCGTGGCCCGCAACCAGCCCGCCGCCGCCGACCACAAGGTCGTGGGAATGGCGACAAGACACAGGATCGAGACAACCTCGGCTTGCCCGGCCCAATCGGCGCCCAGCAACAGCGGAACGTAATAAGGGGCCAGCATCGCTTGCAGCACCACAACCGGGGTAATCAGCCCCATCGCCAACAGGATGCTTTGGCGCAGGGCAAGGGTTTTGTCTGTGCTGCTGCACAGATGTGGGAACAGCACGCTGGAAAACGCCGTGGTGAAAGAATTGGCAAGGCTGAGCCCGGCGTTGAAGGCCATGAAGTAAAGCCCCAACGCTTCGGCCCCCATTAGGCTGCCGACCAGCAGCTTGTCGGCTTGCAGCCGCAGCGCCTTGACCAGTTCCACCCCCAGCACCGCGCCGCCAAAGCGGATGAAGGGGCGCAGCGGCGCGCGGCCTTTACTGGTATCGGCTGTCCAAGGGTGCAGGCGGCGCATGGCCAGCAGCCAGAACGGCGCTGTCAGCAAGCGCGGCAAGACCAGCGCCAAGGCCGAAGGCCAAAGCAGCGCCAGCCCCGCCGAGAGCAGGTTCGCGGCCACATTCTGCCCGCCCGCAATCGCCGCCGTCTGGCGCAACTTGCCCGCCCGCATCGCCAGCGCGGTTTGCACCAGCCCTGCGGGCATGAACAGATACTCCCCCGCCAAAAGCAGGATCAGCACCAGAAGTTCCGCGGTGCCCCCCGCTGCATACAGGGCAAGCCCCACCAAAGCCTGCGCCAGAAACAACCCGACACACCAGACCCAGAAGATCCGATGCGCGGTGGCACAGGTTTGCGGCAACTCTGCCTCGGGGGCGGCGATGATCTTTTGGCCGACACCGTTTTCAGTCATCGATTTCAGGATATCGGCGGCGGCAAGGGCGGCTGCGGCCACGCCGATCTGGTCCAGTTCCAGCCCGCGCGCCACCGCCACAACGACCAGCAACCGCGAGGCTTTGGCCGCCACTTCGGATGCGCCATAGGCAAACAGGTTCTGCGCGAGGCGCGGTATGTGAAAACGGGGCGTCATATCGTCGGGTCCAATCCATAGGGTTGCCCGGTTCTACCGCCCTGCCACGCGCCTTGTCCTCTGCGCCCATGGACAGGGATGCGGGACAACGGAACGGCCCCCTATCCGATTGGATGGGTGTTTCGCTCCGTCCGCGCGCTCGACCGGGGCGACCGGCCCGCGTAAAAGTGCCAAAACCAATGATTTCAAGGCGATTGCACGCATGGCTTACACAGCAAAACTCAGTTCAGCACTTCTGTCCGCCCTTGTTCTGGGCAATTGCGCGGGGTTTGATACGCCCGACAATCTGGAACCGGTGGCCACGGGCGACGCCTATCAGGCGCAATACCGCAGCCCGGACAAGCGCCGCGCCCAAGCGGACTTCCTGCGCTCGGCAGATATGA
The DNA here is from genome assembly GCF_003991405.1 of Pseudorhodobacter sp. E13. Classification (GTDB taxonomy): domain Bacteria; phylum Pseudomonadota; class Alphaproteobacteria; order Rhodobacterales; family Rhodobacteraceae; genus Pseudorhodobacter. The sequence goes on from NZ_RPEN01000152.1 coordinate 130,778, forward strand.
ACGCCGCCAAATGCAAACCCTTGCGCGGTGGTGCTGGCGGCAAAGGCCCTGGCGCATCGGCCCTGGGGGGGGAGCGGGTGTCGCGCAATGACCTGATCAATATCCGCGTCGGCGAGGATGAGACGTTTAACGGCGATTATGTCGTGTCGCGCGATGGCACGATCAAGCTGCCCTTTTTGTCCCCCATCCGTGCCCAAGGCCGCCAGACCGCCGAGATAGAGGATGACATTGCCCAGCAACTGATCGCGGGCGCGTATTTCGCAGATCGTCCGCGCATTTCGGTGCGGGTGGCCGATTTCGCCTCGGTATCGGTCGGGGTTGCGGGGGCGGTGTTTGAACCCCATTCCGTCGAAATCGGCGGCACGCCGGGCGATCAGGTCGACAGCCGCCGCCAAGCCGCACTTGGCGCCTCGGGCGAGGGGCGCAACCTGTCGGCGGCCCTGCGCGCGGCGGGTGGGGTGCGGCCCGATGCCGATATCTCGGCGGTGGAGTTGCGCCGCAACGGCGCGCTGCATGTGCTGGATATGCGCGGCGTGTTTGAAGGGCGCAATGTGTCGGATGTGATGCTGCTGACCGGGGATGAGGTTTCGGTGCCCAGCCGCGCCTGTTTTCAAGAAGACCTGATGCGCCCCAGCCCGATCAGCCCGCCCGGCACCTCGCTGTTTCTGTCCAACCTGACGCAACCGGCGGCGGGCAATGCCGTGTCAGCGGTGGGGCGCGATGTGCGCGAGGTGCCTTATGGCACGCGCTATCTGCAAGCGGTGATCAATACCAATTGCGTGGGCGGCGCGCGGGGAAGCAGTGCCGACCGATCAGCGGTGCTGTTTTCGCGCAACCCGGTGACGGGCGTTTCGGTGGTGATCGAGCGTGATATCGAGGATTTGCTGCGCCGCGCCGACCGGGATGATTACGACCCCTATCTGCTGCCCGGCGATTCCCTTGCCTGCTATGACAGCGCCATCACCAATGTCGGAGAGGTCGGGCGCGTGCTAGGCATCCTTGGGGCGGCGGCGACCGCGTTCTAGGCCTTGTCGCGGGGCCGTGGGGCTTCGCGCCGCTCGGCCCGCAGATAGGGGCGGCTGGCGGCCCAGATCGCGGGCAAGGCTGCAATGGCCGCTTGCACGGCAGCTTTGTCCCCGGTCTTCGCGGCGGTTTTCGCGGCGGTTTCCACGGCGATCAGCCCGGCCCGCAGGTCCACTGCACCCATGGTGGCGGCGCTGCCCGCGATGCGATGGGCGCGGGCGGCGATATCCTTTGGTGCCATATCGGGGCTGGTGCCCAGATCGGTCAGGGTTTGATCTACCTCGGCGATAAAGCGGTCCAGCAGGCCTTGCAGGGGCGCAACCCCCAAACTGTCACGCAATTCGTCGATATAGTGCCGCGCCACCGGGGCCGGGCTGGGCTGCCCCTTTGCGCCCGGCGGGTCTGCGGGCTGGCCGTGATTGGCGATGACGGCCAGCAAAGCCTCACGCGTCAGGGGTTTTGTCAGGATGTCATTCATCCCGTCCGACAAAAAGGCCTGTTGTTCCTCGGCCATGGCATTGGCGGTGACGGCAATGATCGGCGTCTGCGCCGACAGGCCCTGACCGGCCCGAATGGCGCGGGTGGCGCTGCGGCCATCCATCACCGGCATGCTGATATCCATCAGGATCAGGTCAAATCGCTGCGCCTGCGCCAGATCCACCGCAAGCTTGCCATTCGGGGCCTCGGTCACGCGATGCCCGGCGGCGGCCAGCATTTCGCGCGCGACGACGCGGTTGATCTCATTATCCTCTACCAACAGCACCGAGCGCGCCTCAGCATGGTCCGGCGCGATTTTGGCCTGATGGCGGGCATCGGGGGCGGCAATCGGTTCCACCGGAAAGCGGATGCGGAACGTGCTGCCGATGCCTTTCTCGCTTTCCACCTCGATACTGCCCCCGAGCGCCTTGACAAAACGCTGCGCAATACCAAGCCCAAGGCCCGTGCCCCCGGTTTCCCGGTCATATGCGCTGTTGCCCGTGGCAAAATCATCAAAAATCTGCGCCTGAAATTCCGCGTCGATGCCAATGCCCGTATCGCGCACGCTGATTTGCAGATCGGGGTTGCCGCCATCGCGGCGGATCAGTTCCACCTCGATCGAGACACTGCCATCGCGGGTGAATTTCACGGCATTGCCCACCACATTCATCAGGATATGCTGGATGCGGTCGGGGTCGCTGCGCAGCCAATCCGAGGCCGGGCCAAGCCAGCCCCATTTCAGGCTGGTGCCATTGGCCGAGGCCGCCCCGCTTTGATTGTCGACGATATCCTGGATCAGGGCGCTGATATTCATCGCCACCGGACGCAGCCGCAATTTGCCCGCGTCATATTTGGTGATGTCCAGCACATCGGAAATATGGCTCATCAACAGCTTGCCAGAGGTTTCCATGTTCTTGATATACCGCGCCTGCCGCGCGCTCAGGCGGGTTTCGCGCAGCAAGGACAGATTGCCCAGTAGGCCGTTCAGCGGTGTGCGGATTTCATGGCTCATGGTGGCCAGAAAGTCGGTTTTGGATTTTTCGCCCGCCAGCGCGCGGTCGCGGGCCTCCAGCAGGTCTTTTTCGGCGCGCACCCGGTGCGAAATGTCGCGCAGGAAGGCGATGAAAATCTCGCCCGCATCGGTGTCGGCGGATTGGATGGCGAATTCGACGGGGAAAATCTCGCCATTGGCGCGCTTGGCTTCCAGCTTGATCCGGCCTTTGGCAACCACCCGCTTTTCGCCGCCCGCGCGCATCCGTTCCATCCCGGCCTCATGCGCGGCAAGATACTGATCGGGCACGATCAGCGCGCCCAGCGTTTTCCCGATGGCATGTGAGGCAGGATGGCCGAAAATCTGTTCGGCGGCGCTGTTGTAATCCAGAATGATCCCGTCCTGATCGCTGACGATCACCGCATCCAGCGCGGTCTGCATCACGATTTTCATCCGTGCGCTGGCCTGCACCACCTCGGCGCGGCGGCGGATGTTCTGGCTGTTCAGATAGCTGAGGTAAAACGTCAGCCCCAGCAGGGCCAGCAGCAAGAAGGTCACCCCCGCCGCCATCTGCGTCAGCGTCACGGCGACATTGTTGCGGCGGCGATCCGAATCCTCGGCAAAGAAATTCAGCCCCGCATTGGACAACATGCGCACATCGCCCCGGCTGTCCCGTGCCTGTTGCAACAGATCAGGCAGCGCTTGTGTCAGGGTCGCATCATCGGCGTCTATCGCCTCGACCGAGGCGTCGAGGAAAAACTGCACCTTGCCCAGCGGGTCCAGAAACGCCGGGCTTTCGCGCAAGGTGGCGTAAAGCGAGGAATAGCGCAGCGTATTGACGCGGCTATAAAAAATATCAAATTCGCGCCGCAGCGTTGTCAGATCGGGCGGGCTGTCGCGCAAGGCGCGTTCGAGGTGCAGCTCATATTCCAGAAACTCCACCTCGGCCTGTGACAAGGTCCATTGCACATTGTCCGAGCTGGCAGAATTCAGCAGCCGCAAATCCCGCGCCACATTGATCGCCATCAGCACAATCGCGACCACGCCGATGGTGCCCAGCAGCACGGAAAGCCCAAGCCGGGCGCGGCGTGCTGTCCGCGATCTAAGCTGCACCATCCTTTGCCCTTTCAACAGGGCGGCCCCGGAATAAAACCAGAGCGCCGCCGCCCGCCGTTATTCTATCGCCTCAATCCGGTCGAGTTGCCAGATGCTGCGGGAATAAATCACCTCGCTGCGGTATTCGGCAGAACTGTCATAGGGATAGATGATCCACAGCGGCCCCTTGTCGCGCACCGACATCGTGGCCCCATCCATCTTATAGGCGATGATCGGGCCGTTTTCGACTGCATCGGTCAGCGGAATATCCACCGCGTAATCATTGATCGCCAAGGCGCGCAGCGTGCTGCCCGTGATGCCCAGCCGGTCAACCAAGGTCGCCAGCGCGACGCCGTCAAAGCGGTGGGTGCCTTCGGTCCAGATGGTCGAGGTTTCCACCGTCGTGGCCTCCATCGCCTCCAGCATCTCCAGATCGAACTGGGCGGCGCCTTCGGCATTGGTGGCGGCAATCTGGCCCGAAACGGTCAGGATCACGGTGCCTTTGGGGGTGGCAAGATCTTCGGCCCAAAGCGGGGCAGCAGTCAGGGCAAGGGCAGCGGCGGTGTGAATGAGGGTGCGAAACATGGCAATATCCTTTGTGGCGTTGCGGCCACCCTACAGCATTTGCGCCGCGATCTCTTTGGGTCAGACGGATAGCACCCTACCCGTTTGGATAGGGTGCGCGCCGGTCAGGCGGCTTGATGCAAGGGCGCGCGGCGCTGATCGAGAAACTGGCTGAAGCCTTGCTGCAAATCCGGGCGATCCAGCGCAAAGGCGGCGGTGGCCTGCACAAAGCCCTGAACCGAGCCGCAGTCAAAGCGTTCGCCGTCAAACCGGTATCCGGTGACGCCAGCCGTGTCCACCTCGGCGTTGATGGCATCGGTCAGTTGCAACTCTCCGCCCGCGCCGGGGCCAAGATGGGCCAGCTTGGCAAAGATCGAGGGTTCCAGAATATAGCGCCCGATGATGGCCAGCGTGGAGGGCGCAATATCGGCGCGCGGCTTTTCCACCAGACCGCGCGCATAGGCCAAGGGACCATCCTCGCGGGCGACATCCAGCACCCCGTATTGCGCGGTCATGGCGCGGGGCACATCCATCGTTGCCACCATATGCCCGCCGGTTTTGGCATGGGCGGCGACCATCTGGCCCAAGGCCCCGGCCTGCCCCCGGATCACATCATCGGGCAGCAAGACGGCAAAGGGTTCATTGCCCACCAAGTGTTGCGCCACCCGGATCGCGTGGCCAAGGCCAAGCGCCTTGTTCTGCCGCACAAAAGACAAGGCCCCTTCGGGCATGCGCGTGCGCTCCAGCGTGGCCAAGGCCTCGGCCTTGCCTTTGGCCTGAAGCGAGTGTTCCAGCGCGGCGGCGGTGTCGAAGTAATCTTCCAACGCGCCTTTGCCTGCGGCGGTGACAAAAATGAATTCTTCGATCCCGGCGGCGCGCGCCTCATCCACCGCGTATTGGATCAACGGGCGGTCAACCAGCGGCAGCATCTCTTTCGGGATGGACTTGGTGGCGGGCAGGAAACGCGTGCCCATACCGGCCACGGGGAACACAGCTTTGCGGATATGTGTCATGATAGGTCTCTCTTTCTTTCGATGTGGGGGGATCAGTAGGCGCCGCGACCCGAGGCAACAGCGCCAAAGGTTTTGGCAATCAGCGCAAGGTCCAGCAGCAGGCTGCGCGAGGCGGCATAGGCGATATCCATCTCGACCATCTGGTCAAAGCCGATGCTGGCGCGGCCAGACACTTGCCAGACCCCGGTGATGCCGGGCTTGACCACCAACCGCCCCAGCGCGCGCTTGGGATAGGCCGCAACCTCGCAGGGCAGGGCAGGGCGGGGTCCGACAATCGCCATCTCGCCGTGCAGCACGTTGATGATCTGCGGCAGCTCGTCGATCGAGAAACGGCGGATGAAGCGTCCAACCCGCGTGACGCGCGGATCGCTGCGGGATTTAAAGCAAATCCCCTCGCGGTCAGAACGGCCCAGCAAATCGGCCCGGCGCGCTTCGGCGTCGGTGGTCATGGAGCGGAATTTGAACATGGTGAACGGCACGCCATTGCGGCCAATCCGGGTTTGGCGGAACAGAACCGGGCCGGGGCTGTCCAGTTTGATCGCCAGCGCGGTCAGCGCCAGCAAAGGCGACAGGGCCAGCAGGCCGCCCAGCGACAGCACCACATCCAGAAAGCGGCGCTGCATATCCGCCCCGGCCCCTTGCACCAAGGCGGTTTTGCCAGCATGGGCCAGAAAGCCCAGATTGCCCGCCAGATAGCGTTTGGCCAGGCGGCGCGGCTCTTGCGCCAGACGCCAGACCCATTCCATCCGCAGTTTGCGCACCGCTTTGGGCGCGCGCACCACCCGGCCCGCCAGAAAATCAAACAGCGCCCCCACGCCCATGGTCAGCGGGGCGTGCAGCCGATGTGCGTGGCGGTGCAGCCACAGTTCCTGCTGCGGCACGCCAAGGGCCACCAGCACGATACCCGCCTCGCTGTCATTGATGTCGCGGATCACCGCTTCGCTATCCGCAGCGCCGCCAAAGCCATCGCGGGTGCCTGCGATGCGCAAGCCGGGGATGGTCTGGCACAGGCGGTCGGCTGCGGCCTCGGCGGTGCCGGGGGTGCCACCGAACAGATAGACCGATTTGCCCAAACGCGCAGCCTGCGCCAGCAAGGCCGGAACCAGATCGGTGCCGTTCAGGTTGGCGGCCAATCGTTGCCCGGTCATGCGGGCGGCCAGCTCTACCCCGATGCCATCGGGCAGAAGCATATCCGCCGCCGCCACCGCTTCGGCATAGGCTTTGTTCTTGCGGCGGATATTGCAGCAATGCGCATTCATGAAGAACGCGCGGCGCTGGCCGGGGGCCAAAAGCGCGGCAATCGTATCTTGCGCGGTTGCATCCACCATATCCAACCCCAATGCGGGCAGGAAAGTGGTGGCAAGGCGGGGCGAGCCGACATAATCGGCGCGGGCAAAGTCTGACGGGAAGCTTGCGTATTTCATCGGGTAAGTCCTTGGGGTTGCGTCTTTTCCTCAAGGTGACGAAAGCTGTGCCCCCGCTCAACCGAGCGGACGGACAGGCGGCGGGGACTTTGGGGTGCGCGCTGTCCCGCGCGGTTTACCAACCTATCCCAACGGAGGGGGGCATACCCGTTCAGCCCCGCGCAGTGCCACGGTTCTGCGCGATTTTTGACGTGCATCAGCCAAGATCAACGGGTAGCAAAGGACAATCAAAGGGAGTGTGAGATGCGCGTATTGATTGCAGATGACCATGATTTGCTGCGGGATACCCTTGTCCTGTTTCTGCAAGCGCAGGGCGATATTGAAACCAGCACCGCCGCCAATCTGGCCGAAGCCTGCAAGGCCATCGAAACCGAAGCGCGCTTTGATCTGGTGCTGCTGGATCTGAACATGCCGGGGATGAACGGGCTTGCGGGCCTGAAACAGGCCATGGCGTTGAAGGGCGGGCAGCGGGTGGCGTTGCTGTCAGGCTCGGCCAGCCGTGAGATTGTGGAACAGGCGCTGGACGCTGGGGCGGCGGGCTTCGTGCCCAAGACCTTGCCCGCGAAATCCATGATCAACGCGGTGAAATTCATGGCCATGGGCGAGCAATATGCCCCTGTCGATTTTATGACGGCCGTTGAAGAAGCCCCCGCGCACCCCTTGGCGCAAAAGCTGACCGCGCGTGAATTGCAGGTTCTCAAAGGGTTGACCGAGGGCAAGGCCAACAAGGAAATCGCCCGCGATCTGGATATCACGGAACCAACGGTCAAGCTGCATATGAAAACGCTCTATCGCAAGCTGGAGGCATCGAACCGCACGCAGGCCGCCATGATCGCACGCGAAGCGGGGCTGTTCTAAGCGCCTTTGCCGGGGCGGCTTGGCCGCATCCCATCCTACCCCAAGGGATAGGCGGGCCATGCCAAAGGCCCCGCCCCCCCACCTTGCGCGCGGATGCAGGGGGCAGGCGGCCCCATTAAGGTCATGGCCAAAGGAGAGGCCCGATGACCGCACTCAACACCCTTCGCCGCAAGGCCGCACTGGCCCGCACCGATCCCCGCCGGATATCCATTCGCCGCATTCTGGTGGGCGGGCGTGTGGGCGATCTGGGGCGGTTTCCGCGCTATCTGGCCTTTGCCTTGCTGGGCGGAACGCTGATCTGGGCACCGATCACGGGCTATCTGCGCACCGCGCCGCTCAGCTTCAAATCGCAAACTTCGTTGATTCTGCCGGGGTCTGGCGCGTCAGCCTCGATGAACCTGAACGGGATCGGGCAGGCCTCCTCTTACGCCAATTCGGCCTTTGCCAGCAATTCCGTCAGCCCGACCGAAACCTATAAGCGGCTGATCGGGGCCGACCGGATTCTGGTTGCGGCAGCGCAATCCATGGGGCTGACCCGCCGCGATTTCGGGCAGCCCCGTATCAATCTGGTGGATCAGACCAGCCTCATCAATGTCGAGATGACAGGCAGCACCGCTCAGGATGCCCAAGCGCGGGGTGAGGCCCTGCTGACCGCGTTTTTCGCCGAACTTGATGCCTTGCGCGCCGATGAACAGCGCACCCGCGAGGATAGCGGGCTTGCCGCGATTGCCGAATATCGCAACTCGGTCGCGGCCACGCGCAGCGATATCGCGCAGTTGCAGCAGGATACCGGGCTGATCTCGGCCGGGCAATATGATGCGATGGTGGAGGCGACGCGCGTGCTGGAAAGCCGGGTGCAGGATCTGGCGGCGACTTTGGGCGAAAAGACGCAAAGCATGGCCGCGCTGGAGGCAACGCTGGGTATTCCCGCCGATGCGGCGGCCGCCACGTTGAAACTTTATGCCGATGCCGACTTTACCGCCCTGATCGCCGAAGCAGGCCGTCAGGCCGCCGCTTTGGCCGAGGCGCGATCTGCCTATGGCGAAGGCCACCCAAAGGTGCAGGACGCCCGCGCTGCCCATAGGGCCGCAACCGATGCCGCCCTGCGCCAAGCCGCACAGGTGACGGGTTTGGACGCAGCGCAATTGCAAGCGCTGGATCTGGCCCCGGCAGGCGCGCGGGCCGAATTGCTGGCGCAACTGGTGCGGATGGCGGCGGAAACGGCGGGCCTGTCGCGCGAATATGCCGCGCTGTCGGACCGTTTGCAGGCAGAGCTTGCCAAGCAACAAAGCCTGACCGCCGCCGCCGCCAAGCTGCAAGATTTGCAGCGCGACTTTTCGGTGGCCGAAGCGGTGTTTGCCACGGCGATTGCCCGCGCGCAGACCACGAAATCGGATGTCTATGCCTCTTACCCGCTGGTGCAGGTGCTGGAAAACCCCTCTCTGCCGGACCGCCCGTCCTCGCCCAATCGCAAGCTGGCTTTGGCGGCGGGGGCGGCGGCGACCTTGATGCTGCTGATCGGGCTGGTTCTGGGTTGGATGCGCTCGGCGCTGATCGGGCGGTTGTTGACCGCGCCGGGGCGGCCCGAATGACCCCGCAAAACCCGGCAGAGCGGATGCTGTATAAGGCCATGGTGCTGACATGGCCCTTTTATGCGGTGGGCGCGCTTTATGTGGTGGGTCCGGTGCTGGCTTGGGTGCTGGGCGCGCTGGCGGCGCTGGCGCTGTATCTGGGGCCAGCGATGCGGCGCGATTTGCAGGTGACGGGGCCGGTGCCAAACCTTGTTTGGCTGTGGTTTCTGGGCATGGCCGTGATGCTGGTGGCGCTGTGGGTCGGGCATCTGGATTGGGGGCTTGGCCTGAAGCAGACCATCAAATCCTCGATCGGTTGGGCCAAGGGCTGGGCCTTGCTGGCGCTGTTTCCGCTGATCGGGGCGGTGCTGCCCATCCGCCGCGCGGTGCTGATCCGGGGGCAATGCGTGGTGGGGGCGTGGACACTGGCGCTGGCCCCCTTGATGCTGGCCGCCCCCTATCTCGGCTTGCCCGAACGGCTGTTCACCTCGCCCCTGAAAGCCGTTGGCGGGCCGGGGCCGGAATATTTCAGCGTTTATCTGTTCACCTTTGATCCGGCAAGCTGGACGCCGCGCTGGCAGTTCTATGCCCCATGGTCGCCCTTTGCGGCGCTGCTGGGTGTGGTGATGGTGTTGTTCGCGCTCGAGGAAAAACAGCGGCGCTGGATGCTTTTGGGGGTGGGGGCGGGGGTTTTGATGATCCTTGCCTCCAAATCCCGGATGGGGCTTGTGGGGCTGGTGGCCTGCACGGTTGGGCCCCGCATGTTGCCGCTGATCCTGCGCGGTTGGGCGTGGCATATGGTGGCGGGCCTGACCGCATCGCTGGCGGTATTCGGCACCACGCTGCTGACCCTGGGCCAAGACGCGGTGTCCGCCTTCAAAGGCGCGCGGGCCGACAGCACCCGCGTGCGCGAAACCCTGCAACGCATCGCGCGCGAGCGGTGGCAGAATGAGGCGGTCTGGTTCGGCCATGGCACGGTGCATCCCGGTTCTCATGCGGTGGAATATATGCCGATTGGCAGCCATCACACTTGGTATGGGTTGCTGTTTGTCAAAGGTTTGGTGGGCTTTGCCGCGCTGCTGGTGCCGATGCTGCTGCATATCGGCTTTGTGATGCTGGATGCCGCACGCCATCCGCGCGGGCGCTTGCCGCTGGGCATTTTGATGACGATCACCTTGCTGTCCTTTGGCGAAAACCTGGAGATCGAGGCCTATATGCTATGGCCGGGGCTGGTGCTGCTGGGGGTGCATCTGCGCGAGGTGGCCGACAGCCAAGCCACCCATGAAGCTTAGGCGCCGGCCCGCAGCCGCAGGGTTTCCGCCGCCCCTTGCACCACGCCTGCAATCTCGGACAATTGCTTGCCCAAGGGGCTGGCCTTGCGCCAGATCATGCCGATGGTCCGGGTCGGGCGCGGGCTTGCAAACCGCGCGATGGACACCGCCGCCGAGCGGGTTTCCACATCCACCGCCATTTCAGGGATCAAGGTCACGCCGATGCCCGCCCCCACCATCTGCACCAATGTGGTCAGCGAGCTGCCGTCCAGCAATTCGCGCGGCAAAGCCGATTGCATGTTGCAAAACGACAGCGCCTGATCGCGGAAACAATGGCCTTCCTCCAGCAAAAGCAAGCGCATCTCGCGCAGGGTTTCGCGGTTTGGCACGGGTTTTCCGGCATCTTCCTGCGGGCGGACCAGCACGAAATCTTCGGCAAACAGCGCCGCTTCGGTCAGCGCGGGTTCCGAGACGGGCAGGGCGACGATGGCGGTATCCAGCCGCCCCTCGGTCAGTTCTTGCAACAGCTTTGGCGTCACCGTTTCGCGGATATGGATATCCAGTTCGGGGTAAAGCGCTGTCAGCCGCCCAATCAGCGTGGGCAAAAGATAGGGCGCGATGGTCGGGATCACCCCGATCCGCAAGCGCCCCACCAGCTTGTCCTGCGAGGCGCGGGCCAGATCGCCCAATTCATCCACCGCGCGCAGAATGTCACGCACCCGCAGGGCAAATTCCTCTCCGAAATGCGTTAGGCGGACCCGCCGGGTGCCGCGTTCAAACAGGTCGGTGCCCAGCGACAGTTCCAACTCTTTGATCTGCATCGACAGGGCAGGCTGCGAAATGGCGCAATCATCGGCGGCATGGCCGAAATGGCCGTGGCGGGCCAAAGCCTCAAAATAGCGCATCTGTTTCAGGGTCACGTTCTTCATAATTCAGGCTTATCGTATCAATCAGAAAATACAACTTAAACTAATCGCGCGGCTTTGCTATGGTTGCGCCAAGCGATGCAGAGACAGGCATGAGGCGGGCATCTTGCCCCAGTGCTGCCCCCACCGTTTCGGGCCGCGTAAGTCTTTGCGACATTGAATAAAACGATACCAACACAGGAGAAAACCATGGACGGAAACGATATCGGAACGGGCGGCAAATGCCCGGTGATGCATGGTTCGGTTAGCAATTCTGCGCGGTCCAACCGCGATTGGTGGCCGAATCAGTTGAACCTGAAAGTGCTGCACCAGCAGTCGTCCTTGTCGAACCCGATGGGCGCGGCCTTCAACTATGCCGAGGCGTTCAAGACGCTGGATCTGGCTGCGGTGAAGGCGGATCTTTACGCGCTGATGACCGACAGTCAGGATTGGTGGCCTGCCGATTACGGGCATTACGGCCCGCTGTTCATCCGCATGGCATGGCACAGCGCCGGCACCTATCGCACCGCCGATGGCCGGGGCGGGGCCTCTACCGGGACGCAGCGCTTTGCGCCGCTGAACTCTTGGCCGGACAATGGCAACCTTGACAAGGCCCGCCGCCTGCTGTGGCCGATCAAGCAGAAATACGGCAACGCGCTGTCCTGGGCCGATCTGATGATCCTTGCGGGCAATTGCGCGCTGGAATCCATGGGCTTCAAGACCTTTGGCTTTGGCGGCGGTCGCGCCGATATCTGGGAGCCGGAGGAAGATATTTACTGGGGGGCCGAGGCTGAATGGCTGGCCACCTCTGACAAGGAAAACAGCCGCTATTCCGGCGAGCGTGAGCTGGAAAACCCGCTGGCCGCCGTGCAGATGGGCCTGATTTATGTGAACCCCGAAGGCCCGGACGGCAACCCCGACCCCATCGCATCGGGCCGGGATGTGCGCGAAACCTTTGCGCGCATGGCGATGAATGACTATGAAACCGTCGCCTTGGTTGCAGGGGGGCACACCTTTGGCAAGGCGCATGGCAATGGCCCGGCAACGGCCGTTGGCGCAGAACCCGAAGGCGCACCGATGGAGGCGATGGGCTTTGGCTGGCTGTCGACCCATGGGTCGGGCAAAGGTTATGATGCCATCACCTCCGGCATCGAAGGCGCGTGGAAACCCAACCCGACCAAATGGGACATGGGCTATTTCGACGTGCTGTTCGGCTATGAGTGGGAATTGGTGAAATCCCCCGCCGGGGCAAACCAGTGGCGTGCCAAAGACGTGCGGCCCGAGCATATGGTCGTCGATGCGCATGACCCGTCCAAGCGTCACGCGCCGATGATGACGACCGCCGATATGTCGCTGCGCATGGACCCGGCCTATGAGAAAATCTCGCGCCATTTCCATGCCAACCCGGATGAATTTGCCGATGCCTTCGCGCGGGCATGGTTCAAGCTGACCCACCGCGACAGTGGCCCGAAGGCGCTGTATCTGGGGCCAGAGGTTCCGGCAGAAGATCTGATCTGGCAAGATCCGGTGCCTGCGGTCGATCATCCGTTGGCCGATGCTGCCGATATTGCGGCGCTGAAAGCCAAGATCTTGGCTTCTGGCCTGACGGGTGCGGAACTGGTGCAAACGGCTTGGGCTTCGGCCTCGACCTATCGTGGGTCGGACAAGCGGGGCGGGGCCAATGGCGCGCGTATCCGTCTGGCACCGCAAAAGGATTGGGCTGCAAACCAGCCTGAACAACTGGCCCGTGTTCTGTCGGTGCTGGAAGGTATTCAGGCCGGGTTCAACACCGGGGCCAAGAAAATCTCGATGGCCGATCTGATCGTGCTGGGCGGCGTTGCGGCGGTGGAAGCCGCAGCCAAAGCCGCTGGCCACGCGGTAGAGGTGCCCTTTACCCCCGGCCGCACCGATGCCACCCAGGAACAGACCGATGTTGAAAGCTTTGAGGTGATGGAACCGGTGGCAGACGGGTTCCGCAACTACCTCAAAGGCAGCTATTCGGTGTCGGCTGAGGAGTTGTTGGTGGATCGCGCCCAGCTTCTGACGCTGACCGCGCCGGAAATGACTGTGCTGGTCGGCGGCTTGCGGGTGATTGGCGGCAATGTCGGCGGGGCAACCCATGGCGTGCTGACCGACCGTCCCGGCAGCCTGACCACCGATTTCTTCACCAATCTGCTGGATATGGCCACCGCGTGGGTGCCCACCGATGCAAGTGCTGTGCTGTTCGACGGGCGTGACGCCAAAACCGGCAAGAAGAAATGGACCGGCACCCGCGCCGATCTGGTCTTCGGCTCCAACTCGCAACTGCGGGCGATTGCCGAAGTCTATGCCAGCAAGGGCAACGAGGCGCGCTTTGTGCAGGATTTCGTGGCGGCATGGACCAAGGTGATGAACCTTGGCCGCACCGATCTGGCCTAAGCGCCAGCCTACAATCCAAAACACGCGGCCTTTCGGGGCCGCGTTTTTTATTGGGGGGCTACACCGAAACCTGCGCCCGCAAGGCATCGCGGGGCAGCGCGGATTTGCGGTCATTGATCGCCACCGCCCCGCGCCGCAGCACATAGACCTGATCGGCAAGGTTATAGGCAAAGTCGAAATACTGTTCGACCATCACAATCGCCATGCTGCCCTTGGATTTCAGATAGGTGATCACATGGCCGATCTGCTGGATGATATTGGGCTGGATGCCCTCGGTCGGTTCATCCAGCAGCAAGACGCGGGGCTGCATGATCATCGCGCGGCCAATCGCAAGCTGTTGCTGCTGCCCGCCCGACAAATCCCCCCCGCGCCGGTTCTGCATGTCTTTCAGCACGGGAAACAGCTCATAAACCTCATCGGGGATGTGATGTTTGGCCTTGGGCAGCACCGAAAAGGCGGTTTCCAGATTTTCGCGCACTGTCAGCAGCGGAAAGATCATCCGGCCCTGTGGCACCACCGCCAAACCGCGATGCGCCATGTCATTGGGGCGCAGGATGCCCAATTGCGCGCCCGCCAGTTCCACCGTCCCGCCGGATCGCGGATGCGCCCCGCTCAGCGCCTTCAGAAAGCTGGTCTTGCCGACACCATTGGTGCCCATGATACAGGTCACTTCGCCCTGTTTCGCCTCAAAATCAATGCCATGCAGGATCTGAGAGCCGCCGTAATGCAGGGTCAGGCCTTGGGTTCTTATCATTGCATCTGTCCTTTATTCACCACGGCCAAGATAGACATCAATCACATCCTTGTTCCGCGTCACATGGTCGAGCGAGCCTTCGGCCAGCACCGCGCCTTCATGCAGCACCGTGACCTTGCAATTCAGGCGGCGCACGAATTCCATGTCATGTTCCACCACCACCACCGCGCGGGTCTTGGCAATGTCCACCAGCATATCGGTGGTGCGGTCGCGTTCAGCGGGGGTCATACCTGCCGCAGGTTCATCGACCAGCAAAAGCCGGGGTTCCTGCGCCAGCAGCATTGCAATTTCCAGCCATTGCTTTTGCCCATGGCTCAGCTCTCCAGCCTTGCGGGCCAGATGGTCCGACAGGCCGACCTCGGCCGCCAGTTCCGCGATCCGGGCCTGATCTGCGGCTTTCGCCTTCCATGCCAACACCCGCCACGGGCTGCGCGCGGCTTTCAGGGCCAGCGTCAGGTTTTCAGCCACGGTCTGATCCTCAAACACGGTGGGGCGCTGGAATTTGCGGCCAATGCCCACGCGCGCGATCTGTGCCTCGGTCAGTTTCAGCAAGGATTGCGAGCGATCGCCAAACAGCACCGAGCCGCTGTCGGGCCGGGTTTTGCCGGTGACGATATCCATGAAGGTGCTTTTGCCCGCGCCGTTGGGCCCGATGATGGCGCGCAATTCTGCCGCGCCGATGGTAAAGGTCAGGTTATTGATGGCGCGAAAGCCGTCAAAGCTGACCGTGACGCCTGAAACTTCCAGCAGCGCGCTCATTTCAACGCCTCCCGTTCTTGCAAGGCGCCTTGGTCCGGCCCCAAGGGGGCGCCCCGGCGGTTGGGGCTGCGCAGGCCCGCCAGCGTGTCAAACAAACCGCCAAGCCCCTTTGGCGCGAACAGCGTGACCAGCACAAAGGTCAGGCCCAGCAACACCTGCCACCAGTTCACCCAATCCAGCGTGCCAAAGCCAAGCGGGATGGACGGCGCGCGCCCGCCTGTGAACCAACTGGACAAAAGCGACACAACCGCCGCGCCAATCACCGCACCATACAGCCGCCCGCGCCCGCCAATCGCGACCCAGACCGCAAGGTAGATAGAGGCCGTGGGGGCCAGTTCTGCCGGGTTGATGATGCCCGCTTGCGGATAGTAAAGCGCCCCAGCCAGCGCGATGATCACCGCCGTCAAAGTAAAGACAAAAAGCTTGTAGCCCTCGACCGAATAGCCCAGAAACCGCACCCGCGCCTCGTCATCGCGGATGGCGCGGATGACCGAGCCGAATTTGCCCGAAACGATCCATGTCATCAGCAGATAGGCCAGCCCAAGCGCCAAGGCCGAGGCCCAGAAGAACCACATCGACAGCTTGTCTTGGCCCACATCCGTCAGCCCCGGCAGGTTTTGCAGGCCCGACAGACCGTTATTGCCGCGCAGGCCGGAATCGTTCTGAAACAGGTAAAGCGCCAGCGCCAGTGTCATCGCTTGGGTCAGGATGGACAGGTAAACCCCTGTCACCCGCGACCGGAAGGCCAGCCAGCCAAAGACCAGCGCCAGCAGCCCCGGCACCAGCACGACCAGCGCCATTTGCAGCGGAAAGCTATAGGCAAAGCCCCAGATCGCGGGCAGGTCCGAGGCACCGACCACGCCGAAAATCTGGCTGGCGATGCCTTGCTCCAACTCTTGCGGGGTGGCGGGCAGACCGCCTTGCGACAGGGCCGCCTCGACAATCTCGCGGGTGCGGGCATACATCAGCCACATGCCGATCATATAGCCGCCAATCGCGAAAAACGCCATGTGACCAAGGCTCAGGATGCCTGCATAGCCCCAGATCAGATCCATGGCGAGTGCGGCCAGACACAGGCACAGCGTCTTGCCCAGTGTCTTGATGAAAGACGTGGACAGATGCCCCGAGCCATAGCCTTCGGACAGCAGGGTCATCAGCAAGGTAAAGCCCAACAGCACGGCCAGAAAGACAAACAGCGATGGGGATTTGCGGGTGTCGGTCATGTCAATCTCCTGCCGCGCGGCCCTTGAGGGCGATGATGCCCCGGGGGCGAACCTGAATGAACAGAATGATGAACAGGATCATATAGGTCTGGGCCGCCAGCGTGTTGGAAGGGTTCAGCCATTCAATCGCCTTTTGCAGCCCGCCGATCATCGTGGCCCCGGCCAGCGCGCCCCAGATATTGCCGACCCCGCCGACAACCACGGTCATGAAACTTTGCACGATGTAATCGGTGCCCAGTTCCGATGTGACCTTGGCAAAGAGGCCGATCGCCACGCCCGCAATCCCTGCGATGCCGGAACCGATGCCAAAGGTCAGCATATTGATACGGTCGGGGTTGATACCCATGCTGGCCGCCATGGTCGGGTTTTGCGTCACGGCGCGCACCTCCAGCCCCAGCCGCGTGCGCTTCATCAGCCACAGAAAAAAGCCAAGGAACAGCAGCGCCAGCCCGAAAATCGCGATGCGGATATAGCTGATCGACACCACGTCATTCAGCACCCACGCCCCATCCAGCCAAGCGGGGGATGTCAGCGGGCGGGCCTGAGTGCCAAACACATTCTTCAGGATTTGCTGCAAGGCGATGGAAATCCCGAAGGTCGCCAGCAAGGTTTCCAGCGGGCGTTTATACAGATGCCGGATCACCAGCCGCTCCATCGCGACGCCAAGCGCAAAGGTGACGGCAAAGGCCAGCGGCAAGGCCACCACGATAGAGGCGGTGTAATTGGGCACCCATTGCTGCACCACAAACCCGGTATAGGCCCCGATGGTGATAAATTCACCATGCGCCATATTGATGACGCCCATCACGCCAAAAGTAATCGCAAGCCCGATCGCCGCCAGAAAATAGATCGAGGCCAGCGACAGCCCGTCCAACGCCAGATCGGCGGTTTGCATCAGCCCGACCTGTTGCGAAATCGCTGACAGGGCTGCCTTGGCCGCTGTGGTGACAGCAGGGTCAGCCTCTTGGTAAATCTCTAGGAATTGGTGCTGGGCAAGGGCGGTGGCCACTTCATCCTCGGTGGTGGCGACGGGCACGTTTCCGGCCGTTTCAAGCGCGGTATAGGCGCGGTCGCGGGCGGCTTGGGTGTTCAGCTCTGCCACCGGAATGCCGCCCACCGCCCCGTTTTCCACATTGGCCAGCAAGGCCGCGCGCTGGGCCTCCAGCGTCAGGCGGGCGGGGGCAAGCCCCGCGTCTTGCAGCAGGGCGTAGGCTTCAGCTTCCGCGATGGTTTTGCCGGGGATCAGCCTTTGCGCGATGTTGCCTTGCGGTGCCTCACCCGCCGCAAGCGCCACCCGGCGCGTCGCCAGCAAAGGGTTCAAGGCCCCGCGCAGATCAAGCCCCAGATCGGCCCCGAAGCTTTCAATCGCTGCCACGCGGGCGGCGCTGTCGGGGTCAAAGCGCAGGGTCAGCAGACGTTCCAGCCGTTGTTTTTGCGCCAAAAGCACTGGGTCCGTCTCGGCGGGAATAGAGGCGCGCAAGGGGGCAAGCCCGGCCTCTGCCGGATCGGTGGCGATGGAGTCGAGCGCCGCGGCACGTTTCGCGCGGTCCGGGTCCGACAGGTTGAATTGCACAAGGGCTGTCGCGATCAGCCCACGCACCCCGGCATTGGGGCGCAGTTCGGTGATGTCCGACCGGGGCGCGCTGCCCAGATCATTGCCTTGCAGGTCGCGCAGCGCATAGGCATCGCCTTGCGCCGCGATCAGCACAAACCGCCCATCGGATTTGCGCAAGCCCAGCCCCTTTTCGGCCCATGCCCCCAAAATCACCGCCGCCGATGGGTCGCCGCTGGCCGCCAGCGCATCAATCACCGGGCCGATGCTGGTCCGAGAGGCCTTTTCGACCAAGGCGCTGTTGGATTGCAGGATCTCTTGGGCAATCTGCGCTTGGGCAAGGCCTGTCCAAAGACAGCAAAACAGAACCGCCAAAAGTCGAAGGGGCATGCGCATGGGCTTTTCCAGATCTATCGGAAGGACAGGAAGGGGGGAGAGGGGCGCAAACCCCTCTCCCCCGCAAAGGTCAGTAGTTTGAGGTCAACTGAACGCAGGTCTTGGTCTGGGTGTTATACATCCCGCATTTCAGCTCTTTCCAATCGGCATCCAGCACCGCGGATTCCGGCAGGAAATCGGTCCAGGCATCGCCCGGAACCGGGTCGGTCTGGCTGATGATGTCAAACTGACCATCGGCGCGAATTTCGCCGATCAGCACGGGTTTGGTCAGGTGGTGGTTCGGCAGCATTTCCGACATGCCACCCGTCAGGTTCGGGAATTTCTGCCCGATCATCGCCGCAGACACCGCATCCACATCGGTGGTTCCGGCCTCTGTCACCGCATTCACCCACATGTTGAAGCCGATGTAATGCGCTTCCATCGGGTCATTAGTGACGCGCGCATCGTCCTTGATGAAGGCTTTCCACGCCGCGATGAATTCGGCGTTCTCCGGGGTTTCGGCAGACATGAAGTAGTTCCATGCGGCCAGATGCCCGACGAGGTTGGAGGTATCCAGCCCCGAAAGCTCCTCTTCACCGACCGAGAAGGCAACCACGGGCAGTTTGTCGGCGGTCACACCAGCGGCGGCCAGTTCCTTGTAAAAGCCGATATTGGCATCGCCGTTGATGGTGGAAATCACGCCCACCTTTTTGCCATCCGCGCCCAAGGCCACCACATCGCCCACGATTTTCGACCAGTCGGAATGGCCGAAGGGGGTGTAGTTCACAAAGATATCCTCTTTCGGGATGCCTTTGGAAATCAGGTATGATTCCAGAATGTTGTTGGTCGTGCGCGGGTAGACGTAATCGGTGCCGAGCAGCGCGAATTTCTCGATCCCCAGTTCTTCCAGATAGTAATCCACCGCCGGAATCGCCTGCTGGTTCGGCGCGGCCCCGGTGTAGAACACGTTTTTCGACGATTCCTCGCCTTCATATTGCACCGGATAGAACAGCAATCCGTTCAACTCCTCGATCACCGGCAGCACCGATTTGCGCGACACGGATGTCCAGCAGCCGAACATCACATCGACATTGGACACGGTCAGCAATTCGCGGGCCTTTTCGGCAAACAGCGGCCAGTCAGAGGCCGGGTCAACCACCACCGCTTCCAGCTTTTTACCCAGCAGGCCGCCCTTGGCGTTTTGCGCCTCGATCAGCATCAGCATGGTGTCTTTCAGCGTGGTTTCCGAAATCGCCATCGTGCCCGAAAGCGAGTGAAGCACGCCGACCTTGATGGTGTCTTCCTGTGCGAAAGCAATGCGCGGGGCGGCGAAAGCCGCGATGCCGGAGGCCAAAAGCGCGCGTCTGGATAGTTTCATGGTCATTCCCCTGTGGGGCCGCACCGTGCCTTTCCCTTTGCACAAAGAAAGGGCATATTGGCCGGGCAGCGTTTCGTTGCACCCGTGCGGTGGGAAAGGCCGTCCAAACCAATTTCCCGCCGCACATCTTCGGTTTCATCTGAACCGAGCAAGTGCAGAAAAATTGACAGATCGACCTATGACAATGCTTCCGCCGATTGGTTTGCCTTGATTTCCGGCAGTTGGGTTGCGCTGTCTAATTTTTGGGCATTGCGCTGTGCTGCGGTGCAGAAATTCAGCAGCCCGTCAATGCCGCACCTCATGCTTCAGCCCGCAGAACCAAGCCGCCTTCGTTTTCCAGAAACTGTAGGATCGGGGCGATTCCGGCCCCTTGGCGCAATTGGGCCAGAACATAGGGCTTTGCCCCGCGCGCGGTTTTGGTATCGGCCTCCAGTTGCGCGATATCGACCCCGACATAAGGCGCAAGATCGGTCTTGTTGACCACCAGCATATCCGACCGCGTCAGCCCCGGCCCCTTTTTACGCGGGATGTCCTGACCTGCGGCCGTGTCGATCACATAGATCGTCAGGTCCGCCAGTTCGGGGCTGAAAGTCGCTGCAAGGTTATCGCCCCCGGATTCGATCAGGATCAGGTCCAGATCATCAAAGGCCGCGTTCAGATCGGCAATGGCGGCAAGGTTGATGCTGGCATCCTCGCGGATCGCGGTATGCGGGCAGCCGCCGGTTTCCACGCCGCGAATGCGCGCGGCAGGCAGCACCTGGGCGCGCAGCAGGTAATCGGCATCTTCGCGCGTGTAAATGTCATTGGTGATCACCGCCATGGAACAGCGCTGCCCAAGCGCCGCGCACAGTTTTTCCGTCAGTGTGGTTTTGCCAGCGCCCACCGGGCCACCGATGCCAACCCGCAAAGGGCCATTCGGGCTTTTCATGATCGGAATATCCTTACATCAAGGGTTTCGTGCTGCATCTGCGCCAGTTCCGCGCCAAAGCAGGCAGAGCCAAGCGCGCAAAGCGGTTCGGTGGCACAGGTTTCGGCCTGTGCCAGAAGGGCGGGGCCAAGATCGGCCAGCACTTGCTGCCCCGTGGTTTGCCCAAGCGGCACGAATTTGACCGCCGCCGCGATCAACTGCCCGGCCAGCCCTTGCAAAAACAGCGCCAGCACCTGTGGCGTCTGGATCGCCAAGGCCCGCGTGGCATGGCCCACGGCCACGGCATAGGGCAGGGGCGGCTGTGCCACGCCCGTCATGGCGGCGATGGTCTGGCCAAAGGCGCGGCCCTGATCGGCCATTTCCTGCGCGCGTTCGGCGCTGCCCGCATAGGCGCGGGCCAGATCGGCCAAAGCGTCGATGTCGGTTTCCGGCGCACGGGCATGGGCCAGCAGAATGGCATCCATCCGCCCCGAGCCATGCGTCAGCACCGACAGCACCCAATCGCGCAGGCTTGCCGCATCCGATACAGCGCCATCGGTGATCGCCTGTTCCAGCCCTTGCGAATAGGCAAAACCGCCGATGGGAAACGCAGGCGACAGCCATTGCGTCAGGCGCAGATGGTCCAGCGCGTCATCCATGGTGGCGGTGAAAGGTCGCGCCGCCGTCATGGCTGTGCAGGCCGAAAGCGCTTGCATGGTCATCGCCCCCATCGGCAACCGCCCCATCGGCATCCCCGCCGTGGGAATGGCCCATCGTGCGGCCATGCCCATAGGCACCGCCTTCGGGGCGGAAAGGTTGCGTGACAATTTCCAGCGAGGCCCCCAGATTGGTCAGCATCGCCTCCAGCACATGATCGCGGCAGATCACCAGATGATCCGCGCCAATCTGGCAGGGTGTGTGGCGGTTGCCGATATGCCAGGCCAGCCGGGGAATATCGCCGGTGATCCTGACCACGGATTCCTCGGCGGCGCGCACGGCGATGCGTCGACCGTCTGACAGCACAAAGGCATCGCCATCATTCAGGCTGGTGGTCTGCGCCAGATCGGCCAGAAATGACAGGCCCTTATCCGTCGTCAAGCGCTTGCGGCGCAGAATACGGGCGGCATAATCCAGCACCACAGCCTCGGCCAGCGCCGCGCCGCCATTGCGGATGATCTCTCGGGCGAAGGGTTGAGCGGTCATGGGCACACCTCAGAACAGAAAGTAACGCTGCGCAAGCGGCAGCTCGGTTGCGGCTTCACAGGTCAGCAGAACGCCATCGGCCCGCACTTCATAGGTTTCGGGGTTCACTTCGATCTGCGGGGTCGCATTGTTCAGCAGCATATCGGCTTTGCCGATATTGCGGGTGCCGGACACGGGCAGGCAGGCCTTGCCAAGCCCAAGCCGCCCCGCCACATCCTCTTGCATCGCGGCGTCAGATACGAAGGTCACGGCGCTTGCCATGCGGTTCTTGCCCAAGGCGGCGAACATCGGGCGCGAATACATCGGCTGCACGGGGATAGAGCCGTTCGGGTCCCCCATCTGGGCGCAAACGATACTGCCCCCCAGCAGCACCATGTCCGGCTTGGCCCCGAAAAACGCGGGCGACCACAGCACCAGATCGGCGCGCTTGCCTTCGGCGATGGACCCGATATGCGCTGAGAGGCCATGGGTGATGGCAGGGTTGATCGTGTATTTCGCGACATAACGGCGAGCACGCAGGTTGTCGTTTTCGCCCAACTCCCCCTCCAGCCGCCCGCGCTGCACCTTCATCTTATGCGCGGTTTGCCAGGTGCGGGTAATAACCTCGCCCACCCTTCCCATCGCCTGACTGTCCGACGAGATGATCGAAAAGGCACCCATATCGTGCAGGATATCCTCGGCCGCGATGGTTTCGCGGCGGATACGGCTTTCGGCAAAGGCGATATCTTCGGGGATGGACCGATCAAGGTGATGGCAGACCATCAGCATATCCAGATGCTCTTCGATCGTGTTGGAGGTATAGGGGCGGGTGGGGTTGGTAGAGGAAGGGATGACGTTGGAACTGCCCACCACGCGGATAATATCGGGCGCATGGCCGCCGCCCGCGCCTTCGGTGTGAAAGGCGTGGATGGTGCGGCCCCGAATGGCCGCCAAGGTGTTTTCCACAAAGCCGGATTCGTTCAGCGTGTCGGTGTGAATCATCACCTGCACATCCATCTGGTCGGCCACCGTCAGGCAGCAGTCAATCGCGGCAGGCGTGGTGCCCCAATCTTCGTGCAGTTTCATCGCGCAGGCGCCCGCGCGCACCATTTCCACCAAGGCTTCGGGCTGCGAGGCGTTGCCCTTGCCCGCCAGCCCAAGGTTCACGGGCAAGCTGTCAAAGGCTTGCAACATCCGCCCGATATGCCACGGCCCCGGCGTGCAGGTGGTGGCCAGCGTGCCATGCGCGGGGCCGGTGCCGCCGCCCAGCATGGTGGTGATGCCGGAATGCAGCGCATCCTCGATCTGTTGCGGGCAGATGAAATGGATATGCGCGTCAAAGCCGCCCGCAGTCAGTATCCGCCCCTCACCTGCGATGATTTCGGTGCCGGGGCCGATGATGATATCCACCCCGTTTTGGGTATCGGGGTTGCCCGCCTTGCCGATCTTGTGGATCAACCCGTCACGCAGGCCCAGATCAGCCTTGTAGATGCCGGAGTGATCCAGGATCAGCGCATTGGTGATGACGGTATCCACCGCACCACCCGCCCGGCTGATCTGGCTTTGGCCCATGCCATCGCGGATCACCTTGCCGCCGCCGAATTTCACCTCTTCGCCGTAGGTTGTCAGATCCCGCTCCACCTCGATGATCAGATCGGTATCGCCAAGGCGGATACGGTCGCCGGTGGTCGGGCCATACATCGCGGCATAATCCGCGCGGGCAATACGAGTGGACATTTACAAATCTCCCATGACGGCGGCGTTAAAGCCAAAGACCCGCCGCGCGCCACCGAAAGGCACCAAGGCCACCTCGCGGCTTTGGCCGGGTTCAAAGCGGATGGCGGTGCCTGCGGCGATGTTCAGCCGCATCCCCCGCGCCGCCGCGCGATCAAACGACAGGCCCGCGTTGGTTTCGGCGAAATGGTAATGGCTGCCGACCTGAATGGGCCTGTCGCCGGTATTGGCGATCATCAGGGTCAGAACGGGCTTGCCGGTGTTCAGCTCAATCTCACCTGCGGCGGTGATCACTTCTCCGGGGATCATTTGGCGCGGCCTTTGCGCAGATAGGCCGCCGCCCCCACAGCCAGAACGACCGCAGCCGCGATGGCCAGATGGTCCGGTTCTGTCACCAGATGCCACAGGTTTTGCAGCACCGATTGGGCCGCGTGGTCGCCTGCATGGGCAAAAGCGGCGCTTGGCAAAAGGGCGAAAAGGGTCAGGCTGTGGCGCATCAGGGGCCTCCTATCGGATGGGGTGGTGAACGGTGACAAGCTTGGTGCCATCGGGAAATGTGGCCTCTACCTGCACCGAATGGATCATTTCGGGGATGCCAGACATGCATTGATCGGCGGTGATCACATGCGCACCCGCCTGCATCAGATCCGCGACAGAGCGGCCATCGCGCGCGCCTTCCACCACGAAATCCGAGATCAGGGCAATCACTTCGGGGTGGTTCAGCTTGACGCCGCGCGCCAATCGGTTACGCGCGACCATGGCGGCAAGGCTGATCATCAGCTTTTCACGCTCTCGCGGGGTCAGGTTCATCTTATACTCCTTGCAATTGCCAGACGCGGGGCAGGGGGGCTGTGCGCAAGACGCGCAAAATCCGGGCGATCTGACGTTTGAGCGGCCAGCCATCATGGGCCAGCACCCGCGCCACGCATTTGCCATCCCAGCCAGAGGCTGCGGCGCGCGTGCCGGGTTCATCCAACACCTGCCGCAGCGGGCCAAGCGCATCCTCGGCCCCCGCACCCAGCAGCGCGATCACGGCAAAGGCGCGGGCATCGCCCAGCAGCGCGGGGGAGGCCATGCGTGCCAGACCCTCTGGCCCCAGCCGCACGCTATCGGCCCAGATCGGGCGGCCTGCGCAGGTCACAAGCCGTTGGTCCAGCAGCCGCGCGTCAGTCAGCCGCTCGCGCATGGCATGGCGGCCCAGCACCACGCTTTCCACCAAAAGGCAGCGCGCGCCCGGTTCCAGATCAATCCGGGTATCCCGGTGCAGGTTGCTGTTTTCAAACAGAATGGTTTCTTGCGGCAGCCAATCCAACCGCCCGCCTGCCCCCACGCGCGCCGTCACCCGCGCCTCGGCGGCAAGGCCACGGCTGGCATAGGCCCGCTCGGCGGTTTGGGTGGTGGCGGTCACACAAACCCCGTCGCCCAGCGTCAACTCATAGTGCAAGCGGTCCTGATCCGTCAGCCCGCCTGCGGTGTTGAGAAAGATCACCTCAGACGGGTCGCGGCGATGATGCGGCATGAAGGCTTTGGCGCAACCGCTTTGCCGCAGGTCAAGCAAGCGTTGCCCTGCCTCGCCCCGCTCAATACGGGCCATGCCAAAGCGGGCCATGGCATGCCCATGGCTGCGCTGCATCATCGGAAGGGGGTGTGTTGCATACATCTGGCGGGGTTCCTGTTGCCGCCACTGAACCAGCGCGGGGCGCGGAACAGAATGGGGCGGGCGGCCCGGCGGCGGTGCAAAGCCGGGTTTGGCCTGCGGCTTGCTGAAAATATGGGCGGGCTGTCTAAAAAACGCGCAGCATCTGGATGCGTGTGCCCCGCGCATGGGGCCTTTCCAGCCGCAACGACTTGGCGCTATGGTTCGCGCAGCGCCGATCCTGGCGACAGATGAAAGGACCCCCGATGCTGATCGGTATTCACCCCCTTCTTTCGCCCGACCTGTTGCATGCGCTGGCCGCGATGGGCCATGGCGATGAGATCGCCATCGTGGACGCCAATTTCCCCGGCACGACCTGCGCGCGCCGCCTGATCCGCATGGAGGGCGTTTCGGCCACCGCGGCGCTGGAGGCGGTGCTGACGCTGCTGCCACTGGACAGCTATGTGCCACATCCCGCCAATGTGATGCAGGTGGTCGGCGATGCCGAGGCCGTGCCCCCAGCGGTGGCTGATTTCACCCGCATCATCGGCACGCGTGGCAAGGTCGGCTCGGTCGAACGCTTTGCCTTTTATGAACGCGCCAAGGCTTGTTTTGCCATTGTGCAAACCGGTGAGGGGCGGCTTTACGGCAATGTCATCCTGACCAAAGGGGTCATTCCGGCCTGATCGCGATCACTCTGGCGCGATCAGCGCATTGCCCCGAAGCGAAGCCAAAAGCGTTTCCTTCGAGGTGCGCAGATGCGCGGCGGCGGCCTGCACCGCTGCTGCCTCATCCCCGCTGCGCAAGGCGTGGATAATTGCCAGATGTTCACCAATCGCCGCCGCATTGCGATCCCGCTCCATCCGCTTGTCCCATTGATAGTGGTAGTGGAAAATCAGCGTGATAACCTTTTGGAACTGTTTGACAAACCGGTTCTGCACGACCGAGGTGATGGCACTGTGAAACGCCTCATCCAGCGGAGAGAAGGCGTGAAAATCCCGGTCAATCCGCGCGGCCAGATCAATATGCTGCGCCTCCAGCGCGGTCAGTTGCGCCCAGATCGGATGGCCGGGCGGCAAGGCCACCAGCACGCGCACGGCATTCAATTCCAGCACCGCGCGAAATTCGGACAATTCAATCGCATATTCGGCGGTAAAGCCCAGCAACAGCCAGCCCCCGCGCGGGCGGCGGGCGACAAGGCCAAACTGGCTGAGGCCGGACAGAAACTCTTGCAACACATGCGGCGGGACCGAGAATTCCTTGGCCAGCTTCGCCACATTCAGGGGCGTTCCGGCCGGCACGTCAAAGCGCAGCACCCATTGCAGAAAGCGCCGCTCCAATTCATCGCGGGGCAGATATTCATCGCGCATTGCCAGCTTGTCCTGGCCGGAAGGCGCGCGCAGGATGGTTTTCTTGCGCCCCTCCCATGCAATCAGCCCGATATCGGCAAAGGCCGTCAGCACCGCGCGCACTGTGGTGCGGCTGATGTTCAACTGCTCGGCCAGTGTCAGCTCGGGCGGCAAGTCGCTGCCAATCTCTGCTTTCGCTATCACCGTCAGCAAATCCTGATAGGCCAGCCGAAACCGATCATCCGTGCGCGCCATGCCTGTGCTGCCCCTTTCCCCTATTGTTTTTTGTATAAAAAAATAAAAAACAATAGGCAAGACAAAGCGGGGCTGATTACATAAAGGAACGGACAAAAACGAATCTGCGGTAGGGGAGGACCAATGATCGGGCAGGCCGACACCATGCTTTGCGGCACCTGCGTTGCACCGGGCAAGTTCGCCTTGGTTCCCCAGCCTATGCCGCAGGCCGCCCCCGAAGGTTGGGTGCTGGTTGATACCGCCGCTGTCGGGATTTGCGGCACCGATTACCATATCTTTGACGGCAAGCACCCGTTTCTGGCCTATCCCCGCGTCATCGGGCATGAGCTTTCGGCCCATGTCGCACAGGATGCGGGGCCGTGGCGCAAGGGGCAGTTGGTGGTGGTGAACCCCTATCTGGCCTGCGGGGCCTGCCGGGCCTGTCAGCGCGGCAAGCCCAATTGCTGCACAAAGATCGAAGTTTTGGGCGTGCATCGCGATGGCGGGCTGTGCGCGCGCTTTGCGGTGCCGCAGGGCAATCTCTATCCCGCCGATGGGCTGACCCCGCGTCAGGCCGCGATGGTGGAGTTTCTGGCCATTGGCGCACATGCGGTGGCGCGGGCAGATGTCGCACAGGGCGATCTGGCGCTGGTCACGGGGGCGGGGCCGATTGGGCTGGGCGCGGCCCTGTTTGCCCGTCTGGCCGGGGCCGAGGTGCATGTGCTGGATGCCAGTGCCGAACGTCTGGCCGCCGCGCGTGGCTTTGGCTTTGACGCGGGCTTTTTGCCGGGGCAGTCACTGCCCGCGCCCGAAGGCTATGACGTGGTGTTTGATGCCACCGGAAACGCCCGCGCGATGGAGGCAGGCTTTGCCCATGTCGCCCATGGTGGGGCCTATGTGCTGGTCAGCGTGGTGCGCGACGATATCACCTTTTCCGACCCGGAATTCCACAAGCGCGAAATGCGGTTGATTGGCAGCCGCAACGCCCTGCGCGCGGATTTTGAGGGGGTGATGGCCGCCCTGCGCGATGGACGGATTGATGCGGCCAAGCTGGAATCCGAAGTGTTGGCGCTGGCCGATCTGCCCGCGCGCTTGCCGGAACTGGTGGCGCAGCGCGATGCGATCATCAAGGTGATCGTCGATTTCACCGCAGGGGGCGGCGCATGACCGATCTTGTCAACATGCAAGGGATCGAGAAATTCTTTCCCGGTGTCCACGCCTTGCGCGCAGTGCAGTTTGATCTGGTCGCCGGAGAGGTGCATGCCCTTATGGGCGAGAATGGCGCTGGAAAATCCACGCTGATGAAGGTGATGTCGGGCATCTATCAACCCGATGGCGGCAGGATTGAAGTTGCGGGGCAGCAGGTCATCATCAACGGCCCCCGCGCGGCGCAAGACCTTGGGATTGGTATTATCCATCAAGAGCTTGCACTGATGAATGACCTGACGGTCGCGCAGAATATCTTTATTGGCCGCGAACCCCGCCTGCGCTTTGGCCGCTTGGATGAGGCGGCGCTGAACGCGCAGGCCGAGGCGATTTTCGCCCAGATGAAAGTGCGCATCGACCCGCGCGCCGAGGTGCGCAGCCTGTCGGTTGCCAAGCAACAGATGGTGGAAATCGCCAAGGCGCTGTCGTTCAAATCCCGCATCCTGATCATGGATGAACCCACCGCCGCGCTGAATGATGCCGAAACCAATGAGCTGTTTACCATCATCCGCCAATTGCGGGCCGAAGGCGTGGGGATTGTCTATATCAGCCACAAGATGGATGAGATCAAACGCATTTCCGACCGGGTGACGGTGATGCGCGATGGGTCGTATGTGGGCACGGTGGCGGCCGCCGACACGCCGATTTCGACCATCATTTCGATGATGGTGGGGCGCGAGTTGGAAGCCGTGCATGTCGATATCCCCGATCTTTCTGCCGCGCCGATGGCGCTGGAGGTGAAGGGCCTGACCCGTGGCCGCATGGTGCGCAATGTCACCTTTTCTCTGAAACAGGGTGAGATTCTGGGCTTTGCGGGGTTGATGGGGGCCGGACGCACCGAAGTCGCCCGCGCGATTTTTGGTGCCGACCCGCGGGAGGCGGGCGAGATCATGGTGCATGGCAAACCGGTGCAGATTGCCAGCCCCAAGGATGCGGTGGCCGCAGGCATCGGCTATCTGTCCGAAGACCGCAAGCATTTCGGCCTCGCGCTTGGGTTGGACCTGCGCGACAATATCGCCATGGCCAGCCTGCCGCGTTTTGGCAATGGCTTGGGCGTGCTGGATGATGCAGCCCTGTCAAAAGTGGCGGATGAATACATCCAGACCCTTGCCATCCGCACCCCTTCGGCGCGGCAAGAGGTGCGGCTGCTGTCGGGCGGCAACCAGCAAAAAGTGGTGATCGCCAAGTGGTTGCTGCGCGATTGCGATATCCTGATCTTTGACGAACCCACCCGCGGCATCGACGTTGGTGCCAAGGCCGAGATTTACCGGCTTTTGCAATCGCTGGCGGCGCAAGGCAAAGCCGTGATCGTGATCAGCGCCGAATTGCCCGAAGTGCTGCGCCTGTCGCATCGCATCGCGGTGATGTGCGAGGGCCGTCTGACCGGGATTTTGCCGGGAGGGCCGCAAACCTCGCAAGAAGATATCATGCATCTGGCCACCCTGCGGGCCGATGAAGAGACAGGAGCCATGGCATGACAACCGCCCCCGATCTTTCCGCCGCCCCGAAGATCCGCAAAGCCTCTGGCGCGCAGCAAAAGCTTCTGGCCTTCGCCAGCCTGATCGTGCTGTTGGCCTTCTTTTCCATCGCCTCGCCCAATTTCATGCAAACATCGAACATCATTGCGATTTTGCAGGCAACCTCGGTCAATGGCGTGCTGGCGATTGCGGCCACGCTGGTTATCATCACCGGCGGGATTGACCTGTCGGTCGGCACGCTGATGACCTTTTGCGCGGTGATCGCGGGGGTGGTGTTGACCTATCTGGGCATGCCGATGGCGCTGGGCGTGATTGCGGCCATCGGGGCAGGGGCCTGCTGCGGGCTGATTTCCGGCACGCTGGTGGCCAAGATGAAAATCCCACCGTTCATCGCCACGCTGGGCATGATGCTGATATTGAAAGGCCTGTCGCTGGTGATCTCGGGCACCAAACCGATTTACTTCAACGACACGCCGAATTTCTACAAAATCTCTACCGGGTCGATCATCGGTGATGTCATCCCGGCGGTGCCGATCCCGAATGGCGTGCTGATCCTGTTCCTGCTGGCGCTGGCCATTGGCTATGTGCTCAACCGCACGGTGCTGGGCCGCTATTGCTTTGCGCTGGGGTCGAATGAGGAAGCAGTGCGCCTGTCGGGGGTGAACGCCGACGGTTGGAAAATGGCGATCTATGCGCTGGCGGGCGGGATTTGTGGCGTCGCCGGGCTGATCATCGCCTCGCGCCTGAATTCGGCGCAGCCTGCGCTGGGGCTGGGCTATGAGCTGGACGCGATTGCCGCCGTGGTGATTGGCGGCACCAGCCTTGCGGGCGGGCGCGGCTCGGTTCTGGGCACCATCATCGGCGCGCTGATCATGTCGGTGCTGCTGAACGGCTTGCGCATCATGTCGGTCGCGCAGGAATGGCAGACCGTCGTTACCGGCTCCATCATCATCATCGCGGTTTACGCCGATATGATGCGGCGGCGCAGAATGACCTGATTTCAAAAAGAAGAAGGCAAAACCTTCCGATCACCTGACACCACATCGAAAACCAAATGGGAGAGAAGACCATGATCAACAGAAGAACGCTTTTTGCCGCTGTCAGCGCCACGGCCTTGCTGGCCACCACCAGCTTTGGTCTGGCACAAGACAAGGTGTATATCCCGCTGGTATCCAAGGGCTTTCAGCACCAGTTCTGGCAAGCTGTGAAAGCCGGCGCTGACAAGGCCGCCGCCGAATTTGGCGTCGAAGTCACCTTTGAAGGCCCCGATACCGAAGCGCAGGTCGACAAGCAGATGGATATGCTGTCCGCCGCTTTGGCCAAAAACCCCACCGCCATCGGCTTTGCCGCATTGGACAGCCAGGCCGCTATTCCGCTGCTGCGTCAGGCCCAGGAAAAGGGCATCCCGGTCGTCGCCTTTGACAGTGGCGTTGACAGCGATATCCCGGTGGCCACCGCCACAACCGACAACCTTGCCGCCGCAGGCTTGGCTGCGGACAAGATGGCCGAGCTGATCGGCGGTTCGGGCAAGGTGGCACTGGTGGTGCATGACCAAACCTCGCGCACCGGGATCGACCGGCGCGATGGCTTTGTGAACCGCATGAAGGAATCGCACCCGAATATCGAGATCGTCGATATTCAATACGGCGCGGGCGACCAGTTGCAATCGACCGAGATCACCAAAGCCATGCTGACCGCGCATCCCGATATGAAGGGGATTTTTGGCGCCAACGAAGGCTCTGCCATTGGTGTGCTGAACGCGATCAAGGAAACCGGTCGGTCCGAAGTGGTGGTGATCGGCTATGACAGCGGTGCCGCGCAAAAAGCCGCGATCATGGATGGGTCGATGGCGGGCGCTATCACCCAGAACCCGGTTGGGATTGGCTATGAAACCGTGAAGGCGGCGCTGATGGCCTCTAAGGGTGAGGCGGTGCCAAAGCTGATCGACACCGGGTTCTTCTGGTATGACAAGACCAATATGGACAGCCCGGAAATCGCCGCCGTGCTTTACGATTGATCTGATGCACTGAAAACCGAGGGCGGCTTTGCGGCTTATGCCAAGGGGCCGCCCTCATTCTTGGGGGCCATAGTGCTTGGAGGCCCTGAATCTTGGGGGATCGAATGGACTTAGGCTTGAAGGACAAGGTGGTCATCGTCACCGGGGGCGGGGCGGGCATTGGCGGTGCCATCAGCCGCGCGCTGGCCCAAGAAGGGGCCATTCCCGTGATCTTTGCGCGCCGCGCCCCCGATACAGGTTTTCTGGCCGCACTTCAGGCGCTGTCGCCCCAATGCGATTGGGTGCAGGTGGAACTGTCGCAAGATGATCAGGTCCGCGCAGCCGTTGCGGCCACGCAGGCGCGCTGGGGCCAGGTTTACGGGCTGGTGAATAACGCGGGCAATAACGATGGTGTCGGGCTGGAGGCGGGGCCAGAGGCGTTTCGCGCCTCGCTGGATCAGAACCTCGTGCATTGCTATCTGCTGGCGCATCTGCTTGTCGGTGATCTGAAGGCCAGCAAAGGCGCGATTGTGAATATCTCGTCGAAAACGGCGGTGACGGGGCAGGGCAACACTTCGGCCTATGTCGCCGCCAAAGCCGCGCAACTGGGGCTGACGCGGGAATGGGCGGCGGCCCTTGCCAGTTCCGGCGTGCGCGTCAATGCCGTGATCCCGGCCGAGGTGATGACCCCGCTTTACGCCCGCTGGCTGAATTCCATGGACGACCCCGCCGCCACACTGGCCGAGATTACCGCCCGCATCCCGCTGGAAGGCCGCATGACCCAAGATGCCGAAATTGCCGCGACCACCGTTTTTGCGCTGTCGCCGCGCGCGGGCCATACCACCGGGCAATGGCTGTTTGTCGATGGCGGCTACACCCATCTTGACCGTTCGCTGACCACCCTGTCCCCCAGTGCCTGAAGGTGCACCATGACCAACCAGCCCAAGCTTCGCCTGCACCCTGACGATAATGTCGATATCGCACTGGCCGACCTGCCCGCAGGCGCAGAGGTGCCCGGCTACCGCGTGGCAGAGCCTGTCAAACGCGGCCACAAAATCGCCAATCGCGCGATTGTGGCGGGGCAGAATATCCTGCGCTACGGCCAGATCATCGGGGCGGCCACGGTGGACATCGCGCAGGGCGCGCATGTGCATGTGCATAACCTTGCCATGGCCGACCATGCGCAGGATTATGCCTTCGGCAGCGCCGCCACGCCCTTGCCCGCCATCACCGAACCACGCGTTTTCCAAGGCTATCGCCGCGCCGATGGCAAGGCGGGAACGCGCAATTATCTGGGCGTGCTGACCTCGGTCAACTGCTCCGGCTCTGTCGCGCGTTTCATCGCCGAACAGGCCGAGAAAACCGACTGGTTCCGCGCCTTGCAAAACGTCGATGGCATCGTGCCGATCGTGCATGGCTCTGGCTGCGGCATGTCGGGCGAGAATGAAGGCTATGACACCTTGTTCCGCACGCTTCAGGGCTATGCCCGCAACCCCAATTTCGCGGGGATTCTGCTGGTGGGCTTGGGCTGTGAGGTGATGCAGGTGCCCGACCTGATCGGGGCGGCGCGGATGCGCGAGGATGGCAACTTCCGCTATATGACCATCCAGCAAACCGGCGGCACGCGCCGCACGGTGGAACGCGGCGTGGAAATGCTGCGCGAAATGGCCACCAAGGCCGAGGCCTGCGCCCGGGAACCGATCCCGGTGTCGGAACTGGTGATCGGGATGCAATGCGGCGGCTCTGACGGCTATTCCGGTATCACCGCCAATCCGGCGCTGGGCGTGGCCTCTGACCTGTTGGTGCGCCATGGCGGCACCACGATCCTGTCGGAAACCTCTGAGATTTATGGCGCCGAACATCTGCTGACCCGCCGCGCCGCCTCGCCCGAAATCGGGCAAAAGCTGGTGGACCGCATCCACTGGTGGGAAGATTACACCGCCCGCAACAAGGGCGAGATGAACAACAACCCCAGCCCCGGCAACAAACGCGGCGGGCTGACGACGATTCTGGAAAAATCCCTGGGCGCGGTGGCCAAAGGCGGCACGGCCCCCTTGGCCGGGGTTTATCTTTTTGCCGAACCGATCACGACCAAGGGCTTTGTGTTCATGGACAGCCCCGGCTATGACCCTTGTTCGGTGACGGGGCAGGTGGCCTCGGGTGCCAATCTGATCGTGTTCACCACCGGGCGCGGGTCGGTGTCCGGCTACAAGCCCGTGCCTTGCATCAAGGTTGCCACCAATACCGATATGTTCACCCGGATGGAGGAGGACATGGACATCAACACCGGGGATATCATCGACCAGGATGTGACGCTGGCCGCCAAAGGGGCCGAAATGTTTGAACTTTTCATCCGCGTCGCCTCTGGCGAGGTCACAAAATCCGAAGCTTTGGGCTTTGGCGGGGCCGAATTCGTGCCATGGCAAATCGGCGCGGTGATGTAGCGATGGAATTTCTGGATACGCATCAACATCTGATCTACCGCGACCACCTGCGCTATGGCTGGACGGCCGGTATCCCCGCGCTGGCGCAAGGCGATTTCACGCTGGAAGATTACGCGGCCCTGACAGTAGGGCAAGGCATCACTGGCACCCTGTTCATGGAGGCCGGGGTGGATGATGCCGATTACCAAGCCGAGGCGCGGTTTATCGCGGGTAAGATCGGGGGCGCGCTGCTGGGGCAGATCGCCTCTTGCCGGCCCGAAGTGGATGCGGGGTTTGACGCTTGGCTGGAGGAATGTGATGCACTGGGCGTCAAAGGCTTTCGGCGCATCTTGCATGTGATGCCGGATGATCTGTCCCGCACCGAAACCTTCCGCCGCAATCTGCGCAAGATCGGGACGCGGGGATTGCCCTTCGATCTTTGCGTTCTGGCCCGCCAGCATGGTCTGGCGCTGGAGTTGCTGCGCGCCTGCGACAATCAGATTTTCGTGCTGGACCACTGCGGCGTGCCCGATATCGCAGGCGGCACTTTCGCGCCTTGGGCGGCCTCTCTGCGGGCGCTTGCCGCCCATCCGAACCTGTATTGCAAGCTTTCCGGCATCACCGCCTATTGCGCGCCGGGGCAGGGCGAGGCCGCCGACCTCGCGCCATGGGTCGCGCATGTGCTGGAGTGTTTCGGCCCGAAGCGGATGGTCTGGGGCAGCGACTGGCCTGTCGCCAACCTCGGCGCGGGCCTGCCGAAATGGCTGGATCAGAGCCGTGCGTTGCTGGCGCCCCTCAGCCCGGATGAGGCCGCCGGCATCACCGAACAAACAGCGCGCCGCGTCTATGGCCTGTGACGGGCCCGCCGCCCCGGCTTTCGCACCGCGCCTGGCACCTGTGCCCCCAGTGATGACCTTCCCGCCGCCGCTGAACGCCTTGCATCGCAGCCGCAGGAACCAACAATAACTGTCTGAAAACAAGTAAATAAACCCCGCACTGTTCGCCGCCGCCCCAGGTTTCCGACCCCCATTCCGCATTTCTCAAAAAATATGCAGAAAGGTTCTGGACGCCCCCGTTCGCAGTTGCTATATGCCTCCTCGTGTTCCGGCGTAGCTCAGCGGTAGAGCAGTTGACTGTTAATCAATTGGTCGTAGGTTCGATCCCTACCGCCGGAGCCAAAATCTCTTATAGAGAGCAATGGCATAAGGGCCGCTCATCAGAGCGGCCTTTGTCGTTTCTGGCAGGTTCTGCAACAACTCTACAAATTTAGGCAATTTTCGTGCCGTCAAGCCGCGACGGCTTGATGGCTTCTCGTGCTGCGGGTTGCTCTGGGTCGGAGTCCGAATTTCTGGTGAGGCCACGGTTGCGCCGTCTAGCTCTGGCGCAGCGGTTCTGATCTTGCATGGGCTTGTAGCACCCCAACCCGTCGAAGCATCGGCTTAATATCTTTTGGCCTCTCAGATTTATCAGCCATCGTTTCCATCCTTTTGAAACGGGCAGGATTATTTCCCAATTAGAGATGGCTTTGGTGGTGGGCATTCTAGGCTGAATATGGGCGTTGCGCCAAGAGTCGTGGTCCGGCCCCGCAATTTGAGCTTTGTAATCAATAGGGTTTCTCCTTTAAGCTTATAAAGAAAAATAAATACAATTTAAGCGTGTAGATTTTTTTCCAGAAAAATTGAATTTAGATTGTTAAGAAAACGTAAATTGTCGGCTAGCGTGATTGAGAGAGCTTGGATTCGGTTTCGTCGTATAGTTCCCGCACGGCATTGCTGTGCTTGATTTTAAGTTTGGGTCCAGGCGCCGACTGCTGCATAGTGGGGGTCTTCAATTTAAACAGGAATAACGCCAGTAAGTCTGGCGATGAAAACATTTGCGCTATTTGCCCTTTGTCCGATGGTCATATGCCACTGTTTTCATACATAAAAATTGATGACCTGCCTTCGCGCCAGTCGCTGTAGGCAAGACGTGCCCGTTTAGGCGCGCAATGACATTTAACCGTTTCATACACCCGGAGATATACCAATGGCCGCCATCAACTCAGTCAGCCTCGCGTCACCCCAGGATACCTACACTGCGGGCGAAAGCTTTAACATTTTCCTGACATTTGACGGCCCCGTTGATATTAGCTTGAATGGCGGATCAATCGGTCTGGTGCTGGATGGCGGATTGACGGCGATTTTTACCGGCACAGTGACATTGGTCGGAACGACTTATCTGCAATTCACATATGTCGTGCAGGCCGGGAATGAAGTCAGCGATGTGGATGTGCCCGCTGGATCGCTGATCCTGAATGGTGGTGCCACGATCTTCAACGCTGGCACGTCCACGCCTGCGAATGTCACAGTGCCTGCCACAGACCTGACCGGGTTGGAGGTTGATGCCTTTGCCGCTGCGCCGGCTGTCGCGCTGAACACTGATGCCGGGACAAGCGGCAGCGATGGTTTGACCAATGACTCGGTGGTGAATGTCAGCCTTGCAGCAGATGCGGTCAGCTGGGAATATCAAATCAACGGCGGCGGTTGGAACACCGGCACCGGCACCAGTTTCGATCTTGGGGCGACCGATGGCACATTTACAGTGCAGGTGCGCCAGACTGATGAAGTGGGCAATACATCTGCCATCACCACGCAAACCTACACGATCGACAAGACCTTGGGGGATATTTCCGCCACCAATCTCATTTTGGATAACGACAGTGGCACGCCGGGCGATCATGTGACAAAGGCCACGTCCCGCTACTTCCAGTTTGAAGTGCCCACGGTAGGGGTAGAGGTTGGCGATACCCTGACACTCTTCCGCGATGGCGTGGCTGTGCTTACCCGCCCCATCGCCAGCGGCGAGGCTGGCACCACGATCTTGCTTGACGATATCGATTCCGTCGTGGACGGCGACTATGACTATCACGTCGTGCTGACCGATGCGGCGGGCAACCAAAGCACGTCAGTCACCACAACTGTGACCCAGGACACCACGGTCGCCCTGCTGGCGGCTCCGGTTCTGGCCGATGGCGACGACACAGGCGCGTCAGACAGCGATGGGGTGACTAACTTTTCCACCGTGTCGATCGATGTGGCCTTTGGGCCCGGCGGTGCCGTGGGCGATACTGTAACGCTTGTCATCGATAGCATCGATTTCGCTTCTGTTGTGCTGGATTCCGCCGCTATTATGGCCGGCAAGGTCACCTTTGCCGGTGTCCCGCTGACCGAAGGCAGCCACGTCCTGGAAGGGCGGACCGTTGATGCCGCAGGCAATACTCTCATCTCGACCACCGGCACCGTCGTGCTGGACACCGTTGAGCCCATCGCCCCGACGATCACCGTGGCCGATCCGGTCTCGGTATCCGGGACCGACATCGACATCACCGGCATCCCCGGCGATGCTGTCAGCGGCACCGTCACCCTGACCGATTCCATGAGCAATGTGGTCACCTACACTCTGACCGCGGGCGATCTGTCGGCGGGCAGCGTTTCCCTTGACGCAAGCGATTTCGCGAATTTCAACACCTTGGTCAGCGGGCAGATCACCGTGTCGGTCGACGTGAAAGACATCGCCGGCAACGCCGGGACCGGCGTCAGTGCTTTCGAACTGGACATTTCGGCGGACGAGGAAGGCGCAACTCTGTCCGTCAGCTTTGACGACGGCGACGGATTCATCAACGCGGCCGATGCCGGTGTCGGCCTGGCCCTGACGGTCGACGGGCTGGACAGCGATGCCACCGGGACGCTGGTTGTCACGTCCAGCGGCGGCGGATCGGTTTCCGTGGCGGTGAACGGCAACGACCCCATCTTCTTTGACAGCACGGAAATCATGGCCCTGAGCGATGGCGTGCTGACCGCGACCTTGACCGTGGCCGACGATGTGGGCAATTCGGCCACCGCGACCTCCACGATCACGCTGGACACCACCGCGCCGGCGACCCCGACGCTGACCGTGGCATCCGACAGCGCCATCGGCGACGAAGACGGCATCCTGAACGACGCCACCCCGATCGTCACGATCCAGGCCGAGGCGGGATCGACCGTCCAGGTGTTCAACGGCGGCACCCTTGTCGGCACCGCGACCGAAACGGCCGAGCCGGGCGTGTTCACCCTGACCCCGACCCTGGCCGATGGCCTTTACAACCTCTCGGCGGTGGCCACCGATGCGGCGGGCAACGCGGCAACATCGGCCGCCGTTCCGGTCGAGATCAACGCGCTTGACCCCGAGGTCTATCGCTTTGTCAACGGCGGCGTGCCGGTCACGGTGACCGGGCCGGGCACCAAGGGCACCGGCACCGCCACTGAACGGGCAGATGGCGCAGCGAACGAGAACATCGGTAACGTCACCGCCACCGGCCAGATCCTGTTCGAGGATGTGCCCACAGGCGTCGCGCATATTGTTGGCGTGTCGCCGATAACGCCGAATGCGCCGGGCCTGTTCTCAGCCGCTTTGACCACTTCTGCGACCGTGGCCAATAGCGGCAAGGGCATGGTTACCTGGACTTTTTCCGTGGCCGACAGCACGCTGGATGGCCTGGGGCAGGGGGATACCGCCAGCTTTGACTACGCCGTCACGATCATCGACAACGACGGAAACTCCAGCCAGGTGACCGTGACCGTCACCGTCAGCGGCACCAATGACGTGCCCGTCGTCACCGTGAACCCCGTCAACACGACCGTGAGCGAGATCGCGCATGCCAGCGCCCAGGCGATCAGCGCCACCGGCGTGCTGAACATCAGTGACGCCGACGTGGGCAAGACCTTCGGCGCCCAGACCACCGATGCCGACATCCTGACGGCCGTCGCCGCCACCGATGCCACGGCGACCCTGGACGGCGGCGCGGTTCCGGCCGCGATCATGGCCGATGTCGCCGGGTTGCTTGCTGCGGGCAACCTGACCTTTGGCGGGCCCACCGCTGCCAATGCCGGGTCGCCGCAAATCGCCTATACCTACAGCACGACCGCCGCCCTTGATTTCCTGGCGGAGGGCGAGGTTCTGGTGCTGACCTATATGGTACAGGTCAACGATGGCACGGCCAATTCGGTGGCCAAGCCCCTGACCGTGACAATCACCGGCACCAATGACGCACCCCAAATCACCACCGGTCCGGCCACCTTCGATACCGATGAAACTGATGGCGTGCTGATCGAGACCGGGTCCTTCTCGGTCGAAGATCTGGACGTGTCCGACACCGTGACCGCCGCCGTCAGCGTTGCCTCGGTCACCGGCGATGCCGGTCCGCTGACGACGGCCAATGTGGCGTCGTTCCTTGAGGTCAACGCGGGCAATGTGATCGCCAACACTGCCACCACCGGCACCGTGAACTGGACCTTTACCAGCTTGGCCGACACCTTCGATTACCTCAGCGAAGGCGATGAGGTGGTGATCACCTATAATGTCACCGTCACCGACAGCGAAGGCGTGCCATCGGCACCCCAGACGGTCACGGTCACCGTCACCGGCACCAACGACCAGCCGGTGATCGGGGCGGGCGATATCGCGGCCTCGGTGTCCGAAGACGTGGTGGACATGGCGACCGAGCTGACGGCAAGCGGCACGATCGCCTTCAGCGACATCGATCTGAACGATACATTCAGCGTGGCTGACACCACGGGCACGATCACGCCTTTGGGTGGCGCAACGGTCAGCACCGACCTGACAAACGCGCTTCAGGATCCTGCTGCCTTCGTGGCCTCGGTCAATGGCACGGATATCGACTGGAACTTCACGCTCGATCCGTCCGTGGCCCAGTATCTGGCCGACGGCGAGAGTGTTCAGGTGCAATACGAAATCGACCTGACCGACAGTTCCGCTGCGGCGAACGACAGCGCGACCCAGATCGTCACCATCACGATCACCGGCGCCAATGACGATCCCACGATTACCGTGGGGGGCATGGACTCCGTCTCGGCCAATCTGACCGAAACCAACCTGGGCCTGACCGCCGACGGCACCCTCAGCGTCGAGGATATCGATGTCACCGACATTGTCAGCGGCTCGACCAGCTTTACCAGCGCGGATGCGTCGGGCGGTGTTGTCGTGCCCGGCCTCAACTTCGCGGCGATGTTCGATCTCGACATGACTGCACTGATCGGCGACGCGGCCACCACCGGCACCGCCACCTGGGAGTTCGACAGCGGCAGCGAAGCGTTCAATTTCCTGCCCCTGAATGAAACCCTGACCCTGACCTATGCGGTTGAAGTGCAGGATGGAAACGGCGGAACCGCGTCGATCCCGGTGACCATCACCATCGCCGGCACCAATGACGGCGCCACCATCGCGGGCAACACGGGCGGTTCGGGGACCGAGGACAGCGGCACGCCGATCACCGGCACGGCGACGGCCACGGATGTCGACAACCCCGATAACCTGTTCGTGGCGGTCACGAGTGGCGCCGCCACCTACGGCACCTTCACCGTGGGCGCCAATGGCGACTGGGCCTATACCATCAACGACACCCACCCCGACGTGGATGCCCTGAACGTCGGCGACAGCCTGAGCGACAGTTTCACCATCACCTCTGTCGACGGCACCACGGCGACGGTCAACGTCACGATCGACGGCGCTAATGACGCTGCCATCATCTCGGGCAACCTGTCGGGGACGGGGACCGAGGACAGCGGCGCGGCGATCACCGGCACGGCGACGGCCGCGGATGTGGACAACGACGATAACACCTTCCAGGAGGTCACCAGCGGTTCTGCCGCCCACGGCACCTTTACCGTCGCCACGAACGGCGCCTGGACCTATACCATCAACGACGCCGATCCGGTGGTGAACGCGCTGCCCGATGGCGTGACCCTGAGCGACAGCTTCACCATCACGTCCGAGGATGGCACGACCCAGACCGTCAACATCACCATCACCGGTGCCAATGACGTGCCGACGCTGAACGTGGCCGGGATTACCGAGATCGCGGACCAGACCGAAGACACGGCCTTTACCGTCACCGTCGCCGAACTGCTGGAAGGCTGGAGCGATGTGGACACCGACACCGTTTTGACCGTCAATGGCGTGAGCGTGGCCAATGCCACCGTCACTCAGGACGGCGACACCTATACCATCACACCTGACCTCAACTTCAACGGCACCCTGACCATCGATTACAACGTGAACGATGGCCATGGCGACACCGCCGCGACCCGCACGGTGCAGGTGCTGGCGGTGGACGATCCCGACACCATCGTGACCGAATCCAACCTGAACCCGGCGGTTCTGACCCCGGGCGGCGACCTGCTGATCGGTTCGGGCATTCCGGGCGACAACGGTTCCTGGGTCGTGGCGACGGATGCGGCCGATGCGCCGGGGGTCGAGATCGGCATGAACGTGTCGCTGCGCTTTACCGGCGGCCTTACCGTCGATCCGCAGGATCCAACGGGGCAAACCTTTGTCGCGCCGGTGGGCGCGGCAGGCGGCACCCCGCAGGACAACACGGGGACCACAGACGACGATGGCTGGGCACGGTGGAACTTCCAGGTGTCCGTTGCCGCCGACACGGATAACGATGGCGGCACCCTTGCCGACTTCGATTATACCTTCACGATCAGCAATCTTGATGCGTCGGGCACGCCCACCGGCAGCCCGATCCTGACCTTCACCATGGAAGACGTGGCAGCAGCGGCGGCAAGCTCCGCAGGTGCCCCGGGTTCGCCCGCCTTCACCGCAGCCTACGACGCCTTCCTCGCCGGAGACCTCTATCAGGGTTCGATCAACTTCGAATGGCTGTTCGCCGCCTATTCGATCCCCTTCGATCCCGCCGCCCCCGGCTATTACGAGATCTCGATCGTTGCCACCGACAAGGTGAACGACTCGAACGTGCTGGACACCCATATCAAGGTGCGCCTGAACTCGGACCCGGTTGCCAATGCTGACGCCGACGCGACCACTCTGGTCGAGGCCGGGCTGGACACCGACGGGATGACCGTGATCGGCACGGATACGACCAGCGGCAACGTGCTGGGCAACGACACCGATCCCGACACCCTGCCCACGCCCGACACGACCGAGCTGGCTGTCACATCGGTCGAGTTCGATGGCACCACCATGGCCGTGACGACTGCCGGCCCGACTATGATCATGGGCGTCTATGGCACGCTGACCATCAATGCAGACGGCACCTGGAGTTATGCTTTGGATGCGGGCGACAGTGACGCCCTGGCCGCTGGCGAGACCGCGACCGAGGTGTTCACCTATGACATCGCCGACCTCGATGGCGCGTCCAGTTCCTCGACCCTGACCCTGACCATCACGGGCAGCAACGACGCGCCCGTGATCACCGCCCAGAACGGCAATTCCAACGGCGCCGACCTGGACGAAACCAACGCCCCCAACCTGACCGCCAACGGCACCTTCGACGTCTCGGACGTGGATCTGACGGATGAGGTCGTCGTGGCAGCGACGCTGGTATCCTCGACCACCGACATTTCGGGAACCCTGCTGGATGTGGATGGCGAAGTCTTCGATCTGGCCGATTACCTGAGCGCGGCCCAGATCGGCGACATGCTGACCCTCACCGCGACCGACCCCGTCATCGACAACATGTCGACCAGCGGCACGGTCGGCTGGACCTTCGACAGCGGCACCGAAACCTTCGATTTCCTGCCCGATGGTGCAGTCCTGACCCTGGTCTATGACATCACCGTCAGCGACGGAAACGGCGGCACCGCCACCGAACAGGTGACGATCACCGTCACCGGAGCGGCCGATGGCGCCTCCATCACCGGCGACATCGCCCAGACGATCACCGAAGGCGTGGACACTGATGTCGATACCTCGGTCACCGGCGACCTGTCGGTCACCGACCCCGATTTCGCCCAGAACGGCGTGCAGCCGGCAAACCTGACCGGCACCTATGGCACGTTTGAAATCCTGGCGGACGGCAGCTGGACCTATACCATCGACAACGACCGCCCGGCGACCCAGGCGCTGACCCCCGGCAGCACGCCGACCGAGGTGTTCAACGTCGTGTCGATCGACGGCAGCGCTAACCAGAACGTGACGATCACCGTCAACGGCGCCAACGATTCGCCCTTTGTCACCGGCCAGGCTGGCGACAGCGGCGCGACCGAACTGGCCGATACCGATGGCGATACCACCCCGGCAACCCTGACCGGCACCATCGATTTCAGCGATCACGAGATCAACGACATCCACACCGTCGTCGTGGTGCCCACAGGCCCGACTGCGGCGTCCTATATCGGCAGCCTCGGCTCGG
Organism: Pseudorhodobacter sp. E13; assembly: GCF_003991405.1. Lineage (GTDB taxonomy): Bacteria > Pseudomonadota > Alphaproteobacteria > Rhodobacterales > Rhodobacteraceae > Pseudorhodobacter. Next base: position 173,770 of record NZ_RPEN01000152.1, read on the forward strand.
GCTTCCTCAGCACCGCGACGGGCAGTGGCTCGGGGCAGGTGCAGTGGACCTTCACCTATAACGATGCCGAACTCGACGGCTTGGGCGAGGGCGAAACCATCGTCCAGACCTACAGTATCCAGATCCGCGATCAATTGAACGCCGTAACGACTAATCAGGTGGTCACTCTCACCTTCACCGGCAGCAACGACCAGCCGGTGATCGAGTTCTCGAGCAACGGCACCGCCACCGAAATCGCCGACCAGACCGGGCAGACTGGTGACGTAACTGCAACCGGCACCATCGCATTCAGCGATATCGACGGCGGCGTGGCTGGCCTGAACGCCAGTGTCGATACCCACTCGGTTGGGTCGACTTTCATCTCGGCCACCCACAATATCAATGGCGGCCTGTCATTGGCCGAAATCGGTGCGCTGTCTTTCGGGGCGGTGAACCAGACTGGCGACTCTGTCGGCTATACCTGGACGGCGGCGGACAATGCGCTCGACTTCCTGGCCGACGGCGAAACGCTGGATCTGGTCTATGAGGTGACGATCACCGACGATAGCGGCGCCGCCAATGCCGCCAGCAACACGGTTCTGGTGACCATCACGGTAACTGGCAGCAACGATATCCCCGTCGCCACCGCTGATACAGGCGCGATAACGGAAACCGTGCCCGGCGCGGCAGTGCAGACCACCGGCGATGTGCTGGCCAATGACACCGACGCGGACGGCACCGACATGCTCGTCGTCTCCGCCGTTGTCGCGGGCACCGGCACGCCCACGGGCGGCGTCGGATCGGCGGTCGGCGGCACCTATGGCACGTTGGAACTGACGACTGCAGGCACTTGGACCTACACGCTCGATCCGGTCGCGGCTGCCGCACTTAACACCGACGACGAAGCGACCGACGTCTTCACCTACGAGGTGTCCGACGGCAAGGGCGGCACCCACACGGCGACGCTCACCATCGATATCACGGGCACGAACAACCCGGCCGTCATCGCGGGCGATCTGTCCGGGATCGGGGCCGAGGACAGCGCCGCGCCGATCACCGGCACGGCGACCTCCGCGGATGTCGACAACGACGACAACCTGTTCCAGC
>NZ_RPEN01000153.1 GCF_003991405.1 Pseudorhodobacter sp. E13
GCAGCCCCCCGCCTTCCTTCAGGCGCGCCATTGTGCAAGCACAATGGACGCAGGGGCCAGCGCAGCCCCCCGCCTTCCTTCAGTCGCGCCATTGTGCCAGCACAATGGACGCAGGGGCCAGCACAGCCCCCCGCTTCTTTTTCATTCCCCCCCTAGCCTTTCGGACGCAAACCCGTTATGGCCCCCCCAACCCTAATGATTTGAAAAAGAGACCCTCCGATGGAGCTTCGCAACATCGCCATTATCGCGCACGTCGACCATGGCAAGACCACCCTCGTCGATGAGCTGCTGAAACAATCCGGCACCTACCGCGACAACCAAGCCACCACCGAACGCGCGATGGACAGCAATGACATCGAACGCGAACGCGGGATCACCATTCTGGCCAAGGCCACCTCGGTGGAATGGAACGGCATCCGCATCAATATCGTCGACACCCCCGGCCACGCCGATTTCGGCGGCGAGGTGGAGCGTATCCTGAACATGGTCGACGGTGTTGTCCTGCTGGTCGATGCCGCCGAAGGCCCGATGCCGCAAACCAAATTCGTGACCTCCAAGGCGCTGGCCCTTGGTTTGCGCCCGATTGTGGTGCTGAACAAGGTCGACAAGGCCGATGCCGAACCCGACCGTGCGCTGGACGAATGTTTCGATTTGTTCGCCAACCTTGGCGCCGATGACAAACAGCTTGATTTCCCGCATCTTTACGCCTCGGGCCGCGCTGGCTGGGCCGATACCGAACTCGACGGCCCGCGCAAGGATCTGACCGCGCTGTTCGACCTGATCGTGAAACACGTCCCCGCGCCGAAACAGGTGGCCAAAGCCGCCGAGCCGTTCAAGATGCTGGCAACCACCCTGTCGGCAGACCCGTTCATCGGCCGCATCCTGACCGGCCGCGTGGAAGAAGGCACCTTGAAAGTGGGCGCGCAACTCAAGGCGCTGTCGCGCACGGGCGAGCGGATCGAACAGTTCCGCGTCACCAAAATCCTCGCCTTCCGTGGCCTTGGCCAACAGCCAATCGAAGAAGCCGTGGCCGGTGATATCGTCACCATCGCGGGCATGACCAAAGCCACCGTGGCCGATACGCTCTGCGATCCGGTCGTCGAAGAACCGATTGAGGCGCAGCCCATCGACCCGCCGACCATCACCGTGACCTTCGGCATCAACGACAGCCCGCTGGCTGGCAAGGATGGCACCAAGGTGCAGTCGCGCATCATCCGCAAACGTCTGATGGATGAGGCCGAAACCAATGTCGCCATCAAGGTCGCCGACACACCCGGCGGTGAGGCGTTTGAGGTTTCGGGCCGTGGCGAACTTCAGATGGGCGTGCTGATTGAAAACATGCGCCGCGAAGGGTTCGAACTGTCGATCTCGCGCCCGCGCGTGATCTTCAAGGAAGAAAACGGCGTGCGCATGGAACCGGTCGAAGAAGTCACCATCGACGTGGATGATGAATATTCCGGCGCGGTGATCGAGAAACTGACGGGCGAACGCAAGGGCGATCTGGTCGAGATGAAACCCGCAGGTGTGGGCAAAACCCGCATCGTGGCACATGTGCCCTCGCGCGGGCTGATCGGCTATCACGGCCAGTTCCTGACCGATACGCGCGGCACCGGGGTTCTGAACCGCTTGTTCCACGGCTGGACCGAGCATAAAGGCCCGATCCAAGGCCGCCGTCAGGGTGTATTGATTTCCATGGAAAACGGCACTTCGGTGGCCTATGCGCTGTGGAAGCTGGAAGATCGCGGCAAATTCTTCATCGGCGCGCAGGAAGCGGTGTATCAGGGCATGATCCTGGGCGAACATTCCCGCGACAATGATCTGGAGATCAACCCGCTGAAGGGCAAACAGCTGACCAACGTGCGCGCAAGCGGCACCGATGAAGCCGTGCGCCTGACAACCCCGGTGCGCATGTCGCTGGAAGAGAGCATCGCCTATATCGCAGATGATGAACTGGTCGAAGTCACGCCAAAGAACATCCGCCTGCGCAAACGCTTCCTCGACCCCCATGAGCGGAAACGCCAGTCGAAATCGGCCTGAATGGGAAAAGCCCGCTCGGTTGAGCGGGCTTTTTTTCTTTGACCGCGCAAGCTAGGAAGCTCGTCCGTTCGGGCAATTTGTCCTATTTAGGAAAGTCTGGCATAAGCCAAGATTAAGCCTATTATCGCGATAACTACACCAATTGCCCATTTCCATTCGCGTGCCAAGAAATCCAGAACTGCATGCGCATAACGTGATGTCCAATGCCGCCTTTGATCTCCTCCGACGATGAAAACACTGCTTTCAGGGTCGTTTTCAAAGGGTATGTATTCACCCCTCCACCAGCTTTTAAGCCAAACAAGCATTGTTCACGCTACTCCAAAATGGGGTTGGACCTTCTGCATAACCGCAACGGCTGAATTGTTCCAGTTCCCCGTTTCACGCCGCCACAGCCACCCCAAGCGGCGCAAAGGGTTCCATCTTCACCCCCTCCCCGTCAAAGGTGCAAAACGTCCCCGGCGGGACCAGGTCCCAATCCGCCTCATCGGTTTCCAGCGGTTCGGACACCACGGCCCTGCCCTGATGGGTTTTCGACCAGCGGTGATACAGCGTCGGTGCCAGATGGTCGGTGGCATAGCGCACGGCATACAGCTTTTGCCCGTCCGAGATTGCCGCTGTCATGCGGATATGCGGGGCGGTGCCAAGCTGGCGGCTCAAACCTTCGAATTTCGCGACAGACCGTTCCAGCGCGCCGCGCGGGTCATCCGCCAGACCTTCGGCCAGCGCGACCAGAAACAGCGCCTCGCTATCCGTGGCCCCGCGCCGCTCGCCATAATATTCGTCCGGGATCAGCATATCGCCCGCGCGGCGAAAGCGTTCAAACCCGCCCACCTGCCCGTTATGCATGAAAGACCATTGCTTGGAGGTGAAGGGATGGCAATTGTTGCGGCTGGTCGCCGTCCCGGTCGAGGCGCGCACATGGCTCAGGAACAGCCCCGATTTCACCTGCGTGATGATGCTTTTCAGATTGCAATCCGACCAAGCGGGCGACACATCGCGAAACTGCCCCGGCTCTGGCCGCGTGTCATACCATGCCAGCCCGAACCCATCGGCATTGATCGCCGATTTGCATTCGGTGGCGCATTGGCTTTGATGGATCAGCGAATGTTTGGGGCGGCTGACCACCTCTTCCAGAAAAATCGGTTTGCCAATATAGGCGGCCCAACGGCACATGAAATCACCCTTCTGCCCGGCGCGGTCTGATGCTGCGCTTGATTGTCACAGCATAAAGTAAAGATTGCGTCGATAAAAGAGGGCGCGCGGGCTGCGGTGCAAACATTAAAATAGGGTAAAGATTTTCCATCTTTACCCTGTTTATCAATCAGTTAGCGAAGTGTCCGCGCGCGATTCCGCAAGGGCTGGCGGCTTACTCCGCCTCCTCCAGCACCATCAGATCGCGAATGCTCGCCCCTTTGGCATGGGCCAGCGCGGCCTGATATTCCGGGGAATGATAGCAGGCAACGCCTGCCTCAAGGCTTGGAAAACGGGCGACCACATTGCGGGGCCGGTCCTTGCCCTCAAGCTGGACATAGCGCCCGCCACGGGCCAGAAACATCCCGCCATGTGCCGCAATCGCCGGGCCAGCCGCCGCCGCATATTTTCCGTAAGCCTCGGGGTCCGTCACCTCTACATGGGCAATCCAAAGCGCTGTCGGCATTTATTTCCCCTCCAGAATGGCCTCGACAGCGGCGATCGCAGCCTCTGCCCCGGCAATATCCGCGCCACCCGCCTGCGCCATATCGGGGCGGCCACCGCCCCCCTTGCCGCCCAAAGCCGCGGCTGCCGCCTTGACCAGATCAACCGCCGAAACCGAGCCCGTAAGATCCTCGGTCACGCCTGCCGCCACCGCAGGCTTGGCCCCGGTATCGGCAATCAACAGCACCGCACCGGACCCGAGGCGCGCCTTCATCTCGTCGATCAGGCCCGGCAAATCCTTGCCGGAAACCCCGGTCAGAACCTGCGCGATCAGCTTGACGCCGCCAATCTCCTTGACCTCCGGCCCAGCGGCAGAGCCGCCCATCGCCAGCTCCCGCCGCAATTGCGCGACTTCGTTTTCCAGCTTGCGACGTTCCTCCAGCAAGGCCTTTGCCCGGCCAGCCAGATCGGCCGGTGTCGCCTTCAGCGCCGCTGAAACATCGGCCAGATAACCCATCTGCTCTTTCAGATAGGCCAGCGCGCCTTCCCCCGTCAGCGCCTCAATCCGGCGCACACCCGCCGAGGAGGCGGAATCGCCCAGCAGAACGAACAGCCCAATCTCGCCCAGCCGCGACACATGGGTGCCGCCGCAAAGTTCCAGCGAATAGGTCCGCCCATCCGCGCCCTTGCCCGAACCCTCCAGCAGCCCCATCGAGACGACGCGCACCTCATCGCCGTATTTCTCGCCAAACAGCGCCTGCGCGCCAAGGCCCCGCGCGTCATCCGGGGTCATGATGCGGGTATCTACCGCGCCATTTTGCCGGATATAGGCGTTCACCTCGGCCTCTACCTGCGCCAGTTCGGCGGGGGTCACGGCCTGACCATGGCTGAAATCAAAGCGCAAGCGGTCCGGCGCGTTCAGCGAGCCGCGCTGCGCCACATGATCGCCAAGCGCGCGGCGCAGCGCTTCATGCAGCAAATGGGTGGCCGAGTGGTTGGCCCGGATCGCCGACCGGCGCGCATGATCGACCGTCAGCGTGGCCCCCTGCCCTTTGGCAATCTCGCCCTCGGTCACTTCGGCCAGATGGATGAACAGGCCTTGGCTCTTCTTGGTATCGGTGATGCGCGCGCGGCCGGTGGCGGTTTTCACCACACCTTCATCGCCAACCTGCCCGCCCGATTCCGCATAAAACGGCGTCTGGTTCAGGATGATCTGCACCGACTGGCCCTTGCCCGATTTGGCCACTTCGGCCCCGGCGCTGACCAGCGCCAGCACCTGCCCCTCGGCGGCCTCAAGGTCATAGCCAAGGAATTCAGTCGCGCCATGCGCCTCGGCCAGATCATACCAGATCGCGGCATCCTTGGTTTCGCCCGACCCGGCCCAGCTTGCGCGCGCCTTGGCCTTTTGCTCGGCCATCGCCGCCTCAAAACCCGAGGTATCCACCGCGCGGCCCTTTTCGCGCAGCGCGTCCTGCGTCAGATCCAGCGGGAAGCCATAAGTATCATACAGCTTGAACGCCGCCTCACCCGGCAGGTCAGCGCCTTCGGGGATTTTCGACAGCTCATCATCCAGCAGCTTCAAACCACGGTCCAGGGTCTGGCGGAATTTGCTTTCCTCCAGCCGCAGCGTTTCCTCGATCAAGGCCTGCGCGCGGTTCAATTCAGGGTAAGCGGCGCCCATCTGGCGCACCAAAGCGGGCACCAGACGGTGCATCACCGGGTCCTGCGCGCCAAGCTGGTGGGCGTGGCGCATCGCGCGGCGCATGATCCGGCGCAGCACATAGCCGCGCCCTTCGTTGCTGGGCATCACCCCATCGGCAATCAGGAAAGAGGTGGAGCGCAGATGGTCGGCAATCACGCGGTGATGCGTCTTGCCGGGGCCATCAGGGTCCGAGCTGGTGGCATGGGCCGATGCCTCGATCAGGCTGCGCATCAGGTCGGTGTCGTAATTGTCATGCTTGCCTTGCAGCAGCGCGCCAATCCGCTCCAGCCCCATGCCGGTATCAATGCTTTGCTTGGGAAGCGGGGTCAGGCTGCCATCGGCGTGCTGCTCGTTCTGCATGAAAACGAGGTTCCAGATTTCGATGAAGCGGTCGCCATCTTCCTCGGCGCTGCCGGGGGGGCCGCCCCAGATCTTGTCGCCATGGTCAAAGAAAATCTCGGTGCAGGGGCCGCAAGGGCCAGTGGGGCCCATGCGCCAGAAATTGTCATCAGTGGCGATGCGGATGATGCGGTCATCCGTCAGGCCCGCAACCTTTTTCCACAGGTTCGCCGCCTCATCATCCGTGTGATAAACGGTGACCAACAGCTTGTCTTTGGGGATATCAAAATCGCGGGTCAGCAATTCCCAAGCAAAAGGGATGGCCTCGGATTTGAAATAATCGCCAAAGCTGAAATTGCCCAGCATCTCGAAAAACGTGTGGTGGCGGGCTGTATAGCCGACATTGTCCAGATCGTTATGCTTGCCCCCGGCGCGCACACATTTCTGCGCCGTGGTCGCCCGCACATAATCGCGCTGTTCTACCCCGGTGAAACAGTTTTTGAACTGCACCATGCCCGAATTGGCAAACATCAAGGTCGGATCATTGCGCGGCACCAAGGGGCTGCTGTCGACAACGCGGTGACCGTTGCGGTTGAAGTAATCCAGAAAGGTGGAACGGATATCGTTTAGCGATGGCATCGGGCGGCCCCTCATCAGGCGAATGGCAGTTTCGACATTCGTTTAACGGGGCAAGGCAAGACTGTCCACAACCCTGTCACATCCAATGAAAAAGGCCGGGGCATTGCACCCCGGCCAAACCGTCGAAACCTGTGACTTCGGCTTAATCGTCCAGCAGGGCCTCAGAGGCACCGCCATCATCCATATGGAAATCCAACCCATGCGAGGCGCGGATTTTATCTTCAATCTCCTGCGCGGTGGCGGGGTTTGACTTCAGGAACAGCTTGGCATTCTCACGCCCCTGCCCGATCCGCTCGTCCCCGTAGGAATACCAGGAACCGGATTTTTCCACCACGCCTGCCTTGACGCCCAGATCAACCAGTTCCCCGGTCTTGGAGATGCCTTCGCCATACATGATGTCGAATTCCACCTGTTTGAAGGGCGGGGCCACCTTGTTTTTCACCACTTTGACGCGGGTCGAGTTGCCGACAACCTCATCCCGGTCCTTGATCGCGCCGATGCGGCGGATATCCAGACGCACTGACGCATAGAATTTCAGCGCATTGCCGCCGGTCGTGGTTTCCGGGCTGCCGAACATCACGCCGATTTTCATGCGGATCTGGTTGATGAAGATCACCATGCAATTGCTGCGCCCGATCGAGGCGGTCAGTTTGCGCATGGCCTGGCTCATCAAACGGGCCTGAGAGCCCATCTGCATATCGCCCATATCGCCCTCGATCTCGGATTTCGGCACAAGGGCCGCGACCGAATCAACCACGATGATATTCACCGCGCCCGAGCGGACCAGCGTGTCCACAATCTCCAGCGCCTGCTCGCCCGTGTCGGGTTGGCTGATCAGCAGCTCATCCAGATTGACGCCCAGCTTTTTGGCATATTGCGGGTCCAGCGCATGTTCGGCATCGACAAAGGCGCAAACGCCGCCTTTCTTCTGCATCTCGGCCACCACATGCAACGTCAACGTGGTCTTGCCAGAGCTTTCCGGCCCGTAAATCTCAATAATCCGGCCCTGCGGCAAGCCGCCGATGCCCAGTGCAATATCGAGGCCGAGCGAGCCGGTCGAGGTTGCCTCCACATCCATCACGGCATTTTCGGCGCCCAGCTTCATGATAGAGCCTTTGCCGAATTGACGTTCAATCTGTGCCAATGCGCTTTCCAGCGCCTTTGCCTTATCCATCTCGCGTTTTCCGTTCAGATCCAGAAGGTTTGCCGTAGCCATTTCTCGCCCCTTTATTCCACAGCCGCCCGCAAGCGGCAATCATGGTATTTGTTCCTGACTTGTTCTCATGTTTTCTGGGGAAAAACAAGAACATTTAAATCGAATTCTTCTAAAATCAGCTTTTGCCCAAATTCGTTAAGGGATAGTTTACGGCTGAGGGTGCAGATACAGAAAAACATGGAAAGAGCAGGCATGTTGGTATTTTGGGATCAGAAGCTGGCGTTTTTGGCAACGCCGAAGACCGGATCAACCGCGATCGAGGCCGCGTTAGAATCGCTTTCAGCCGTTGTCGTGCAGCGCCCGCCGGTGTTGAAACATACCAGCGTGCAGCGGTTTCACCGGTTTCTTGGGCCCTATCTGGAGGTTGCCTCCGGCCATCCTTTCACCGTTTGCGCCATGATGCGAGAGCCGCGCGACTGGTTGGGCAGTTGGTTCCGCTATCGCCAGCGCGATGAGGTGGTCGATCCGCGCAAAAGCACCATTGGCAAAAGCTTTGACGAATTTGTCCTCGCCTATTGTTCCGACGATCAGCCGGAGTTTGCGGCCGTCGGGTCACAGGCGCAGTTTCTGAAACCGCGCAAGGAGAAAGGCGTCGACCATCTGTTCCGCTATGAGGATATCGACCGCTTTGTCACCTTCCTCGAGGATCGGCTGGGATGCGAGATCATCTTGCCGCGCCTCAATGTCTCGCCGCTGGCCTCGTTGGAACTGGACCCCGCGACCGAGGCGAAGCTGCGTGAATTCGCGGCCGATGACTTCCGGCTTTATCACGCCATCCCACAGGCCTGACCGGGGTTAATGCACCATCTGGCCTTGCACCACCGTCGCCAGATCATTGAGCGAGAAGGGTTTGGCCAAAAACACCGAATTCGGGATGCGCGCCTGATTTTCTGACAGGCAATCCTCGGCATAGCCGGACACAAAGACCACCCGCACATCGGGGCGCTGTTGCAGCGCCTCACGCACCCAGGCCGGGCCATCCATGCCGGGCATGACCACATCGGTCACGAAAACATCAATCTCCAGCGCCGGATCTTCCAGTGTTTTCAACGCGGCTTCGGCATTCTCGGCCTCCAGCACCGTATATCCGCGCAGTCGCAGCGCACGGGAGGCAAAGGCCCGCACCGGCGCCTCATCCTCGACCAGCAAGATCACCCCTTCGCCGGGTTTATGGGGGCTTGCAGGTTTGGCAACCGGGGCTGGCACAGCTTTGGGCGCCTGATCTTCATGCACCGGGAAATAAAGCGTAAAGACAGAGCCTTTGCCCAGTTCACTATCCACAAAGATGAACCCGCCGGATTGTTTGACAATGCCGTAAACCGTGGACAGGCCAAGCCCGGTGCCCTGCCCGACACCTTTAGTGGTCACGAAAGGTTCAAAAATCTTTTGCAACCAGTCCGGCGCGATGCCGCAGCCTTCATCAATCACCCGGATCACCGAATAGGCCCGGGCGGGGATGACAACCCGCTGATAAGGCGTGTCTTTTTCCAGCGTCACGGCTTCCGTCTCAATCCGGATCACACCCCCTTCGGGCATCGCGTCGCGGGCATTGACGACGAGGTTCATCAACACCTGTTCCAGTTGCCGCTTGTCAGCCCGGATCGTGCCCAAGGCCGCCGCATGGGTCAGTTCCAGCTTGACGCGCTCGCCCACCAAGCGGTTGAGCAGATGCGTCATATCGGCCAGAACATCATGCACATCAATATGTTCGGGCTTCAACGTCTGCTTGCGCGAAAAGGCCAGCAACTGCCCGACAAGGCTGGCGGCACGGTTGACGTTCTGATGAATCTGCACAAGGTCGGCATATTCGGGGTCTGTCTGGGTGTGGCGCAGCAACAAAAGATCGCAATGGCCGGAAATCGCGGTCAGCAGATTGTTGAAATCATGGGCGATTCCGCCTGCAAGCTGACCGATGGCTTGCATTTTCTGGCTTTGGACGAATTGCGCCTCCAGCGTTTTCAGCGCGGTCGCGTCTTGCAGGATCGCCAGCACCGCCGGGCGCCCGTTTTCGACAATCCGGCGCAAGGCGACCTGCACAAAGACATCGCTGCCTTCGCGGTGCAGGCGCATCACCTCGGCCGCGCCCGGCACGCGCTCGGCCATCACATCATCCATCCAATCCGAGACGGAGCGGCCAAGCCCTTCAAACAGATCATGAATCTGCGGCATGTCATCGGGGCGCAGCTTGGTCAGATCACGGGCGGAGGCATTGGCCGAGCGCATGGAGCCATCGGCGCGAAACTTGATCAGCGCAATTGGCAGATGTTCGAAATCTGCAACCATTTCCGTACCATCGGCGCGTTCGCGCACGGGCAGCAGGTAAATCTCTCGCCGTTCGCCAGCGCCTGCAATCTCGGCCAGAATCGCGCGCACCGGACCTTCGGCAGAGGCAACCTCCACCTCCTCCCCCGAATGCAGGACGGGCGAGTTGAAGACGCGGTCCAGCCGTTTCGGCCTTGCACCCAACAGACGGCGCATCGCCTCATTCGTGAACAGCACAACGCCGGTTTTATTGGCCACCAGCATCGGCAGGCTGAGCATTTCTGCCCCGCGCCCGGCTTGCGACCTGTCCACAAACTCCTCCAGCCGCCACAAGAACCGATCCACCGTCAGCGCATGAACGGAAAGCCGCGTGTGGCCGTGCCGTGTCACCACATCTTCGCGGGCAGAGCCTGCGTTCTTGGCCCGGCTTTGCAGGCGGAACAAAACGGAAGCCGGGCTGGCGAAATGATCGTTGAGCTTGGCAATCAGCGTGCTGCCCTCGGACGAGGAGAACCGGGACAGCGCGGCAGGGTTCATGAACAGGATATGCCCGAAAGCATCGGTGGTGAAACAAGGTGTGGCATCCTTGCCAACCAGTGCTTGCAAGTGTTTTGCCCGCAGCCGGTCGGCGCGCTGCGCCCAAAAAACCGTGCCGCGGATCAACAGCACCAGACAGGCAAATGTGACCCCTGCCACCACAGCCGTGCGTTGCATGGTCACATCCGTCGCGAAGGCGCTGATCACCAGACAGCCCATTGCGGCGGCCAAAAGCAGCCAGGCTTTGCCGCCCAGATTGGTCGCCACGTCCACCAGATTGCGCTGCATCATTTGGGCTTTCGCCACGGCCCTACTCCACCTCGGTCTGTGCTGTCCGATACTAGGGGGCAAATTCCTTAACCGCCCCTTAATGCGTCCACGAAAACAAGCACAGGTTGTAGGGAAATACTACCGCAACCTTTTAAGGACAGCGATATAAAAGCCATCGCCGCCATCCAGTGGCGTCAGCACACGGCTGGACAGCAGCGTCCAACCGGGGTGGCGGGCCAGAAAACCAGCCACCTGCGCCGCATTTTCCGCCTCCAGCAGTGAACAGGTGGCATAGGCAAAGCAGCCTTCGGTGGCGACAAGCGCGCTGGCCTGATCCATGATCTGCGCCTGAATCGCGCAAAGTTCGGCCAAGCGGTCCGGTGTCAGCGCCCATTTCGCCTCGGGCGCGCGGCGCCAACTGCCAGAGCCACTGCACGGCGCATCGGCAAAGACCAGATCGAAAGGGCCTGCCTTGGCCAGCGCGGGCGTGCCCAGCAGATCCACCTTGACCCCTGCGCGTTTGGCGCGGGCGGGCAGGTCATGCATACGGGCCGATGAAATATCATGCGCATAGAACCGCGCGGCGGCTTGCCCGGCCATGGCAAGGGTTTTGCCGCCACCGCCCGCGCAATAATCCAGCACGCGTTGATCTGCCGCCAAGGGCAAGGCCGCCACAATGGCCTGCGAGGCGGCGTCCTGAAGCTCTACCAGCCCATCGAGATAGGCCTTGCTGGCTTGGACCTTGCGGGGATTTGTCACCACCTCCAGCGCGGTATCGGCCAAAGGGGCGGGTTGGGTTTCGATGCCTTCGGCGGCAAGGGCGGCTATGGCTTTGGCGGGGGTGGTCTTGCGCAGGTTGACGCGCAGATAGACCGGGGCGCGCGATTGCAGGCAACGCATGACCGGGGCGAAATCGGTGCCAAGGCTGGCGCGCAGGGCAGGTTCCAGCCAATCGGGACAATCCAGTGCGGCATTGCCCGCAGGCTCTGCCCCTGCCCCGGCTTCGGCCTCGCTCAGCGCGGGCGGGGCATAGCCTGCACCGGTGAACACCGCATCCGCCGCCACCCCGGCCCGGCGCAAGCCGCCCAGAACCAACCCGCGCCCGGTGTCCGCCCCCCCAAGGCTGGCGTAAGAGCGTTTGCAGCGCAGCGCGTCAAAGACGATATCGCGCACGGCATGGCGATCCCCCGACCCGGCATAGCGGTTGGACCGCGCCCAATTGGTCAGCACCTTTTCCGCCGCCGCACCGCCCAGAACCTTGTCCAGAATCTCGATGGCAGCGGCATAGCGGGCGGCGGGGTTCATGGCTTAGCCGATCCGGTAGTTCGGGCTTTCGCGGGTGATCTGCACGTCATGGACATGGCTTTCCTTCAGCCCGGCCCCGGTGATCTTTACGAAGGTGCAGTTCTTGCGCATATCGGCCACGGTTGCGTTGCCGGTATAGCCCATGGCCGCGCGCAAACCACCGACCAGTTGATGCACCACCGCCGCAGCAGAGCCTTTGTAGGGCACTTGCCCTTCAATCCCTTCGGGAACCAGCTTGTCGCTGGCGGCATCTTTCTGGAAATACCGATCCGCCGAGCCGCGCGCCATGGCACCAAGGCTGCCCATGCCGCGATAAGATTTGAACGAGCGGCCCTGATACAAGATCACCTCGCCGGGGGATTCGTCGGTGCCCGCGATGGCCGAGCCGACCATGGCGCAGGACGCCCCCGCCGCAATCGCCTTGGCGAAATCGCCGGAATATTTGATGCCACCATCAGCAATCACCGGCACATTGCCCGCCGCCTGTGCGGCATCCATGATCGCTGTCAATTGTGGCACGCCAACGCCCGCCACAATCCGCGTGGTGCAGATGGAACCGGGGCCAATACCCACTTTCACCGCATCCGCGCCCGACCCGATCAGCGCGCGCGTAGCCTCGGCCGTGGCGACATTGCCTGCCACCACCTGCACAGCATTGGACAGCGCCTTGATACGCTCCACCGCGCGGGCAACACCTTCGGAATGGCCATGGGCGGTATCAATCACCACCATATCCACGCCCGCCTCGATCAGCGCCTGAGAGCGTTCGAACCCCGCATCACCCACGGTCGAGGCAGCAGCAACCCGCAGGCGCCCCAACTCATCCTTGCAGGCATTGGGGTTCAGCACCGATTGTTCGGTGTCTTTCAGGGTCAACAAGCCAGTCAGCTTGCCTTTGCCATCGGTCACCAGCAGCTTTTCGATGCGCCGGGCCTTCATCAGGGAAATCGCGGCGTCGCGGTCCGCAGGCTCGGCCAGAATGGCCAGATTATCGCTGGTCATCATCACCTTGACGGGCGTGCGATCATCCGAGGCGAAGCGCATATCGCGGTTGGTCACGATGCCGACAACGCGGCCCGTTTCATCCACCACCGGAAACCCGGTGACGTTGTAGCGCGCCTGCAACGCCTTGGCATCGGCTAGCGTCTGATCCGGGGTCAGGGTGATCGGGCTGTAAACGATGCCCGATTCAAACCGCTTTACCCGCCGCACTTCCTGCGCCTGCTGTTCCACGCTCAGGTTGCGATGCACAACGCCGATGCCCCCCGCCTGCGCCATGGCAATCGCCATGCGGCTTTCCGTCACCGTATCCATGGCCGAGGACAACAGCGGAATGTTCATCCGGATGGATTGGGTGACAAAGGTTGATGTATCCGCATCGGAGGGCAGCACAGAACTTGCCGCCGGAACCAGCAGAACGTCATCAAAAGTAAGGGCCTCGCGAATCTCCATGGGAACCTCCGTGGGAGCGGTCGTTTGGCGGTTTGCTGTTTCACGCATGGCCGTAGATGGCAAGCCCAAATCCCGCCCTGCATGGGGCAAAACGGGCTTTCCGCCTTGGCTGCGCCCCCGTTTGTCGGGATCAGCGGCGATGGGCGGCCAGCAGGCTGCGCAAATCCTCGGGCGCAAGGTCGCCAAACGCCATCACATAGGTATGGATGGAAAACAGGATCGCGCCGGTTTGCGGCAAACGGGCGAGGCATTGATGTTCGGCCCGCAGATAGCGCGGGGCGGCATCACTGCGCGGCGCGGCCTCGGTCCGGGGGTGGAACAGATCGGGATTGGCATAAAGGTTATGGTTCATCCGCCACAGCGGCTGGCCCGCGCGCACCGCATCCAGAAGGCGCTGCACGCGTTTGGTGATATTTGCGTCATAGGCCGGCACCGGGATGTGAATGGCCGACATCGGGCGGCCCAGCTTTTCGGCCAATGTCCAGGACGCGGGAAAACACAAGATGGCAGCGGTCAGACAATGTTCATCGTTGGTGCCCTTTGTCAGCAGGCACAGATCCTCTTGCAGCAATCGGCCAAGCGTCAGCAAGGGCTGCGCGCGCTGCAAGGCCACCTGCACACCATCCGGGCGCGTCACGGCCTGCGCGCCAAAGCTGAAACCGGGCGTTGCGCGCAGCTTGTCCAGCGTCAGGTCATAAAGCTCGGCTGCGGCGGCTTCGGCCTCGGGCAGCAGCGCATGAACGGGGGCGGCGCTTGCGATCAGCCGGTCCCGCTCGGCCATCTGGGCGGCATAGGTTTCAGCAACCGTGAACCAGCGATCCCCTGCCACGGGCAAGGTTCCGGGCAGGCGCGCAAGGCGCGGATCGGCCCAAGGCAAGGCGGGCAGGCTGTGGTTCAGGATCGCGGTCATGCCGCACAATCTGCGGGCTGCGGGGCGGAAATGCAAAGCGAATTCCGACATGCCTGCGTCGGGATTGGGCAAGACCCCCGGGCAGGCTTGGCCGCACCATTTGTCATCACATCCGAAAGGGCCTTGCATGAATGTCCCCTATTCCGCCCGCCGCAAGATCGACCCCACACGCGGGGACCGCTTGGCCGATGGCAGCCCCAATGACAATGACCGGGTAGAGATTGGGCCGACCCAGCTTGCCTATGCCGAATGGGCCGCCGTGGGGCTGCAACTGCCCGACCTGCCCGCGATGCGCGCCTTCCGGCACAATCGGCTGGTGCAGGGCGTGGTGGCGCGGGGGTATGGCGGGGTGCTGATGTTTGACCCGCTGAACATCCGCTATGCCACCGACAGCACCAATATGCAGCTGTGGAACACCCATAACGCCTTTCGCGCCTGTCTGGTCTGCGCCGATGGCTATATGGTCGTCTGGGATTACAAGCAGGCGATGTTCCTAAGCAAATTCAACCCTTTGGTGCGCGAACAGCGCAGCGGGGCCGATCTGTTCTATTTCGATCGCGGCGACAAGCTGGACCCCGCGGCGGATGTTTTTGCCAACGAGGTGCGCGCTATCATCGCCGAGCATGGCGGCGGCAATATGCGGCTGGGCGTGGATAAGGTGATGCTGCACGGGCTTCGCGCGCTGGAAGCGGTGGGATTTGCGGTGATCCCCGGCGAGGAGCTGACCGAGAAGGCGCGCAGCATCAAAGGCCCGGATGAAATTCTGGCGATGCGCTGCGCCTCCCATGCCTGTGAGGCGGCGGTGGCCGAAATGGAACGCGCCGCCCGCACAGGCGTGCCGCTGGGCCATATGTCGGAAGATGATATCTGGGCCGTTCTGCATGCCGAAAACATCCGGCGCGGCGGCGAATGGATTGAAACGCGGCTGCTGTCATCAGGCCCGCGCACGAATCCGTGGTTTCAGGAATGCGGCCAGCGCATCGTGCAGAACAATGAAATCGTGGCCTTCGATACCGACCTGATCGGCGCTTATGGCATTTGTGTCGATATCAGCCGGACATGGTGGGTGGGCGATCGCGCGCCCCGCCCCGATATGATCGAGGCGATGCGGATCGGGGTAGAACATATCGCGCAGAACATGGCGATGCTGAAACCCGGCGTGACCATCCCCGAGCTTTCGGCCAGATGCCACCGCTTGCCCGACCACTATCAAAAGCTGAAATACGGCTGCATGATGCATGGCGTGGGTCTGTGCGATGAATGGCCCTTGGTGGCCTATCCCGATCAGGCGGTCGAAGGCGCGTTTGATTATGCGCTGGAACCCGGCATGTGCCTTTGCGTCGAGGCGTTGATTTCGCCCGAAGGCGGCGATTTCTCGATCAAGCTGGAAGATCAGGTGCTGATCACCGAAACCGGGTATGAAAACCTGACGAAATACCCGTTCGATGCCGCGTTGATGGGCAACACAAGCCTGTGAGGCGGGGTTACAAAGGGTTACACCCCGCGTGCGCCGCCCCAATATGCCCCCTATAGGGATAGGAGGGCGCGATGGCAGAGGCGTTTGAATTCAAAGGCAAAGACGGCCAGACCCTGCGCGGTCGGCTGGAACGCCCGCAGGGCGCGCCGCGTGCGGTGGCGCTGTTTGCCCATTGCTTCACCTGTGGCAAGGATATCTTTGCCGCCCGCCGCATCAGCCGCCGTCTGGCCGCGCAAGGCATCGCGGTGCTGCGGTTTGACTTCACCGGATTGGGCCATTCCGACGGGGAATTCGCGAATTCCGGCTTTTCCGGCAATGTCGAGGATTTGCAGGCTGCCGCCGAAGCCTTGGGCGCGCAAGGGCTGGCCCCCGGCTTGCTGGTCGGTCACAGCCTTGGGGGGGCAGCGGTGATTGCGGCAGCAGGCGCGCTGCCTTCGGTCAAGGCGGTAGCCGTCATCGGCGCGCCAGCCGATCCGGCCCATGTGACCCATCACTTTTCCCATGCCGCCGAGGAGATCGAGGCCGAGGGCACCGCCGATGTCAGCCTTGCCGGGCGCGATTTCACCATCAGCCGCAAGTTCCTGCGCGATCTGCATGACACCACGCTGACCGACCATCTGCGCCATTTGCACCGCGCGCTGCTGATCCTGCACGCGCCTTTGGATGCGGTGGTGGGGATAGACAACGCCTCTTCGCTGTTTATCGCCGCGCGCCACCCCAAAAGCTTTGTGACACTGGACGGCGCCGACCATCTGCTCAGCCGGGCGCAGGATGCCGATTATGCCGCCGATACCATCGCCGTCTGGGCCGCGCGCTATCTGGAACTGGCCGAGCCAGAGCCCGCGCCCAAAGCCCCGGAAGGCATCACACGGGTGGCAGAGGCGGACCCGCAGGGGTTCTTGCAAGACGTGCATATGGGCCGCCATCACCTGAAAGCGGATGAACCACAAAGCTTTGGCGGCACCGATCTGGGGCCATCGCCCTATCAATACCTTGCCGCTGGGCTGGGGGCCTGCACCGCCATGACCATCCGCATGTATGCAAGGCGCAAGGGCTGGGACCTAGGGCATGTCTCGGTTGATGTGTTGCATGAA
The DNA here is from genome assembly GCF_003991405.1 of Pseudorhodobacter sp. E13. GTDB lineage: Bacteria > Pseudomonadota > Alphaproteobacteria > Rhodobacterales > Rhodobacteraceae > Pseudorhodobacter. Next base: position 16,876 of record NZ_RPEN01000153.1, read on the forward strand.
AAACAGCATGCAAGCGATTGTGAAACCTGCGAAAAAGGCGAAAAGATTGATGTGTTTGAACGCATCATCACCCTGACAGGCGCGCTGGATGCCGCGCAGCGCGACAAGCTGCTGGCGATTGCCGATAAATGCCCCGTCCACCGCACGCTGGAAGCCGAATCCGTCATCCGCACGCGGCTTGCCAGCGATCCGGGGTGACGTTGCGACAGGGCCTCCCCTTGCCCTTTTGGGCTTGGGGCACTAAGGGAAGGCGCGCATCCTGCACAGCCCCTAATGAAAAGGCCCTGCCCCATGATCCCGCGTTATTCCCGCCCCGATATGGTTGCCATCTGGTCGCCGGAAACCAAGTTCAAAATCTGGTATGAGATCGAGGCCCATGCCTGCGACGCCATGGCCGATCTGGGCGTGATCCCGCGCGAAAATGCCGATGCGGTCTGGAAAGCCAAGGACGTGGAATTTGATGTGGCCCGGATTGATGAGATCGAGGCCGTCACCAAACATGACGTGATCGCCTTTCTGACCCATCTGGCCGAACATGTCGGCAGCGACGAGGCGCGCTTTGTGCATCAGGGCATGACCTCCTCTGACGTGTTGGATACCTGCCTGAATGTGCAGCTTGTCCGCGCCGCGGATATTCTGATCGCGGATATGGAGGCGCTGCTGGCCGCGCTGAAAAAGCGCGCGATGGAGCATAAGAATACGGTGCGCGTGGGCCGCAGCCACGGCATCCACGCCGAACCCACAACCATGGGCCTGACCTTTGCGCGCTTTTACGCGGAAATGGATCGCAACCTTGCCCGCCTGCGCGCTGCCCGCACCGAAATTGCCACCGGGGCGATTTCCGGCGCGGTTGGCACATTCGCCAATATCGACCCCCGCGTCGAAGAGCATGTTTGCGCCAAGCTGGGCCTGACGCCGGAACCGATCTCCACCCAAGTGATCCCGCGCGACCGTCACGCGATGTTCTTTGCGACCCTTGGGGTGATTGCATCCTCGATCGAAAACGTCGCCATTGAAATCCGCCATATGCAGCGCACCGAAGTGCTGGAAGGGGCAGAGTTTTTCTCGATGGGGCAAAAGGGATCGTCGGCTATGCCGCACAAAAAGAACCCCGTGCTGACGGAAAACCTGACGGGCCTTGCGCGTCTGGTACGGATGGCGGTGATCCCGGCGATGGAGAACGTAGCCCTTTGGCATGAGCGCGATATCTCCCACTCCTCGGTGGAGCGGGCGATTGGCCCCGATGCCACCATCACGCTGGATTTCGCGCTGAACCGGTTGACAGGCGTTGTCGACAAGATGCTGATCTTCCCGCAGAACATGCTGGACAATATGAACAAATTTCCCGGTCTGGTGATGAGCCAGCGCGTGCTGCTGGCCCTGACGCAAGCCGGTGTATCGCGCGAGGCGGCCTATTCCATGGTGCAGCGCAATGCCTTGAAGGTCTGGGAAGAACGCCTTGATTTCCAAGAGCTTTTGCTGGCCGATGCCGAGGTGGTCGCCGCCTTGGGCGAGGATGGTATCCGCGCCAAGTTTGACATGGGCTATCACACCAAGCACGTCGACACGATTTTCAAGCGGGTGTTCGGGGCCTGAGTGCGGCCTGTTCCACGCGGAACAGCCAAGCGGTGACATGCCGATCAGACTGGGGGCAAGCAGGTTTTCTGCTTGCCCTTTTTCATTTCATGCTACCTTAGCATCAAAGAAGGATCTTATCATGCACAAGCTTGCCGCCGTTCTTCTCGCCTCTGCCCTGCCCTTTGCCGCCTTTGCCGCAGGCAGCGACGATACCACCCCGCCGACCCCGACCGAAACCACCACAACCTGCACCGATGGGCAGATTTACGATGCCGAGGCGCAGAAATGCAAAAACCCGCAAGATGCCAGCCTTGGCGATGATATCCGTTTCGGGGCCGTCCGCGAATTGGCCTATGCGGGCCGCTACACCGAGGCGCGCGCCGCCCTTGACGCAATGTCCGAAGGTGAAAGCGACCGGGTGCTGACCTATCTGGGCTTCATCACCCGCAAATCCGGCGATATGGCGGGGGGCATGGCCTATTACGCCCGCGCGCTGGAGGTGAACCCCGATAACATCCTCGCCCGGTCCTACATGGGGCAGGCATTGGTAGAGCAAGGAGATATTGCCGCCGCCGCGCGCCAGTTGGACGAAATTCGCATCCGTGGCGGGGCGGGAAGCTGGGCCGAAGCCTCGCTTGCCCATGCTGTCGGCACCGGACAGACGCTGAATTACTAAGCCCTTGAAACCGGCCCGCCAGACCAAGGCGGGCCATTGACTGAAAGGAAAGCTGATGAAAACCAAGACCATTCTTGCCGTGATCGCCCTGACCTTCCTGCCCAATCTGGTCATGGCCGCCTGCGCCTCGGAAGAGCATGCCGCCATGAGCTGCGCCGAGGGCAAGGTGTTTGACACCAAGACCAATTCCTGCGTGTCGGTTTCTGGTTAAAATTGAACGGATTACACGGGCGCGCGGGGAAGCCTGCGTAAGCCCGTGTTAACCTTGCGCTGCCAGCTTGGCCCCAAGTGAAGAATTCATGGGGGTCCTATGCCAGACGAGATGACGCAACTTGCACAGATTACACCAGTGCAGCAAATCGCCCCGAACCGCGAACGCCGGGCGACGCGGCGCAGCCTGACCAACCGCGAAAAAGCCGCTGTGATCGTGCGGCTGATGGTCGCCAAAGGGTCGCCCATCACCATTTCGGGCATGCCCGAACATATCCAAGCCGCCCTTGCCGAACAGATGAGCAAGATGCGGCTGGTGGATCGTGCCACGCTCAACCAGGTTGTCTCGGAATTCCTGTCGGAGTTGGAGGAGGTTGGCCTGTCCTTTCCCGGCGGGATTGAAGGGGCGCTGTCGATCATGGATGGCCATATCTCGACCACCGCGGCCAATCGCTTGCGGCGGCTGGCCGGGGCATCGTCCAAGGCGGACCCGTGGGATCGAATCGCGGCGCTGGATCTGGAACGCCTGCGCCCCGTGCTGGAGGAAGAAAGCATCGAGGTGGCCGCTGTGATGCTGTCCAAGCTTGCGGTGCCGAAAGCGGCGGAATTGCTGGGGCAATTGCCGGGCGAACGGGCGCGGCGGGTGGCCTATGCCGTATCGCTGACCGGGAATGTAGACCCCGAAACCGTGCGCCGCATTGGCCTGTCGCTGGCTGCACAACTGGAAAACCAACCCGCCCGCGCCTTTGATGCGGGGCCGGTGGAACGGGTGGGGGCGATTCTGAACGTGGCCCCGCAAACCATCCGCGAAGAGGTGCTTGCCGGGTTGGACGAAGACGATCAGGATTTTGCGCAACTGGTGCGCAAGGCCATTTTCACCTTTGTGCATGTGCCCAGCCGTATCAGCCCGCGCGATGTGCCCAAGATCATCCGTATCGTCGATCAGGGGCTTTTGGTCACGGCGCTGTGCTATTCCGAAACCAAACCCGAAACCGCCGCCACGGCCGAATTTTTCCTAAGCAATATGTCACAGCGCATGGCGCAATCGCTGCGCGAGGAGATGGCAGAGCGGGGCAAGATCAAGGACAAGGATGGCGAGGCGGCGCAAGGCGCGGTGATCGCCGCGATCCGAAGTCTGGAGGCCGCAGGCGAAGTGGCCCTGCTGCAAGAGGAGGAATAAGCGCTGGCCGCGGCGGCAGCCTTTTGTCCGGCCCGGCGCTTTTGCCCTCTACATCCCTTTGAAAATCGTTAGGGTGCCGCAGATCAGCCCGCAGCTTGGATGATCCATGGCCTTCACCGTCCCGAACCGGTTACCGCTTGCCGCAAACACGCGCGGCATCTTGTTGATGTTGCTTGCCATTCTGTGCTTCACGCTGATGGATGCCACGGTGAAGGGGCTGGTCGATCGTTACCCCGCCCCGATGCTGGTCTGGATGCGCTTCATGGGGCAGTTTCTGTTGGTGGTGATCTTACTGCGGCACCGGTTTCTGGCGCATCTGCGCACGCGGTTTCCGGTGGTGCATCTGGCCCGTGCGGTGACGCAGATGGGGGCGACGGGGCTGTTTTTCACCTCGCTTGCCTATATCGGTCTGGCCGAAGCGACCGCGCTGATTGATATCAACCCGGTGCTGATCACCTTGGGGGCCGCGCTGTTTCTGGGCGAACAGCTGGGGCCGCGGCGGATGTTTGGCGTGCTGGCGGCCCTTGCGGGGGCGCTGATCGTGATCCGCCCCGGCGCGGGCATTTTCACCCCGGCGGCCTTGCTGCCCCTGCTGGGCGCGGTCAGCTATGCCGCCAACGCGCTGATCACCCGCTGGGTCGGCCAACAGGAAAGCGCTTGGACCTCGATGGCGCTGACCTCGGTAATCTGCACCGGCCTCGCCAGCCTGTCGCTGCCGTTCTTCTGGGTGCCGATTGATGCAGGCGACCTGCCGCGCTTTGCGCTGATCGGGGTGCTTGGCACCATTGCCCAGCTTTGCCTGATCCGCGCCTTCACCTTGGCCGAAGCGGCGATCGTGGCCCCCTTCGCCTATATCGGGATTCTTTTTGCGGCAATCTGGGGATATCTGTTCTTTGGCACCCTTCCCGACCGCTGGACGGTGATCGGTGCGCTTGTGATCGTGGCGGCGGGACTTTATGTCTGGCATCGGGAAACCCGCGCCTTGCGGGCGCAAAACCGGGCAGAGTGATGGCAGAAACCACAAAAAGCAGAACCGAACGCTGGCGGAATATTGCGTTGCGGGGGTTGATCGGGCTGTTGCTTGCCCTGCCCTATCGGCTGCGCGTGCCGCTATGTGGTTGGGTGATGGCCTATGTCATCGCGCCGATTGCGGGCTATGACAAACGGGTGCGCGAAAATCTGGCGTTGATCATGCCCGATCTGCCCGAGGCAGAGGTGCGCCGCCTGATGCGCGCGGTGCCGCGCAACGTGGGCCGCACCTTGATCGAGATTTATTCAGGCGCGGAATTCGTGGCCCGCGCCACGGCAGAACCGCTGAAGGGCGAGGGGCTTGCGGCCTTGGATGCAGCCCATGCCAGCGGGCGGCCCGTCATACTGGTGACGGGGCATTTCGGCAATTACGATGCCAGCCGCGCCGCCCTGATCGCGCGGGGCTACCGCGTCGGCGCGCTGTATCGGCCGATGGGTGATGCCGATTTCAATGCGCATTACGTCAAAGCGATTTCGCGCATTGGCACCCCGGTGTTTCCTCGCGGGCGGGCCGGATTGGCCGATATGGTGCGGTTCTTGCGCTCGGGCGGGATGTTGGGCCTGCTGATGGATCAGCATATAGGCCATGGCGCCGAGTTGACCTTCTTTGACCATCCCGCGATGACAGCCTTGTCGGCGGCGGAGCTGGCATTGAAATATGATGCGCTGGTGGTGCCCACCTATGCGGTGCGGCGCGAAGGTGGCTTGGATTTCGATATCATCATCGAGCCGCCCATTCCGCATGGCACACCCGAGGCAATGACACAGGCGTTGAACGATTCACTGGAAAAGCTGATCCGGCAGCATATGGACCAGTGGTTCTGGATCCATCGCCGCTGGAAGTAACACAGTTCAGCGCAGGACGGCGGCGGCCAATATCTTGGCTGGGCCATCCGCTTGCAGGATAACGGCCATCGGGGCTGTGCCGCCTGCCTCGGCCTGCATGGTCAAGGGGCTGTTGCCATCCCATTTACCCAACACCTGCCAAGACCGCACCACATTATGATAAGTGATGGTCTTGCCCGCGTTTTCCCCGCGTTTGATCACTACCTCCTCGGATGGTGAAAAGCGCACCAGTTGCACGCGGATCGGGCCGCTATGGCCTGTCAAAGGCTCTGCCCGGATGGTCAGCACATCGCCCGCCCGCTCCAGCCGCAAGGCGGTATTCTGGGCGGTGCCCAGATGCGCGCCAATCGCGGCTTCCACCTCGGCGCCACGGCTGCCCACAACCCGCACCTGCCCTTGGATTACCATTTGCGGGGTATAGACCATCTTGTCGCGGGCGTGATGGGCATATTCCTTTTGCCGGGCGGTGAACTTGGGGCTGGCGAACTTGTCTTTCCAACCAAGGTAATCCCAGTAGTCGACATGCAGCGACAGCGCGATCACACGGCTATCCGCGCTCAACTTGCCCAAAATCGCATCCGCCGCCGGGCAAGACGAACAGCCCTGCGAGGTGAACAATTCCACCACAACCGCATCGCTGCTTTGCGCCTGGGCCAAACCAGACAAAGCCATCCAAGCCGCGCAGGCGGTTGCGAGTAGGTGTTTCATGAACTGTGTCCCATTTCTGTGTGCCTTGTCTGTCTACCCAAAACCACGGGTCCGGGCCAATCAAGGTTTTGCGAGTGTCCGTTACATTGCCGCGCTGCGTCTGCCTGCCGCAGCTTTGCCGAAAAACTTGTTCAAATTTGGGCTGGATTTTCGGCATACAATTGCATACAAAGGCGCGACTCCTCTTGTTAAATTGCCCCGAATTGGGCATTACGCGGGGGAAGCCCCATAATTCACGCGCCAGCCCAGGAGGCCCGAATGACCGTAACCGTCGGACATGACAGCACAAAGACCCGCCGCACCCTTAAAGCAGGCGGTGCCAGCGTTGCCTATTACTCTATCCCCGCCGCACAAGAGGCCGGATTGGGCGATTTTTCGCGCCTGCCCGCTTCGCTGAAAGTGGTGCTGGAAAACATGCTTCGTTTCGAAGATGGCAAAACCGTCAGCGTGGATGACATCCGCGCCTTTGCCGAATGGGGCGCAAACGGCGGCAAGAACCCGCGTGAGATTGCCTATCGCCCGGCCCGCGTGCTGTTGCAGGATTTTACCGGCGTTCCGGCGGTAGTGGACCTTGCCGCGATGCGCGATGCGATCATCGCTTTGGGCGGCGACCCGGAAAAGATCAACCCGCTGAACCCGGTTGATCTGGTCATCGACCACTCGGTCATGATTGACGAATTCGGCAACCCGCGCGCCTTCCAGATGAACGTGGACCGCGAGTATGAGCGGAACATGGAGCGTTATACCTTCCTGAAATGGGGGCAGAACGCCTTTAACAACTTCCGCGTTGTGCCGCCCGGCACCGGGATTTGCCATCAGGTGAACCTTGAATACCTGTCGCAGACTGTCTGGACCGACAAGGACCAGCACGGCGAAGAAGTCGCCTATCCCGACACGCTGGTCGGCACCGACAGCCACACCACCATGGTCAATGGTGCCGCCGTTCTGGGCTGGGGCGTTGGCGGGATCGAGGCCGAGGCCGCGATGCTGGGCCAGCCGATTTCCATGCTGATCCCCGAGGTCATCGGCTTCAAGCTGACCGGCCGCATGATGGAAGGCACCACCGGCACCGACCTCGTGCTGAAAGTGGTGGAAATGCTGCGCGCCAAGGGTGTGGTGAACAAGTTCGTGGAATTCTATGGCGAGGGGCTTGACCATCTGCCGCTGGCCGACCGTGCCACCATCGCCAACATGGCGCCGGAATATGGCGCGACCTGCGGCTTCTTCCCGATTGACGGTGAGACCCTGCGCTACCTGCGCAACACCGGCCGCGATGAGGCCCGTGTGGCCTTGGTCGAAGCCTATGCCAAGGAAAACGGCATGTGGCGCGGTGCGGATTACGCGCCGATCTATACCGATACGCTGGAACTGGACATGTCCTCCATCGTTCCGGCCATCTCTGGCCCCAAGCGCCCGCAGGATTTCGTGGCGCTGACCAATGCCAAAGAAGCCTTTACCCGCGAAATGGCCAACACGTTCAAACGCCCCTTGGGCAAGACCGTGCCGGTGGCTGGCGAAGATTACACGATGGAAAGCGGCAAGGTCGTGATCGCCTCCATCACCTCTTGCACCAACACCTCCAACCCCTATGTCATGATCGGCGCGGGTTTGGTGGCGCGCAAGGCGGCAGCTTTGGGCCTGAACCGCAAACCTTGGGTGAAAACCTCGCTGGCCCCCGGATCGCAGGTCGTTTCGGCCTATCTGGAAGCCGCCGGCCTGCAAGATGATCTGGACAAGATCGGCTTTAACCTTGTCGGCTATGGTTGCACCACTTGTATCGGCAACTCTGGCCCCTTGCAGCCCGAGATTTCCAAGGCAATTGCCGAAGGCGATCTGGTGGCGACGGCTGTGCTGTCGGGCAACCGCAACTTTGAAGGCCGGATCAGCCCGGATGTGCGCGCCAACTATCTGGCCTCGCCGCCCTTGGTTGTGGCCTATGCATTGGCCGGCACGCTGGATATCGACCTGACATCCGAGCCGATTGGCAAAGGCAGCAATGGGCAGGACGTCTATCTGAAAGACATCTGGCCGACCACGCAGGAAGTGGCCGAGTTGGTCGAGCAGACTGTGACGCGCGAAGCCTTCCTGACCAAATACGCCGATGTGTTCAAAGGCGATGAGAAATGGCAGGGCGTGGAAACGACCGACCAGAAAACCTATGACTGGCCGGTTTCGTCGACCTATGTGCAAAACCCGCCCTATTTCAAAGGTATGGGCCCGAACCCCGGCAAAATCTCGAACATCGACGGGGCTAAGGTTCTGGCGCTGCTGGGCGATATGATCACCACCGACCATATCTCGCCTGCCGGGTCGTTCAAGGAAACCACGCCTGCCGGGAAATACCTTGTGGAACGTCAGGTCGCCCCGCGCGAATTCAATTCTTACGGGTCGCGTCGTGGCAACCATGAGGTGATGATGCGCGGCACCTTCGCCAATATCCGCATCAAGAACGAGATGCTGGACGGGGTTGAAGGCGGCTACACCAAAGGGCCGGACGGGGCGCAGACCTCGATCTATGATGCGGCCATGGCCTATCAGGCCGCTGGCACCCCGCTGGTGATCTTTGGCGGTGAGCAATATGGCGCAGGTTCCAGCCGGGACTGGGCGGCCAAGGGCACGGCTTTGCTGGGCGTGAAAGCGGTTATCGCGGAGTCGTTCGAGCGTATTCACCGTTCCAACCTCGTTGGGATGGGCGTGATTCCATTCGAATTCACCGGCGGAGACACCCGCAAATCGCTGGGCCTGACCGGCGATGAAACGGTGTCCATCTCGGGTCTGGATACGATCCAGCCGCTGCAAGAGGTGCCTTGTGTCATCACGAAAGCCGATGGCAGCAGCAAGACCATCACTTTGAAATGCCGCATCGATACCGCGATCGAGATCGAATATATCGAACACGGTGGCGTGCTGCATTACGTGCTGCGCGATCTGGCCAAAGCGGCCTGATCCAGCGCAAATGGCAACAACAACAAGCGCCCTTAGGGGCGCTTGTTTTTTTTCGCGGATCGGCGCGATGTTATGTTCCTGTTAAGTTCTGAACGGCACAGTGAATGCAGGATTCACCATCAACAGGGGCTGCGATGCGCTTTCCCATTCTGCCAAGCCAATCAGATATTGACGCACAGTTGCGCCGGGCCAAGCCGCGCAATTTTGACACGCGGCCCCTGCCATGGCTGCCCGCCTTGGTCGGCCTGACGCTGGTTATGGTGATGCAAACCCTGTTGTGACGCAGCGCGCAGGCCCCGTGGCGGGGCAATTACTGTGATGCCTCGGCAATCGCCGGGCGGATGCTGCGTTCCAGTTCCGCCGCTGAAATCGGGCCAGCAAAGCGCAGCACGATCTGGCCATCGCCATTGATCACATAGGTTTCCGGCACGCCGTAAACGCCCCAATCCAGCGCCATCCGGCCTTGATCGGCCCCGATTGCGGCGAAAGGGTTACCCAGTTCGGCCAGAAAACCTTTGGCATCATCGGGGCGGTCTTTGTAATTCACCCCGTAAATGGTGATGCCTTCACTGGCGAGTTGTTCCAGCAAAGGATGCTCGGCCCGGCATGGCGCGCACCAACTGGCCCAGAAATTCACCAGCTTCACCCCCGGCTTGCGCAGATCGGCATCGGTAAAACCCGGAAACTCTGCCAAAGCCGTGACCTGCACCGCAGGGGCCTGCTTGCCCGCAAGGGCAGAGGGCAGGCTGTCGGGATCCTCGCGGTTCATCCCCACGATGAACAAAGCGGCCAACCCGGCAAACAGCACCGGGGGCAGAAACATCAATACTTTAGCCATTGTCTTTTCCTTGCCGTGCCTCAACCTCTGCCAAGGCGGCCTTGGTTTTCGCCGACCGCCACAGGCTGACCGCGACCAGCAAAACGATCAGCCCGATGGTGGCCGCGTAAGAGCCCAGCACTGCGCCTGCATATTTCCCGAGGTCCGGCATCATCATCCCCTCCGCTCCCGTGCCAACAGCGCGCCCAGCCTGCGCGCGCGGATTTCCGTGCGGGTGCGCAGCAAGACTAGCGTCACGAACAGCAGCACAAAGCCCGCAATGCACAGCAAAGCCGGATACCAGAACACATCGGCCACATTTTCTTCCTTGTCCAGCGACAGCGACGCGCCCTGATGCAAGCCCTGATTCCAGAAATTCACCGCATAGCGCGACAGCAGCGCGAAAACCGAGCCGACGATGCACAGCACGCTGGTCAGATCAGCGGCGGTGTCGGGGTCGTCAATCGCCTGCCACAGCGCGATATAGCCCAGATAGAACAGCGCGAGGATTAGAAAGCTGGTCAGCCGCGGGTCCCATTCCCACCACGTTCCCCACATCGGCTGGCCCCAAAGCGCGCCAGTGATCAGCGCGATCACCGTAAAGATCAGCCCGACCGGGGCCGCCGCCTTGGCCGCCAACGCCGAAACATGGTGCCGCCGGATCAACCAGACCAGCGAGGTGACAAGCATCATTACCCAAGCATTGATCGCCATCATCGCGGCGGGCACATGCAGGTAGAATATCTTGACGGTAGAGCCTTGCTTGTAATCATCCGGGGTAAAGAAGAAGCCCCAGACAAGCCCGATCACAAGGCACAGCCCGGCAGCCACCGCGACAAAGGGCAAAACCCGGCGCGACAGCTGCATGAATTTCTGCGGATTTGCGTATTCCCAAAATGACATGGCGTTCAGCTAGACTTTCAAAAGGTGCGGGGCAAGGTTTAACATGTTTCTTTCACCGCAGATTGATACGGATTGCCGCAGCCGCTGCAAAGGGCAACATCGCTGCCGCCCCTGCGGTTATGCCCGCCAGCAGCGCCAAAGGTGTTGCGGTTGCCATCCCTTCGGCGCCGCGTTTCACCACCTCGGCCCCGAAAATCAGCGTTGGCACATAGAGCGGCAGCACCAAAAGCGACAACAGCAAGCCGCCGCGTTTCAGCCCCACGGTCAGCGCCGCACCAAAGGCCCCGATGACCGACAGCGCAGGCGTGCCCAGCGCGAGCGAGATCACAAGCCAGCCATAGCCCGCTTGCGGCAGGTTCAGCAAGATGCCCAGCACGGGGGCGGCAAGCGTCAGTGGCAGGCCCGTCACCGCCCAATGTGCCAGCGCCTTGACCGCGACAGCGCCTTCCAGCGGGATTGGGGCCGTGGCCAACAGGTCCAGCGAGCCATCCTCGAAATCCAGCGCAAAAATACGATCAAGGCTCAGCAAGCAGGCCAGCAGCGCGCCCACCCACAGGATACCCGGCGCGATCTTGGCCAAGGTGGCGCTTTCCGGCCCCACGCCCAAGGGCACAAGCACCGCGACCAGCAGAAAGAAGGCCAGCCCAAGGCCAAAGCCCCCGCCTGCCCGCACCGCAAGCCGCATATCGCGCAGCAACAAGGCGATCATGCGAAATCCCCCCCGAAAGCGGCATCAAAGCCGCGCGGGTCTTCGGTTTTTGCGCGGGCGCGGAAGGGGCCAAGCTCCAGCACATCGGCCTCGGCCAGCCCCAGATCAATGTGGGTGGCAATCAGCGCCGCCCCCCCGGCGGCCAGATGCCCGCGCACCACATCGGCAAACAATGCGACAGAGGCGATATCAAGCGAAACTGTGGGTTCATCCAACACCCAAACCGGGCGCCCCGTGACCAATAGCCGCGCAAGCCCCAGCCGCCGCTTTTGCCCCGCCGACAGGTTTGCAGCCTGACGATCTGCCAGATCAGACAGGTTCATCCGCGCAATCGCGGCCTGCACATCCTGCACGCCATAGACTGCGGCCCAGAATGCCAAATTCTCGCGCACCGTCAGCGTGGCCTTCAGCCCATCGGCATGGGCGGCATAGGCAATCGCCTCGGCCCCTGCCGAAATCTGGCCCGCAACAGGCGGTTGCAAGCCTGCCACCGTGCGCAGCAGCGTGGTCTTGCCGATGCCATTGGGGCCGCGCAGCACCAAGGCACGACCGGGCGACAGGGTGAAATGCACCCCTTCCAACACGGTCACGCCCCCACGGGCGACAGCAAGATCAGTTACGGTCAAATCCATAGGCATCAGCCCTACCCCAAAGCGCGCCACCCGAAAAGGGCCAAGCCGCCGCAGCCGTTACAGCGGTTCAATATCACCCTGCGCGCGGCCTGCGTGGAAATCGGCGACAAAGGCCGCCAGCGTCCCTGCCGCAATCGCCTCGCGCAGGCCTGCCATCAGGTCTTGGTAGTAATGCAGGTTGTGCCATGTCAGCAGCATGGAGCCGATAATCTCATCCGCTTTGATGACGTGATGCAGGTAAGCGCGGGAATAGTTGCGGCAGGCTGGGCATGTGCAGGCCTCATCCAGCGGGCGCGGGTCATCCTTGTGGCGGGCGTTGCGCATGTTCACCTGCCCGTGCCGCGTCCAGCCCTGCCCCGTGCGCCCCGAGCGTGAGGGCAGCACGCAATCCATCATGTCGATCCCGCGTTCCACCGCGCCGACGATGTCGTCAGGCTTGCCCACCCCCATCAGATAGCGCGGCTTATCTTGCGGAAGCATCTCGGGCGCGTAATCCAGCACGCCAAACATCGCCTCTTGCCCCTCTCCCACGGCCAAGCCTCCTACGGCATAGCCGTCAAAGCCGATGGCGCGCAGGGCCTCGGCGCTTTCGGCGCGCAGATCGCGGGTCACACCGCCTTGCTGAATGCCAAACAGCGCATGGCCGGGACGGTCGCCAAAGGCATCGCGCGACCGCTGCGCCCAGCGCATCGACAGGGCCATGGATTTTGCCACCTCGGCATCGGTGGCAGGCAGCGCGGGACATTCATCGAAACACATCACAATGTCCGACCCCAACAGCTTCTGGATTTCCATGCTGCGCTCGGGCGAGAGCATGTGTTTGGACCCGTCGATATGGCTGGAAAAGCGCACGCCCTCTTCGGTCAGCTTGCGCAAGGATGCCAGCGACATCACCTGAAAGCCCCCCGAATCCGTCAGGATCGGGCGCTCCCAGTTCATGAATTTGTGCAAACCGCCAAGGGCCGCAATGCGTTCGGCGGTGGGGCGCAGCATCAGGTGATAGGTATTGCCCAGCAAAATATCGGCCCCGGTGGCGCGCACCGACTCCGGCATCATCGCCTTGACCGTGGCCGCCGTGCCCACGGGCATGAAGGCCGGGGTGCGGATTTCACCGCGCGGGGTCTGGATGATCCCCTTGCGGGCGCGGCCATCGCGGGCCTGAACCTCAAACGTGAAGCGCTGCTGCATTGTCTTATCCCTTGTGCCGTTGCGCCCCTTTTGGGCAAAACAGCGGTGAATGCCAAGCCCCCGCGACATAAGCCGCATATGCGCCCCCTTGCCCAAGGCCCGCCCCGCGCCGATAAAGGGGCACCCAAGCCAAGGAGAGGCCGATGCTGCGCCTGATTGCTTTGCTGTTCTGCTGCGCCTTGCCGGCCCAGCCAACCCCGGCGCGGGCGGAAACGGCTTTGGTCGCCGTGGCCGCGAATTTCGCGGGCGTGGCCGAGGCGTTGGCCGCTGATTATTCCGCGCAATCGGGGCATGCGTTGCAATTGACCACCGGGGCCACGGGCAAGCTTTATGCCCAGATCGTTGCGGGTGCCCCTTTTGATCTGATGCTGTCGGCCGATGCGGCCACCCCGGCGCGGCTGCACGCCGAAGGGCATGGTGCCCCGCAGCCCTATGCCTATGGCGTTCTGACCTTCTGGGCCCCCGGTGTCGCAGCCGATACCGATGCGCAGGCCCTGCTGCGCGGCGACAGCCTGCGCCATATCGCCATCGCCAACCCCGATCTTGCCCCCTATGGGGCCGCGGCCCGTGCCGCCTTGCAGGCATTGGGGCTGGAGGCTGCGCTTTCTGGCAAAATCGTAATGGGCCAGAACATCGGCCAAACCTTTGCCCTTGTGCAATCGGGCGCGGCAGAGGCCGGGTTTATCGCCCGCTCTGCCTTGGGGCCAGAGGCGAAGGGGCTGATCTGGGATGTGCCCCCAACGCTTTACCCCGCCATCCAGCAAGACGCGCTTTTGCTGCAACATGGGGCGGCGAACCCGGCGGCCATTGGCTTTCTGGCCTATCTGACCACGGCAGAGGCGCGCGACCGGATCGCCGCTTCCGGTTACGGTGTGCCGTGATGGTGGATCTGGGGCCACTCTGGCTATCGGCACATCTGGCGGGGGTGACAACGCTGCTGCTGTTGCTGCTGGGCACGCCTTTGGCATGGTGGCTGGCGCAAACCAGATCCCGCGCCAAACCGGTGGTAGAGGCGCTGACCGCCCTGCCCCTTGTGTTGCCCCCCACGGTGCTGGGGTTTTACCTGTTGATCCTGTTCAGCCCAACGTCCGGCTTTGGGGCCTTTTGGGTGCAAGTCACCGGTGAAACCCTGACGTTTTCTTTCACCGGCTTGGTCATCGCCTCGATGGTCTATTCGCTGCCCTTTGCCGTGCAACCCCTGCAAGCCGCCTTTGAAGCCGTGGGCCGCGCCCCGTTGGAGGCCGCCGCCATGCTGCGCGCCAGCCCGCTTGACCGTTTCGTCACCGTAGCCCTGCCCATGGCCAAACGCGGCTTTCTGACCGCAGGCGTGCTGAGTTTTGCGCATACGCTGGGGGAATTTGGCGTGGTGCTGATGGTGGGCGGCAATATTCCGGGGCAAACCAAGGTGATCTCCATCGCGATTTATGAGCATGTGGAAACCATCCGCTATGCCGAGGCGCATGTGCTGGCGGCCATTCTGCTGGTGTTTTCCTTTGTTACCCTGCTGCTGGTCTACAGCCTGAACCGCCGCTTTCCCGGTGGGGGGCGGCGCTGATGCTGTCTGTTGACGTAACACTCCGCTATCCCGGTTTTGCCATGGAGGTGGCGCAGACGATCCCCGCCACCGGGGTGACGGCGCTGTTCGGGCGCTCTGGCTCTGGCAAATCGACGCTGCTGCGGGTGATCGCAGGGCTGGAGGCCGGGGCAAAGGGCCGTGTGGCGTGGGGCGACACCACATGGCAAGCGCAGGGGCATTTCACCCCGCCGCATTTGCGTGGGCTTGGCTATGTGTTTCAGGACACCCGGCTGTTTCCGCATCTGACCGTGGCGGGCAATCTGGCCTATGCCGACAGGCGGGCAAAGGGCTTGCCCGGACCCAGCCGGGACGAGGTGATCGCGGCGCTGGACCTTGCCCCCCTGTTGCCCCGCCATCCGGGCAGCCTGTCGGGCGGCGAGCAGTCGCGCTGTGCCATCGGACGGGCCTTGCTGACGCGCCCCCGGATGCTGCTGATGGATGAACCGCTGGCCGCATTGGATGAGACGCGCAAGGCCGAGATTCTGCCCTATCTGGAACGGCTGCGCGACCGTTTGCGCACCCCCATTCTCTATGTCAGCCATAACATGGCCGAAGTGGCGCGGCTGGCCACGCATCTGCTGCTGATCGACGCGGGCCGTATTACCCATGCAGGCCCCGCCGAGGCGCTGCTGGCAGACCCCGCCACCGCCCCGGCCCTTGGCCTGCGCGAAGCAGGTGCCGTGATCCCGACGGTTCTGGTGGCACAAGAAGCCGATGGGCTGAGCCGGCTGCACGCCTCGGCCGGGCCGATCTTTTTGCCCCGGATAGAAGCCCCTTTGGGCAGCACCCTGCGCCTGCGCATCCTTGCGCAAGATGTCATTCTGGCCCGCAGCGCCCCTACCGGACTGTCGGCGCTGAACATCCTGCCCGCCAAAGTCACCGCGCTGCATATCGGGTCTGGCCCCGGCGCATTGGTGCAATTGCAACTGGGGCAAGACCGCATTCTGGCCCGCATCACCCGCCGCTCGGCGCAGGCATTGGGGCTGGAGGTGGGGACGGATTGCTTTGCCATCCTGAAATCGGTTGCGGTGGCGCCGGGCAGCATCGGCGCCAGTGGCGACAACAAGCCGACTGCGGCCTTGTGACCGACACAAAACTTTCATGCCTTTCCCTTGCACCCTTTGGGATTATGTTCCATCACTCGGATGACGCGAAACACACCGGGCTGCCATACCACGCACCTGCCCGGACCACTTGAGGAAACGGGCACACCTATGGCTGATGGAATGATGAAACCGACCGAAGAAATCTCTGTCCGCGAGGTGTTCGGGATCGACACGGATATGAAGGTAAAGGGTTTTGCCGAGCCGACAGACCGTGTGCCCACCATCGACCCGACCTATAAATTCGACCCCGATACCACGCTCGCGATCCTTGCAGGCTTTGGCTATAACCGCCGCGTCATGGTGCAGGGCTATCACGGCACGGGCAAATCCACCCATATCGAACAGGTCGGCGCGCGGCTGAACTGGCCCACGGTGCGCGTGAACCTTGACAGCCATATCAGCCGGATCGACCTGATCGGCAAAGACGCGATCAAACTGCGCGATGGCAAACAAGTGACCGAGTTTCACGAAGGCATCCTACCTTGGGCGCTGCGCAACCCGGTGGCGATTGTCTTCGATGAATATGACGCAGGCCGCGCCGATGTGATGTTCGTCATCCAGCGCGTGCTGGAACATGACGGCAAGCTGACCCTGCTTGACCAGAATGAGATCATCACCCCCCACCCGTCTTTCCGCCTGTTTGCCACGGCCAACACCGTGGGCTTGGGCGATACCACCGGGCTTTACCACGGCACCCAGCAGATCAACCAGGCCCAGATGGACCGCTGGTCGCTGGTGGCCACGCTGAACTACCTCAGCCATGACGCCGAAACCGCGATCGTGCTGGCCAAGAACGCCGCGCATTACAACACCGAAAAGGGCCGCAAGACCATCAGCCAGATGGTCACCGTGGCCGACCTGACGCGCACTGCCTTTATGAACGGCGACCTGTCCACCGTCATGTCACCGCGCACCGTCATCACCTGGGCCGAAAACGCGCGGATTTTCCAGAATGTCGGCTATGCCTTCCGCCTGACCTTCCTCAACAAATGCGACGAATTGGAACGCCAGACCGTGGCCGAATTCTACCAGCGCTGCTTTGACGAGGAACTGCCGGAATCAGCGGCCTCTATGGCGATGAAGTGATGTAGGGTGGGCAATCTGCCCACCTTCGCCGGAACGGTGGGCAGATTGCCCACCCTACAGGGGCCGAGAGAATGAGCAAACCCACCGATAACCCCGCCGATCCGTTTAAGAAAGCCTTGGCCGAGGCGACCAAGGTCATGGCCGATGACCCGGAGATGACCGTCACCTATTCGGTGGACCCGTCGGGCATGACCAAGGAAGGTGTGCGCCTGCCGCAGGTGTCGCGCCGCATGACGCGGGATGAGGTGCTGCTCGCCCGTGGCACAGCGGATGCTTTTGCCCTGCGCCGCAAATATCACGATGATGCCACAGCGGCGAAATACGCCCCAACAGGCACCCTCGCCCGTGAGATTTACGAGGCGATGGAAACCGCACGCTGCGAAGCCGTGGGCGCCCGCGACATGCCCGGCACCGCAGGCAATATCGACGCCAAGATCGGGCATGAGGCCACGCGCAAAGGCTATGCCGAGATCACGCAATCCGCCGATGCGCCCCTGCCCGTGGCGGCGGGCTATCTGGTGCGGCATCTGGCCACCGGGCGCGACCTGCCCAAAGGCGCGGAGAACGTCATGAACCTATGGCGCGGCTTCATGGAGGAAAGCGCCGGGGCCACGCTGGAAAACATTGACCGCGTGCTGGCCGACCAAGCCGCCTTTGCCCGACTGGCCCGCAAGGTCATCGCCGATCTGGGCTATGGCGACCAATTGGGCGACGACCCCGACGCCGAGGAGGAAGACCCCGACAGCGGCGATGAGGCGCAGCAGGACGAGGACCAGCAAGACAGCACCGGCGAGGATGACAGCCAGGAGGAGGACGCCGAAGCCTCGCCCGAGCAAAGCCAGGAGGAACAGCAAGACGCCTCTCAGGCGCAAGTCTCCGAAGACGACATGTCGGACATGGAGGAAGGCGAAGAGGCCGAAATGCCCGAAGGCGAGGCCCCGATGGAGCCGCCGCCCCCCGCACCGCATTCCGATGCCGATCCGAACTATTCCGTATACACCACTGATTTTGATGAAGAAATCCGCGCCGAGGATTTGGCCGAAGCGGTGGAATTGGAACGGCTGCGCGCCTATCTCGATCAGCAGTTGGAACCGCTGAAAGGGGCCGTATCGCGCCTTGCCAACAAGTTGCAACGCCGCCTGCAAGCACAGCAAAACCGATCCTGGCTGTTTGACCTGGAGGAAGGCACGCTGGACGCAGGCCGCCTTGCCCGCGTGGTGGCCAACCCCACGACGCCCTTGTCGTTCAAGCAGGAAAAAGACACCGAGTTTCGCGATACCTGCGTGACGCTGCTGCTCGACAACTCCGGCTCCATGCGGGGGCGGCCAATTTCGATTGCGGCAATTTGCGCCGATGTTCTGGCCCGCACGCTGGAACGCTGCTCGGTCAAGGTAGAGATTTTGGGCTTTACCACCCGCGCGTGGAAAGGCGGGCAAAGCCGCGAACGCTGGCTGGGTGCGGGCCGGGTGCAGCAACCGGGCCGCCTGAATGATCTGCGCCATATCATCTATAAATCCGCCGATGCGCCTTGGCGGCGGGCAAGGCCCAATCTTGGGCTGATGATGAAGGAAGGGCTGTTGAAGGAAAACATCGACGGTGAGGCGCTGGAATGGGCGCATCGGCGCATGGTAGCCCGCCCCGAGGCGCGCAAGATTCTGATGGTGATTTCTGATGGCGCGCCGGTGGACGATTCAACTTTGTCCGTTAACCCTGCGAATTATCTGGAAAAACACCTGCGCGATGTGATCGCCATGGTGGAAAAGAAAAAAGCGGTGGAGCTGATCGCCATTGGCATCGGCCATGATGTGACGCGCTATTACAACCGCGCCGTCACGATCACGGATGTGGAGCAATTGGCCGGCGCGATGACGGAACAGCTCGCCGGGTTGTTCGATACCGATCCGCGCAAACGCGCGCGGGTGCTGGGGATGCGAAAGGTCGGATAGATGCTGCAAAGCTTTCACGCAACCGCCACCCCGGCCCAAGGCCCCGCCCGTCTGGCGCAATTGCGCAAGGCTTTGGCCGCCGAGGGCTTGGCCGGCTTCATCATTCCCCGCGCCGATGCGCATCAGGGCGAATATGTCGCCGCGCGCGATGAGCGTTTGCAATGGCTGACCGGGTTTACCGGCTCTGCCGGGTTTTGCATCGTGCTGCCTGATCTGGCGGGTGTGTTCATCGACGGGCGCTATCGCACGCAAGTCAAAGGGCAAGTGGACCTTGCGCATTTCACCCCTGTGCCATGGCCCGATGTAAAGCCGGGGCCGTGGATTGCGGACCATCTGGCGCAAGGCAGGATTGGGTTTGATCCGTGGCTGCACAGCGCAGATGAGATTGCCGCCATTGAGAAAGCACTTGAAGGTCACGGCGTAAGCCTCTCATCCACAAAGAATTTTGTGGATATCATCTGGCCCGACCAACCCGCCGCGCCCATGGGCAAAGCCTTTGTTCACCCAGAGGAACTGGCGGGCCGTTCCAGCGCCGACAAGCGCGCGGCACTGGCCGAAACCCTGCGCAAGGCAGGCCAGCGGGCTGCTGTGATTACCCTGCCGGATTCGCTGTGCTGGCTGTTGAACATTCGCGGGGCAGATGTGCCGCGCAACCCGGTGCTGCACGGGTTTGCCGTGCTCTATGATGATGCCCGCGTCACCCTGTTCACCGCGCCCGAAAAGCTGGATGAAGCGGTGCGCGCCCATCTTGGCCCCAATGTGACCCTGCGCCCCGCCAGCGCCTTTGTGCCCGCGCTGCACACGCTGCAAGGCCCCGTGCGGGTGGATCGCGGCACCGCGCCCTTGGCCGTGTCGCTGGAACTGGAGGAGGCCGGGGTGGAAGTGGTCTGGGGCGATGACCCGTGCCGCCTGCCCAAAGCCTGCAAGACAGAGGCCGAGATTGCCGCCACCCGCAGCGCCCATCTTCGTGATGGGGCCGCGATGGTCGAATTCCTGTGCTGGCTGGACCAAGAGGCCCCCAAAGGCGGGCTGACCGAGATTGATGTCGTCACAGCGCTGGAAGGCTATCGCCGTGCCACCAACCAGTTGCATGATATCAGCTTTGAAACCATCTGCGGCGCGGGGGAGCATGGCGCGATCATGCATTACCGCGTGACCGATGACAGCAATCGCCCCGTCCGCCCCGGTGAGTTGCTGCTGGTCGACAGCGGCGCGCAATATTTCGACGGCACAACCGACATCACCCGCACCATGGCCGTGGGCCCGGTGCCCGATGGCGCGGCTGTGGCCTATACGCTTGTGTTGCAAGGCATGATTGCGATTTCACGGGCGCGCTGGCCTGTTGGTCTTGCCGGGCGCGACCTTGATCCGCTGGCCCGCGCGCCTTTGTGGATGGCGGGGATGGATTTTGACCATGGCACCGGGCATGGCGTGGGGGCGTTCCTGTCCGTGCATGAAGGCCCGCAGCGCATCAGCCGCGTGTCAGAGGTGCCGCTGCAAGCCGGGATGATCCTGTCGAATGAGCCGGGGTATTACCGCGAAGGCGCTTTTGGCATCCGGTTGGAAAACCTGATCGTGGTGACGCCTGCGCCGAAACTGGTGGATGACCGGGCGCAGCTTTGCTTTGAAACGCTGACCTTCGTGCCGCTGGACCGCCGCCTGATCGCGGTTGACATGCTGTCACCGGGCGAACAGGACTGGCTGAACGCCTATCACGCCGAGGTGCTGGAAAAGCTGGGCGCGCGGGTGTCAGCCCCGGCGAAGGCTTGGCTGGAACAGGCCTGCGCGCCGCTTTGATGCGAGGCCAAGCGCCGCAGATTGGCCTGTCGCCTTAGCTGCTGCTATTGGCATACATCCGCACGATCACGTCAAAATCAGCCGCTGTGGCGGCAGTGCCATCCAAGCGGGCAAAGCTTGCCCCATCCTCCCCGGTTTCCAACCCGATACGGGCATCTGTCACGCCTGTCAGCGTTACCAGCACCTCTCCATCGCCCAGAATACGCTGAGAGCCATCGGGGCCAAGATCGGTCGTAATCCGACCGGGCAAGGTTGCCGGTGTTTCGGTGGCGGAACCGCCGGGAGAACCGTAGCTGTCAAACACCACAAACAGGCTTTCGCTATCTGGGTCAAAATCCGTGACTGTCGCCCCCGGCGCACCGTTATTATCGGTGTAAATGCCAAACCGGTCCACGCCCGCGCCGCCTGTCAGCGTATCACCATGGCTGGCAAGCAGCAGGTCATCGCCCGCGCCGCCAAACAGCACATCTGCATCATTGCCAAGGTAGAAGCCCAAGGAATCCGTGGCCGAGGGGAGAAACGCGCTTTCGCTGAGGTCTGCTTGCAAGGTGTCATTGCCCTCGCCCCCCGAAAGCGTGACCGAACCGCCGAAATCGCGCAGAACATCGTTGCCGCCGCCCCCGTTGACAACCGCGCCTGCGCCGGTGGTGGCGACCACCTCATCTGACGTGCCACCAAAGAAAGTCGCGCGGCCTGTCAGATTGTAAATCACATCCAGATCATTCGCCGACAGCGCCGGGCTTTCGGCGGCCTGCCCCTGAACCGTATCCATGTCACCGCCAAAGATCACGGCATTGCGCAGCCCTTCGACCCGGATCTCATCGGCGCCTTCGCCGCCGTTCACCTCTACCCCGTTGCCCGTGACGGTGATGCTGTCATCGCCCGCCCCGCCCTGCACCTGCAAAGGCGCATCGCTGGAGTCCGTGTTCCACGCAAATTGGAACGGGGTTACATCTTCAAACGTGCCGCCTGTTGCGGCTGTGACAGTGATCGTGTCATCTCCCGCAAGCGCATCGACTGTGCCGCGTGCTTCGGGGCCAAGGGTCAGCAAGTCATCGCCAGCGGTTGGCGCCGAGCCGGTTCCACCACCACCTTCGCCGCCACCGCCTTCGCCGCCTTCACCACCCTCGCCGCCGCCTTCACCACCGTCGCCGCCGCCTTCACCACCCTCGCCGCCCTCATCGACATCGCGCGGCGCAGCATCATCGTCCGAGTCACCGCTGTTGGCGACAGAAACACCTAGCAACATCGCCGCCAACAATGGCACCAGAAACAGCTCAAGCATGGCAACCTCCGGTTAAATCCAGAAAACAAGGTAAACATGAATGAATAGCCGCTATTCTAAGGCCTCTGGCAATAGCGATTTTAGAAACAATCAAGCGGCTTTGGCAGCCGTTTCGCGAATACGGTCCACCATCGACCGCACCCCGTTAGAGCGTTGCGAAGACAGGTGTTCATTCAGCCCAAGCCGGGCCAGTTCAGCCGGGGCGTCAACCTTCAGCACCTCTGCCACTGTCAGACCGGAATAGAGCGCGTGCAGAACCGCGATCAACCCGCGCACGATCATCGCATCGCTTTCGCCTTCAAAGTCAAAAATCGCCTGTGGCCCGGTGCCTTCCAGCAAGGGGCGCAACCAGACCTGACTGGCGCAGCCTTCCACCTTCAACTGCGGCACCTTGAAGGCCGGGTCCAGCGCGGGCATTTCCTTGCCCATGTCGATCACATGACGATAGCGGTCTTCCCAATCGTCCAGAAAGGCAAAGGTTTCGGCAAGGTCTTCAAAGGCGGCGCTGGCCATGGGGATGCTCCGGTGCTGATTGGGTCAGAGGTAGCGCGGATCGCCCCCAAGGTCCAGCACGGGCGCGGTTTCACGAAAGCTAGTGCTTTTCAAACGCTTCGCTTTCGGCTACCCAAGGGGCAGAGATGACCGGGAAAACGCCATGAACAAACCGCTGATCGCCGCCCTTTGCGCAACCCTTGCCCTTGGGGCCTGTTCAACGATTGGGAAATCACGCCTGAACCCGTTCAACTGGTTTGGCGGGTCAGAGGAAACCGTTGCAGTGCTTTCACCGACGGAACGGCCTGCCGATCCGCGCTTATTGGTGTCGCAAGTCACTGAAATGCAACTGGAAAGAATGCCCGGCGGGGTGATCATCCGCGCCACGGGCCTGCCGCCGACCCAAGGCTATTGGGACGCCGAGCTGGTCGCGCGCCCGGTGGAAGATGGCAAGATCGTCTATGATTTCCGTGTTTTCCCACCGCTGGGCGGCGCGGCTGTTTCCACACCGCAATCGCGCGAAGTGACGGTGGCGGCCTTCCTGTCCAATATCAAGCTGGACAGCATTCGCCAGATCACCGTGCAAGGCGAAACCAACGCGCGCACCAGCCGCCGCTGATCTCTGGGCTGGCGGCAACGGCCCCAGCCCGACACCGCGCCGCAGGTTCTATTTTTCCAGCCGCAAAGGCAAGGTGACGCGGAAAGCCGCCCCCCAGCGCCCCGGCAGATACCCGATGGTGCCGCCAAGATTTGCCATCACCTCGCGGCAGATCGCAAGGCCAAGCCCGGCCCCGCCCGCTTTGGTCTGATCCGTCAACCGGGCGAATTTTTCAAAGATCAAGGCTTGCTTGTCCTTGGGAATCCCGCTGCCATTGTCGATGAAATCCACGGTGACGCGCCCGCCCTTGCGCCGGACCAAGATGCGCAATTCCGGGTGTTCGGCGTCGCAATATTTGCGGGCGTTGGAAATCAGGTTGATGAAAACCTGCGTCAAGCGGTCGCTGTCGGTGCGCAGAAAGATATCCTCTCCCGGCAGATCGCGATGGATGATGAAGCTGCGGTTGGGCTGGGTATGGCTGGCCGCCGCCAGCGCCCGGTCAATCATGTTGCGCAGATTGCTCAGTTCAAGGTTCAACTGCACCGTGCCGTTTTCCAGCACGCTCAGGTCCAGCAGATCATCCAGCAGCCGCGTCAGGCGTTTGGTTTCCTCATGGATCACGCCGCCATATTTCGCCACCAGTTCGCTGGGCAGATCACCTTCGGTCAAAATTTCGGAAAAGGCGCGGATCGAGGTCATGGGCGTGCGCAATTCATGGCTGATCTGGCTGAGGAAGGCGTCTTTTTGCACCGAAAGCTGGGTCAGCTTTTCATTGGCATCGCGCAATTGCCGCGCCGTGCGGGTCAGTTCCTCTTGCTGTTCCTCCAGCGTGGCGGAATATTCCATGATCTGCGCGGCCTCATTGGCCACGGCCATCAGATCCTCGACCGAAACCGCCGCGCGGCCTGCGATCTGTGAAATCATGGCATGGGCCGTGGCCGCCCCGACAGACCCTGCCAGCCGCCGTTCCAGCAGGTCGATAAAGGCAGGCGTCGGGTCGGGCAAATAGCCCGCACGGCCTTGGGCGCGGGCTTCGGCCTCAAAGAAACTCAGCCCTTCGTCATCGCCCAAGATACGCTGTGCCATGACCAACAGGTCCTCGGCCCCTTCGGCCCCTTGCATGGACCAGCCGCGCGCCTGCCCTGCCTCGGATTCAAAGGCGTTCACAAAGGCCGCGCCCTGCACCCGCTCTACCGGGCCAGGAAAGGTGAGCAGTGAGCCTGCGCAAAAGGCGATCGTATTCAGCGCGATGGACCAGAATAGCGCATGGATCAGCGGGTCCATCCCTTCCACCCCGAACAAGGCTTGCGGGCGCAACCAATGCAGGCCCAGCGGCCCCTCGGCCATCACCTGCGCCGACAAAACCGCATCCGCCCCGAAGGACGGCAAAAACAGCGTATAGGCCCAGACCGCAAAGCCGATGCACAGGCCCAGCACCGCGCCGATCCGCGTGGCCCCGCGCCAGAAGATACCGCCCAGCATCGCGGGCAAAATCTGCGCCACCCCGACAAAAGAGATCAGGCCAATCGCCGCCAGCGCCGCCGAGCCGCCAGAACCGCGGTAATAGGCATAGCCCAAGGCCAGAATTGCCCCGATCGACAGCCGCCGCGACAGCAGAACCAACCGCCGCACATCGCCCGGCACCGCCTTGGCAGGGCGCAGCGACAACCAGAACGGCATGACGATATGGTTGGAGACCATCGTCGCCAATGCAATCGCCGCCACGATCACCATCGACGTGGCGCTGGAAAACCCGCCCAGAAAGGCCAGCATCGCCAAACCGCCTTGCCCTTGGTTCAGCGGCAGGGTCAGCACGAACAGGTCAGGGTTCGCGCCTTCGGGCATCACCTCCAGCCCCACCACGGCGATGGGCACGACAAACAAGCTCATCGCAAAGACATAGAGCGGGAAGGCCCAGCTTGCCGTGGCCAGATGCCGCTCATCGCTGTTTTCGACCACCAGCACCTGAAACATGCGCGGCAAGCAGATCACCGCCGCCGCCGACAAAAAGATCAGCCCCGACCAGCGCGAGGGTTTCATATGCCACTCCGACATCGGGCTGGCATCAATCCGCGCCAGAATATCGGCGGGCCCCCCGGCGATGCCCCAGACCACGAACACCCCCACCCCGACCAAGGCGACCAGTTTCACCACCGCCTCGACCGCGATGGCGGTGACAACGCCGGTATGCTGTTCATTGGCATCCAGATTGCGGGTGCCGAATAAAATGGTGAACAGCGCCAGGCCCCCTGCCACCCAGATCGAGGTGACATCACCATCCGGTTTGGCCCAGCCATCTGCTGTCGCACTGGCAAACACCCCGAAAGACAGCGTGACCGATTGCAATTGCAGCGCGATATATGGCGTGGCCGCCATCACGCAGATCACCGTTACAATCACGCCCAGCAGGTTGGATTTGCCATAGCGGCTGGAAATCAGATCCGCGATGGAGGTGACGCGGTTTTGCCGCCCGATCCGCACCAGCTTGCGCAGCACCCACCACCAGCCCACGAACACAATCGTCGGCCCAAGATAGATGGTCAGATATTCCAGCCCCGACCGCGCGGCATAGCCCACCGCGCCGTAAAACGTCCATGCCGTGCAATAGACCGACAGCGACAGCGTATAAATAAGCGGAGAGCGCAGCCACCCTGCCGCCCCCAAAGCCGCGCGCCGTTCGACCACGAAGGCGACCAGAAACAGAAAGATCACATAGGCAAGTGCGGCAACGACCAGAAGATTAAAGGGCATTTAACGCTTATCCTCGGCATCCAGCGGATGTTTTGCCCGGATTTCAGGCTCCTCCGTCAGGTTGCGCGCGACAAGGGCCGCCGCGACGATCAGGAACAACCAGACGGCGAACAGGTAAATCCCGTCGCTGGCCGTGCGCCGCAAATCACTATCGGCATCACCCCATAGCATCGGCAGGATAATCAGAAACCCCGCAAGAATGGGCAACAGCCGCGCCGCATCGCGCAAGCGCCGCTGGCGGTAACTGCGCCGGGCAAGGAACAAGGGCCGCTTCACGGTGCAACCAAGGCCCGGACCGAGGCCAGAATGTCCGCGTTGGAAAAGGGTTTGGTCATGAACATATCAGCCCCCATCTGTTCCGCCGTCTCGCGGTCGCGCCCTTGGCCTTTGGCGGTCAGCATCAGCACGCGCAGATCGGCAAATTCCGGCATCGCCCGCAACTGGCTGAGGATTTCAAATCCGCTCATCCCCGGCAACATCACATCCAGAATAAGCACATCGGGGCGTTGTGCCTGCACCGTTTGCACCGCCCCCTCGCCGCCCGCATAGGTGCTGACCTGCCAGCCGTCACGGGTCAGGATGAACCGGATCGCCTCTGCGATATTCGGCTCATCCTCTATCAGCAAAACATGTTTGCCCAAGCCGCGCCCCCTCCCCCAAAGACCGATGCGGTATCGCCTCAGCAGAGTATTGCGGCTTCCTGCGCGACTGTCAAAAGATCATCACCCGGTTTCGGCCATGATCGACGGCTCTCGCCGGGCAATGCAGCCCGCGCGGGGGCAGATACGACAGGAACTGCCGATTTTCAACGCGGCCTGCGCCTCGGCCCCAGTCGCCGCCGACAAAGGCGCGATCAGCATGGCGGCGTCGCGCAATTCCGGCCCGGCAAAGCCCAAAGGGTGCTGCACCGCGCAATAGGCCCGCAACTGATAGCGGCGCGGGGCAAGGCCCGGCATCTCGGCATAGGCCGAAATCGGCTGGGCGGGCCGTGCCAGCGCGGAATACAACGGCCAAAGCGCGCAGGCAGACCCGTGCCGTGGCAGCAAAAACCCCTCCACCGGTTTGCGCACCAACAGCGCGCCAGAGCCGTCGCAGACCACCAGACCTTCGGGCGCATCCTTACGAAAGGCGAGGCGGCGGAACACGGCCAGAACATCGGTGCCAAAATGCTGGGCAAGCCGCAACGGGTCCCCGGTGCCGTCCTTGTCCAAGGCCGCCTCAAACGCGGCCAGTGGCAGGCTTTCGGCATCTGCTGCGGCCTGCACGATCCAATCCTTGGCCAAGGCCCGCGCCGCGCCCGAGGCAAGCGCGGCCACCTCTGGCTCCAACCCCGCAATGCCTGCGGCCCCTGCCTCCAGTGCCGCCAGATGCCAGCCGCGTTCGGCCAGCCAATCCTCCAACTCCTCTTGCGGGGCGGCGGCCCCGGTGTCGGCCTCTTGCTCTGACCCGTCAAGATATGCGACCAGCGCCTCTGCCCCCTGCGCCAACCGTTCACTATCGGCATGCAGATTGCCATGAAACCGCGCCCGCCATTCGGGTTCTATGTCTTCGGTTTCAGCCAGAATCGCCGCCGTGGACCGCACCGAACTGACCGCCGACAACACCTCATGCAAGGCTTGCGACAGATGCGGGTCATGGCTGATGCGGTCATTCAGCGCGGCAACCATCCGCTCCAGATGGCCGATACGGCGAAACTGCACCGCCAGCAAATCGGCCCAGCCCGGAAAGCGGCCCAGCAATTCGTCAAGCCGCTCCATCTCGGGCTTGGTGCTGGCGGCCATTTCGGCTGCCGCGCGCAGGTCTTGCAGGATGCCCGCCTCGGCCCCTTCGGCCAGCAGTCCGACATCCACGCCCAACACACCCGCAAGCCGGTTCAGGACCTCATCGCCGATGCGGCGGCGGTTATGTTCGATCAGGTTGAGGTAGGACGGCGAAATCCCCGCTGCCCGCGCCAGATCGGCCTGCCCGATGCCCGCCGCCAGCCGCCGCTCGCGCACGCGGCTGCCTGTCAATCCTGTCATCGGCATGGTCAACCCTCCTGCGTGACAGCAAATTTACACGACAAGCGGCGTTTTACAAATCCTGAAAACACGGCCAAGCCCCGGTTTTTGGCGGCAGTCTCACGCGCCAGTTTCAAGCGCGGGCCACATGCAAAAGGGCGCACCAGATGGCGCGCCCCAATGGTCAAGCGGTGGCTGAGTTATTGCAGCGCCTTGTCGGTGATCGCAGTGGTATAGGCCCCTTCCGGCGTCTTGGAGATAACCGGATCAGACCCGCCGCCCAGCAGCGTGGCGACCGTCCGCTCATAATCTGCCATATCCAGCGCGCCGTTGGACCCTGCGGTCAGCTTGGCCACTTCGCCCATCATCCGCTTTTGATGCGCTTCGGTCTGCGCGCCGGTTTCGTCATTGTCCAAGACGATCATCGCCGCTTCATCCGGGTTTTCTTCGGCATATTTCCAGCCCTTCATCGAGGCCCGCACAAAGCGCACCATCTTATCCTCAAAGGCCGGGTCGGCAAGATTAGCCTCCAGCACATAAAGCCCGTCCTCCAGCGTCGAGACGCCTTCGTCTTCATATTTGAAGGTGACAAGGTCTTCGGCCGCGATACCGGCATCAATCACCTGCCAATATTCGTTATAGGTCATGGTGGAAATGCAGGCCGCCTGCTTTTGCAACAGCGGATCGACGTTGAAGCCTTGCTTAAGCACCTCTACCCCATCAGCGCCGCCCGTGGTGGGAATGCCAAGCGTGCTCATCCAGCTCAGGAACGGGTATTCATTGCCAAAGAACCAGACGCCCAAGGTCTTGCCCTTGAAATCCGCCGGGCTGGCCACGCCGCTTTCCTTCAGGCAGGTCAGCATCATGCCCGATGATTTGAACGGCTGCGCGATATTGACCACCGGTGCGCCCTGTTCGCGGGCCGCCAAAGCCGAAGGCATCCAGTCCACCATCACATCGGCCCCACCGCCCATAAGCACCTGCACCGGGGCTACATCGGGGCCACCCGGCTTGATGGTGACGTTCAGATCCTCTTCTTCGTAAAAGCCTTTTTCAGCCGCCACATAATAGCCCGCAAACTGCGCCTGCGTGACCCATTTCAACTGCAAGGTCACATCATCCGCAGCCCAAGCCGCAGAGCCCATCAACACCGCGGCCATCGTTCCTGCTACCAGCTTTTTCATCGTGATCTCCCTGTTCGGGCCGCTCTGCGGCCTCTTTGTGATCCGGGCAAAACGCCCGCTGTCGTCATCGTCATGGCGACAGTATAGACGCGTCCCCCCCCCGCCCCGCAAATAGAATCTCATGATTTTCTGCGCCTTTCTTGTGGTTTAGCGCAGATTTCGCATGCGCTTTGCCCAAAGCGAAACCGTTTTGCCCGCCGCTTGGGCAGCGCGCCGAAAACAGGCTCAGGCGACCTTTTTCCAGATATGGTTGCTGTCCCCCATCAGCCGCATCCGGCGTGAGGGCGCGGCGTTCAGCGACAAGGGCGCCACCACATAGGCCCCCACCGGCAGGCTCTTGTGCAAATGCGCCTCAAACCGTTTTTGCAACGCGTCATCGCGAAACGGACGGTAGGAAAACACCACATCATAGGCGCTGTAATCGGCCGTCATCGCGTCCGCGACAAACAACTCCTCGGCCAGCCCCAACCGCGATTGCCCGGCAGCGATCAGGGCGGCCTGAATATCAAAGCCGTGCAGCGCCACCCAATCCAGCGCCTCGCTGTATTTCAGCGCCAGCAGGTTGCGCCCTGCCCCACAGCCAATCTCCAGATAGCGCACCGGACGATAGCGCAGCCCGGCGCTGGCATAATCAGGATCTTTGGCCAAAAGCCCGTCCAGCACCTGCATATCGCCCAGAAACAGCGCAAGATCATAGGCGATATAACCAAAACTGCCCTCCGGCAGCACCTCTGCCGCATCGGTCACATCCGCGCCCAGCAAATCCGCGCAAAACCCGTCGACCAACCGCACCAGCCGCTGGTTCAGCGCCGCCGCCCGCTCCATCTCGGCCAGCGCATCGGCAAATACGCTTTGATACAGATAGAACTGGGGGGAGCCGTCGGGCAGCACAGCGCCTCAGCCCTTGGCGTTTTTCTGGGCCGTGGCCATCTGCTTATGGGCCAGCTTGGATTGCGCCTCGGAAATCGCCTGTTCCTTGCGCGCCTGCTGGGCCATTTTCTCGGCATCCCGCGCGACCTTCATGATCTCGTAAAGCACCTTTTCGACCTCGGCCTTTTCCTTGATCTTTTGCGCCTTCAGCGCGGCGGCCAAGGCCTGCTGATACCCTTTGTTGACAACCTGTAAAACCTTGATCTGTTGTTCATTGGCGGCAATCAGCGCCTTGAACGTATTGGCCATCACTGCAAATTCCTTGGAGTCCATGGGTTCCCCCTCAAAAAGCGTGGCAATAATGGGCAAAGACTACACCCGTTGCCGATTCGCTTCATGCGGATTCTCAGCGGCGCTGGCTGGGGTGCCAGAAGGTGACGCGCCGCTCGATCACCGCGACAACGCCGTAGAAGGCCGATCCGGCGATGGCCGCCACCGCAATCTCGGCCCAGACCATATCCAGCCCCAGCCGCCCGACCTCGGTGCTGATGCGAAAGCCCATGCCTTGTGTCGGGCTGCCAAAAAACTCTGCCACGATCGCGCCGATCATCGCCAGAGTGGTGGCGATTTTCAAACCGTTGAAGATGAACGGCATCGCCGCGGGCAAGCGCAGCTTGAACAAGGCTTGCGCATAGCTGGCCGAATAGGTGGCCATCAGATCGCGCTGCATCCGGTCGCTGGCCTGCAACCCGGCAACTGTGTTCACCAGAACCGGAAAGAACACCATCACCACAACCACCGCCGCCTTGGATTGCCAGTCAAAGCCGAACCACATCACCAAAATCGGCGCGATACCCACCACCGGCAAAGCGGCGACAAAATTGCCCACCGGCAACAGCCCGCGCTGCAAGAAGGCCGACCTATCCACCGCGATGGCCGTCAGCACCGCCGCCCCGCAACCCATCGCATAGCCACTCAGCGCACCCTTCACAAAGGTCTGCACGAAATCGGCCCAAAGCACATCAAGGCTGCTGGCAAAACGGGCCGCAATTGCAAGCGGCCCCGGCAAAATGACCGATGGCACGGCAAACATCGTCACCGTCATCTCCCACAAAGCCAAGATGGTCAGGCCAAAGATCACCGGCACCAAGCGCATGCGCCAGCGCCCGCCCAACCGCGACAACCCGTTGTTCACCAGCCAGGCCCCCAGCCACAGCGC
Organism: Pseudorhodobacter sp. E13; assembly: GCF_003991405.1. Lineage (GTDB taxonomy): Bacteria > Pseudomonadota > Alphaproteobacteria > Rhodobacterales > Rhodobacteraceae > Pseudorhodobacter. The sequence goes on from NZ_RPEN01000153.1 coordinate 48,208, forward strand.
CAACAACACCGTGACCCGCCAATCCCATGCCAGCACCACCAGCGCACCCGCTATCAGGGCGATCAGCCCGTCCAGACCAAACAGAAAGTCCGAGGCCCTGCGCGTGATATCGGCCGTTCCGCTCGCCGTTCTGCTCATTACCTCATCCCCATCCGCGTCAGAACCCGCGCCTGAATACCACCGACCACGGCCACCATCGCCGCCGCCAGCAGGCTTGCCATCACCAAGGTTGCCCAGATCTGAATCGTCTGCCCGTAATAAGACCCCGCCAGCAAACGCGTGCCCAACCCGGCCCCACCCAAAGGCAGCTCCGCCACAATCGTTCCCACAAAGGACGCCGCCACCCCAACCTTCAGCGATGCAAAGAGAAACGGCATCGCCGCCGGCAGCCGCAGCTTCCACAAGCCTTGCAGCGCCGTCGCATTATAGGTGCGCAACAGGTCCAACTGCATCGCATCCGGGCTGCGCAACCCTTTCACCATGCCCACCACCACGGGAAAAAAGCTCAAATACGCCGCGATGATCGCCTTGGGCACCAAACCCGACACCCCGATCGAATTCAACACCACGATGATCATCGGCGCAATCGCCACAATCGGAATGGTCTGGCTCGCAATTGCCCAAGGCATGACCGAGGCATCCATCGCCCGGTTATGCACAATGCCCACCGCCAGCAAAATGCCAAAACCCGCCCCGATGACAAAACCCAGCATCGTCGCCGACAATGTCACCCAGGCATGCAAAACCAACCCCCGGTTCGACAGGCTGCCCGAGCGCACAATCCCGCGCCGCCCAGAGACTTCCTCGCCCCATGTCAGCGCCCAGAATTCCGCCGCCACCTGATGCGGCGCGGGCAAGACCGGGCGCTCTTGCCGCAGGGTCGCAGGCAGAATCTCGGCCCAGCCAATCACGGCCCCGGCACGGCTTGCCTGATCGCGCTCCCATTGCGCGTTCATCAGCACCGCCGCCGCATACCAGATCGCCAAAATAACCCCCAGGACGACCAGAACCGGGCCAAAAGATCTCATACCCCGCCCCCGGTTTTCATCTTGGCAAAAATACCTTCCAGGGGGGAATTGGCCGCAAGGCCAAGGGGGGACAGACTGTCCCCCGCGCCCTGCCCCATGCGCTCAATCGTCATAGGAATGCCCCGCCCGCAACCCATCCCGCACCCGATGCGCCACCGCAATAAACTCCGGGCTGTCGCGAATATCCAAAGGGCGTTCGCGCGGCAAAGGGCTCTCAATCACATCGGCAATCCGTCCCGGTCGCGGGCTCATTACCACGATCTTGGTGGACAGATACACCGCCTCGGGGATGGAGTGGGTCACAAAGGCAATCGTCTTTTCCGTCCGCGCCCACAGCGCCAAAAGCTGCTCATTCAGATGGTCGCGCACAATCTCATCCAGCGCGCCAAAAGGTTCATCCATCAGCAAAATATCGGCGTCAAAACTCAGCGCCCGCGCGATGCTGGCCCGCTGCTGCATCCCGCCCGAAAGCTGCCAGGGGTACTTCTTGCCAAAGCCTTTCAGATCCACCAGCTCCAGCACCCGCTCCACCCGGCTTGCCTGCTCGGCCTTGGACAGGCCCATGATCTCCAGCGGCAAACGGATATTCCCACCAATCGTGCGCCAAGGGTAAAGCCCCGCCGCCTGAAACACATAGCCATAGGCCCGCGCCTGCCGCGCGTCTTCCGGGCTCATCCCGTTCACGGTCAGTTTGCCCTCGGTCGGGGTTTCCAGCGCCGCCATGCAGCGCAAGAACGTGGTCTTGCCACAGCCCGACGGCCCGATGAACGAGACAAAATCCCCCTTTTCAATCACCAGATCCACGCCTTTCAGCGCATGCACTGGCCCGTCTCCCGTCTGAAACGTCAAGCCGACGCCCTTGGCTTCAATCACCGTTCCCGTCACTCGGGCCTCTCCTTCACGTTTCTCGTCGACCCTAATGCATCACAGCCGCACATCACACCCCACTCGCCGGGATGCCTGACCGCTGCACCGGACGCGGCGCCGTCAAATCCTTCCAGGTGCTCAAAGCCCGGTTCACAGCCCCGTTCGGCTCTCGCGCCACAAATTCGCCATGGCCTTCCTGGCAACGGATCTCGCCATCATGCACCGCCACCTGGCCCCGCGTCAGCGTGAAGCGCGGCAAACCCTTCACCGCTTTGCCTTCAAACACATTGTAATCAATGGCAGATTGCTGCGCCCCTGCCGAAATCACCTTTTCCTTCGCCGGGTCCCATACCACCAGATCGGCATCCGACCCAACGGCCACAGCCCCTTTCTTCGGATACATCCCGAAAATCTTGGCCACATTGGTCGAGGTCACCGCCACAAACTCATTCATCGTGATCCGGCCCGTGTTCACCCCATTGGTCCACAGCATCGGCATCCGGTCCTCCAGCCCCCCCGTGCCATTCGGGATCTTGGTGAAATCCCCCATGCCAAAGCGCTTCTGCTCGGTGGTGAACGCACAATGATCCGTCGCCACCACCGAAAGCGACCCGCTGGCCAATCCGGCCCACAGGCTGTCCTGATGCTGCTTGTTGCGGAACGGCGGGCTCATCACGCGGCGCGCGGCATGGTCCCAATCAGGGTTGAAATACTCGCTCTCATCCAGCGTCAGATGCTGGATCAACGGCTCCCCCCAGACGCGTTTGCCTTGCGCCCGCGCGCGGCGAATGGCCTCATGACTATCCTCGCACGAGGTATGCACCACATAAAGCGGCGCCCCTGCCATATCGGCAATCATGATCGCACGGTTCGTGGCCTCGCCTTCCACCTGCGGCGGGCGGGAATAGGCATGCGCCTCGGGCCCGGTGTTACCCTCTGCCAGCAGCCGCGCCGACAGTTCGGCCACCACATCGCCATTCTCGGCATGCACCATGGCAATCCCACCCAATGCCGCAACCCGCTGGAAAGAGGCATAAAGCTCGTCATCATTGACCATCAGCGCGCCCTTATAGGCGAGGAAATGCTTGAAGCTGGTGATACCCTTGTCCACGACCTTCGCCATATCCTCAAACACATTCTCCCCCCACCATGTCACCGCCATGTGATAGGAGTAATCGCAATTGGCCCGGCCCGATTTATTGTGCCACATCTCCAACGCGTCCAGCAGGCCCTGCCCGGGGCTGGGCAAGGCGAAATCAATCACCATCGTGGTGCCCCCCGCCAGCGCCGCCCGCGTCCCGCTTTCAAAATCATCGCTGGAATAGGTGCCCATGAACGGCATCTCCAGATGCGTATGCGGATCAATCCCACCGGGCATCACAAAACACCCCGTCGCATCCAGCAACTCGTTCCCCGAAAGCCCCGGCCCGATCGCCGCAATCCGCCCGCCTTCAATCAACACATCCGCCTTATAGGTCAGATCATGCGTCACAATCGTGCCGTTCTTGATAACCGTGCTCATCGCGCCATCTCCCGTTTCGCCGTTAAAGGCTTTCGCCTCATTCATCTATTTTCAAATATCCTCGGGGGGTCCGGGGGGCAGACAGCCCCCCGGCCTCCGCCCTAGCGGCAGCTTTGGTAGGTTTCCCCCGTCAAATCCCGCGCTTTCAGGATCATCGAAATCCCAACCTCACGCGCGCGCAAGCAGGCCGCGTCGAAATCGGGGAAATCATCAGTATATTCAATATCGAAAATCGGCTTCCCCGCCTCGGTATAGCTTTGATACGCATCGCAGAAATCCCATTTCCAGCAGCTTTCGGTGATCACGAAATCCAACTGCGCCGACAAGGCCCCGGCAAGGTCCGGCGCGTTCTTGTGGCCGATCAGCAACCCCATGCCATGCGCCATTTGCGCCAGCGCCGTCACATAGGCCACGGCATCCGCCTCGCTCAGATCAAAGCCGCTCTCATTGGCATAGACGTCCATATTGTCCGGGCTGATCCCTTCAAACCCGGCATCCTTGCACTTTTGAAACCGCTGTTCCATCAGCGGCAAGATCGCCTTGTGGCGAATGTCGATATAGCGTTCTTCGGGCCAATCCGGCAGGCCCTTGCCAATCGCCTTGGCCGGAAAGGCGTCAAAATCCGCCCGATAGGTTTCCAGCGTCCCGACCGAGACATAACACATGACCTTGGTGCCCGCAGCCCGCAGCCCCAGCACGGTTTCGGGGCCAAACTCATCGGCATCCAGAACCAGAGTCTGCACCTTCCGGTCCAGCCGGTAAGGTTCGGTATATTGCACGTCAAAGCTTTCACCGATCTCGATCAGCACCAAAGACGCAAGCAGAATACTCATGGCCTGTTCCCCTTTCGCCCAAAGCTAGCCTATGCAATAGCGCCCGGCTTCGGTTCTGACGGGCAAAATCTTTCCGTCTTGCTCATAATAATAGCAGGTATCGGCGCTCAGCAGCAGGTTTGAGGCCGAAACGCCGGGTGGCAAATAGCGTTTCAGGTCCGCGTTATAGGCCACGTCAATCGGGGTGAAGCCCGCTGCCTCGGGGTCCGCCGCCTTTGGGCCTGCTGCCTGCGGGTCTGGCGCTTGCGCCACACAAGCCGCCAGCAGCAAGGGCAAAACCATCAGCCCGCGCATCACGGCACCACCTGCGCCACGTCAAGCACCGCGTGGAACATCACATCCGTTCCCGCAGCCGCCCATTCCGGCGTGATTTCCTCGGCCTCATTATGGCTGAGCCCGTCGACACAGGGGCACATGATCATCACGGTGGGTGCCACGCGGTTGATCCAGCAGGCATCATGCCCCGCGCCGGAAATGATATCCATATGGCTATAGCCCAAGCGTTCAGCCGAGGCGCGCACCACTTTCACCAAGCCCGGATCAAAGGTCACGGGATCAAAATGCCCGACATCTTCGATCTCCACCCCCAGACCCAGCTCTGCCGCCACCGCATGGGCAGCGCGTGTCACTTCGGCTTTCATCGCGTCCAGCTTGGCTTGATCGGGGCTGCGGATATCCACCGTGAACACCGCCTTGCCGGGGATCACATTGCGCGAATTGGGGTAGACATTGGCATGCCCCACCGCCCCCACCGCACCTGGTTGGTGGCTCATCGCGATCTGATGCACGCGCTCGGTGATCCGCGCCATGCCAAGCCCCGCATTCACCCGCATGTTCATCGGCGTGCTGCCGGTATGGGCATCCTTGCCGGTGAGGGTGATCTGCAACCACCAAAGCCCCTGCCCATGGGTAACAACGCCCACATCCTTGCCCTCGGCCTCCAGTATCGGGCCCTGTTCGATATGCAGTTCCAACATCGCATGCATCTTGCGCGCGCCGACCTGCTCCTGCCCGACCCAGCCGATACGCTTCAACTCATCGCCAAAGGCTTTGCCCTCGGCATCGCGGCGGGCATAGGCCCAGTCTTGGTCATGCATCCCGGCAAAGACCCCACTGGCCAGCATGGCCGGGGCAAAGCGGGTGCCTTCTTCATTGGTCCAGTTTGTCACCACGATCGGGTGCTTGGTCTTGATGCCCGCATCATTCAGGCTGCGCACCACTTCCAGCGCGCCCAAGACGCCCAACACCCCATCATATTTGCCGCCCGTCGGCTGGGTATCCAGATGGCTGCCCATATAGACCGGCAGCGCCGCCGGGTCAGTGCCCGCGCGGGTGGCAAACATGGTGCCCATGGTGTCGACACCCATGGTCATCCCCGCCGCCTCACACCAGCTTTGAAACAGCGCGCGGCCCTTGGCATCATCATCCGTCAGGGTCTGGCGATTGTTACCGCCCGCCACGCCGGGGCCGATCTTTGCCATTTCCATCAGGCTGTCCCACAGGCGTTCTTTATCAATCCGAAGGTTCTGCCCTGATGCCGCCATCTTATCTCTCCCGTTGCCGCTGGGGTCTATTGCCCCTTGCCGCGAGTCTCCTCGCCGCCCTATGCTTTGATCATAGCGCAACACAACCTGACCAAGCGGTCAAGAAAATTCGCAAAGCCGCCGATGACAAGCCAGACCCGCCCTTCCAAACGCCTTGAGACGCGCCGCGAAAATGAGCGGGCGATCCTTTCTGCGGCGGAAAAAGTATTCGCCGAGGCCGGGTTTGGCGGGGCCACGATGCAGCTTATCGCTGATCTTGCGGGCCTGCCAAAGGCCAATCTGCATTACTACTTTGCCACGAAAGAGGATCTCTATCGCCGTGTGGTGCAGGATATCTTTGAAATCTGGCTGCATGCCGCCGACAGTTTTGACAATGCCGCAGACCCGGCCAGTGGCATCGGGGCCTATATTGACGCCAAGATGGAAATCTCGCGCCGCCATCCCAATGGGTCCAAGGTCTGGGCGTCCGAGGTGATGCATGGCGCGCCGGTCATTCAGGATTATCTGGAAGGCACGCTGCGCGACTGGACCGAAGGGCGGATTGCCGTGATCCAAGGCTGGATTGATGCCGGAAAGATGGCCCCGATCAGCCCGCGCCATTTGCTGTATATGCTATGGGCCACCACCCAGCATTACGCCGATTTCGGGCATCAGGTCGAAACGCTCAACAATGGCAAGCCCTTGTCGGATGCGGATTGGCAGATGGCCAAGCAACAGGTCAAGGATATCATCCTGCGCGGCATTGGCGTGGTATAGGGGGAACAGAGGATGACAGGCGAAACCGACCCGCGCTTTGCGCATTTTGACGAAAGCACTGCCTTGGCCCTTGGGCTGGCACTGGTGGAACTGGCGCAGGCCGACAGCCTGCCCGTGGTCATCAATATCCGCAGCGCCACCCGGTGCTATTTCCACGCGGCTTTGCCCGGTTCCACCCCGCTGAACGATGATTGGGCGCGGCGCAAATCCAACACGGTGCTGAAATACCATCAATCCTCGCTCGCGGTGGGGCAGGCCAAGGCGGTGAAAGGCGCGGATGTAACCAGCGACGGCCTGTCGCCCGCCGAATATGCCACCCATGGCGGCGCGGTGCCGATCCGGCTGACCAATGGCTTGATGGTGGCGGTGGCCACAGTGTCGGGCCTGCCACAACTGGAAGATCACGCGCTGGTGCTGCGCGGCATCGCCAAAGTGCTTGGCAGCGCGGGCTAAGGCCCCGCTCCGGGCAAAAAGCCAGCCGTAAACTTTGGTTTACACGGCCCATCTAAGCCCCAGACCAATATCCCAGCCGCAACCTGCCCGGCTATCCAGTCCGCAGCCCGCAACATGTCGTTGAGGGTTTGCAACACACTGGACCAACCATGAAACGCTTTTTGCTGACCGCCGCCTTCACCGCCCTTGCCGCCCCGGTTCTGGCCGAACCCGCCTGCACCCCCGGCGAAACCCTGAAACCCGTTTGGGAATCGCTGAAAAGCTTTGAAGACGAAGGCGGCAAGGTTCTTGCCTTCAAGATCAATGACGGGGGCTGCTATGAAATTTACGGCACGCTGAACGGCACCAAGATGGAGGTGTTCTTTGACCCGAACACCGGCACCGAACTCGACCGTATCGCGGATTGAGCGACCAGAGAGGGAGGCGCAGCATGACACATAAAACGCACCCCCGCGCAACGGGCACAACGGTCCGCGTCTGGGATATCGGCTTGCGCCTCTTTCACTGGTCCTTGGTCGCGATGGTCGCAGGGGCCTATCTGACCGAAGATCTGCGCAAGATCCATCGCAACCTTGGCTATATCGTGCTGGCCCTTCTGGCCTTTCGTCTGGGCTGGGGGATTATCGGGTCGCGCCATGCGCGGTTTGCCAGCTTTCTGCCCGGCCCTGCCCGCCTGATTGGCTATCTGCGCGATATCCTGCGCGGACGCGAGGCGCGCTATCTGGGCCATAACCCGGCCGGGGCCGCAATGATCGTGGCGCTGCTGGTCACGCTTGGCCTGATCGGTGCGACAGGCTATATGATGGGTATGGATCGGTATTTCGGCAAAAACTGGGTCGAAGAGGCACATGAAGCCTTGGCCAATGGGCTGCTTGTGCTGATCGCCTTGCATATTGGCGGGGTGCTGCTGGCCAGCTATCGCCATTCTGAAAACCTGATCCGGGCCATGGTGACCGGAAGAAAGCGTGTGGATGACCACTGAAACGGAGCAACGCTCCAGACGGCTATCGCTGCGGCGGGGGGTTTTCCTTGCCGCCGCAGGTTTACAGATCGGGTGCGGGATCGTGTTCCTGACCGATGTTTTTCTTGAATGGGAAGGGCTGCACCTGCATGGCGTGCTGGAGTTTCTGGCCGTCATCGGGCTTGGCGTCGGGGCCAGCCTGACCCTGCGCGAATACCGCAGCCTTTTGCATCGCAACACCAAGGTGGAACGCGAGTTGGGCGTTGCCTCCGGCGCATTTCATGAGGTGATTACCCACCATTTTGATCGCTGGGGCCTGACAGCCGCCGAACGCGATGTGGCGTTGCTGTCGATCAAAGGGCTTAGCAATGCCGATATCGCAGCCCTGCGCGCCACCCGCGATGGCACGATCAAGGCACAAACCGCTGCCATCTATCGCAAGGCCGGGGTGTCGAGCCGGGCAGAGCTTGTCTCGGTCATGGTCGAAGAACTGATCGCCGGGCTTCCGACACCCCAAGCATAAATAACGCCCCCAGAACCCATGCGCCGCATGAAAAAGGCCGCCCCGGTTCGGGCGGCCTTTTGCGGTTTCATCTTGGCCGGGGTTTAGCCTGCCAACAGGTTTGGCACAATCGTGACCACGCTTGGGAACAGATAGAGCAGCAACAGCGCCCCCACCTGGATCAGGACGAAAGGCACCACGCCTTTGTAGATATGCCCGGTTGTCACCTCTTTCGGGGCCACGCCGCGCAGATAGAACAGCGCAAAGCCGAAAGGCGGGGTCAGGAACGAGGTTTGCAGGTTCACCGTGATCATGATGGTCACCCAAGACGGATCAAACGTGCCGCCATAGATCACGGGGCCGACGATTGGCACCACGATGTAGATGATTTCAAGGAAATCCAGCACGAAGCCAAGGACGAACAACACCAGCATCACGATCAGGAACACCGTCAGCTCATTGTCAAAGCTGCGCAGGAAGCTCTGGATATAATGCTCACCGCCGAAGGAGATCAGCACAAGGTTCAGAATCTGGCTGCCGATCAGGATGGCGAACACCATCGAGGTGACTTTGGTGGTTTCACGCACCACCGGGGTCAGCACCTTGTTCCGCCACAACACCCAGCAGGCATAGAGCAAGCCCAGCATGGCAAAGGAATAGGTGGCCTGTGCCACGGCCCAGGCGATCCACTGCTCGGTCGTGGTGACGCCAACGCCGACCCGCAGGTCAAAGTTCACGCCCACAAGGATCATGATCACAATGGCAAAGGCCGTCATGATGATGATGCTGCCCGATTTGTTCAGATCACCCAGCTTGCGATACGCCGCCAGCAAGATCGCACCCCCTGCCCCAAGCCCAGCGGCCGGGGTCGGGTTGGTGATGCCGCCAAGGATGGAACCAAGCACCGCGATGATCAGGATCAGCGGCGGAAACACCACGCGGATCAGTTCATTCCGGGCCAGCATTCCGGCGGCGAAATAGGCCCCGTAAAGTGCCAGCGCAAAGGGAATGGCCAGAATGACAAGCGTCATCCCCGGTGTGGCATTGGGCGCGATAAAGACGATATCGGCCAGCAAGCCCAACACGATACCGCCCGCACCGATCATCAGCGGGCGATGGTCTGCCGAAGGGGCAACACCGCGCGCCGTGGTCAGCATCAGCGCCAGCAGCAAGAAGATCACGCCCACACCCGTGCCAATCGGTGCGCGGGTCGCAAGCTTTTCAGCCTGCGCGGCAGTCAGTTCTTCCGGGGTCAGTTGCACGGATTTGGCAACGCCCCCTGCGGCGTCAATCTCGGCCTGTTGGGCCACAGCGGCATCCCAACGCTCTTGCCCGTGCAAGGCGATCATCGACGCCTTGCACTGATCCGACACACGGGTGCGCAGATCGGCGGTCTGGCCTGCATCGGAATAGCTGTCGACCGTCAGGTTCTGACTGCCGATCATGCCCACTTGCATGGCCAACAACAGCCCGCCGATCAACGCGACTGGCACGCCAAGGAACCACGTGGTTGCTTCCTTGCGGGTGATAATCTCCCCGCGGCCACTGGCCTCGATCTGCACAGCCGGCGCCTTGGACGGGTTCAGCATCGCAAAGCCAAAGGCATAAGAGGCATAAAGCACCGCCAGCATGATGCCCGGCAGGATCGCCGCCTGAAACAGCGTCCCGACCGAGACAACCGCCGCCGACCCCAGATAGGTCAGCGCATCGGAACAGCCTGCGGTTTGCGCGCGGATTTCCTGCCCGGCGGCATAAAGGTCACCCGCCATGGTGCCCAGCAAAACGATCACGATAGAGGGCGGGATGATCTGCCCCAAAGTGCCCGAAGCCGCGATCACCCCGGTGGCAAGCTGCGGCGAATAGCCTGCGCGCAACATGGTCGGCAGCGACAACAGACCCATGGTCACAACGGTCGCGCCCACAATCCCGGTCGATGCCGCCAGAAACGCGCCCACAACAACAACCGCCACGGCCAGACCGCCCGGCAGCGGGCCAAACACGCGGGCCATGGTGGTCAGCAGGTCATTGGCGATCTTGGAGCGTTCCAGCACGATCCCCATCATCACGAACATCAGCACCGCCAGCAGCGTCTCGATCGAGGCGCCTGCGATGACCCGCTCGTTCATGCGGTTCACGATGAAGGACAGGTTGCGATCCATCGCCACTTCCCAGCCCTGCGGGAACAAGGGCTGCGCGATCAGCGGCAGTTCCGGATATCTGAAATGGGTGATGTCGATCTGGTTGACGCCAGCCGCCTGCAAGGCGCGATAGGCCTCGGAGGAGGTATCGACCGCGTTATGGATCAACAGACCAGAGCTATCGAGTGCGGCGATGATGCCAAAGGCAATAACCCCCGCGCCCCCGATGGAAAACGCCACCGGAAAGCCCGAGATGATGCCCGAAAAGAGGCAGAGGAACACGATGATGAGGCCAACCTCAATCCCGTCAAGTCCGAATAACATGATGTGACAGTCCTTTGTTGGGGGCCTTAATGCGTGCCAGTGGCAGAGGCATCCACCGACGAATCGAGATCAAGATATTTGCCGTCCTCTTCCGGCCCCTCGCGCCATTCCAGCATCGAGCGGTAGAAAAAGGCGATGGCATGCAGGAACACAAGCGCCGTGAAGGCCAGCATCAGGATCTTGAACAGGTAATAGGCATCGAACCCGTTGGGCGAAAAGCCGATGGTTTCAACGTTCCATTTCAACACTTTCGCCTTGCGCATGATCTGGTCGATGCTGTCCGAGGCCGAGATTTTCGGCGTCAGCAGATGGCGCCACATGAAGAACCAAGCGAAAAGCCATGTCATGATCGCCGCAGGCATCATGAACACCAGCGTGCCCGCCATATCGACCACCCGCTTGGCGCGGTAGCTGAGCCGGGCATAAACCAGATCCACCCGCACATGGCCGCCCTGCACGAAGGTGTAGGTGACGCACAGGCAAACGATCATGGCGTTGTAAAGCTTCAACTCTTCCGACCACCAGCTCACGTCATGCGAAACGAAGGTGAACCCATCCATCAGCTTGTAGCCGAACGGGGCAAAGGGGCCGAATTCGATGGCCGAGGCGCTGAAAATCCGTTGCAGGAAGACGATGAAAATCTGTTGCAGCACCATCAGCAAGCCAACCCATGCCACCGCGCGGCCCAGCGTATTGGCAAACCATTCCAACCCGCGCACCACAGCCCACATGATGGATTTGCGCCAGATGCCGACCGCCGTCAGAACCAGAAAGGCGGTAAAGACGACGAAAAAGAAATCCTTGCTTGCGCCGTAAAAGATAAAGCGCCCCAAGGCTTCTTTGGCTTCGACCGTTTCAAGCTGGCCCAACTCGCCCAGCCAGCCCAGCCATTCCCCCGGATGCGTGATCGCATAGAAGAAATGGACAAAAGACATGGCGATGTTGGAAAATAGTGCGAAAATGCCGTCGAGCATTTCGATCCCCCCCTACAGGAAAATCCCGGCCGTTCAGGTGCCAAGACAGAGCCCCCGGCCAGTGGCCGGGGGTGTTTTCAGATGGTCACAGGTCCGATTACATCGACTGCGTGCGGGTCCGCTGACGGGTATAGGCGCCGTCGGACTTGTCAATCCAAGCTGCCGAGGACTTCATCGACGCGGTGTAGCTGTCATAGACGCGCTTATACAGCTCATCGCCCATGTTCTCGTCATGCACTTCCTGGCTGGCCTTTGCAAAGGCATCCCAGACGCTGTCCGGGAATTCCAGCGTTTTCACGCCAGCCGATTGCAGGCGGGTCAAAGCTGAGGAGTTGTTCGACAAGAACTGCGCGAGGTTCCACTGATGGCCTTCGCCTGCGGCGACTTCGACGATCTTTTGCTGTGCCGGGGTCAGCGATTCGAACACTTCACGGTTCATTGCCAGCGACAGGCCTGCACCCGGCTCATGGAAGCCAGCGGTATAGTAGAACTTGGTGATTTCCTGGAAACCGGCCTTTTCGTCAGCCCAGGGGCCGATCCACTCGGTGCCGTCAATCGCGCCGGAGGCCAGCGCCTGATACACTTCGCCGCCCGGAAGGTTCTGCACCGATGCGCCCAGTTTGCCCAGCGCTTTGCCGCCAAGGCCCGGCATACGGAATTTCAAGCCGTTGAAGTCATCAGCCGAGGTGATTTCCTTGCGGAACCAGCCACCAGCCTGTGCGCCGGTGTTACCGCCGAGGAAGGATTTCAGACCAAAGGTCTGGCCCAGCTCGTCGTGGAATTCATGGCCGCCGCCGTGATAATACCAGTTCACCAGTTCCTGCGCGGTCATGCCCATCGGAACGCAGGTAAAGAAGGCGTAAGCCGGGTGCTGACCGACGAAGTAATAGTCAGCGCCGTGATACATATCAGCCTGACCCGAGGTCACAGCGTCAAACACTTCGAATGCGCCAACCAGTTCGCCTGCGGCTTTCAGATCAACGGTCAACTGACCATCGGTCATCGCGGTGATCATATCGGCATCGCGCTGCGCGCTGTCATGCACGCCAGCAAGGCCACGGCCCCAGGTTGTTACCATCGTCAGGGTGCGGTTGCCCTGCGCATACATCGGCGCGGCAAGCGTGGATGCGGCTGCTGCGGTTGCGCCACCGATGGTGGCTTTCGTCAAGAATGAACGACGATCCATGTAGTCTCCTCCCATGAGATTACCCCTCCTGAACTGGCGGGGCCGTTTATACGTGAGACCGACCATAGCGGCGGAATCCCGCGCAAGGAATACCTACTACTACGTAGAGCCCGCGCAAACTGGACAAATTTTCAGACCAGTTTCGCGATTTACACCATAGTGGCAAGGCCAATCCCCCGCGACCCTTGCTGGCATTGACGCAGGCGCGCCAACAACGGCATTCTACGATTCGCATTGCGGCGGGGGATCGGGTTGGCCAAGGGCGTCTGGCAGGACATCAGCGTGAAGCTAAGCTATGGCCAGAAGATTTTTCTTCTGGCAACGCTGCCGCTTGTGCTGGCGATGCTGACGGTCGGCTTTCTGGTCCAGCGCGAGTCGCGAGAGATGGCGGATCGCGAAATCGCGGGGCTGGAGGCGCAACTGATCGCCGCCAAAAAGGCCGAGCTGCGCAACTATCTGTCCATCGCCCGCACGGCCTTTGGCCCGATCTATGGCAACGCCCTGCCCGATGATGAGGCTGCCAAGCGGGAGGTGCTGCAAATCCTTGCGGCCATGACCTATGGCAACGAAGGCTTTTATTTCGTCTATGATTACGAAGGCAACAACCTTGTCAGCCCGCGCCAGACATGGCTGATCGAGCGCAATTGGGCCGGGTTGAAAGACCCCGAAGGCACCCCCGTGGTGGATGAGGTGATCCGGCTGGCGCGGCAAGGCGCGGGCTATCACAGCTATGTCTGGCCCAAGCCCAGCACGGGCGAGAATGCCAATATGGTGTCTTATGTCATCGGCTTGCAGGATTGGCGTTGGGCCATCGGCACCGGGATTTTCATCGACGATGTGCTGACATCGGTCGCCGCGGCCCGCGCAGAAACCGAAGCGCGCGTGCAGCGCACCTTTCTTTATATCGGGGCGATCACGCTGGCCTCGGTCTTGGTGGTGTTTCTGTCGGGGCTGATGCTGAACCTGCGCGAACGCAGGCTGGCCGAGGACAAGCTGAAGGCGCTGACCCAACGGGTGTTTGACACCCAAGAAGAAGAACGCGGCCGCGTGGCGCGCGAATTGCATGACAGCATCAGCCAGATCCTTGTCGGTGTGCGCTATACGCTGGAACTGGCGCGGCGCAGGCAGGCCACCGGCGATGCGCGGGCGGGTGAAAGCCTGAATTCCGGCATCGACCATCTGAACGGCGCCATCCAGGAAGTGCGCCGCATCAGCCGCGATCTGCGCCCCGGCGTGCTGGACGATCTGGGCCTTGGCCCTGCCCTGCAATCCTTGGCCGAGGAATTCGGCAAGCGCACCGGAATCAAGGTGGAATTTGAAACCGTGGTCTTTCGCAACCGCTTGGATCAGGATGCCAAGATCGCGCTTTACCGCATTGCCCAAGAGGCGCTGACCAATATCGAACGCCACGCAGGCGCGACCGAGGTGGCGGTTCTGGTGCGCGGCACCAAGAATGGCGCGATTCTGCGCATACAGGACAACGGGCGCGGCATGCCACCCCAGCGCGCCGAAGTGCAAGGCCTTGGCCTGCGCAACATGGCCGAGCGGATGGAACGTCTGGACGGCACCCTGCGCATCCTGTCCACCAAAACCGGCACCACGATCGAAGCGCAGGTGCCATTGACCCATATGCTGCCCCCGGCAGGCCGAACAAAGGTAAGCGCATGACCCCCCGTATCCGTGTTCTGATTGTCGACGATCACCCGATGGTCGCCCAAGGTATCAGCGCCATTCTGGAAACCTATGACGATATCGACGTGGTGGGCACCCTGTGCAACGGGCGCGAGGCGATCGAGCAGATCGAGGCGATAGACCCCGATGTGATGTTGCTGGACCTGAACATGCCGCAGATGAACGGGTTGACCGCGTCCGAGATCATTCTGGAAAAGCGTCCCGACACGCGTATCCTGATCCTGTCGATGCATGAAAGCCCGGAATATATCACCACCGCGCTGAACCATGGCGCGATGGGCTATCTGCTCAAGGATGTGCCGACCGAAGAGATCAAGCTGGCCATCGACGCAGTGATGCAGGGCAAACGCTATCTTTGCGCCGGGGCGGCGAGCGCGATCAAACCCGAAACCGATGGCGCGCGCGAGGCCCTGACCAGCCGGGAACAAACCATCCTGCTGGAACTGGCGCAGGGCAAAAGCAACAAGGATGTGGCACTTGCGCTGGATATTTCCGTGCGCACCGTGGAAACCCATCGCAAGAACATCAAGCGCAAGCTGGGCATTTCCTCGACCGCGGGGCTGACGCGCTATGCGATGGAACACGGGGTGTTGCAGGGCACGGGTATCTGACGCGCGGCGCTTGCGCAGGGTTTGCGCCATGTCATCAACGGGGGGCGGCTTTTGTTCAGCTATATCTGCATCGGCACCAATGATCTGCCGCGCGCGGTGGCCTTTTATGATGCGGTGATGGCGCCTTTGGGTCATGCTCGGATTGACCTTGATCTGCTGGGCGGCAATGCAACATGGGGGCTGGATGATCCCGGCCCGCATCTCTGGGTCACCACCCCGTTTGATGGCCGCGCGGCAAACCCCGGCAATGGCAGCATGTTTTCGCTGTTGGCCCAGAGCCGCGCGCAGGTCGATGCCGCCTATGCCGCCGCCCGCGCCCATGCCGCGCTGTGCGAAGGCCCGCCGGGGTTGCGCCCGCAATATGGCCCAAGCTTCTATGCCGCCTACCTGCGCGACCCGGACGGCAACAAGTTCAACGTGGTTTGCTATGCCGCTGCGGGCTGACCGCCCGGAGCTTTCGGGCTTTGGCCCTTTCACCCCGCTGCGCCCGCTGCAAGGCGGGCATCGCAACGCGGTATGGCTTGTGGCGCAGGGGGAAGTGCTTTGGGTCGCGAAATCCTCTGCCCGGACCGAGGCGGCGCTGACATGGTTGCAGCCCTTACACCGCCATGCCCGCGCCGCCGGGTTCATCCTGCCGCAGATGGCGCAAACCGCAACGGGCCAGCACCTGTGCAACGGCTGGACGCTGGAACCCTTTGTTGCGGGCCGCGCCGCCACGGCTGCTGATCTGGCGACCGTGCAACCGCGTTTGCAGCAAATGCACCGGCACGCAGGCAAGGACGCGCCGCAGGCGGGGCAGCGCCCCGGTTTCACCTCGGCCCGTGGCTTTGCCTCAGGGGCCGCGCAGGGGGGCGATGTCGATCTGACCGCCCTGCCCCGGCGCTTGCCGCGCGCTGCCGCGCCGCTTGGGCCGCGCTGGAGGGCGAAGACACGCTGATCCACGCCGATATCAACCCCGGCAACCTGATCCTGACCGATCAAGGCCCGGCCTTGATAGATTGGGACGAGGCCCGCCGCGACCTGCCGCTGTTCGATTTGCCGCCCGCGGATGCGCCCGCCCATGCCGCCCGTCTGGCATGGGAAATTGCCTGTTGCTGGCAGGCCGAGCCGGCCCATGCCCGCGCGCTGGCCCAAGACTGGGACCAAGACTGGGGCCGAAACTGCGCCGAAACGCGGCGCTAAACCCGCCCCAATTTCGCGCTTCTTACGCCTGAACCCCCATGTTTTGAAATTTTCGATATGTTTTAATCGCCCCTGCGACACTTTATTCCGTGTTTTGGGTGTTGACCTGCCTTTTCACCCGCCATATGGTCCGCTTCGCACCAGAGGGGTAGGCACATGAACGATCTTGTCGTGGTCATTTTAAAAAGGCGTATGGGCCGGTAGCGGAAACCCCTTCCAAACCCCATGCGCCCCCGCTTCACCCCCGGGGGCTTTTTGTTGCGATAGGGCCGCGATCTGCGGCGATAGAGGAAAGAGACGATGGCGAATTCTGGAACGCAGGCGATGACGGGCGCGGAAATGGTGGTTCAGGCCATGAAGGATCAAGGCGTGGAGGTGGTCTTTGGCTATCCCGGCGGTGCCGTCCTTCCCATCTATGACGCGCTGTTCCAACAGAATGATATTCGCCATGTCATCGTGCGGCATGAACAAGGGGCCGTGCATATGGCCGAAGGCTATGCGCGTTCCACCGGGAAGCCGGGCGTTGTTCTGGTGACATCAGGCCCCGGTGCCACCAATGCGGTGACCGGGTTGACCGATGCGCTGATGGACAGCATTCCGCTGGTGGTGTTCACCGGGCAGGTGCCGACCTTCATGATCGGCACGGATGGGTTCCAAGAGGCCGATACCGTAGGTATCACGCGGCCCTGCACCAAGCATAACTGGCTGGTCAAGGACACGGCCAACCTTGCCGAAGTGATCCATCAGGCGTTTCATGTGGCGACCCATGGCCGCCCCGGCCCGGTGCTGATCGACATTCCCAAGGATGTGCAATTCGCCACCGCCGATTACATGCCGCCGCCCAAAGCCAAGGTGTCGCATTACCAGCCCAAGCTGAAGGGCGATATCGACGCGATCACCCGCATGGTAGAGATGATGGAAACCGCCGAGCGCCCGGTGTTTTACACCGGCGGTGGCGTCATCAACTCTGGCCCCGCTGCCAGCCAATTGCTTCGCGAATTTGTCGAGGCGACGGGCTTTCCGATCACCTCGACCCTGATGGGGCTGGGCTGCTATCCGGCATCGGGTGACAAATGGCTGGGCATGTTGGGGATGCACGGCACATATGAGGCCAATCTGGTGATGCATGGCTGCGACCTGATGCTGAACATCGGCGCACGGTTTGATGACCGGATCACCGGGCGGATTGCCGATTTCTCGCCCAACAGCCGCAAGGTGCATGTGGATATCGACCCGTCCAGCCTGAACAAGGTGATCCGGGTGGATGTGCCGATCCTGGGCGATGTTGGCCATGTGCTGGAAGATGCGCTGCGCCTGTGGAAGGCCCGTGGCCGCAAGGTCAACAAGCCTGCGCTGGCGAAATGGTGGAAGCAGATCGCTGAATGGCGGGCCGTGAACTGCCTTGATTACACGCCCTCGGACACGGTGATCAAACCGCAATATGCCTTGCAGCGGCTGGAAGCGCTGACCAAAGGTATGGACCGCTATATCACCACCGAAGTGGGCCAGCACCAGATGTGGGCGGCGCAGTTTCTGGGCTTTGAAGACCCGAACCGCTGGATGACAAGCGGTGGCTTGGGCACGATGGGCTATGGCTTGCCGGCCTCGATCGGGGTGCAACTGGCGCATCCTGACGCGCTGGTGATCAACGTGGCGGGCGAGGCAAGCTGGTTGATGAACATGCAGGAAATGGGCACCGCGATCCAGTTTCGCGCGCCTGCCAAGCAGTTCATCCTGAACAATGAGCGGCTTGGCATGGTGCGCCAGTGGCAGCAATTGCTGCATGGCGAGCGTTATTCGCAAAGCTGGTCGGAAAGCCTGCCGGATTTCGTGAAACTGGCCGAAGCCTTTGGCTGCAAGGGGATCAAATGTTCGGACCCGAAGGATCTGGATGATGCGATCATGGAGATGATCAGATATGACGGGCCGGTGATCTTTGATTGTCTGGTGGAAAAGCATGAAAACTGCTTCCCGATGATCCCCTCTGGCAAACCGCATAATGAGATGCTGTTGGGCAATGCCGATACGCAGGGCGTGATCGGGGCCAAGGGCGCTGTGCTGGTCTGAGGCCTTGCCAAGTTGAAAGCGCCGGGGGTTTCACACCCCCGGACCCCCGTGGGATATTTTTACCGAAAAGAAAGGGCGCAGGATGTCGCCGTTGAACATTAAACAAGGCTCTACCAGCCATTCTGCCTATGATCTGCGCGATCCGAATGGCGAGGTGATCGAACAGCATACGCTGGCGGTTCTGGTCGCGAATGAAAGCGGTGTTCTGGCGCGGGTGATCGGGTTGTTTTCCGGGCGCGGCTATAACATCGACAGTTTGACCGTGGCGGAGGTGGACCATGAGGGGCATCGCAGCCGCATCACCATTGTCACCCGGGGCACGCCGCCGGTGATTGAGCAGATCAAAGCGCAATTGGGCCGGATTGTGCCGGTACATGAGGTGCATGACCTGACGGTGGAGGGGCCATCGGTGCAGCGCGAGCTGGCGCTGTTCAAGGTTGCGGGCAAAGGTGATGCGCGGATCGAGGCGCTGCGTCTGGCCGAGATTTTCCGCGCCAATGTGGTGGATAGCACGTTGGAAAGCTTTGTCTTTGAAATGACAGGCACGCCGGAGAAGATTGACGCCTTTGCCGAGTTGATGCGGCCTTTGGGCCTGCGCGAGATTGCGCGGACCGGGGTTGCGGCGCTGGCGCGCGGGGCATGATGCGATCTGGTCTATGGGCGGGGGCTTTGTTGCCATGTCTGGCGGCAGCGGCCCTTGCCGCGCCCTATGCCGATTATGGCAAGCCCGAACAATGCGGGGCCTATGCGCAGGCGGAGTATGACCGCGAGCGCTGGTTTCCGGGCGGCGAGGCCGGGGTGATGGCGCTGACCGATGCGCAATCGGTCAAAGGGTTGAACGCGCTGTTGTTTGAGGGCGTGATCACCGAAGAAGGCGCCAATGAGCCCGCAGGCCGGGTGCTTGCCACGCGCGGGCCGTTGTTGGGGGCGGAGGGCCCGCTGGCCGAGGAGGTCTTGGTGATTGTCACCCCGCAGGGGATCAGACTGTTGCAGCGCTGCCCCTGAGGGGGGCGCTTTAGCGCCCTTCGAACCGGGCGGGGCGCTTTTCCAGAAAGGCGATCACGCCTTCCTTGAAGTCATGCGTCATGCCGCAGGCCCCTTGCAACTGCGCCTCCAGCGTCAATTGCGCATCGAGACTGTTGCCATGGCTGGCGCGGATGGCGGTTTTCACCGCCTTATAGGCCGCGGTCGGACCAGCGGCGAGATGGGCAGCCCGGGCGCGCCAATGCGCCGCAAACCCGTCATCGGGAATGGATTCGTAGATCATGCCCCAGCTTGCCGCCTGATCGGCGCTGATCTTGTCGGCGAAAAGGGCAGCCCCCATGGCGCGCGCGGCCCCGATCTGGCGCGGCAGCCAATAGGTGCCACCCGCATCCGGGATCAGGCCGATGCGGGTGAATGCCTGAATGAAGCTGGCCGATTGCGCCGCGATCACCACATCGGCGGCCAGCGCAAGATTGGCCCCTGCCCCCGCAGCCGCCCCGTTCACAGCGGAAATCGTGGGGATCGGGCTGTCATAGATCGCACGCAGCAAGGGTTCATATTCGTCACGCAGAGTGCGCTCTAGGTCAATATTGGCGAGTTTGGCGCGGTCGCCCAAATCCTGCCCCGAACAAAACGCCCGCCCGGCCCCGGTCAGCACCAGCGCGCGCGCGGTCTTGCCCGCCTCTTTCACCGCAAAGAGCAATTCGGCCCGCATCTGGGTGGACAGCGCATTCATCACCTCGGGGCGGTTCAGCGTGATCAGGCCCAGACCGTCGGTTTCTGAATAGGTGATGGTTTCGTATTGCATGCGCTTTGTCCTTTGTTCCACATCGGTGCCGCGCCTGCACAATAGCGCCCCGCGCGCAGAGGAAAAGCGGGACGATACGTCAGTCCTGCGAAATACCGGTTACTTCTTGGGGGCCAGCAATTCCGCGAGGCGCTTTTCTTCCTCGGGGGTCAATGCCTCGGGCGGGGCATCCCCGTCCTGGCGGCGGCGGCGCAGATAGGCAAAGGCGATGCCGCCCCCCAGCACCAGCATCAACGGCCCCGCGATCCACAGCAGCAGGTTCGCGCCTTGCGAGGTCGGGTTCAGCAGCACATATTCACCATAGCGGGCCACGATATAATCCATCGCCTCGGCGTCCGTATCGCCTGCCACCAGCCGTTCGCGCAGCAAAAGCCGCAGATCCCGCGCCAGATCGGCATTACTGTCGTCGATGTTTTCATTGCGGCAGACAAGGCAGCGCAGGTCCTTGGACAAATCGCGCGCGCGGGCCTCCAGCACGGGGTCGGCCAGAATCTCATCCGGTTGCACGGCCAGAACGGGTGTCGCGATCAACGCAAGCGAGAGGGTCAGCGCGCGGATCATTCGGCAGGCACCGCGTTGAGCTTGCGCGCCCGCTGCCCCGCCGCCACGCGGTAGCGCCGGTCGGCAAGGCTGATCACCCCGCCCAATGCCATCAGGAAGGCCCCGCCCCAAATCCAGTTGGCGAAAGGTTTGAAATAGCTGCGCACCGCCCAAGAACCATTTTCCTGCGCATCGCCGATCACCATGTAAAGATCACGGGTGAAGCCATAGTCGATCCCGGCTTCGGTCGTGGGCATGCCGGCCACCGGATACACCCGCTTTTCGGGGTAAACCGTGGCCACCGCAGCACCATTGCGCGTGATGTCAAAGGCCGCTTTGGTGGTGAAATAGTTTGGCCCGGTTTCCTTTTCCACCGAGGCCAGCGTGACGGTATAGCCGCGCAGATCATAGCTTTCGCCCACATTCATGGTGCGAATATCTTCAACCTGCCACGCCATCATCGCGGCCACTGCAAAGGTGGTGACGCCAAAGCCACCATGGGCCACCGCTTTGCCCCAATCGGCGCGCGGCAGACGTGCTATTCGCCCCAGGCGGCCTGCAAGCGGCCCACGGCCTGCGCGTTGCCACAACTCTGTCAGCGCGCCAAACACCACCCAAGCACCAAGGCCAAGGCCAATCGGCCCCAAAGCCGAGCGCCCGGTTTGCACCGCATAGGCCAGCAGCATCAGCGACAAGGCCAACACAGCCGCAGGCCAAAGCGCGCGCAGGCTGCGCCCCAACAACGCGCGTTTCCACGGCATGATCGCCCCAATCGGCAGCAACAGCGCCAGAACCACCATGAACGGCGTGAAGGCGGCGTTGAAGAAGGGTTCCCCCACGCTCAGCTTTCTGTCCCACAGCAATTCAGCCACCAAGGGCCAGATCGTGCCGACAAAAACCACGAAACAAGATACTGCCAACAGCAGGTTATTGGCGACAAGCGCGCTTTCACGGCTGACGGGGGCAAACAGGCCCTTTGCCTCCATCGCGCTGGCGCGGGCGGCAAACAGCATCAGCGCGCCGCCCATGAAGAACCCAAGGATCAGCAGGATGAACACGCCGCGTTCCGGGTCATTGGCAAACGCATGGACCGAGGTGATAACGCCCGAGCGCACGATGAATGTGCCGATCAGCGAGAAGCCAAAGGCAAGGATGGCCAGCAGGATGGTCCAAGCCTTCAGCGCCTCACGCTTTTCCACCACGATGGCGGAATGCAGCAGGGCCGCGCCAATCAGCCAAGGCATGAAGCTGGCATTTTCCACCGGGTCCCAGAACCAAAAACCACCCCAGCCCAGTTCATAATACGCCCACCACGACCCCAGCGCGATGCCGATGGTCAGGAACACCCAGGCGGCCAATGTCCATGGCCGCACCCAACGGCCCCAGGCAGCATCGACGCGGCCTTCGATCAGCGCGGCCACAGCAAAGGAAAACGCCACCGACAGGCCAACATAGCCCAGATACAGGAAAGGCGGGTGAAAGGCCAAACCTGGGTCTTGCAGCAAGGGGTTCAGGTCTTTGCCGTTGAAAGGCGGGGTTTCCAGCCGCAGAAACGGATTTGATGTCAGCAGCATGAAGGCCATGAAGGCCACCCCGATAGAGCCTTGCACCGCGATCACCCGCGCCCGCAGCGTCGGCGGCAGGTTGCCGCCAAACCACGCGACCGAGGCCCCGAACACAGCCAGAATCAGCACCCACAGCAGCAAAGACCCCTCGTGGTTGCCCCAGACGCCCGAGATTTTATACAGCATCGGCTTGAGCGTGTGGGAATTGGCAACCACCAGCGCGACCGAGAAATCCGAGGTCACAAAGGCGTAGGTCAACGCGGCAAAGCTGGCCGTGACCAGCAAAACCTGCACCACGGCAGCGGATTCGCCCACGGCCATCCAGCCAGACCAGCGTTTTTGTGCGCCGATCAAGGGCATAACGGTCTGGATCAGCGCCACGAAAAACGCAAGGATCAGGGCAAAATGGCCGAATTCAACGATCATCAGAATGGTCCTGTCTGCTAGGGTCGGTTTAACTTACGCCGGAATGACGCCGGGGCCAATGGGGATGCGCTAAGCCGTCGCATGCAAAGGCTGCCGTCAGGCCCCGATGCGCCGCCCGGCCCGACGGGTCGACAGCAGCAAATTGGTCTCGGACGTGACCACCCCGTCAATCTCGCGGATGCGGAACATCACCTCGTCCAGTTCCAGCAAGGTTGCGGTGCCGATCTCGGCGATCAGGTCCCAGCGGCCATTGGTGGAATGCACCGCATGCACCGCCGGAATCCCGGTCAGCCGCGCCATGGTCTTTTCGGCACCGCGCCCCTCAATCCCGATCATCATCAGCGCCCGCACCGGCGAGGCAGTGACATCGCCGCGCGTCAGCACCGAAAAGCCCGCAATCTCACCGCTGGCCTGTAAGCGTTCCATCCGGGCGCGCACAGTGGCCCGCGCCACGCCCAGCCGGGCCGCCAGATCCGACAAGGACGCGCGGCCATCGCGGCGCAGCTCGGCAATCAAAGCCTGATCTGTATCATCCAATTTGGCATATCCTTGCACCGTTTTGCGTGTAATAGTGTTCGAATTGGCAGAAATATAGGTTCTTTCGGCCAGTATAACAAAGCAAATCTGATCCAACAGAAAACGGAGTTTCCCCATGGCAAAACACTGCATCCTGATCGGCGCCCCGATTGATGAAGGCCAACGCCGCCCCGGTTGCCTGATGGGACCGGCGGCATATCGTGTGGCAGGGCTGGCGCAAACGCTGCGCGATCTGGGCCACGGGGTCGAAGATCGCGGCGATGTCGCGATGACACCGGATACCGATGCGCGCTGCGACAACCCCGCCGTGCATTCGCTGGCCGAGGTTGCGGGCTGGTCCCATGCCCTGCGCGCGGCGACCGACACCGCCTTGGACAGCGGCTTTCCGATCATCATGGGCGGCGATCATTCGCTGGCGCTTGGCTCGGTGGCAGGGGCTGCCGCCCATGCCGCCGCCAAGGGCAAGCCCTTGTTTTTGTTGTGGCTGGATGCTCATTCCGATTTTCACACGCCAATGACGACAACCAGCGGCAATCTGCATGGCACGCCTGTGGCCTATATTGCCGGGCGCGATGGCTTCGATGCCTTCGGCCCCTTCCCCGCCGTGATCCCGCCGGAAAATATCTGCCTGTTCGGCATCCGCTCGGTCGACCCTGCGGAACATGCCGCACTGTTGAACCATGATATCGAGATCAACGATATGCGGGTGCTGGATGAACATGGCATCGTGAAACCCCTTCGCGATTTTCTGGAGCGGGTGGTTGCGGCTGATGGGATGCTGCATGTCTCGCTCGACGTGGATTTTCTGGACCCGTCGATCGCGCCCGCCGTTGGCACCACGGTTCCCGGCGGCACCACCATCCGCGAGGCGCATCTGGTGATGGAACTGCTGCACGAAAGCGGGCTTGTCACCTCGCTTGATCTGGTGGAACTGAACCCGTTTCTGGACGAACGCGGGCGCACCGCACGGCTGATGGTCGACCTTGTCGCCAGCCTGATGGGCCGCAAAGTCTTTGACCGCCCCACACGCAGTTTTGGCTGAGCCCCGGAGACGAGAATGAAAGCCCCCTCGAAACAGGCCTTTGTGCCTTTTGTCAGCGTTGCCAATATGATGAAGATTGTTCTTCATCTGGGCGTCGAACGCATGATGGCAGACCTTGTGCAGGAAATCGAAGATGATTTCCGCCGCTGGGGGGCGTTTGACAAGACACCGCGGGTTGCCAGCCATTCCGATGTGGGCGTGATCGAACTGATGCCGACATCGGACGGGGAAACCTATGGGTTCAAATATGTGAACGGGCATCCGTCCAACATGAAGAAAGGCTTGCAAACCGTTACAGCCTTTGGCCTTTTGGCCGATGTGCAAACGGGCTATCCGATCCTTTTGTCGGAAATGACCATCCTGACCGCGCTGCGCACGGCGGCCACCTCTGCGATGGCGGCGAAATGGCTGGCCCCCAAGGGCGCGCGGGTGATGGCGCTGATCGGCAATGGCGCGCAGGCCGAATTTCAGGCGCTGGCCTTCAAGGCGATTTGCGGGATTGAGGAGGTGCGGCTTTTTGATATCGACCCCGCCGCCACCGGCAAATGCGTGACAAACCTGCAAGGGCGCGGCATCACGCTGACGCCCTGCCAAAGCCCGCAAGAGGCGATCGAAGGCGCACAGATCATCACCACGGTCACTGCCGACAAGCAATATGCCACCATTCTGACCGATAACATGGTCGGCGCGGGCGTGCATATCAACGGGGTTGGCGGCGACTGCCCCGGCAAGACCGAGTTGCATCGCGACATTCTGCTGCGGTCCTCGATCTTCGTGGAATACCCGCCGCAAACCCGGGTGGAAGGGGAAATTCAGCAATTGGCCTCGGACCATCCGGTGACAGAGCTGTGGCAGGTCATCACCGGCGCGGTGGCGGGGCGGACCAGTTCGTCGCAGGTGACGCTGTTTGACAGCGTGGGCTTTGCCATCGAGGATTTCGCGGCCCTGCGCTATATTCACGGCAAGCTGGCCGAAACCGGCATGTTCGAGCAATTGGACATGATCGCCGACCCCGACGAGCCGCGCGATTTGTTCGGGATGATCCTTCGGTCTGCGTGAAACGAAGGCGCGGCCTGACGCAAAGGCCGGGGGTTTCACACCCCCGGACCCCCGCGGGATATTTTTGAATAGATGAAAACGGAAGGCGCGTCAGTGCAACGTGAATTCCCCCACGACATGGCGCCATTCGCCGGGATGGATCAGCTTGCGATGGGTGAAGCGCACGGAATGTAGCGGGCCATCGAGTTTCTCCTGCCAAAACTCGATAAACTTGAAGAGATTGGGGTAATCGGGCGCGAGATCGTAATCCTGCCAGATATAGCTGTTCAGAACATGGGTGTAATCGGGCATTCGGTAAAAGAATTCCGCGGTCGTCAGCCCATAGCCTTTGAGCATGAGTTCCGTTTCAGCGCGTGTCATTGGGTGCCTCATTGCTTTTTTTAGAGAGTTCAGATTGCCACGAATCTTATAATTTTCAATGAAAACATATTGTTATCACTATGGCGCATTGGCTGACAAAGCCCCTGGGCAGCTTGGGTGGGCCGGCGGCATTGCACCCTGTATCTGGGATGGTCTATAGTCCGGGCAACTAGATATAGCCCCTTGCATGGGGGCCGGGAAAGAAAGAGCGGAAGACGTGGCAGACCGTCCGGAAGATACTGAAAACACTGATGAAATTATCGAGCGCATGGCCCATGACGGCCCGCAGGTAAGTATCATTGATGAGATGAAGACGGCCTATCTGGATTACGCGATGAGCGTGATCGTCAGCCGGGCCATTCCAGACCTGCGCGATGGCTTGAAACCGGTGCATCGCCGCATCCTTTATGCGATGAACGAGGTAGGCAACACATTCGACAAGCCTTACCGCAAATCTTCGCGCCCGGTGGCGGATACGATGGGTAAGTATCACCCCCACGGCGACGGCGCGATTTATGACGCGCTGGTGCGGATGGCGCAGGATTTCAGCATGTCTTTGGTGCTGTTGGATGGTCAGGGCAATTTTGGCTCCATGGATGGCGATAAGGCGGCGGCCTTCCGCTATACCGAAGTGCGGATGGCCAAGACGGCAAATTTCCTGCTGGCCGATATCGACAAGGAAACCGTTGATTTCCAAGACAACTATGACGGCAAGGACAAAGAGCCAACGGTGTTGCCGGCGCGTTTTCCGAACATGCTGGTCAATGGCGCGGGGGGGATTGCCGTTGGTATGGCGACCAATATTCCGCCGCACAACCTTGGCGAGGTGATTGACGGCACGCTGGCGCTGATTGCCGATCCGGATATGTCGACCGAAGCCTTGATGGAAATTATCCCCGCCCCTGACTTTCCCACAGGTGGCGTGATCCTTGGACGCTCGGGTGCGCGCAAGGCCTATCTGGAGGGGCGCGGCTCGGTGATCGTGCGGGCCAAGACGCGGGTGGAGGAGATTCGCAAGGACCGCTGGGCGATCATCATTGATGAAATCCCCTATCAGGTGAACAAAGCCTCGATGATCGAGAAGATTGCCGAGCTGGTCCGCGAAAAGCGCGTCGAAGGCATTGCCCATGTGCAGGACGAATCTGACCGGATCGGCGTGCGCGTGGTGATTGAGTTGAAGCGCGATGCGACGGCGGAAGTGGTGTTGAACCAGTTGTTCCGGTTCTCGCCGATGCAGATCCATTTTGGCTGCAACATGCTGGCGCTGAATGGCGGGCGGCCGGAGCAGTTGACGCTGCGCGACTTCCTGACCTATTTCATCAGCTTCCGCGAAGATGTGGTGGCGCGCCGCACGGCCTATGAGCTGCGCAAAGCGCGGGAGCGGAGCCATATTCTATGTGGTCTGGCGGTCGCTGTGTCGAATGTGGATGAGGTGGTGCAGACCATCCGGTCCTCGGCCGATGCGGGTGAGGCGCGGGAGCGGTTGATGACGCGGCGCTGGCCTGCGGGCGAGATTATTCCCTTCATCAAGCTGATTGATGACCCATCCCATAAGGTCAATGAGGATGGCACCTATAACCTGTCGGAAATTCAGGCCCGCGCGATCCTTGATTTGCGTTTGCAGCGTCTGACAGCCTTTGGTGTCAGCGAGATTACCGACGAGCTGGCCGAATTGGCTGGCAAGATCAAGGATTACCTTGAAATTCTGGGCAGCCGCGAGCGGATCATGGCGATCATCGCGGCGGAGTTGCAAGAGGTCAAAGACCTGTTCGCCGTGCCGCGCCGGACCGAGATTTCGGACTGGTCGGGCGATATGGAAGATGAGGACCTGATCGAGCGCGAAGATATGGTCGTTACCATCACCAGCGGCGGCTATATCAAGCGGACGGCTTTGCATGAATTCCGGGCGCAGCGGCGGGGTGGCAAGGGCCTTTCGTCGATGTCGACCAAGGAAGATGATGTGGTCACGACGCTGTTTGTGGCCAATACCCATACGCAACTGCTGTTCTTCACCACCGATGGCATGGTTTACAAGCTGAAAACCTGGCGTCTGCCCTTGGCGGGCCGCAATGCGCGCGGCAAGGCGATGGTAAACATTCTGCCGATTGTGGCGGGGGTTTCCATTGCGGCCATTCTGCCCGTTGATGTGCCGGATGATGAATGGGATGATTTGCAGATATTCTTTGCCACCTCGGATGGTGATGTGCGCCAGAACGCGCTTTCGGATTTCACCAATGTGATGCGCAACGGCAAGATTGCGATGAAGCTGCCAGACGGGGTTTCGCTGGTAAACGCGCGGATTTGCGATGAAAATGACGATATCATGCTGGTTACAGCCGGGGGCCGTGCAATCCGCTTCCCGACCACCGAAGTGCGCGTGTTCAAGAGCCGTGGCTCGACCGGTGTGCGCGGCATTCGTTTGCAGGACGGCGACACGGTTGTCTCTATGTCCGTGATCCGGCATTTCGAGGCGACGCCGGATCAGCGGGCGGCCTATCTGAAGATGCGGCGTCAGCAAGAAGGCGTGATCGACGAGCCAGAGGCCGAAGACGATGAGGTCGCTGTGGCGGGTGAATTGTCGCAAGAGCGGTTTAACGAGATGAAAGCCTATGAGGACCTGATCCTGACGATTACGCAAGGCGGGTCGGGCAAGCTGTCATCCAGCCATGATTACCCGGTGCGCGGGCGTGGCGGCCAAGGGGTGAAAGCGATGGCGGGCCGCAATGGCGCGCTGGTCGCCTGCTTCCCGGTTGAGCGTTCGGATCAGGTGATGCTGGCCACCTCGACCGGGCAATCCATCCGGGTGCCGGTGGAGGGGATTTCCTTCCGCTCCCGTTCGGCCGGGGGGGTCAAGGTGTTCAACACCGGTGCGGGTGAGGTTGTTGTCTCGGTCGCGCGGGTTGCGGAAAGTGGCGAGGAGGAGGGCGAGGCCGTGACAGCGGCACCGTCTGAGGGACACGCCACGGAATGAGCCTGCCGGGGCTTGAGGCGGCTTTGGATGACTTGGCCCGTGGCGGCAAAACCGTTGGCTATGGGGCTTTGGCGCAGCACTTGGCGGTTCCCGGCCCCGGCAGTATTGCCAAGCTGACAGCGGCGCTGGAGGCGATGATGGCCGAAGATGTCATGGCGGGGCGGCCTTTGCGGGCCGCCCTGTGCCATGCAAGGGGCAGCGACCTGCCCGCCAAAGGGTTTTTTGACGTGGCACGGGCATTGGGCCGCTTTGATGGAACGGAGGCCGCCGCATTTGTCACAGCAGAGCGGGCGGCGCTTTTCAAAGCGGCGGGGCTGCGCTAGATCAGCCTCTTGCGGGGGGAGAGCGCCGGGGGGCTTTGCGCCCCCCGGACCCCCCGCAGGATATTTGTGCCGAAAAGAAAGCGATGGACCGCGTGGAAACAAAGACACTCAACATCATTGGCGGCGGGATGGCCGGATCGGAAGCGGCGTGGCAGGCTGCACAGATGGGGGTGCGCGTGGTGATCCATGAGATGCGGCCAAAGGTGGAAACCTTTGCGCATCGCACCGGAAATCTGGCCGAGATGGTCTGTTCCAATTCCTTCCGGTCGGATGATGATGAGCGCAATGCCGTGGGCTTGTTGCATTGGGAAATGGGGGCCGCGAATGGGATCATCATGGAAACCGCGCGCGCCAATCGTTTGCCCGCAGGCGGGGCTTTGGCGGTGGATCGGGATGTGTTTGCTGAAGCGGTGACCGCGAAGATCAAAGCACATCCGCTGATTTCCGTGTCTTATGAGGAGATTACGGAGCTGCCTGTCGAGGGGCACTGGATCGTGGCAACGGGGCCGCTGACCTCTGGCGCTTTGGCCGACAGCATTCGTGCGGTGACGGGGGCCGAGGCGCTGGCGTTTTTTGATGCCATCGCGCCGATTGTCTATGCCGAGACGGTGGATATGTCGGTGGCCTGGATGCAAAGCCGCTATGACAAGGGCGAGACGGAGGAAGAACAGACCGCCTATATGAACTGCCCGATGACCAAAGCGGAATATGAGGCCTTTGTTGATGCCTTGCTGGCGGCGGAGAAAACCGAATTTCATGAAGGCGAGACGGCAGGATATTTTGACGGCTGCCTGCCGATTGAGGTGATGGCCGAACGCGGCCGCGAGACCTTGCGCTTTGGGCCGATGAAGCCGGTGGGGTTGACCAACCCGCATAATCCGCAAAAGCCCTATGCCGTGGTGCAGTTGCGGCGCGACAACAAGCTGGGCACGCTTTACAATATCGTGGGCTTTCAGACCAAGATGAAGTATGGCGCGCAAACCGCTGTTTTCAAAATGATTCCCGGCCTTCAGGATGCCAGCTTTGCGCGGCTTGGCGGCATCCATCGCAACACATTCATCAACTCTCCCACGCTTTTGGATGCGCAGATGCGGTTGCATAGCCGTCCCAATATCCGCTTTGCCGGGCAGATCACGGGCGTCGAAGGCTATGTTGAATCTGCCGCCATGGGTTTGCTTGCCGGGCGGATGGCCGCGGCGGAGATTTTGGGGCGTGAGCTGCCGCCGCCCCCCCCCGAAACCGCGATGGGCGCGTTGATTACCCATATCACCGGCGGGGCGGAGGCAAAGACCTTTCAGCCGATGAATGTGAACTTTGGGCTGTTTCCGCCGATTGACGCCAAGGGGGGGCGCCGGGGCCGTAAGGACCGCTACAAAGCCTATACCGACCGCGCCAAAGAGGCCTTTTCGGCATGGCTTTCGTAACGCGCTTTGCGCCCTCTCCCACCGGGCCTTTGCATCTGGGTCATGCCTATTCGGCCCTGCTGGCGCATGACATGGCGCGAGCCGAAGGCGGTGCCTTTTTTCTGCGGTTCGAAGATACCGATCTGGAGCGCTGCAAACCGGAATATGAAGATGCCATTGCTGATGATCTGCGCTGGCTTGGCATGTGTTGGGATGGGCCGATCTTACGGCAATCGCCAAATATTGCGGCCTATAACGCGCGGCTCGATCTGCTCGCTGCGCGCGGGTTGATCTATCCTTGCTGCTGCACCCGTGCCGATATCCGCGCCGCTTTGGCTGCCCCACAAGAAGGCGTTGCGCATGCGGTCTATCCCGGCACCTGTCGGGGCCGCAGCATGGACAGCCGGCGTGCGGAGGATGCGCTGCGGCTGGACCTGAACGCGGCACTGGCCCAGCTTTCGCTGACGGCGCTGATTTTCACCGAAACCGGCCCCGCCCATCGCGGCGTGCATCTTGTGGACCCCATGGCGGCACAGGCGACAATCGGCGACATCGTCCTGAGCCGAAAGGGCGAGGATATCGTCGCCTATTTCCTCGCCTCGGCGTTTGATGATGCCGATCAGGGGATCACCCATGTCATCCGGGGCGAGGATTTGTTCGACTTCGTGCCCATTCAAGTGATCTTGCAACGGCTTTTCGACCTGCCAACGCCGATCTACCACCATCACCGCCTGATCCGCGATGCGCATGGCAAGCGGTTGGCAAAGCGTGATGATGCGCGCGCTTTGTCGAAGTTCCGGGCCGAGGGGGCAAGCCCTGCTGATATCCGGCGCATGGTGGGGCTGTAGGGCCGGCTTGCTGCCGAAAAATCAGCCGTGCATCGGGTCTGCGGTAATCACCTCTGCCCCCTCCGCAACCAGCGTGTAAAAGCAAGAGCGGCGGTTGGTGTGGCAGGCAGGCCCGGTCTGATCGACCTTCAAAAGCAGGCAATCGCGATCACAATCGACCCGCAATTCCACCAATCGCTGCACATGGCCCGAGGTTTCGCCCTTGGCCCAGAAGTCCTGACGCGAGCGTGACCAATAGGTCACCTGCCCCGTCTTTAAGGTCCGCGCGATGCTTTCGGCGTTCATCCAGGCCATCATCAACACCTCACCCGTCGCATGGTCCTGCGCAATCGCGGGGATCAGCCCCTTGGCATCATACTTTAGGCTTGCTGGATCAAATGACATCGGGCTTTTCCTTTGCAACGCGCGCTTGGCCGACTATCTATGCGGTAAAGCACGGAGAGAAAAGCCATGAGCGACGCCGCGATGATGAAGCTGTATTCCGGGCGCATTCTGGAACTGGCCGCCGATATTCCGCATCTGGGCCGCCTGCCCGCGCCGCAAGCGACCGTGCGCAAGCGCTCGCCGCTATGTGGGTCTGTGGTGACGGTGGATCTGGTGATGACGGATGGCCGGGTCACGCAATTCGCGCAGGATGTGAAGGCCTGCGCCTTGGGTCAGGCGGCGGCGGCGGTTGTGGGAGGTGCTGTGATCGGGCGCAGCAGCGCCGAACTGCTGGCCGCGCGCGATGCGCTGCGCGCCATGCTGGCCGAGGGCGGGCCCGTGCCGCCTGCCCCTTTCGATGGTTTTGCCGTGCTGGAACCTGCACGGGAGTTTAAGAACCGCCACGCCTCTATCCTGCTGGCAATCGACGCCGCTGCCGAGGCCGCCGCCCAAGCATAAAAAAACCGCCGCGCATCCGAAAGGGATGGCGGCGGCAAGGAAGCGTGTCTGACGGGCGCGACAAACGGGGTGGGACAACCCCGGCGGATGAACGCATGGCACAGGTTGGGACAGGTGCGCGCGCCCGGGCGTTCAGAACGCAGGCAGTGATCAGAACAAGGCAGGCAAGGACAGGCCCATAACCAGAACAGCAAACAACGACACGACACCGATCATATCTTCGAACAGGGTCTTGGACGAACGGGCGGCGACGGCTTTGATATCTGCGATCATGGGAACCTCCTTGCTTGTTGCTATATTGTTCTCACTTTCTTTACGCCTTGTAAAGAACTTTTTGAGAACATTTGAGAACAAAAGCGGTTAACCGACCGAAATCAACCGGATCGCGCGGTCCTGATCCAGTAACCAAAGGAGGTTTCGCACAGCTTTCCCACGGTCCGATGTCAGTCCGGGGTCATCATGCAGCAGCTTGCGGGCGTCAGATTGCGCGACGGCCATCAAGGCGGTTTGCCGTTCCATATCCGCCACCCGAAACCGGGGCAAACCGGATTGGGCGGTGCCGATCAGATCGCCTGCCCCGCGCATGGCAAGGTCTTCCTCGGCAATGCGGAAGCCGTCTTCGGTGTCGCGCAGCACTTTCAAACGCCGCTCCCCCCCTTCGGACAGCGGGGCCTGATACATCAGCAAACAGGTGGAATGGGCCGATCCGCGCCCCACCCGCCCGCGCAACTGGTGCAACTGTGCCAGACCAAACGTCTCGGCCCGCTCTATCACCATGATCGAGGCATTGGGCACGTTCACGCCCACCTCGATCACCGTCGTCGCAACCAGCACCTTGCTTTGCCCGGCGACAAACCCTGCCATTGCCGCATCTTTTTCGCTGGCGGGCATCTGGCCATGCACCAAAGCCACCACGCCTTCGCCCAAGGCCGCGCGCAAATGCTGGAACCGCGCTTCGGCAGAGGCATAGTCCAGCACCTCGCTATCCTCGACCAAGGGGCAGACCCAATAGGCCTGCCGCCCCTCGCCCACAGCATGACGCAGCTTTTCCACCACCTCATCCATCCGCGTGGTGGACACCAGCGCCGTCTGCACCGGTTTGCGCCCCGGTGGCTTTTCATCCAGCACCGACACATCCATATCGCCGTAACTCGCCAGCGCCAGACTGCGCGGAATTGGCGTCGCCGTCATCACCAAGACATCCGCCGATTGCCCCTTGGCCCCCAACTCCATCCGCTGCGCCACACCGAAACGGTGCTGTTCATCTACGATCGCCAAACGAAGGTCTTGGAAAACCACGTCTTTTTGAAAAACCGCATGGGTGCCGACCAGAATTTGTATCCGACCCTCGGCCAGATCGGCCAGCTTCCGCCCCCGCTCAGCCCCTTTGTCGCGCCCGGTCAGCAGCTCCAGCCGCACCCCGGCCAAGGCAGCCAGATCCACCAACCCCGCCAGATGCTGGCGCGCCAAAATCTCGGTCGGGGCCATCATCACGCCTTGCCCACCCGCCTCCACCGCGACCAACAAGGCCATGAACGCCACGAGGGTTTTGCCAGACCCCACATCGCCCTGCAGCAAGCGGTTCATCCGGCTGGGCGCGGCCATATCGGCGCTGATCTCGGCCACAGCGCGGGTTTGCGCAGCGGTCAGCTGATACGGAAGCGCCGCCAGCACCATGCGCTGCAACGCGCCCGTGCCCCGGCTTTCGCGCCCCGTGCCCCGCCGCAACGAGGCGCGCGCCAAAGACAGCGTCAACTGATGGGCAAAAAACTCATCATAAGCAAGGCGTTGGCGGGCGGGGGTGGTTTCCGCGAAATCGGCGTTGGATTGCGGCTTATGGGCGGCGCGAATGGCATCGGCCCAATCCGGCCAGCCCGCTTTCGCCTTTTGCCCCGCATCCACCCATTCCGGCAGGTCGGGCATCCGCGCCATCGCCCCCGCCGCCGCCTTGGCGACCAGCTTTTGCGTCACCCCTGCGGTCAGCGGATAGACCGGCTCAAACTCCGGCAGCTCCGCCGCATCCTCCACCCGCAAGACATGGTCGGGGTGCACCATCTGGGCGATACCGTCAAACACCTCTACCCGGCCGGATACAAGGCGTTTTTGCCCGGTCGGCAGCAGGTTTTGCAGGTAATCCCCGCGCGCGTGAAAGAAAACCAGTTGAAATTCCAACGCGCTGTCCTGCACCATCACGCGGTAGGGGCGGCCCTTGCTGCGCGGCGGAAAATGCGCGCCAACCACCACCTCTACCGTGACGGTCGTCGGCGGCACCACATCCCGGACCGAGGGTTTTCTGGCCCGGTCAATCCCCGAATGCGGCAAAAGCAGCAGCAAATCCTTTGGTTTTTCAACGCCCAAAGCCGCAAGGGCCTTGGCTGATTTGGGCCCCACCCCTTCCAGCGTTTCCAGATCCGCAAACAGCGGAAAAAGGAGTTCCGGCCTGCTCATGCCGATCCGATCAGGGCAAGCCACCCATCTTCATCCAGAATTTCAACGCCCAAGGCCTCTGCCGCCTTTGCCTTGGACCCGGCCCCCGGCCCGGCCACCAGCAAATCGGTCTTGGCCGAGACGGACCCCGCCACCTTGGCCCCAAGACTTTCGGCGCGCGCCTTCGCCTCGGCCCGCGTCATTTTCGCCAGCGTGCCCGTGAACACCACGATCTTGCCCGCCACCGGGCTATCCACCGGGGCGCGGGCGGTGACGGATTGCACCTCCAGCTCCGCGACAAGCGAATCTATCGCGGCCCGTTCGCGCGGGTTTTGAAAAGCAGCAACGACCGAGGCCGCCAGCACCGCGCCCACGCCATCAATGCTCAGCAGATCGGCCCAAACCGGGCCTTCACCAATCGTGGCCCCGGTCATCGCCGCTTCAAACGCGGCCCAACTGCCGTAATGGGTGGCCAACAGACTGGCAGAGCTTTCGCCGACATGGCGAATCCCCAGCGCGAAGATCAAGCGGTTAAGCGGAATTTTCCGTTTTTCATCAATGGCATCGAACAGGTTTTCGGCGGATTTCGGCCCCCAGCCTTCGCGGTTTTTCAACTGCTGGATGCCCGTGCCGAACCGGGCCTTCAGCGTGAAAATATCGGCGGGCGTGGCGATCCAGCCGTCCTTGAAAAACGCCTCGACCTGTTTCGCGCCCAGACCTTCGATATCAAAGGCCGCACGGCTGACGAAATGGCGCAGGCGCTCTACCGCTTGGGCCGGGCAAATCAACCCACCGGAACAACGCCGCACCGCATCGCCTTCCTCGCGCAGCGCGGGCGATTGGCATTCGGGGCAAAACGTTGGAAAGTCAAAGGGTTGCGCATCATCTGGGCGCTGCGATAGATCCACATCCGCGATTTTCGGGATCACGTCCCCCGCACGGTAGACCTGCACGAAATCGCCGACGCGGATATCCTTGCCCTCGCGGATCGGGGCACCTTTGCTATCCCGGCCCTGAATGTAATCTTCATTGTGCAAGGTGGCGTTGGACACAACGACCCCGCCTACCGTCACAGGTTGCAACCGCGCCACCGGGGACAGCGCGCCGGTGCGCCCCACCTGAATGTCGATTGCCAAAAGCCGCGTCCAGGCCAGTTCCGCCGCGAATTTATGCGCAATTGCCCAGCGGGGGGTGGTGGACCGAAAGCCAAGCCGCCGTTGCAGCGCCAGATCATCGACCTTATAGACCACCCCGTCGATGTCATAGCCAAGGCTGGCGCGTTGCGCTTCGATCTCGGCATAGTGGTGCAGCAGCGCCTCGGCGGTGTCAAAGCGCCGTGTCAGCGGATTGGTTTTGAAGCCGAGCGACGCCAGCTTTTCAATCGCCGCGAATTGCTGTTCCGCCAGCGGGGCAGACAGCGCCCCCCAAGCATAGGCAAAGAATTTCAGCGGGCGCGCGGCGGTGATATTGGCATCCAATTGCCGCAAAGACCCCGCCGCGGCATTGCGCGGATTGGCAAAAGTTTTGCCGCCACGTTCGGCCTGCCGCGCGTTCAGCGCCTGAAAATCGGCATGGCTCATATAAACCTCGCCGCGCACTTCCAGCACATCGGGGGCACCTTCCAAACGCTGCGGGATATCGGCAATCCGGCGCGCGTTTTCGGTGACATTTTCCCCCACTTCGCCATCACCGCGCGTCGCCGCCTGCACCAACCGCCCCTGTTCATAGCGCAAGGAAAGCGACAGACCGTCGATCTTTGGTTCGGCGGTAAAGGCCAAAGGCCCATCAAGCCCAAGGTATTTCCGCACCCGGTCAACAAAATCGGCGACATCTGCCGCCTCGAACGCATTTTCGAGGCTGAGCATCCGCACCTCATGCGTGACCTTGGAAAACCCCTCGGCCAGTGCTGCGCCAACCTGATCGCTGGGGCTGTCGCTGCGTTTCAACTGCGGGAACCGCGCCTCAATCGCCAGATTGCGGCGTTTCAGCCTGTCGTATTCGGCATCCGATATTTCGGGCGCGTCATCGGTGTGATAGGCCGTGTTGGCCGCCCGCAGCAGCCCCGACAGACGCGCAAGTTCTTCCGTGGCTTCTGCTTCGCTCAGCGCGTCTGGCTCTGCATCCGCAACTGACCGATTTTCAACTGCCCGCGCCATTCCATCCCCCATACCAGCATCAATACAGGTTTAGGACGCTGTCGCAGCAAGGTCCAGTCGGCAGTCAGGCACCGATGGCAAAACGTGTCTCGCCCTCCCCCGGGCCCGGGTCGCGCAGAACATAGCCGCGGCCCCAAACGGTTTCGATATGGTTCACACCACCTGTCGCTTCGGCCAGCTTTTTGCGCAGCTTGCAGATGAACACGTCGATGATCTTCAACTCCGGCTCATCCATGCCGCCGTAAAGGTGGTTAAGGAACATTTCCTTGGTCAGCGTGGTGCCTTTCCGCAGGCTGAGCAATTCCAGCATCTGATATTCCTTGCCGGTCAGATGCACCGATTTGCCTTCCACATCCACCGTCTTGGCATCAAGGTTCACCGATACCTTGCCGGTTTTGATCACCGATTGCGAATGACCCTTGGACCGCCGGATGATCGCGTGAATCCGGGCGACCAGTTCTTCGCGGTGGAACGGTTTGGTCATGTAATCATCCGCGCCAAAGCCAAAGCCCTTGAGCTTGCTTTCGGTATCATCGGCGCCCGACAAGATCAGGATCGGCGTGTCAATCCGCGCCAGCCGCAATTGCCGCAACACGTCATGCCCGCTCATATCCGGCAGGTTGATATCCAACAAAATCAGGTCGTAATCATAGAGTTTGGCAAGGTCGATCCCCTCCTCCCCCAGATCGGTGCAAAACACATTCAGGTTTGCATGGGTCAACATCAGTTCAATACTGCGTGATGTTGTGGGGTCATCTTCAACCAACAGGATTCGCATCGTGGGTAACTCCGGCTCTAATGCTGTTCGTTAACCACCTTGCAGACCAATGGTTAATTGGAAGTTACTTTGACATGACCAATCCGAAATACAATCTAAAGTTGTCTGTATTTTTGGATTGCCGTGACTTTCAAGGCATTTTCGCCATGGGTTTCAACCGCCGCGCGCCACATCGCAAACTCTTCTTCCGACAGGGAATAGCGTTGCAACGCCTCTGATTCTGGGATCAGGCCATAGATCACCGCCTTGACCACAATCGCCTTGCGGCTTGCAACCCAGCGGCGTGTTTCGGCTGGGGGCAGATCGGCGCGGCTGAGCACGCTGCCATCGGGAAGCGTCACCTGACGCGGTCCATCAACTTTTTTCAGATACATCACACAACCCTCTTTGCGTGCAGCCACTTTGCGGCATCAGGCTTAATCAAGGGTGAAACGTGGGGTTGAGAGTGTGTTGCATTTTCCTATATTGCGAGACATCAACATAAAGGCTGCCCAATGTCGCTTGACCATCCGCTGAATTCTCTTGGCTTTGCCAAGCCGCCTGCCGAAACGCGGGTGGTGGTTGCCATGTCGGGTGGGGTCGACAGTTCTGCCGTGGCGGCGCAACTGGCCTCTGAAGGCTATGACGTGGTCGGCGTGACCTTGCAGCTTTACGATCACGGCGCGGCCTTGGCGAAAAAAGGCGCTTGCTGTGCCGGGCGTGATATTCACGATGCGCGCCGCGTGGCCGAGGTCATGGGCTTTCCGCATTATGTGCTGGATTATGAAAACACCTTCCGCGAGGCGGTGATCGACGAATTTGCCGATGCCTATCTGGCGGGGGCCACTCCGGTGCCTTGCATCCGCTGCAATGAGCGGGTGAAGTTCAAGGATCTGCTGAACACCGCCCGCGATCTGGATGCCGATTGCATGGCGACAGGGCATTATATTCAGCGCAAAATGGGCGATGTGGGGCCAGAGCTGCATATGGCGGCGGACCCCGCGCGCGATCAGAGCTATTTCCTGTTTTCAACCACGGCCGAGCAATTGGCCTATTTGCGCTTTCCGCTGGGACATCTGGAAAGCAAGGCGGAAACGCGGGCGCTGGCGGCGAAGTTTGGGCTGACGGTGGCGGACAAGCCGGACAGTCAGGATATCTGCTTTGTTCCGAACGGGAATTATGCCGCCGTGATCGAGAAGCTGCGCCCCGGTGCGGCGGACCCCGGTGAGATTGTGGATATGGAAGGCCGCGTGCTGGGCACCCATCGCGGGGTCATCCACTACACGATCGGGCAGAGGCGGGGCCTTGGCATCGGCGGGTTGGAGGACCCGTTCTATGTGGTCAAGCTGGATGCCGACAGCAAGCGGATCGTGGTGGGGCCGAAAGAGGCGCTTTCCACCCGGATCGTGCCCTTGCGGGAAATCAACTGGCTGGGCGACGCCCCGTTGGAGAGCCGCAAGGAATGGCCGTTGATGGTCAAGGTGCGGTCCACGCGCCCGCCGCGGGATGCGATTCTGCGGCCAATTTCGGCGACGGAGGCCGAGGTGGAATTGCTGAGCCCTGAGGAAGGGGTGTCGCCGGGGCAGGCTTGTGTGTTCTATGAACCGACGGGAAGCCGGGTGCTGGGCGGTGGCTGGATCTGGCGCGGGAAATAGGCTGCGCTGAACCGCAGGGAATCGCGCGCGGAATGGCAAGCAAGCCCTTGTAAAGCCTTGGCTTTCTCCTTTTTCTTTACGAAATATTCATAGGTTGCCTGCGGCGCAGGTATTTTTGCCAAGATGAAATCAGGCGGTGGGCAGGCTCAACCGGGGGCGAGTTGTGACAGGACCGAGCGGGCGGCGCGCAGGCCCGGTGCCTCCCCGCCACGGCCCAGACGGTCCATGGTCAGGGACATTGCAGCCTGTTGGGCGCTGCGTTCAGGGCCGGGCTGCATCAGGCCCAGCAGCGCCGGAGCGATCAGCTCGGCCCGGCAGTCGGCCCCCAGAAATTCCGGCACATGGCGGGTTTCGGACACCAGATTGACCAGCGTTACCGTATCAATCAACGCCGCGCGGCGCATCAGCCACAGGGTCAGCGGGTTCATCTTATAGGCGATGACCATCGGGCAGCCATTGGCCGCCAGTTCCAGCGACACCGTGCCCGAGGCGGCAAGGGCCACGCTGGCATTGGCAAAGGCTGCGCGCTTTTCCGCTGGGTTTTGAATGATATCCGGCGGGATGGGCCAGTCTTTTGACAGGTCGCGCACCAGATCGGCCACACCGCGCAGTGTGGGCAGGGCCACGCGGGCATCGGGGTGCAGCAGCTTGATATGGGCCAAGGTTTCGCCGATCACGGGGGCGAGGCGCGTCACCTCGGCCCGGCGCGATCCGGGCAAGGCGAGGATCAAGGGGCTGGATTGCGGGGTTTTGGCGGCCAGCGGTTCGGCCACCACCGGATGCCCGACGAAATCGCATGTCATGCCGGCGGCCTGCATCAAGGGCGGCTCAAACGGCAGCAGCGCCAGCACATGATCAATATGGCGGGCCATTTTGGCGGCGCGACCGGGGCGCCACGCCCAGACCGAGGGGGCGACGTAATGGATGGTTTTCAAATCGGGGCGCGCGGATTTGACAATTTTCGCCACTCGCAGGCAGAAATCCGGGCTGTCGATGGTGATCAGCGCGGCCGGGTTTTCGGCCAGCGTGGCGGCAGCGGTTTCTGCGATGCGGCGTTTCAGATGGCGGTATTTCGGCAAAATTTCGGCGATGCCCATCACCGAAAGCTCTTCCATCGGGAAGAGCGAGGTCAGCCCTTCGGCCTGCATCAAGGGGCCGCCGACACCGTGAAAACTGACCTGTGGCACAAGGGTTTTCAGCGCCGCCATCAGGGCCGCGCCAAGGCGGTCGCCCGAAGGCTCCCCCGCGATGAGGGTCAGTTTCATGACGGGTCAGCAGGGCGCGCCCAGAGGAACAGGCCAAGCGCGCGCGCCTGTGCGGCCAGCGCCGCCGGGGGCAGCAAGATCACCGCACCAGCCTGAAAGGCGATGCCGCCCAAGCCCGCCTTTTGCACCATTTCAAGGGTGTGCGGCCCGATGGTGGGCAGATCAATCCGCTGGTCCTGCCCCGGCTTGGGCGCTTTGAAAAACAGCCCCTTGGTGGATTTGGGCCGCAGATGCGCCGGGATCAGCGCGGTGTGTGCCAGCATCGCATCGGTGCCTGTCAGGGTTTCCACGGCAAGGCAAAGCCCGGCCTGCACCACCGCCCCCTGCCCCACATCCACAGCACCCAAGGCCCGCACGATGGCGGCGGCGCGGGTGGCGTCTGCTTCATCCTGCGGGGTGATGCTGCCTGCGATCAGGCCCGCTTGCGGGCAGAGGCCCGGCGCAATTTCCTGCGCGCCGAGGATGCGCAGATCGAATTCCTCAAAGATCGCCAGCACTTCGCGCAGGGTGGCATCATCGCCCGCCTGCATCGCGGCCAAGAGGCGCGGCACCATTTGCGCGGTCAGGGGATCGAACAATGACGGATCAAGGTTCGGGCGTTGCACCGCCCCGGCAAAACAGACGCGGGTGATGCCCTGATCTTGCAGCGCATGCAGAAAGGGGACCAAGCGTTCGATATGGAAGGTCATATCCGGCGCAAGCCCGCTAGGTGCAAAGCCATGCAGTGCCGCCACCAGCGGCTTTTCCGCCATGGCGGCAACCAGCGTGGCGGGCAAGGCCCCGGCCCCTGCGATGATCGCGGTATCGGTCATTTCGGGGTCAGGAAGGAGCGATCAGTGGCGGAGAGGATGAAATCGGTCATCTCGCGCACATGTTTGCTTTCGGTTTCCTCGGCCAGTTTGCGGGCGCGGTCAAGGAAGGTGCCTTCGCCCTGTGCCAGCATCTGATAGCCCGCGCGCAGGGCGGTAATCTCGGCCCGGTCCACGCCACGGCGTTTGAGGCCGACAAGGTTCAGCCCGTCCAGATCGCCGCGCGGCCCTTGCACAAGCCCATGCGGCAGCACGTCATTGGTGACCATGGTGACAGCGCCGATGATCGCGCCATGCCCGATGCGCACCCATTGATGCACGCCTGAGAGGCCGCCGATGATGACATCATCGCCAAGCTGGCAATGGCCCGCAATCGCGGCCTGATTGGCCAGAATGACCCGGTTGCCCAAGGTCGCGTCATGGCCGACATGGCTGCCCGTCATCAGCAGGCAATCATCGCCCACGCGGGTGATGCCGCCGCCACCTGCCGTGCCGGTGTTCAGGGTCGCGCCTTCGCGGATGCGGCAACGTTTGCCCACGATCAACCGGGTGCGCTCGCCTTTGAACTTCAGGTCTTGCGGCACTTCGCCGACGCAGGCG
Source organism: Pseudorhodobacter sp. E13 (assembly GCF_003991405.1). Classification (GTDB taxonomy): domain Bacteria; phylum Pseudomonadota; class Alphaproteobacteria; order Rhodobacterales; family Rhodobacteraceae; genus Pseudorhodobacter. The sequence goes on from NZ_RPEN01000153.1 coordinate 90,265, forward strand.
AAGGGGAACACAATGGTTTCATCGCCGATCTCGGTCCAGCCGGTGACAACGGCATGGGATTTCAGCACAACGCCCGCGCCAAGGGTGACTTCGGGGCCGACGATGCAGAACGGGCCGATCGTGCAGCCTTCGCCGATGGTGGCACCGGGTTCGACGATGGCGGAGGGGTGAATCTGGCTGCTCATGCTTTTGGCAGGTCCATCATGGCGGTGAATTCGGCCTGGGCGCAGAGTTCGCCGTCCACGGTGGCGCGGCCTTCAAATTTCCAGACCTTGCCGCCGCCACGTTTCACCGTCACATGCAGCTCCATCACATCGCCCGGCACCACCATGCGGCGGAATTTCACCGCGTCGATGCCCATGAAATAGACCAGCAGGTTCTTATCCGCGAGGTCCATGGACACGCCGACAAGGATGCCCGAGGTCTGGGCCAGCGCCTCGATGATCTGCACACCGGGAAACACCGGTTTGCCGGGGAAATGGCCTTGAAACTGCGGCTCGTTCATAGTGACGCATTTGATGCCAACGGCGGATTGGTTGGGCACGATGTCGCGCACCTTGTCGACCAGCAGGAAGGGATAACGATGCGGCAGAATGCGCTGAATAAGGTCAATATCGGCCGTTGTCGGCAGGTCTTTGGCGGCATCACTCATGGGGCATTCCTTTGGGCCGGGTCACTTCGGTTTGCTTTGACTACCAACTCCCCCGCTGCGAGACAAGCGCGGGCTGCGGGCAGGATCAGGGTTGGCTGGGCGCGTCTGTGGGGGTGGCGGCTTCCGGCACTGGCGCCTCTGGTGCGGCGTCTTGCTGGGTGGCAAAGGCTGCATCCAGCCGGTCAATCGCCATCTGGGTCACATCCACGCGGTCAAGACTAAGCACAACCGAGGATTGGTCGATCAAGGCAACCGCCCCCATATCCCGCATCAAAGCCGCCAGAATGGGCACGGCGGTTTCAAAAAACGCTTGCTGGTCGGCCTCGCGCTGGCGCTTGAGGTCGCGGTCTTTCGCGCTCCACGCTGCCCGGATATTTTCGACCTTTTCATCAAAGGCCCGGGCCAGCGGCTGAAACTCTGCCGTCGGCAATTCGGCGCGGCGCTCGGTCAGCATGCGTTCCTCGATCTCCAGATCGGATTCGATCTGACGGATTTCGGCCTGCAAATTACGGGAATCGGCCTCCAACCGCGCTAGAGAGGCCTTGCCAAACGCCGAATCCTCAAACAGACGCTGCTGGTTGATGGTCAGCACCTGCGATTGAAACGGCACATCCGCAGCCTCGGTCAGCGCCGGAACCGTGGCCGCCGGGTTGTCTTGCGCCAGTGCGGGAAAAGCACTGGCGCCAAACGCGGCCAGCAGCGCCCAAAGAGACGCTGTTGCACGCGCGCCAGACATCAGAACTCCGATTTGATCGTCAGATCGAAGGTTCGCGGCTTGTCATAGCTCTCCTTGCGGATCGCCCGTGCAAGGTTAAAGCGAAGCGGCCCAATCGGTGTATCCCAGAACACAGAAACCCCGACAGAGGCGCGCAGGTTCATGCTGTCATCCACCGCCGCGCAGGCAGCCAGCGAGCCAGTGCCACAGTTCTGCACCCCACCAATCGCATTGTCCAAGCTCCAGACCGAACCCACGTCAAAGAAGGCACCGCCGGTGATATTGTATTCATCCGGCAAACCAATCGGGAATTCAGCCTCAAACCGGGCCACGGCAAAGATATTGCCGCCCAAAGCGTCTTGATTGGTCGCGTTCAGATCACGCGGCCCGATCCCGTTGCCTTCAAAGCCCCGGATCTTGGAATTAAGGAAGAAACGCTCGGTCACGCGGGAATTGCCTTTGACCATATTGATCATGCCGCCTTCCAGAATGGCGCGCAGCGTCACGTCATCATTCAACACACGGCGTTCGGCCAAGGCCAGACCGGTTGTGCTGATATAGCGCAAATCACCGCCAAGCCCGGCAAAATCCTGATTGAAGCGCAGCAACAGACCACCATTCGGATCAAGCCCGGTGGTGCGGGTGTCATACTCAAACCCATAGCCGATAGAGGAGGCAACCTGCCCCCCTGCGGCTGCTTCTGTATGCAGGATTTGCGACGAACCTGCATCGACGTTCTTGATGCGGGTATCCGACAGCTTGTAATTCAACGACAACGTGCTGTTTTCACCAACCGGGAAGGCAATGCCAACCCCAAGCGTTCCGGCACGGGTATCATAATCGGCGTTGTCGCTATTGGATTCTGAATAGCCTGCACTGAACGAGAATTGCAGGTCGCGCCCAAGGAAGGCTGGCTCGATAAAGGTAAAGCTGCTGCTCCGGCTGTCCGAGGCCGTGCCGAGAGACAGCGCCAAAGTCTGGCCGCGCCCAAGGAAGTTGGTTTCGGAAAAGCCTGCCGAAAAACCGACCCCGGCATCCGCGCCATAGCTGACACCAAAGGACAAAGAGCCAGTGGGTTGTTCTTCCACATCCACATTCACGACCACCTGATCGGCGGCGCTGCCCTGCTCTGCCTCAACCTTGGCATCCGAGAAATAGCCAAGAGCGCGGATACGTTCTGCGGCGCGGCGCACCTCACGCGGGTTGAAGGGGTCGCCTTCGGCATTGCGGAATTCACGGCGCACCACCTCGTCCAGCGTGGTTGTGTTGCCTTCGATATCAATGCGTTCCACGAAGATCCGCGGGCCGCGCTTGATGACGAATTCAACATCCAGCGTCAGATCGCGTTCGTTGCGGGTGATGACCGGTTCGATGCTGACAAAGTTCAGCGCCTTGTTCAGCGCCAGATTTTCCATCCGCGCGATGTTGTTTTCCACCACGGTCGGCGAATAGGTGATGCCAGAGCGCAGCTTCAGCACCTTTTCAAACTCTGCCGCGTCCACCTCGGGGATTTCCGATGTGGTGGTCACATTGCCGATCTTGAAGCTTTGGCCTTCACGGATGGTGAAGGTTACGAAAAAGCCGTCCCGTTCGCGGGTGACTTCGCCCACCGCATCCAGCACCTGAAAATCGACATAACCGCGCGCGAGGTAGAAATCGCGCAAGAGTTGCTTGTCAAATTCGATCCGGTCCGCGATGAACGTATCCGACTGGATCAGACGGCGGAAGATACCCGCCTGTTTGGTGGCCAGAACCTGCCGCAAACGGCGATCCGAATAGGCGCGGTTGCCGACGAAGGACAAACGCTCCACCTCGACGACCTTGCCTTCCTTGATGTCGAACACCAGATCGACACGGTTGCCCGAGCGGCGGATGATACGCGGATCGACGGTCACGGCAAAGCGCCCGCCTTCCTGATAGGCGCGCGTAATCTCGGCGGCATCCGCTTCGGCCTGCGCGGGTGAAAAGACCCGGCGCGACTGCGATTTCACGATCTTGGCCAACACTTCATCCTTCAGGCGCTTGTTGCCTTCGAAGTTGATGACGTTGATGGTCGGAAATTCCTTGACCTTGATGACAAGCGTGTTGCCCGAGGGGATGATTTGCACATCTTCGAACAGGCCCGCGTTGGAAATGCGCTGGAACGCGTCATTCAACTCGCCCGCCGAGACGGCCTGCCCGCGCCCGATTCCTGCATAAGACAGGATTGTCGCGGCATCTACCCGTTCATTCCCTTCGACCTTGACGGAGGAGAAGCTGTAAGTTTGCGCCTGTGCTGGCTGCACCACATCAAAACAAGCCATTGAGGCGATTGCAAAAACTGAAACCAGCGCTGTCCGCTGCCCAAGTTTGCGCAATATGTTGCGGGAGATCAAAACCCGTTCCGCAATATGCATTGTCTTGCCCCATTCACTAATCCAGTTGCGTCCCTGACTACCGGGAATGGATCAGCTTGTCAAAAGGCCAAAGCGGCATATTGTTTCAATGTGTTAAACTAACACAATATAAGCCTAGGGATTGATGATCACATTGCCCAAAAATGCGCCTGCCAGCAGGCCGACAATGATGGTGCCAACGCTGAACAGCCGATCCCAGTTCAGACCGACGAGAAGCGAAAAGCCACGATAGCCTTGAATCATCGTTTGCATGGTTGATACCCGTTTCCAGACTGTTGTCCGGATAAAATAGCCCATAATTGTGGCGCTATTAGGGCAGACGGGCCAAATCTTGCGAAAAGGTTGACGCCTGCCCTGCGGGATCAGGGGCAGAACAGATCATTGCTCAGCGCAAAGACCATCAGCGACAAAAGCAGCGTCAGCCCCACCATCATCATGGCGCGCAAGGCCCGATCCGATGGCGGCTTGCCCGTCACCGCCTCATAGGCGTGAAACACCAGATGGCCGCCATCCAGCACCGGAATCGGGAACAGGTTCATCAGGCCCACCGCCGTAGACAAAGCCGCGATCATCATGATGAAGGTCAAACCACCCTGACTTGCCGCCGCCGAGGAGGTTTTGGCGATGCCAATCGGGCCGCGCAGGTTGCAGCTTGAAATCGCCCCCGAGACGATATGGCCAAGCCCCGACAGGCTGGTGGTGATCAGGCTCCAAGTCCGTTCCACGCTGAGCGAGACGGTTTCCAGCGGGCCGGGGGTGTAAAGTTCGGGCGTGAAAACCATGCCATCGGTCAGGCCGATCAGATAGCGTTCCTCAAACCCGCCATCGCGCGCCGGAATCGTCGTCATCCGGGGGGTTAGGGTGGTTTCAAACTCGGCCCCGCCCTGCCCGTCATCGCGCCAGATTTTCAGCGACAGCGGCGCATCCTTTGACGCTTTCACAATCTCCACCAGATCGGTGAAGGCCACGACAGGCTGATCGTTCACCGACAGGATCACATCGCCTTCGGCCAGTTTGGCATCCTGCGCCGCCGATTCCAGCGCGACAGAGCCGATCATCGCCGGGAAGGGGTAAGGCCCCTGAAGGGCGATATCGCGGCCATCTCGGGTGATGGTGTAATCGCTGGTCACGGCGGCAGGCAAATCGCGCGCGGTCAGCATGAAACTTTCCATATCCGGGGTTTCAACGCCGTTGATCGCCAGAATCTCATCGCCGGGCAGCAGGGTTTGCGCGTCATTGGGCAGGGGTTTCACCTCTCCCACCACCGCGCGATCGACCGAGACGCCGAAATGCAGGATCACGGCACAATAGATCAGGAAGGTCAGGATAAAGTTGAACATCGGCCCCGCCAGCACGGTGGCCGCCCGCGCCCAAAGCGGGGCGCCATGCATGGTGCGGCGCAACTCGGCGGGGGACAGCGAGCGCATCGCCTCACCATCCTTGCCCGAGGCAGCATCCGCATCGCCCAGAAACTTCACGAAGCCGCCAAAAGGCAAGGCCGCCATCTGCCAGCGCGTGCCATGTTTATCCACCCGGGAAAACAGCACCGGGCCAAAGCCAAGGCTGAACACTTCGGCATGAATGCCAGACCAGCGGCCCACGATATAATGGCCGTATTCATGCACGGCGACGATGATCGACAAGGCGACAACGAAGGCGGCGATCGTCCAGGCAAAACTGCCAAAGGACGGGATCATGTTCAGAATTTCCACTACGCTTTACTTCCTTGCTGCCACGATTTGACCGCTTCCGTGGCGGTCTTTCTTGCGAGATGGTCCATATCAAGCACATCATCAAGGGTGGTCGCGGCAATTTGAAGGCTATTTTCGCGCGAAAGCCGGGCAAGCGTGGTTTCCACCACCTCGGCCATGCCCAGAAACGCCAGATCGCCCGCGATGAAGTGATCCAGCGCGATTTCCTTGGCCGCGTTGAAGGCCGCGCCGGACAGGCCGCGCAGCGCCATCACATCGCGCGCCAGCCGCAGGGCGGGAAAGCGCGCGGGGTCCGGTGCCTCGAAGTTCAGGGCAGCAAGGCGCGCAAGGTCCAGCCGTTCGACGGGCACAGGGCCACGCCGCGGCCAATGCAGCGCAAAGCCGATGGCATGGCGCATATCGGCGGGGCCAAGATGCGCCATGATGCCACCATCGCAAAAGCCGATCAGGGCATGCACGATGGATTGCGGGTGAACGATCACCTCGATCTGATCGGGCGCAAACCCAAAAAACTCGCGAGTTTCAATAAGTTCCAAGGCTTTGTTAAACATGGAGGCACTGTCGATGGAAATCCGTTGCCCCATCGACCAATTCGGATGCGCCACCGCCTGCGCAGGCGTGATCGCGCGCATCTGTTCCATGCTGAACTGCCGGAACGGCCCACCGGAGGCGGTGATGATCACCCGCTCCACCGCTTGCTTTTGCTCGCCTGCCAGCGCCTGAAACACGGCGGAATGTTCGCTATCCACCGGCAACAGCGTCGCGCCGTATTGTTCCGCCGTGGCCATCAGCAAGGGGCCAGCGGTGACAAGGCTTTCCTTATTCGCCAGGGCCAGGGTGCCACCATGGCGCAGCGCGCGCAGGCCGGGCACCAGCCCCGCCGCCCCGACGATGGCCGACATCACCCAATCCGCAGGCCGGTCGGCTGCCTCGGCCAATGCCGCCTGCCCTGCGGCGCAAACCGTATCCGTGCCCGCCAGCGCCGCACGCAAGGCAGGCAGGCAGTCTTCATGCGCGGTCACGGCAACCTCGGCCCGCAGCGCGCGGGCCATCTCGGCCAAGCGATTGATATTGCGCGCGCCCGTCAAGGCCACGGTGCGAAACGCCTCTGGCCCGCCGCCGCGCATGATCAGATCAAAGGTGCTTTCACCGATAGAGCCTGTGGCCCCGAAAATGGAAATGGAGCGCAAACCCTAGCCCCCAACCGGCAGCGGCAAAGGCATCAGCAGCGACAACAGCATCACCGCCACAACCGCCCCTGTCATCGCATCAAACCGGTCCAGAAAGCCGCCATGGCCGGGGATCATGTTGGAACTGTCCTTTACCCCGGTGCGCCGCTTGATCCAGCTTTCGGCAATATCACCCATCTGCCCGGCAAAAGACACCAGCGCCGACAGCAGGATCAGCCCCGCAGAGGCATAGCCCATCTGCCAGAACACCGCCCCCACCACAGCGGCCCCCAACCAGCCCGCCACGGTGCCAGACCAGGTTTTCTTGGGGCTGATCGCGGGCCAGAACTTCGGCCCGCCAAGGATACGCCCGGCGAAATATCCCATGATATCAGAGACAACGACCACCAGAACCAGCCAGACAATGGCCGGTGTGCCAGAGTCGTTGCGCAAGGCCATCAACCCGAACCCCGCCACCATCACCCCAGCGGCCCAGAGCGTAGACAGCCTGCGGTCGCGGCGCGCGGTCAGTGCAAAGGCCAAGGCCGGGACCAGCAGCAAAAAGCTGGCATATTCCTGCGGTGACACCAGCGTCAGCGCAAGGCAAAGCGCGCCCAAGACCCCCAAAGCCGCCGACAAGCGCCCCTGCGGGCGGCGGCGCGGGCGGTCATCGCGGGCCGCAACATCCGGCCGTGTCATCGCGCCCAATTCCCACAGCATCAATCCGGTCAAGGCGACGACCAGCACAGAAAAGGTCCAGCCCCCGGCCCAGATTTCCACCGCGCCGACACCGGCCATCACCGCCGCCGAAATCATACGGGGGCGCAGATCGGCCCAACGGTTGGATGCAGCGGTCATACCGGGGCCACCCCGCCAAAGCGCCGCTCACGATTGCCAAAGCGGACAAGGATGGCTTCCAACTCTTCGGGCGAAAAATCGGGCCAAAGGGTCGGCGTGAATTCATATTCGGCATAGGCCGATTGCCAGATCAGGAAGTTGGAGGTGCGGGTTTCCCCCGAGGTGCGGATAACCAGATCCGGGTCGGGGATGCCGCCGGTATCCAGCCGCTCGGCAATCGCGGCCTCGGTCACATCGCAAGGGTCCAGCCTGCCTTCGGCAACTTCCTGCGCCAGCGCACGGGTGGCGCGCAAAATCTCATCCCGGCCACCGTAATTGATGGCGACCGTCAGGTTGAGGCGGGAAAACCCGGCGGTGCGCGCCTCGATCCCGGTCATCAGGCGTTGCAGCTTTGGGTCCAGCTTTGAGCGGTCGCCGATAAAACGCATCCGCACGCCTTCCTTGGACATGCGATCCGCCTCGCGCTGGATGTAGCGGGCGAAAATCGCCATCAGGCCCAGCACTTCTTCGGTGGAGCGTTTCCAGTTCTCGGTGGAAAACGCATAGATCGTCAGCCATTTGATCCCCATATCGGGCGCGGCGGCGACGATCTGCTTGACCCGCTCTGCCCCTTTGCGGTGGCCGACCAGCCGGGGCCAACCACGGTTGGTGGCCCAGCGGCCATTGCCATCCATGATGATGGCCACATGTTCGACCGGCTGGCCCTTTTTCGGGGGATTTGCTGATGACACGGGTTAAGCCCTTGTTTTTAAAGGCCGGATCAGACCTGCATGATCTCTTGCTGTTTGGCTTCCAGTGCCTTGTCGACGGCGGCGATAGCCTTGTCGGTCAATTCCTGCACGGTGCTTTCCCAGAATTTCTGGTCATCTTCCGAAATCCCATCGGCCTTGGCCTTCTTGATCTGGTCCATGCCATCGCGGCGGATGTTGCGGATGGCGACCTTGGCCTGTTCGGCATATTGGCCCGCAACCTTGGTCAATTCACGGCGGCGTTCCTCGTTCAACTCGGGGATCGGCAGCATGATGATGGTGCCATTGAGCTGCGGGTTGATGCCCAAGCCGCTTTCGCGGATCGCCTTTTCGACCTTGCCGACAAGGCCCTTGTCCCAGACGTTGATGGTGACCATACGCGGCTCTGGCACGTTGACGGTGGCAACCTGGTTGAGCGGGGTCATCGCGCCGTAAGCATCCACCATGATCGGGTCCACCATCGAGGCAGAGCCGCGACCGGTGCGCAGGGTCCCGAATTCAGCGCGCAAGGCGGTATGAGCGCCCTCCATCCGGCGTTCCAGATCATCGGTATCGAGCATGAAATCGTCTGACATAGGGTCCCTCGGGCAGATTAGTGTTCCAAAACTGCGTTGGTTTTAATCCACAGGGCCGGGGTTGTATAGACGCTGAAACAGACCCGCCGCGCGCAAACCCCGATCAGGCCGCGCCGATCTGTGGCAAAAACCCCGGTTGCAAGGGCCCAATACGGGCCAGCAATTTGCGCAAAGCTTTGCCGGAAAGCGTTTCTCGGCACAGCGGGTAATCATCGGGGCCGATGCCACCCTTGTGGAAATAGCGCATCAATTGATGCAGCGCCGGGCCTTCGAGGGCGGCAAGCGCCATGGGGCCGGGAAAAAAGCTTTCACAGGCCGCACCGCCTGCGCGCAGGATGGCATGTCGGGGGCACATGATATGGTGATATTCAACAACCTCCCCGATAGCCCCCCGGCTGATACCCGGCCGCCCCAGCAGTTTCTTGGCCGGTATCAACACTTGGCGCAGGCCCAAAAGCGCCTCAACCTCGGGTGCGGCGATAAGGATACGGTGCTGCGGTGACAGGGCGACCTGCTGCGTGGGGATGCCGGGGGCAAGCGCGCCCGGCTCTATCACGATCGGCGCGGTCCGCTCATCTGTCAGGATACGGGATTTTGCCCGCCAGACCAGAGGTTGCGCGCCGTGATCTTGCGTCAGCACCCGGTCGCCGATCAGCAACGCCTCAACCGGAACAAAGCCTTTGGGTGTTTTGATCGGCGTGCCGCGCGCGAAACAGACAATGCGGGCATTGTTGATCGAGCGGGTCGTATACCAACCAGACCCGTTTGCGGTGGCAAGCCCGGTGATCTTGACCGATTGGATCGACAGATTGTCCAGCGCGATGCCATCGCGAGTTTCATTGATAAAGGTTGCGCCATTGGTCAGTTGGATCACATTGACCTGAGTCTGGATCACCGTTCCATTGCCCAGTGTAATGGTGGCGTAATACGCCTCTACCGAATCCTGATTGGCTGTCAGGTTGCCACTGCCGAGGTTATAGGTGATCTGGCTGGCGGTTTGGCCATTGTCATCATCATAGGCGATGCCGTCATTCTTTGGCGTGGTGACAGAGGTTGTCAGCGGTTTCAGGCTGCTTTTGGAATAGGTGCCCAGAAACAGGTTCGGGTTTTCCGCCGACCAGTTGGTTTCCGTCGTATCCGCTTGCGCGAATTGGCCGATATAGATCATCCCGACTTGTGCCATGCGCCCCTTGCCCTTTTCACAGATGGCAATGGTTTTGACATGCCGGCCTAAAGGCAGGGTTAAAGGCACAATTTTAGGAAAACATTGGGCTTTTCAAAGCCATCGGCGGCCATGAAAAAACGGCAGTCCTTGAGGGCTGCCGTTTAAACGCCGATCAGAAAAACAGGTTAGCCATGCACCTTTGTATAGGTGCCCTTGCCGGCCAGAATACCCCGGAAGCCGCCCGGCTCATCCAGCGAAAACACGATGATCGGCAGGTTATTGTCGCGCGCCAGAGCGATGGCGCTGGCATCCATGACGCCCAGATGCTTTTGCAGCACCTCGTCATAGGTCACGGTGTCATAACGCTTGGCATCCGCGAATTTCTTGGGGTCCTTGTCATAGACGCCATCGACCTTGGTGCCTTTGAAAATCGCCTCGCAGGCCATTTCATTGGCGCGCAGGGTGGCCGCGGTATCGGTGGTGAAATAGGGATTGCCGGTGCCTGCGGCAAAGATGCAGACGCGCTTTTTCTCAAGGTGGCGGACGGCACGGCGGCGGATATAGGGCTCGCAGACCTGATCCATGGGAATCGCGGAAATCACGCGGGTGTGGATTTTCAGCGCCTCAAGGGCGGCCTGCATGGCCAGCGCGTTCATCACCGTGGCAAGCATGCCCATATAATCGGCGGTGGTGCGTTCCATCCCTTGGGCAGAGCCTTGAAGACCGCGGAAGATATTGCCGCCGCCGATCACCATGCAAATCTCAACCCCCAGATCATGCACGGTTTTCACCTCTTGCGCGATGCGGGCCACGGTGGGCGGATGCAAGCCGTAGCCTTGATCGCCCATCAGAGCCTCTCCCGAAATCTTGAGCATGACGCGGCCATGGGTGGTTGCGGGGTGGTCGGGGGCGGATACGGACATTTTGGGGTTCCTGACTGACTGAGGCCGACCTGTGACAGATCACGGCTTGGACTGCGGCGTAAAATGTCGCAAAACGGGGCGGGGTTCAACCGATGATCCGGCAGTTCGGGTGGAAAGCGGTGCGGGGGGCTGTCTGCCCCCCATCCCGTTTGCCACGGGCAAACGGGCCCCCCCCGAGGATATTTTTGCCGAACAGAAAGACCAAAGAAACATGCAAGCTGTGGAAGCGTTGATTGCAGCACTGCCCCAAGACAAGGCGGTCTTGATTGCCGGGCCGACGGCCAGCGGCAAATCGGCCTTGGCGGCGCGGATCGTGGCGCGGGGCGGCGGTGTGGTGGTCAATGCTGATGCGTTGCAGGTTTATGGCTGTTGGCGGCTGCTGACCGCGCGCCCCAATGCCGAGGAGGAAGCCGCCCTGCCCCACAGGCTTTACGGTCATATCGGGCGGGATGAGGCCTATTCCGTGGGGCATTGGCTGCGCGAGGTGGCGGCGGTTCTGGCCGAAGGGCTGCGCCCGGTGATTGTGGGCGGAACGGGGTTGTATTTCAGCGCATTGACCGAAGGTTTGGCCGAAATCCCCCCCACCCCGGCGGCAGTGCGCAAGCTGGCGGATGCGCGGATGCAGGCCGAAGGGGGCGCGGCATTGCTGGCCGAATTGGACGCAGCGACTGTGGCGCGAATCGATTCGGCCAATCCGGCGCGGGTGCAGCGCGCCTGGGAGGTGTTGCAGGCCACCGGGCGCGGGCTGGCCGATTGGCAAGACAGCACAGGCCCCGCGCTTTTGCCCTTGGATCAGGTGCAGCCTATTGTTTTGCGCCCCGATGTCGATTGGCTGAATACCCGGATAAATCAACGCTTTGATGGGATGATGGCGCAGGGCGCATTGGCCGAGGTGCAGGCGGAACTGCCGACTTGGGAGCCGCTGCGCCCTTCGGCACGCGCGATCGGCGCGCCGGAGTTGGTGGCCCATCTGCGCGGCGAAATCCCGTTGGAGGAAGCGGTTGCGCAGGCCAAGCTTGCCTCTCGGCAATATGCCAAACGGCAACGCACATGGTTTCGCAACCGGATGAAAAGCTGGATCGCGCTTGATCCGGCGCGCTGGTAAGGCGGCTTTGTGCCAAACCTGTGGATAGGTCTGTGGACTGGTTCGATTATGGCAAATTAAGGCTTGGGAATGGGGCGCGGGGCTGCTTAACTTGGGCTTCCTGAACCCGGACGGCCTTATTATGCAAGATCTCTCTGCCCTTTCCCAATTGCGCGTTGTTGCCATCCCTCGTCTTGCCGCGAATGGCCGCTGGCGGGTGGAAGCGATGCGATCCTTGTCAGAGCCGATGCTGCTGTGGTTCACCAAGGGTCAGGGCCGGATCACGATTGCAGGGTCCACCCGTGGCTATACCGCCAATAACGCGGTGTTCATTCCGCCGGGGGTCATGCACGGGTTTGAGGTGGGGCCGCAGGTGTTCGGCACCGCCGTGTTCTTTGGCAAGAATTGCGATGTGACCTTGCCGAAAGCGCCGCATCATCTGCGCATTCGGGAAACTTATGTGCAGCAAGAGCTGAACGTGACACTGGATGCGATCCTGCGGGAGATGAACAGCGACACCCCCGCCCATGACCGTGCGACCCGGCATTACCTTGGCCTGCTGGGCGTCTGGCTGGAACGGCAAGTGGAAAAAGGGGCCGAGGAGGTCAAGCGCCCCGATGCCGCCCATCGCCTTGTCGCCCGCTATGCCAACCTGCTGGAGCGGAATTTCCGGTCTGGCATGGGGGTTGCCGATTTCGCCAGTGCCCTGGGGGTGACGCCGACCCATCTGACGCGCTGCTGCAAGCTGGCCTGCGGCAAGCCTGCCTCGGCGCTGCTGCATGACCGGCTGATCTTTGAAGCCCGCACGCTGCTGGCGGAAACCAAGATCCCCGTGGGGCAGATTGCCGGTGCGCTTGGCTTTGCCTCGCCGGCCTATTTCACGCGGGCCTTTCAGCATAAAACCGGCAAGTCGCCTTCGGCCTTCCGTAAAGAAACCTAACAAATATAGGCAGTTGCCTTGCCAATTCCGCATCTTGCGCCTAAAAGCGACATATGTCGTTTTTGGACCAATGTCGTTTTTGGGACATTAAGAGGCGAAACCAAACATTGACCGCCAAGGAAATCCGTGCGGAAGTGTAAACCTTGCCCGCCTGCGTCTGTGGACGGGCGACACAAAATAAACGGTTCCCCACGCGCATCTGCCGAAGCGGAGACCAGGACCATCAGGGAGATATGAATGACCAAGCATGAGACGATTACCAAAACGGTGCATCCGGCGGCGCGCGCCTATGCGGCAGAGGTTGCAGCAGGCACCATGGGCCGCCGCGAATTCCTGACCCGGGCCTGCGCGCTGGGTGTTGCCGCCCCTGCGGCGTATGGCTTGCTGGGCCTTGCTGCCCCTGCCGCCAATGCCCAGACCCCGACCGCAGGCGGCACGCTGCGCATGGAAATGGAAACCAAGGGCCTGAAAGATCCGCGCACCGCCGACTGGTCGCAGATTGCAAACTTCACCCGTGGCTGGCTGGAATATCTGGTCGAATACAATGGTGATGGGTCTTTGCGCGGCATGTTGCTGGAAAGCTGGACCACCAATGACGACGCCACCGAATATATGCTGAACGTCCGCAAGGGTGTGAAGTGGAACAATGGCGATGACTTCACCGCCGAGGATGTGGCCCGCAACATCACTCGCTGGTGCGATGGCAATGTCGAAGGCAACTCCATGGCCGCGCGGATGAATGCGCTGGTCAACCCGGAAACCAAGGTGGCCAATGACGGTGCGATCGAGGTTGTGGACAGCCATACCGTCAAGATCAAGCTGGCCTCGCCGGATATTTCGGTGATCGTCGGCATGGCCGATTACCCGGCGGCTGTGGTGCATTCCAGCTATGACAATGGCGACCCGGCCAATAACCCGATCGGCACTGGCCCCTATCTGCCAGAAACCAACGAAGTTGGCGTGCGGCAGGTTCTGGCCCGCAACGAAGGCCACACCTGGTGGGGCACCGAGGTTTATGGCGGGCCGTATCTGGACAAGATCGAATATATCGACCTTGGCACCGACCCGTCCGCCGCCGTTGCCGCCGCAGGCTCGGGCGAGATTGACGCCACCTATCAGACCACCGGCGATTTCGTCGATATTCTGGATGGCTTGGGCTGGGAAAAATCGCAGGCCGTTACCTCGGCCACGCTGGCTGTGCGCTTCAACCAGGATGCCGAAGAATTCAAGGATGTGCGCGTGCGTCGGGCACTTGCGATGGCGGTGGATAACAACGTCATTCTGGAACTGGGCTATAACGGTTTGGGCACGGTTGCCGAAAACCACCATGTCTGCCCGATTCACCCGGAATATGCCGAACTTCCGCCGCTCAAGGCCGATCCGGCAGGCGCCTTGGCCCTGTTGACCGAAGCAGGCAAAGCCGATTTCGAATTTGAACTGAAGTCGATTGACGATGCGTGGCAAGCCGCCACCTGTGACGCGGTTGCAGCACAGATCCGCGATGCGGGCATCAAGATCAAGCGGACGGTTCTGCCGGGCTCGACCTTCTGGAACGACTGGCTGAAATACCCGTTCTCGGCCACCGAATGGAACATGCGCCCGCTTGGCGTGCAGGTTCTGTCGCTGGCCTACCGCTCGGGTGAGGCCTGGAACGAAACCGCCTTCAAGAATGAAGAATTCGACACGCTGCTGGCCAAGGCCAATTCCATCGCCGATGCGGATGCACGCCGCGAAGTGATGAAGCGGATCGAAGAGATCATGCAGGAAGAAGGCGTGTTGATCCAGCCGTTCTGGCGCTCGCTCTATCGTCACTATGACGCCAAGGTGAAAGGTGCCGATATGCACCCGACCTTTGAGCATCACCACTACAAGTGGTGGATCGCCGCCTGATTGCAAAGGCTTGTGCAGGGGCAGCATTCGCTGTCCCTGCCCCGTTTATGACGACACCAGCAGGGCGTTGATGCCCCGCAACCTTCAGCAGCTCCTGCGCTTTGCAGGGGAAGGATGACCTATGTTGATGTTTTTGCTCAGACGTTTCGGGATCATGCTGCTTACCGCGCTATGCCTGACCTTTATCGTCTTTTTCCTGACCAACCTTTCCCCCAACCTTGAAAAACTGGCCCGGTCCGAAGGCTCTGTCCGGATGTCGGATGAGCAGGTGGCCACATGGCTGAAAGAGCATGGCTACGCACAGCCACTGATCTTGCGCTATGGTGAATGGCTGGGCGTAATGCCGGGTTGGACGCTGGAAAAAGACGGGGAGATCACCGGGCGTTGCATCAGCAGCGATGTTCCTGCCGCGCAGGCCCCGCGCTTTTGCGGTATTCTGCAAGGCGATTGGGGTGATTCAACCGTGTTCAAGCGCCCGGTTGCGGAAATTCTGGGCCGCGCCTTGGGGGCGACAGGTTGGCTGATGCTGTGGGTGATGATCGTCATGGTGCCCTCGGCACTGGCGCTTGGCGTGCTTGCGGGCATGCGCGAAGGCTCGCGGATGGACCGTGTGCTTTCCACCATCGCCATCGCAACCACCGCCACGCCGGAATATGTGTCGGGCGTAATCCTGATCGTGCTTTTGGCCAGCGCCACTGTCGGCATCTCGCCGCTGCTGGCCAGCATGGGATTGATCGAAGGCAAAACCCTGTTCCAAGGCACCGCCACCAGCGCCATGGATGACATCACCTTCTGGAACTTTGCCCTGCCCGTTGTCACCATCGCCCTTTACGGCATGGGCTATATCGCCCGGATGACCCGCGCCTCGATGACCGAGGTGATGACCGCGCAATATATCCGCACTGCCCGGCTCAAAGGTGTCAGCTTTGGTCAGGTCGTCATCCGCCACGCGCTGCGCAACGCGCTGATCGCGCCCTTCACGGTGATCATGCTGCAATTTCCGTGGCTGCTGAACGGCGTGGTGATTGTGGAAACCCTGTTCAATTACAAGGGCTTCGGCTGGACACTTGTGCAGGGCGCGGGCAATAACGACATTGAGCTGCTGTTGTCCTGCTCGGTTGTGGCCGTGATCGTGGTGCTGGTCACCCAGCTGATCTCTGATATCGGCTATGCATTCCTGAACCCCCGTATCCGGATTTCCTGAGGAGGAGCCTACATGGAACCGATTGGCTGGGGCAGCATCTTCGCCCGCATGTTCATCCAGTTCTGGCCCGTCTGGGCCGCCCTGATCATCACCTATGCGGTGTCGATCCATTACCGCCGCCGCTTGGGCCTTTATGGCAAGCTGTTCGACAGCACCGTCGGCATGATCGGTTTTGGCATCGTGATGTTCTGGGTCTATACGGCGTTTTTCGCCGATATCATCATCACCCATGACCCGCTGGGCCAGCTTTCGGGGATGAAGAACAAACCACCGGGCACCCCTGCCCCCGATGGCAGCAGCTATGAATATTACCTGCTGGGGGGTGATAACCTTGCCCGCGATGTGTTCAGCCGTGTGGTGATGGGCGCACGCCGCGTGCTGGCCATCGCCCCCGCCGCCACGCTCTTTGCCTTCATGGTCGGCATTACCTTGGGCCTGCCCGCAGGCTATTTCGCGGGCAAACTGGATACGGGGCTGTCCTTCCTTGCCAACCTCGTGCTGGCCTTCCCGGTGATCTTGCTGTTTTACCTGCTCGTCACCCCGGAAATCCGCGATACCGGAATTCCCACCATCCTTGCGGCGGTGCTGTTCGTTTTCCCGATCATCTTCCTCGTGACGCTGTTCCACAGCCGCTACTTCACCGTGCCCGCACGGCGCAACCTCTATGTCGGTATCACGCTGGTGCTGGGCCTCTGGGCCTATTCCGGCCTTGCCTTCAACGCCGATCCCTTGGGCATCTGGTCGATGGACCCGAACCTGCTCAACGTCTTTGTCGCCGTGGTCTTCGTCAACGCCCCCACCGTGTTCCGCATCGTGCGCGGCATCGTGCTGGACCTGCGCTCACGCGACTATGTGGCAGCAGGCCAAACCCGCGGCGAAGGGCCATGGTATATCATGCTTTGGGAAATCCTGCCCAACGCCCGCGGCCCTCTGATCGTCGATTTCTGCCTGCGCATCGGCTATACCACCATTCTGCTGGGCACACTCGGCTTCTTCGGCCTCGGCGTCTCGCCGGAATCCCCCGATTGGGGCTCCACCATCAATGATGGCCGCCGCCTGCTGTCGATCTTCCCGCATCCCGCCGTTGTCCCGGCCATCGCACTCATGAGCCTCGTCCTCGGCCTCAACCTGCTTGCAGACGGGTTGCGCGAAGAAAGCCTGAAAGACTGATGCAACGCCCGATGCCTGATGCTTTCTTTTCGGTCCAAATATCCTCGGGTGTCCGGGGGCAGACAGCCCCCGGCGCTCGCCACGCGCCTCGCCGTATAGGGAGTCCACAATGACCAAACCTGACTGGGATCCGTCCCAACCCATCCTCGAGATCACCAACCTCTCGATCTCCTTCTTCACCCGCCTGCGCGAGATCCCGGCGGTGATGGATTTTTCCTGCACCGTCATGCCGGGTGAGGCGATGGGGCTGGTCGGCGAATCCGGTTGCGGTAAATCCACCGTGGCGCTGGCCGTCATGCGCGATCTGGGCAAGAACGGCAAAATCGTCGCGGGTTCCATCAAATTCAAAGGCCGCGACCTGACCAATATGGGCGAGGAGGAACTGCGCCAGCTTCGCGGCTCTGAAATCGCGATGATCTATCAGGAACCCATGGCCTCGCTGAACCCGGCCATGACCGTGGGCGCGCAATTGGCCGAAGTGCCGATGATCCATGAAGGCATGGCCAAAGAAAAGGCATGGGAGCTTGCGCGCCAGATCGTCGCCGATGTGCGCCTGCCCGACCCCGACCGTATCGTGAACGCCTATCCGCATCAGCTTTCCGGCGGCCAGCAACAGCGCATCGTCATCGCCATGGCCTTGATGTCAAAACCCGCGCTGCTGATCCTTGATGAACCCACCACCGCGCTGGATGTGACGGTCGAGGCAGGGATCGTCGATCTGGTCAAGGAACTGGGCCAGAAATACGGCACCTCCATGCTGTTCATCAGCCATAACCTTGGGCTGGTGCTGGATGTCTGTGACCGGCTTTGCGTGATGTATTCCGGCGAGGCGGTGGAAACCGGCAACGTGGCCGAGGTCTTTGACAAGATGCGCCACCCCTATACCCAAGCGCTGTTCCGCTCGATCCCACTGCCTTCGGCTGACAAGAATTCCCGCCCCTTGGTGGCCATTCCGGGCAACTTCCCGCTGCCGCATGAACGGCCCAAAGGCTGCAACTTTGGCCCGCGCTGCGATTACTTTGAGGCCGGACGCTGTGATGCAGGCGATGTGCGCATGGTCGACACCGGCGGCGACCGCCATCATTCCCGCTGCGTGAAGTTTCAGGAGATTGACTGGGACGCCCCGCTGGCCGCTGTGAAGCAGCAGGAAAAGACCCCGGTTGGCGATGTCGTGCTGAAGATGGAGGACCTGCGCAAATATTACGAGGTTTCTGGCGGCTCCTTGTTTGGCGGCGGCGCGCAAAAAGTGGTCAAGGCCAATGAAACCTTGTCTTTTGAGGCCCGCGAAGGGGAAACCCTTGCCATCGTGGGGGAATCGGGTTGCGGCAAATCCACCTTTGCCAAGGTTCTGATGGGTTTGGAAACTGCGACCAGCGGCAAGATTTTCCTGTATAATCAAGATATTCAGGACACGCCGATTGAACAGCGCGCGGTGGATACCGTGTCATCGGTGCAGATGGTGTTCCAGAACCCGTTTGATACGCTCAACCCTTCGATGACCGTGGGGCGGCAGATCATACGGGCGCTGGAAATCTTTGGTGAAGGCAATTCCGACGCCGAGCGTCATGCCCGCATGTTGGAACTGCTGGACCTTGTGAAACTGCCCCGCGCCTTTGCCGAACGCATGCCGCGCCAGCTTTCAGGCGGGCAAAAGCAACGCGTCGGGATCGCGCGCGCCTTTGCGGGGGATGCCAAGATCGTGGTCGCGGACGAGCCTGTCTCGGCGCTGGATGTGTCGGTGCAGGCCGCTGTGACCGATTTGCTGATGGAAATTCAGCGCAAGAACCGCACGACCCTGCTGTTCATCAGCCATGATCTTTCCATCGTGCGCTATCTGGCCGACCGGGTGATGGTGATGTATCTGGGCCATGTGGTCGAACTGGGCACCACCGATCAGGTGTTCAGCCCGCCCTATCACCCCTATACCGAGGCGCTGCTGTCAGCCGTGCCGATTGCCGATACCAAGGTGAAGAAAAAGCGGATCGTGCTGGAAGGTGACATTCCATCCGCGATGAACCCGCCATCGGGTTGCCCATTCCAGACACGCTGCCGTTGGAAAGCGCAAGTGCCCAACGGGCTGTGTGACCGCGAGGTGCCACCTGTCAAACATCTGGCCACCGGGCATCAGATCAAATGCCATCTGTCGGATGCGATTCTGGCCGAGATGGAGCCGGTGATCACCATCGCGGCGGAGTAGAAACGCGCGCGCTGAGTGCAAACCAAAGGCCGGGGGGCTGACTGCCCCCCCGTATCAAAACAAAGGCCGGGGGGCTGACTGCCCCCCCGTGTCAAAACAAAAGCCGGGGGGCTGACTGCCCCCCGGACCCCCCGTGGATATTTGTGCCGAAAAGAAAGCGGGACGCGGTGGAGTGGCGCTGCCTTCCTACGCTCGCACTCCCCCCGCTAGACGCGATGCGCTTTAGAAGCGTTGATCCGGGTCTTTGGACGCTTTGTGTTTGCGCAAGCGGCTGGGGGTGTGGAACTTCTTGTCTTTGAACGGGTTCTTGTCGCCTTGACCGCGCAGCGTGATGCGGATGGGCGTGCCGGGCATATCAAAGTGATCACGCAAGCCATTGACAAGATAACGTTTATAGCTCTCCTGCATCAGATCAGGATGGCTGCACATGACCACAAAGCCCGGCGGGCGGGTTTTCACCTGGGTCATATAGCGCAGTTTGATGCGGCGGCCGCCCGGCGCGGGGGGCGGATGGGCCTCGGTCATGGCCTGAAGCCAGGTGTTGAGGCGGTTGGTCGGGATGCGGCGGTTCCAGATATCATGCGCGCGCAGGATGGCGCTGTGCAGACGGTCGAGGCCGCGGCCTGTCTTGGCCGAAACAGTCACCAGCGGGGCGCCGCGAAGCTGGGGCAGCAGGCGTTCAAAGCTTTCGCGCAGCTCGGCCAGTTTTTCCTGCTTTTCGCCTTCGAGATCCCATTTGTTCACCGCCACCACAACCGCGCGGCCTTCGGTTTCGGCGTAATCGGCGATGCGCAGGTCTTGCTGTTCGAAGGGGATTTCCACATCCAGCAGCACCACGATCACTTCGGCAAAACGCACGGCGCGCAAACCGTCAGAGACGGACATCTTTTCCAGCTTGTCGTTGATCCGGGCCTTCTTGCGCATGCCTGCGGTGTCAAAAATCCGGGTCGGCGTGCCGAACCAGTCGGTTTTCACCGAGATAGCATCGCGGGTGATGCCTGCTTCGGGGCCGGTCAGCAAACGGTCTTCGCCGATGATCTTGTTGATCAGGGTGGATTTGCCCGCATTCGGGCGGCCAATCACGGCAATTTGCAGCGGCTTGGTGGCTGAGGGCTTGTGCCATTCGGGATCGGCCTCGGTATCGGCTTCGTCCTCGGGGATATCGACATCCACGATCGGGGCATCAGCCTCGGCGCGTTCGGCAAATTCATCCGAGATCGGGCGGAGCAGGCGATAAAGATCGTCGATCCCTTCGCCATGTTCCGCCGAAAGGCGCAAGGGTTCGCCCAGACCCAGCGACCACGCGTCAATCGCGCCTGCATCCCCGGCTTTGCCTTCGGATTTGTTCACGCCAAGGATCACCCGCGCGCCTTTTTTGCGCAGGATATCGGCGAACACTTCGTCCGTGGCGGTGACCCCGGTGCGCCCGTCGATCAGGAACAGGCAGACATCGGCCATGCCAACCGCGCGTTCGGTCAGGCGGCGCATCCGGCCTTGCAGGCTGTCATCGGTTACATCTTCCAGCCCCGCCGTATCAATCACGGTAAAGCGCAAGTCAAAGATCTTGCCATCGCCTTCGCGCAGGTCACGGGTGACGCCGGGCTGGTCATCGACCAGCGCCAGTTTGCGCCCGACAAGGCGGTTGAACAGGGTGGATTTGCCCACATTGGGGCGGCCAACGATGGCGAGGGTAAAGCTCATTTTGGCCCCTCCGGGGGCTTTGGGTCAGTGCATCAATCCGTGGCCATACACGGAACCCCGGTCAACGGAAAGCGTGAAGTTGCCCATTGCCGGAAACGACATAGAGCACTCCGCCCGCCAAAGCCGGGGCAGAGGCCGCCCCGCCCGGCAGGTCTGCCGTGCCCACCAGCGCGCCATTGGTCGGGTTGAACAGGCGCACGACGCCATCCCCCGACACCACGACAAGCCGACCGCTGGCCAGAACCGGGCCATAATGCGCGGTGATCGCCGCGCGGCGCTTTTCCTTGGCGGATTCGTAATAGGGCATATCCACCGCCCAGATCGGCTGCCCGGTGGCCGCATCCAGCCGCACCAGCTTTGCCTCATCCGAGATCAGAAAGACCGAGCCGCCGACAGGCAGAACCGCGCCATAAGCCGCCTCACGCGCGGACCATTTCTCGCTGCCCGAGGCGGTATCCAAGGCCGACAGCCGCCCGCTTTGGTTGCCGACATAGGTGGTGGCGCCGTCAACAACCGGATCGCCCGCAATATCGGTGACGCTGTTATAGCCACGGCCCAGACGCGCTCCGGCGATGCTGGCCGTCCAGAGTTTGACGCCCCCGGATTTCAGCGCGGCGGCCAGATCGCCATTGCCAAAGGGGAACAGCACTGTGCGTGCCGTCACCGCAGGCGCGGCAGAACTGACGATCCCGTTATTCGATGGGGTGCCCGGCAATTGCCACAGCACCTTGCCATCCTTGGAATCAATCGCCCAGCCCATGCCATTGCGTCCGACCACATAAACCACGCCATCGGCCACCGTTGGGGTGCCTGCGGCGGGGGACAGAAGGTTCTGGCGCCAGATCACGCCACCGCTGGCCGGATCAACCGCGACCAGTTCGGCATGTCCGGTAGAGACGAACAAACGCCCGCCGCCATAGGCCAAGCCGCCGCCCGAAACCTCTCCGCGCGCGCCGGCAGGCATCAGGTTCACCGACCACAGCTTTGCGCCCGAGGTCGCAACAGCCGAAACGCCGGTGGTGGCATCCATGGTGAACACACGACCATCCGCCACGATGGGGGCGGCGGTGATGCGGTATTTACGGCTGTTACCCGCGCCGATATCCACCGACCACACCCGCACCGGGGCCGCCGACAGGCTGGCATGCGGCATCAGATGCGCCACATTGGCCGAACGATGCGTCCAATCCGCATTGGCGCGCGCGGCGGGCAAGCTGATCGCGACCGATTGATTTTCAATCTGGCCGAAGCTGTCGGTCGGTTGGGCCTCGCCCTCTGCGCGGACACTGGCCTCCAGCGGCGTGCGGGGGTTGAACCGCTCTCCTTCAAGGATCAGTTCTTTTTCGCAGCCAGCCAGCAGCGCCAACCCGACCACAAGGCAAAACCCTTTGCCCGCCTTGGCCCGAATCTCCGCCTTTTTCCGAGTGTCAGAGAAAGAGTTCATCTTATGTCTGCCCCTTGTCCTGCCCATGTCCAGCGCGCGATGCGCAGGTTTTTCGTTTGACACGCGGCAGGCACAGGGCGTCGCCCGGCAGCCGCCGCGTGGTGTTAGCTGTCTTTCGTCTCGCCGCCCAAGGCCACGATCATCTGTGACGCGCGCTGACGCAGGCCCGCAGGGGCCTCTTGATCGGTGGACAAGGCGCGAAGCTGCGTGATTGCGGCTTCCATATCGCCTGCCTCGACCGACAGATAGGCCATCTGTTCCAGCGCCAGCGTGCGGAACGGGCGGCCCGGGATCGCAATCGTATCAAGCGCGGCGCGGCGTTCCGCGATTTCCATATCCGCCCCGGCCACCACCACACGGCGCAACACGGCCAGATCGCGGTAAGCGTTGGGCAGTTTGGGGTCTGCGATGATCGCATCCAGCGCTGCCAGCGTGCCCGGCTTGTCAGCCTCGGGGTCCGAAGCCAGCAGCAGCTTTTGGATGGCCAGCTTGTCATTCACCCCATTGGCAGCATCACCCGCCGCAACCAGTGCCGCGCGCCGCGCCTCGGGTGTTTCCTGATCCAGCGCATCCAGCAATGTATCGCCAAAGGCCTGCGCCGCCGCTGCACGGCTGGCCTTTTGCCATTCGGTATAGGCCGCCCCGCCAACCACCAGAACGACAAGCAAAATGCCGATCCAGCCATATTTGCGGAAGGTCGCAAACAGACGATCACGACGGACCTCTTCTGTCACCTCTTCGATGAAGCTTTCTGGATTGCTCACGCCTGTCTCCAATTCTTTCCCACCGTCTTACACGCAAGGCCAAGGGCTTGCCAAGCCCTGCCCGGTTTTCAAGCCCGTTCTGCGGCCCGAAATCGGCGCTTTTCGGACCGGTGGGGCCGGTTTCGGCCCTGTTCTGCGCGGCAACGCAGGCTGGGGCTTGCAGTCCGGTCCCGGCTCGGGAATGGTGACTTGTGACTGGGGGACAAAAAGTTTAATCTGAACCAGATAGTTTAGCGTATGACCAGACGAATATCATATGCACGGGCCGCGGCCTTTCACCTTGGGGCCGCAGGCGGCATATGCACAAGAGGCGATTGAATGCGGATTTTCCCCCTGATTACGGCTGCGATTGTAACGATATCGCTGTTTCTTTTGGTGTTTGAACGCGAAAAGCTGCTGGCTTTTGCCGCGGGGGAACCTTCACCTGAAAGCAGCACCGACGCCGCCGCCACCCCTGCCCCGGTCGAAGAGCCTGCGAAAGCCGAGCGTAAGGTGTCGGTTCTGGTGCAGCGCAGCAAGGTGCAACCGGTCGACAGCGCCATTCTGGCCCGTGGCCGCACCGAAGCCGCGCGGCAGGTCGAGGTGAAATCCGAAACCTCGGGGCTGGTGGTGTCGGAACCCTTGCGCCGGGGGGCCTATGTGACCAAGGATCAGCCGCTTTGTGTTCTGGATGTGGGCACCCGTGACGCGCAGTTGAAAGAGGCAGAATCGCGCCTGATGGAGGCCAAAAGCCGCCTGCCCGAAGCGCAATCGCGGCTGGTCGAGGCACAAGCCCGGCTGGCCGAGGCCGAGATCAACGCCCGCGCTGCCTCGCAACTCAGCCAAGATGGTTTTGCCTCGGAAACCCGGGTCGCTGCGACCACCGCCGCCGTGGAAAGCGCGCGCGCCGGGGTCAGTTCGGCGGAATCGGGTGTGTCTGCGGCCACTTCGGGCATCCGTTCGGCCGAAGCCGCCGTCGAAGCGGCAGAGCGGGAGCTGAAGCGGCTGACGCTGGTTGCGCCCTTTGGTGGCTTGCTGGAAACCGATACCGCCGAATTGGGCGCCTTGCTGCAACCCGGCGCAGCTTGTGCCACCGTGATCCAGCTGGACCCGATCAAGCTGGTGGGGTTTCTGGCCGAAACCGATGTCGACAAGGTCAGCGTGGGCGCGATGGCGCAGGCGCGTCTGGCCTCGGGGCGCGAGGCGCTGGGGCGTGTGACCTTCCTCAGCCGGTCCGCCGATCCGTTGACCCGCACCTTCCGGGTGGAGGTGACGGTGGCCAATGACGGGCTGAACATCCGCGACGGCCAGACCGCCGAACTGATGATCGCCACCGAAGGCAAACCGGCGCATCTGCTGCCCGCCTCGGCGCTGACGCTGGATGATGAGGGGCGGCTTGGCCTGCGCATCGTCAACGGCGACAGCCGCGCCGAATTCGTGCCCGTCACGCTGATCCGCGACACGGTCGATGGGGTCTGGCTGACCGGCCTGCCGGATGCGGCGGATGTGATTGTCGTGGGGCAGGAATTCGTGACCGAGGGCGTGGCCGTGACGGTCACTTACAAGGAACAGGCGCAATGATCGGAATTGTTGACTGGGCCGCCAGCCGCGCCCGCATGGTCATTGCCTTTGTCGCCCTGTCCCTTCTGGCGGGCGGCTTTGCCTATTATTCGCTGCCCAAGGAAGGCGAGCCGGATATCGAAATTCCGGCGCTGTTCGTGTCGGTCCCCTTCCCCGGCATTTCGGCGGCAGACAGCGAAACCCTGCTGGTCAAGGTGATGGAGACAGAGCTTTCTGGCCTTGACGGGTTGAAGAAGATGTCCGGCACCGCCGCCGAAAACTATGGCGGCGTGGCGCTAGAATTTGAATTCGGCTGGGACAAGACCAAGATCATCGCCGATGTGCGCGACAAGATGAACACCGCCGAGGCGAAATTCCCGGACGGGGCGGATAAATATTCGATCAACGAGATCAACTTTTCCGAATTCCCGATTATCATCATCGCGCTGTCGGGCCAAGTGCCGGAACGCACGCTGCTGCGCGCCGCCAAGGATATGCAAGACCGGATCGAAGGCATGGATGCGGTGCTGAAGGCGGAATTGGCCGGCCACCGCGATGAGATGCTGGAAGTGGTGATCGACCCGCTGCGGCTGGAGGCTTATAACGTCACCGCCGCCGAGTTGATTTCGGTTGTGCGCAACAACAACCAGTTGATCGCGGCGGGGGAGGTGGAAACCGCAAGCGGTGCCTATGCGGTCAAAATCCCTTCGTCTTTCAAGACCCCGCAACAGGTTTACGGCCTGCCCGTCAAGGTGAATGGCGACCGGGTGGTGACGCTTGGCGATCTGGCCGATATCCGCTTGACCTTTGAAGACCGCACCGGCACCGCGCGTTTTAACGGTGAAACCACGGTGGCCATTCAGGTCGTCAAGCGCAAAGGTTTCAACCTGATCGACACCGCCGCCGAGGTGCGCCGGCAGGTGGAACTGGAACGCGCGACATGGCCGCAGGAATTGCGTGAAGCGGTGGAAGTGCGCGCCTCGCTGGATCAGTCCAGTCAGGTCAACAGCATGGTCAGCCAGTTGGAAGGCTCCGTCCTTACGGCGATTGCGCTGGTGATGATTGTGGTTCTGGCCTCGCTTGGCACGCGCTCTGCGCTGCTGGTGGGTTTTGCGATCCCGACCTCGTTCCTGTTGTGCTTTGTGCTGCTGGCGGTGATGGGCATCACCGTGTCCAACATCGTGATGTTCGGGCTTATTCTGGCCGTCGGGATGCTGGTGGATGGCGCGATTGTGGTGGTCGAATATGCCGATACCCGCATTTCCGAAGGCTCTGGCCCGATGGCCGCCTATACCGAGGCCGCAAAGCGGATGTTCTGGCCGGTTGTGTCCTCTACCGCGACCACGCTTTGCGCCTTTTTGCCAATGCTGTTCTGGCCCGGGGTTCCGGGCGAATTCATGGGGATGCTGCCTGTCACGCTGATCTTCGTGCTATCGGCCAGCCTGATCGTGGCGCTGGTCTATCTGCCGGTTCTGGGCGGCGTGTCGGGCCGGATCAGCCGGATATTCGACCGCACGGCAGCAAAGCTGCGCCCGCTGCCGTGGTGGCTGCGTGCCGTGATGGTGCCCCCCTCGATGTATCTGATCTTTCTGGGCGCGATGCAGATGCTGAACCCGGCTTATCTGATGGGCGGGGTCGCCCCGTCCGGGGGGATGGCCGTGTTGCCGGGGGCCGTGCTGTTCACGGCAGGTGCTGTGCTGACCACCATCACCATGACCGCCGCCCGGATAGAGCGGAAACCCCGCAAAATCCGGGGCAGCTATCGCCGCACGCCCTTTGGCTATTTCACCAAGGCGATTGCGGGCAACCCGGTGATGCCGGTCGTCTCTATCGTGGCGGTGCTGGCCTTTGTCGTCGCAACCTTCAGCTATTTCGGCACCCATTCCAAAGGGGTGGAATTCTTTGTCGAGTCTGAGACGGAACAGGCGATCATCTATGTCCGCGCGCGGGGCAACCTGTCCTTGCCGGAAAAGGATGCCTTGCTGAAACAGGCCGAAGATATCGTGCTGGCCACCGAAGGCGTGGATTCGGTGTTCTCCTTTGCGGGTGCGGGGGGGCTGAATTCCAACAATGGCGGCGCGCAGGCCCCGCTGGATACCGTGGGCCAGATGCAGATCGAGGTGATCCCATGGGAAGACCGCGCCGATATTCCCGAACTGGACGGCGATTTGGTGCTGGCGCGGATCATGGCAAAACTTGCCAATCTGCCCGGCATCCAGTTGGAAGCGCTGAGCCAAAGCCGCGGGCCTGCCTCGGGCAAGCCGTTGCATCTGCGGCTGAAAGGCGATGATTTCACCCAGATCGCCGAAGCCGTGGCAATTGTGCGCGACCGCTTTGAAACCACCGCCGGGGTGATTGATATCGAAGACACCCGCCCCCTGCCCGGCATCGACTGGCAGATTGATGTGGATGTGGAAAAGGCCGGGCGCTTTGGCGCCGATGTGGCAACCGTGGGCGGCATGGTGCAGCTTGTGACGCGCGGCATCCTGCTGGATACGATGCGGGTCGACAGCTCGGACGAGGAGATTGAGATCCGCGTCCGCCTGCCGGAACAGGACCGCGTGCTGTCCACGCTCGACACGCTGAAGGTGCGGACCCGCGATGGTCTGGTGCCGCTGTCCAACTTCGTCACCCGCAGCCCGGTGCAAAAGCTGGGCCGCATCGACCGGGTGGATCAGCAGCGCTATTTCGACATCAAGGCCGATGTGACGCCCGGTCTGGTCATGCTGAAGGAAAAGCAGGCCGATGGCAGCTTTGCCACCGTTGGCATCGCCCGCGCGCGCGACATCGATTCCACGGGCAGCGCCGCGATTGAAGGCGGCGATTACGGCTATGATCTGGTAGAGCTGACCAAGCCCGAAGTGTCCGAACGTCTGTTCAGCCTGACGGTGGAACCGATCAACGCCAATGAGCGCATCGCCCTGCTGTCGAAATGGCTGACCGATGAAACCCCGCTGCCCAGCGGTGTGGAATGGGAATGGACCGGTGATCAGGAAGACCAGGCCGAAAGCGGTGCGTTTCTGGCCAAGGCCTTTGCCGGGGCGCTGGGGCTGATGTTCATCATCCTGCTGGCGCAGTTCAACAGTTTTTACAACTCGGTCCTTGTGCTGATCGCGGTGGTTCTGTCGACCACGGGCGTGCTGATCGGGATGCTGGTGATGGACCAGACCTTCAGCATCATCATGACAGGCACCGGCATCGTGGCCCTGGCCGGGATCGTGGTGAACAACAATATCGTGCTGATTGACACCTATCAGGAATTCAGCCGCTACATGCCCAAGATCGAGGCCATCGTGCGCACAGCGGAACAACGCATCCGCCCCGTGCTGCTGACCACGATCACCACCATGGCAGGGCTTGCGCCGATGATGTTCGGGCTAAGCCTTGATTTCATCGGGGGCGGCTATTCCATCGACAGCCCGACCGCCCTGTGGTGGAAGCAACTGGCCACCGCCGTGGTCTTTGGCCTTGGCATTGCCACTGTGCTGACGCTGATCTTTACCCCGGCGCTGCTGGCGCTGCGCGTCTGGATCGGGATCGGGGCCTATCGCAGCTTTGGTGCGCTGTCGGCGCTGTCCAGCGGGTCCAGCAGTGCAGCGGCACGCGACATGGCGCTGAACCGTGCGGCGCGGCGCATCGCCTCGCCGGTGCTGATCTGGGATGACGCCCCGGCACCCGAAGGCGCACCGACCGCAGAGACAAGCGATACCGCGCCCGATGACGAGGGCGACAACAGCCAGCGCAGCGCCGTGCAAGGCATGCCCCGCCCGCCCCTGCGCGCCGCCGAATAAGGCCCCCCCTTCCGGGGCAGCGCCTTAATCGCAGCCGCGCGCATTGCCGCGCGGTTGCCGCCAACCTGCCGCATTTTCATCAATATTGATCTATATCCGGAAACAATCGCCCCGCCCTTGCCAGAAGGCTGTTGACCATGGACCCTGTAACCGCCCCCTTCCTGCTGCTGTTTCTTGGCACGATTGGCATTGATCTGGGCCTGTTCAATCGCAGCGATGACAGCGATGAAGATGCCGCCCCGACCGATACCGCAGCCGCCCCCGAAACAGAGGCGGAAACCGAAGATGTGGCTGTGCCGGGCGAATTTGATGCCAGCCTTTACAGCGATGTGATCACCGGCACCGAAGGCGATGATGCCCTGTCGACCGATGAAGAAAACGCGCTGGCATGGTTTTTGAATGCAGGCGACGATACGTTGATCGGCAGCACCGAAAGCGATTACGCCGAAGGCGGCACGGGCGATGACGTGATGTCGATGCGCGATGGCCGCGATCTGGCCTATGGCGGCGATGGCAATGACACCATCGACGCGGGCATTGGCTTTGATACGGTTTACGGTGGTGCGGATGATGACCTGCTGACCGGCAATGGCGGCAATGACATTCTGCACGGTGATGATGGCAATGACGAATTGCGCGGCGGCTCTGGCGCCGATCTGCTCTATGGCGGCGCGGGCAATGACACGCTGTTCGGCATGTCGGCCACCCTGTCCAGCGAAGCCGGCGAAACCACGATTGACGGTGTCGACGGGCTGTCAGGCGGCGAAGGCGATGACACGCTGGTCCTTGGCCCCGGTGACATCGGCGAAGGCGGCGCGGGCGATGATCTGTTCCGCATCGACTATGGCCGCCCCGACCTGACCGATGTGGCGCGGGTCAATGACTATAGCGCAGGCGACCAGCTAGAGGTGCAATACACCCCCGAACGCGACGACACCGGGGCCGAGATTCTGCCCGTCATCACCTTGCTGCAAAACAGCGACAGCACCGGCGCGATGATCCTGTTCAACGGCACCGCCATCGCCAATATCATCGGCGGCCAAGACCTGACGCCCAGCATGATCACCCTGACCCCGCTGCCGCAGGGCTAAGCCCGTTCAGGCCGCGTCGCCCGCGTCTTCCTCCTCCGAGGATTGCCGCGCCCACATGGCCGCATAGCGCCCGTTATTGGCCAAAAGCTGGTCATGGGTGCCTTGCTCGACGATATTGCCCGCTTCCAGCACGATGATCTGATCGGCATCGGCAATCGTCGACAGACGGTGCGCGATGGTGATCACGCTGCGCCCTTCGCCCATGGCCAACAGACTGTCCTGAATATCCCGCTCGGTCTGGGTATCCAGCGCCGAGGTCGCCTCATCCAACAGCAGGATCGGCGGGTTTTTCAGCAAGGTGCGCGCAATGCCGACCCGCTGCTTTTCCCCGCCCGACAGTTTCAGGCCACGTTCCCCCACGGTGGTTTCATAGCCATCCGGCAAGGACAGAATGAAATCATGGATCTTTGCGGCGCGGGCGGCGGCCTCAATCTCGGCACGCGAGGCCTCAGGGCGGCCATAGGCGATGTTGTAAAGCACGGTATCATTGAACAAAACCGTATCCTGCGGCACCACGCCGATTTGCGCATGCAGGCTGTCTTGGGTGACATCGCGCAGGTCCTGGCCATCAATCCGCACAGCCCCGCCCACCACATCGTAAAACCGGAACAGCAAGCGCCCGACCGTGGATTTGCCAGACCCGGACGGCCCCACCAGCGCCACCCGCTGCCCCGGTGCGACACGGATGGTCACCCCTTTCAGGATCGGGCGCGCGGCGTCATAGCCGAATTGCACATTGTCAAACACCACTTCGCCGCCCGAAACCTTCAGGTCCGTGGCCCCCGGCTTGTCCACCACTTCGGCGGGTTGGCCCAGCAGGCCGAACATCTCGCCCATATCGACCAGCGCCTGCCGGATTTCGCGATAGACCGTGCCCAGAAAGTTCAGCGGCATGGTGATCTGGATCATATAGGCGTTGACCATGACGAAATCGCCCACGGTCAGGGTGCCATCCTCGACCCCCATCGCGGCCATGACCATCACGATCACCAGCCCGGTGGTGATGATCAGCGATTGCCCGAAGTTCAGGAAGGACAGGCTTTGCCCGGTCTTGACGGCCATCACCTCATATTTCTGCATCGCGCCGTCATAGCGCTGCGCCTCGCGCAACTCGGCCCCGAAATATTTCACGGTTTCAAAGTTCAGCAAGCTGTCGATGGCCTTTTGGTTGGCATCGGTGTCCTGATCGTTCATCTGGCGGCGAATCTTCACCCGCCATTCGGTCACTTTCAGCGTGAAGGTGACGTAAAGCGTGATGGTGACAACCACGACCACCATGTAAAGCCAGCCGAATAGCAGCGCAAAGATCACCGCAACCATGGACAACTCAAGGATCAGCGGCCCCACCGAAAACAGCATGAAACGCAGCAGAAAGTCGACGCCCTTGACCCCGCGTTCGATAATGCGCGACAGGCCCCCGGTTTTGCGGGTGATGTGATAGCGCATCGACAAGCGGTGAATATGGGTAAAGGTTTCCAGCGCCAGCTTGCGCAAGGCCCGCTGCCCCACGCGCACGAAGACCGCATCGCGCAATTCCCCAAAGCCCACCGCACCCAAGCGCGCCACACCATAAGCGATGGTCAGCCCCACGGCCCCAAACATCAGCAGCGCGCTTTGCGACGGGGCCTCGCCCGCCAAGGCATCCACAGCGGCTTTGTAAAAGAACGGCGTGCTGACCGAGACGATTTTGGCGCAAAGCAACAACACCAGCGCAATCGTGACACGGTGGCGCACCCAAGGCACATCCTTGGGCCACAGATAGGGCAGAACGCGGCGAATGGTTTGCATGCCGGACGCACTCTCACTTTTGGCGTCGGCGCTTGTCGCGGTGCTGGTCAATCTGCGCATTCCATCCTCATTTCTGCAATCGGCAAGCCGCGCCCCGGTGCGTGGCGGGCCCTGCCCCGGCAGCGGCCCATTGGGCGGCGGCGGGTCTGTGATCTGGTTTGTTTAGTCGCCCCGAACAGCAAAGGCCAGAGCCCCCGGCTCAGCGAGAGGCATCTGCGGCGGGTGCGGCGGTGCTCGGGGCCTCGGGCAGCGCAAAGACCTGACCGGGGTAAATCAGATCCGGGTCGCGAATACGGTCTTTGTTCGCCTCATAAACCTGCACATACAGGATCCCATCGCCAAACTGATCCCGCGCAATGGCCCAAAGCGTGAAACCCGGTTGCACCGTCACCGTGACCGGGGCCGCCGGGGATTGGGCGGCGGCTTGGCTGGGGGTGGCAGAGGGTGCCACGGGGGCCAAAGGCTCTGGCACGCGAATGGGTTGTGGCGCGGCACCGGGCGCGGGCGCAAACGGTGCCGGGGCGGGCATCGGTTGCGGTGCCGTTGCGGCCGTCACATTGACCTGAGCACCTTGCGCCGCGACACCCGGCGCGGGCTGCACAGGGGCCGTGGCATTGGGTGCAGGCGCTGCGGCGACCGGTTCGGGTTGCGGGGCCTGCGCTGCGGCATCCGCCCCGGCGCTGCTATCTGTCGCTTGCACGGTGCTGGCTTGGCCCCCAGCAGGCGGCGCGGCAGGCGGCACGGCGACCTCGGGCTGTGCGGCCACCACCTCTGGCACTGGTTCCGGCGCGGCTTGCGCCTCTGCCGTGGCGCTTGGCGCGGCAAGGGCGGCCAAGGCCTCGGGCGTTTCGCGTTGGAACGGGGTTTCGAACCGCGCCGTCACCTTGGCCTCGGCATCGATCTGATCGGCGCGCAGCGTATAGACGCCCGGTGCCACTTCGGGCAGCACGCCGCCCCAGCCGCCATCCGGCCCGATGGCGAATTCGGTCAGATAACGCCCGTCAAGATACAGCCGCACCCGCGCCCCCGGCATCCCGCGCCCGCCCATCTGCACAGCGCCACTGGCAGTATAGGAAATCGCATCAATCACCACAGGGCGCAGCTTGCCTGCCGCCTGTGCCGCATCGCCCCCCGGCTGCAAAACCCGCACGCCGCCCGGCCCCAACAAGATCGCCGCCGTTTCAGTCGCCGCATTGGCCCCAGCGCCTACGTCAGGGTCAACGGTGGCGGTGGCATCGGTGGCGGCGGCGGTGGCCACCGCAGCAGCTGTGCTGGGCTCTGGGGCAGCCTCGGCCACCGGTTCTGTTGCGGCGGGGTCTGTCACGGCGGGGTCTGCGGCTTCCGGCGCAGCAAGGGTTTCTGCCACTGGCGCAGGGTCGGCACCTTCCACCGGCATCACATCGCCGGGCGACAAGATCACCTGTTCTTCTGAGGCCAGTTCCTGCCCATCCGCCAGCCGCATCCGCAAGGTGATCAACCGATGCGCGCTACTGGGGGGCACCTCGAACAAAGCGGCAAATGCGCCCGAAGGATCGGTGATCACGGTAGAGACCACCAGATCATCCAGCAAAACCGAAACCGCGCTGCCCGGATGCGCCTTGCCCGCAATCAGCGCCGCCCCATCCTTTTCGATCCGCACCACGTCAAAGCTGGGCGGCTTGGGCGCAGGCGGGGCTGTGGGGGCAGGCGCCACGACAGTTGCATCAGGCGCGGCAGCAGGTGCAGCAGCCTCGGGCGCGGCAATCGCCGCAGGCTGTGGCACCGGCTCTGGTTGCGGCTCTGGCTGCGGTGCGGGCAAAAGCGCCAGCACCAGAAGCACAAGCCCCCCCGCCGCTGCCGCACCGCCAAGCACGGCTGCCAGTCTGGCCCCTGCCCCCCAACCCGCCCATCCTGCCATAAATCCCCCCTGCAAACCCGCGCAGCGCCCTTCGGCTTTCCCTTTTACAAGAACCCCGATATCAATTGCCAAAGCAAGTTTTTTCAGGAACAGCCCCGATGTCAGCCTCTATCTGCGTCTTTTGCGGCGCGCGCCCCGGCACCAACCCCGCCTTCACCACCGCCGCCCAAGCCACAGGTGCCATGATCGCCGCGAACGGCTGGCGGCTGGTTTACGGCGCTGGCGATACCGGTTTGATGGGCGAGGTCGCCCGCGCGGCCCAAACCGCAGGCGCGCGCACATTGGGCGTGATGCCGACCCATCTGGTCAAACGCGAAATTGCCAAACGCGATCTGGACCAGTTGGTGCTGACCGAAACCATGCATGAGCGTAAAAAGGTGATGTTCATGAACTCGGACGCGATTGTGGTGCTGCCCGGCGGCGGCGGATCGTTGGATGAGTTTTTTGAGGTGCTGACATGGCGGCAACTGGGCATGCATGCCAAACCGATTTTCCTGCTGGATGTGGCGGGCTATTGGCAACCGCTGGTCACGCTGCTGGATCATGTGGTGGATCAAGGCTTTGCCGATGCGTCGATGCGCGGCTTTGTGGAGGTTGTGCCGGATATCGACACTTTGACAAAGGCGTTAAAGACAGGGCTGAACTGACCCGAAGGCGGGGCCAAGGCAAAACCCGCATGGATGCAACAGAAACGGCCCGCAACCAATCAGATTGCGGGCCGTTACCGTCAGATCAGCCGCCGATCACATGCGCGAGGCGACGTTTTCCCAATTGACCAGATTATCAAGGAAATTGGTCAGATAGGCCGGGCGCTTGTTGCGGAAATCAATGTAATAGGAATGTTCCCACACATCGCAGCCCAGCAACGCGGTCTGACCAAAGCACAGCGGGTTCACGCCGTTTTCGGTCTTGGTCACCTTCAAGCTGCCGTCCTTGTCCTTGACCAGCCAAGCCCAGCCAGAGCCAAACTGCCCTGCCCCCGCCGCCGAGAAATCATCCTTGAATTTCTGAACCGACCCAAAGCTCTCCACCAGCGCCTTTTCCAGCGCGCCCGGCATCGCCTTGCCGCCCGGCCCCATCATTTCCCAGAACTGGGCATGGTTCCAATGCTGGCTGGCATTGTTGAAAATGCCGTTCTGCGCCACAGCGCCCGCCTGATAGGTGCCTTTGATGATCTCTTCGACCGACTTGCCTTCCCATTCGGTGCCAGCGATCAGCTTGTTGCCGTTGTCGACATAGGCCTTGTGGTGCAGGTCATGGTGATATTCCAGCGTTTCCTTGGACATGCCATGCGCGGCAAGTGCATCATGGGCATAGGGAAGATCGGGAAGTGTAAAAGCCATGTCGTTTCCTTTCAGAAGTTTCATCTGTCAACGCGAATAAGAGCGCTTCGGTTCCGGACGTCAAGGGGCCGCCAAAGAAATCTGCGCCGCTCAGCCGAGCTTGCAGGTGCCAAAGGCGTTGAAGTTGTTCGGATATCCCGCCGGGGTGGCGGAAATGCTTACTTTGCCGGTTTTCTTGAAATAGCTGGCCCTATACAGAAAACGCGGGGTTTCCTGCCCGGCAGTGTTGCGAACCCTTGGCAATTCCCAAGTAAAGGTGATGCGCTGGGGGTTATCCGCCGCCACCTTGGCCGTGGCAGGCTTTTTCAGAAAGTAAACGATGATCGGGTCATTCACCACGGCGGTTTCGCTGCCCTCTGTGTGCAGAATGGCAATCTGTGATGGCACCCATTGCTGCGATACCGGCACATCCAACCGACAGACATAGGTGACATCCTTGGCCATAGCGGCCGAAGCCACGA
This sequence comes from Pseudorhodobacter sp. E13, assembly GCF_003991405.1. Classification (GTDB taxonomy): domain Bacteria; phylum Pseudomonadota; class Alphaproteobacteria; order Rhodobacterales; family Rhodobacteraceae; genus Pseudorhodobacter. The sequence continues at coordinate 125,483 of NZ_RPEN01000153.1, forward strand.
ACAGCGTCACCAAGGAAAAACAAAGCAATTTCATTTACATGCAGCCCATTGTTAAGCCCTGTCCAGCAACCGAACCGGATACCAGACAGGACATAGCCGGGAATCATGGGCAGCGATATCGAAAACGCCTGTCAGGCACAAAGCCCGCCCTAAATCTCTGCCCCTTTGGCGGCAGCATGGCGCAGAATGCCCATCACATAGCCCGCGACCGAGCGGAAGCTGACCAGCGTATAGCCCCCGTCCTGCGCCCAGAAGGCGGCGGCCACCTGTGCGGCGCGGGTGCGGCGCAGCTCTGCCGGGGCAAGGGTTTTCAGGTCCACGGGGCACAGCTTTGCCAGCACCTGATCGGCCTTTTCGCCTTCGATGCGGAACATCGCGCGGGCGTCTGACACATCGGCGGCCAGATGATGCGTCTTGGCAAGCCCGCTTGCCAGCCCCTCCATCGTCGCGGCGACATCGGCATAGGGCAGGATCAGCAACAGCTCATCCGGTGACATCCAGCCCGCAGACCGATCCTTGCCATGGCTGATGCGGCGCTGATCTGGCAACGAAAAACCAAGCTTTTTCAAGGTGGTTGCAAGCGGTTTTTCATCCATCTTGCAGCGCAGGGTAATCATGCCCATCGGGCCGACCTCGCGGATGGTTGCAAAGCCTTCGAACATCTCTCCGCCAAGCGCGCTGACAGGGTTATGCATTGCCCTTCTCCCCTTCCTTGTCAAAGAAAACGGCATCGACGATGCGCGCCTTGACGGTGCCGCCGTCCACCTTGTTCAACTCCACCACCTCGCCCATGCGGTCGGGGCCATTCTTGATCAGCCCCATCGCGATGCCCTTTTTCAAGGTCGGGCTGTAATAGGTTGAGGTGACGCGGCCTTCGGTGTTGCGCTGGCCGTTCTCATTGGTGCCGGGGGCCACGGCATAGGCGCCATCGGACAGCACAGACCCATCCAGCGTTTCCAGCCCGACCAGTTTCCACCGCTCCGGGTCGGCCAGATAGGTCCGCTCCATCCCGCGCTTGCCAAGGAAATCGGCCTTCTTCTTGGACACGGCCCAACCAAGCCCCAGATCCAGCGGGGTGACGGTGCCATCCGTCTCATCGCCGATCATGATAAAGCCCTTTTCGGCGCGCAGAACATGCAGACATTCGGTGCCGTAAGGCATCGCGCCAAACTCCGCGCCTTCCCGGTGCAGCATGTCCCAGAAGGCCGCGCCATGGCTGGCCGGGATCGCGATTTCATAAGACAGTTCCCCCGAGAAACTGATCCGATACACCCGCACCGGAAAGCCGCCCAAGCTGCCATCGGCCCATTGCATGAAGGGCAGCGCCTCTTTCGAGACATCCATACCGCCGATCTTTTCCAGCAATTTCCGGGCATTGGGGCCGACAACGGCAACTTGCGCATATTGCTCGGTCACATTGGCGGTATACACCTTCCAATCCCACCATTCGCATTGCAGCCAGTCTTCCATCCAGCCGTGAATCCGGTCTGCCCCGCCCGAGGTGGTGTGGCACAGCCAGGTATCCTCATCAATGCGGGCGACAACGCCGTCATCCGACAAAAAGCCCTGCTCGTTGCACATCAACCCATATCGGCATTTGCCCACCGCCAGATTGGACATCATGTTGGTGTAAAGCATGTCGAGGAACCGGCCCGCATCCGGCCCTTTGACGATGATCTTGCCAAGGGTCGAGGCATCCAGCAGGCCCAGCTTTTCGCGGGTGTTGATCACCTCGCGCTGCACCGCCTGATCATGGGTTTCGCCCGCGCGCGGATAGCAATAGGGGCGGCGCCACAGGCCCACCGGTTCCCAATAGGCGCCGTTCTGGTCGTGCCAGTCATGCATGGGCGTGCGGCGCAGCGGCTGGAAAATCTCGCCCCGTGCCTCACCGGCCAAGGCCCCGATGGTAACAGGGGTATAGGGCGGGCGGAAAGTGGTGGTGCCGACTTGCGGAATCTCGGCCCCGAGGGCCTGAGAAAGCACCGCAAGACCGTTGATATTGCTAAGTTTTCCTTGGTCTGTCGCCATGCCCAGCGTGGTATAACGCTTGGTGTGTTCCACGGATTCATAGCCTTCGCGCGCCGCAAGCTGCACATCCGACACTTTCACGTCATTCTGGTAATCCAGCCACATCTTGGACCGCAGCCCGATGGGTGCGCCTTGTGGCATCATCCAGACCGGCACAATGGCAGTCGCAGCGCCGTCGCTATCGGTGCCCGCAATAATATCCGCCGGGTCATAGACCCCTGCCGCCGCCCCGACACAACTGACCATGGCCGACCCGTCATGGTTCAGCGGTGGGCGCGCGCTGTCGGGCACAAAGGCCGAGAGTGTTTCGGACCAGATCAGCTTGCCGCCGCAATGCGACCACAGATGCACCACCGGCGACCAGCCACCCGACATGGCCACCGCATCGCAAGCGATCTCCTCCATCACCGCGCCTTCGCCGGCTTGCAGGCAAATCTGCACCCCCGTCACGCGCTTGCCACCTTTGACCGATGCAATCCCGCGCCCGGTCTCGACCCGGATCCCCAGCGCACGGGCGCGGCTGGGCAACGGGCCATCGGCCTGCGCACGGGCATCAAGCACCACCGGCACCGACAGCCCCGCCTCGACCAGCGTAATCGCGGTCAGGTAGGCATCATCATTATTGGTGACAACCACGGTGCGATCACCGGGCGAGACGGCGTAATTCACGACATAGTCGCGCACCGAAGCCGCCAGCATCACCCCCGGAATATCATTTCCCGCAAAGGACAAGGGGCGTTCAATCGCCCCCGTGGCGCTGATGATATGACCCGCGCGGATACGCCAGACCCGCTGTTTCGGGCGGCCATCGCCGGGGGTGTGATCGGCCAGACGCTCATTCGCCAGCACATAGCCATGGTCATAAACACCCGCGCCCATGCAGCGATTGCGCAGGGTCACGTTTTCCATGGTTTTCAGCGCATCCACGGCAGATGTCACCCATTCCTCGGCGGATTCGTTTTCGACGGTGTCACCATCGACCACCGCGCGCCCGCCCCAATGGGCGGTTTGTTCCAGCAAGATCACGCGCTTGCCCGCCTGCCCTGCCGTCAGCGCCGCTTGCAGGCCCGCAATGCCGCCGCCGATGATCAGCACATCGCAGAAAGCATAGACGAATTCATAGCGATCCGCGTCGGTTTCCTTGGGGGCAGAGCCGAGCCCCGCCGATTGCCGGATGATCGGTTCGAACAGATGTTTCCATGCCGCGCGGGGATGGATGAAGGTTTTGTAGTAAAACCCGGCAGGCAGGAAGCGGGCCAGATAATTGTTCACCACACCGATATCGAAATCGAGGCTGGGCCAATGGTTCTGGCTGGCGGCTTCCAACCCCGCGTAAAGTTCGGTGGTCGTGGCGCGCTGGTTGGGCTCCAACCGGTCGGCGCGGCCCAGATTGACCAGCGCGTTCGGCTCCTCTGGTCCGGCGGCGACGATGCCACGCGGGCGGTGATATTTGAACGAACGGCCCACCAGCATCTGATCATTGGCCAAAAGCGCCGAGGCCAGCGTGTCACCGGCATGGCCGATCAGGCGGCGCCCGTTGAAGGTGAATTCGGCGCGGGTGGAGCGGTCGATCAGGCGGCCGCCCTTCTGGAGACGTGTGCTCATTTGTAACCCTCCCAATCCGGTCGTTTCTGTTTGATTTTAGCGATCAGATCAGCGGGCGGGGCCGAGGATTGCGCGGGATAGGTGCCGAACACTTCGAGCGTATTGGTGTCGCGGGCGGCCAGAAACCATTTGCCGCAGCCATACGCATGGCGCCAGCGTTCGAAATGCACGCCTTTGGGGTTCTTCCGGGCGAACATGTAGGATTCGAATTCCTCGGGGGTGGAGCCGGGGCCAAAGCGTTTCAGATGCGCCTCATATCCGGGGGAGAGTTCGGTTTCATCGGCTTGCACGCCGCAATAGGGGCATTGAAGGGTCAGCATTTTTGGGCCTCGCTGGATTGCAACGGCCGGGGGCGCTGCCCCCGGACCCCCGGGATATTTTTGAATAGATGATGTGGATAAGAGCGCTGCATCAGTGGGCGACCCCTGCCGCGACGGATTCGTCGATGAAGCGGCCTTCTTTGAAGCGGTCGAGCGAGAAAGCGGCGGCCAGCGGGCCGGGTTCGCCTTTGGCCATCAGTTCGGCCATGGCCCAGCCAGAGCCGGGGATGGCCTTGAAGCCACCTGTGCCCCAGCCGCAGTTGATGAAGCAATTGCCAAGCGGGGTTTTGGAGATGAGCGGCGAGCGATCCCCCGTCATATCGACGATGCCGCCCCATTGGCGCAGCATTTTCAGTCGGGAGATCATCGGGAAGGTTTCGACCAATGCGCGCAGGGTTTCCTCGATATGGTGGAAAGAGCCGCGCTGGGTGTAGTTGTTGAACCCGTCCGTGCCGCCACCGATGACCATTTCGCCTTTGTCCGATTGCGACATATAGCCGTGGACGGTATTGGCCATGACCACCACATCCATGCACGGCTTGATCGGTTCGGAGACGAGCGCTTGCAGGGCCACCGCCTCTACCGGGAGGCGGAAGCCTGCCATATCAGCGACTTGGCCGGAATGGCCTGCGACCACAATGCCGAGTTTCTTGGTGCCGATATAGCCTTTGGTGGTTTCCACGCCAACGACCTTGCCGCCTTCGGAGCGCACGCCTTTGACTTCGCATTGCTGGATGATGTCCATCCCCATATCGGAACAGGCGCGCGCATAGCCCCAAGCCACGGCATCATGCCGCGCGGTGCCGCCGCGGGGTTGCCACAGGCCGCCCAAGACGGGGTAGCGCGGGCCGTCGATATTGATGATCGGCACCAGTTCCTTGACCTTTGCGGCATTGATGAACTGGGTTTCCACGCCTTGCAGCGCATTGGCATGGGCCGTGCGCAGATAGCCGCGCACCTCATGGTGGGTTTGGGCCAGCATGATGACACCGCGCGGGCTGAACATCACGTTATAGTTCAGATCCTGACTCATCGTCTCATAGAGGCTGCGGGCCTTTTCATAGATCGCGGCGGACGGGTCTTGCAGGTAGTTGGACCGGATGATCGTGGTATTGCGGCCCGTGTTGCCACCGCCGAGCCAGCCTTTTTCGATCACGGCGACATTGGTAATGCCGTGGTTCTTGCCAAGGTAATAGGCGGTTGCCAGCCCGTGCCCGCCTGCCCCGATGATGATCGCATCATAGGACGCTTTGGGCGTCGGCGAGGCCCAGGCCCGTTCCCAGCCGCTGTGATAGCGAAGCGCCTCGCGTGCGATGGCGAAAACTGAATAGCGTCTCATGCGCGACTCTCCGTTGGTCCGGGTTGCTTGGATGCCTTTTGATACGGGGCAGAGATATATCCGCACCTGAGAGCGGCACAATGGGGATATTTGCGACATAGGCCCGGATTGGCCTGCGTCCAGAGGTCTCAAGTCTTGTGGCGATTAAGGCTTTTGCCTTGGGCGCAGAGGCATTACATCAGGGCAAGAGTTGAACAAAGGGCGGGTTTCGCGTGGCAGATACGGTATTTTGGGCAGCGGCGGCGGCGATTGCCTTGGTCGTTGCGGTGATCCTGATCAAGGCTTTGCGGCGCAAGCCCGCAGAGGCGGCGCAATCGGCGGTGTTTGACAGCCAGGTTTACCGCGACCAATTGCGCGAGATTGAGCGGGATCAGGCGCGCGGCGTGATTGCCGAGGATGAGGCGCAGCGCTTGCGGTCGGAAGTGGCGCGGCGCTTGCTGGCGGCAGACCGGGCCGAGGCTGTGCCCGAAGTCTCAGCGGTTGGTCCGCAATCCGCTGTGGTCATCGGGGTGGTGGCTGTGGTTTTGGCGGCGGGTTTTGGCGGCTATGCCTATCTGGGCCAGCCCGGCTATGGCGATTTGCCACTTCAGGCGCGCATCACCGTGGCCGAGGAACGCCGCGCCGACCGCCCCGCGCAGGCAGCGCTTGAAAGCGCCTTGCCGCCGCGCCCGCCTTTGCAGCAGGTTGACCCATCCTTTCTGGACCTGGTTGAAAAGCTGCGCGCAGCGGTGGCGCAGCGCCCCGATGACTTGCAAGGCCAGCAGCTTTTGGCCCGCAATGAGGCAAATCTGGGCAATCTGACCGCCGCCTATAAGGCGCAGGAACGGGTGATTGCGATCAAGGGCGATGCGGCCAGCGATGCCGATGTGCTGACGCAGGCCACGCTGATGGTGCAAGCCGCCGATGGGCAGGTCTCGCCCGAGGCAGAGGCGCTGTTTGCCAAGGTGCTGGCCCGGTCGCCCAAGGATGATACCGCGCTGTTTTTCACCGGGATCGTGAATATGCAGGTGGGCCGCTATGACCTTGCCTTCCGCTATTGGCGCGATGTGATGGAAAACGCCCCCGACAGCAGCCCGTGGAAACCCGAGGTGCGGGCGCGGATTGAAAGCCTCGCCGAGGTGGCAGGCGTGCGCTATCAACTGCCCGAGGAACCGGGCCTGCGCGGGCCGAGCGCCGATGACGTGGCCGCCGCCGAGGATATGAGCGCGGAGGACCGCCAAGCCATGATCCGCAGCATGGTCGAAGGGCTGAATGACCGTCTGGCCACCGAAGGCGGCAGCGCCGAGGAATGGGCGCGGCTGATCCTTGCCCTTGGCAATCTGGGCGAGAAAGACCGCGCCGCCGCCATCTATGCCGAGGCCCAAAAGAAATTCGAAGGCCGCACGGTGGAGTTGAGCGGGCTGAAAGACGCCGCCGTGCAAGCTGGCATCACCCCATGAGCCAGCATGAGGCGATGGAAGGCTTTGCCGCCGAACTGCCCCGCATGGGCGCGCTGGCAGGTCTGGATTTCGGCGACAAGACGATCGGGGTCGCGATTTCGGACCGGCTGCGCGGGGTGGCGACCCCGGTTCTGACCATCCGCCGCGTGAAATTCACGCTGGACGCCGAAGCCTTGATCAAACTGCTGACCGAACGCGAGGTGGCGGGCATGGTGCTGGGCCTGCCGCGCAACATGGACGGCTCTGAGGGGCCGCGCGCGCAGGCCACACGCGCCTTTGCCCGCAACCTTGCCCGGCTGACGCCCTTGCCGCTGGTCTTTTGGGATGAACGCCTGTCGACCGTGGCCGCCGAGCGCGCGCTGATCGAGGCGGATACGTCGCGCAAACGTCGCAAAGAGCTGATTGATCACGTCGCCGCCGGGTATATCTTGCAAGGGGCCTTGGACCGTTTGGCCCATATCGCGCGGGGGACTGCAGGTGACGGATGAGATCTGGAAACGCCAAGAGGTCGAAAGCCCCTGCGTCAAGCTTTGCGTGGTGCATCCAGAGGCGCGGCTCTGTGTCGGATGTTATCGCAGCATTGACGAGATTTCGGCCTGGTCGCGCATGTCTGCCGAGGCACGGCGCGCGGTGATGGCCGATCTGCCCGCCCGCGCCAGCCTGCTGACCAAACGCCGCGGTGGGCGCGGGGCGCGGCTGCAACAGGGCTAGGCGCTGTCAGCCAAAGAACACTTTGCGCAGCATGTTCAGCGCGACCAGCGTGATAAACACCGCAAACACCCGTTTCAGCGGTGCCGGGTCCATCGTATGGGCCAGCTTCACGCCCAAAGGCGCTGTCAGCAGCGTCATCGCGATAATCACAGCAAAGGCAGGCAGGTTGACCGCGCCCAGCGTATAGGGCGGCGGGTTGACGATATCGACAAACAGAAAGCCAATCACCGAAGGCACCGCGATGATAATGCCAAACCCGGCAGCCGTGGCCACCGCGCGGTGAATCGTCATGTTGTAAAGCGTCATCGTCGGCACCCCGAACGACCCGCCGCCAATGCCCATCAACACCGAAAAGAAGCCCACAGCCGCGCCGATTCCCGCCCGTTTCGGCCCCAGCGGCATCGCTTGCCCCAACCGCCAATGCGATTTGCCAAAAGCCATATACAGCCCCGCGATCAGCGCCAGCACGCCAAAGATGATCTGCAAGGTGGTGGACCGCAGGCTGGAGGCGACCAGCATCCCCGCCACCGCACCGCTGCCGATGAATGGCCACCAGCCGCGCAGCACATCCCAATCCACCGCGCCCTTTTTGTGATGCGCCATGACCGACCGCGCCGATGTCACGATGATCGTGGCAAGTGAGGTCGCAAGACAGACCTGCATCAACTCCGGCCCGCCGTAACCCAAGTGGCTGAACGCATAGAAAAAGGCAGGCACCAGCACGATGCCACCGCCCACCCCCAGCAATCCCGCAATCACCCCGGCAAAGGCCCCGATTGCCATCAGCAGGGCAATCATCGGCAGCAAACTGGCAATATCTGGCATTGGCGCGCCCCTTCGGTTCCTGTGCGTTTAGGCAGACATAGCCCGCCCCCCCGCCAAGTGCCAGAGCCTGTGACCCTTGCCCCGATTATTCCGCCGGAACCTGCGCCAGAACCTCGGCCAAGGCGGCATCAAACACCGCCAGCCCCGCACCTTCACGGCTGGCCCCTTCGGACAAGACCCGACGAAAGGCCCGCGCGCCGGGGCGGCCATGGAACAGGCCCAGCATATGCCGCGTGATCTGATGCAACCGCCCGCCGCTGGCCAGATGCGCCGCGATATAGGGCCGCATATCGGCGGCGGTGGCAAAGGCATCGCGCCCCGGCCCATCCCCCCACAGCGCATCCGCCCCGATCAGCACCGAGGCCGGATCATGATAGGCCGCCCGCCCGATCATCACCCCGTCCAGCCCCTGCTCCAACAACGCACGCGCCTGATCGAGCGAGGCAATGCCGCCATTGATGCAAATCGTCAACGCGGGGAAGTGCTGCTTCATCCGCAGCACCAAGCCGTAATCCAAGGGCGGGATTTCGCGGTTTTCCTTGGGCGACAGGCCTTTCAGCCACGCCTTGCGCGCGTGGATGATGATATGGCGCACCCCTGCCCCGGCCACCGCCTCGATAAACGCGGGCAGCACCTGTTCCGGGTCTTGCTCATCCACGCCGATGCGGCATTTCACCGTGACGGGCACATCGGTTTCCGCCTGCATCGCCGCCACACATTCGGCAACCAAGGCGGGTCGCTCCATCAATACCGCGCCAAAACAGCCCGATTGCACCCGGTCCGACGGGCAACCGACATTCAGGTTCACCTCATCATAACCAAAGGGCCGCGACAGGTTCACCGCCTGCGCCAATTCGCGCGGGTCCGAACCGCCCAGTTGCAAGGCAACCGGATGCTCTGCCGCGTCAAAGGCCAATAGCCTGTCCCGCGGCCCATGCAGCACGGCAGGCGCCGTGACCATCTCGGTGTAAAGCATCGCGTGCCGCGTCATCAGCCGGTGGAAATAACGGCAATGCCGATCCGTCCAATCCATCATCGGCGCGACCGACAGGCGGGCGGCCCTGCGCACGCGCTCGTGTTTTTGTTCATCCACCATGTCTTGCCGCCTTGTCTGTTCGCTCCCCCCAGCCGCTGCCGCTTGGCGATCAAGGGCGTCGCCCCAGACAACCCGGCTTGGGGCATCATGATTAGCAGCTTCGGCCCCGCGCTGAAAGGCCGCCCGCAGCAGTTTTCCCGGCTTGCGGGTCTGGCGTTACCCCGGCCATACTCGGGCATCCCAAACACAGGTGCGCCATGCCCAGATTGACCAAAATCGAAACCTTCACCAATGAATTCGTCTGTTTCACCAAACTCACCGCCGAGGATGGCGCGGTGGGCTGGGGCCAAACTTCGACCTATAACGCCGATATCACGGCACAGATTTTGCACCGTCAGGTCGCCCCTTGGGCCTTGGGGGCCGAGATCAACAGCACCGATGACATCCTGCCCCTGATCCAGCGGATCGAGGAGCGCGAGCATAAATTCCCCGGCTCTTACCGTTGCCGCGCCAATGCGGGGCTGGATACCGCGCTTTGGGATATGGCGGGGCGGCGGGCGCAAAAGCCGGTGGTGGAATTGCTGGGCGGGGTGGCGGGGCGTTTGCGCGCCTATGCCAGTTCGATGAAACGCGACATCACCCCCGAGGACGAGGCCGCGCGCTTTGTGAAACTGCGCGATACATATGGCTATGACGCGTTCAAGTGGCGGGTGGGCGCGGAATGTGGCCGCGACATCGACGAATGGCCGGGCCGCACCGAGGCCGTAATCCCCGTGGTTTCGCGCGCGCTTGGCGATGGGGTGGCGAAACTGGTCGACGGCAACTCCGGCTTTTCGGTGAAACGGGCGATTGAGGTTGGCAAGCTGTTGGCCGACAACGGCATTTCACATTTCGAAGAACCCACCCCCTATTGGGAGCTGGAGCAAACCCGCCAAGTCACCGCGGCGCTGGAGATTGACGTGACCGGGGGCGAGCAGGATTGGGATCTGGCGACATGGGCGCGGATGATCGACATGCGCGCGGTCGATGTGGTGCAACCCGATGTGATGTATATGGGCGGGCTGTCGCGCACGCTGCTGGTGGCGGATATGGCGGCAAAGGCGGGGCTGCCCTGCACGCCCCATTCCGCCAATCTGTCGCTGGTGACGATTTGCACCATGCATCTGCTGGGCGCTATACCGAATGCGGGCAAATATCTGGAGTTTTCGATTGAGGGGCCGGATTACTACCCGTGGCAGGAAGGTCTGTTCCTTGGCAATCCTTTCGCCGTGACCGAGGGCAAGGTTCAAATTCCGCAACGCCCCGGCTGGGGGGTAGACATCAACCCCGACTGGCTGGCGCGCGCCACGCATCAGGCCAGCACCCTGCCCTGAATGGTAAAAGGCCCGGCTGTTGTGCCGGGCCTTTTACGTTGATCTGGACCGCTTTACGCCGGAACCATCAACCCATCGGCCTTGGCGGCGATATAAGCCTCATCAATCGACTTATGCGCCAATTCGACCAGACGGTCGATTTCGGCATGGCTGATGACCAGCGGCGGCGCGATGATCATGCGATCACCGACATGGCGCATCACAAGCCCGTTTTCAAAGCAGCGCGTCCGGGTGCGCAGGCCGATAGCACCTTCCTTGCCCGCGAATTTCGCGCGGCTTTCCTTATGCGGGGTCAGCGCCAGCGTGCCCATCAAGCCAAGCGAGCGGGCCTCGCCCACCATCGGATGCTCAGCCAGCGTTTTCCACTTTTCGGCCAGATAGGGGCCGACATCTTCGCGCACCCGCTCCACCAGCTTTTCCTCTTGGATGATGCGCAGGTTTTCCAAGGCCACGGCGGCGGCAACCGGATGGCCGGAATAGGTGTAACCGTGGTTGAAATCATCATCCGCGATGGTCTGCGCAATCTCATCCGACACGATAGACCCACCCATCGGCACATAGCCCGAGGTCAGCCCCTTGGCGATGGTCATGATATCGGGGCGGATGCCCACGGTTTGCGAGCCGAACCACTGGCCCGTGCGGCCAAACCCGCAGATCACCTCATCCGCGATCAGCAGAATTTCATATTTGTCGCAAATGCGCTGAATTTCCGGCCAATAGGTGCTGGGCGGAATGATCACGCCGCCTGCACCCTGAATAGGCTCTCCGATAAAGGCGCCAACGCGGTCCTCACCCAGTTCCAGAATCGCGGCTTCCAACTGCTGCGCACGGGCAAGGCCGAATTCCTCGGGCGTCATATCGCCGCCTTCGGCATACCAATGCGGCTGGTCGATATGGTGAATATCCGGGATTACCGGGCAGCCTTGGTTGTGCATGTAGGTCATGCCCCCCAGCGACCCGCCCCCAAGGGTAGAGCCGTGATAGCCATTCTTGCGGCTGATGATGATGGATTTCGACGGCTTGCCCTTCTTGGCCCAGTAATGCCGCACAAGGCGGATATTGGTGTCATTCGCCTCAGAGCCCGATCCGGCAAAGAACACATGGTTCAACGGGCCGGGGGCCAGTTCGGCAATCTTGGCCGACAGGGCAATCGCGGGCACATGGCTTGTCATGAAAAACGTGTTGTAAAAGGGCAGTTCGCGCATCTGGCGCAGCGCGGTCTGGGCCAGTTCCTCGCGCCCGTAGCCGATATTGACGCACCACAGGCCGGACATGCCGTCAAGGATATGGTTGCCTTCGCTATCGGTCAGCATCACGCCATTGGCACGGGTGATGATGCGCGCGCCTGCGGCTTCCAGCGCATTGGCCTCGGTAAAGGGGTGCATGTGATGGGCGGCATCCAGCGCCTGAAGCTCTTTGGTGGGCATGTGATTGGTGATCGGGGTCATGGCGTCTATCCTTTGGGCTGGATGGGATCAGGGTGCGGCGCAACGCGCGGCAAAGGCTTTGGCGGGCAAGCGGCGCGCCGATGTTTTGCTGCGGTCAATAATATGATCAAATTATGTCCTGTCAATCGAAATGGCAACGCGCTTGCCGCGCGGTCAGGCAAGGCTGTCGCCCCCTGCCTCGGCCAAGGCCGCGGCGATCTGGTCTTGCCCCTGCACGATATCATCGCGGATGGCCGCAGACAGATCGGCGGCACGCCCCGCGCGCAAGGCGGCAATCGCCTCGGCATGTTTGTCGGGCAGGTTCAGCGTGCCATAACGGCCACAAACGATCCGCAAGGATGGCCCGACCCGCAGCCAAAGGCCCTGCACCATCGGGCAAAGGATATCGGCCCCCGACAGCGCATATAGCGCGGTGTGAAACAGGTAATTCTGTTCCAGATAACTGCGGATATCCCCGGCGCTGATCGCCGCATTCACCCGCGCATCCGTGGCCTCTAACGCGTCGATATCGGCAGGCGTGGCCTGTTTGATGGCCAGTTCGGCCAGATGCGGTTCCAGCGCGACACGGGCAAAGGCCAGTTCATGCAGGTGCTGCGCGGTCAGGTCCGGCACGCAGACCCGACGGTTGCCCTTGAATTCCAACGCACCTTCGGCGGTCAGGCGGCGGATCGCCTCGCGCACCGGGGTCATGCCAGTGCCAAGCTGCGCCACCAGCCCCTGAATGGTCACAGGCTGGCCGGGGGCCAATTCACCAAACAGCACCATCTCGCGGATCTGACGATAGACGATTTCATGCGCGGGCAGGTTAGGGGTGGGCGCGTTCGGGGCGGTCATCCAAGCCTCATCACGGATCATGTTCCACCAGCATAGCGGGTTTTGCCCCGCAACACAGCCAGATTTTTGATCATATTCACCCGGATTGCGCGTTATCTTTGTTTCAGCACGGTCGCAAAGGCCTGCGCGACCTGCGTGATGCCCGGTTCTTCCAGAATCGACAGATGATCCCCCGGCACGCTGACCACATCAAACCCGCCCTGCGCCACGCTGGCCCAGCCCAACCCTTCAGCAATCGCCTTATCGCTGTCAAAGGCGTTGCTGGCCGCGCGGATGATCGTCATGTGGCCCGGATAGGGTTGTGGCTCATAGTTGCGGATCGCCACTTCATTGGCGGCGACAAACCCATCGACCGAGTTCAGAACCGGCGCATCCTGGCTCAGGCTTTCCTTGGCCGCGATCCACAGCCGCCCCAACCGGTGCCGCAGCCCCCGTGCCTTGGCACAAATCAGCGCCCAGCCATGGCCAAAGCCACCCCGCCGCAACTGGCGCAGATGCACCTGCACCCAGGCAAAGCCCCGGATCTTGTCGCGTCCGCCCGGCCCTTCGGCATCCATCATCGCCAACATGCGCACCTCGCGCCCTTCGGCTTGCAAACGCCGCGCCAGTTCCAGCGCCATATAGCTGCCCAGCGACACCGCCACCAACCCCACCGGCCCTTGCGGGCGATGGGCCTGAATGACGCGGTAGTAAAGATCGGCAATATCCTCGACCGAGGTCGGCGTGTCCGCGCTCAGCAACCCGACCGTCAGCCCGAAAATCGGCTGGTCCAGCCCCATCGCCTGCGCCAAAGGCCGGAAAAAGCTGCCATTCACCCCCAGCACATGCACACCGTAAATCGGCACCCCGGTGCCCAGCGGCTGAATAGGCATCAGGCAATCGAACAAATCCGCCCCGCGCCCCAGCTTGGCCGGCCCCGACAGCAAAGACGACAAGCCGCGCGGCGTGGGTTCGGCATGCACCTGCGCCACCGACAGGCGTTGCGAAAACGCCGCCTCGATATGGCCGATCAGGGTCAGCAACAGCAGCGAATGCCCGCCCAGATCAAAGAAGGAGTCATCCGGCCCCGGCACCTCGCCGCCCAAGACGCTGGCAAAGATATCCGAGATGCGCGCGGTTTGCGGGTCGGCCACCCCAAGGCTGGCCACCGGAACGATGCGGCGCGGCACGGGCAGGCGCTTTACATCGGTCTTGCCGCCGGGGGTTTGCGGCCAATCCTCGACAAAGACCAGTTCGGGATGCTTGGCGCTTGGCAAATGCGCCTTGACGGCGGCCCGCGCGCTTTGCAGGTCTGGCAGGCGGTCGGGGGCGGACGGGCGCAACCATGCCACCAGCCGCGCGCCGGGTTTGCCCGCATCCACAAGGCCAACATGGGCCTGCGCCACGCCTTCCAGCGATTCCAGCAGCGCCTCGATCTCTCCGGGTTCGATGCGATAGCCGCGCAGCTTGATCTGCCGATCGCTGCGGCCCAGCACGGTAATCTGGCCCTGCGCATCCCAATAGGCGCGGTCGCCAGACCCATAAAGCCGCCCCTGCCCGGCAAACCGATCCGGGATAAAACGCTGCGCCGTCAACTCTGGCTGGTTCAGATAGCCTGTCGCCACGGCCACACCGCCCAGCCACAACTCTGCCTCTGCCCCTATGGGGGCAAGACTGCGGTCAGGGGCCAGCAAATAGCAAAGGGCATGGCCAAAGGCACGGCCCACGGGCACCTCGGCCCCGCGCACCGGGCCACGCGGTTCAAACGCGGCACTGGTGATCGTGGCCTCGGTCGGGCCATAGCCGTTGATCAGGCGCGGCACAGCGGGCAAGGCCTGCCAGCGGGCCAGCGCATCGGGCGGCATCCGTTCACCGCCCACAACTATTAGCCGGACACAGGGCGGCAAGGGCGCCGCCCCGCTTTCCATCGCCCCCAGCAGCACCTGCCAGAACCCGGTTGGCAGGTTCAGCACGCTGATCCCCTGCCCCGCCACCACTTGCACAAAGGCTTGAGGCGAGGCGGTCATCGCCTCATCCCGCAGCACCAAGGTTGCACCCGACAGCAGCGCAGGCACAATCTCCTCCAGCGCCACGTCAAAGCTGAGCGCGGCAAATTGCAACGCGCGATCCGTCACACCCAGATCATAAAAGCCAATCGCAGCAAAGGCATGGGCGACAAGGCTGGTCTGTGACACCACCACGCCCTTGGGCTTTCCGGTGGTGCCCGAAGTATAGATCACATAAGCCGCCCGCCCCGGATCAAAGCCTTTGCGGCTGGGGGCGGCGGTTTCGCCCCCCTCTGCCACCGGGTCGGCTGACAGGTCCAGCACCGCGCGATCCGTGATCCACGGCAAGGGCGCATGGCTGACGATCAGCGCAAGCTGGCTGTCACTGGCCATATGAGCAAGGGTTTCACTGGGATAGGCAGGGTCCATCGGCAGGAAAGCGGCCCCCACCTTGGCCGCCGCCAAGATCAGGGCGACGAAATCGGCGCTGCGTGGCAGGCACAGGCCCACGATATCCCCCGGCCCGATACCTTTCGCCGCAAGCCGCTGCGCCATGGCATTGGCGCGCTGGTCAAGGGCCAGATAGCTTAGGCTTTGGCCGGTTTCCACATCGGTCAGCGCAGGCGCCTCCGGTTGCCGCGCGACCACCGCCTCAAAGCCGGTGGCAAGGCAGTCCGGGCGCTCTGCCGGGATCGGCACAGCGGGGGCGGCACGGGCCAGCAAATCCGCATGCTCTGCCTCTGGCAGCATCGACAAATCCGCAAGCAAAGCCCCTTCGGGGGCCGCCGCCATGGCCACCAGCAACCTGTGCAAATAAGACAGATAGCGCGCCGCATCCGCCGCCGCGATCCGCCCCGGCGCATATTCCAGCCGCAACTGCAACGCGGCATCGCCATAGGCAGCCAGCATCAAGGGCATCGCCCCTTGTTCGCGCAAGTCAACCCGCCGCCGCGCCCAAGTGCCACCAAGGCTTTGCAACCCTGCGCCAAGGCTGGCCCGCTCAACCATGACCAGACTGTCAAACAGCGGTTTGCCCGCCTCAATATCCGTCACCGCGCTGATATCGGCCAGCCCCACCCCCTCATAGGGGCGCTGTGCGATCAGGTCTTGCCGGATCTGGGCCAACACGGCATCCAGCGTCACCTGCGGCCCGATAGCGATGCGCAGCGGTTGGGTGGTGATCAGGCAGCCCACCATATCGCGCGATTGCGGCGTCAGATAGCGGCCCGAACGGGTGATGCCAAAGACCACATCGCCCTGCCCCGCAACCCGCGCCAGCACAATCCCCCAAGCCGCCTGCACCATGGTCGCAAAGCTTGCGCCCGCAGCGGTGGCGCGATCAGTCAGCGCGCGGGTTTGATCCGCGGTCAGCGCGGCAGAAAGCACGGTGGCCCCTGTGCCATCAGCCGCCACAGGCGGGCCATGCACAAAGCCAAGCGGCGTCGGACGGTCAAACCCGCGCAGGTAAGATTGGAAAAACGCCTGCGCCGGGGCCTTGTCGGCCTTGGCCACAGCGCGGCAATGCGCGCCGAAATCAGGGGCTTGCGGCCATGCGGTCCCGCTGCCGTCATAATCGGCAAACACCTCGACCAACACCTGACGGAAGCTGCGCCCATCCAGAATAGCGTGCGAGAAGGTCCAGATCAGCACCGAGCGGCGCGGCCCCAGCCGCAGCCAGATCAACCGCCAAGAGCCCCCCGCCGACAGGTCGACCCCGCGCGCCCGGTCGCTTTGCAACAGGTGCGCGAGGGCGGCATCGGGGCTTTGCAACCCGGTCCAATCCTCTGCCTGCAAGGGGGCATCAAACACCGGTTCCACCCGTTGCAGAATATGCCCGTTCGGCCCCTGCCGGAACGACAGCCGCAAGGCGGGGTGCCGCGCAATCGCCGCGCCCCAGGCCGCGCGCATCGCGGCTTCATCCCAACGCTCATCCTCCAGATGCAGAACGATCTGCTCCAGATTGACCGCCGGATCATGGTTTGCCAGCGTCTCATAGATCATGCCCGCCTGCACCGGGGTCAGGGCAAAACCGCTTTCAGGCTTTTCGGGCAGGGACGAGGTTTCGGGGTGACTCATATACCGCCACCTCCGTGGAACCCACCCCCAGAGCCGGGCACAAGCAGCGCCACATGGTCCCAATTCACCCAAAGCGCCAACACGCCCAAAGCAAGGGCCAAGGCCAGATACAGCAGGTCATGCCGCATATCCCAGACCTTGTGCCGCGCGGCCAGATGCGCAATCACCGGGAAATACAGCAGCATCCCGATCGCTTGCCCCAGCAACGCCCCGGCAAGCCCCAGATACAGCGCCCCGATCAGAAAGCCCAAGGTCTGCAAACTGGCCTTGGCCAGACTGACAATGAAGAACCCGCGCGAATCCCCGCGCGCCAGCGCCGCCTGATCATAGGTCAGCGACACAACCGCGATCATCTGCACCGCTGAAATCGCCACCATCACCCCACCCGCCGAGGCATAGCGGTGATCATACAGCAGCTCGACGATGAACGGCCCCGCCAGCGACAGAAAGCACAGGCAGCATATCAGCCCCCCCGTCAGGAAAAACCGCAACCGCACCAGCCGCGCATGGGCCGCTTGCCCCGCCGCGTCATCATGCTCGCGGTAAATCGGGATCAATATCCGCGCCGTGACGGCAGAGCCGAGCATGATCGGGAACATCGCCAGAAAGGCCCCGATATTGTAAATGCCCAAGCCGTCAATCGACAGAAACTTGCCCAGAACCGCCCGATCGCCTTGCGAGACGAGGAACCCGCACACCGACGACAAAAAGATCCAGAAGCCGAAATTCAGCAGTTCCGACCCCGCCGCCTTTTCCCAGCGCAAGCGGTTGCGATGCCCCGGCATCATCAGCGTCAGCAGCGCCAGCCGCAGCGCCGCCGTCACCACACCGCCCAAGGCCAAGGCCCAGACCGACCGCGTCACCGCCGCCAGCACCAGCATCACGATAATCCCGATCAGCGTGGCCACAAGGTCCAGCACCGTCAAGCGGCCCAGCAGCAAATGCCGGTTTGCCGTATCCACCCGCGTCGGCTCAAACCCCGCGAACAGCAGCGACAGGCTGGCCACCGGCAACAGCCAGGCGATCATCGGCTGGTCATAAAACAGCGCCGCCGGATAGGCCAAACCGCAGGCCGCCAACCACAGGATCACCCCGCGCGCAATCTGGATCGTCCAGGCGGTATCCAGAAAATCCGCCTCATCCCCGCGCTTGCTTTGCATGATCGCGGGGCCCACGCCCATATCGGAAAACAGCGTCAAGCCCACCAGCAACACCGTGACCAGCGCCATGATGCCGAACGCCTCGGGAAACAGCAGCCGCGTCAGGATCAGGTTAGAGCCAAGCCGAAACCCCTGCGCCGCCACAAAAGACAGCGCCGTCCAGGCCGAGCCACGCGCGGCACGCGACATGATCCCCGTTTTCGGGGGCTGAAAGGCCAAAGGCTCATCACTCATTTTTCACAACGCCTTGAACACGACTGACCGGGCATGCAGCAAGCCGCCCCGCCCCGAATGGGCCGGAACCGCACTATCTGCCCCCGGTTTTTGACGTCTGGATGTGGCGATATCATGGCTTTGGTAGAATTTCTGGCAAAAAAATCGGGGGGCGCGCCCGATGGGCCGCCCCCGTTTCGCGTGCTGATCTGGCCCGCCGTGTCAGAATTCAACCACCGCGCGAATGGATTCGCCTTTGTGCATCAAATCAAAGCCTTCGTTGATCTGGTCCAAGGTCAGCTTATGGGTGATCATCGGGTCAATCTCGATCTTGCCGTTCATATACCAATCGACGATCTTTGGCACATCCGTCCGCCCCTTGGCCCCACCAAAGGCCGTGCCGCGCCATACCCGCCCCGTGACAAGCTGGAACGGCCGGGTCGATATCTCGGCCCCCGCAGGTGCCACCCCGATAATGATGCTTTCGCCCCAGCCCTTGTGTGCTGCCTCCAGCGCGGTGCGCATGACCTTGGTGTTGCCGGTGGCGTCAAACGTATAATCGGCACCGCCCTTGGTCAGCTCAACCAAATGCGCGACCATATCGCCCTCTACCTTCGTCGGGTTCACAAAATCGGTCATGCCGAAATAGCGCGCAATCTTTTCCTTGCTGTCGTTCAGGTCGACCCCGACAATCTGGTCCGCCCCCGCCATCCGCAACCCTTGGATCACGTTCAGCCCGATACCACCAAGGCCAAAGACCACACAGCGCGCGCCAATCTCGACCTTGGCGGTGTTGATCACAGCACCGATACCGGTGGTCACGCCACAACCGATATAGCAAATTTTGTCAAACGGCGCGTCCTTGCGCACCTTGGCCAGCGCAATCTCGGGGATCACGGTATGGTTGGCAAAGGTGGAACACCCCATATAGTGATGGATCGGCGTGCCATCGAGCATGGAAAACCGCGTCGTGCCATCGGGCAGCAGCCCCTTGCCTTGGGTCGCCCGGATCGCCTGGCACAGGTTGGTCTTGCCCGACAGGCAATATTCGCACTGACGACATTCCGGCGTATAGAGCGGGATCACATGGTCGCCCACCTCCAACGTGGTGACGCCTTCACCCACCGCCAGCACCACACCCGCGCCCTCATGCCCCAGTATAGCCGGGAAAATTCCTTCCGGGTCATCGCCAGAGCGGGTGAATTCATCGGTGTGGCACAGCCCCGTGGCCTTGATCTCCACCAAAACCTCGCCGGCTTTCGGGCCTTCAAGGTTGACCTCCATCACCTCCAGCGGTTTTCCGGGGGCAAGGGCAACGGCGGCACGGGTGCGCATCATGGGCGGCTCTCCTGATCTGTCTCTGCGGTTCTGGCAGTATCATGCACAGCCCAGCCACAAGCCGCAAGCCATGCCAGCGACCCCCAAACGCCCCCTTCCGACGCTTCACGACCGCAGCGGCCAAGAAGCCCCGCGCCAGGCGTAGGGTGGGTGATTCACCCACCCCCCCGGCGGGGCCCCACAGCACGGGCCCCAATGCTGCCGTCAGGCCGCTGCGGTTGCCTCCATTTCAAACATCAACCCCGGAACCGCCAGACGCGGCACCCCCACCAAGGTCATCGGGGGCGCGACCCCAAAGCGGCCAAACCGCTGCCCCAATAGATCAAACTGCGGCAAGGCCGCATCCACATCAGTGGTATAAATCACCAGCCGGATCACATCGCCAAGGCCCATCCCCGCCCCCGCCAGCACCGTTTCCAGATTGTCCAGCGTCAGCGCAATCTGGCCGCGCATATCGCCCGGATGCTGCGGTGCCCCGGTCGCGTCCACAGCCGTCTGGCCCGCGCAGATCACCTGCCTTGTGGCCCCTTCAATCACCTCGGCCTGATTGTAGCCCAAGGGCAGCGACCAATTCCAAGGGTTTACAGCGGTTCTTTGCATCTCGGTTTTCCTTACATAACTGCAACACTACCGCCTTCTTAACCCCCCTGTGCTGACAGCATGGTGTCAGCAGTGATGCGGTAAGCTACAAAAAACACCCCAATCGAAAGGCACAGCATGCGGCGCGCGGACAGGCTTTTGAAAATCGTGCATTTCCTGCGGGGGCGGCGGCGGGCCGTGACAGCGCAACAAATCGCCGCGGAATGTGAAGTCTGCACCCGCACCATCTACCGCGACATAGAGACCCTGATGGCGACAGGCGCGCCGATCAGCGGCGCGGCAGGCGTGGGCTATATGATCGACGCCGCCTATTATCTGCCCCCCATCACCTTCACGGTCGAGGAGCTGGAGGCCATCGGCCTTGGCATCAGCATGGTGCGCCACTGGACAGATGATCGCTTTGCCGCGCAAGCGCTTGAGGCCCTGACGAAAATTCAAGCCGCCCTGCCCACAGCCCTGCAAGGCCAGCTAGAGGAAATCACAACCTATTCGATTCCCTCGGGCGTTCCCGCGCCTGCCCTGCCCTGGCGGGTCAGCTTTTCCGACTTGCGCGGCGCCATTCGCCAAAGCCGCAAGATCGACATCACCTATAAGGACGGCGATGCGCAGGCCAGCAGCCGCACCCTGCGCCCGCTCGCGCTGATCTTCGCCAGCCCGGTCTGGCTTTTGGCCGCTTGGTGCGAGTTGCGCGGCGATTTCCGCAATTTCCGCTTGGACAGGATCGAACGGATGACCCTGCTGGACACCCGATTTGCAGCGGAGCCGGACAAAAGCTTCGCCGCCTACAAGGCGCAAGACGGGGTCTGTTAACGCGTAGCGCGCTTGACCTGATGCGGGCCAAGCCGCCCTTGCCGCGTTGCAAGCCTTGGGGTCTGGCTGGGGTGCGAGATTCGGTGGGTTCGGGCCGCGATCTCGCATTAAAAATTGGTTAAAAAATCAGGTGTTAATGTTCAAAAACAACCACTTGCACGCCATTCCGCGTGCGATTCACCGCAGGTTTCCGCGCGAAACCGCATGAAAAAAGGGGCCGCAGATCGCTCTGCCGGCCCCTTGTTTTTGTCACCCCTTCCTTGCGGAAAGAATGGTGGGCGATCCTGGAATCGAACCAGGCGTGAGTCGCCTCGAGGGAGTTACAGTCCCCTGCCACACCTTGCGGCCTATCGCCCACTGAGGGGGGTGAATAATGCGGGGCTTTCGGGGCGTCAAGCGCAAAGCGACGGAAAAAGTCACATGCGTGCAAATGGGGCCGCCCACAGAAATCTGCTTGCACCGATCAGCCCCAACCCTCATTCTCTGGCCGCAATCGGGCGGGCAAACCCCGCCCCGAAAGGGATAGATCAGATGGCAACGCAAAAGCCCGCATGGGTGATCGAAAAAGAACGCGCCAAGCGGCAGGCCGCGAATGAAACCGTCTGGCTGTTCGGCCTGCATGCGGTGCGCGATGCGCTGATGAACCCCGCGCGCGAAAAGCTGCGGCTGGTGCTGACCAAGAACGCCGCCGACAAGCTGGGCGAAGCCATTGCAACCGCCGGGCTGGAGCCTGAAATCGTCGACCCGCGCAAGTTCAACGTGCCGATCGACGAAGGCTCGGTGCATCAAGGGGCAGCGCTGGAGGCACGGCCCCTGAACTGGGGCGCGCTGGATGAGGTGGCGATTTCCGGCAAGGGCGCGCCCTTGATCGTGATGCTCGACCGGGTGACAGACCCGCATAACGTCGGCGCGATCCTGCGCTCGGCCGAGGTGTTCGGCGCGCGCGCGGTGATTGCGCCGCATCGCCATTCCGCCCCCGAAACCGGCGCGCTTGCCAAAACCGCCAGCGGCGCGCTGGAACGCCAGCCCTATCTGCGGGTCGGCAACCTGTCGGATGCAATGGAAGAATTGCGCGCGATGGGCTATTTTCTGATCGGACTGGCGGGGGAAAGCGATCTGACCCTGTCCGCAGGCTTGGAACAGGCCGCCACCCGCCCCGTCGCGCTGGTTCTGGGCGCCGAAGGCCCCGGCCTGCGCGAAAAAACCCGCGAAACCTGCGATCTTCTGGTGCAGATTCCGGCGGCGGGCGGATTTGGCTCGCTCAACGTATCCAATGCGGCAGCGATTTCGCTTTATGCGGCAGCCTCGCGCAAGGGCTGATCACAGATGCGATCACAGTTGCGCGAGTGCCCCTTCATTTGCGGCCACGGCACCCCATTTCTGAAAGACGACCACGGGTTCGGAACCCCCGTTGTCCCTTTACTGTCCCTCGTTCCGCGACTTGCGCCCGGCCAGTTTGGCACGGGCGCTTTTTTCTGTAAGGAGCCCCCCAATGATCGCCCCTGATGCCCAGATCCGCGAGATTTTACAAAATACCAAGGTGATCGCCATGGTCGGGGCCTCGATGAACCCCGCGCGGCCCAGCTATGGGGTGATGCAGTTTTTGCTTGGCAAGGGGCTGCGGGTGATCCCGGTGAACCCCGGCCATGCGGGCGAGATGCTGCAAGGCGCGCGGGTCTATGCCACGCTGAAGGATATTCCGAAGGATTTTGCCGTCGATATGGTCGATGTATTCCGCGCCTCCGATGCGGTGCCGCCGATTGTGGAACAGGCGCTGGCCGATTTGCCGCAATTGCGCACGATCTGGCTGCAACTGGGCGTGACCTATGCCGCAGGTCCCGGCCTTGCGCGGGCGCATGATGTGGCTTGGGTGGAAAACCGCTGCCCCAAGATCGAATGGGCGCGGTTGGGGCTTTAGCCCCGCGCGGCTTTTTCGGCCAGCCCGGAGGTGCCTTCGCGGCGGGCGAGTTCTGACTCGACCTCGGTCAGCGTCACATCACGGGCGGCAAGCATGACCAGCAAGTGATACAGCACATCCGCTGCCTCGGAGGTCAATTTGGCGCGGTCGCCTTTGACGGCTTCGATGATCGCCTCTACCGCCTCTTCTCCGAATTTCTCGGCGCATTTTTCCGGGCCTTTGGCCAAAAGCCTGGCGGTCCAGCTGCTGTCAGGGTCTGCGCCTTTGCGGGCGGCGATGGTGGCGGCAAGCCGGGCCAGGGCGCTGGGGTCGGATGCGGTCATGTCAGCCTCATGGGGATGCCAGCGGCGGCCATATGGGCCTTGGCCTGCCCGATGGTATAATCGCCAAAATGGAAGATCGAGGCGGCAAGCACGGCGGATGCGCCGCCAAGGGTGACGCCTTCGACAAGGTGATCGAGATTGCCAACCCCGCCCGAGGCGATGACGGGCACCGACACCGCATCCGAAATCGCACGGGTAAGCGGCAGGTTGAAGCCTGCGCGCGTGCCGTCCCGGTCCATCGAGGTCAGGAGAATTTCCCCTGCGCCTTTGGCGGCCACGGTGCGGGCAAATTCCACCGCATCAATCCCGGTGGATTTGCGCCCGCCATGGGTAAAGATTTCCCATTTGCCGGGGGAGACGGTTTTGGCATCAATCGCCACCACGATGCATTGGCTGCCGAACCGGTCTGCGGCCTCGGCCACCACATCGGGATTGGCAACGGCGGCCGAGTTGAAACTGACCTTGTCAGCGCCTGCCAGCAACAGCGCCCGCACATCATCATGCGTCCGCACGCCGCCGCCGACGGTCAGTGGCATGAAACATTGTTCGGCGGTGCGCGTGACCAGATCGAACATGGTGCCGCGGTTTTCATGGGTGGCGTGGATATCGAGGAAACACAGCTCATCCGCGCCGGCGGCGTCATAGGCGCGCGCCGCCTCCACCGGGTCGCCCGCATCGCGCAGGCCGACGAAATTCACGCCTTTGACCACACGGCCATCGGCAACATCAAGGCAAGGGATAATGCGGGTTTTAAGCATGGGTTTTCTTAACCGAGATGGGTCGGGAAGGGAAGCGGGGGCGTTGCCCCCCTTGGCCTGACGGCCAATTCCCCCCAAGGTATTTTCACCAAGATGAAATCAAGGTTTCAGGGATTTGAGCGCCGTTGCAAGATCAATTGCCCCGTCATAGAGCGCGCGGCCTGAAATGGCGCCTGCGATGACATTTGTGTCGCGCAGCGCGATCAGGTCTGCCATGGAGGAGACGCCACCCGAGGCGATCACAGGGATAGAGACAGCGCGGGCCAGAGCCTCGGTCGCGGCGATATTGGGGCCTTGCATCGCGCCGTCGCGGTCGATGTCGGTGTAGATGATGGCGGCCACGCCAGCGTCTTCGAAGCTGCGGGCAAGGTCTGTGACCATGACATCGGTTTCATGCGCCCAGCCTTTGGTGGCGACGCGGCCATTGCGGGCATCTATGCCCACGGCGACTTTGCCGGGGAAGGCCAGTGCCGCCTCACGCACCAATGCGGGGTTCTCCACGGCGACGGTGCCAAGGATCACGCGCGACAGGCCTTTGGCGAGCCACGCCTCTATCGTTGCCATATCGCGGATGCCGCCGCCCAATTGGCAGGGCACCGTGACACGGGCGAGGATCGCCTCCACCGCCGAGGCGTTGACGGGTTGGCCTGCGAAAGCACCGTTGAGATCGACCAGATGCACCCATTCGCAGCCTGCGGCCTCGAAACTGGCGGCTTGGGCGGCGGGGTCATCGCCAAAGACGGTCGCTGCCTCCATCTCGCCGCGCAACAGGCGCACGCATTGGCCGTCTTTGAGGTCGATGGCGGGGTATAGGATCATCATGCGCTCCGGTTTCGGCGGTGGATTGGCGTTGGCCGCGTCTTTCGCACAGAGGGGGGGAAATGCCAAGGGCGGCGGGCCATAAGCGCGCGACCCCACGTCACGCTTGATTGGCGCGGTCTTTCGCCGCAATGCTATGAAAACTGGCTTTGGGAGGAGCAACGATGAAGCATTTTATTCTGGCCGCCGCTTTGGCAATGGTCGCGGGCATGGCGCAGGCTGCGGACCCGGTGATCGGCACCTGGAAAACGCAGGTGGATGACGGGGCCTATGCCCATGTGAAAATGTCGGCCTGTGGCGACAAGATTTGCGGCGTGATCGCGCGGACCTTCAACGACAAGGGCGAATACAAATCCCCCAATATCGGCAAGCGTCTGGTCTGGGATATGGCCCCCGGCGGCGATGGTGCCTATGCGGGGGGGCGGATCTGGCAGCCATCAACCGGGAAGGAATACAAATCCAAGATGGCGCTGAGCGGGAACACGTTGAACGTGTCAGGCTGTTTTGGGCCGATCTGCAAAAAGCAGGTCTGGAGCCGCGTGAAATAAGCGCAGCTTTCGGGTCGCCCGCAGCGGGCGCGCTTGCTATGGCGGGGCATCGGTAAGGAGATTACGATGCCCAACGCGCCCCAGATGAAGATGAGCGGCCTTGACTGGTTGCTGCTCTGTGGCCTGTCCCTGCTTTGGGGCGGGTCTTTCTTTTTTGTGCAGCTTGCGGTGGGGCATCTGCCGCCCTTTACCATCGTTTTTCTGCGGGTGGCCTTGGCGGCATCGGCCCTTGCCTTTGTGCTGTGGCTGACAGGCACGCCGTTTCCGAAAGGTGGGGCGGTGTGGCGGGCGCTGTTGGTCATGGGGTTTTTGAACAATGCGCTGCCCTTTACCTTTTTCGTGCTGGCACAGGGCGAGATTGGCAGCGCCCTTGCCGCCATTCTGAACGCGACGACGCCGCTGTTCACGCTGATGGTGGCGCATCTGGCCACGTCGGATGAGCGGTTGACCGGGGCCAAGGGCGCGGGGCTGTTGCTGGGCTTTGGCGGGGTTGTGGTGATGATGGGGGCGGCGGCGCTGACGGCGGGGGCCGGGACGGTGCTGGCGCAGGCGGCCTGTCTGGCGGCGGCGCTGTGCTATGCTTTCGCCAGCGTCTGGGGGCGGCGGTTCAAGCGGATGGGTGTGCCGCCTTTGGCAACGGCTTTCGGCATGTTGGCCAGTTCCAGCGGGATGCTGTTGC
Source organism: Pseudorhodobacter sp. E13 (assembly GCF_003991405.1). GTDB lineage: Bacteria > Pseudomonadota > Alphaproteobacteria > Rhodobacterales > Rhodobacteraceae > Pseudorhodobacter. The sequence goes on from NZ_RPEN01000153.1 coordinate 151,668, forward strand.
CGCTTGTGCTGCTGGTTGACCAACCTTGGACGCAGCCTTTTGCCGGGGTGGTGCCACTGGCGGCGATCGGCGGCTTGGCGCTGCTGTCCACGGCGCTGGCCTATCTGATCTATTTCCGGCTGCTTTCCTCTGCCGGGGCGGTGAACCTTGCCTTGGTGACATTCCTGATCCCGGTCAGCGCGATTTTTCTGGCGATTGTGGTGCTGGGAGAGGTGCTGGCCCTGCGCCATATCCTTGGGATGGGGTTGATCACGCTGGGGCTGGTGGTGATTGACGGGCGGCTGGCGCGGCGACTGAAGGGTTAGCCGAACACCGACCAGCCGGTTTCGCGGGCCAGATGTTCCATCGCCTCGGTGCCCAGTTTGGAATTGCCTTGCGCATTCAGCCCCGGCGACCACACCGCGATAGAGGCGCGACCGGGGGCCACCACCAGAATTCCGCCGCCAACGCCGCTTTTGCCGGGCAGGCCGACGCGATAGGCGAAATCGCCCGAGGCATCGTAATGGCCGCACATCATCATCATCGCATTGATCCGCCGCACCCGGGCAGGTGACACCATGCGCGGCGCGCCCGGGGCCGCCATCAAAAACCGCCCCGACAGCGCCAGTTGCACGGCCGACATTTCCACCGCGCATTGGTGGAAATAGGCCCCTAAGGTCAGCTCCGGCGCATTGGCCAGATTGCCATGCGCCCGCATGAAATGCGCCAGCGCCATGTTGCGATGCCCGGTTGCCTGTTCGGACCGGGCCACGGCGTCATTGATATGGATATCGTCATCGCCTGCCGCCGTGCGGATGAAGCGCAACAATTCCCCCAGCATTTCCCGCGGCTTATGGCCCGCCAGAATCGCATCCGTCACCGCAATCGCCCCTGCGTTGATGAACGGATTGCGCGGGCGGCCATGTTCATGTTCCAGTTGCAGGATGGAGTTGAACGCCTGCCCCGAAGGCTCTCGGCCAACGCCTTTCCACAAGCGGTCCCCCAAGCGGCCCAAGGCGATGGCAAGGGTAAAGACCTTGGAAATGCTTTGGATCGAGAATGGCACTTGCGCGTCCCCGGCATGCAGCACCTGCCCATCGGCCAGCGCCACCGCGATGCCAAAGCGCTGCGGATCGACGCCTGCCAGTTCGGGGATATAGGTTGCGACCTTGCCGCGATCTGTCGCCGCGCGCGCGGTTTCGGTGATGCGGTCAAGGATGGCTTGCATGTCCATCCCGCTCTCGGCGCTCAGGGGGCCCAACGCAGAAAATTCCCGATCAGGCGCAATCCGTTGGCTTGGCTTTTCTCGGGGTGGAATTGCATGCCCACCATCGTATCACGCCCGATGATGGCGGTGATATCAGTGCCATACTCCACATGCGCCAGCCGCTGCGCGGGGTCATCGACGCGGAAATGGTAGGAATGCACGAAATAGGCGTGATCGCCGGTTTGCAGCCCTTCCAGCACCGGATGCACCTGCCCTGCCCCGCTGAGCACAAGGTCGTTCCAACCCATATGCGGCACTTTCAGCGCCGGGTCTTTGGGGGTGATCTGCACCACCTCGCCGCCGATCCAGTCAAAGCCTTTGGTGTCCGCATATTCGCGGCCCCAAGTCGCCATCATCTGCATACCGACGCAAATGCCAAGGAAGGGCACGGCGCGGCGGGTCACGCCGTCCTCAATCGCTTCGAACAAGCCGCCATAGCTGCCCAGCGCGCGCCGACAGGCCGGAAACGCCCCATCGCCGGGCAAGACGATCCGGTCGGCGCGGGCCACATCCTCGGGGCGCGACGACACCAGCACCTCACCGCCGCCAACCTCCAGCGCCATGCGTTGAAAGGCCTTTTCCGCCGAATGCAGATTGCCGCTATCGTAATCAACCAGAACTGTCAGCATTCACAGGCTGCCTTTAGTCGACGGTATGGCATCGGCGCGGCGGGGGTCAGGCTCCACCGCTTCGCGCAGGGCGCGGGCAACGGATTTGAAAGCGGCTTCGGCAATGTGGTGGCTGTTGATGCCGTGGATCATATCGACATGCAGCGTGATGCCGCCATGGGTGGCCAAGGCCTGAAAGAACTCGCGCACCAATTCGGTATCAAAGCTGCCGATCTTGGCGGTCGGAAACGGCACGTTCCACACCAGATAGGGCCGCGCCGACAGGTCCAGCGCACAGCGCAGCAGCGCATCATCCATCGCAAGGTGAAAGCTGCCATAGCGGCGGATGCCGCGCTTGTCGCCCAGCGCCTGTGCCAGCGCCTGACCCAAAGCGATGCCGCAATCCTCTACCGTGTGGTGATCGTCGATATGCAGATCGCCCTTGGCCTTGACCTCCATATCAATCAGCGAATGGCGGGCAAGCTGGTCCAGCATATGGTCGAAAAAGCCAACGCCCGTCTGCATGTCCGACTGGCCGCTGCCATCAAGGTTCAGCGCGACAGTGATTTTGGTTTCATTGGTGTTGCGGGACAGGCTGGCCTTGCGCATCGCGGGCTCCGGGTCTGGGACAGGGTTTGCGGCGGTTATAGGCGCGGGGGCTGCGCTTGGGAAGGGGTTAGCCCGCTTTGCGATGCGGGCCGAACAGCGCGGCCAGCCCCAGCATCACGCCTGACACCACCGCAATCATCCCCGCCGCCGAGACAGAGGCCGACATCCCGAGCCAGAACGGCCCGTATCCGGCCAGCACATAACCCAGAATGGCCGAGAGCGCGGCCAGCAGCAGGCTCAGCCAGACCTGCACGCCCAAGCGGTTGGTCAGCAGGCGCGCGGCGGCAGGCGGGCAGATCAGCATCGCGATGGTCAGGATCGACCCCACCGCCGTAAAGGCCGCGACCGAGGCCATCGCCGTGGCCGCCACCACCCCCAAGGAGATCAGCGCCACCGGCAGCCCCATCACCGCCGCATGACCCGCATCGAAAGACGCCATCACCAAAACCCGCCAGAACACCCGCATCAGCAACGCCAGCAGCGCCACCACCAGTGCCAGTTGCCCCAGTTCCGGTGGCAGCCCCCGCAAGGCCGCAGGGTCAATAACCGAGGCCCAGCCCGAAGCATCCAGCCAGATCAGGCTTTCCAGATTGCCGTAAAGCGCGTGCTCCACATCAATATGCACGCCCGAGGCCCCTGTCAGTTCCAACAACAACACCCCAGCGGCAAACATGGTGGTAAAGGTCATGCCCATGGCAGCACCGGGGTCCACCCGGCCTAGCCGCACAATCGCCTCCACCATCAAAGCAGACACCAGCGCCGCCGCCCCTGCCCCGGCAAACATCGCCCAACCCGCAACCTGCCCCGTCAGCAGAAAGGCAAGGATCAGCCCCGGCAGCACCGAATGGGCCATCATGTCGCCCATCATGGCTTGCCTGCGCAGCAGCAGGAAATTGCCCGGCAAGGCACAAGCCATCGCGGCCAGAACGGCAATGGCCATCGGCACCAGCGACAGAACGACGAAATCCGCCCCCATCAGCCCCGCCCCCCGCGCATGCGCCCGATCAAACCATGACGCGGCGCAATCAAGGCCGAGCCCAGAAAGACCGCAAAGCACAGGGCCACGATCACCGGCCCGGTCGGCACCCCCGGCACCGCCGCCGAAACCGCCGCCCCGCCATAGCCCGCCAGCCCGCCAATCGCAGCGGCAATCACCGCCATCACCCCGGCGCGGTCGGTCCACATCCGGGCGCAAACGGCAGGGGTTATCAGCAAGGCCACCACCAATATCGCGCCCACCACACGGATGCCCAGAAGCACCACCGCCAACACCAGCGCCATCAGCGCCAGATCAACCCATTCCGGGCGCAACCCCATCACGCGCGCATAGCCCGGATCAAAGGCCACCATCACCAAAGCTCGCCTTAACGCCAGCAACGCCAGCAAAACCACGATCCCGCCACCCGCAATCAGATAAACATCCGCCCGCAGCATCCCCGCGGTCGAGCCAAGCAAAAACCCCTCCAACCCCGCCTGCCGCCCGGCCCCCAATCCTTGGATATAGGTCAAAAGCACGATCCCCGCGCCGTAAAACACCGATAGCACCGCGCCAATCGCTGCATCCTCGGGCAGGCGCGTGCCCCGCACAAGGCCTTGCAACACCCACAGGCCCAGCAATGACGTGCAACCCGCCCCCAGCAACAGGCCCGGCAAAAACCGCCCCTCGCCGCCCATGGCAACCATGACCAGAAAGGCGATCCCCACACCCGGCAAAGTGGCATGGGCCATCGCATCCGGCACCAAAGACCGCCGCCGCAAGAACAGAAACGACCCCACCGCCCCGGTTGCCAACCCAAGCGCCGCCGCGCCCAGCGTCACCAAAGTGGCGTTATAGCCAGACTGCAACAGCAGCGCCTCAAACATGATGGGCACCCAAATTCATCTATTCAAAAATATCCCCGCCGGAGGCATCTGCCATTGGCCACGCCCCCCACATCTCAGGCAACTTTCTGCGGCGGCAACTGACCGCCATACGTCTGACGCAGCAAATCGGGCGTAAAGGTTTCGGCCACAGGCCCCGCCGCAATCAGCTTACGGTTCAGCAACAAAACGCGGTCAAACCACTCCGGCACCGTGGCCAGATCGTGATGCACGGCAACAACCGCAGCACCTTCATCGCGGAGCGCTTGCAGCACGGTGACAATCGCGGCTTCGGTCTTGGCATCCACCCCGGCAAAAGGTTCGTCCAGCAGATAAAGCGCGGCCCGCTGCGCCAGCGCCCGGGCCAGAAACACCCGCTGTTGCTGCCCGCCCGACAAAGCGCCGATCTGGCGCTTGGCGAAATCCGTCATCGCCACGCGGGCCAGACAGTCCATCGCAAAGGCCCGGTCAGCAGCGCGCACCGGGCGCAGCAGGCCCAATTGCCGCTGCATACCCATCAACACCACATCAATCACCCGGATCGGGAAATCCCAATCGACCGAGGCGCGTTGCGGCATATAGGCCACCTTTTCCCGCACCGCATCCAGCGCTTGCCCAAAAAACAACGCCTGCCCGGATTGCGGGGCAACCACACCAAGCGCAGCCTTCAGCAAGGTGGATTTGCCCGCTCCATTCGGCCCGACAATCGCTGTCATCGCGCCCGAAGGGATTTGCGCCGTCACCGCATCCACCGCCGTCACTGCCCCATAGCGCACCGAGATTGCGTCAAACGCCAGGGCCGCCTGCGTCATTACGCGCCCGCCGCCAATTTGCCAGACAACCCACGCGCCGGGGCATCACCGCCCAAGGCCCGCGCGATCAGCGTCACATTATGGTCGATCATGCCGGGATAGGTGCCTTCATAACTGCCCTCGCTGCCCATGGCATCGGAATAAAGCTCTCCGCCGATGGCAACCTGATGGCCCCGCGCGGCGGCCCCTTCGACCAAGGCGCGCATCGCCCGGTCCGGCACCGAACTTTCCACGAAGACCGCCTTGATCTTGCGGCTGACCAGCAGCTCGACCAATTCCCCGATCCGGGCCAGCCCGGCCTCACTTTCGGTGGAAATCCCTTGCAGGCCTTCCACCTCGAACCCATAGGCGCGGCCAAAATAGGAAAACGCGTCATGCGCCGTGACCAGGATGCGCGACCCCTGCGGGATGCTGCCCAACGCGCTGCGGGCATAGGCATCCAGCGCCTCGATCTCGGCCCGGTAAGTGGCAGCATTGGCGGCAAGCTCTGCCGCACGGTCGGGCATCACGCGGATCAGCGCTGCCTCAACCCCGCGCACTGCCTCCAGCCACAGCATCGGGTCCATCCAGACATGCGGGTCGTGATGGTCGGCATATCCGGCCCAGGCCAGCAAACGGTCTTGCGGAATGGTTTCGGCCACCGCCTCCACCGGGACGCGGCGCGACAGATCGCCCATGAAATCAACCAGCTGTGCCTCCAGTCGCAAGCCGTGCCACAGCACCAGATCGGCCCGCACCATGGCGGCAATATCCGACCGGGTCTGGCGATAGCTATGCGGGTCCACCCCCGGCCCCATCAGGCCCGTCACCTCGGCCCCGCTGATGCGGCGCGCGGCATCGGCGATCATCCCGGTGGTGGCAACGATTTTGGGGGGTGCAGCAGCAAAACCCAGACGCGGCACCAACAGTGCGGCGGGCATCGTGGCAAGAAAGCTTCGGCGGGACAGGCGGCTTTGATATGTCATGCTCTGTATATATTGCGAATGCTTCGCAAAGTCAATTGGAATGAGAATGACTCGCAACTGGCATCACAGCCGCAGCACCGCCCATTGCGAGGCCAACAACAGCAGCGCCATCGTCCAGTTGAAGGCCCGCAGCCATTGCGGCTTGGTCAGCAGATGCCGCAGCCCCTGCCCCATCACCACCCAGACAGACACCGAAGGCAGGTTCACCGCGCCAAAGATCAAGGCCACCAGCACCATCTCTTGCGCCGTTTGCCCCGGCGCATAGCTGGCCGTGGCCGAAAGCGCCATCGCCCAGGCCTTGGGGTTGACCCATTGAAACCCCGCCGCTTGCACAAAGCTGAACGGCTTGCCCGCAGCCGCCCCCGCCCGTGGTGCCGCCGCCCCCGCGATCTTCCAAGCCAGCCACAGGATATAAGCGGTGCTGACCGCCTTGAGCACCAGCTCCGCACGCGGTTCGGCCTTGAACACCCCCGCAAGCCCCAGCCCGACCAGCGCCACCATCAGCACAAAGCCAAGCCCCACCCCCAGCATATGCGGCAGCGTGCGGCGAAAGCCGAAATTCACGCCCGACGTCATCAGCATGATGTTATTGGGCCCCGGCGTGATCGAGGTGACGAAGGCAAAGGCCAGAAGGGCAAGCAGAATATCAAGGGTCATGCTTGCAACAATAGGCCATATTCGGCAGGGTGTAGTTGCGATTTGCCCCGCATCAGAGAAAAAAACGCAACAAATGCCGAAACTGGACCAGATAAACAGCAAGATATTGCAGGAACTGACGCGCGATGGCCGCATCAGCAACCTTGATCTGGCGGATCGGGTGGGCCTGTCGCCTTCGGCCTGCCTGCGCCGCGTCCAAGAGCTGGAGCGCAGCGGCGTGATCAAGGGCTATCGCGCCGTGCTGGATCCGGCCAAGCTGGGCATAGGCTTTGTGGCTTATATGAGCGTGGGGTTGAACCTGCACACCAAAGCCGCGCAAGAGGCGTTTGAAACCGCCGTCAGCCGTGCGCCCGAGGTGCGCGAATGCCATAACATCACCGGCACCGTGGAATATCTGCTGCGGGTCGAGGCGGCAGACCTTGCCGCCTACAAGCATTTTCATACCGAGGTGCTGGGCGTGCTGCCGCAGGTCAATTCCATCACCTCTTATGTCGTGATGGGCTCACCCAAGGACGAACGCGCCTAGGCTGCGCCTTAGCTGCGCAGGCCGGTTTCCTTCAACATGCCACGGCGCTTGGCTTCATAGTAATAGCCCTTTGAATACCACTTTACGGCCGTGTCTTGGCTGCCATCGGCCAAAAGCCAAGCGCCGCGCAGGTATTTCACCCCGTATTTCAGGTTGGTTTCGGCATCCAACAAGGCTTGATCCGGGCCACGGAAACCCATGCCGCGCGCCGTGGCGGGCAGAATCTGCATCAACCCGTAGTAGGGGCCGTTGCGCGCGCCGGGGCGGTGATGGCTTTCGCGGATGATGATGCGGTGGACAAGGCTGCGCGGCACCTCATACTGGTCGGCATATTGGTCGATCAACCGCCGCAAACCGGGGGTTTCATTCACATGCAAAGGCGGGTCGAACGGCCCCGTCTCGGGGCGGCTGCGGCCTTCGCTTTGGCGCGTGCCACAGGCGGAAAGCGTGGCGACCAGACCCAACAGGGTGGCGCGGCGGGTCAGGGTTTGCATCGGCTTCTCCTAGCGTCAATTCAGCTTCCTTAACTTTGTGCGGATATTCTGGCAAATGCCGCGCAGGTGGATTGGCTTTTTTCCGCCGATGGCCCCTGTCAAAACACTGTTCCGCGCCGCGGGCCGCAGGCCGGAAAACCGCCCGCAGCGCCACGCGCGCCGCTGCAACTGCGCAATTGTGCTGCCCTTGTCTTTCCCGTAGGTTCCCGCCGGAGACTGGCCCTTTGGGGCGGAAAACAAGGGGAGACAACATGTCAGACGCAAGCCAATACGGTTTTGACACGCTACAGATTCACGCCGGCGCCAAGCCCGACCCGGCCACGGGCGCGCGGCAAATTCCGATTTACCAGACCACGGCCTATGTGTTCCGCGATGCCGACCACGCGGCGGCTTTGTTCAATCTGGCCGAAGTGGGTTACATCTATTCCCGCCTGACCAACCCGACCGTCGCCGCCCTTGGCGAGCGGATCGCGGCGTTGGAAGGGGGCGTGGGGGCGGTGTGCTGCTCCTCCGGGCATGCGGCGCAGATCATGGCGCTGTTCCCGCTGATGCAGCCGGGCTGCAATGTGGTCGCCTCCAGCCGTCTTTATGGCGGCACGATCCAGCAGTTCACCAACACCATCCGCAAATTCGGCTGGTCCGCGAAATTCGTCGATTTCGACGATGTCGCAGCAGTCGAAGCGGCGGTCGATGACAACACCCGCGCCATCTTCTGCGAAAGCATCGCCAACCCCGGCGGCTATATCACCGATATTCCGGCAATTGCGAAAGTGGCCGACAAAGTGGGACTGCCGCTGATCGTCGATAACACCACCGGCACGCCCTATCTGTGCCAGCCGATCAAACTGGGGGCCACGCTGGTCGTGCATTCCACCACCAAATACCTGACCGGGAACGGCACGGTGACAGGTGGCTGCGTGGTGGATAGCGGTAATTTCGACTGGTCGAAATCCGGCAAATTCCCCAGCCTGTCAGAGCCGGAACCCGCCTATCACGGCATCAAGTTCCACGAGGCTTTGGGCGCCATGGCCTTTACCTTCCATTCCATTGCCATCGGCCTGCGCGATCTGGGCATGACGATGAACCCGCAAGGCGCGCATTACACGTTGATGGGCATCGAAACCCTGTCGCTGCGCATGGAACGCCATGTGCAAAACGCCCAAAAGGTTGCGGCTTGGCTGGAAAAGCACCCGAAGGTCGAAGCGGTCACCTATGCCGGGCTGCAAAGCTCTCCCTATCATGGGCGGGTGGCAAGCGTGTGCCCCAAAGGCGCGGGCGGGTTGTTCACCGTGTCGCTGAAAGGCGGGTATGAGGCATGTGTGAAACTGGTCGCCGCGCTGAAACTGTTCAGCCATGTGGCCAACCTCGGCGACACACGCAGCCTTGTGATTCACCCGGCCTCGACCACGCATCGGCAATTGTCGGAGGCGCAGCAAAAAGCCGCAGGCGCCGCCCCCAACACCCTGCGCCTGTCGATCGGGATCGAGGATGCGACCGATATCATCGGCGATCTGGAACAGGCACTGGCACAGGTCTGACCCCGCGCCAGCCCCTGCAAAGACCCAAGCCCGCATGGTCCGCCATGCGGGCTTTTTTGCGCGCCATGACCGACCTTACCCTGACATCGAACAACCAATGCCACGCCAGAACCGCTGTCACTGTCAGAAAAAGTGGTGCCCCCATACGGGATCGAACCGCAGACCCTCTGATTACAAATCAGATGCTCTACCAGCTGAGCTATAGGGGCACTGTCGCTCAAATAACCGCAGTCGCCGCGCCGCGCAAGAGGTCGCGGGCCAGAAAATCGCCTCAGGCGCGATTTGTGTGGGCCATGACCCAGACCGCCGCAAGCCCGACCAGCATCACCAGCAGCGCCGCCGGGGCGGCATCGCCCAGCCGTTCAAGGCTGGCCTGTTCATAAACGCGGGTAGCCAGTGTGTTGTAATTGAACGGGCGCAACAGCAAGGTTGCGGGCAGTTCCTTCACGCAATCGACAAAGACCATCAGCAGCGCTGTGGCGACCGATCCGCGCATCAGGGGCAGGTAAACCGCCGTCAGCGTGCCCGATGGCCCCCGCCCCAAGGAGCGCGCGGCCAAGGGCAAGGACGGCGAGACACGGCCAAAGGCCGAATCCACCGCGCCCTGCGCAATGCCGAAGAAGCGCACGACATAGGCCAGCACCAAGGCCGCGGCGGTGCCGGTCAGCAGCAGGCCCGGCTCATACCCCGTCAGGTGCAGGATGGCATCGGCCAGACGATGATCCAGCGCGGCCAGCGGGATCAGCACCCCCACGGCCAGCACGGCCCCCGGTGCGGCATAGCCCACCGATGTCACCGGCAAGATCAGGCGGGGCACGCCGCGCCGCGCCATCCGCACGCCGTAAACCAGAAACAGCGCCCCGCCCACAGTCAGCGCGGCAGCGACCCCGCCCACCAGAACGGTATTGCCCAGCGCCTGAAACAACCCCTTGGACACCCAAGCCTCGGGCTTTTGGATCGCATGACCCAGCATTACCCCCACCGGCAGCACAAAGCCCAAGCCGAAAGGCACCGCGCAGACCAACGTGGCGGCCCAAGCCCCTGCCCCGCGCAGGCTCTGCGGCTCCAACGGGCGCGAGGCGCGGGCCATGCGGTGAAAGCGCGCATTGCGGCGGCTGATCCGCTCTATCCCCAAGAGCAGCACGACGATGGCCAGGATCACCAGCGCAATCTGCGCCGCCCCCCCGGCATTCCCCCCGCTCAGCCAGACCGAAAAGATGCCGGTGGTCAGGGTTTGCACGCCGAAATGTTCCACCGTGCCGAAATCGGCCACGGTTTCCATCAGCGCCAGCGCCACCCCCATGGCAATGGAGGGCCGCGCCAAGGGCAGACCCACGCGCCAGAACACCCCCAACGCGCCAGAGCCCAGCGCGCGCGCCACCTCATAGGTGCAGTTGGATTGTTCGCGAAACGCGGCGCGGGCCAGCAGGTAGACATAAGGATACAGCGCCGCAGACAACACCAACACCGCCATTTGCGGCGTGCGCATGGCAGGGAACCAATAATCGCGCGAGGTTTCCCAGCCGAAACTGGCCCGCAGCGCGGTTTGCACAGCGCCGGAATAATCAAAGAAATCAACCAGCGCATAGGCCCCGACATAGCCCGGAATGGCCAGCGGAAACAGCAGCGCATAATCCAGCCAGCGACTGCCCGGAAATCGATACATCGCCACCAGCCACGCCGTCACCGTGCCAACAACCGCCGTCAGCACACCGACGCCCCCCATCAGCAGCACCGTATTGCCCAGATAGCGCGGCAGCACCGTCGAGATCAGATGCGGCCAGATGTTTTCCACCGGGTGAAAAGCGATCCAGATCACCGACAGAACCGGTGCCAGCACCAAAAGCGCAATCAGCCCCGCCCCCAGCGACCAGATATCCAGCGCAAGGCGAAACCGCGCGAGAAGCGGCACAGAGGGTGGTTGTTGAGTGTTTTGCTCGGTCATAATCGGCAGCGATACAGGAAAGCGGTTTATCTGTCCAGAAAAGCCCGTATAGTCGCGCCGAACCCATGCGAGAGCAGTCGCATAGAACAAACCCGGAAGGCCTTGATGCGGATCGTTTATCACCTTGGTGCCCATTGTACGGATGAAGAGCGCTTGCTGCGCTGTTTGCTGAAAAACCGCGGCGTTCTGGCCGAAGAAGGCATTATCGTCCCCGGCCCTGCAAAATATCGCACCCTGCTGCGCGACACGGCGATGTCGCTCAAGGGGCAGGCGGCAACGCAGGACACGCAGGCACTGGTGCTGGACCAGATCATGTCTGAGTCGGAGGCCGAACGGCTGATCCTGTCATGGGATAATTTTCTGGGCTATGCCCAAGGTGCGGTGCGGCGCGGCATCTACAGTTCCGGCGCGGAACGGATGCATGCTTTCGGGCTGATCTTTCCCGATATCGAATCCGAATTTCATCTGGCCATCCGCAACCCGGCAACTTTTGTGCCTGCGGTGTTCCAAAAGCAAAGCGGGCGCAGCTATGCCGAATTCATGGACGGGGTCGATGTGCCGTCTTTGCGCTGGTCCCGGCTGATCGCCGATTTGCGCAGCATCAACCCCAAGGTTCCGGTGACGGTCTGGTGCGATGAAGACACGCCGCTGCTGTGGCCCGAGGTGTTGCAGGCCGTATCCGGCCATAGCGACGATATTGAACTGATTGATTCCGATGATCTTCTGGCCTCGATCATGTCGGCCGACGGGATGCAGCGCATGGCATCTTACATGCAGACCCATCCGCCGCAGAATGTGGCGCAGCGCCGCCGGGTGGTTTCGGCCTTTCTGGACAAATTCGCCCTGCCCGATCAGGTCGATGTCGAGATTGAGATGGAAGGCTGGACCGAAGACCTGATTGCGCGCACCACCGAGGCCTATGACCAAGACGTGTCGCGCATCATGGCGATGGATGGCGTGACATTTCTTGCACCCTGACGGGTCTGCGCCACGGCCCGCCCTTGACCGGGGGCCATGACGGGGGGGGGCCGTGACGGGGGGGCCTTGGCGGGGGCTTATTGCATGCCCAGCGCGGTTTTATACATTTCCAGAACCGCCTCTTCCTCGGCGATTTCATCAGGCTTGCGTTTGCGCAGCGCCACGACCTTGCGCAAAACCTTGGTGTCATAGCCCCGGCCCTTGGCTTCGGCCATCAATTCCTTTTGCTGCTCTGCCAGATCGCGCTTTTCGGCGTCCAACTGCTCAAACCGTTCAATGAAGGCGCGCAATTCATCTGCTGTGACGGAGTATTGGTCGATTGGATCGCTCATCTTTGCCTCGTGACTAGGGAAGCCTTTCCCTAGCGCGGCCAAGGGGGGCTGTTCAAGCGCAGGTTTCGCCATTTCCGCCAAAGGCCACGCGATTTATCGGCGCGGGCAGAAAAATCGGGGCGCGGAGTATAGACCACCTTGTCAGGAAAGCTGCGGTCGGATAGGCGAAAATGACCGCACAGGGATGGGACGCTGGGCGGCGGCTCGGTAGGGAGGGGCGCATCATGGAAATACTGGTCTGGATTGGTGCGGCGGTGTCTCTGGTCGGGGTTGCCGGGCTGGGTTGGTGTATCGTGCTGGCCCTGCGGGCGCGCAATTCAGGCCTGCCCGAAGAAACGGTGCGTGCATCGCTTCAGAAAGTCGTAGTCTATAACATGGCCGCGCTGGGAATTTCGGCGCTGGGGCTGATGCTGGTGGTTGCCGGGATCGTGCTGGCCTGACAGGGCGTTTTTGCGGCGGCGGGCGGGTCACGCCTCATCCAGATCGCGCAGGGAAATGCCTTGGCGGATCAGATCATCCAGCAAAGGTGCGGGCGTCCAGATATCGGGGGCATCATCGGCCCAGCGCGTCAGATCATCGCGCAGCACGATCAACCCGCGCCGCGCCGCCCAGAACATCGGCCCACCGCCGTGGCGTGCAAAACCATGCCCCCTGATGAAGGCGAGGTCGATATCTGACGGGCGCAGGGCGCGTTCCTCCCCGATCATGCGCAGCCCGGCATTGGCCAAAGCCCCCAGCACCGGGGCGGCCAGCCCGCCAAACAGGTCCTGCGGACCGGTGGGGGCTGCTGCGCCATCGGCCTGACGATCCTTGTCGCGCAACATGCCCCAGCGGCCCAGCAAGGCCAGCACCGCCTCGGCGCCATGGGTTGCCTCCAACGCCTGCAATGCAGCCTGAAACACCGCGCTTAGCCCGGCATTCACCCCGGTGCCCTGCCCCTGTATCACTGCGCGGCGCAACCGTTTGAGCACGGCAAGCAAGGTGGCCACCGCTTCAGGCAGCGTCTGCGGGCTGATCAGCACCTCAGCCAGACGGCCATTGCGGGTGGCAGGCATCAGCACCAGCCCCACCCCGCGCGCGCCGCCTTCGCCCACGCGCCCCATTGTTACGATCACCGCCCCTGCCGCTGCTGAAACGGATGGCACATCCGCCCCCGGCAAACGGTAAGCCCCGGTCAGAAACACCATATCGGCCGCATCGCCATCATCGCCGGGCAGGCCAGGAAACAAGCGTTCCCACAGCGCATCATGCGCGCCTTGGCTCAGCTTGCCGCTTTTCACCTCGGCGGCCAGCGATACCGCCACCGCCTCCAGCCCTTTGGTCAAGGCTTCGGCATCGCGTTCCAGCAAGGTGACATCGTAATCGGCGCGCAGCAAATCCTTGCACAGCGCCACCGCATCCGCACCATGGCCCACCACTGTCACCTGCGCCACATCGCGCGGCTTGGCCTTGGCCCCGACCATCTGCCGCGCGCGGCGTTCGGCAAAGAACACATGCCGCAGCGCCTCGGCTTCGGGGGTGACAACAAGTTCGGCAAAGGCTGCGCGTTCAAAGGCAAGCCCTTGTTCAAAGGGCAAAAGCTGTGCGGCCTCCACGCAATCAATGATCCGCCCCGGCCCCGGCAACTCTGCCCCTGTCTCAGCCCTCCGCGCCGCCGCAATCGCCGCGAAATAGGCTTTGGCGTCACGCATCCCGTCACGCCGGTCGGCGGTTTGCACCGGGGTTTCGCCGAACAGATGCATCGCAAGCGTCACGGCGGCCTCGGTCAGATCAGCCTCGACCACCTTATCCAGAATCCCCATGGCCAAAGCCTCGGCCGCCGCAATCGGCCGGCCCGTCAGCATCAGCCGCAAGGATTGCTCTGCCCCGATCAGGCGCGGAAGCCGTTGCGTGCCACCCGCACCGGGCAGGATGCCCAACGTGACCTCGGGCAGACCAAGCTGTGAATCGGAAAGAGCGATACGGGCATGGGCGGCCAAGGCCAGTTCCAACCCGCCGCCCAAGGCCGTGCCATGCAAGGCGGCAACCACCGGTTTGGCGCTGCATTCCACCTGACGGCACAGATCGGGCAGCAAAGGAGCCTGCGGCGGCTTGCCGAATTCGGAAATATCGGCCCCGGCGGGAAAGCTGCGGCCTTTGGCAAGGATCACGATGCTGCGGATGGCGCGGTCGGCATTGGCACGGGTCAGCGCATCCGACAGCGCGCGCCGCAGCTCTGCGCCGAGCGCATTGACCGGCGGGTTGTCGATCCACAACAGGCAGACCCCGCCGCGCGTTTCCTGCGTTACCTGCTCCTGTGTCTTGCCTTGCATCCGCATGTCCCGCTTTTTGGCCGCGCTTGGGGCATATTAACAAGCCTGCGCGCTGATATTGCAAGACAAAGCCGCAAAGCCTGCGCCAGAAAGCGACCGCCGCCGCTGTGGTCTGCGCAGCATTGGCCTGTTCTAGACAGGCATATTGTCAAACATCGCCTCAACTTCATCATCGCTGGGCAACGGACCCTCATGGGCCAGCAGGGCCCCCGGCATCAGGCAGAACAGGGCCTGCATTTCGGCAAGCAGCGTGTCTGCCCCGGCAGGCGTCTCGGCTGTGGGCCGATTCAGGTTGGCGGCCCCGGTTTCGCTGCGATCTGTCATCTTCATCCCCTCCGTCTCGGTTGTTTCTGGCCCGCTTGGGCCGTGCGCCCTGCCCCGCAGGTCAGGCCGCGCAGGTGGCGCAGAACGGCGTATAGGGCAGCACATCAAGCCGCGCCTCGGCAATATCGGCCCCGCATTTCGTGCAGACCCCATAGGTTCCGGCCTCCATCCGCGCCAAGGCAGCCTTGATCTTGCGGATTTCCTGCTGGCCAGAGGTTCCAAGCCCTTCCAACACCTCATCGGCTTCCCGCTCGGTCGCCATCTCCTCCCAATCCTTGCTTTGATGGCTGTCCAGTTCCACCTCAATCGCGCCAAGACGCGCTTCGAGATCGCCTAAACGGGCGGAAAGCTGTGCCTTGCGGTCTGTGTGGCTATCCATCTTGTGCTCCTCTCAGGTCCGAACCCATGCTAGGCTGGTCCCGCAGGGCCTGCCTTGACCCATATCAAAACCCGTTAAAATTTCATATTCAAATCTTGTAATGTGTCTGAACCATGTTATATCAGCCGCAAAGGTTCTGAAATGAGAGGCGATCATGAAACCACAGGTTCACGCATTTTTCGACGAAGCCACCAATACCCTGACCTATGTGCTGCGCGAGCCGGAAGGCCGTGCCTGCGCGATCGTGGATTCAGTGCTGGATTTTGACTATGCCTCCGGGCGCACCGATACCCGGTCTGCCGATGCGGTGATTGCCTTTGTAAAGGATCAAGGGCTTGATCTGCAATGGATATTGGAAACCCATGTGCATGCCGACCATCTGTCCGCGGCCCCCTATATTCAGGAACGGCTGGGCGGCAAGATCGGCATCGGCCAGCGCATCACCGTGGTGCAGGAAACCTTTGGCAAGGTCTTCAACGAAGGCACCCGGTTCCAGCGCGACGGCTCGCAATTCGACAAGCTGTTTGAGGAAGGTGACAGCTTCATGATCGGGCAGATGCGCGGTGATGTGCTGCACACGCCGGGCCACACGCCCGCTTGCCTGACCTATGTGGTGGGCGATGCGGCTTTCGTGGGCGATACGCTGTTCATGCCCGATTTCGGCACCGCGCGCTGCGATTTCCCCGGCGGTTCCTCGGCCACGCTGTTTGACTCGGTGCAAAAAATCCTTGCCCTGCCCGATGAAACCCGGATTTTCGTGGGCCATGACTACAAGGCACCAGGGCGCGAGGAATACGCGTGGGAAACCACGGTCGGCGCGCAAAAGGCGTTGAACGTGCATATCGGCGCGGGTAAATCCAAAGAGGAGTTCATCGCCATGCGGGATGCGCGCGATGCCACCCTTGCCATGCCGCGCCTGATCATCCCGTCCTTGCAAGTCAATATGCGGGCAGGCCAGATGCCAGAGCCGGAGGACAATGGTGTGACCTATTTGAAAGTGCCGGTGAATGGTATTTAAGGGGCCGCAACAGGGGCTTGCCCTGCGCGACAACAAAGACAGAGGTTTGGAATGATAGAAATGGCATGGGTCTGGGGCCTTGTCGGCGGGCTGATGATAGGCAGTGCTGCGGCCCTGTTTCTGCTTGTGAACGGGCGGATCATGGGCGCGTCGGGCATCCTTGGGGGGTTGGTCGATGGTTCCGGCCGCGCCACCGGGGCCGAGCGTCTGGCCTTTATCGCGGGGCTGGTGCTGCTCCCGGCGCTGCTGGCTGCGATCATGGGCGGGGCGGAAACCAACATCACCAGCAACCCGATTGTCATCATCGCGGCGGGGCTGCTGGTGGGCATCGGCACGCGGCTGGCGAATGGCTGCACCTCGGGGCATGGCGTCTGCGGGATTTCGCGGCTGTCGTTCCGGGGCATCGTGGCAACCGTGTTCTACCTGCTTGCGGGCGGCATGATGATGGTGCTGTTCCGCCATGTCTTTGGGGTGATCTGATGCAACGCAATATTTTCGCTTTCCTGTCGGGGGCACTGTTTGGCGCGGGGCTGCTGGTGTCTGGCATGGTGGATACGACCAAGGTGCAAGGCTGGCTTGACGTTTTCGGCGATTGGGACCCGACGCTGGCTTTCGTGCTGGGCGGGGCCATCCTGCCGATGGCCGTTGCCTGGCGCATCGCGGCGCGGCGGCGCACGGCCTTGCTGGGCGATACCATGCCCGCGCCGCCCACCACACAGATCGGCCCCAATCTGGTCATCGGCTCGGTGCTGTTTGGCATGGGCTGGGGGCTGGCTGGCCTGTGCCCCGGCCCGGCGATGGCCTCGCTCAGCTTTGGTGGTTGGGGCGGAATGCTCTTTCTTGCCGCGATGATGGCGGGTATGTACGTTGCACCCCCGATCCGCCAACAGATTGACCGCCGCACGGCACAAGCCTGACGCCACAATTCAAGGACATCACATGGATATTCGCGCCCTGACCCCAAGCTATGCCGTCTCACCACAGATCGAGATCGCGGATTTGCCCGCCATCAAGGCGGCGGGCTATACCACCGTCATCGACAACCGGCCCGATGCCGAAATTCCGCCCTTTCTGCACACCAACGCCATGCGCGCGGCGGCAGAGGCGGCGGGCCTGCGTTTCGTCGCAAACCCGGTGATCGGCGGCATGATGACGATGGAGAATGTGACCGCGCAAGCCGCAGCGATTGCCGGCAGCGACGGGCCGGTGTTTGCCTATTGCGCCTCGGGCAACCGGTCGTCAATCGTTTGGGCGCTGGCCCATGCGGGCAAACTGCCAACCGATGATCTGATCGGGATTCCGGCGCGCTTTGGCTATCAATTGGAAGGCTTGCGCGCCCAGTTGGACGCCATGGCGCAAAACGCCTGAGAGCCTGTCAGACCGGTGATCCAAGGGCCCCCGAATGCCGGGGCCCTTTTTTCGTTCAGCCGCGCAGCAAAGCACCCAGCCGCTGAATCCCCGTGGCAATCACCGCCTCATCCGCGCGCGAAAAAGACAGCCGGATCGTGTTGCGCCCGGACCCATCGGCAAAGAAGGCCGAACCGGGCACAAAGGCAACCCGCTGGCTTTGCAGCGATTTCGCCAAAAGCGCCGCCCCGTCCATGCCCCGCGGCAAGGTGATCCAGACAAACATCCCGCCTTCGGGCCGCGTCCATTCCACCCCGGCGGGCATATGTTCGGCCAAGGCCGCCAGCGTCGCATCGCGCCGCGCACGGTATGCGGCCTTGATCTTGGCGACATGGGCGTCAAAAATCCGCCCCGCCACATCGGCAATCGCCATCTGGTTCAGCGTCGAAGAATGCAGATCGGCGGCCTGTTTCATCAGCACCAAGCGCCCGATCACCTCTTTCGCGCCACAAATCCAGCCCACCCGCAAACCGGGGGCAAGCGTTTTAGAGAACGACCCGCAATACAGCGTCCGGCAGGCCTCGATACTGCCCTTTTGCTCGATTTCCAGCGCAAGGATCGGTGGCACCGCCTCGCCGTCAAAGCGCAGGGATTGATAGGCGGCATCCTCGATGATCGCGATATCCAGGTCTTGCGCCAGTTTCAGCATGTGGTGCCGCGTGGCCGCATCCAGCGTCTCGCCGGTCGGGTTGGCAAAATCCACCGACATATAGGCGAATTTGACGCGCCCGCCCTTGGCCGCTGCCGCCTCGGCATAATCGGCGGCAGAGCGGTTGCCGCGCGGGTCCAGCCGGTCATATTCCGGCTCATAGGCGTTAAAGGCCCCCAAAGCGCCCAGATAGGTCGGCCAGCCCACAAGTGCGGTATCCCGCGGCGACAGCATCAGCTTGCCCAGATAATCCAGCGCCTGCTGCGAGCCAGAGGTGATCAGGATGTTATCGGCATCACAAGGCACGCCAATCCGCGCCATCTGCCCGGCGATCCAGTCGCGCAGGGGTTTATAGCCTTCGGACACCGAATATTGCAGCGCCGCCTCGGCGCGCGGGCCACTGAGAATATCACTGATCGCGGTTTGGAATTCTGCTGCCGGAAACAAGGCCGGATCGGGGATACCCCCAGCAAAAGAGATGATATCGGGTTGATCCAGCAGCTTCAAAAGCTCGCGGATCTCTGATGCCTTCATGCGGCTGGTGCGGCTGGCGAAAACCTGTTCCCAATTCATCCTGTGTTTCCTCCCCGGATTGACCGGGGAAGAAGTGGCTTGGATTTTCGTTTATGTCAATAAGGCTGACATAGTTTTCCGCTTATTGCGTCAACTGCCATGAAATCGTGACCGAAGCCGACACGCCGACCGACCCTGCCTCGACCGGAACACTGTCCATCACGGCGCGGGCATAGCCGAATTGCGGCTGCGGGGCACCGCCGCCGCCTTCCGTGATGCTGGCAATCGCGCCCAGCCCTGCGCCTGCTGCCTCGGCAATCAGGGTGGCACGGGCGCGGGCATCGGCAACGGCACGCTTGCGGGCCTCATCCAGCAACGGGGCCGGGTCTGACATGCCAAAGCTGACACCGTTAAGCGTATTGGCCCCATCCTTGATGGCGGCATCCAGAATGGCCCCCAGCTTGGACAAATCGCGCACCCGAACGGTAAGTTGATTGGCGGCGGTATAGCCCTCGATCCGGTTTTCGGACAGGCTGCTGTTGGCCCAGCTTGGCTGCAAGCTCAGCCCCGAGGTTTGCAGATCGCGCGGTGCGATCCCCGCCGCCTTCAGATTGTCCAGAACCACCGCAAGCTGATCCGCGTTTTCCGCCATCGCCACCTGTGCGGTTTTGGCCGTGGTCGTCACCCCCAACGAGATTGTCGCCATATCCGGGGCCGTCTCGACATGGCCATCGCCGCTGATGGTGATCAGCGCAGGCGGGGTCTGGGCATATGCGGGGGCGGCAAGGGCCAAAAGGGCCGCAAGGATCAGGCTATTGTATGCACGCATAACGGGTTCTCCTAGGGTTTGCGTTTGTGTTCAGGCATAGGACGCAGGCCGAAACGGGATTCTTGGCGGATTTGGGCCGAAAGCGCGGAAATATGACAGGCTTTTTCTTTCATTCGGCAAAAACCTGCTGTAGGACAAGGCTTAACTTAGGGCGGGACTCCCCGCGCCTTTTCCTTTTGTGCTAGACCCGTGCAATGAAACCAAATTTCGCGCTCAATATCACTGACACGGCCATCAGCCTGCTGCACCGCACCTCCAAAGGGTGGCTGGAAGTGGGGCAAGCCGCGTTTGACAGCCCCGATCTGGAAGCGGAACTGGGGTATCTGCGATCCTCGGCACTGGGGCTTTCGCCGCAGGGATTCACCTGCAAGCTGGTGCTGCCTGCCTCGCAGGTGCGCTATATGGAAATTGACGCCCCCGGCCCCGACAAGGCCGCGCGCGAAGCGCAGATCAAAGCCGCCCTCGAAGGGCGCACGCCCTATGACGTCAGCGAGTTGGTGTTTGACTGGTGGGGCACCGGGCCAAAGGTGCAGGTGGCCGTTGTGGCCCGCGAAACGCTGGAAGAGGCCGAAGGCTTTGCCCAAGCGCATCGGCTGAACCCGGTATCCTTCGTCACGACCCCGGCAGAAGGCCAATTTGCGGGGGAGCCGTGGTTCGGCACCTCCAGTCTGGCCGCAAGCCTGTTGCCCGATGGCGAGAAAGTCACCCGCGACCAAGACCCGATCAAGGTCGTCACGCGGGATATGCCAAAGGCACCGGCGCCAAAGACAGAACCGGTCGCCGAGGCGGCAGAGCCGGAACAGCCCAAGGCAGAGGACACCAGCGCCAAGGCCAAAGCCGCGGCAGAGGCGGCTGAAAAAGAAGCCGCCGAAAAGGCAGCCGCTGAGAAAGCTGAAGCCGACAAGGCAGCGGCGGAACGCGCCAGGGCCGAGCGTGAAGCCGAGGCGAAGCGGGCCGAGCAGGACGCCGCCCGCGCCGCCGAAGAAGCCAAAGCCGCCGCAGCCGCGCAGGAAGCCGAAGCGGCCAAGCGCGCCGAAGCCGATGCCGCCAAGCGCAAGGCCGATGAGGCAGAGGCCAAGCGCCTTGCCGATGAGGCCGAAAGCACCCGCAAGATGGAGGCCGCCAAGGCCGAAATGGAATTGCGCGCGCAGCAATTGGCACAGGCCGAGGCCAAGCGCCTTGTCGAAGAGGCCGAGAAGAACAAAGCCGCGATGGAAGCCCGCGCGGCCAATGAACGCGCCAAAGCCGCCTTGATCGACGCCGAACAAAAGCGCGCCGCCAGCGATGCCGCCGCCGCCGAAACCGCCCGCGCCGCGTTTGAAGGTGTGACCGATCCCGGCATTTCCGATCCCGGCAAGGCCAACAGCCCTGCCCCTACTTTTGCCAGCCGTCGGCGCGATGATGCCAGCGGCGCGCCCTCTCTTGGCCCAGCAAAAGCGCCGGAAGCTGCCGCAAAGCCAGCCGGTATGGCAGCTTCCGTGGCGCCCAGCGTCAGCGTGAACAAAACGGCCAGCGTGGGGCCCACCCCAAGCATGACGCCGCCGGAGAAGCCAAAACCGGCCCCACCCACCGTCACCTCTATCTCGGCCAACAAGGCTGCTGTGGCAGCACCCGCCGCCACAGCGGCAAAACCCGCCGCCACGGCCCCAACCGTGGCCGCCGCGCCCAAACCGTTGAACGGCACAGCGGCCTTCGCCGCAGGCGCAAAGGCAGAGTTGGGCAAACCAGCCAAGGCCGCCATGGTCACGGCAGACCGGATTCCCGGCAAGGCCGCCGCGCTGTCGCGTTTCAAAAGCAAGGTCAAGGAAGCCACCCTGCCGCCCACCGCCAAGGGCAGCAGTGCCAATGCCCAGACCATGGGCAAATTTGGTGCCAAGCTGCAACCCACGCGTGGCAAACCGCGTTTCCTTGGCCTGATCCTGACATTGATCCTGCTTGCCGCCTTGGCGGCG
Organism: Pseudorhodobacter sp. E13; assembly: GCF_003991405.1. Classification (GTDB taxonomy): domain Bacteria; phylum Pseudomonadota; class Alphaproteobacteria; order Rhodobacterales; family Rhodobacteraceae; genus Pseudorhodobacter. Next base: position 173,621 of record NZ_RPEN01000153.1, read on the forward strand.
ATTGCGGCTTGGTCCTCGATCTATCTGTCGCGTGATGCTGGGGCGGATGACCCGGTGCAAGTTGCCGCTGCCCCCCAAGCCCCCGCTGATACAGCCGTGACCGCCGAGACGGAAGCCGAAGCGCAGGCCGATGCCGAAGCGGAACTGCCCGCCGGTGCCGATGCCGAAGACAGCGCCCAAGCTGTTGCCACATCAGAGCCTGAGGTGATCCCCGAAGCAGAGGTCGCGACCGAACCACCCGCCGAAACTGCCGCAGAAACCAGTCCCGTAACCACCGCAGGCCCCGGCCCGGTTGTCGCCGCCGATGATGCCGCCGCGCAAGCCGCAGGCCCCGGACGCGGCCCGCAGGATGAGATTTTCCTCGCTGCGATTGACGATCAGCCCCCGGCATTTGATGCCGTGGCCCTGCCCAAGCCGCAGGCCCGTCCCGATGGCGCACCCGCCGCTGCAATGCCGCCGCCGCCCTTTGGCACACAATATGAATTTGAACCAGATGGCAGCATCAAAGCCACGGCCAATGGCGTTGTCATGCCTGATGGGTTCTGGTTGATTGCGGCCCGCCCGCCTGTGGTTCCCCCTGCCCGGCCCGCCGCCATTTCAACGCCGGAGCCTGCCGCCCCCGCCGCCGAGGCCACCGCCACACCGCCACCGGGCAACGCCGCAACTGATGCCGCCGCAGCAAGCACCAGCGGTATCGCAACGATGACAGGCCCCAGCGACAGCGCAACTGTGGCAGCCGAAGTGAATGAGGGGGGCACAGGCCCTTCTTCTGCTTTTGTGCAAGACGCCACCGTTGAAAACCGCCGCCCGCGCAGCCGCCCCGAAGGGCTTGCCCCCGCCGCAACCGACCCGGCTGCAACCGATCCGGCGCAAGCCGAAGATGATGCGGCCCTGCCAGAAGATGCCTCGCAGACCCGCCTGACCAGCCTGCGCCCGAAACTGCGCCCGCAATCCGTGGTTGCCGCTGCCGAAGAGGCCCGCAAAGCCGCCGAAGCCGCCTCTCTCGCCGCACGCGCCGCTGCTGAGGAAAAAACCGCCTCGGCCTCCGAGGCAACCTTGGCCCTGTCGCCCCGCCCTGCCGCCCGCCCGCGTGATTTCTCCAAAGCTGTGGCGGCTGCTGTTTCGGCGGCCACCCGCGAAACCACCCGCAGCGCCGCCGCCAAGGCCAAGGAACCCGAACCCGCGCCCACCGCCGAGCCGGAAGAGCAGGAAGAACCCGAGGTCAAGGTTTCCGCCGCACCGCGCATCCCGACCCGCGCCAATGTTGCCAAACAGGCGACCTTCAAAAACGCGATCAACCTGTCCAAGACCAATCTGATCGGCGTTTATGGCACCGATAGCAAACGCTACGCGCTGATCCGCACCTCCTCGGGGCGCTATCAGAAGGTGCGCGTGGGCGACCGCGTCGATGGCGGCACGGTGGCTGCCATTACCCGCAACGAAGTGCGCTATAAAAAGGGCAGCAAGATGCTGGCCCTGTCGATGCCAAAGGGCTGACACAGGCTTTTTGCCCCGCCACAAATCTGTGCAGATCGCGTTTTTCCCGCCAAAGTTTTGCGCTTGGGGAAAGCCGCCCAAAATCCGCCGATATTCATCCGCTTCCCGGCCCAATCCGGCCAAAGCGTAACAAAAGTTTATCGCATAAACCTCGCATATCCCCCGCAGTTTTGCGTATGCTAAGCGGGCAAGACGCGCGCTTTGCGTGCGAATGGACCGAAATCTGCGAGGTTTGCGCATTGTTGGACGATCTCGACGCCCGCCTTTTGACCGAGTTGCAAAAGAACGCGATGCTGACCGCCCAGGAATTGGGCGAGCGGCTTAACCTGTCGGCCAGTCAGGCCGGGCGGCGGCGGCAACGGCTGGAGGCGGAAGGCTTTATCCTTGGCTATACCGCACGGCTGGACCCGGCCCGCGTTGGCCTAAGTGTGCAAGCCTTTGTGCAAATCCAGATGGCGACCCACGCCCCCGATGGTGCCCGCAGCTTTGCCACCCTTATCGCCACCCGCCCCGAAATCATCAGCGCCTGGACCCTGACGGGCGAGGCGGATTATCTGCTCCGGGTCTGGTGCAGCGATTTGCAGGGGTTGAACCGTCTGATCCATGAGGTGCTGCTGCCGCATCCGTCGGTGTCACGGGTGCAAAGCCAGATCGTAATGGATCAATTCAAACACGATACCGCCTTGCCGACCTGACACCCGCCACCCCTGACGCCCGCCCCTGACATTGCTCTGCCGACGAACCCGAGAAGGATTATCATGGAAAGTTTTCTGCTACAGGCCTCTATTTATCTCGGCGCCGCGGTTCTGATCGTGCCGTTGGCGGTGCGATTGGGGCTTGGCTCGGTTCTGGGCTATCTGGCAGCGGGCATTCTGGTGGGGCCGATCCTTGGTCTGGCCGGCACCGAGGCCGAAGATTTGCAGCATTTCGCGGAATTCGGCGTTGTGATGATGCTGTTTCTGATCGGGTTGGAACTGGAACCCCGCGCGCTGTGGGATATGCGATCCAAGCTGATCGGCCTTGGTGGGTTGCAGGTGGTGCTGACCACGGCAGCGATTGCCTTTGTCGCAAGCTGGTTGGGGCTAAGCTGGCAGGTCGGGCTGACGCTGGGGATGCTGTTCTCGCTGTCCTCGACCGCGATCGTGCTCCAAACCCTGTCGGAAAAGAACCTGATGCGCACCGGCGGCGGGCGCGCGACCTTTGCGGTGCTGCTGACGCAGGATATCGCGGTGGTCCCGATTCTGGCGGTCATCCCGCTCTTGGCCTTCAGCGGCGGCGGCATGCCCGGCGGCATCACCGCCTCGACCTTTGGCATCACCGATGGCACCCATGCCGCCACCGGCGATGGCCATGGCGCGGCAGGCGCGGCAGAACCGCTGATGACACTGGTGCAATCGCTGCCCGGCTGGGCCGTCACCCTGATGACGCTGGGCATCGTGATCGGCATCATGCTGGTCGGGCATTTCCTGACCCGGCCGATCTTCCGCTTCGTCCATGCCTCGCGCCTGCCGGAAATGAGCACGTTCATCTCGCTTCTGATGGTGCTGGGCATCGCCTTTCTGATGATGCTGGTCGGCCTTTCCCCCGCTTTGGGCACCTTCCTTGCCGGGGTGGTTCTTGCCAACTCTGAATTCCGTCACCAGCTAGAAGCGGATATCCAACCCTTCAAAGGCATCCTGATGGGGCTGTTCTTTATCACCGTCGGGGTGGGCATCAATTTCAGCGTGCTGCTGGCCAATCCGGTCATGGTTGTCTCGCTGACACTCGGGATCATCGCGCTGAAGGCAGCGGTGTTGCTGCTGCTGTCGGTCATCTTCAAGGTGCGCGGCCACAACCGCTGGCTCTTTGCGCTTGGGCTGGCCCAAGCGGGGGAGTTTGGCTTCCTCATCGTCAGCTTTGCGCGCAAGCAATCCATCCTGCCCGGTTCCATCGCGGAAATCGTGCTTTTGGTGATCAGCCTGTCGATGCTGCTGACCCCGGCGCTGTTCATCGGCTATGAGGCGCTGGCCCGCCGCATGAAAGCCCGCGAAACCGAACACGAAGCCGATGAGATCGACGAACAAGGCCGCGTGATCATCGCCGGCATCGGCCGCTTTGGCCAAACCGTCAACCGCCTCGTGCGGATGAGCGGCGGCTCAACCGTGGTGCTGGACAGCGACATGGGTGCCATCGAACAGATGCGGCGCTTCGGGGCCAAGGGCTTCTTCGGCGATCCCACCCGCCCCGAATTGCTGGAAGCGGCGGGCCTGAATGACGCATCGGTGCTGGTCGTGGCCGTCGACAACCCGGAAAACGCGCTGAAAATCGTGGCCCATGCCCGCAAACACCGCCCCGACATCCATATCATCGCCCGCGCCTATGACAGGCCACATGTCTTTGCGCTCTACAAGGCCGGGGCCAATGACATCGTGCGCGAAACCTATGACAGCTCTGTCCGTGCCGGACGCTATGTGCTGGAAAATATCGGCTTTACCGATTACGAGGCCGCCAAGATGGCGCAAACCTATTTCAAAGTCGAACGCGCCGCGCTGCGCGATCTGGCAGAGCTTTGGGTGCCGGGCCAGCCCGTGCATCTTAACGATGCCTATGTCGCCCGCGCCCAGCAATTGGAACGCGACCTCGCCGCCGCGATGAGCGAGGATCTCGACGAAACCCGCGCCAATCTGGACGCCGCACAATAATCTGCGGCTTTCTTTTCGGCACAAATATCCTCAGGGGGTGAATGGCCCTCAAGGGCCAGAGGGGGCGCGAGCGCCCCCTGCCCCCGCTCAGCCCCCCC
>NZ_RPEN01000154.1 GCF_003991405.1 Pseudorhodobacter sp. E13
AGCGGCGGAGGCCGAAGCGGCAGCGAAGGCGGATGCGGAAGCGGCGGCAGCGGCGGAGGCTGACGCGCAAGCCAAGGCAGATGCAGAAGCAGCGGCAGCGGCGGAGGCCGACGCGCAGGCAAAGGCAGATGCGGAAGCCGCAGCGGCGGCGGAAGCCGAAGCGGCAGCGAAGGCCGCGACAGAAGCCACCCCTGAAACCGCGCCCGCGGCTAATCCCGAAGCCGAAGCCGCGTTAGCGGCGGCAGAGGCCGAGGCGGAAGCCGAGGCTCGCGCCAAGGCCGAGGCAGAGCTTGGCCTCAAACCTGATGGCAGCATTCAGGACCCGACCGCCGGGCTGAAAACCGCTGAAGAGGTGATCGACCCCAACGCCACCCCGGTGGAGGCCCCAGTCGTCGCCGAGGAGGCGATGGAGGCGCTCTCGACCCTTCTGACGGCTGCGCAAAGCGATGACCCTGCCGCCGCAGAGGCCGCCCAGCCGCTTGCTGCCGCCGAGACCGCGACTGCGGCCCCAGATGCTGCCCCTTCGGCGGATGCGGTTGCCACCACCACCGAAACCGTAACCGAAGACAGCACCCGCCGTGCGACCGAGGAATTTGCCGCCGCCCCGCAAGTCGTGGCCCCCGGCAAGAAGAACAAGCTGTCGGATCTGGAAAAGGCCGGGCTGATCGGGCTGGGCGCTTTGGTGGTCGGGGCGATCATCAGCCAGAACAACCGCGCCGCCCAGACCGATACGGCGCAGGGCAATGTGCAAGGCACTCTCCCGCAGCAACAACAGGTCGTGTCCAACACCGGCGACCGGGTCGTGGTGCTGAAACCCGATGGCAGCTATCAGGTTTACAAGGATGATGATGCGCTGCTGCGCCGCCCCGGCAACACGCTGCGCACCGAAACCTTCAAGGACGGCTCGACCCGCACGATCGTGGAACGGGCTGATGGCTCTCAGGTGGTGACGATCCGCAATGCCACAGGCCGGGTCTTGCGCCGGGCGCATTATGATGCGCAGGGGCAGGAACGGGTGTTGATCAACGACCTGCAACCAGAGCAGGCGATCACCGTCTCGGCCTTGCCAAAGCCGCGCAGCCGCCCCGTGGTGATTGCCGCGCGCGATCAGGATGCCGCGCTGAAGGCAGCCCTTGCCGCGCGCCAGATCGAACAGCTTGGCCGCACGTTCAGCCTGCGTCAGGTGCGCGACATTCCGCAGGTGCGCCGTCTGGCCGCTGTGATCGGGGTGGACAGCATCACCTTCGCCTCCGGCTCCTCGGCGCTGTCGACCAGCGAGGTGAATGCCCTGTCGGATCTGGGCACCACGATGCAGCAATTGCTGGACACCAACCCTGATGAGATCTTTTTGGTCGAAGGCCATACGGATGCCACGGGCAAGGCTGCGATGAACCTCGCGTTGTCGGATCGGCGGGCGGAAACCGTGGCGCTGGCCCTGACCGAATATTTCGGCATCCCGCCGGAAAACATGGTCGTGCAGGGCTATGGCGAGGACGAGTTGCTGATCGATACGCAGGCCGATGAAAAGCGCAATCGGCGCGTTGCGGTGCGCATCATCACGCCTTTGCTGTAGGGTGGTGTTTTTGCGTAAAGTTTAGGCAGTTGCGGCAGGGGCGGGCCTAGGTCTGCCTCTGTTCTGCGCTTTCTGACGTATCGGGCCGGGTGGCGGTTGCGCCGTTGCGCCTTCGACCGGATAGTGACTCCATGATCCTCTCGGGGTGGGGGGTGTTGGCAAAGCGGGCGCGCAGGGCAATGCGCGGCGGCTTTCCTGACTGCGCCACAGCCCGGCACCAGAAAGAACCACATGTCCATCAAGGCCGCTGTCTATCACCTGACCCATTACAAATACGATCGCCCGGTCACGCTGGGCCCGCAGATCATCCGCTTGCGGCCCGCGCCGCATAGCCGCACGGCGGTGCTGTCGCATAGTTTGCGGGTGACGCCGACGGATCATTTCGTGAACTACCAGCAAGACCCCTATGGCAACTGGCTGGCGCGGTTTGTCTTTCCCAACCCGGTGCAGGAATTCAAGATCGAGGTCGATCTGACCGCCGATATGACGGTCTATAACCCATTCGATTTCTTTGTCGAAGAAAGCGCCGAGCAATGGCCCTTTGACTACCCCGAAGATCTGGCCCCCGATCTGGTGATCTATCGCACGCCCGAACCGGTCGGGCCGCTGTTGGCCTCGTTTCTGGCCAGTATCGACCGCAGCCCCAAAGGCACGGTGGATTTTGTGGTCGGGTTGAATGCGCGGATTGCAGCACATTTGCAATATCTGATCCGCATGGAACCCGGTGTGCAAACCGCGGAGGAAACCTTGCAAGCAGGCAGCGGGTCTTGCCGCGATTCCAGTTGGCTGCTGGTGCAGGTGTTGCGCAACCTTGGCTTTGCCGCGCGGTTTGTCTCGGGCTATCTGATCCAGTTGAAACCCGATCTGGTGGCGATTGACGGGCCTGCGGGAACCGAAGTCGATTTCACCGATTTGCATGCCTGGTGTGAGGTGTATCTGCCCGGCGCGGGTTGGATCGGCCTTGACCCGACAAGCGGTTTGCTGACCGGCGAAAGCCATATCCCGCTGTCGGCCACCCCGCATTACCGCAACGCGGCCCCGGTGTCGGGCCTTGCCAGTTTCGCCAATGTCACCTTTGATTTTGACATGAAGGTGACACGGGTGGCCGAACATCCGCGCATCACCAAACCCTTTTCCGATGAGTCGTGGTCCGCGCTGGACGCGCTGGGGCGCAAGGTGGATACGGCGCTGGCCGAGGGCGATGTGCGCCTGACCATGGGCGGAGAGCCGACCTTCGTGTCGATTGATGATTTCGAGGCGGAGGAATGGAACACCTCGGCTGTCGGTCCCACCAAGCGCGATCTGGCCGATAAGCTGATCCGCCGCTTGCGCGATCAATTCGCGCCGCAGGGGTTTTTGCACTTTGGGCAAGGCAAATGGTATCCGGGGGAATCGCTGCCGCGCTGGACCTTTTCGCTGTATTGGCGGCGTGACGGGCAGCCGATCTGGTCGGACGCAGCGCTGATCGCCCGCGAGGGCGAGAAAAGCGGTGCCACGCCTGCGCAGGCCGAAACCTTGCTGCATCACATGGCCGAGGCGCTGGGGATTGCGCGCGACTATGTGGTGCCCGCCTATGAAGACCCCGCGGTCTGGATCACCAAAGAGGGCAACCTGCCCGAAAATGTGACGCCGCAAAACTCCAAACTGGACGACCCGGAGGAACGCTATCGCATCGCGCGGGTGTTTGACCGGGGGCTGACGAAACCCTCGGGCTATGTGCTGCCGGTTCAGTCGTGGCAAAGCAAGGCCAGCGGTGTGAAATGGCGGTCGGAAAAGTGGAAAACCCGGCGCGGCAATATCTATCTGGTGCCGGGCGATAGCCCGGTGGGATATCGCCTGCCCTTGGGCACATTGCCCTATGTGCCGCCGTCGCAATATCCCTATATCCATCCGCAGGATCCGACGATCCCGCGCGGGCCATTGCCCGATGTGGCAGACCCTAAACCCGAGCCGCGCGCGCAGGCTGTCGCCTCTTTTGCCGCCGCCGCACCAGGGCAAGAGCGGGTGGAACAGGTGATCCACGATCTGGACGGGGCCGTGCGTTCGGCCCTGTCGGTGGAATTGCGCGATGGGCGACTATGCGTCTTCATGCCCCCGGTGGAGGAACTGGAGCATTACCTCGACCTGATCGCCGCCGCCGAGCGCAGCGCGAAGGCGCTCAACCTGCCGATCCATATCGAAGGCTATACCCCGCCCAATGATCCCCGGATGAATGTGATCCGCGTGGCCCCCGACCCCGGCGTGATCGAGGTGAATATTCACCCCGCCGCCCGTTGGGAGGAGTGTGTGCATATCACCGAAACGGTCTATGAGGCGGCGCGGCAAACCCGGCTGGGCACCGACAAGTTCATGATTGATGGCAAGCATACCGGCACGGGGGGCGGCAACCATGTGGTTGTGGGCGGCGCAACCCCGCTGGACAGCCCGTTCATCCGGCGGCCTGACCTGCTCAAAAGCATCATCCTGTTCTGGCAGCGCCATCCCAGCCTGTCCTATCTGTTCTCCGGCCTGTTCATCGGCCCCACCAGTCAGGCCCCGCGTATTGATGAGGCGCGGCACGACAGTTTGTATGAGTTGGAGATCGCGCTGGGGCAGATCCCCAAAGCCGGGCAGGCAGACCCGTCAACGCCGTGGCTGCCCGACCGGTTGCTGCGCAACATGCTGACCGATGTGACCGGAAACACCCACCGGGCCGAGATTTGCATCGACAAGATGTTTTCCCCCGATGGGCCGACAGGCCGCTTGGGGTTGGTGGAGTTTCGCGGCTTTGAAATGCCGCCCAACCCCCGGATGAGCCTTGCGCAGCAGCTTTTGATCCGGGCGATCATCGCGCGGCTCTGGGCCTCGCCCTTGGAAGGCAATCTGACCCGCTGGGGCACCAGCCTGCATGACCGCTTCATGCTGCCGCATTTCGTCTGGCAGGATTTCCGCGATGTGCTGCGCGATCTGGGCGATCATGGCTTTGCCTTCCGCCCCGAATGGTTTGAGGCGCAGGCCGAGTTCCGCTTTCCCTTCTGCGGCGAAGTCACCTATGAAGATGTGCATCTGGAGGTGCGTCAGGCGTTGGAGCCTTGGCATGTGCTGGGCGAAACCGGCGCGATTGGTGGCACCGTGCGCTATACCGACAGTTCCACCGAACGCTTGCAGGTCAAGCTGAGCGCTGCCGATCCGGGCCGCTATGCCGTTGTCTGCAACGGTCGCCGCGTCCCGCTTCAGACGGTGCAGACGGGTGTGGGTGTCGGGGGTTTGCGGTTCAAGGCATGGCAGGCGGCGAATGCGCTGCACCCCTATGTCCCCGTCGACAGCCCGCTGGTCTTTGACATTTTCGACAGTTGGACGGGCCGGGCCGTGGGGGGCTGCACCTATCATGTCGCCCATCCCGGTGGGCGCAGCTATGAAACCTTTCCCGTCAATGGCAATGAGGCCGAGGCCCGGCGGTTGGCGCGGTTTCAACCGCATGGCCATACCCCCGGCGGCTATGTGCCGCAATCGGACCCGCCGCACCCCGAATTTCCCTTCACCTTGGATTTGCGGCGCAAACCGGGGCTGTAAGGGCAGGCGTTACGACCCCGCGATCAGATCGTGAATGAAGCGCAGTTTGCGCGCGATCGCGGGGGTCAGCACGAAAGGGTAATAATCGCGGTTGCCCATGGAGCGGTTCATCGCATTCATGGCAATCGTCAGCGGCACCCATCGCGCGATCAACTCATCGCAATCCGTGGCGTGATAGGGGTTCGGCAGCCACGCCAAAGGCGTCTGCGAGGCCTGCGAGGCCTGCGCGGCAGGCTCGGTCAGGGATTTCGGATCAAGCCCGTAAGCCTGCGCGGTTTCAAGGCCGCCCACCATATGGAAATAATGCGCCCAGGTTTCGGCGAAATCCTCCCAAGGATGGGCGCTGGCATAGGCGCTGACGAAAGATTGCGGCCAGTCGGGGGCGGGGCCATTGGCATAATGGGCGGCGAGTGACTGCGCATAATCCTGCTGCTCATCCCCGAAACAGGCGCGGCAGGCCGCAAGCCGGTCTGTCCCCGCGATCAGCTTGTCCCAATAGTAATGCGCGACCTCATGCCGGAAATGTCCGATCAGCGTGCGATAGGGTTCGCCCAAGGCGGCGCGATTGCGTTCGCGCGTCACGTCATCGGCCTCGTCGATATTGATGGTGATGCGGCCATTGTCATGCCCGGTCATCACCCGCTTTTGCGCGCCATCGGGGCGGGTTTCATCGCCCAGCAGTTCAAACTGCAAGCTGCCCGCCGTGCCATCCGGGCTGTCAGACAGCGGCAGGTTGAATTTCAGCAAGGAATAGAACAAGCGCCGCTTGGCCCGTTCCAGCCGCGCCCATTGGTTCTGGCGTTCGGTATCGGCGGTGTTGGGAATTTTCATCGTGTGGCGGCAGCTCAGGCACAGGGACGCACCGCCATTGCCATCGCCATCACCGCCGCCATCACCACCGCTGTCGCACAGCCAGTTGCAGCCGATCACCTCTCGATTGGCGCAAGGCGTGGGGCTGCCTCCGCCAAGCGGCAAAGCCTGCATTTGGTCGTGCCTTGGCAGATAGCCAAGCCCCGCGCCGCAATGGCCGCAATGGCTGTTGCCAAAGTGAACCTCGGTCGTGCAAACGGGGCATTGAAACCGGCGCATCAGCGGCCAGCTTTGGCGCGCCAGTCCTTGAACGCCTCTTTCGTGGCGGGGTCGGTGGGCGGGTAAAGCCCAAAGATCGACTGTCCGGCCTGCACGCGTTCCAGCACGAAATCTTCAAACACGGTCATTTCATGGGCGTCATTGGCGATCTGATCGGCCAGATGCGCCGGGATGCAGACCACGCCTTCGGCATCGCCCACCAGAATATCGCCGGGAAACACCGCAACCCCGCCGCAGGCAATCGGGTCATTCAATGCAACGGCATGATGTTTGGTCAGGTTGGTCGGCGCGCTGGGGCGGGTGTGATAGGCTGGCATCGCGAGCGCCGCAATCTCGGGCGAGTCGCGAAAGCCGCCATCGGTGACGATCCCGGCACAGCCGCGCATCTGCAAGCGGGTCGCCAAAATTCCCCCCGCCGAAGCCGCCGAGGCATCACCGCGTGAGTCGATCACAAAGACGCTGCCTGCGGGGCATTCCTCTACCCCTTTGCGCTGCGGGTTTTCGCGATTGGCAAAGGAGTCCAGCACATCCAGATCTTCGCGCGCGGGGATATAGCGAAGGGTATAGGCCGGGCCGACCATGTTCGGCCCATCCCCCAGCCGCTGCACCCCTTGCAAGAACACATTGCGCAAACCGATGCGGAACAGCGCCGTGGTCAAGGTGGCCGTGCTGACCTGCATCAGCTTGTCACGGGTTTGCTGGCTGAATTCCGATGCTGTCATGATATCCCCCAAAGTGTTGCCCCATCTTTGTGGCGCATGGTCGGGTGAATGACCAGCGCGAAGCAGGGGCAGGGTGCTTGACCTGTGATCAAATATACTTATCCATCAAGCCAGCATGATAAAAAGCCAGATCACCCTGAAACAGCTTGAAGCCTTGGTCGCCGTGGTCGATCTGGGGTCTTTTCGCAAGGCGGCGGCGCTGCTGGGCACCACACAGCCCAATATTTCCAACCGGATCGCGGGGTTAGAGGAAAGCCTCGGCACCATTTTGATGCACCGCGATGCGGGGTCGGTGCGGCTGTCGGAAAAGGGCAAAACCCTTGTCGCCGCCGCGCGCAAAGTGTTGTGGGAGGCAGAGGCCCTGCTGGAAGCCGCCAATCGCCAAGACCTGATCGAAGATCGGATGCGGCTGGGGGTGACGGAACTGGTGGCCTGCACATGGTTGCACCCGTTCCTGCGCCGGTTTCGCAGCGTCTATCCGGCGGTGTCGGTGGAACTGGAGGTGGGCCTGTCGTCCGAGATTGAGAAGAAGCTGGCCACCGGGCAGCTTGATCTGGCCTTGCAAACCGGACCGTTTGAGCATGAAACCGATGGGGCGCTGCCTTTGGGCACTTACCCCTATATTTGGGCCGCCACGCCCGAGATTGCTGCAAAGCTGGGCCCGACGACCTGTCTGGCGACCTTGGTGAAAACGCCGATACAGGTGCATGCGCGGCATTCGCTGGCGGCGCGCGCCTTGGCCAAACAGGCAGAGACGCAAAAGCTGGCGATGGATCAGATCGTCTATTCCAACAGCCTTGGCGCCTCGCTTCAGATGGCGATTGACGGGATGGGGGTTTCCTTGCTGCCCGCCGCCTTGCTGGCCGAGGCGCTGGCCGCCGGGCGCTTGGTGGCGCTGGCGGTGGATTGGCACCCCAACCCGTTGGAATTCTTTGCCCGCTATTCCAAAGCCAAGGCCCCGCGCTTTGTCGATCAGGCCGCGCGCTTTGCGGTGGAAACGGCGCAGGCGCATCTTGGATAGATCACAAAAATCTATCATCCATAGAAATTATTAGAATTTGTTTTGATCGAGGCGCCGTGCCAGTTTCAGGCAGGAAACGCGGCGCTGCGATCAGATCGGCGCCCGGACTGTGACGGAGACAAGCTGGATGAAAACAGGTTCTGTGCGCCTTGGTGTCGATATTGGCGGCACTTTTACCGATGTGGTGCTGGAAAAGGCGGGGGCGCAGTTTTCCACCAAGGTGCTGACCACCTATGCCGCGCCCGAAAACGCCATCATCGAGGGGATGCATCAGGTCTGCGCCAAGGCAGGCGTGTCACCGGGGCAGATTGACCAGATCATCCATGGCACCACCCTGGCCACAAATGCGCTGATCGAACGGCGCGGGGCCAAGACCGCGCTGATTACCACCCAAGGTTTTCGCGATGTGATCGAAATGCGCACCGAAAGCCGGTTTGAGCAATATGACCTGAACCTGACCCTGCCAGAGCCGCTGCTGCCGCGCCAGATGCGCTTTACCGTGGCAGAGCGCGTCAATGCCAAGGGCGAGGTGATGATCGCGCTGGACCGGGCCGAGGTGGACGCCGTGGTGGACCGCATCGCGCAGGCCGGGTTTGAAAGCGTGGCGGTGGGGTTGATCCATTCCTATCTGAACCCCGCGCATGAACGCCTGATCCGCGATGTGCTGGCCGAAAAGCTGCCGGCCGTGGCGGTGTCGCTGTCGTCCGAAGTCAGCCCGCAAATGCGGGAGTATGAGCGGTTCAACACCGTTGTCGCCAATGCCTATATCAAGCCCTTGATGGCCTCGTATCTGGGCCGGTTAGAAGATCGTTTGCGCAGCGAAGGCGTGGCCTGCCGGATTTTCCTGATGCATTCGGGGGGCGGGATCATTTCCATCCAGAACGCGGCTGATTTTCCGGTGCGGCTGGTGGAAAGCGGGCCTGCGGGGGGCGCGGTGTTCGCGGCCCATATCGCGGCGCGCTATGGTCTGGACAAGGTGCTGAGTTTCGACATGGGCGGCACCACAGCCAAAATCTGCCTGATCAAGAACCAGACCCCGAAAACCAGCCGCGTGTTCGAGGTGGCCCGGACCTATCGCTTCAAAAAAGGCTCGGGCATGCCGATTTCGATTCCGGTCATTGATATGGTGGAAATTGGGGCCGGGGGGGGCTCGCTTGCGCATGTTGACAGTCTGCGCCAGATCCGGGTGGGGCCGGAAAGTGCCGGGTCAGAACCGGGGCCTGCCTGCTATGGGCGCGGCGGCGACCGGCCTGCGGTGACAGATGCCGATCTGGTCCTTGGCAAGCTGGATGCCAAGAATTTCGCAGGCGGGGCCTTTACGCTGGATTACGGTGCATCGGTCTATGCCCTGACGGATGATATCGGCGACAGTCTGGATATGCACCCGTCCGAGGCCGCCTTTGGTGTGGCCGAGGTGGTGGATGAAAACATGGCCAATGCCGCCCGCGTGCATGCGGTGGAAAACGGCGAGGATCTGTCCGACTATACCATGATCGCCTTTGGCGGCGCGGCCCCGCTGCATGCAGGGCGTTTGTGCGAAAAGCTGGGGGTGAACCGGCTGATCGTGCCGCCGGGGGCGGGGGTGGGGTCGGCCATCGGGTTCTTGCGCGCGCCCTTCAGCTTTGAGGCAAACCGCTCCGTCTATATGAAGCTGTCGGATTTCAATGCTGGGTTGATCCGGGCATTGCTGACCGAATTGCGCGATGAGGCGACGGGATTTGTGCGCACCTGTGATGCGGTCAGCCCGATACAGGCGGAATTCAAGGTTTACATGCGCTATGTCGGGCAGGGCTGGGAAATCCCCATCCAACTGACCGAGGCGCAGGCGATGGCACCGGATGCGGCCACTTTCCTTGCCCGGTTCGAAGAAGATTACGCCAAGCTTTTCGCGCGGACGGTTGCGGGTTTGGATGTCGAGATCACGGTTTGGTCGGTCAATGCCACCACCCCGCCGGAACAGGTGGCGCGGGTGGCCCAGCACAGCGGCGGCAAACCGGCGGCGGCGCAAGGCCTGCAATCGGTGTTTGATGCCGCTATCGGGCGCTTTGTCGATTGCCAGAAAATCGCCCGCAGCGCCTTGCAGCCCGGCGACAGCCTGACCGGGCCGGGCGTGATTTTCGAAGATGAAACCACCATCATCCTGCCCAGCAGCCGCGACGCGATCTGCCAGCCGGATGGCTGCATTGACATTTCCGTAAAGCCGGGGGCCTGAACCATGACCAAAACGCCGTCATCCGTTGCCTATCAGGTGATGTGGAACCGTCTGATCTCGGTCGTCGAGGAACAGGCCCAAGCCCTTGTGCGCACAGCGTTTTCAACATCGGTGCGTGAGGCAGGCGATTTGTCTGCCGGGGTCTATGACACGCAGGGGCGCATGTTGGCGCAGGCGGTCACGGGCACGCCGGGCCATGTGAATGCGATGGCTGATGCCGTGGCGCATTTCATCCGCCGCATCGGGCGCGAAAATATGTTTGAAGGCGATATCTATATCACCAATGACCCTTGGGAGGGCACGGGCCATCTGCATGATATCACCATGGTCACGCCCTCCTTTCACAGAGGCGCGCTGGTCGGTTTTTTCGCCTGCACGGCGCATATCGTCGATATTGGCGGGCGTGGCTTTGGGGCCGATGCGGCCAGCGTTTATGAAGAAGGGCTGTATCTGCCCATCATGAAATTTGCCGAACGGGGCACCGTCGATGCAACCTTGCTGCGCATCGTGCGCGGCAATGTGCGCGAGCCGGACCAATTGGTCGGCGATATGTATGCACTGGCTACCTGCAACGATATCGGCCACCGCCGCCTGATCGAGATGATGGTGGAATTTGGCCTGACCGATCTGGACGGTATCGCGGATTTCATCCTTGAAAACTCGCGCCGGGCCACGCTGGAGCGCATCGCGGCCTTGCCGCGCATGTCGGCAGAGGGCGAGATGACGGTAGACGGGTTTGATGTGCCGATCACCCTGAAGGTCAAGGTGACGGTGCATGAAGACCGGATCGTTTCTGATTTCGCAGGCACCTCGGGGGTGGATAAAAAGGGCATCAACTGCCCGCTGGTCTATACCAAGGCCTATGCCTGCTATGCGCTGAAAGTGGCGATTGCGCCGGAAATTCCGAACAACCACGCCTCTTTGCTGCCGTTTGAGGTGACTGCCCCGGAAAATACCATCGTGCATGCGCTGCACCCGGCCCCGGTGGCGTTGCGCCATATCGTCGGGCATTTCGTGCCCGATACGGTGTTCAACGCCTTTGACCAGATCGTCCCCGGTCTGGTGCCGGCCGAGGGCGCGGGCTGTCTGTGCAATTTTCAGGTCAGCTTGCGGCCCCGGTCGGATGCGCCGGCCCCCAAAGGCGCGCGGCGGGTGGAAGTGTTGACCTTCAACTCTGGCGGGGCAGGGGCGCGGCCCGGATTGGACGGGCTGAACGCCACGGCTTTCCCGTCTGGCGTGATGACCATGCCGATCGAGGCGACGGAACATGCAGGCCCGGTGATCATCTGGCGCAAGGAATTGCGGCCCGACAGTGGCGGCGCAGGCAAGACGCGCGGCGGTTTGGGCCAGCATATGGAAGTGGGCGCGATGGAAGGGTATGAGTTTGATATTCAAGCCATGTTCGACCGGGGCGCGCATCCTGCACGCGGGCGGCGCGGGGGCGGCAATGGCGCGCCCACGCTGATCGCGCAGGATGATGGCACCGCGATGCGGGTGAAGGGCAAGCAATTCGTTCCGCATGGCCGCCGCGTTGTCATGGCCTTTCCGGGGGGTGCCGGTTACGGCCCGGTCGCCGATCGCGACCCGGCAAGCCTGCGCCGCGATCTGGCCCGCGGCTATATCAGCGCCCAAACCGCCGCCGAGGTTTACGGGCTGAGCGCCGACGAGATTGCCGCCGTCGAAGCCGCCGTTCTGCGGGGGGAGGATATCTGATGGCCCTGAAAACCCAAGCGCCACAGCACAGCGCCTATGATGTGGTGATCATCGGCGGCGCGATCATGGGGGCCTCTACCGCGTGGTTTCTGACCGATACCAAGGATTTTGACGGCAAGGTGTTGGTGGTGGAACGTGACAGCAGTTATGCCAATGCTTCCACCAGCCACACCAATAGCTGCATGCGACAGCAATTCTCGGCCGAATTGAATGTGCGGATCAGCCAGTTCGCGGCGGATTTCGTCAAGAATATCCGCAGCTACATGGGCGGCGACCCGCGCGTGCCGGATCTGTCCATCCGGTCCTTTGGCTATATGTATCTGGCCGATACGGATGGGTTTGCCGATGTGCTGCGCGCCAATCAGCAGGTGCAACGCGCGGCAGGGGCGGCCACGCAACTGATGACCGCCGCGCAGATCAAGGCGGCCTATCCCTTTTATTGCGTCGATGACATCATTCTCGGCTCTATCAACCTTGTAGACGAAGGGTTCTGGGATGGCGGCGCGGTGTTTGACTGGTGGCGCCGCCAATCGCGCGAACGCGGGGTGGAATATGTGGAAAATGAGGTGGTGGCGATCAACCGAAATGCTGCGGGAACGCGCGTTGACAGTGTGACGCTGAAATCGGGCGAGGTGATTGCCTGTGGCACGGTGGTCAATGCCTCTGGCCCGCGGGCGGCGGCCACGGCGCGGATGGCAGGGATCGAGGTGCCGGTAGAGCCGCGCAAACGCTATTCCTGGATTTTCAAAGCCGACAAGCCGCTGGACCGGGATTTGCCGCTGACGATTGATCCGTCCGGGGTGCATGTGCGCGAAAACGGGGGCGGCATCTATCAATGCGGCGGCCATGGCGATCTGGACCCGGCGGTGGATTACGATGATTTCACCATGGATCACGGGCTGTGGGAAAGCCATGTCTGGCCCATCCTTGCCACCCGTATCCCGCAGTTCGAGGCGATCAAGGTGCAATCGGAATGGGCCGGGCATTACGCCATGAACACCTTTGATCACAATGCGATCATGGGGCCGCATAGCAGGCTTGCGAATTTCCTCTTTCTGAACGGGTTTTCCGGCCATGGTTTGCAGCAATCCCCGGCGATGGGGCGTGGCACGGCAGAGTGGATCACCTATGGCGGCTATCGCGCGCTGGACCTGACGCCGTTCAACTATGACCGGATTGCCGCGAACCGGCCCATCATCGAACGGGCGATCATCTGATGCAGCTTGCCGCCAACCCGTTCACCGCTGCGCTGAAGGCCCGGCACAAACAGATCGGCTTGTGGATCAGCCTGTCAAACAATTTCGCCGCCGAAGTGGTGGCGGGGGCGGGCTATGACTGGGCGCTGATTGATATGGAACACAGCCCCAATGATTATTTCAGCGTGCTGGGCCAGCTTCAGGCCTTTGCCGCCTATCCGACCACAGCCATCGTGCGGGTGGAATGGAATGATGCGGTTTCGGTGAAACGCTTGCTGGATCTGGGTGCGCCGGGGCTGTTGTTCCCGGTGATCCAATCGGTCGAGGAGGCACAGCGCGCCGTGGCCGCCACCCGCTATCCGCCGCAAGGGGTGCGGGGGGTGTCTGGGTCCACCCGTGCCACGCGGTTCGGGCGCGTGGTCGATTATACCGCGCGCATCGCCGACGAAACCGCCGTTCTGTTGCAATTGGAAACCCGCGCGGCGGTGGAACAGGCCGAAGCGATTGCTGCGGTTGACGGGGTCAGCGGCATTTTCTTTGGCCCTGCCGATATTGCCGCCGATATGGGCAAGCTGGGCCAGCCGATGGCCCCAGAGGTCTGGGCCTTGATCCGCCCTGCCGCGCAACGGCTGATCGCCAAAGGCGTGCCGGTGGGCACCTTGGTGCTGGACCCGGTGTTCGCGGCCCAACTGTTGAACGAAGGCTTCACCTTTGTCGCTTGTGGTGCGGATACGGCGATCTTGTCCAAAGGGTCGGATGCGCTGTTGGCGCAGGTGAAAGGGGCCTTGGCATGAGCTTTGCAGCCTCTCGGTTGGCCGCTGTCAAACCTTCGGCTTCGGCTTGGGTCAGCCAAGCGGCCAAGGCCGCCCGCGCGCGGGGCGAGGATGTGATTGATCTTGGTCTGGGCGAGCCGGATTTCGACACGCCCGACCACATCAAACTGGCCGCCCATGCTGCTGCCATGGCGGGTGAGACGAAATACACCGCCACCGATGGCACCGCGCGGCTGAAAGCGGCGGTGGTGGCCAAGCTGCGGCGCGACAACGGGCTGGATTATGCGCCGGGGCAGGTCATCATCTCGAACGGGGCCAAGCAGGTTATTTTCAACGCGATGATGGCCACGCTGGAACCGGGGGATGAGGTGATTTTGCCCGCGCCCTATTTCGGGTCTTACAAGGATATCGTGCTGATCCTTGGCGGGGTGCCGGTGGTGGTGGAATGCCCTGCGACCGAAGGCTTTGCCCTGACGCCCGCGCGGTTGGCGGCGGCGATGACCGCGCGCACGCGCTGGGTGATGCTGAACCTGCCCTCCAACCCGGCGGGGGCGGTTTATACGCGGGCCGATTTGCTGGCCTTGGGGCAGGTGGTGCGGACCCATCCGCGCCTGTTGGTGCTGTCGGACGAGATTTATGAGCATATCTTGTTTGACGGGCGGCAATTCACCTCTTTTGCGGCGGCCTGTCCTGATCTGCGCGACCGGGTGCTGACGGTGAATGGCGTGTCCAAAGCCTATGCCATGACGGGATGGCGCATTGGTTATGGTGCGGGGCCAGCCGACTTGATTGCCGCCATGACCAAGGTGCAAAGCCAGATCAGCTCTGGTCCCTGTTCGATTGCGCAGGCCGGGGCGGCGGCGGCGCTGGAGGGACCGCAAGACGATGTGCAGCGGTTTCGCGCGGCGTTTGAGGCGCGGCGCAATCTGGTGGTGGACCGTGTGGCGGCGATTGACGGGTTGGAACTGGCCCCACCGGGCGGGGCGTTTTACGCCTTCATCGGCTGTGCCGCGCTGATCGGGGCCCGCACGCCCGAAGGCGAGATTTTGCGATCCGATGCCGATGTGACGGCGTGGTTGTTAAAGGCGGGCGGCGTCGCGGCGGTGCCGGGAAGCGCCTATGATTTATCGCCGTTCTTCCGTATTTCTACGGCATCCTCCGAGGCGGTGCTGGCGCAGGCCATGGACCGGATCGCGGCAGCGGTGGCCCTGTTGCGCCGCGCAGACCTATAACCAAGCCCCTGAAAACAGGGCCGAAACGACAAGGAATGTGACAATGAAGAAACTGGTTTTGACAGGGGCGGCAGGGCGGCTTGGGTCTTATCTGCGCGCGCCATTGGCCAAGATGTGTGATGAATTTGTGTCCACCGATATTCTGGACGGGGTGAAAAACCTTGCCCCGAATGAACGCTATGTGAAGGCCGATCTGGCCGATCTTGCCGCGATGGAGGCGCTGCTGGAAGGGGCCGATATGGTGGTGCATTTCGGCGCGATTGGCGATGAGGCGCCGTTTGAAACCCTGCTTGGTCCGAATTTCATCGGGGCCTATAACATCTGGGAGGCGGCCTATCGCAACAAGGTGCGGCGGGTTGTCTATGCCTCGTCCATCCATGCGGTGGGGATGCATAAAAAGACCGAATTCATCGGCATCGACGCCCCGCATCGCCCCGATACCTTCTATGGGCTTGCCAAGTGCTTTGCCGAAGATCTGGCCAGCCTGTATTGGGACAAGCGCGGGGTGGAGGCGGTGTGCATGCGCATCCTGTCTTGTGCGCAGGTGTCAAACCCGCGCGCGGTGGGAAGCTGGCTCAGCTATGATGATCTGATCCATATGGTGACCCGCGCGATCGACACGCCGATCACCGGGTTTTCCATCGTTTACGGCGTGTCCAACAATGACCGCGCCCCGGTGGATAACAGCAAGGCCCAGCATCTGGGCTATCGGCCCAAGGATAATGCCGAACAATTCGCCAAGGAAATCTATGCGGCGTCCCCCCCGCTGGACCCGACAGACCCCGGCAATCTGTGCCATGGCGGGCCGTTTGCCTCGGTCGCCTTGGGCAATAGCGGGGTCGCCTTTCTGAACCTGAAATCCGACGATGTCGCAAAGGAATAAGCCATGACCAAAGTTGCATTGATAACGGCAGGTGGCAGCGGCATGGGGGCAGATAGCGCCCGCGCGCTGGCCGCCGATGGGTTCAAGGTTGGCATCCTGTCCTCCTCGGGCAAGGGCGAGGCTTTGGCGCAGGACTTGGGGGGCGTGGGGGTGACGGGCAGCAACCGGTCCAGCGATGATCTGCAAAAGCTGGTGGATGCGGCGATGGACAAATGGGGCCGGATTGATGCGCTGGTCAATTCCGCAGGCCATGGCCCGCGCGCCCCGGTGCTGGACCTGACCGATGCCGATTGGCACGAAGGCATGGAGGTGTATTTCCTGAATGCCGTGCGCGCCGCGCGTCTGGTGACGCCGATCATGCAGGCCCAAGGCGGCGGCGCGATCATCAACATCTCGACCTTCGCGGCGTTTGAGCCGAATCCGGTGTTCCCGACCAGCGGTGTGATGCGGGCCGGTTTGGCAGCATTCACCAAACTTTTTGCCGATAAATACGCCGCCGAGAATATCCGGATGAATAACGTCCTGCCCGGTTTCATCGACAGTTTGCCAGAGAAGGAAGAGTTCCGTAGCATGATCCCCATGGGGCGCTATGGCAGCTCGCTGGGTGAAATTGCCAGCGTGGTCGCGTTCCTCGCCTCGCCCGGCGGGGCCTATATCACCGGGCAAAACATTCGCGTGGATGGGGGGATCACTCGGTCAGTCTGACGAAACGAACGCAAAGACACTATAAATCAACACGGAGGGTTAAGAATGTCATTTCTGAAAAACATCAGCGCCGCTTTGGCCGCGGTCATCGCCTTTGGCGGGGCTGCCGCTGCGCAAACCAACTGGATCATGGCCTCTGGCTATCCTGATGACAGTTTTTTCACCAAGAACATCCGTATGTTCATCGAAGAGGTGGAGGCCGCCAGCAATGGCGCGCTGAAGATCGACCTGCGATCCAATGGCGAGTTGATCAAGCTGGATGCCACGCGGCGTGCGGTGCAAGCGGGGCAAATCCAGCTTGGGGAAATCCGCTTTGGTGTCTATGGCAATGAAAGCCCGATGTTCACCTTGGACAGCCTGCCCAATGTCGCCAGCAATTATGACGCAGGCTGGAAATTGATGGAGGCGCAAAAGCCGTGGTTTGACAAGGTCTTTGGCGATGCGGGCATGGAAATCCTGACCTATGCGCCTTGGCCGGGGCAGGGGTTCTATACCAGCTTTCCGGTGACGGACGGGTCACAATTCGAAGGCGTCAAGCTGCGCATCTATTCCCCCGCCACGCAGCGCATGGGCGAACTTCTGGGCTTTCAGGCCACCATCCTGCCCTTTGCCGAAGTGCCACAAGCCTTCTCCACCGGGCTGATCGAGGCGCTGTTCACCTCGGGGCAGACGGGCACCGATATTCAGGCTTGGGATTATGTGAAGCATTTCACCTATACCGGGTCGATGCATAACAAGAACGCGATCATCGTGAATTCGGCGGCTTTGGCGGCGCTGGATCCTGCCTTGCAAGACGCGATCCGCGCGGCGGGTGAAAAGGCTACCGCGCGGGCGTGGGAGTTGAGCAAGGAAGCCACGGACAGCACGCGGCAAAAGCTGGTGGATGCGGGCATGACCGTCACCGATGCCTCGCCCGAGTTGCAGGCCAAACTGGCCAAGATCGGCGAGGCGATGATCGAGGAGTGGAGCGCCTCTGCCTCGCCCGAGGAGCTTGAGGTGCTGAAAGCCTATCAGGCGTCCATGAACTAAGCCGGGCCAATCAGGGCGGCGCGGGGGTCGCGCCGCCCGTTTCACTTTTGGGGGTGCGATATGCTGCGACAGCTTGTTTCTGGGCTTGCGACCATCTGCGGCTATCTGGCGGCGGGTTTTCTGGCTGCAATCGCGGTGGCGACACTGGTGCAGATTATCGCGAGGCAATTCGGCCAACCGGTTGAGACGACAGAGCTTTCGGGCTTTTTCCTTGCGGCCTCTACCTTTCTGGGGCTGGCCTATACCTTTGTGAACGGCGTGCATGTGCGCATCGGTCTGGTATCGGAATTCGCGCCCAAGCGGTTGCGGCAGGCGCTGGAAATCTGGGCCTGCACCCTTGCCGCGCTGATCGTGGGCTATGCGGCCTGGCATATGACGGCGTTTACCTTGCAGACCTATCAATTCGGCGATCTTAGCCCCGGTATGCTGGCCGTGCCCTTGTGGATACCGCAATCGGCGGTGGCCTTTGGCCTGATCGTGATGCTGCTGTCCATACTGGAACAGGCCAGCTTGGTGCTGCGTGGGCAAAAGGCCGATTACGAAACCAATGTCGACAGCGCGGTGGAGTGAGTGATGGACCCCATTCTACTTGCGTCGCTTGTCATTGCGCTGTGCCTTTTGCTGCTGCTGGGCACGGGGGTCTGGATTGCGCTGTCGTTGCTGGCGACCGGGCTGGTGGTGTTTCACTTCTTTGTGCCGCTGGATGCGGGGTCGATCATGGCCTCGACCATGTGGGACGCAAGCTGGAACTGGGCGCTGACCGCGCTGCCGCTGTTCGTCTGGATGGGCGAGATTTTGATGCGGTCGGGCCTGTCCTCCAGCCTGTTTCGCGGCTTGTCGCCGTGGGTGGCGTGGCTGCCGGGTGGGTTGATGCATGTGAACGTGTTGGGCTGCGGGGTGATGGCGGCGGTGTCCGGGTCATCGGCGGTGACAGCCGCCACCGTGGGCCGGATGAGCCTGCCGGAACTGACCGCGCGCAACTATGACCGCAACATGATGGTCGGATCGCTGGCCGGGGCAGGGACGTTCGGTCTGCTGATCCCGCCCTCCATCATCATGATCGTTTACGGCGTGGTGGCGCAGCAATCGGTGGCGCGTCTGTTCATTGCAGGCATTGCGCCGGGGCTGATGCTGATCGTGCTGTTTTCCAGCTATATCGCGCTATGGTCCAAGCTGAACCCCGACAAGCGCGGCGACCTGCCAGAACGCCTGCGCTTTGTCGAGAAGCTGCGCGCCTCGCGGGAATTGCTGCCCGTGGTGGCGCTGATCGTGGCGATCATCGGGTCGATTTACGGTGGCATCGCCACCCCGACCGAGGCCGCAACCATCGGGATTTTCGGCGCGCTGCTGCTGGCCTTTCTGAACGGCACGCTCAGCCGCGAGATGGTGGTTGAAAGCCTGCTGTCGGCAACGCGAATTTCCTGCATGATCTCTTTCATCATCGCCTGTGCGGCCTGCCTGTCCATTGCGGTCGGCTTTGCCAATATCCCGCGCGCGGCGGCGGAATGGGTGCAAAGCATGGGGCTGAGCGCGGGCGCGCTGATCTTTGTGCTGACGATCTTTTTCCTGATCCTTGGCTGTTTTCTGGAAGGGATTTCGATTCTGGTGCTGTCCAGCGCTGTGGTCTTGCCGATGATCAAGGCGGCGGGGATAGACCCGATCTGGTTTGGTATCTATGCGGTAATTGTGATCGAATGTGCGCAGATCACGCCTCCGGTGGGGTTCAACCTGATCGTGCTGAAATCCATGACCGGGCGCGGGATCGGCGATATTGCCAAGGCGACCTTGCCGTTTCTGTGCATCCTGCTGCTGGCGATTGTGCTGATCTACCTGTTCCCGGCCATTGTCACCTTTCTGCCCGATCTGATGTTTGGCTGATGCAGCTTGCGCCCACTTGACCAACGCTGTGCCATAGGCCAAACCGCCCGCATGGTCCCGATGGAAACCCTTGCCCAAATCAGCCAACGCTTCGAGTTTCTTGAAGCGAAGCTTTCGGCTGGCGCAGCCCCGGCCGAGATTGCCAAGCTGAGCCGGGAATACGGTGACCTCAAGCCAGTCGTCACCCAGATCGACGCCTATCGCCGCGCGCTGGATGATCTGGCCGAAGCGCAGATCATGCTGGCCGACCCGGAAATGCGGGCGCTGGCCGAGGAAGAACTGCCCGGCCTGCGCGCGCGGATCGAGGAGATGGAGGCCGCGCTGCAACTGGCGCTGCTGCCCAAGGATGCCGCCGATGCCCGCCCCGCCATTCTGGAAATCCGCCCCGGCACCGGCGGGGATGAGGCGGCGCTGTTCGCAGGCGATCTGCTGTCGATGTATCGCCGCTATGCCGAGGCCAAAGGCTGGACCTTTGAGATTCTGGAACTTCAGGAAAGCGATCTGGGCGGTATCCGCGAACTGACCGCCCATGTGCAGGGCGAAGGCGTGTTTGCCCGGATGAAATACGAATCCGGGGTGCATCGCGTGCAGCGCGTGCCGGAAACCGAAAGCGGCGGGCGGGTGCATACCTCTGCCGCCACCGTGGCCGTGCTGCCCGAGGCCGAGGAGGTGGATATCGACATTCCCGCCTCCGACATCCGGATTGATACGATGCGGGCATCTGGCGCCGGGGGCCAGCACGTCAACACCACGGATTCCGCGGTGCGCATCACCCATATTCCCACCGGTATCATCGTGGTGTCGGCGATGAAATCGCAGCATCAGAACCGGGTCGCGGCGATGCAGGTGCTGCGCGCAAGGCTTTTTGAGGCAGAGCGCGCGCGGGTCGATGCCGAACGCTCTGCCAGCCGCAAAAGTCAGGTCGGGTCGGGGGATCGGTCTGAACGCATCCGCACCTATAACTTCCCGCAGGGCCGCATGACCGACCACCGCATCAACCTGACCCTGTATTCGCTGGGGCAGATCATGGCGGGCGATCTGGACCCGATTATCGACGCGCTGATTTCCGACGATCAGGCCCGCAAACTGGCCGAGATGGAATGACCACGCTGCTGGCCGCGAAACGGGCAGGGCTGGCGCAACTGGCGCAAGCGGGTATCGCTGAACCCGCGCAGGATGTGGCGATACTGCTCGCGCATGTGCTGGGGGTAGACCGGGGCGGGCTTGCGCTGCTGGGCCCGCAAACCGAACTGACCCCGGCACAAGCGGTGGCATTGGACGCCGCGCTGACGAAGCGCGCCGCGCGTCAGCCCATCGCCCAGATCACCGGGCAACGCCTGTTCTGGGGCCGCAGCTTTGCCGTGACCCGCGATGTGTTGGACCCGCGCCCCGAAACCGAAACCCTGATCGCCGCCGCACTGCAACAGCCCTTTGCCCGCTTGCTGGACCTTGGCACCGGCACTGGTTGCATCCTGCTGACCCTGCTGGCCGAAACCACGGCCACGGGCGTCGGCGTCGATCTGTCGCCGCAGGCTTTGACTGTGGCGCAGGGCAATGCGCAGCGCCTTGGGCTGGCCGCGCGGGCAGCGTTTCAGCACTCGGATTGGTTTGCGCAGGTGGCAGGGCAGTTTGACATCATCACCTCGAACCCGCCCTATATCGCCGCTGATGAAATGCCATCGCTCAGCCCTGATGTGCGGGAATGGGAGCCGCATCTGGCCCTGACCCCCGGCGGCGATGGGCTGGACCCTTACCGCATCATCGCCCGTGACGCTGGCCGCTTTTTGCGGCCGGGCGGGCGGGTGATGGTGGAAATCGGGCCGACACAGGCGGCAAGGGTGGCAGGGTTCTTTGCCGCGCAGGGCTTTACGGGAATCACCGTTTTGCAGGATTTGGATGGCCGCGACCGCGTTGTGGCCGCGCAAAAGCCCTGAAATCGGGCTTTTCCGCAGTTTTCGCACCGCAAACCCGCCTAAAATGCGCATTTGCCACATAATTCACTTGTGCAGTTCCCCCCTCCACGGCTAAACAAACGGCGTGCGAGACGTTTTACGCGTCGAGGAAACTCGGGCCTGGCCCTGCACAGAATGCCAAAAATACTCAGACCGCCGGACGACAGCAGCATGTGAATGCTCAATGTTCGTGCCTCTGGGCTTAGCCAGATAGATCTGGACAAAGGACAAGATGAGATCTTCCAAGTCCCGCTCGCGTTCGAAATCGAACCGCCCGCGCACCCTCGGCAATATCACGAACCGCGTCTTCGACAGCTCCGGCCCCGAAGGCAAGGTGCGCGGTACGCCGCAGCAAATCATTGATAAATACCTGATTTTGGCCCGCGACGCGCAGTTGTCGAATGACCGCGTGAATGCCGAAAACTTCTTGCAACATGCGGAACATTATACCCGCATGCTGGCCGAAGCGATGCGTGAGATGCAGGCCGAACAGGACCAGCGCCGCCAGCAGGACAATCAGAACCAGCAGCGCGACCAGAACCAGCAACGCGACCGCCAACAGGATCGAGGTGACAACCAGCAACCCGATTTGCGCGAGGACCGTGCAGATGACCGCCGCGACACCGCCGCGCGCGAAGATCGCCGGGATGACCGCCGGGATGATCGCCGTGAGCGTGGCTCTCAGCAGCCCGAAAATGCCGGTGCCAAAGCCGATGTGATCGAGATTGCCTCGGGCGATGATGACAGCAATCTGGTCGAAACACCCGAGGCCCGCCGCGCCCCGCGCCACCGTCCGGCCCGCAACAAACGGGTTGAGGATGGGGCAGACCAAGGCGCTGCCAAAGCCGATACGCCCGCTGCAACCGATGACGGCCCCAAGGCCGACCGCGGCCCCCGCAAACCGCGCGGCCCCCGCAAACCAAAGCCTGACAGCGATGCCCCGCGCAATGAGGCACCCGGCAACGAGGCCGCTGAATAACGAAAAAAGGCCGGCGCAGATGCGACCGGCCTTTTTCATGCGCCTGTTAAAACACTAGTCGTAAAGCCGTGACAAAGCGCAGAATTGCTCAAGTGAGATTTCTTCGGCCCGCGCGGTTGGTGCAATGCCCACTTGCGTCAGCTTGGCCTCAATATCCGGCCCCATCGCCTTCAGGCTCGATCGCAGCATCTTGCGGCGCTGGTTGAACCCCATCGCCGTGATCCGCGACAAGGCCGCCGCATTCGCCTCAAATCGCGGCTGCTCCAGCCGGGTCAGATGCACCACGGCGGAATGCACCTTGGGCGCGGGGCTGAAAGCCTCGGGCGGCAAGCTCATCACGATCTTCGGCTCTGCCCGCCACTGCGCCAACAGCGCCAATCGGCCATAGGCCTTGTCGCCGGGCTTTGCCACGATGCGCTGCGCGACTTCCTTCTGGAACATCAAGGTCAGGCTTTGCCAGAACGGCGGCCAATGCTCGGGCGATAGCCAGCGGATCAACAACTCGGTTCCCACATTATAGGGTAGGTTCGCCACCACCCGCACCGGCGGCGTCAGATGCGCGGAAATATCAAGACCCAAGGCATCGGCATTCACCACCTCCAGCCGCCCCGGATAGATCATTGCAATCTCGGCCAGTGCAGGCATGCAGCGCGCATCCTTTTCCACGGCAAGCACGCGCCGCGCGCCTTCGGCCAACAGCCCGCGCGTCAAGCCGCCGGGGCCGGGGCCCACCTCCAACACATCACATTGCGTCAGATCGCCCGCGCAACGTGCGATTTTGGAGGTCAGGTTCAAATCCAGCAGAAAATTCTGCCCCAACTGCTTTTTCGCCACCAGATCATGCGTGCGGATCACCTGCGCAAGGCTGGGCAGCCCGTCAATTGCCGCCATCGCCGCCTCCTGCTTCATCTTGGTGCAAATACCTCACGGGGGGTGCGGGGGGTGTGAAACCCCCCGCTGCTTTGCCACCCCGTGCCCGCGCCATGTCTTGCGCCATCCGCAGGGCTGCGATCAGGCTGGTCGGGTCCGCGATGCCACGCCCGGCAATATCAAAGGCGGTGCCATGATCGGGTGAGGTGCGGATGAAGGGCAGGCCCAGCGTCAGGTTGACCCCGCCCGCAAAATCTATGGTCTTGATCGGGATCAGCGCCTGATCATGATACATGCAGACCGCCACGTCATAGCGCGCGCGGGCCGCCGCATGGAACATCGTATCGGCGGGCAGGGGGCCTGCAAGCTGCATCCCTTCGGCGCGCAATCGGTCCAGCACGGGGGTGATCAGCTCGATCTCGGCCCGGCCCATGGCCCCGCCTTCGCCTGCATGGGGGTTCAGGCCCGCCACCGCGATACGCGGTGCCATGATGCCGAAATCCTGCTGCAAGCTCGCATGGGTGATGCGCAGCACTGCTTCCAGCGCCTGCGGGGTCAGCGCTTGCGGCACCTCTGACAGCGGAATGTGGATCGTCACCGGCACCACGCGCAACTGCGGGCAGGCCAGCATCATCACCACCCGGTCCACCCCGCCCAGATCGGCCAGATATTCGGTATGGCCCGGAAAGGCGAACCCGGCCCCATCTTTCAACGCTTTCTTATGGATCGGAGCGGTGCAAATGGCAGATGCCTCGCCTGCCATCACCAGTGCCACCGCCCGCGCGATCACCGCGATCACATCGGCGGCATGGTCGGGCTGTGCGGTGCCGGGGGTGTTGGGGCTGGCGAAAGGATGGGGCAGCACGGGCAGACGGCCCGGTGCCACGGCTTGCGCCTGCTGAGGGCTTTCAATCAGATCATAGGCGCAATCCATGGGCAGATGCCTTGGATCACCGATCCAGAAAAACGGCACCTCTGCCCCTAGCAGGGCCCGCGCCTTGGCGGCGATCTCGGGGCCAATGCCCGCAGGTTCGCCGCAGGTCAGGGCGATGGGCCGTTCCACCGGGCTTTGCATTGCTTATGGTTCGCGGATGATGGCGTTGAAGCGCAGTTCTTCCAGATAGGTCTGCGCCTCTGCCGCCAAGCGCTCATTCAGCAAACGCTCACGCACTTCGTCACGGCTGGGCGGCACTTCTTGCACCGGGGTGCGCGAACACAGCATCAGGAACACATGCGCGCCGCCGCTGGCAAAATCGGTGCTTTCATTGGGGTCAAGCGCCGCCAAGGCGCGCCCGATATTTGCGGGCAACTCTGCGGCGGGTTTGGTTTCACGCAGCAAGCGCTCTGCCGGTTGACCCTGTGCCACGGCGTAAAGGTCATTGCAGGTATCAACACTGGCGCGCAGGGTTGCGGCCTCGGACGGGCCATTGGCAGCGGGCAGCAGATATTGGGCGTAATCAATAGTAACGGCTTTGGTCGCGGCACCCTTATCCTCGCGCAGACCATTCAGGATGAACAGGCCCACGGCCCCACCCATGGAAACAGGCTGCGACACTTCGCCCGGCGCAAGGCCCAGAATGACAGGGGCAAGTGCTGCGGGTAGATTGGCCAGCGGCATCCAGTCCAGCCGCCCCCCGCGCCCGGCTGTCGCCGAGGCAGAGTTGCGCCGGGCCGCTGCGGCAAAGGCGGTTTCGGAATTGATCTGTGCGCGCAGACGTTCGGCGCGGGCCAATACCGCCTCTTCCTGACCGGGGGGGGCCGGGATCACCAGTTCGGAAATCAGCACCTGAACCGCTGCTGTCCCATCGCCTGCGGCAATCGCGCGATCCACTTCGGCATCCGAAATCACGGTCTTTGGGGCATAGCGCTGGCGGATCACCTCACGCCAGACCAGACCCGCTTCGACGAAATCGCGGAAGGTCTGGGGTGAAACGCCTTCTTGCCCAAGGGCTTGGATGAATTGCTCGGCCGTCAATTCCGCGCGGGATGCAAATTCTTCCATCCCGGCGGCAATCTGATCGGGCGTCGCGGCAATGCTCAACGCTTTGGCCGCAGCCATGCGCAACCGATCCTCGATCAGCGCCTTCAACGCTTCTTTCTCAAGGTCGCCGGGCGTGCGGAACAGGCGCAGCATCTGGATGCGCTGCTGCACTTCGAATTCGGTAATCGCGCGATCATTCACATAGACACGCGGCGCAAACAGGTTTTGCGCCTGCGCGGGCATGGCACCGGGGGCCACCGTCAGCAATACAGCGGAAAGGGCGATGGCAAGGGGGGCAAGGCGGATCATTCGACTTCTTCTCATAGCAAGGGTCTTTGGCCCATGGGCGGCGATCTGGTTCATTAGTGCTACTCTGTCCTGCTGGGTGATGGCAACCGTTTAACCACTGCAACTTTTGGCCGGGCCACGCCGACCGGAGCCGCCAAAGCCCAACAGATCGACCGAAAGACCGAAGTCGGTGGTCGCGCTCAGGCTGCTGGAGGAGGTGAAGCGCCGGTTCAAGGTCATATCCAGTTTCAGACATTCGTTGCGGAAGGCAAGGTTCAACCCTGCCGAGGCGGCGCGGTCGGCTTCGAAATCATAACGCGTGCTCAGATTGGCCTCCCAATTCGGGGTAAACTGATAGCGGCCATCCAGCGTCAGCTCTGACACATCGGTGGTGCGGCTTTCGGTGCTGTCGGCCAGCATGCGCACATAGGACGAGGTGAGCCCGTATTTCTCGCGCGTCAGGGCAAGCCGCATCTCGCCTTTGGTGATCTTGAAATCGGTGTTGAACACCAGCCGGTTCGTCATCTCGACGCCATTGGCAAAGGACAGGCGCAGCGCCCCCAACCAATCCGAACGCATGCCCTGCAAGCCCGAGGCCACGCCGAATTGCCCATAGTCCTTGTTGCGATAGATGCGGCCAAAGGTCAGCCCCATGGTCCAGCCCGTCGGATCGAGGCGCGTATAGCTCAATCCGATATTGGCGCGCGGCCCTTTTTCAATCGCATCGGCCCCGGCAAAGCGGCTCAGCGAAAACAGGTTGCTCTCGTCGAATTCGACCAGAACGCTGTCCTCATTCGGGATCACGGCTCCGTTGCGCTTGGTCGTGACCAGTTGCACCACCGGCTCGATGATATGGCTGACGCCGTTTTGCGAGGCGCGCACCCATGGCCAGCGCAGCTCTACCCCGGTGCCGATCTGGCCGCGAAAGCTGTCGCCGGCATATGTGCTGTCTTGCGTGATGGAATAGAAATCACCGTTCATTTCGGTGAAGGCCGCGCCAAGGATCCCCGCAGGCAAGACCCAGTTGCGCCGCCAGTCAGCCGTAAAGGACAGGCGCGCAAGGTCGCGCCCATCGCTGATGCCATCGCCATCGCTGTCGGTATCAATATCGGAACTGCGATAATGGCTATGAGATTGCACGCGGAAGCCCCCTTCACCGCCGATCGAGTTTGGCGAGAAGCGGCGCTGATAGGTCAGGTCGCCGACGATGGTGGGCAGCGTGCTGTTGCTGTCACCCGCGCGGATAGAGCGGTAATTGATCAGCCGGGCCGAGATATGTTCGTTGCGACGGGTGCGGAAAGCCTCCACCCGGCTGTCCAGACGGTCTGCCGAGGAGATGCCGTAATCCAGCAGATACGCCTCATCAGTCACGATGATCCCCGAAAAATCGAGCGTGAAGTCCTTGGGCAAGGTAAAGCGGCCTTCGGTGGTCAAATAGCCTCTCGCCTCACCGGGCAGGATCTGGTCGCGCGACAGGGCACCGTTCAACTCGATCGTTCCGGTGGCAAAGGCCTGCCTGTAGCGCAGCCCCAGCGTTTGCGCATCCTTGCTGGATATATATGGCGTGACGGTCAGGTCTTTGTCATCGCCGATCCGGATGAAATAGGGCACCTTGACCCCAAATCCCAATTCACTGGTCGTGCGGAACGAGGGGGCCAGAAACCCGGTCTGGCGTTTCAACGTCGGGTCCGGCATCCGCAGACGCGGCACCCAGAAAATGGGCACCCCGGCCAAGCGGAAGCTGGCATTTTCGAAATAGATCTGGCGTTCCAATTCATCATGGATGACGCGATTGGCCCGGATTTCCCACAGCGGGGTCGGGTTGTTGGCACAGACCTTGCACGACGACACCACCGAATTGTTCAGGCTGGTATAGCGCCCGCCGATGCGCATCATCTCGGAGGCGGCCATTTGCAATTGCTGGTCCAGCACCAGCCGCGCGCTTTGCAGCACACCTTCGGAAAAATCGCTCGACAGTTCTGCCTGACTGGCCAGAATGATGGTGCCGGAGTCATCGGTCAGCACGATCGGCCCCGAGATGGTCAGCCGGTCCGCGCCACGATCATAGGTGATCCGTGAGGCTTTCAGGCGCTTCCCCTTGTGGAACACCTCGACGTTGCCGGTTGCCAGCAGCGTATCATTGCCCGCAATCGCCACGCGATCCGCCACCAGCGAGGCCAAATCCTGCGCCCGGGCCAAGGGGGCGGCCAGCAGCGTGCAAAGGGTCAGGAGTATGGTAAAAAGACGCATCATCCATCCTCCAGATGCAGCAAAAGGCCCAGCGACAACAAGATCGCGGCAACGGGCGGGCTCCATGCGGCGAGGACAATCGGGATTTGGCCGTTTTCGCCCAACACCTGCGCGAAATTGCGCAAAAAGAAAATAGCAAAACCACCGCTAAGTGCAAAGAGCACCATTTGCCCGGTCTTGCCAAAACGGGCGTGACGCATGGTGAAACCAGCGGCAATCAGCACCATTGCAGCCAAAAGCAAGGGCAGGGCCATTTCCATCTGAAGCCAGACACGATGCGCACGGGCAGAAAAACCGGCCTGTTCCAGCTTGGCGATATAATCCGGCAAGGCCCAGATCGGAATGGCAGACGGATCGCCGAAACTGTCGCGGATGCGGTCAAGCGTCAGTTCCGAGGCCAGCCGCGCCTCTGCCTGCACAGTCGCGCCGCGTTCGGGGTTCGGTGCGGTCAGGTCCCAGTATTTTGCGTTGTGCAACACCCATGCGCCGGGGGTCAGCTCTGCCTCATCGGCCTCGATCCGTTGCAGGGGCAGGCCATCGGCATCATAAAGCAGGAAGGTGGCCGCATAAAGCCGCGTGCCTTCCAGATCGGCGCGCACGGCTTTGATCACGGCTTGCCCCTCGGGGCCGCCTTGCCGCAGCCAAAGCCCGTTCTCGCTGATCGACAAGACGCTTTCGGCCCCGCGCGCCTGATGGGCATAAAGCGCTTCGTATTGTTTGGTCGTTGCCGCCACCAGCGGGTTCAGCACGGCCACCACCAGACTGCCAAGCGCAAGGGCGGCCAGCACCGGGGCCAGCAGGAACCGCAGCCCGGACCGCCCCGCCGCGCGCACGATCACCAGCTCGCTGCTTTTGGCCAGCGACAAGAACAGCGTGATGGCGGCCAGAATGAAAATCAGCGGCAAGATGCGATACAAATTCGCCGGAACGTTCATCAGCGCCAGCGTGGCGGCATCGGTCAGGCTGATGTTCTGCCCGGAAAACCGGCGTAATTGTTCCACCATGTCGATCAGCATCAGGATACCGAAGAACACGAAAAACACCTGACCGATGGCCTTGAGGAAGCGGTTGACGAAATACAGGCTCAGGATCATGCATGCGCCCTTTCCGCACTGGTGGGGCCGGGGCCTGCGCTGTGGCGGCGTCGCGGGCGTTGCGCGATCCACAGAATACCAACCGCCATAACGATGCCCAGCACGGGCGCCACATAAACCAAGGCCCATCCCCCCGCCATCTTGACCGAGGCTGAGGTGGCCGCGTTATTGACCATCTGCAACACGATCAGAACCACCACAGCCCCGACGATTTGCCGCCACAGGCCAAAGCGGCTGAACGCCCCCAAAAGCAAGGTGGCAAAGCCGATTAATGCCGTGGCCAAGGCCAGAAACGGCTGACCAAGCCGCGCATGTCCTTCCGACAGCAGGGCCTCAGGGGTTGCGCCGGTTTCTTTTGTCAGCGCCGCGGTCGGGTTCAGCAATTCCAGCGTCGACAATTCGTCCAAAGATCGCGCATCGGGCGCATTCGCCACCAAAAGCCCGCCAAGATCATAGGTGAAATCGCTGAACAGCGTGACCGCGAGGCGCTTTTTCGCGGTGTCATAGCTTTGGCTCATGCCGTCGAACATGATCAGCTTGGGGTCCACATCGCCGCGCACCAGCAGCGCCTTGCGGGCGGTATAGGTCGTGCGCGTGCTTTGCTCTCGGTCATCGGCCATGAACACATCCAGCAACTCGCCATTGTCCGAGATGTCGCGGATGTAGAAAGTAATGCCATTCGCCGGATGCATGAACTGCCCTTCGACCAGAAACCGCGCGGTCAGATTGGCGCTGATTTCGGCGGTGCGGTCGGCCAGCACGGCGCGGCTGGCAGGCACGATCACGTTATACAGCAAGATCAGCATGACCGAGACGCACAGCCCGAAATACATCACAGGCCGTGCCAGCCGAAAGGCCGAAAACCCGGTGGCCTGCATCACCACCAACTCTCCATCCTGTGTGAGCCGGTTGGTGGTATACACCGCCGCCACAAAGGCCGAAACGGGCAGCACCACCCTGATCACATTGGGCAGCGTCAAAAGCGAGATTTCCAGAAACACCAGCGCCGACTGGCCATCACCGATAATGCGGTCAAACAGGCCAACAGCGCGGTTGATCCAATAGATCAATACCAGAATTAGTGAGAAAAACCCAAACAACGCAAGAAATTGCGACAGTAGATATCTGTCGAATCTGGCCACGCGCTTCATTCTCCCACCACTGACTAGGGGGCACAGTAGCGGAAATCCCTGGCAGGGAAAACTCATATCTCGGAAAAAACCGGGTAGCGCCCGGCAAAAAACCGCCCCCGGCGGCGGGGCGCGCGGGGTCTGGTCAAGCCGGGTGTCAGGGGATAGGCTTTGCCCCAAGTGCCGCGCCCTGCGGCGCAAACATGCCCAACTGGAAAGAGTTCAGATGACCCACCCTTTGCCGATTCAGTTTCAGGAAACCGATCTTGAGGCGCTGGCCCGTTTTGAAGGCCGCCTTGCCTTGCTGGTGGCCCCCGATGATACCACCGCGCGCAGCCCTGCGGCCCGGCGGCTGAACCGGTTGACCAAAGGCGCGCTGAACCGCTTTCTGGGGGCAGAGGCCTGGACCAAGGTGAAACCGGGAGAGGGCGTTGATCTGGCTTGGCCCGCCGGGCTGGCTGCCGAAGCGTTGCAGATCGTCAAGGCAGGCCCGCGCGCCGATGCCGCCACCGCCCGCAAAGCCGGGGCCGCGATTGGCCGTGCGGTTGGCAAATCCGGGGTTTTGGTTCTGGCGGGGTCCATGCAGCGCGCAGCCGAGGTTTCCTTCGGGCTGGCCCTGCGCGCCTATGATTTCGAACCCCATAAAACCGGCACACCCACGGCGCGGGGGGCGGTCACGATGATGGTCACCAAACCCGAAGAGGTCGCCGCCGCCGCCAAGCCCATGGCCGCTGTAGCCGAAGGCGTGTTCTTTACCCGCGATCTGGTGAATGAGCCTGCGAATGTGCTGACCACCTATGATTTCGCCGCCCGTCTGGCTGCGATGCAGGAACTTGGTCTGGAAGTCGAAATTCTGGCAGAGGAAGAGCTGACCAAGCTGGGCATGGGTGCGCTGCTGGGGGTTGGGCAGGGGTCGGAAAGCCCGTCCAAAGTGGTTGTGATGCAGTGGAACGGCGGCGGGGATGAGGCCCCCTTTGCGCTGGTCGGCAAAGGCGTTGTCTTTGATACTGGCGGCATTTCCATCAAACCGGCGGGCGGCATGGAAGATATGACCATGGATATGGGCGGCGCGGGCGTGGTGGCGGGCGTGATGCGCACGCTGGCGCTGCGGCGGGCGAAGGCCAATGTGGTCGGGCTTGTGGGATTGGTGGAAAACATGCCGGACGGGCGCGCGCAACGCCCCGGCGATGTGGTCAAATCCATGAAAGGCGACACGATTGAGGTCATCAACACCGATGCCGAGGGTCGTTTGGTGCTGGCCGATGTGCTGTGGTATGCGCAAGAGCGGTTCAAACCGTCGGGCATCATCAACCTCGCCACGCTGACCGGGGCCATCATTGTGGCCTTGGGCCATGAAAACACCGGTGTTTTCAGCAATGACGACGGGCTGTGCGATGCGTTGCTGAAGGCCTGCCGCGCCGAAGGCGAAGGCGCGTGGCGGATGCCGATGGGCGATGCCTATGACGCCAAGCTGAAAAGCCGGATCGCTGATATGATGAATGTCGGCGGGCGGGATGGCGGCGCAATCACCGCCGCGCAATTCCTCAAACGGTTTATCAAGGATGATATGCCGTGGTGCCACCTCGACATCGCAGGCACGGCTTTGGTCAAGGCCGATACCACACTGGCCCCCAAAGGCGCGACAGGCTGGGGTGTCATGGCGCTGGACCGTTTGATCCGCGACAAGTTCGAGGCCTGATGCCATGGGGGTGGTGATGTTCTATCACCTCACCGCCTCCTCAACCGAGGATACGGTGCGGAGCTTGCTGACCCGGTCGATGCAGGCCGGGTGGCGGGTCATGCTGCGCGGCACCGATGCCAAGCGTCTGCAACGGCTGGACGGTATTTTGTGGGACGGGCCAGAGGACAGCTTTCTGCCGCATGGGCTGGAAGGTGGCCCGCATGATGCCGATCAGCCGGTTTTGCTGGGGCTGGGGGGCATAGCCAATGCCGCGCAGGCGCTGATGGCCGTTGACGGTGCCGAAGTGGACCCAGAGGAAGCGAAAGGGCTGGAACGGGTGTTCATCCTGTTCGACGGGCGGGATGAGGCGGCCGTTTCGGCAGCACGCGTGCAATGGAAGGCGCTGACAGGGGCCGGACTTGCGGCGCAATACTGGTCCGAAGAATCTGGGCGCTGGGAAAAGAAAGCCGGGTGATCTGGTTTAAGATCGCCGCATAACACCTTGAAATATGTCTAAAATGGATCGCCTGAATGCGGGGCGGCATCCGGCGGTGCGGGCGCGGTTGCTGCCGGGTGATCGTGGTGATGATGGTGGTCAATCTGCACCGGGGCTTCGGGGGCGAAAGGCTCTGTCGTCAGGTGATAGGCGGCGCCCAGATGGTGTAACAGGATTTCGGCGGTTTCGCTGCGCTGCACCAACAGCCGAGACTCCTCAACCTGCACCAAAAGATTCAACGCACCGAAATGCCAAGCGATGCGTGTCAGATTGCCGCGCACCTCCAGCAACTCCTCCTCGGCATGGATCAATTCGATGACCCGGCCATCTTCCAGTTCAAAACCGAAATAGCCATCAAGCTGGGTGCGTTCGGGCAGGTCAACAATGAAACTTTCATCATGCACCGTGGTCAAAGCGCGGACACGCAGCGCGCGGTCCTGATGCGGCAGAACGACCAGATCATAGCACGGGGCCGCAGGGGCATCGCGCCGAAGGCGGCGGCAGGGGGGCAGGTTGGACATAGGCACAACTCACGCAATGAATGTGCCCAGTCTAACGCTGTCAGTCCGCCCTGTCGCGCAAAGTTTTTCTCAGAGCACCATCCGGCCTGCAAAAATGCGGCGGATTTCCTGTTCGCGCGAGGTGCCGCGAGCGGCCAATTCGGCGTCCGGCGTGTCATTCAGTTTCTGGATGGTGGCGTTGATCGGGTGGTTTTCACCGATGGCAACCAGCAGGTTCCAGAAAGAAGTGAAAGGCGCTGCGATGCTGTGAAACAGGCTGCCTGCAGGTTTCGCATCGGATTTTACAGCTGTCATATAAGCCATGGGAGACTCCTATCTAATGGGTCAGTTTTTCTTCCCTACCGGCAATATGTGTTGTTTGGTGAAGGGGTTAAACAGACAATGCCGCAATGCCGCGTTGCAGCAAGTGCATGGCTGCTGGTGCAGCATGGTGCAAAGCGACAGAAATCAGACGTCCCGCGCGATCGCAAAGCAAAACGGCCACCCCGTCGCGGGATGGCCGATCTTGTGTCTTGTCGGTATCCGTTACGCGGTGATCTGTTCGCGCAGGATTGCAGCGGTCATCGAGATCATCAGATAGATGCCCGAAAAAATCAGCATCGCAACCAAAGTCGATTCAAAGGCGCGGGGATAGGTGGCCTCGTCCGGCGGAATCGGCTTTACCGACAGCGACAGATAGCGGGTCTGGCGGTTGGCATCGGCGCGGGCAGCCTCCATCGACTGAATGGACTGTGCCAGCATCAACTGCCGCGTCTGCACATCCGCTTGCGCCACCAGCAATTCACTTTGCACCTGCGCAAGGGATTCACCGCCCGCGCTGCCTTCCGTCAGCTTGGCACGCAGCGCGGCAATCTCATCCTCCAGCGCGATGATCCGGCGTTCCAGCGGTTCCATCCGCGCGGCATTGGGGCGCGCGTTGGATTTCATCTGCTGCAAGGACAGCCGGTCCTGGCTGAGCAAGGTTTCAAGCTGCCCGATCTGCGAGGTGATCAGCGTCACTTCCACCTCGGATGACAGGACCTTGAACTTTTCCTGCAACTCCACCACGCGGCGCTGGGACACCAGCATCTTGGCTTCGGCATCCTCAAACCCTTCGCGCGCGCCGCGCATCTGGTCTTCACGCAGGCGCTGGGTCAACTGGTCGACCTGTCCTTCGGCATAGCGGATCAGCGCATTGGCAAATTCCACCGATTTTTCCGGGCTGGTCGCGATGACCTCCATCTTGATCAGACCTTCGGTCGGGTCATAGGAAATCTGGAAATTCCGCTTATACAGCTTATAGGCCGCCTCCAGCGAGGCATCATGTTCCAGCCGTTGAATCGGGTCGATGGCGGCGTCGCTGTAGTGGGCGCGGAAGCCGTGTTCCTCATCCAGCCGCAGCATCGCTTCGCGTGATTGCAGATAGCCTTGCACGGCAATACTGTCTTGGGACGTGGCAAGCGGAGAACCTTGCAGCAAACCGCCCAGCCCACCTGCCGCAGCAGCGGGGTTTTGCGCCTGCTGGATCACGAATTCGGATTTGGTCGCATAAAGCGGGGTGGCGACCATGTAATAATACCAGCCCGTCAACAGCGTGGGCAGCATGACAAAAAACGCCAGCCGCATCATCAGCAGCAAGGATTTGCGCCGCCGCCGCCGCGCCAGATCCTTTTGGATCTTCATGATATCGGCGACATGGTTCTGCTCGGCCCGCGTCTCGGTCGAGGGGACCTGAATCGGCTTGATGGTTTGCGGCAGCTTCACGCCGTCACCCGCCGGAACCTGCGTCAATGCCCGCGAACCTTCGGTCTGGATCGGTTTGCCATCGGGGGCGACCAGATCGAGCATGCTGGTGCGCTGGAACGGATCAACCCCGGCGGCGCGCAACAGGCGCACGGCATCAAAATCCGATGTGGCGGGCAGCCCGTGCTTTTGCGCCAGTTTGCGCGCCATGCGCAACTGCCGCCCCGTCAGCCCTTCTTGGCGGATCTTGTCCAGCGCTTCCTCCGCGGCGACCTCGGTCGGGGTGGACAGATTGGCGGGGTTTGCCGTCGGGAATTTGCCGGGGCCAAACCCGTCATCGGCATTGTCGAACATGCCTGCATCGCCCTCGGCGGGCACAGGCGGAAATTCGGGGCGGCGGGTGCGAAACCGCTTAGCTGTGAGCTTCGTAGTCATAAAGACGTTTCGCTTCTTCCAGGGTTTCAAACATGTAAAGCTGGCCGTTTTTCAGCACGGCGGCCGAGCGGCAGAATTTTTCCAACGTGGCGGCTTGGTGCGACACCACGATGATCGTTGCATTTTCCAGCCGCTGCCGCAGGATCGCGCCGGCCTTCTGATTGAACTCCACATCCCCGGTCGAGGGCATGCCTTCGTCAATCAGGTAAAAGTCGAATTCCAGCGCCAGCATCAGCGCAAAGGAAAACCGCGAGCGCATCCCCGAGGAATAGGTGCCCACCGGCATATCGAAATATTCCTTGATCCCGGCCAGCCAGCGGCAAAAGCTTTCCATATAATCGGGGTCAAGCCCGTAAAGCCGGGCGATATAGCGGGCGTTTTCGGTGCCGGTGTGTTTGTTCATCACCCCGCCCATGAACCCCAGCGGGAAAGAAATGCGCGAGGTGCGGATGATCTTGCCTTCGTCCGGTTTTTCCAGCCCGGCCATCATGTTGATGATCGTGGTCTTGCCCGCGCCATTGGGGGCCAGAATACCAAGCGAATTGCCGCGTTCCACTGTGAAAGAGGCCCGGTCAAGGATCACCTTGCGGGTTTTGCCGGTCCAGAAGGACTTGCTCACATTTTCAAACGCGATCATCGGACTGCTTTCAAAATTCGCCTCTCGTTCCCGGTTTGATCTGGGATACGCGTTTATCGTTAACTTTGTCTCACCAAGTCTGGCGCGGCAGGTTTGGCCTATCGCTACACCGGGATTTGGGCAGCATTATGTCGCTTTCCCCTTGGCGCGGCAAGGTTAATGGCGTGCGGCTTTTCCCCCCTTTGCCGTGTGGGGCGTGACCTTGCGGGCCAGCAGCACCAAAGCCGGGCCCAGCAGCAGGCTGATGCCCAGCCCCAGACGCGCGGCCTCTTGCATGGCGCCACCCGGCAGCGCGGTTTCCAGTGCCAGCAGCGGCACGGTAAAGCCGATGCCCATCAGCCCCGCGATATAGGCGATTTCGCGCAGGCCCAGCCGGTTGGGCAAAGGGCGGCCCATGCGTTTCAGGATCAGCGCAGCCCCGAACACGCCCAAAGGTTTGCCCAGCCACAGCGCGCCCAGCATGATCCATGTGGTCGGGCCAAAGGCGGCAAGGTCCAGCGCGCCACGGGTCAGGCCGAACAGGAACAGGATCACGATCACGGGGGCGCTGATGGCATGGCTCAGCCGGTTCAGCGGGTCGGTCAGAAAGCCTTCGGCCTCGGCGAACAGGCCAAAGCTGTGATGGCCATGGGGCAGGGCGGGCAGCAGGGGCAACAGCGCCAAGGCGGGCGGCAGGCCCGAAGCCGACATGCCGATCCACGAAAACACCGCAAGGATAACCCAAGGCCACAGCCGCCCGGCGCGCTGGCGTTCCAATTCGGTCAAGGATTGTTTCTGGTAGGGCCGCGTCAGGCGGACATAGCCAAAGGCCGCCGCCCCGGCAGGCAAGATCAGCCACAAGGCACGCAGGTTATATTCCAGTGGGGCGGTGAAGCCGCCGACGACAAGCCCGATCAACCCGTCCAGAATGCACAGGAACAACAGCACCTGAAGCGCCGGATGCCCGCGCCCAAAGATCATGCGCCCAAAGAAGAATGCCAGCACCATATCGCTGCCAAAGGGCATGACCCAACCGCGCGCGTCCACCGCTTCCTCGGCTGTTTCCAACCCAAGCGTCAGCAACACCCAGATCAAAGAGCTGACAAACATGCCCCCCAGCACCATGCCTACCGGGACCAGCGCCAGCTTGCCGCGCAACCCGCCATGTTCTAGCACCAATGCCTCCCACAGCTCCTTGCCGATCAGCAGAAAGAACAGCGGCATCAGCAGGCAGGACACCACAGTCGCAAGGGTGAAGCCGGGAAAGAACAGCCGCAGACGATACAGCGGGTCGGTGTTGAACGGATGCCATTCCACCGTATCATAATACAGACCGGGCGCGATATTGACCGCAAGGGTCGCCAGCAGGGTGCCAAGCAAAAGCGCCTTGGCATAGCGTTGCAGATAGGGGGAAGCGGGGGTCACGGGGCGGCAGCCTTGTGAAAGAGGGGTTTGTCGTCGGGTATTCTGTTTACCCCCGCGGGCAAATGGCCGCAATGAACTGCGACGGAAAGACTGACACTGTGCTGTGCTTGCATCTTGTCCCTTGGGCCGGGGATGCGTAAGGCAAGGGGCAGGCGCAAGCGAAGGGGGACGGTATGGCGGATCAGGGCAAGCAGGCGGCAGGCAATCTGGATGCGGCCCATGCCGCGATGATGGCCGCGCCAGAGGATGACGCCGCCCGCATGCGCTATTACGCGCGGCTGGCCGATGGCATGCTCTATCTGATGCTGGAGCAAGAGGCCGACGAGGGGGCCGTGCGGCCGGTTCTGGTCACGCTGGAGGCTACGCAGGTCGTGCTGGCCTATGACAGCGAGGAACGGCTGGCCGCCACCACGGATGCGCCCGTGCCCTATGCCGAACTGCCGGGCCGGGTGATCGCGTCACAGCTTGCCGGACAGAATGTGGCGCTTGGCATCAATCTGGGGGTGGGCGAGGGCGAATTTCTCGTCTCGCCCGAGGCGCTGATCTGGCTGGCCGAAACCCTGAACCACGCGCCCGCCAATGTCTCCGCCCGGCCCGTAGCCTTTGAGCCGCCCAAGGGCCTGCCCGAAACTCTGATGCAGGCGCTGGATGCCAAACTGGCGCGGGCCGGGGGCTTGGCGCAGGCGGCGCTGTTGGCGGCGGTGCGCTATGACGATGGCCGCCACGGCCATATGCTTGCCTATATCGGGGCGGTGCCGGGGGCCGAGGCGGCGCTGACCCGTGCCGCAAGCGAGGCGCTGACCTTTTCGGGTGTTGAGGCCGGGGAAATGGATGTGACCTTCCTTGCCGCCGATATGCCTGCGGTGGACCGTTTGGCCCGCGTGGCGCTGCGCTTTGATCTGCCCGAACCGGCGGCCAGCGCGCCCGCTGCCCCCGCCGCACCGGGGATGGACCCCGCAAAGCCACCAAAATTGCGCTGAGATTTGGGGTATTATAATACCTATTTTGTAACGCGTTGTTTTTGCGTGTAAAATTATGACGTGCGCCGCTTGACTGCGCAGCGCATCTGAAAGATACAGCGCCATCCGAGATACCGGGGGCCTTTCCCCGCCACACTTCAAAGGGTGTCACATGAAGACCTTTACCGCAACGCCTGCGGATATTCAGAAGAAGTGGATCCTGATCGACGCCGAAGGCATCGTTCTGGGCCGTCTTGCTACGATCGTAGCGAATATCCTGCGCGGCAAGAACAAGCCGACCTTTACCCCGCATATGGACATGGGCGACAATGTCATCGTGATCAACGCTGACAAAGTGCAAATGACCGGCAACAAGCGCGCTGACAAGCGTTACTACTGGCACACGGGCCACCCGGGCGGCATCAAGTTCCGCACCGCAGCCCAAGTGCTGGATGGCGCGCATCCTGAGCGTGTTGTCACCAAAGCGGTTGAGCGTATGATCACCCGCAACAGCCTTGGCGCTCAGCAGATGACCAACCTGCGCGTTTACGCAGGGGCCGAGCATCCGCATGAAGCCCAGCAGCCCACCGTTCTTGACGTTGCGTCGATGAACCCGAAGAACACGCGGAGCGCATAATCATGGCTGATATCAAATCTCTTGACGATCTGAAGTCGGCTGTGGCCGATACGCCCGCCGCCGCAGCAGCCCCGGCTGCCATCGTGCG
Organism: Pseudorhodobacter sp. E13; assembly: GCF_003991405.1. GTDB lineage: Bacteria > Pseudomonadota > Alphaproteobacteria > Rhodobacterales > Rhodobacteraceae > Pseudorhodobacter. The sequence goes on from NZ_RPEN01000154.1 coordinate 38,703, forward strand.
TGAGCCGATGCGCGACAAGCTGGGCCGCGCCTATGCAACCGGCAAGCGCAAAGATGCGGTTGCCCGCGTCTGGATCAAGCCGGGTTCCGGCAAGGTCACTGTAAACGGCAAGGATATGCCGGTTTACTTCGCTCGCCCGGTGTTGCAGATGATTCTGCGTCAGCCTTTCACCGTTGCTGGCGTTGAAGGCCAGTTTGACGTGATGGCCACGGTTGCTGGTGGTGGCCTGTCCGGTCAGGCTGGTGCTGTGAAGCATGGTGTGTCGAAAGCCTTGCAGCTTTACGATCCCACCCTGCGCGCCGCTTTGAAAGCCGCAGGCTTCCTGACCCGCGACAGCCGTGTGGTTGAGCGTAAGAAATACGGCAAGGCCAAAGCCCGCAAGAGCTTCCAGTTCTCCAAGCGCTGATCTGCTTGCACTCCAATCGAAAAGGCCCGCGAAACTCGCGGGCCTTTTTGCTTTTCTTCCAATTCGTTGACGCGCGGGCCCGGTCGTTACGGCGCGCGGCTTAATCCTGCCAAAAGGCTTTGTTTGCTTCAACGCGGGCGGCCACATCGGTCAGCCCGATATCATGCAGCATATGCGGCTCAAGCCGGTTTAGCGCGCGTCGGGTGCTTTGGCGCTGTTCCCATTTCAGAACGGTGACGGCCAGCGCAAATACGGCGGCGGCCACGGGGGGCAGCGGGCGATTGGCGATCAACGTCTCTACATTCTGGTAAGCCATGGGATCCTCACTTTGTAATGATACAATCAGCATTGACTGTATGCATACAATATCGCAAACTCGCGGAAACAAAGCCAGAGGAACATTGTGACCAGCACAAATTGGCAGCCAGACCTGACACAATATCCCGGACCGAAGTATCTGGCCCTTGTCCGCGCCCTGCGCGAGGCGATCCGCAGCGGGGCCTTGCCAGCCGACAGCCAGTTGCCAACGGTGCGGGAACTGGCCTGGCAGATCAAGGTCACGCCCGGCACCGTCTCGCGCGCCTATCAACTGGCCACGCAAGAGGGGTTGCTGGCCGCGACCGTGGGGCGGGGCACCTTTGTCGCCTCGGCCACGCCGCGCTTTGGCCCGACCCAAAGCTTTTATGCCGAACGCGATCCGGCCTCGCTGGCCGGGCGTATCGACATGCGCTCCCCCCGGATGCCGGATGTCGGGCAGGGTGCGGCCTTCAACGCCGCTCTGGCCGAGATGTCGGGGCAGATTGATGGCAACTGGCTTGATTACCCTTCGCAGCGCGATGAGCTGGCCCTGCGCAGCGCGGTTCTGACATGGCTGGAAGGGCGCGTGCTGGGCAGCGTGACGCCGGATGACATCGCGCTGAGCTATGGGGGGCAAAGTGCGATCAACCTGATTTTTCAATGCTGCCTGCGCGGGGATCGCCCGATGGTCTTGATCGAGGATCTTGCCTATGCGGGCTTTCGCCATGCCGCGCGCCTGTCGCGGGCCGAGTTGTTGGCGATCGAGGTGGATGCCGAAGGTCTGCGCCCCGACGCGTTGGAAGCCGCCTGCCGCCGCCATAGCCCGCAGGTGCTCTGCGTGACGTCAGAGGCGCAAAACCCCACCACAGTGCGGATGCCAGAGGCCCGCAGGCATGAGATTGCAGAAATCGCAAAAGCCTATGAAATTCAAATCATTGAGGATGATTGTTATTCCATCGCGCGAAGTAATTTCCCCTCTCTGCGCGCCTTGGCACCAGAGCGCACGTGGTATGTCGGCAGCTTTTCCAAAAGCATCTCGGCGGCGGTGCGGCTGGGCTATGTGGTTTGCCCCAGCGGCATGGGGCAAGCCGGGCGCTTGACTGCGCAGCACAGCTTTTTTGGCCTTGCCCGCCCGGTGTCTGACCTGTGCCTGACCTTGCTGGAATCCGGGGTCGCGGCAGAGTTGCGAACAGCGGTGCAAGACGCATTTTCGGATCGGCTGGAAGGCGTGGTCAATGTGCTGGGGGCCTATGATCTGTCGTGGCAACCGGGGCTGCCTTTTGTCTGGCTGCGGCTGCCGTCGGGCTGGCGTGCCTCGATCTTTGCGCGCATGGCCGAGGCAGAGGGCGTTTTGCTGCGTTCGGCGGATGAATTTGCGCTGATTCATGGTCGCGCGCCCAATGCGGTGCGGCTGGCCTTGCCGGGCAATCACAACCGCGCCCAGATCGAGGAAGCCTGCCACCGCCTTGCCCGCCTGCTTGACAGCCCGCCCGCCGAACTTTCGGTGTGAAACGGCTGAGGTGTTGCAAGCTGGACTCGCGGGCGGAATATCGCCTGCACCCCGGCAGAGGCCCCTTGACGTAAGCCACGCCGCTGCGCATCTAACGGGCAACGAAGCAGTAAACAAAAAAGAGACCCAAAATGGGAATTCAGACAGGCTTTCACGCGCCCGACGGGGCCGCGCATTTTCTTGGCTTTCGCAAGGCCCGCAACGGCAGCACCGAGGTGATCTATGACGATGGCGTCAGCCGTCGCATGATCTGGCGTGTCGCAAACCCGCGGGTGAATGAGGCGCATCTGTCAGATGCCCTGCGCCATGCGGTGTCTGCGATCAAGGTGGTGCCCGCGCTGATCTCAGAGATGGGCAAGCGCGCGATCTCGCTGGAACGCGTCGGGGCCTGAGCCACCGCTCTGCCATGCCTGCTGCCCCGACCGCTTCATCTCGGCCCTTTTCATGGCGTGAAAGCTGTGCAACTAATCGAGAAAAGAAGTTGGGACGGGGTGGATGATGAACGCGTCTTCGCGATGGGCCAAGCTGCGCCAGACAGAGGCCGCCAATGGCCTTTTGATGATAAGCCCAACGGCGCTCTATGCCATATTGATGCTGGCAGCGCCCTTGGGCACCATCGTCCTTTATAGCTTTCTGACCGATGGCTATCTGGAAATCATCCGCGACTTCACGCTTGCCAATTATATCGAGGCCTGGACGAATGAGCTTTACCGCTCGGTCATGATCCGGTCTCTGGCTGTGGCGATGGTGGTGACGCTGGTCACGGTGTTGCTGGCCTTTCCCATCGCATATTTCGTCAGTTTCTATGTCGCGCCTTCGAAAAAGTCGCTCTGGCTGTTCCTGATTACCATCCCGTTCTGGACCAGCTATCTGATCCGGGTGTTTTTGTGGAAGGTGATCCTTGGTTATAATGGCGTGGTCAATTCCGGCCTGCTGGGGCTGGGCCTGATTGATGAGCCGCTGACCTTCATCCTCTATAACGTCAACTCGGTCGTCATCACGCTGGCCCATGCTTATGCGCCCTTTGCGATTCTGCCGATTTTCGTGGCGCTGGAAAAGATTGACCGCAGCTTGCTGGAGGCGGGGCAAGACCTTGGCGAAAGCAAGTTCATGACCTTCCGGCGGGTAACGCTGCCGCTGGCCATGCCGGGGGTGATTGCATCGGTGCTGATCGTGTTCATTCCCACCATCGGCGATTATGTGACCCCGCAACTTGTCGGCGGGCCCGAGGGGCGGATGGTCGCGAACCTGATCCAGTTGCAATATCTGAAGCTGGATAACTACCCGCTTGGGTCTGCCATTGCGGTATCGGCCATGGGGATTGTGACGCTGGTCAGCCTGATCTTCATCGGGTTGAACCGCCGCTATTTGAAAGGGCCGAAATGATGAAAGGTGGTTGGTTCAAGGTCTATGCCATCGGCTATCTGGTGTTTCTCTATGCGCCGATCATCATTCTGCCGATGTTTGCCTTTAATGATGCAACGGTCATCGCCTTTCCGCTGACCGGGTTTTCCACCCGCTGGTTCAGCGCGATGCTGGAGCAGCCGACGCTAAGCCTTGCGGTGAAAAACTCACTGTTCATCGCGGTCACATCGGCGGTTCTGGCCACCACGCTGGGGGTGTTTGCGGCGCGTGCCTCGACCCGCTATCGCTTTCCGATGAAGGCGGGCTTGATGGGGTTAATCATGCTGCCCTTGGTGCTGCCGGAAATCATCGTGGCGGTGTCCTTGCTGGTGGTGTTGCTGGGGCTGGGGGTCAGCCTGTCGCTTTGGACGGTCATTCTGGGCCATGTGCTGATCTGCACGCCGTTTACCATCGCGATCCTGTCCTCGGCCTTCCAATCGCTTGATCAAAGCCTTGAGGAAGCCGCTTATGATCTGGGCGAATCCGCCGCCTCCACCTTTCGGCTGATCATCCTGCCTCTGGTGATGCCGGGCATCATCTCCAGCTTGTTGATCTCTTTCACCATCAGTCTGGATGAGTTCATCATCGCCTTCTTCCTTGCAGGCACCGAGCCGACGCTGCCGGTGTTCATCTTCTCGCAGTTCCGCTTTCCGTCTGCCGTGCCTGTCATCATGGCGCTGGGGACGGTGCTGGTGTGTCTGTCCATCATCTTGTTGACCATTGCTGAATATTTCCGCCGCCGTGGCATTGCGAAATCGGGCGGAAAAGATACCGGAGGCTTCCTGTGACCGAGAAACCCACCATGATCGCGTTTCAGGACGTGCATAAATATTACGGCGATTATCATGCGCTGCGGGGCATCACCGCGACGATCAAAGCGGGGGAGTTTTTCTCGCTGCTGGGGCCGTCGGGCTGCGGCAAGACCACGCTTTTGCGCACCATAGCGGGGTTTGAGGGGATATCCTCGGGTGCGGTGATGATCGACGGGCGCAATATGGCCGGGGTGCCTGCCAACCAGCGGCCGACGAATATGGTGTTCCAATCCTACGCGATTTTTCCGCATCTGACGGTGGGGGAGAATGTGGGCTTTGGCCTGCGTCGCGCGGGCCTGACCAAGGATGCGCTGGCGGCCCGTGTGGGCGAGGCCTTGGATATGGTGGGCCTGAAGGGATATGGCGCGCGGGCGGCACATGCGCTTTCGGGCGGGCAGCGGCAACGCGTGGCCCTTGCGCGCGCGCTGATTTTGAAGCCGAAAGTGCTGCTGCTGGATGAACCCCTGTCGGCGCTGGATAAAAAGATGCGCGAGCAGATGCAGGTGGAATTGATCCGGCTTCAGCGGCAGGTCGGCATCACCTTCATTCTGGTGACGCATGACCAAGAGGAAGCGCTGGTCATGTCGGACCGGATCGCGGTGATGTTTGAAGGCGAGATCGCGCAGCTTGCCGACCCTGAAACGCTGTATCGCCGCCCCAACAGCCGCAAGGTGGCGGATTTTATCGGGACGATGAACTTTCTGCCCGCCAGTATCCTCAGTGAGACCGGCGGCAAGCTGGAGGTCGAGGCGCAGGGCTTTGGCAAGGTCACGCTGGAGGCCGAGCAAGCCCCCGGTGCTGCCTCGGGCGAGGGGGCGGCGGTGGGTTTCCGCCCCGAAACGCTGACCATCCTGTTTGAAGGGCAGACCGCGACCGACCGCGAGTCAATGGCGACCATCGAGGAGGTCGTTTATTACGGCGATATGACCTATTATGACGTGCGGCTGGATGGCACCGAAAAGCCGATCCGGATTTCGATGCGCAACGTCTTTGGCCGCCCCGTTCTGGATATCGGCGCGCGGACACGAGTGGCGTGGTCGCCGGGGGCTTTGGTGCTGTTCCGCTAAGGTGAATCGCGCGCGGAATGCCGGCTAAGCGGTTGTATACGCAATGATTTCCATTTTTTGTTAGGGAAATCTTAAGGGATGAGCTGTGAATAGCGCCCGGAATTAAAGTGAGGAACCTTTATGAGAATAAAGGGAGTAATCTGGTTCTGTCGACTGGGGGAATTGCAGACGTGGCAACTGTGGATCGCGCGTAATGACAGGGCGTAAGATCCAGTCCTAGTGGGAAAACTTGCTTGTCTCTCCGACTCCTACGCCCCTAAATGGCGCTGAGATCTTTGTCGTTTGAGGATATCCAAATGAAACCAGCAAAAAAGAGTGTTTCTATTGTTGCTATATGCGCAATTGTTGCCTTCACTTCGAACCTCTCTGCCGCAGAGATAGGATTCAAAACGATTGGTGACTTGCGGGCAAATTGCCAGCTTGTTGACCAAAAGTTGGAAGCACTTGACGTGGAGGAAATGATACAGATCACCGACTGTCGCAGTTTCCTGAAAGGCGTAGCCGAACTGATGATGACCCTTTGCCGTTCCGATGACATTACTGTTCCCTCATTTCTCAAGGCGGCCCCAAACCATACCCTGAGAGCTCTTGCGCAAGGCTTTTTGAACTGGGCTGATGAACATCCCAACCGTTGGTCCGAAGCAAGGGGGCTCGGTATATACGAAGCCATAAGCACCCAATTTCCATGTGAGAGTTAGAATTAATGTCAAACGACAATACCTCCCTTGGAGCGTATAGATTGCGTGTATCTCCGCCCATTCCTGTCAAAACGGCATTACCGATCCGGTGGCAGTAACCCCAGCCCGCGTAAATAGATGCCGATGCCGGTTTCCAGCAGATCCTCGGGCGGGTAGGGGCTTTTGGCGCCGGGGGAGCCGCGGGCAAACAGTTCCACGACCCCGTGGCTCAGCGCCCAGATATGGGCGGAGAACATCGAGGCGGGGGGCCGCTTTTCGGGCGGCAGCTTTTCCGAGAGTTTGAGTGCGGCGCGTTCCATCACGCTGCGCGCCTTGGCGGCGGCGGTGGCAAGTTCGGGATGGGCGTTCAAGGACAGCCCACTTTCAAACATCGCCTGATAATGGCCCGGATACTTGCGGGCAAAGGCCAGATAGGCGCGGCCTGTCGCCTCAAACGCCTGCAAGGCGCTGGGTTTGCCTTCGCTATAGGCAAATTCCATCAGCGCGCCGAACACCTCATAGCCTTGGCGCGCACCTTCTGCGATCAGCTCATCCCGGCCCGCGAAATGGCGGTAGACAGCGGCAGGGGTGACGCCTGCCTCTTTGGCCGCTTCGGACAGGGTAAAGCCTTGCGGGCCTTTTTCGGTAATCAGCTCCAGCGCGGCCTCAACCAGTGCCTGCCGCAGATTGCCGTGATGATAGCCCTTCTTAGACATCCCAGATCGCAGGGGTGCCGCAGATGGCGGGGTCGGGTTGGCCGATCAGTTTTGCGTCTTTGCCCGCATAATCCACCGCATGCAGCACGGTCTGAATCGCCGCAATCCGCGCGCGCTTCTTGTCATCGGAGCGCACGACCGTCCAAGGCGCATGGGGGGTATGGCTGCGGGTCAGGGTTTCGGAAATGGCGGCGGAATAGGCATCCCATTTCTTGAGCCCTTCGACATCAATCCATGACAGTTTCCACTGTTTCAGCGGGTCATTCTCGCGGGCCAGAAAGCGGCGGAGTTGTTCGGCCTGGCCAACATTGAGCCAGAGTTTGACCAATACAATCCCTTCATCCACCAGCATTTGTTCAAAGCTGGGAAGCTGGGCAAAGAAATGCTCGCGCTGTTCGGGGGTGCAAAAGCCGAACACATGTTCCACAACGCCGCGATTGTACCAAGACCGGTCAAACATCACCATTTCGCCGGCGGCGGGCATCCAATCGACATAGCGCTGAAAATACCATTGTGTCGCCTCGCGGTCGGACGGCTTGGACAGCGCCACCACCGAAGCGACACGCGGGTTCAGGTTTTCACGGGTGGCGGCGATTGTGCCGCCTTTGCCAGCGGCATCGCGGCCTTCATAGACCACAACCACGCGTTTGCCGGTGTCCTTGATATCGGCCTGCATCCGCACCAACTGGCGCTGCAATCCTTCCATCGCGGAGTCGTAATCCTTGCGCTTCATTTCGCGCTTGTAGGGGTAACTGGGCGACAGGATGTCATCCTTATCGGCTTTTTCCAGTGTTTTGCGGATGGGTTTGGGGGCCTCTTCGGCCAGAAATTTGCTGATCGCACCGTCGAAAGGCAAGTCCATGGCAGGCTCCGCTTCAGGGATTTGCGCCAGTATGGCGGGTTGCGCGGGCGGGTGCAATCAGCGCCGCGCGGCCCGATGGATGGCCGCGACGATTTCGTCGGGGTTGGTGTGATGCGGCATATGGCCAACGCCGTCCAGCACCGTCAGGTGGGCGTTCGGCAGCCGCTGCGACAGGGGGACCGCGTGGATTTTCATCGGCACGGTGGTATCGGCGGTGCCATGGATGATTTCAACCGGCAGGGTCAGGCGGGGGTAATGCGGTTCCATCAGCAACAGATGCGGCTTGAGGTTGTTGACCTGCCGCCCGTTCACCCGCAAGGCCCGCCGCCGCAGTGTCAGCCCCGCGCCGATATAGGCGTCATAGCCTTCGGGTGCGGCTTGCGGAGCGAAGATATTTTCCAGCGCGGTTTCCACCCGGTTTTCCGGCGCAAAAGCTGTTATCAGCGGCACCACGGTCGCGCCACCCAGCGCCGAGGAGGTGAGCGAATACCACAGCCCCAAATCACCGGGAAAGGGCATGGTGGCGCCCGACACGATCACCAGCGCCTTGGGCTGCGCACGCAAGGCCCAAGACATCGCGACCGCCCCACCGTAGGAATGGCCCAGCACGATCGGGTCTTGCACGCCAAGGGCCAGCGCTGCTTGGATCAGCGCATCGGCTTGGGCCAGTGGGCTGATATCGGTGCCGGGCAGGCTGTCAGACCAGCCCATGCCGGGGCGATCAAAACTGATGACGCGGAAATCCCCTTTCAACCGCTCCACCAGATCAAAGGTGAAGTCGCGGCTGTTGCCGGACGCGCCGTGGATCAGCACCAGATCGGGGCCTGCGCCTTGCACATCGGCATGGATGCGTGCGCCTTTGACGGTGACAAACTGGCCCGTCGGCGGGTAGGCGGCTTCGGCCTGCGCCTCGCGCTTTTCGGCGCGCTGGTCCACGAACACAGCACAGCCGCCAAGCGCGAAGCTGGCGATCAAAAGACTAGTGGCCAATTTTTTCAATGTCATATGGCGTGGCCTGGTAAATTTCATTTATCCAGTTGCCATATAGAAGATGGGCGTGACTTCTCCAGCGATTCAGCGGCTTTCTCGCGGGATCGTCATCGGGATAGTAGTTTTGCGGCACATTGATGGGCGTGCCATTGGCGATATCGCGGTCATATTCCTGTTTCAGCGTGTCGCTGTCATATTCGAAATGGTTGAAGATATAGAGCGCGCGATGCGCCGGATCTTCGACCAGACAGGGGCCGGATTGATCTGATCCCAGCAAGGTGCGCAGGCCGGGGGCAGCGTCAATCTCGGCTTGGCGCATTTCGGTCCAGCGCGACACGGGGATCACGCAATCATCGGAAAAGCCGCGCAGGAAGGGCGAGGTTGGATCAAGGTTCTGATGGCGGAAACAGCCGAAGGCCTTGGCGGGCAGGATATGCTTTTGCACGCCGTGGAAATGGTTGATCATCGCCATTCCGCCCCAGCAAACGCCAAAGGTGGATTGCACATTGGTCTGCGTCCAGTCCATCACCTCGCGCAATTCCTGCCAATAGGTCACTTCGTCAAAAGGCATGTGTTCAATCGGGGCGCCGGTGATGATCAGCCCGTCAAACTTTTCATGCTTCACCTCTTGGAAGGGGCGGTAAAACGCTTCCATATGCTCGGCGGCGGTGTTCTTTGTCTGATGTTCCGACATGCGGATCAGCGACAGTTCAATCTGCAAGGGCGTGGCCCCGATCAGCCGGGCGAATTGGTTTTCGGTCTGGATCTTCTTTGGCATCAGGTTCAGCAGACCGATGCGCAGGGGCCGGATATCCTGATGGCTGGCGCGATCAGGGGAAATCACCATGACGCCTTCTTTTGACAAGACGTCAAAGGCGGGCAGGTCTTCGGGCAGGGTGATGGGCATAAGGGGCTCTCTGGTTCGAAGCTTTGGATTTAGGCGGCACTGCTGCGGCGATCAAGGGCGGTGCCGATCAGGTCGATCAGGTCTGACGGGGATGTGACCCGGCCCACCTCATCCGCGGTGATGCTGACGCCCCATCGCGCCATGGCGGCATAGCGCGGTTGGCGGTGATCCAGCAGGCGGGCATAGCCATAGCGCAGGAAGGCATCGGGGTTCACCTCGGCCTCGGTCAGGCCTTGTTCGGACAGATAGTCGGTCCAGACCCGCAGCAGGAATTCCGGCTGGTAATACATGGGCTTGGGTGCGCGGTCAAAGCGGCGCACCAAAGCATCGCGATGCGCCTCGGACCCTTCGATCCAGACCAGCAGCAGATTGCGCGACAAGGCGGTCAGGATGGGGTCGGCGGGGTTGGACGGGTCCACCACCTCGCAGATAGAGCCGCCGCTGTCGCAGACGAAATTGTCGTAGCCATACAGATCGGCGGCGCGTTTGATGAAACGCTCGGTATCCAGCAGCGCCGATTTCTCGGCATCGCGGTGCTGTTCCTGCCGCGCGCAATATTCGGCAAAAGGCACGCCGCCCAGATCGGGGTTGCCGGGTTTGCCCAGATAGGTCGACAAGGGCGCGAGGTTTTCAAAGGTGATGTTAGAGGCGATATAAACGCTGTCCGTCATCAACAACTCGCGCAGCAGCGGCACTTTCATCGCCTCGCGTTTAAAGTTGTCGGCAATGAATTCGCCCATGTAGCGGGTGCCGATGCGGTAGTCGATGGAATAGTGAAACCACTGAGCTTCGTCGCGCAACATATTGGAAAGATGGGTTTTCCCAAGGCCCGACATGCCAAAGAGCAGCAGTTTTTTGGCCGGATCGTCCAACCATTCGCGGGCAGAAGTATAGATCAAGGTGGCCTCCGGTTCTTGTATGGGCTGTTGATAGCGCGGGCGCGGGCTGAGTTCACGCGAAAACATGCAGATAAGCAAAAGGCCCCGCGGGTTGCGCGGGGCCTTGTGGTGTTTCGGTTGCGTCAGATCAGAAGGAGTAGCCGACCTTCACGCCAACACCGACAGCTTTGTTCTTGGTGAAGACGCCCTGTGCGGTTCCTGTGGCGTTCAAAGCTGTGTTCGTATCGCCCAATTTCACATAAGACACACCGCCGGTGATCTTCATGTTGCCTTGGGTATAAACCGCGCCCAGCGTCAGGCTTTTCTTGCCATCGGTCGGGCCGAGGTTGGACGAAAATCCGCCGCCTGCCTTTTCATAGCCCACGGAGGCAGACACCGACCAGTTGTCGTTCAGCTTGCGGCCGACGCCAAGATTGAAGGTAACGGTGTTTTTGGCATAAGACACCAGCGGGCCGCGTGCTGCGTTGTAAGCCCGCGGGCTGATATCAAACTTCGACCATTCGACCCAACGGACCGAGCCGAAAACCAAGGTGTTTGCGGCAACGCCCGACTGGAATTCGAGGTTTACCGATTGCGGGGTGTTCACGGTGGTGGTTGATGGCAGAACGCCGTTTTCCAGTGTATCAACCTTGTGCTTGATCTTGGAGTTATAGGTCAGGGCCACGCGCAAGGCGATTTCCGGCTTTTCATAGGCAACGCCCAGAACATAGCCAACGCCGCCATCTTTCTTGCCGACAACTGTATAGCCTGCTGCGGGCAGGGTCGCCGTTGCTTCAAGCGTCTGATAGCGCAGACCGCCGTAGACGGAGATGTTAGACGCTGTCTTATACTTCAACAGACCGGTCAAGGAGAAGGAGTTCAACTCGGCCAGAGAACCGGCAAGCGGATAGCCGGTGCCGACAGGGTAGGAAACATCCGCGCCGAACGGCTGATCGACGATCAGCGCCGCGTCAAGATTGTCGTTGATGCTGTATTTCAGCGCGCCACCCAGTTGCAGATAGCTTTTGGCCATGTTGCCGGTTTTTGCGGCGGGGTTTAGGTTCAGGCTTCCCGAAACGTCGGGCGAAACATTGCCGAGCGAGAACTCGACGTAATTTCCCTTTTCGAACAGGACCGATGCAGATTGGCTGGAGCGTTCGACGCCGCCTGCCTGTGCTGCGGTTGCGGTCAGTGCGATTGCACCCAGTGTTGATACGATTTTCTTCATGGAAGTTCCTCCCCGAACTTGTCCCCTAACCGCGCGAGAGTGACATTCTGACGCGTTGAATATCCAAGCGATAGGCAGGCAAGGCCAACCGGTCAATCAGTTACGCGGCGTCATAGTTTCAGCGTGTGGCGATTGTTGCCGCGCTGCACGTTTTGACGCGGCATTGCTGGCGGTCAGGTTGATCGTGATGCCCGCCAGAATGAACCCGGCGCCCAGCAGCAGCCAAAGATTAACGCCCTCGCCATAAAGCACCCAGCCGATTGCGAAGGCCAGCGGCAGGCGCAGGAAGTCCACCGGCACCACAACCGAGGCCGGGGCGAGGGAAAGCGCTGTGGTCAGGCAGAAATGCGCGGTCAAGCCACACAGCCCGATCAGCACCAGCCAGGGCAGGGTTTGCGCGGTCGGCAGCGCCAGATCACCATCGTGCCCCGCCATCACCAGCCCCATGACCAGTTGCATCGCGGTCAGCCAGAACATGATCGACAAGATGCTTTCATGCCGGGTCAGGGATTTGGTGGCGATATTGGTGGCGGCAAAGCAGACCGCGGCAAGGGCGGCGGCCGCGATTCCGGGATCAAAGGCCGCGAAATCGGGTTGGGCGACCAGCAAGGTGCCCAGCAGGCCAAATCCGGCGGCGATCAGCTTGGGCCGCGTCAGCTTTTCGCCCAGAAACACCGGCGCAAGCAGGATGACCCAGATCGGAGAGGTGAATTCCAGCGCAAACACCTGCCCGAAAGGGATCATCGTCAAGGCCCAGAACCACAGGTTTTGCCCGCTGAAATGCGCGATATTGCGCAGAAGATGCCGGTGCAGGCGGTTGGTGCGGATCAGATGCAGGCGGCGGGTGCCCAAGGTGACGGCTGCCACGATGGTAAACCCCACGAGCGAGCGCCATGTCATGATCTCAAACGTGTCATGCACGCTGGAAACTGCCCGCCCCGCAATCGCCATCAGCGAAAAGGCGGTGATCGAGCCGATCATCCAGACAGCGGCGGCAAGGGGGCGATTGGTTTCCGTCATCCCGCCTTGATGACGTGGGCGCGGTGCTTTGTCCAGCGCTTGATCCAGCGTTTGATCCACGGGCCCAGACGCGTGGGCCCATGGGAGTTTTTTCGCAGAAATGCCTTAGCCCCGGCGACCGCCGCGGCGGCCACCACGGCCACCCGCAGCCCCGATAGAGGCAGAGGCTTCGGCAAAGCTCATGCCGCCTTCGACGGCTTCGATCACCTTGGCAAAGCGAATCCATTCGCCGCCATTGGCATCATGGTTCATCAGGAAGTTGGCGGCGCGGATCGCTTCCATTTCCTGCATGCGCACCGGGTTCATGATGGCGCTGGTCATGCCTGCGCCAATCGCCATGGGCAAAAACGCCCCGTTGATCCCGTGCCGCTGTGGCAGACCGAAAGAGATGTTGGACGCGCCGCAGGTGGTGTTGACGCCCAATTCCTCGCGCAGGCGGCGCACAAGGGTAAAGACCTGCTGCCCCGCCGAGCCCATCGCGCCCACCGGCATCACCAGCGGGTCGACCACGATATCATGCGCGGGGATGCCGAAATCGGCGGCACGTTCCACGATCTTTTTGGCCACGGCAAAGCGGACATCCGGGTCTTCGGAAATGCCGGTATCATCGTTGGAGATGGCCACAACCGGGACGTTGTATTTCTTGACCAAGGGCAGCACCAGTTCCAGCCGGTCTTCCTCACCCGTGACGGAGTTCAGCAGCGGGCGGCCTTCGGCGGCTTTCAAGCCAGCTTCCAGCGCGCCGGGAACCGAGCTGTCGATGCACAAAGGCGCATCGGTCACGGCCTGAATGCGGGTGATGAGTTCGTGCATCAAGGGTGGCTCGACAAAGTTATTGTCGGCATAGCGCGGATCTTCGGCCATTTTATTGGTAAACACCGCGCCGGAGTTCACATCCAGCACCGTGGCCCCGCAGGCAACCTGTTCCAAGGCATCCCGCAGCACGGTTTCGAAATTGCCGGCTTCCAGTTCCGCTGCCAGTTTCTTGCGGCCTGTCGGGTTGATGCGTTCCCCGATCACGCAGAAGGGTTCGTCAAAACCGATGATGACCGTTTTGCTTTTGGATTCAATGACTGTACGGGTCATAGTTCAACTACTTTCTTAAGCTTGAGACGCAGGGGTTGCGGCGTTTCCGCCGTTTTCGATGGCCCAGGTGGCGTTGGTCTTGATACCGCCCAGCGGGAAGAAATGCACGGACTGAATGCCAAAATCGGGGTGACGCGCCTTATGGGCGGCCAGTTCGGTGACAAATTCGGTCGGCTCATAGGGCAGCAGCAGTTTGGTCACATCCATCGCCCGCTTTTGCAACACTTTCAGCGAAGGGCCAACACCACAGGCAATGGCGAATTTGATCAAGGTTTGCAGCTTTGCGGGGCCCGCGACACCGATATGGATCGGAATGTTGATGCCTTCGGCGGCCAGACGGTCGGCCCATTTGATCACCGGGCCTGCCTCAAAACAGAATTGGGTGGCGATTGCCATCTTGGCGTCGGTGCGCTCGGAAAACGCCTGTTTCCATTTCAGCGCCTCCATCACCAGCTTGTCGCCGCCGTCACGGTCAATGTCGCGGTTGCCTTCGGGGTGGCCTGCGATATGCAGACGGTCAAACCCGTCAAACAGCCCGCTTTCCATCAATTGCATGGAACTGTCGTAATCGCCCGCAGGCGTTGCCACACCGCCGCCCAGCAGCAGCGCCTGTTTCACATCCGCCTCGCCCTGATAGCGCGCGATCCAATCGGCCAGCGTGGCACGATCCGGGATGATACGGGCCGGGAAATGCGGCATCACGTCAAAGCCTTCGGATTTCAGGCGCTTGGCGGTGGCGACCATGTCTTCAATCGGGGTGCCTTCGATATGGGCGATATAGACGCGGGTGTGCTGGGGCAGCAGGTCGCGGAAATTTTCCACCTTTTCGGCGGTGCGCGGCATCACCTCGATCGAATAATTCTGCAAGAAGGCTTCGACCTGCGGGGCCGTGGTATGGGCAGCAGGGGCGGCGGTTTCGCGCTTGAAATTAAAAAGGGCCACGACATTCTCCCAGAGTTTGTTGGTCACGGGTTTCTCATCCAAAGGGCGTCAGGCCCAGCCAGAATTTTCGATCAATTGCTTGATGCGCGCGGTGTCATATTCGGCTTCCAGCCGCGCGGCCTCGGCGCGGGCCACCTCGGCCGGTTCGCCGTCGACGGGGTAGGGATCGGCCTTGCGCCATTCAGCAAGGTAAAGATCGGCATCTTTCGCGCCGATTTTCATCGCGCAACGGTCAATCGCCTGTTCAAACCGTTCGGGCAATTGCACCTTGGAGCCAGAGCGCCCCTTGCCCACAATCACCTGCGCCGGAATATCCCGCCAGTATACAACCGTTACCTCTGGCATCCTGCGATTCCCCCTTGTTCCTCTTGGCCCCTTTTAGCGCGTGGCGGGGCGTCGCATTGACGTTTTTCGACATAGAAGCAGCATTGAGCGACCCCGTGGCGTTTCATAGCAGGGCCGTGCGCGGGGCGCGATGGGGGCGGGCTGTCATTCTGTTCAACTTCATTATGAACCAAAGCGAAACCCGACCCCGGCGCCATGCTTTGCGATCGGTGCTTGCGCGGGGCTGTGGCCGGGGGTAGCATGAGGGCAACCATGAATGGAGGGCGTAACATGACGCCCGAGCGTCCCCGGGAGGAGGGCGCGATCCCAGAGAGCCAAAGCGAGACCCTGAGCGAGGCGTCTCTGGTCGAACCGTCTGACTCCCCCGAAGCCGCCGGGTCAGCCCAGCTATATGCTGCGTTGGACCTTGGCACGAACAGTTGCCGGATGCTGATTGCCCGCCCGCGTGGCAGTCAGTTTCAGGTCGTGGACAGTTTTTCAAAGACTGTTCAGCTTGGCGTGGGGCTTGAAGCCTCGGGTCGGTTGTCGCGTGGGTCGATGGGGCGCACGATACAGGCTTTGCGGATTTGCCAGAAAAAGCTGGAAAAGCATAAAGTTAAGCGGATGCGTCTGGTCGCGACAGAGGCCTGTCGGCGGGCGCGGAATGCGCGGGATTTCATCCGGCAGGTGCGGCGCGAAAGCGGCTTGCAGCTTGAAATCATCTCACCCGAGGAGGAGGCGCGGCTTGCGGTGATTTCCTGCGCGCCGCTGGTTGGGGCCAATACCGAGCAATTGCTGGTGGTGGATATCGGCGGCGGGTCGACCGAACTGGTCTGGATTGACCTGACAGAGGTGGACCCGGCGGACCGACCGCGCGCGATCATGCGGCTGCATGCGGGGTTCAAGCCGCATGGGGCCGGGCAGGCGCGGGTGGTGGATTGGATTTCGGTGCCGCTGGGGGTGGCCACGCTGAAAGACCAGTTTGGCGATGTCGAAGATGATGCCGCGCGCTTTGCCCTGATGAGTTGGTATTTTGAGGAAAACCTGTCCAGCTTTTCGCCCTATAACCATGAAAACGCGCGGGACGGGTTTCAGATCATCGGCACCAGCGGCACGGTGACAACGGTTGCGGCGTCTTTCCTTGGGCTGAAACGCTATGACCGGGCCAAGGTGGACGGGTTGCGCATGTCGTCGGATCAGATAGATACGGTCATCCGCGATTATCTGGCCTTGGGGCCAGAGGGGCGGCGCACGGACCCGCGGATCGGGCGTGACAGGCATAGTCTGATCATGTCGGGGGCCGCGATCTTGCAAGCCTTGATGCGGGTCTGGCCGACGGACCGCTTGTCGGTGGCGGATCGGGGCCTGCGCGAAGGATTGCTTTACGCCCAGATGAGCGCGGATGGCGTTCTGGAAGAGGGGCCTTATGAATAACGGTGACAGGCGATGACCGAGAAAAAGACATCAGGCCGGGGCCAGCGCGATTTGCGGGTGCGGGTGAAAACGGCAAAGGGGCGCAAGCTGTCGTCAACCCTGTGGTTGGAACGGCAGTTGAACGACCCCTATGTGCAGCGCGCCAAGAAAGAGGGGTTTCGCGGTCGCGCCGCCTATAAGATTGCCGAGTTGGATGAGAAATACGGCTTTCTGGTGCCCGGCGCGCGGGTGGTGGACCTTGGCTGCGCCCCCGGTGGTTGGTGCCAGATCGCGGTAGAGCGGGTGAATGCGCTTGGCCAGAACCCGAAAAAGCCGGTTGGCACCGTGTTGGGCGTGGATTTGCAAGCGATTGAGCCGATCCCCGGCGCGCAGATCCATCAGCTTGATTTCCTGTCCGAGGAAGCGGATGGGCTGGTCAAGGGCTGGTTGGGCGGCAATGCCGATGTGGTGATGTCGGATATGGCGGCGGCCTCGTCGGGGCATAAGGGCACGGACCATTTGCGCATCATCGCGCTGGTCGAGGCGGCGCTGGAATTTGCCTTTGACGTGCTGGATGAAGGCGGCACCTTTGTCGCCAAGGTTCTGGCAGGCGGGGCGGAAATTGGGATGCAGACCGAGTTGAAGAAGAATTTCAAGAAGGTTGCCAATGTGAAACCACCCGCCAGCCGCGCCGATAGTTCCGAGAAGTTCGTGGTGGCGATGGGGTTCCGGGGGCGTGCGGCCAAGGCCGCCGATGACAGCGCCGGAGAGGATGGCTAAGGCCAACCGCTGCCAAGCATGAAAAAAGGCGCCCGATGCGGCGCCTTTTTTCTATCTTGGGTTTGGGGGAATTACCCGCGCCAGGTGCGGACCGGGCCGCAATCCATATGCACGAAATTCGACCGGCTATAGCTGCCAACACCGCCCGAGGCACAGGCCGCAGCCGCCTTGGACATCTGGCCGATAGAACGCGACTTCAACCGCAGGTCAGCCGCCTGGCCGCGCATGTGCAGCGAATTCTTGGCAACGCCGCGCGACTTGGACCGCAGCATGGCGTTGGTTTGCGGGCTGCGATAGCCCGACAGCATCATATAGGGTTCGGATACATCCATCATGCGATGGGCGGCAGCCATGATATCCACGGTGCGCGGGTCCATGCTGGTTGATGTGCCCGTGCGCCAGTCGCGCATGAAATGATTGATCTCTTTCAAGGCGTCTTTGATGTAATCACCATCCACCCAATAGATCGTGTCGATGCTTTCCCCGGTTCGGCCCGAATACATGCGGATACGTCGAATATCGCCTGCACCACGCAAGAAGCCAAAAGCGTTGCTGTATGTCGGTGCTGCAATCAAGGCCGTAGCCGCAAAAGCACCAAGCAGCCCACGCCGCGAGATCATCGGTGTTTGTTTCGTCATTCTGAGCGCCTGTCCCGTCGCTGGTATTCTACCGCCTTTAGGCGGTCTTCACTGCTACTTTCCCCAAGTGCACCGTCCTTATGGCACAGCTCGAATCACAACCCAAGCAGAGATTGACCGCTTCGGACAGTGTCACCCGAAATCGGCAAAAATTTGCTGAAAATGGGGGGAGGTCGTTAAAACTGTGGCAAAAAAAAGCCATGTGTCCAGAATGCGACAGTTTGTGGCCTTGCTGACGTCGATGTGAGTGGACTCACACAGGATATAGAATAGTTTTGAACGAGTTACGCTGCTGCTTGAGGATGTCATGGTAAATTCATTAGCGCTCCGGCCAGGTTTGGCCCGTGGGGCGAACGCAATTTTACTCTCATTGTTACTAACTGGTGCTGCTGCGGTTCCGGTTTTTTCGCAGACGAAAGTCTCTTTCTCGGTCTCGTCTGAAATCGGGGCCTTCAGCCAATCGGTGGCGGCAGCGGCGTCGGATGACAAAGCAATCGCCGATTTTTACCGCGAGTCGGGCTATGCCCCGATCTGGACCGGGCAGGGGCATGAATTGCGCCGATCCGCTTTGTTGAATGCTTTGGCGGGGGCGGGGGCCCATGCTTTGCCGGTGAACCGCTATGATCCTGCGGCGATCATCGCGGCGTCACGCGCGGCGCGCACCGAAGGCGACCGTGGACGGCTGGACGTGATGATGACCAAGGCGCTGCTGGATTATGCGCATGATGTGCAAACCGGCGCGTTGGAGCCGGGCAAAGTGCTGGGCCTGATCAAGCGCGAGGTGCCGTTGCGCGACCGCCGCGCCAATCTGGAAGCCTTTGTCGCGGGCGAGCCGGTGGCCTTTTTGAAAAGCCTGCCGCCGCGCACCCAAGCCTATGCGCAACTGATGCGCGCCAAGTTTGAGCTGGAACAGCGGCTGAACGCAGGCGGCTGGGGCGAGAAGGTGGCGGCGCAATCGCTGAAACCGGGGGCAACCGGCCCGGCGGTGTTGCAATTGCGCGACCGTCTGGTCGCGATGAATTACATGCCCCGCAGCGTGACCGCCACCTATGACGCCGCGATGCAAAAAGCGGTGCAGGCGTTTCAGATTG
The DNA here is from genome assembly GCF_003991405.1 of Pseudorhodobacter sp. E13. Classification (GTDB taxonomy): domain Bacteria; phylum Pseudomonadota; class Alphaproteobacteria; order Rhodobacterales; family Rhodobacteraceae; genus Pseudorhodobacter. The sequence goes on from NZ_RPEN01000154.1 coordinate 57,751, forward strand.
ATATGGGGCTGGAAGCCGATGGCGTGGCCGGGGCTGGCACGATCGAACAGATCAATATCGGCCCGCAAGAGCGTCTGGAAGCCGTTGTCGTGGCGATGGAACGCGAACGCTGGATGAATATTGACCGCGGCAGCCGGCATATCTGGGTCAATCTGACCGATTTTACCGCCAAGATCGTCGATCATGGCCGGGTGACATTTTCAACCCGTTCGGTCATCGGCAAATCCACCGCTGATCAGCAGACGCCCGAATTTTCCGACCTGATGGAATATATGGTGATCAACCCGACGTGGAATGTGCCGCGTTCGATCACCACCAAGGAATATCTGCCGATGATGAAGCGAAACGCCAATGCGGCGGGGCATCTGAAGATTTATGACAGCCGGGGCCGGGTTGTGCCGCGTTCTGCCATCAATTTCGCGGCTTATACCGAACGGACCTTCCCCTATTCGATGAAGCAGCCGCCCTCGGACGGGAATGCGCTTGGGTTGGTGAAGTTCATGTTCCCGAACCCCTATAATATCTATCTGCATGACACGCCGTCCAAATCGCTGTTTGCGCGTGAGGTGCGGGCCTTCAGCCATGGCTGCATTCGTCTGGGCGACCCTTTTGATTTCGCCTATGCGCTGCTGGCGGCACAGACAGAGGACCCGGTGGGCCTGTTTCAGAAACATCTGAAAACCGGTCAGGAAACCAGCGTGAAGCTGGAGGTGCCGCTGCCGGTGCATCTGGTTTATTTCACCGCTTATCCTTCTGCCAAAGGCCGGATTGAATATCGGCGTGATGTTTATGGGCGTGACGCGACGATTTTCCGCGCGCTGCAAGAGGCCGGGGTGGTGCTGGGGCCGTATCAGGGCTAAATCCTTCGACAAGGGCCGCGTGGCCCACGGAAGAAGGAGCCAGAGATGGGCTATACAATAGCAGAAATCGCGACAGCCCTTGGCGCGGAGGCGGCGGGGGATTTGTCGCTGGTGATTGATGGCGCGGCAGAGCCTGCCTCGGCGGCGGCGCATCATCTGGCCTTGGCGATGGACCCGAAATATGCGGGCGGTATTGCCAAGGGGGGGGCGCTGGCGGGGCTGGTCTGGCAAGGCGCGGATTGGCAGGCGCTGGGGCTGAAGGCTGCGATTTTCGCGCCGCGCGGTCGACTGGCGATGGCGGGTTTGTCGCGGATGCTGGACGCGGGGCCACACATTGCACCGGGCGTGCATCCGATGGCCGTGGTGGACCCAAGTGCCGTGATCGGTGCGGGGGCGGCAATCGGCCCCTTTGTGGTGATCGAGGCCGGGGTGACGATTGGCCCGAACGCGCGGATTGCCAGCCATGTCTCTATCGCGGCGGGGGCGCGGATCGGGGCAGAAGCGCTGATTTTGCAAGGGGCCAAAATTGGTGCGCGGGTCACGATCGGGGATCGCTTTATCTGCCAACCCGGCGCGGTGATTGGCGCGGATGGGTTTTCCTTTGTGACGCCAGAGAAATCCGGGGTAGAGGAAATTCGCGAAACCTTGGGCCAGCGCGAAGGAATTTCGGCGCAAAGCTGGACGCGGATACATTCACTTGGCGCTGTAACCATCGGGAATGATGTGGAAATCGGTGCGAATGCCTGTATTGACCGTGGCACCATCCGGGACACGATCATCGGGGATGGCACCAAGCTCGATAATCTTGTGCATATTGGCCATAATGTGCAGGTGGGGCAGGATTGCCTGCTGTGCGGGCAAGTGGGCATTGCCGGGTCCAGCCGGATCGGCAATCGCGTGGTTCTGGCCGGGCAATGCGGCGTGAATGACAATATCTTTGTCGGCGATGATGTGATCGCGGGCGGGGCCACCAAGATCTTTACCAACGCGCCCGCCGGGCGGGTGCTGCTGGGCTATCCGGCCGTCAAGATGGAGACACATCTGGAAATGCAAAAGGCCTTGCGCCGTTTGCCCCGGATGATGAAAAATATGTCACAATCGGCTGATAAAGACTGAGCTGTGCGGGAGGCGAAAGGGCAAGGCATGACGGTTTCGGTTGCAGAGCGGATACGGGCGATTCTGGCAGAGCAGGCGGTGCTGGATCTGGCCGATGTGACGCCTGAAAGCACGCTGGAAAGCCTTGGGATTGATAGTCTGGGGCTGGTTGAGGCGATTTTCGCGATTGAAGAAGCCTTTGATATTTCGGTTCCGTTCAATGCCAATGCGCCCGAGGACAGTGCGTTTGATATTTCAAGCGTTGCGGCGATTATCCGCGCGGTCGAGGGGCTGATCGCAGCGCAGGCCGCATGAAACGGGTGGTGATTACCGGGGCGGGCACGGTCAACGCGCTGGCGCAGGATGTGCCGGGCACTTTGAAAGCCTTTGCCGAAGGGCGCTGCGGCATCACCGAGCTGGATATCCGCGACAAGGACAGGCTGTCGATCAAGATCGGGGGCCAAGTGCATGGCTGGGACCCGGAGGTGCATTTCAACCGCCAACAGATTGTGTTGTTTGACAAATTTACCCAGTTCACGCTGCTGGCCGCGCGTCAGGCGGTGGCGCAATCGGGGCTGAATTTCGATGGCCGTCTGGGCAATGAGGCGGGTGTGGTGTTGGGCACGGCCGGGGGCGGTGTGAACACGTGGGATGAGAATTACCGCGCCGTTTATGAAGAGGGAAAGAACCGCGTGCATCCTTTTGTGGTGCCCAAGCTGATGAACAATGCCGCGGCGAGTCATGTCTCGATGGAATTCAACCTGCGCGGCCCCAGTTTCAGCGTGGCCACCGCCTGTGCCAGTTCCAACCATGCGATGGGGCAAGCCTTTCACATGGTGCGATCAGGGATGAGCCGGGTGATGCTGGCAGGTGGGTCGGAATCAATGCTGTGTTTCGGCGGGATCAAGGCGTGGGAAGGCTTGCGCGTGATGTCGAAAGAGGCCTGCCGCCCGTTCAGTCTGAACCGGAACGGGATGGTGCAGGGCGAGGGGGCTGCGGTGTTCGTGTTTGAGGATTATGACCATGCCCGCAAACGCCGCGCCGAGATTCTGGCGGAGGTGGTGGGGTTTGCCATGACCTCGGATGCCGCCGATATTGTGATGCCATCGCGCCAAGGGGCGGCGCGGGCGATTGCGGGGGCGTTGCGGGATGCGCGGATTGACGCGTCAGAGGTGGGCTATATCAATGCGCATGGCACCGGGACCACGGCCAATGACAAGACCGAATGCGCGGCGGTGGCAGATGTGTTTGGCCCGCAGGCGGATCATCTGATGATCTCGTCGACAAAATCCATGCATGGGCATCTGATTGGCGGCACCGGCGCGGTGGAGCTTTTGGCCTGTATCATGGCGCTGCGCGACGGGATCATTGCGCCGACGATTGGATATGAGGAGCCAGACCCCGAATGTGCGTTGGATGTGGTGCCGAATGTCGCGCGTGAGGCGCGGGTGGAGGTGGCGATTTCCAATGCCTTTGCCTTTGGCGGGTTGAACGCGGTTCTGGCCTTGCGCCGGGCGTGACAGGGGGCGGGGGCGCTGCCCCCCTGCGCCTTATGGCGCATTCACCCCGGGATATTTTTACCGAAAAGAAAGCAGACAGAAAAACGCCGCGCTGTTGAAGGCGCGGCGTTTTGATTGGTGTGGTTGGCGCGGCTTAGTTGCCGTTGGCTTTGTTCACAGCTTCATAGCCTGCGGTGAAGCCAGAGAGAGAGACGGTCAGTTCGACCTTTTGGTCCGGGGCCACGACCGGAACGATGGTCAGCTTCGCCTCATTGCCCTTTTTGAAACCGTCCACCTCTGCCTGGGTGAAGCCCACGCGCGCGATGCAGCCGATGTTGGAGCACCATGAAAACGGGTATTTGCGGGCTTTGCCGGTATCGACCACCATGGTCAGATCGGCTGTCAGCAAGGTTTCCAGCGGCACGATGACCGTGGCACCTGCGGCGGCCTCCTGACCTGCGGGCAGGCCGAAGATCGAGATTTCAGCGACAGCGTTGTCGTCGCTGTCTTTCAGCAATTGGTAAAGCTGGCAAGGATCGGCGCCATCTTCGGTTTTGACGCAGCGCTGTTCCCAGCTTCCGAAGCTTTCGGCGAGATAGGTGGTGCCGACGCCATCTGCCGGTGCTTCTTCGCCTTCGGTCTTGCCCATGGACAGGCCGTTGGTGGTTGGCGCATCGCCTTCAACCGGAGCGGCGGGCGGAGCGGCGGGCGTGGTGTCTTGTGCAAAGGCGGCGGTGCCGATCAGCAGGCAAAGGGCCGTTGCGAGAAAAGGGGCAGTTTTTGTCACAGACATTCGGATCGTCCTTCATTGGTCTGCCCCCGACTATCATGGGTTTAGCGGAAAGTCAGGCCCGAAATGCAGGGAGGTGCCGCAAAACCCGGCAGGACTTCGCCCATGAACGCAATGACTTGAAACAGGCTGGGGCAAGGCGGAGTAAAAGAAAAAGGGCCAGCGAACCAGCCCTTTCCCATGAATTTTTTTGCTCCCTGTCGGACTGGCCGACTTCATTGAGACGAACGCTACGGCGTAATGAACGGGGCGTCAACAGGGAATTTGTGGCGGCGCGCGCCATGGCGGGTGAAAAAAACCGCGCCTTTTCAAGGGCGCGGCCAGTCTAACAGGGAGGAAGTCACACCAAAGGCGGCAAGCTGGCCGCTTTGGTAAGAACGACTCTGGCACAGAACGGTTAACAATGTATTTTGATCGCGTTGGGCAAAGTGCGAGGGCTTTGCATCCATAGGTTGAAAGGGCGTTCAGTGTCAGAAGCGGGCAAGATTTTCGTTGGGGGCGGCGGTGAGGGGTATGGCATCCCGCAGACCCTGTTGTTGGGATATGGCAACCGGCATGGTCTGATTGCCGGGGCGACCGGGACGGGCAAGACCGTGACGCTTCAGATTCTGGCCGAGGGGTTTTCGGCGGCGGGTGTGCCGGTGTTCATGTCGGATGTGAAGGGGGATTTGTCAGGGATTGCGCTGCCGGGATCGGAGCAGCACAAGCTGCATGGCGCTTTCCTGAAACGGGCGGAAACCATTGGGCTTGACCTAAAATATGGCGCCTCTCCGGTGACGTTCTGGGACCTTTACGGCAAGCAGGGGCATCCGATCCGCACGACGGTGGCCGAGATGGGGCCTTTGTTGCTGTCGCGCCTGCTGGAGCTGACGGAGCCGCAGGAAGGCGTGATGAACGTGGCCTTCCGGCTGGCCGATGAAGAAGGGCTGCCGATGTATGATCTGAAAGATCTGCGGGCCATGCTGACCTTCATTGCGGAAAACGCGGCCGAGATCAGCACAACCTATGGTTTGGTGTCGGTCAGCTCTATCGGTGCGATTCAGCGGCGTTTGCTGGTGTTGGAGAATCAGGGCGGTGAGAACCTGTTCGGGGAACCCGCGCTGGACTTGGCCGATATGATGCGGGTGGACCCGGATGGGCGCGGGCGGGTGAATATTCTGGCGGCCGATCAGTTGATGGGGGCGCCGCGGTTGTATTCGACGTTCCTTTTGTGGCTTTTGTCGGAACTGTTTGAGGAATTGCCCGAGGTGGGCAACCCGGACAAGCCCAAGCTGGTGTTCTTTTTCGACGAGGCGCATTTGTTGTTTGACGGTGCGCCCAAGGCGTTGGTCGATAAGGTGGAACAGGTGGTGCGGCTGATCCGGTCCAAGGGGGTGGGGATTTATTTCATCACGCAGAAACCGGCGGATGTGCCGGATGATGTGTTGGCCCAGCTTGGCAACCGGGTGCAGCATGCGCTGCGGGTGTTCACGCCGCGTGACCAAAAGGATTTGAAGCTGGCCGCGCAGACCTATCGGGAGAACCCGCGCTTTTCGACAGAAGCCGCGATCAAAGAGGTGGGCACGGGCGAGGCCGTGACCTCATTCCTGGAGGATAAGGGGATACCGGGCGTGGTGGAGCGCACGCTGATCCGCCCGCCCAGCAGCCAGTTGGGGCCGATTGATGCGGGTGTGCGGGCGATGCTGATGGCGGGATCGCCGGTCGCGGGGAAATATGAGGCCGAGATTGACCGCGATTCGGCTTATGAGCGGTTGAAGGCGCGGGCCGAGGCGGCGGCGAAAGAGGCCGCAGAGGCCGAGGCCGCAGAGGCCAAAGCCGCGCAAGAGGCCAAGGAATTCCAGATCGACGCGCGCGAGTTCAATTCGGCGCGGCGGTATGACGGGGGCCGGGCCGAGCCGAAAAAGACCAGTCGCAGAAGCAGTTCGGATTCGGTGGGGGAGGCCTTTGCCAAATCCTTTGCGCGGCAATTGGGGACCAAGAGCGGCCAGGCGATTGTGCGCGGGATTCTGGGGTCTTTGTTCAAGCGGCGCTGAGGGGCCACTCGTTGCTCGCTGCGCAGCGCGCCTCGTTTGGGGCGCGCTGGCGGGATTTGGGTTTCGGCGGGGGCTACGCCCCGCCGAGGCTTATTCCCATTCGATTGTGCCCGGCGGTTTGGACGTGATGTCATAGGTGACGCGGTTGATGCCTTGCACCTCATTGATGATCCGCGTCGCGGTTTCGCCCAGAAACTCATGGGTGAAAGGGTAGTAATCGGCGGTCATGCCATCCACCGAGGTCACCGCGCGCAGGGCGCAGGCGAAATCATAGGTGCGACCGTCGCCCATCACGCCCACGGTGCGGACCGGAAGGATGGCGACGAAGGCTTGCCAAATCTCATCATAGAGCCCGTGTTTGCGGATCTGGTCGATATAGACCGCATCGGCCTTTTTCAAAATCTCCAGCTTTTCGCGGGTGATCTCGCCGGGGCAGCGGATGGCCAGACCGGGGCCGGGGAAGGGGTGGCGCCCGATGAAGGAGGGGGGCAGGCCAAGTTCGCGGCCCAAGGCGCGCACTTCGTCCTTGAAGAGTTCGCGCAGCGGTTCGACCAGTTTCAGCCCCATCTTTTCCGGCAGTCCGCCGACATTATGGTGGCTTTTGATGGTTACTGAGGGGCCGCCCGAGAAGCTGACGCTTTCGATGACATCGGGGTAGAGTGTGCCTTGGGCGAGGAATTCCGCGCCTTCGATCTGGTTGGCATATTTCTGGAACACGTCGATGAACAGCCCGCCGATGATCTTGCGCTTGGTTTCGGGGTCGGACACCCCGTCCAGCTTGCCCAGGAACAGCTCGGATTCGTCAGCATGGATCAGCGGGATGTTGTAATTGTCGCGGAACATTTTCACGACTTCTTCGGCCTCGTTCTGCCGCAGCAGCCCGTGATCGACGAAAACGCAGGTGAGTTGGTCGCCGATGGCCTCGTGGATGAGCACAGCGGCGACCGAACTGTCGACGCCGCCGGACAGGCCGCAGATGACGCGTTTGTCGCCAACCTGAGCGCGGATCGCCGCGATGGCCTGTTCGCGGTAGGCACCCATCGTCCAGTCACCGGTAAAGCCTGCGATGCGGACGAAGTTTTCGTAGAATTTCGCGCCGTTCGGGGTGTGATGCACCTCGGGGTGGAATTGCACGGCGTAGAAATGGCGCTTGGTATCGGCGGTGATGGCAAAGGGCGCGTTGGGGGAGGTGCCATACACCTCAAACCCCGGGGCGATTTTGCTGACATGGTCGCCGTGGCTCATCCAAACTTGTTCGCGGTCGGTGGCGAACCAGCCGTCCAGCAGTTTGGTTTTGGCGGCAGTGGGGGTGACGAAGGCGCGGCCGAATTCGGCGGTGCCGTGGCCGCGTTCGACCTTGCCACCCAAGCAATGCATCATGACTTGCTGGCCATAGCAGATGCCGAGGATCGGCACGCCCAGATCAAAGACCGAAGCAGGGGGCATCGGTGCGCCTTCGGCAAAGACGGAGGAGGGGCCGCCCGAGAAGATCACCGCTTTGGGGGCGAAGTCTTGCAGGAAGGCGTCATCCACTTTGTTGAAAGGATGGATTTCGCAATAGACGTTCAATTCCCGCAGGCGGCGCGCGATGAGCTGCGTGACCTGAGAGCCGAAGTCGATGATGAGGAGGCGTTCATGCTGTGTCATGGCTGGGGAATAAGCGGGGAAAGGTCGAATCGCAAGGGGCCAAACGCGGGGTTTTGTCTGGGCCGGGGCGGGGGGCTGTCTGCCCCCCCACGGGTCGGATTTCATCCGCCCCTCCCCCCCGAAGGTATTTTCGCCAAGATGAAATGCGGCAGGCTTGGGATTTGGAATGTCGGTTTTGAGTGGCAAGTGACGGAAATGAGGAGTGATCGCGCGCAGGGCTGCGGCATAAGGGCGGCAAATATCGCTGCCAGTTGGCAGGTAAGGAGAGGGGTTTCGCGATGAATGAGGTTGCAGGGCGCAGAGCGCGGGGCGGTGGTGGTTCGGCGCGGCGGGCGGAACGGACCGCGGTCAGCTTTGGCGTGGCGAAATATATCAGCCGCAACATTCCGAATTTCGAAATTCTGAATGAGGAAGCGCTGCAAATCATCGAATATAACGCCGAAACGGTGTTGGAAGAGATTGGCGTCAATTTCGTGGATAACCCGGCGGCGCTGGACCGCTGGCGTGCGGCAGGGGCGGATGTAAAGGGCGAGCGGGTGCATATTCCGCGCGGTCTGGCGCGTCAGCTGTGTGCCACGGCGCCGTCCAGCTTTACCCAACATGCGCGCAACGCGGAACGGGCGGTGGAGATTGGTGGGCGCAATCTGGTGCTGGCCCCGGTTTACGGCCCCCCCTTCGTGCGTGACCGGGTTGGTGGGCGTCGTTATGCCACCATGGCGGATTTCGAGACATTCGTGAAGCTGGGCTATATGTCGAAATGGTTGCACCATTCGGGCGGCACGGTGTGTGAGCCGACCGATATTCCGGTGAACAAGCGGCATCTGGACATGCTGCGCGCGCATATGGTGCTGTCGGACAAGCCGTTCATGGGGTCGGTGACGGAACCGGAGCGCGCGGCGGATTCGGTTGAAATGTCGAAGCTGCTGTTTGGTGCGGATTTCGTGGATCAGAACGTGGTGATGACCAGTCTGATCAACATCAACAGCCCCTTGACCTTTGATTCGACCATGATGGGCGCGTTGGAGGTTTATGCGAAGGCCGGGCAGGCGGCGATTATCTCTCCGTTTATCGTGGGGGGGGCGATGGCGCCGGTGACGGTGGCAGGCACGCTGACGCAGGTCTTGGCCGAGGTGTTGGCCGGGGTGGCCTATAGCCAGTTGGTGCGCCCCGGTGCGCCGGTGATCTTTGGCGCTTTCGTGACCTCGATCGACATGAACTCGGGCGCGCCGACCTTTGGGACGCCGGAGGCTGCGCATATCACCTATGGTGCGGGGCAATTGGCGCGGCGGCTGAACCTGCCTTATCGGTCGGGCGGGTCGTTCTGCGGCTCCAAGCTGCCGGATGCGCAGGCGGCTTATGAAACGGCGAACAGTTTGAACATGGCGCTGCTGTCCGGCGTCAACTTCATGCTGCATGCTTGCGGCTGGTTGGAAGGCGGGTTGGTGTCAAGCTTTGAGAAGTTTGTCATGGATGCCGACCAGTTGGGCACGCTGCATCATCTGGCGCAGGGTGTGATGATGGATGACAATGGTCAGGCCATGGACGCGCTGCGCGAAGTGGGGCCGGGCGGGCATTTTCTGGGCTGTGAGCATACGCAGAAGAACTTCAAATCGGCGTTCTGGCGGTCGGAGTTGCTTGACTACAAGCCCTTTGAAACCTGGTATGAGGAAGGCGCGCGTGATACCGAAACGCTGGCCAGCCTGCGGGTGGAAAAGATGCTGGGCGATTATCAGGCCCCGGCGCTGGATGAGGGCATTCGCGAGTCGATTGATGATTATGTGGCGCGCAAGAAAGCCTCGATGCCGGATGCGTTCATCTGATCTTTGGCCGTTGGTTTTGCGGTTCATGGCCCTTCCCCTGCGGGAAGGGCCTTTTGCATTTCAGGCCTGCGCGCGAGATTGAAAGAGGCGAGCTTCGGCCATCAGGGCGATCAACAATTCCACATGGCGGGCGATGGAATAGCCGGCATCCCCGGCGCGGCGGGTTTCTTCCAATTGTTCCTCGGCCGAGAACAGCTTGACCAGCGCGGATTCCGGGCTGGGTGGCGCATTGGCCTTGATCAGACGGCGCAGATCCCGCTCGCGCTGGTAATCCTGCACCCCGTGCCGGGCGGCGCGGATCAGCAGGCGGGGGCGGCGCAGATTGGCGAGAAGTGTGGCGATTTCTGACATGGACAGCTCCTGTGTTGGTCTGCGGCCATGTTGCATCAGTGCAACCCTGCGTTGCGTCCGCTTTGTTTGCACCGCACGGTGCTTTCGCATTTGTTTATGATTTCGAAACAATTATCGACAAAAGCGAAGATATTAACGGACATGTAACCAATGCCACTCAAGGTTGAATTCGTCCAAGGCTGGACAAAAAAAGCCGGAAGAGCGGCACAGGACATTGAGATGGGATCAAACCTGAGTTCGGAATTCTCGCTGCCTGCATGGCTGCCCGATGCGGTGCGCCTGTATCTGGATCACACGGAACAGGGCGTTTCGTTGCGCCAATTGGCGCGGCGCGAAGGCTGCCACGCCTCGACGGTGATGCGCCAGGTGCGCCGTTTTGAAAGCTTGCGCGACGATCCTTTGGTGGATGAAGCGCTTTGTGCTTTGGGGCGGGTGCAAGGCAAGAGCCAAGGAACAACCAGCCGGAAGGACGCCAAGGATATGACTGCGCCAATCAGACCCGATAGTATGACGATGGATGAAAGCATGATTTTGCGGGAAGGCCGCAGGATTTTGCGGCGGTTGGCAGAGCCGGAAACGGTTTTGGCCATTGCTGCGGATATGGAAAAGGCAGCAGTGCTGCGCAGCTTTGAGGATGGGCGCACGCAGCGGCTTGCGGTGATGGACCGGGCGATAGCGCAGGCTTTTGCATTGAAAGACTGGATCAGCTGCGACAAGCCGGGGCGGATTTCCACCTATCAGATCACGCAGGCGGGACGGGCGGCGTGGAAGCGGATGGCGACCACGGCGGAAGGCGCGGGCATGGCCGAGGCAACAGCGGTGTTCGGCGCCCAGCACCGGGAGTGGGAGGACCGCACGGTCACAGAGGAGGGTGACGAACGCCGCATGCGCTATAATGCCGCCGAAAGTCCTGTGGCGGTGCTGGCACGGCGGCGCGATCGCGATGGCAACCCGTTCCTGACCCCGGATCTGGTGTCCGCTGCCGAGCAATTGCGCGAAGATTTCGAACTGGCCCAGATGGGTCCGCGCGTGACTCAGAACTGGGAACGGTTCCTGACGGGCGGCGACCGCGGCAGCTTTCAGCCCGATGGCAAAACCGGTGGCGGCGCGCGCGATGCCCGTGACCGGGTGTCTGCTGCGCTGCGCGATCTGGGGCCGGGGCTGGGCGATTGTGTCTTGCGTTGCTGCTGTTTTCTGGAAGGGCTGGAGGTGGCCGAAAAGCGCATGGGCTGGTCGGCGCGGTCTGGCAAGATCGTGCTGCGCATCGCTTTGCAACGGCTGCGGCGGCATTACGAGGACACATATGGCAAGCATGGGCCGCTGATCGGGTAATCGGGCAAAAGGGGGCGCGGGCCCCCTTTTTCTTTGCTCTGGCAGGGGCTTGGCATGGCCCTTCCTTTTGCGCAGCCACCTTTCCCGCCGGGGCGGGAATAAAGCGGGTATCCCCACTCGACGATGCTTTTCTACGGCATATGCTTATGGTTTGAGGTATCATTGCGCATGGCGCATAGCGGCTTGCCGCGACCGGGGCTGCGGTTTAGGGCCGCACTGGTTGTCTCAGGCTATAAAAAGGCGTAACTGAATGTCAGATTGGTTGTGAGGGGAAAAGAACTTGCGTGATCTCAAATTGCCGGACCAGCGCCACCCCGAAAAGGCGCATCGCGTCGACAATGCGCAGCCCAAAAAGCCGGATTGGATTCGGGTGAAGGCCCCCACCTCTGCGGGCTACAAGAAAACCCGCGAGATTTTGAAAGAGCAAAAGCTGGTCACGGTCTGCGAAGAAGCAGGCTGCCCCAATGTCGGCGAATGCTGGGGGCAGGGCCATGCGACCATGATGATCATGGGCGAGATTTGCACGCGCGGCTGCACCTTTTGCAATGTGGCGACCGGCAAGCCGCAAACCCTTGACGCGTTTGAGCCGGGGCGCGTGGCGCATGCGGTGCAGCAATTGGGGCTGAACCATGTGGTGATTACCTCGGTCGACCGGGATGATCTGGAGGATGGCGGGGCAGAGCATTTTGCCCAGACCATCCGCGCCATCCGTCACCGCAGCCCAGAGACGACAATTGAGATTCTGACGCCGGATTTCCTGAAATGTGCCCCTGAGGTGCTGGAAAAGGTAGTGGAGGCGCGGCCTGATGTGTTCAACCACAATCTGGAAACCGTGCCCGGCCTTTATCCCGAAGTGCGGCCCGGCGCGCGCTATTTCCACTCTTTGCGCCTGTTGCAGCGGGTGAAAGAACTGGACCCCGCGATGTTCACCAAATCCGGCATCATGGTGGGTTTGGGCGAAGAGGCGATGGGGGTGCGGCAGGTCATGGATGACATGCGCGCGGCGGATGTGGATTTTCTGACCATCGGCCAATATTTGCAGCCCACGCCAAAGCATCACCGGGTGGATCGGTTCGTGACGCCGGATGAATTCAAGGCCTATGAAACCGCCGCCTATGGCAAGGGGTTTTTGATGGTGTCGGCAACGCCTTTGACGCGGTCCAGCTATCACGCGGGCGATGATTTCGCGCGGTTGCGGGCGGCGCGTCTGGCCAAGCTGGGGCGCGGCTGAGGCTGATCGGGCAGGGGGGCTGTCTGCCCCCCAGACCCCGTTTGCCACAGGCAAACGGGCCCCCCCCGAGGATATTTTTGAATAGATGAAAGAGCGGCTGGCTTTTGGGGCCATGGCCCTTTGCCTGAGTGGTATCAGCCGCCGCTGCTCGGCACCCGTTTGAGGTAGGCTGCGATGGCGGCGCGGTCGCTTTCGGGCAGGCGTGCCATGTTTTCCACCACATGCGCCATATGGCCGCCTACGGAATCGTATTCCGGGGTGAAGCCGGTGGTCAGATAGGCGATGATATCGTCCTCGGACCAGTCAAGGGCGGCGGGGGTGATATTGGGGATGCGGCCTTTGCCGGAAGGGTCGGCGGCCCCGGCGAGCCAGTCACCGCGTTTCAGCCCGCCCAAGGGATTGCGCGGGGTGTGGCATTCACCGCAATGGGCCAGCGCCTCGACCAGATAGCGGCCCCGGGTTTCGGCCTCGGTCAGATCGGCGGTGATGACCCAATCGGTGTTTTCAAACAGGAATTTCCAGCCCCCCAGCGTGCGGCGGATGTTGAAGGGAAAGCCCACCTCATGCGGTTGGCTTGGGGTGGCATCGGCGGGCAGGTTGTCCATGAAAGCCTTGAGGTCGGCCACGTCTTGCAGCGCCAGTTTGTTATAGGCGTTATAGGGGAAGGCCGGGAAGTAATGCGTGCCATCCGGCGAGACGCCGCGCGTGACGGCGCTGGCGAAATCGGCCAGCGACCAGCCGCCGATGCCATGGGTCGGATCGGTGGAGATATTGGGCGCGACGAAGGTGCCGAAAGGCGAAGCAAAGCGTTGCCCACCCGAGAGCACCAGTTGCTCCGCGTCTTTGGCGCCGTCGGCCATGTGGCAGGAGGCGCAGCCCGCCGCCCAGAACACCGCCTCGCCCGCCACGGCATCGCCCCTCAGCCCGGCCGTGGCCGCAGCCTCCAGCGGTTTGGGCATGGTGACGACCCAGAACACGGCACCCCCGAGGGCGGCAAGAACGGCAGCGGTGGTCAGCAGGCGGCGCATGGCGGGCTCTCCTTTTGGGTCGGGTAAGTTTGCGCGCGTTGGGGCGCGCTTGCAAGCCTGCCATAGATGAGTGGGGCGCGCTGTTCCCTGGGGATCAGCGCAGGGGTTACAGACGCGGCAGGCGGTGCGCGCGGCCGCCGTTTTCCAATGTCAGCCAGTCGGGCCAGCCAAAGACATATTCATAGCCGAACAGCAACAGACAGGCGAGGATGACCCCCAGCACCAGCTTGACGCGGGCGGGGGATGGCGGATTGCGGGCCCATTTCGCCATGCGCAAAAACCAGGTGTAATTCATGCCGGGGTCCTTATCGCTTGTGCCAGATCGTGCCAGGGCGCGGCGCTGAAAGTGGCGCGGGCCGCCCCGGAAGGCGAGGGTAGCACCCACAGCGGCAGGTCTGCAAACAGAGGCGATTGCGCGCGCCCTGCCGGATACCGCGCACCGAGCGCGATTCTCGCGGCGGTCAGGCTGGTGAAGGCAAGCCGTTTGGGCCGCAGGGCGGCGACCAGTTCGGCCAGCCGTGCAGGGGCATAGGCGGTGGCGGGGATATCACGGTCCATACCTGCGGCGGTTTTGGCAAGATCGGTCAGGCCCAGCCCCAGCGCGGGCAGATGATGATCCTCATCCGGGGTGAAAAGATGCGGGGTCAGCCCGGTTTCATGCAGCAGCGGCCAAAAGCGGTTGCCCGGCCCGGCATAGTAATGCCCGCGCGCTGCCGATGCGCGGCTTGCTGCTGTGCCGCAAAACACCACTTCCAGCCGTGGTGCCAGAAGGTCGGGCAGCATCAGCCCTGATCCGTGAAGCGGACCTTGCCGATAAAGGGGAGATTGCGGTTGCGCTGTGCAAAATCAATGCCATAGCCGACGACAAATTCATCGGGGATGGTGAAGCCCGTCCATGTGGCCTTGATATCCACCTCGCGCCTTGTGGGTTTATCGAGCAAGGCGCACACCTCCATCCGGGCGGGGTTGCGCGATTCCAGCAGGTGCAACACATGATGCAGCGTAAAGCCTGTGTCGACGATATCCTCGACCACCAGCACATCGCGGCCCGCAATCTCGCCGCGCAGATCCTTGAGGATGCGCACCTCGCGGCTGCTTTCCATCTCATTGCCGTAGCTGGAGGCTTCGAGGAAATCCACCTCTACCGGCAGGTCCAATTCACGCACCAGATCGGCGATGAACACGAATGACCCGCGCAGCAGCCCCACGACGACCAGCTTGTCGGTGCCGGCGAAATGGCTGCGGATATCGCTTGCCAGTTCCTCGATTCGGGCCGCGATGGACTTGGCCGAGATCAACTGGTCTATGACATATGGTCTCGTTGGCATGCTGGCCCCTTGATTTCCCCGGCCTGTTTATCCAATACCGAAGCCCAAGTCACGCCAAACCCGGGACAAAGATCGCGATATGCCACGCCATTCAGAAACCAAATTCCTGCCCTATACGGCAGAGCAGATGTTCGGGCTTGTCGCCGATGTCGAGGCCTATCCGAAATTCCTGCCGTGGAATTCCGCAGCGCGGATCCGGTCGCGCAAAGCCATCGCAGGCGGAGAGGTGATGGAGGCCGATCTGGTCATCAGCTTCAAGGTATTTCGCGAGCGGTTCGGCAGCCGGGTGACGCTCTGGCCCGAGGCCCGCAAGATCGACACCGAATATCTGGACGGCCCGTTCAAATACATGCGCTCCACCTGGGGCTTTCGCGATGCGCCGGGGGGCTGCGAGGTGGATTTTATGGTGGATTTCGAATTCAAGAACGCCATCTTACAAGGCATCATCGGGGTCGTGTTCAATGAGGCGATGCTGCGCGTGGTGCGGGCCTTTGAACGCCGCGCGGCAGAGCTTTATGGCAGGCGGCCATGACAAAGGGGGCCGAAGCCCCCTTCCACTTTTCGGTGCGGTCAGCGCTTAGCTGTTGATGTCATAGGCGCGTTCGCCATGCGACGAGATGTCGAGCCCGTTATGTTCTGCCTCGGTATCCACCCGCATCGGCGTGACCATGCCCACCAGTTTGGCGATGGCATAGGTAGTGACCAACGTCCAGACGCCGACAATCGCCAAGCCGCCAAGCTGTGCCACCCAAGCGCCCGCGCCGAACACCGCGATCATGATGGTGCCGAAGATGCCGCCAATGCCATGCACGGCGAACACGTCCAGCGTGTCGTCGATGGCCAGCCGGTGCTTGATCAACAGCACCGCCTCTTGGCACAGCACACCTGCGATCAGGCCAATGGCCAGCGCCTCGACCGGGCCGACGAAACCGGACGCCGGGGTGATGGAGGCCAGACCCGCAATCGTGCCGGTAACCAGACCGACAAGCGAGGATTTGCCGAATTTCACCCGCTCCCACGCGGCCCAGGACAGCGAGGCGGCGGCGGCGGAAATATGGGTGACGGTGATCGCCATCGCGGCCCCACCATCGGCGGCCAGTTGCGAGCCACCGTTAAAGCCGAACCACCCGACCCACAGCATCCCGGCCCCGATCATCACCATGCCGGGGTTATGCGGCGGGGTGGTCTTGTGGCGGCGCGGGCCGATCATGATGGCAAGGATCAAGGCCGCAAGCCCCGCCGTTTCATGCACCACGATGCCGCCGGCAAAATCCTTGACGCCGACCGCGCCGAAAATCCCGCCATCGGCCATCATGCCGCCGCCCCAGATCCAATGGGCCACGGGGGCATAGCAGATCAGCATCCACAGCGCCGAAAACCCGATGACAAAGCCAAAGCCGACGCGTTCCACATAGGCGCCCACGATCAGCGCGGGGGTGATGATCGCAAAGGTCATCTGAAAGGCGAAAAACGCAATCTCGGGCAGGGTGCCGGACAGGCTGTCGGTGGTGACGCCGTTCAGGAACATTTTTCCAAGGCCCCCCCACAACGGGGCGTCACTGCCAAAAGCGATGGAATAGCCAAGCGCCAGCCATAGCACGCTCATCAAGGCGGCGATGGCAGCGCAATGCATGAATACGCTAAGCACGTTGCGCGCGCGCACAAGCCCGCCGTAAAACAAGGCAAGCCCCGGTAGGGTCATGAAAAGGACAAGGGCCGTGGCGGTCATTATCCAGGCGGTATCTGCGGCGTTCATGGGCGCTCCTGCTGGTATTTTGCAATTCCGCGCAAAAAAGCGGCAGCGGGGCGCAAACAAAAGCGGCAACTGCGGATTGGTTGCTTAATCCGGGGGCGTTTATTGAATTGCCTTAAATAAGGGCGGAAATATCGCGCAAAGCCTGATCTTTGGGCAATCCGTGAAGTCTAGCGCAGCGCCTGCGCCAGCAGGGCAAGCGCATGGTCGGTGGCCGCCTGGCGCACCTTGGCCCGACCCAGTGCCCCGAATTCCACGGTTTCGGCGCGGGTCGGCTGGCCCTTTTGCGCCAGACCAAAGCAGACGCGGCCTTCGGGCTTGAACTCGGACCCGCCGGGGCCTGCGATCCCGGTGATGGACACCGCCAGCCGCACGCCGCTTTCGCGCAAGGCCCCTGCGGCCATTTCCACCGCGACGGCCTCGGACACCGCGCCATCGGTGGCCAAAGTATCGCGCGAGACGCCGAGGCTCGCGATTTTGGCGGCGTTGGAATAGGTGACAAAGCCGCGATCAAACACATCGGATGCGCCCGCAACATCGGTCAGGGCAGCGGCGACCATGCCCCCGGTGCAGCTTTCTGCGGTGGCGATGGTGATGCCCTTGGCGCGGGCAGCGTCCAGTATCTGCGCCGGAGTCATCTTGGCCCCCTACATGATCACAAGATGGGCGAGGGCAGCGAAAACCATGGTGCCAACCCCAGCAAAAAGACCGGCCCAAAGGTCATCAATCATCACCCCATCGGCATCGCCGCGCGCATCGGCCCGGCCCACAAGCCAAGGCTTCCACACATCAAACAGCCGGAACAACAGAAAGGCCGCAACCCAGCCCGGATAGGGGAAGTTGTTGCTTTCCAAGCCGATATACCAAAAGCCGAAAGACGGGAACAGCAGCGCGATCCATTGGCCTGCCACTTCGTCGATCACGATTTCAGACGGGTCTTGCCCCGGTTTTCCGGCCAGTTCGCGGCGGCAGGCCCAAAATCCAATCGCGGTGATCGCCACCGTGGCCACAGCCAAAAGCGGGAAATGCCCGATGCGATGCAGGATCAACCCCACGCCCACCGCCGCCGCCGAGCCCCAGGTGCCCGGCGCAGGGCGCAGCAGGCCCGCGCCGAAAAAGATGGAAAGGATGCGGCTTGCGGTCATGTTTTCACCAAGGTTGCGGTGGCCAGGGCGGCGATGCCTTCTTCGCGGCCCGTAAAGCCCAATTTTTCACTTGTCGTGGCTTTAACCGATACGCGCCCCATGTCCACCCCCATGATCTGCGCCAAAGCGGCGCGCATGGCGGGCGCATGTGGCCCAATTTTTGGGCGTTCGCAGATCAGCGTCACATCGGCATTGCCCAGCGTGAAGCCCTGCGCGCGGGCCTGTTCCATCGCGTGGGCCAGAAAGATATGGCTTTCGGCCCCTTTCCATTGCGGGTCCGAGGGGGGGAAATGCTGGCCGATATCGCCCAGAGCCAAAGCACCATACAGCGCATCTGTCAGCGCATGCATCCCCACATCCGCATCAGAATGGCCCAGAAGCCCTTGGGAATGGGGGATTTTTACACCACACAGCCAGACATGATCCCCCGCGCAAAAGGCATGCACGTCAAAGCCGTTGCCCAGTCTGATATCCATCGCTTTGTCCCTTTGTGCCCGCATGGTCAGTATTTGCGCCGCCTGATCGAAATCCTGCGGCAAGGTAATCTTGATATTATCCGCCTCACCCGCGACGATTGCCACCTCTATCCCGGCGGCGCGCGCCACTTCGACATCATCGGCGGCATGGCCCGGATGGGCGCGATGGGCGGCAAGGATCGGGGCAAAGTGAAAGGCTTGCGGGGTCTGCGCGCGGTAAAGCCCCGCGCGGTCCTGCACGCCGGAAACGCGGCCCCGCTCGCCACGCCACAGCGCATCCGTGACCATCAAGGCGGGTGCCGCGGCGGCGCTTTGGTCAAGCGCTGCATGCAACTGATCCAGCAGCGCAGGCGTCACCAACGGGCGCGCGCCATCATGGATAAAAACGCGTGAAATTTGCATGGATTCAAGATGTTCCAGCGCGTTCTTCACAGATTCTGCCCGCGTCGCGCCACCTTCGACCAAAATCACATCCGGCCCCAGTTGCACGGCATCGGCGCGATCATCGGGGTGGATGGTGACGACCAGCGTGGAAAACCGCGCGCTGGCACGGAACACGTCCAGCGTGTGCTGCAACACCGGTTTGCCCGCAAGGGCCTGCCATTGCTTTGGCCTGTCGCCCCCGGCTCGGCTGCCCCGGCCTGCGGCGGTGATGATGGCGGCGTTGGTCATGCGGCGATCCCGGCGGTTTCTTTGCGTCACAGCGTTCTAGGCCAGATGCCGCAGCAGAGCAATTGCGCTGCCCCAAAAGACGTGCGCCTAAAAATTAGGCACTTTCTGTTTTTCGATGATTTTTGCGGCGGAAAGGTTTGTCTTTCCCACTTGGCCTCGCTAGGTGGAAAGAGGATTGGCATGGATTGGACAGGATTTCGTGAAGCTTGGCAGCTTGACCATCGACCCCCCGGTATTGCTCGCGCCTTTGGCGGGGATCACAGACTTGCCGTTTCGCCGCCTTGTGGCGGGGTTCGGGGCAGGGCTTGTGGTATCGGAGATGGTGGCCAGCCAAGAGGTCGTGCAAGCCCGTCCCTTGGCCCGGGCGCGTGCCGAACTGGGGTTTGACCAGCAGGCCACCTCGGTGCAGCTTGCCGGGCGCGAGGCTTACTGGATGGCCGAAGCCGCGCGCTATGTCGAGGCGCAAGGCGCGCAAATCATTGATATCAATATGGGATGCCCTGCCAAAAAGGTCACGACGGGCTATTCCGGTTCGGCCTTGATGAAAGACCCTGACCACGCGCTCAGCCTGATTGAGGCGGTGGTTGCGGCGGTCAAGGTGCCGGTGACGTTGAAAACCCGGCTGGGCTGGGATGATGCGCTGCTGAACGCGCCCGAGATTGCACGGCGGGCCGAAGCGGCAGGTGTCCAGATGATCACCATTCACGGCCGCACCCGCTGCCAGTTTTACAAAGGGGCTGCTGATTGGGCCGCCATTCGCGCGGTGAAAGAGGCGGTGCGCATCCCCGTGATCGCCAATGGCGATATTATTGACGCCGAGGCGGCAGCGGCGGCGCTGGCGGCCTCGGGTGCAGATGGGGTGATGGTGGGGCGCGGCGCGCAGGGGCGGCCTTGGGTGCTGGCCTCTATCGCGGCGGGGTTGTTTGGACGGCCCGCCCCGGTGATCCCGCAAGGCGATGATCTGGGTGCCATGGTGATTGGCCATTATGAGGCAATGCTGGCGTTTTACGGGCCGGAGCTTGGCCTGCGCACGGCGCGCAAACATCTGGGCTGGTATCTGGAAACCGCCGGGCTGGAGGCTGCGCGCGGCTTGATCCTGACGCTGACAGACCCCGCGCGCGTGATTGCCGAACTGCGCGCCGCTTTTGCCGATGCCCAAAAGGTGGCGGCATGACGGAACGCACGCCATTGCCGACACCGGGGGCGTTCTGGGCCTCGCTTCCCGTTCCGGCGCTGCTGGTAGAGGTGGGCGGCACCGTGGTCGAGGTGAACCCCGCAGCCGAAACCTTCCTGAACCTGTCCACCCGCAGCCTGAAGGGCCAATCGCTGTTTGAACGCGTGCATATCGACGCCCCGATGGAAGAGGCGATGGCGCGGGTGCAGGTGAACCAATCGCCCTTGGTCATCAATGACGTGGAAATCACCACGGGAGAGCGCGCGCCCGTGCATTGCCGCCTGCAAATCGCCCCGATGCAGGACCACCGCGATTTGCTGATGCTGCTGATCACCCCGCGAGAGATTGCCGACCGTCTGGGCCGTCAGGCAGCAGTGAAAACGGCGGCGAAATCAGCCATCGGCATGGCAGAAATGCTGGCGCATGAAATCAAGAACCCGCTGGCAGGTATTTCGGGGGCGGCACAGCTTTTGGCGATGAACCTGTCGCCCGAGGATCGCGAGCTTTCGGATCTGATCGTCGAGGAAACCCGCCGCATCGTGAAACTGCTGGAGCAGGTCGAGCAATTCGGCAATCTGCGCCCGCCAGATCGGCGCGTGGTCAATATTCATGACGCGCTGGACCGGGCGCGGCGGTCGGCCATTGTGGGCTTTGCCCGCGATATGACCATTGTCGAAGATTACGACCCCTCGCTGCCGGCCACTTTTGCCGACCCGGACCAGTTGATGCAGGTGTTTTTGAACCTGATCAAGAACGCGGCAGAGGCCTCTGGCCCCGATGGCGGCGTGATCCGGCTGCGCACGTTCTATGATCTGTCGCTGCGGCTGCGGCATAAGGATGGCTCTGGCAGCCCCTTGGCCTTGCAGGTTGAAATTATCGACGATGGCCCCGGCCTGCCGCCGGAAATCGCGGCCAATGTGTTCGAACCCTTTGTTTCGGGCCGCGAAAACGGCACCGGCTTGGGCCTTGCGCTGGTGTCCAAGATTATCTCGGACCATGACGGCTGGATTTCGGTCGATTCCGCGCCGGGCAAAACGGTGTTCCGGGTGTCTTTGCCCATGGCCCCCAAGCATTCACGACTGACAGGAGAATAAACCATGGACGGCACGGTTCTAGTCGCTGACGATGATCGCACGATCCGCACCGTTTTGACGCAGGCGCTGACGCGGGCGGGGTGCAAGGTGCATGCCACCTCCAGCCTGACCACGCTGATGCGCTGGGTCGAGGAAGGCAAAGGCGATCTGGTAATTTCGGATGTGATGATGCCCGACGGCAATGGGCTGGAGGCGCTGCCGCAAATCTCCAAGCTGCGCCCCGGTCTGCCGGTGATCGTGATTTCGGCGCAAAACACCATCATGACCGCGATTCAGGCCGCCGAGGCCGAGGCCTATGATTACCTGCCAAAGCCGTTCGATCTGCCCGACCTGATGAAACGCTCGGCCCGGGCGCTGGATATCAAGCGCCGTGCGCCGCAACGCCCGGCCAATGCCCCCCGCGATATGGGAGAGGATTTGCCGCTGGTCGGGCGCACGGCGGTCATGCAGGCGCTTTACCGTTTGGTCGCGCGGGTGATGAACACCGATCTGGCCGTGCTGATCACCGGCGAATCCGGCACCGGGAAATCGCTGATTGCCCGCGCCATACATGATTTCTCTGACCGTCGCAGCCAGCCATTCATCGTGGTGCAAGCGGCGGATCTGGGTGGGGTGGACGGGCCTGCCAATCTTTTGGCGCGGGCCAAGGGCGGCAGCCTGATTTTTGATGAGATTGCCGATTACGATGATGATGCGCAGGCGCGGATTGTGCGGATGCTGGATATGTTCGGCGATAATGCCCCGCGTGTCATGGCCACCTCGCAAAGCGATCTGACCGCCCGGATGGAGGCAGGCACCTTCCGGCAGGATTTGTATTACCGCTTGGGTGGCGTGAATATTCAGGTGCCCGCGCTGCGCGAACGGGTCGAAGACATCGAACTGCTGGCCGCGCATTTTCTGGCCCGTGGCGCGCGCGAACTGGGAACCGAGCGCAAGCTGTCTGCCGATGCGCGCGACCTTGTGCGCAATTACAGCTGGCCCGGCAATGTGCGCCAGTTGGAAAACGCCGTGCGCCGCCTGATGGTCACCTCGCCCGAGCCCGAGATCGCCCGGTCTGAAATTGAAGGCATGTTGAGCAATCAGCCCGCGATGGAACCCCTGCGCGGCGGGGGCGAGGGCGAAAAGCTGTCCGCCTCGGTTGCGCGGCATTTGCGCCGCTATTTCGATCTGCACGGCGGATCTTTGCCACCTCCCGGCGTTTATGCCCGGATTTTGCGTGAATTTGAGGCCCCGCTGATCGAAATTGCCTTGGATGCAACGGCTGGAAATCAGGCTAAATGTGCCGATTTGCTGGGCATCAACCGCAATACCTTGCGCAAGAAGATCACCGATCTGGAAATTCGCGTGACACGACGGCGTAAGTTGATGTAAAACTGCCACAGCAGCGTGGCATTCTGGAACCTTCCAGCCGATGCCGTGCAGATATGGGCCGTGGATATGCGCGGCCTGCAACCTGTGGGGGTTTAGCGATTTGTCGGCTGTGATGCGAAGCAACACTTGGCTAAAGCTGTCACGGCTGCGGCGCCAAAGGCGTTTTCAGAATATCATGACCTTTGTGCTGGTCACGCTGGGGCCCAGTTTGGCCTTGGCGACCTTCATGGCGCTTGGGCCATTCGATCAGGGCGCAACCTCGCTGTTCCTGCGGCTGATTCTGCTGGCCGATCTGGTTTATGTGCTGGTCGTGGCGGCCTTGGTGCTGGCGCGGGTGTCGCGGATGATCGCGGACCGGCGCAGCCAGTCGGCGGGGTCGCGCCTGCATTTGCGGTTGTCGGGCATTTTCGCGCTTCTGGCGCTGATACCCACGGTTCTGGTTGCGGTTTTTGCGGTGCTGACCTTCAATGTCGGGCTGGAGGGGTGGTTTTCCGAACGGGTGCGCGCCGTGGTCGGTAACTCTTTGGCGGCGGCGCAGGCCTATGATGGCGAACACCGCCGCGACCTGACCGAAGATGCCGAAAGCCTGTCGGCCTATCTGAATATTGCCAAGCAAAGCACGTTTTTTCTGGCCGATGACCAATTGCGCCCGATCCTGACCCAAGGGCAGGCCGCCATTCAGCGCGGGTTGAAGGAGGCCTATCTGATTGACGGGTCAGGCGCGTTGAAAACACGGGGCGAGCGTTCATACCTCTTTGATTTTGAAGAGCTTACGCTAGAACAGATCGCCCGCGCACGGGCCGGGGAAACCGTGCTGATCGAGGATTGGCCGAACAACGAACTGCGCGCGCTGGTGTTTCTGAACGCCTATGTGGATCGCTTCCTCTATGTCTCGCGCGAGGTGGATGGCAACATCCTGAGCCTGCTGGATGAGACACGCGAAACCGTGGCGCTGTATCAGCAATTGGAGGCAGAGCGCGGGCGGCTGCTGTTCGAATTCGGTCTGCTGTATCTTGGTTTCGCCGTGATCCTGATATTGGCCGCGATCTGGTTGGGGCTGTGGCTGGCCGAGCGTTTGTCGCGCCCGGTGGGGCGGCTTGCCGGGGCGGCGCAAAAGGTCGGCAGCGGCGATCTGGACGTGCAGATCCCCGAAGAAGAAGGCGATGACGAGATTGCCATGATGGGCCGTCTGTTCAACCAGATGACCCGGCAGTTGAAGGGGCAACGCGATGCGCTGGTGTCCAGCAACCGCGAAACCGAAGGGCGGCGGCGCTTGTTTGACTCTGTGCTGTCCTCGGTGACCGCGGGGGTGATTGGCCTTGATGCCGATGGCCGGGTGGATTTTGTGAACCGCGCGGCAGAACGTTTGCTGGATGTGAAAGGCAGCGCCGAAGGGCATGATCTGTCTTATCTTGTTCCGGAATTTGACAGCCTTTTCCGTAAGTTGCGCGAGAGTCTTGGGGCATCGGTTCAAGAGGAACTGCGCCTGACGCGCAAGGGCCGGATGGAAAGCCTGCTGGTGCGGATGAGCATCCGGCGCTCTGATACCGGCACATTGGAAGGCTATGTTGTGGCCTTTGATGATGTGACCGATCTTGTCTCGGCGCAGCGGATGGCGGCTTGGGGCGATGTCGCCCGGCGCATCGCGCATGAGATCAAGAACCCGCTGACGCCGATCCAGCTTTCTGCGGAACGCATCAAGCGCAAATTCCGGCCTTTGGTCGGGGATCAGGCGGCTGACCTGGACCAATACGCCGATGTTATTGTGCGCCAAACCAATGACTTGCGCCGCATTGTTGATGAGTTTTCCAAATTCGCGCGAATGCCCGAACCGGTGCGGCGCGAGGAAGATTTGTGCAAGCTGTTGCGCGACGCGGTGCTGTTGCAAGAGGCAGGGCAGCCCGATGTGCGCTTTGTCATGGATGTGCCGGACATGGTTTTGCCGATGGAACTTGACGCGACCATGATCTCTCAGGCCTTGACAAATCTTGTGAAGAATGGCGGTGAAGCCATTGAAAGCTTTATGGAAAAGAACAAGGGTGTGGAGATTGCGCCGGAAATCCGCGTCTCGCTTGTGGTGGATGCCGATGCCGCCACGATCCGGATTGCCGATAACGGGATCGGCCTGCCGCCTGACCGCGCGCGGCTGTTTGAACCCTATGTAACCACACGCGAAAAGGGCACCGGCCTTGGCCTGCCCATCGTCAAGAAGATCATCGAAGAGCATGGCGGCACGCTGGCGCTGCTGGATGCCGATATATTTGAAGGAAACACCCATGCCGGGGCGATGGCCGAGATCATCTTGCCACGGGCAAAGGGCAGAAACGCAGGCCGAAAAGCCGAGGGGGAACAATGAGTAGCATTTTGATTGTCGACGACGAACGCGATATCCGCGAATTGATCGGGGATATTCTGAAGGATGAAGGCTATGCCGTTCGTTTGGCTGGAAATTCCGACGAATGCATGGCCCAGATCGGGGCCGAGGCACCCGCGCTGATGATCCTCGATATCTGGTTGAAAGACAGCCAGATGGATGGGATCGACATTCTGAAAACCGTGAAACGCGATAACCCGGATGTGCCGGTGGTCATCATTTCGGGCCATGGCAATATCGAAATAGCGGTCGCGGCGATCAAGCAAGGGGCCTATGATTTCATTGAAAAGCCGTTCAACATTGATCAGTTGATGGTGGTGGTCAGCCGCGCGATGGAAACCAGCCGTCTGCGCCGTGAAAACACCGATTTGCGGCGCCGCGATGTCACCTCCTCGGAAATGCTGGGATCAAGCACGGCGTTCAAGACCTTGAAATCACAGCTTGAAAAGGTCACGAAGTCGAATGGCCGCGTGATGCTGACCGGGCCTGCCGGGGCGGGCAAGGAATTGGCGGCGCGCTTTATTCACAGCAATTCCAACCGGGCCTCGGCCCCGTTTGTCACCGTCACCTCAGCCACGATAGAGCCGGAGCGCATGGAAGAGGTGCTGTTTGGCCGCGAAACCGGAGAGCGCGGGGTGGAGCAAGGCCTGCTGGAGCAGGCGCATGGCGGCGTGATCTATTTCGACGAGGTGGCCGAAATGCCGCTGGGCACGCAAAGCAAGATTTTGCGCGTGCTGGTCGATCAGCAATTCACCCGTGTCGGTGGCGTGGACAAGGTGCGGGTTGATCTGCGGGTCATCTCCTCGACCACGCGCGATTTGCGGGCCGAGATTGCGGGCGGTCGCTTCCGGCAAGAGCTGTATGACCGGCTGAACGTGGTGCCGATTGCGGTGCCCAGCCTTGAAGAGCGGCGCGAGGATATACCAGAACTGACGGCTTATTTCATTGATATGTTCCACCGCACCCAAGGCCTGCCTGCGCGCAAGCTGACCTCAGAGGCCGAAGCGATGCTGCAAACCATGCAATGGCCGGGCAATGTGCGGCAGTTGCGCAATGTGATCGAACGCGTGCTGATTCTTGGCGATGGCACGGGGCCGGTGGATGTAAAGGAGCTGCCGGGGCAAGAGCCTTCGGGCCGCGATGACGGGCGGCTTGTCTTGGGCGGGGCCTTGGCCACCTTGCCGCTGCGCGAGGCGCGGGAGCTGTTTGAAAAGGAATATCTGCTGACCCAGATCAACCGCTTTGGTGGCAATATCAGCCGCACGGCCAGCTTTGTCGGCATGGAACGCAGCGCGTTGCACCGCAAGCTGAAGTCGCTGGGGGTGGTGACGACCAGCAAATCCGGCGCGCGCACCGCCCGGCTGGAAGAGGCCGATGACGGCGATGATGATGAATAGTCCTTGCGCCGCAGATTGACCCTGACGGGCGCTTCTGCCAATGAAAGGGCAGACGGTTTAAGCTGCCGCGACCACGGAGTAAACGACTATGAAAGTGATCATCTGCGGTGCGGGGCAGGTGGGGTGGCAAATCGCGCGCCACCTGTCAGGCGAAAACAACGATGTCACCGTCGTTGATTTCAACGCCGATCTGGTGCGCCGGGCCACCGATACGCTGGATGTGCAGGGTATCGTTGGCTTTGCCAGCTATCCGGATGTTCTGGCGCGGGCAGGTGCGCGCGATGCCGATATGATCATCGCCGCCACCCATTCTGACGAGGTGAACATGGTCACCTGCCAGGTCGCGCATTCGGTGTTTTCGGTCCCGCGCAAGATCGCGCGCTTGCGGTCGCAAAGCTATCTTGATGCGATTTACGCCGATCTGTATCGCCGCGATCACATGCCGATTGACGTGGTGATCAGCCCGGAAAAGGAAGTGGCCGAAGCGGCGCTACAACGGCTGGCCGCCCCCGCGACCTTTGACACCGAAAGCTTCATGGGCGGCAAGGCGCAATTGCTGGGCATCGTGCTGGATGAGGATTGCCCGGTGCTTAACACGCCGTTACGGCAATTGACGGAACTGTTTTCCACCCTGCGGGCGATTGTGGTCGGTGTGCGACGCGAAGAACGTCTGTTTGCACCGGATGCGGGTGATCAGCTTTTCGCGGGCGACCGGATCTATGTGTTCGCCCATACCGAGGATCTGAACCGCACGCTGGAAATCTTTGGCAAGACCACCCGCAAGCAAGAGCGGGTGGTGATCGTGGGCGGGGGCAATGTCGGTTTGGGCGTGGCCCGCGCGTTGGAGGCCCGGACCGAACGCATGCGCGCCAAAGTGATCGAAAAGAACCGCAGCCGCGCCGAAAAAGCCGCCGATGGGCTGGAACGCACGATCGTGCTGAACGGCGATGGCATGGATATGGATATCCTGCTGGAAGCCGGGATTGACCGGGCCGATGCGGTTCTGGCCGTGACGGATGACGATAAGACCAACCTGCTGGTGGCGGTGCGCGCCAAACAGGCGGGCTGCCCGATGGCGATTGCGCTGGTCAACGATCCGACCTTGGTGCCGTTGATGGGCGCTTTGGATATTGACGCTTTCATCAACCCGCGTGCGACCACGGTATCCTCGATCCTGCGGCATATCCGCCACGGGCGCGTGCGGTCGATCTATTCCATCGGTGACGCCGAAGCCGAGATGATCGAGGCGCAGGTGTTGTCCACCTCGCCCCTTGCGGGCAAGCTGATCAAGGAAACCGAATTCCCCGAAGGCGTGCTGGTGGGCGCGGTGATGAAAGGCGACAAGGTCCTGAAACCGACCGGCGATCTGCGCATGGAAGAAGGCGATGTGATCGCGCTGTTTGCCATGTCAAAAGACGTGCCAGAGGTGGAGCGGCTGCTGCAAGTCTCCATCGACTTTTTCTAAGCGGTCCGGGGATGGGGCGTATTCTGCAATTGCCATTGCTGGTGGTCCTGACCGGGGCGGGAGCCTTGGCCATGCTGCTGCCGGCGGCCCATGCGGTTGTGTTTGCTGATTTCACGGTGGCGCGCCCCTTCTTTTACGGCAGTGTGATGTTTTGCCTGCTGGCGGCTGTGGTGGGGATTGCCACATCGAACTATCGGCCGCGCTCGGTCGCGCGCAGCCAGCTTGCGGCTTTGCTGGGGGCTTACCTGTGGTTGCCCTTTCTGTTTGCGGTGCCGTTCAATGAGGCGGTCCCCGATACCAGTTTTGCCAATTCTTGGTTTGAAATGGTGTCATCCTTTACCACCACCGGGGCCACGCAATATGACACGCCGGGGCGGCTTGCGCCGTCATTGCATCTGTGGCGGGCATTGGTGGGCTGGATGGGTGGCTTTTTCGTGCTGCTGTCAGCAGTGGCGGTGCTGGCCCCCCTGAACCTTGGCGGGGTTGAGGTGCTGTCTGGCCGGGTGCCGGGGCGCGGGGCGCAGGGCGCGGAACAGATAACCCATGGCGCAAACCCGTCGGAACGGCTGATCCGCCATGCCTCTGCGCTGTTTCCGGTGTATTTCGGGCTGACCCTGCTGCTATGGGTGATGCTGTTGATCGCGGGAGAGCGGGGGCTGACCGCGCTTTGCCTTGCGATGTCGACGCTTTCGACCAGCGGGATCACCAATGGACAAGGCGTCGCCAATGCCACATCGGGCTTTGTGACCGAGGTGATGATTTTCGTGTTCATGGCGCTGGCGCTCACCCGCCGCAGCTTTCCCGGTGCGGTGCTGACCGACCGCAACCGCAGCCTGCGCGACGATCACGAGGTGCAGCTTGCCACCTTTTTTCTGGTCGTGGTGCCAACGCTGCTGTTTTTCCGGCATTGGCTGGGGGCGCTGGCGGCGGATGATGTGCTGAATGCCAAGGCGGCCTTTGATGCGCTGTGGGGCGGGTTGTTCACCACCATGAGCTTTCTGACCACAACCGGATTTGAAAGCGCCGATTGGCAGGATGCGCGGTCTTGGTCTGGGTTGAACAGCCCCGGTCTGATCTTGCTGGGGCTTGCGATGATGGGGGGCGGCATTGCCACCACGGCGGGCGGGTTGAAGCTGCTGCGGGTCTATGCACTGGCCCGCCATGGCGAGCGCGAGATGGACCGCCTTGTCCACCCCAGTTCCATCGGCGGTGGCGGCGATGGCGAACGGCGTTTGCGCAAAAGCGGGGCCTATGTGGCGTGGATTTTCTTCATGCTTTACGCCATCACCTTTGCCATCGTGATTGCGGCCCTGTCCTTGCGCGGGTTGGAATTTGAACAAAGCCTAGTGCTGACCGTGGCGGCAGTCACGACAACCGGGCCACTGGCCGCCATGGCCAGCGATGTTCCGATCCGCATGCTGGAGCTGACAGTTTCGGAAAAGGCCATTCTGGGGGCGGCGATGATCGTGGGCCGTGTTGAAATTTTGGCCATTCTGGCGCTTTTCGCCCCCGGTGTGTGGCGCAGGTAAGACGATATCGGCCCAAGCTTGCACCCGGGCTTGCTTTTGGGCTGGAATGTCGCGGAATCCCGTTTCATAGTGCAAGCATATTCCTTCGGGGAGGGCCGAGGGCCAGGACGGTAACAACAAGAAAAAAAGGCAATGTAATAATGGCTTCCGATAAACAGAATCTCCAAGACGCATTTTTGAACCATGTCCGCAAGGCGAAGGTTCCGGTGACGATTTTTTTGATTAATGGTGTCAAGCTGCAAGGCGTTATCACTTGGTTTGACAATTTTTGTGTGTTGTTGCGCCGCGATGGGCAGTCTCAGCTTGTTTACAAGCATGCGATTTCGACCATCATGCCGGGTGCGCCCATCAGCCTTTATGAAGGCGAAGAGTAAACTTGCCTGATCTGGAGCACGACCCGGAAGATGGCTTTTCGGTCGAATTGCGCTTGGCCGGGCATGATACCCGTGCCGAAAGCACGCTGGCCTATGTGCTGCACCCTGATCTGAAATCGGCGCGGTCCCGCCGTTTGCCCGAACATGGGCTGGCCGAGGCGACATCACTGGCGGCAGCCCTGCCGGGGCTGGAGGTGGTGGGCGGCGAGATCGTGCGCCTGCCAAAGCTGCATCCGGGGATGCTGTTCGGGTCCGGCAAGGTGGCCGAGATTGCGGCGCGCATCAAGGACTTGCATATCGGGTTGGTGCTGATCGACGGGCCGGTGACGCCGGTGCAGCAGCGCAACCTTGAAAAGGAATGGGGCGTCAAGCTGCTGGACCGGACCGGGTTGATTCTGGAAATCTTTGCCGATCGTGCGCGCACGCGCGAAGGTGTGCTTCAGGTGGAACTGGCCGCGCTGTCTTATCAGCGCACGCGGTTGGTGCGGGCCTGGACCCACCTGGAACGTCAGCGCGGCGGCCTTGGCTTTGTCGGCGGGCCGGGGGAGACGCAGATCGAGGCGGACCGCCGCGCGATTGACGATCAGGTCGTGCGGATCAAGCGGCAATTGGACAAAGTGGTGAAAACCCGCGAATTACACCGCGCCGCGCGGCGCAAGGTGCCGTTTCCGGTGGTGGCGCTGGTGGGCTATACCAATGCCGGGAAATCGACGCTGTTCAACCGCATCACCGGGGCCGAGGTTTTGGCCAAGGATATGCTGTTTGCCACGCTGGACCCGACGATGCGCGGCTTGGAACTGCCCGATGGCCGCAAGGTGATCTTGTCGGATACGGTGGGCTTCATTTCTGACCTGCCGACGCAATTGGTCGCAGCCTTTCGCGCCACTTTGGAGGAGGTGCTGGAGGCCGATCTGATCTTGCATGTGCGCGATATCAGCCACCCGGAATCGGCGGAACAGGCAGCAGATGTGGCCGATATTCTGACCAGTCTGGGCGTGCGGGCCGAAACCCCGCAGTTCGAAATCTGGAACAAGCTGGATCTGGTCGATGATACCGCCCGCGCCGCATTGGAGGGGCAGGCGGAAAAGACAGAGCATGTCTTTGCCCTATCCGCGCTGACCGGGGCCGGGATTGACCGCTTGCTAGCTGCCGTTTCGGCTGCGTTTGAACTGGCAAGAACCGAGGCGCGGCTGGAACTGGATTTCGCCCAAGGTCGCGCGCATGCCTGGTTGCATGCCGAAGGCGTGATCGAGGATGAACAGCTTTCCGACAAGGGCTGGGTTTTGCGCGTTTTGTGGACCGAGCGGCAGGAAAAGGCGTTTCAGGCGCTGATCTGACCCTGTGGGTTTATCGAGCCGGGCGCGGGGGGGCGTTCACGCCCCCCCTTGGCCTTGCGGCCAATTCACCCCCTGAAGGTATTTTCGCCAAGATGAAAACGGGCGCGTGGCCTATTTCTTTTTCTTGGCGTTCTTTTCGGCTTCGGCCTTTACCGCGTCGATCAGTTTTTTATTGGTGGCATATTCGCCGAGGATTTTGGCTTCGATCTGTTCGGGACTTTCCTTGCCCGTGGCCGAGGAGAGCACTTTGTCATAGACCTTGCCGGCCAGTTCCTTGCCGGTTTCATCAAAGACTTTGGCGAAGATCGGGGTCAGGTCGGCCTCTTTGGCCTTGTCGCCCAAGGATTTCAGCAGGTCTTTTTTCACCGAGCTGGGCAATTTGGCCATCAGCGCCTTGGCGCTGACATCGCCAGCCTTGCCGAATTTGGCAAAGGCCCCGGCGGTCGCGACCTGTTTGGCAACGATGCCGCAGAATTTGTCAAAGGTCAGCCCGGTGGCGTTGGATTTGAATTCCTTGAGCACGTCCTGGATAACGCCTTCGAGGATATTGGCACCGTTGTTCTTGAAATAATTGATGACAAAGCTGGTGATGGCTTTTTCGCTGGCCTTCTCGAACAGTTTGCCACTGAGCTTTTTGGCGACAAGGGGGCCGACTTTGGCGATGATCTTTTCCCCGGCCTTGCCTTTGACCAGCGCGCCCACGGTGCCGCCGATGAAACTGTCTTTCAGCACGTTGAAGGCGGCGTCACCGATGCCTTTGCTATCGCCCGAGATGCCTTTGCCCACCTCATTGGCGATGGTTTCCACGGCACTGGTGCCCGCGCCCGCGACGACAGCCGCCGTCA
This sequence comes from Pseudorhodobacter sp. E13, assembly GCF_003991405.1. Lineage (GTDB taxonomy): Bacteria > Pseudomonadota > Alphaproteobacteria > Rhodobacterales > Rhodobacteraceae > Pseudorhodobacter. The sequence continues at coordinate 89,771 of NZ_RPEN01000154.1, forward strand.
GCGCGCCTGCGCCATAGCTGGCGGCGACCGGGGCTGCGATGATGCCCACGATCACGAAGCTGGTGCCAGAGACGATCTGAAGCCCTGTCACCATGCCTTCGCCGCCGTCGATGATCTTGGCGAGGTAGGTTTTCATCTTGCTGCGGGCGTCATTGGCCTGTTTTTCGGCTTTTGGAAAAATCCGCGAAAAATCGCGCAGATTGCCGGCTTTCAGCGCGGCATCGGCCGCCTTAACGCCCGCCTCGGCGGTCTTGATCAGGCTTTCGGGGGGCAGCGATGTGCCTGCGTAAACCTCGATACACCAAGCGACGATATATTGATCGTTGTTCAGGCGTTTTTGCGAATCCCAGATGCCGCGCGCCTCGGCGACGGCGCCGCGCAGCACGATCATCGCCTTTTCGAAATCCTTGGCGATGCGTTTGACCAGCAGTTTATATTCGGCATCGGTAAAGAGGTAGATCTTGCCGTTGATGGTGATCTGTTTGGTCGGATTGGGTTTGCCTGCGGCGGATCTGAGCACCTTCATCAAGGCGTCATCCAGCACGCCAGTGGGGCGCAGCCCGGATTCGGTTTGGAATTGTTTGATGGCGGCAAGGGTTGCCTTGTCAAAGGCGCCATTTTCGGGGGCGCGGGTTTGCAGGGCTGATTTGTTCAGCAGTTTCTGCGCCTCCATCATGATGGCGCTGGAGGTGTTGGGTTCTGCTAGGACAGCCATAAAAAGCTCCGCTTTTGTAAAAGGATCGAGTCAAATACCTATACGAAAGGTTAGGCGCGAAGCCGCACCCAAAGCAAGTGGCAAAACAGTGGCTTGCGCGAAATCCTAGCGCGGGCGCAGATGGGTGATGCCCACGGCTGCCGCACGGGCGAGTTCTGGATCAAGGCTCATCGGGATATATTCGCCGCGCCGCCACAAAACACCCAGATCATCGTAATGCCGCGACAGCGGGTGGCCCGATTGCCCTGTGGAGGTGATAAAGACCGAGCTGTCGGGATCAGCGAAATCATACACGCCGCGATAGCCCGCGCCATGCACGTTCAGGAAGGGGTCCGGGTCGGTGCCTTTGGTCAGGCCGCGCATCAAGGTGCTGTCGCCGCCGCTGGTGGATTGGCGCAGGTTCACGAAATAGCGCAGGAAGGGCACAGAGCCCATGACAGGGTGGTCATGCGTGGCCTGATGGGCATCGCCCCAGCGCCAGGTTTCGATCTGCGGGCCATATTGTTCGGACAGGCGCAAAAGCGTTTCATCCAGCGCGATCCGGGAAATATCGGTGCAGGTTTCAATCGCGGCCGATTGCAGGATGTCACACCAGCTTGCTGCCCCGTCGGTATTGCGGAACACGCGTTCCAGAAACACCGGATCGGCATGGGTATAGGCATCGGCCAAGGGGCCAAGCTCATCCCGGATCAGGCGGTCTTGCAGGGTGCGGACCCAAGCCGCATAGATCAGCGGTTCGGGCAGATGCTCGTTCATCTCGCCGTTCCATTCGGCCAGCAATTGAAGCGCGCGTTCGCGCAGATGTTCGGGCGTGCCTTCGGCGGAAGGTGTGCCGGTGAACCACAGATCCGCCCCGATCAGCGGCAGCACCGCGCGGGCGATGGGCGAAACGGTGTCCAGTTGTGCCTCGATGAAGCTTTCGCGGGTGTGGACCTCGCGGGTTTTCATCAGGGTCAGCCAGCGCTGGATGCGGTGGGTGTCGCCCCATGTGGCGCTGATATTGTCGGGGAAAGGCGCGTCGGTGGTTTTGTTATTGGTATTGCCAAGCAGGCCAGAGCTTGGGTTCATCACGCGCAGATTTCGGCTGTAATCCTGCATCCCGGCCCAGCGGTTTTGCAGCTTGTCGCCCGTGGCGGGCATGCGGCCTTGGGTTTCATGGGCGGGGTTGCGGTTGGGCACGACGCCGATCAGTTGAAGGGCGATGCCATCGCTATCGGCCAGCATCAGGTTCTGGGCCGGGGCGATATGCAAGCGGCCGGCCTCCAGCGCCTCGGGGATGGAGCGGGCCTTCATGATCCGCAAAGCGGCGGTCATCGAGGTGTCTTGCGCCGACAATGCCGTCCATGACAGGGCGGCGACATGGCCGGGGGGCGTAACGGTGGCAAGGTTGTAATGGCTGCCGGGCAGCACGGGGCCTGCATCCGACCAGCGCAGGGTGATGGTGACGGGGTCTTTATCCTTGACCGTGATGATGGAGCGGCGGGTTTCAAACTCTTTCCAGCCGGCACCGCTGGCATATTGCTGGTTGTTGTCAGGGTTGATGCGTTCCATCACCACATCCTGATCATCCAGATAGGCCGAGGTGACGCCCCAGCCCAAAGCCTCGGACCGACCGATCATCACAGCAGGGATGCCGGGGATGGTGGCCCCGATCACGCCCCCGGAGGCAAATTCCAGCCGCGCCAGATACCACAGCGTCGGGGCGGTAAAGCCCAGATGCGGATCATTGGCCAGCAAAGCCCCACCCGCGGCAGAGCGACCGGGGGCTGCGGCCCAAGCGTTCGAGGCGCCGGTAAAGGGGGCCTCGGGGAAGGGCGACAGCGGGTCTTGCGCCACGCGCTGCGGAAAGCCGCCGGGGGGCGGGCTGGGCATCAGGCTGGCATAATCGGGCAGGGCGGTGACGCTTGTGCCGGGGGCATCGGGCAGAATATCGCGCAGCCGCGCTTCGGGCAGCAAAAGCGAGGTGCGGGCGCGCAGCACCTCTGATTCCAGATGGCCCGACAGTTGCAGCGCCATCAGCTTGATCAGCGCCAGACTGTCGGCAGGTTGCCATGCCGCGATTTCGTTGGAAAAGAAAAAGAACTCGGGCGCGCCACGACCGCGCGCCTTGGCATTCACCTCACCGATCCAGGCGTTGACGCCACGGGCATAAGCCTCCAGTGCGGCGCGGGTTGCGTCATCCTGCGCGTCAAACGACTGGCTGGCCAGCGGATACAGATCATAGCGGCGCATCAGCTCGTCAATCTTCAGCGTGCGTTCGCCAAACACCTCGGACAGGCGGCCCTGCACGGTGCGGCGCAGCATGGTCATTTGCCACAGCCGGTCCTGCGCATGGGCAAAGCCAAGCGCGAAATACACATCGTCATCACTGGCCCCAAAGATATGCGGCACATTGGCATTGTTGCGCACGATTTCCACCTCGGCGCTGATCCCGTCCAAGGTGAAATCCTCGGCATAATCGGGAAGCGAGCGGGACAGGAAGAAATAGGCGATGATCAGCGCAAAGGCAGTCAGGGCCAGAAGCCCGACAAAAATCCGAGTGAGCCAGCGAAACGCGGTAAACATGGGCGGTCTTTTCTTGACGGCAGGGTTAGGGTGGTTACCTATGCGATCCTGTGACGCGAGGCAATTGGAAGGGAAGAGGCAATGGCAAGTGTAGCATTTTTGGGTTTGGGTGTGATGGGCTTTCCCATGGCCGGGCATCTGGCGACCTTGGGCCATCAGGTGACGGTGTATAATCGCACCCCCGCAAAAGCCGAGGCATGGGTGAAGAAACATGGCGGGCGGATGGCCGCAACCCCGCGTGAGGCGGCGATGGGCCAAGATTTCGTGATGGCCTGTGTCGGCAATGATGACGATCTGCGCAGCATTTGCACCGGGCCGGATGGTGCCTTTGCCGGGATGGTCAAGGATGCCGTTTTCATCGACCACACCACGGTTTCCGCCCAAGTCACCCGCGAAATGGCCGCCTTGGCGCGCGAGGCGAATGTCTGGTTCATCGACGCGCCGGTTTCGGGCGGGCAATCGGGGGCCGAGAATGGCGTCTTGTCGATCATGTGCGGCGGCGATGAGCGGCAGTTCGGCTTTGTCGAGGCGATCATGGGGGCCTATTCCAAATCACGGAAATATCTGGGCGAAAGCGGGTCCGGGCAGATCGCCAAGATGATGAACCAGATTTGCATCGCGGGGCTGGTGCAGGGCCTGTCCGAGGCGCTGGCCTTTGGCGAAAAAGCCGGGATGGATGGCAAAGCCGTGGTCGAGGCGATTTCCGGCGGGGCCGCAGGGTCTTGGCAGATGAACAACCGCCATGCGACCATGCTGGCGGATGAGTTCAACCATGGGTTCGCCGTGGATTGGATGCGCAAGGATCTGGGCATCTGCCTTGCCACCGCCAAAGAGATCGGCGCAAAGCTGCCCGTGACCGAGATCGTCGACCAGTATTACAAGGAAGTGCAAGAAATGGGCGGCGGGCGCTGGGATACGTCCAGCCTGATCAAACGGTTGCGCTAATCACGGCAATCCCCGAATTTTCAAGGGAAAATCGGGGATTGGGGCCGATGCTTACGGGATGATCCGCGTGTATTTGGTTCCGGCCAGCGTGGCCCCGGCGATCAGGCCGGATTGGCCGAACACAAGGGCGATCACCGGGTTGATCTCGGTGGTTTCCTTGCCAAGGCTCGCGCCCTGATCCGGGGTGGCATAGCGGATATCGGCCCCGGCGGCCCAACCGGGGGCGCGGCGGAAATCGCCCAAAGCGGCCTCTGTCAGGAAAAACAGCGCATGGGCATATTGCTGCGCGCCGATCTGAAAGCCCACGGTGGCCCGCGTGGTCGAATAGTAATCCACCGTCACGTCATTGATGCGCAATGCGCCTTGGCCGTAAGCGCCGCCGATGCCAAAGCCCGCTTCGGTGATCAGCGGCATATACAGCACGCCATAGCTTTTCGCGGCAAGTTCGCGGGTGCCGGGGTAACGACCGAACAGGAAATCCCGTGTTGCATCGACCCGCGCATCCAGCCGCGCGCCACCACCGCCGCCAATGCCGTTCGCACAGCCCCCAAGGGCAAAGCTTGCCACGGTTGCACCCAAAAAGTGCCGTCTGTTCAATGCATTCATGTTCTGCCGCCTCATATGATGCGCCGGGTTTTGCCGGTCGCCGATTGCTCAAATCATTGGGCCTGTGTCGGCCATCTGCCACAAGATAGCGTGGTTTTACGCCGCTGTCATCTACCAGCCTGCCTTGGCCCCGGCTTTAGGCATGATCTTGCAAGATGCGGGCCACGCGCGGCGCGAAATAGGTCAGCACCCCGTCACATCCGGCCCGCCGGAAGGCCAGCAGGCTTTCCAGCATCGCCTTTTCGCCATCAATCCAACCGTTCTGCGCCGCAGCCTGAATCATCGCATATTCGCCCGAAACCTGATAGGCATAGGTCGGCGCGCCAAAGGCATCTTTGACCCGGCGACAGATATCGAGATAGGGCATGCCGGGCTTGACCATCACCATATCGGCCCCTTCGCTCAGGTCGCGTTCGATCAGGCGCAGCGCCTCGTCGCTGTTGGCGGGGTTCATCTGATAGGTTTTCTTGTCGCCCACCAGTCGGCTGCCCGCGCCCACCGCCTCGCGGAAGGGGCCGTAAAAGGCCGACGCGTATTTCGCGGCGTAAGACATGATCGCAACATCTTGATATCCCGCCATTTCCAGCGCTTGCCGCATGGCACCGATACGGCCATCCATCATATCCGACGGGCCCAGAATATCGGCCCCGGCCTCAGCCTGCGCCAGCGACATCTTCACCAGCGCTTCCACGGTTTCATCGTTCAGAATGATGCCATCGCGCACCAGCCCGTCATGGCCATTGGCGTTATAGGGGTCCAGCGCCACATCTGTCATCACCACCATCTGCGGCACAGCGGCCTTGATGGCGCGGATCGCGGTATTGGCAAGGTTGTCCTGGCTCCACGCTTCTTCGCAGCTTTCGGTGCGCAGATCGGGGTCGGTATAGGGAAACAGGCACAGGGCCGGGATGCCCAAACTCGCCGCCTCCTCTGCCGCTTTCACGATCAGATCGACCGACAGCCGCGAAACGCCCGGCATCGCCGCCACAGGCGTGGTTTGGTTCACCCCGTCCTGCACGAACAGCGGCCAGATCAGATCATTGACCGACAGCGTGTTTTCCTGTGCCAGACGACGCAGCCCATCCGCGCGGCGCAAACGGCGGAACCGGGTCGCGGGAAAGGGGCCAATGGTGGGGCGCATGGGCAAATTCCTATGTGTTGTGGTCTATATGCCAAAGGGTGCGATTTTTTTCTTCTGCCTGCCATGGAAAAGCGCGCGTCTCAAGGGTAGGAATGACGCAACGCATTGCGGCCCCCTGACGCGGGCTTGCGGTCCACGAGATGAAGGTTGGCGCATTGGATTGGTATAAAACGGTTTTTGAGCTGATCGACCTTCGGTCTTTCTCGAATCTTTGGTATTGGATTGCCCTTGCGGTTCTGTGGTCCACCACAAGCCATTGGGTGCTGGGCGTGCCGTTTGATATGGTGGGGCGTGCGCGCCGTGCCGGGGGCGAAACGGCCGAGGATCTGCACGCGCTGGTTGGCATCAACGCGCGGCGGCTTTTGTTCATCGCGCGGGTGTCGGGCCTTTGGCTGATCGGGTTGATGGCGTTTTTCTTTACCATGCTTATCGTCTTGGGCTTCGTCTATTGGGTGGAATTTGCACAGGCGGTGTTTCTGCTTTTGGCCCCGATGGTCATTGTCGGCGCGCTCAGTCTGTCCACCGCGCAGGAGATCACCTTGCAAGAGCTGGAGGGCGAGGCGCTTTACCGTCGCCTTGGCCGTCACAGGATGACGGTGCAAGCCATTGGAATGGTGTCCATATTCATCACATCGCTTTGGGGCATGTGGCAGAATATGCAAGTGTTCAACCTGTGGCCTGATTGAGCTTATGACCAAAAATACCGGGCAGCGGATTATACTGGGCGGCGCACCCGAGGGGTTTGATGCCGCTTTGATCGCCAAGGAACTGGCACGCGGCGCGCCCGTGATCCATGTCGCACGCGACGACAAGCGGCTGGAGGCGATGCGCGAGGCGCTGGCCGTGATGGCACCCGATGTGGTGGTGCTGGAACTGCCCGCCTGGGATTGCTTGCCCTATGATCGGGTGTCGCCCAATCCCGATATCATCTCGCGCCGGATGGCAACTTTGGCGGCCTTGGCGCAAGGGGTGCCGGGGGCGTTCGTGCTGCTGACCACGCTGAATGCCGCAACCCAGCGTTTGCCCACGCGGGCGGTGCTGCGCGAGTCGTCCTTTTCCGCCACCGTCGGCCATCGCCTGAATGAGGAATCGCTGCGCAATTTCCTGACGCGCATGGGCTTTACCCCCAGCCCGACCGTGGCCGAACCCGGCGATTATGCCATTCGCGGCGGCATCATTGATATTTACCCGCCGGGGCCGGGTGGCCCGGTGCGGCTTGATCTGTTCGGTGATGTGCTGGACGGTGCGCGCCGCTTTGACCCGGAAACCCAGCGCACCACCGAAAAGCTGAAAGCGGTGGAATTTGCCCCGGTGTCCGAGGTCATTCTGGACGAGGCCGCGATTTCGCGCTTTCGGCAGAATTACCGGGTAGAGTTTGGCGCAGGCGGCTCGGATGATCCGCTGTATGAGGCGGTGAGTGCGGGCCGCAAGCATCAGGGGATGGAGCATTGGCTGCCGTTTTTCCATGCCGAACTGGAAACCCTGTTCGACTATATGCCGGGTGCTTCGGTGATGCTGGACGATCAGGTGACGCCCGCGCGACTGGCGCGCTGGGACAGCATCGACGACCAATATGACGCCCGGATGGAGGCGATGCGCGCCAAGGGCCGGATGGATACGGTGTATAAACCCGCCGCGCCGGGGCTTTTGTATCTGGATGATGCGGCATGGGAGGCCGCACTGGCCGAGACGCGGGTGATCCAGTTGTCGCCTTTGGCGCAATCGCCGGGGCCGGGGGTGCTGGATGCCGGCGGGCGGCTGGGGCGCAGTTTTGCGCCTGAACGTCAGCAGGAAAATATAAGTCTTTTCAATGCGCTTGCCGATCATGTTAAAGCATTGCGCAAAGGTGCGAATGTGGTCATCGCTTCATGGTCCGAAGGCGCGCGGGAACGGTTGCGCGGTTTGATCGTTGACCAAGGCATAGAAGGCGCGCGTGAGATTGCCGATATCCGGGAGGTGAAAGGCACGGGCGGGCTTTACCTGATGATCTGGCCGCTGGAGGCAGGGTTTACCGCGCCGGGGCTGGCGGTGATTTCCGAACAGGACGTGCTGGGCGACCGGCTTGTCGGCAAACCCAAGCGCAAGCGCAAGGCTGATAACTTCTTGCGCGATGTCGAAACCCTGTCGCCCGGCGATCTGGTCGTGCATGTCGAACATGGGGTCGGGCGCTATCACGGGTTGGAAACCATCACCGCGCTGGGGGCCCCGCATGAATGCCTGAGCATTGAATATGCCGAAAATGCCAAGCTTTACCTACCCGTTGAAAACATTGAACTTCTAAGCCGATATGGTCATGAAGAAGGGTTGCTGGACCGGCTTGGCGGCGGCGCATGGCAGGCCAAGAAAGCCAAGCTGAAGGCGCGTATCCGCGAGATTGCCGAACGCCTGATGCGCATTGCGGCCGAACGTCATCTGCGCAAGGCCCCGGTGTTGGAGGCCCCTCATTCCATGTGGGAGGCCTTTGCCGCCCGCTTTCCCTATACCGAAACCGAGGATCAACTCAGCGCGATTGCCGATGTGATCGCGGATCTGGAGGCGGGCAGCCCGATGGACCGTTTGATCGTGGGCGATGTCGGCTTTGGCAAAACCGAAGTCGCCATGCGCGCGGCCTTTGTGGCGGCGCTGTCGGGCATGCAGGTGGCCGTGATCGCGCCGACGACCTTGCTGGCGCGGCAGCACTACCGCAGCTTTGCCGAGCGTTTTCGCGGATTTCCTATAAATGTCAAACCCTTGTCGCGCTTTGTTAGTGCGAAAGAGGCCGCAGGCACCCGTGCGGGCCTTGCCGATGGCACGGTGGATATCGTGGTGGGCACCCATGCGGTGCTTGCCAAGGCGATCAAATTCAAGAACATCGGCCTGCTTGTCATTGATGAAGAACAACATTTCGGCGTGGGCCATAAGGAACGGCTGAAGGAAATGCGGTCGGATGTGCATGTGCTGACGCTGACGGCGACACCGATTCCGCGCACCTTGCAACTGTCTTTGACCGGGGTGCGGGACCTGTCGATCATCGCCACGCCACCGGTGGACCGCTTGGCCATCCGCACCTATGTCAGCGAATTTGATACCGTGACCATCCGTGAGGCCCTGCTGCGCGAACGTTATCGCGGCGGGCAGTCCTTCTTTGTGGTGCCGCGGATTTCCGACCTGCCTTTTGTCGAGGATTTTCTGAAAACCCATGTGCCGGAAGTGACCTATATGGTCGCCCATGGGCAATTGGCGGCGGGCGATCTGGACCAGCGGATGAATGATTTTTACGATGGAAAACAGGATGTTCTGGTCGCTACTTCTATCGTTGAATCCGGTCTGGATATTCCCACCGCCAATACGATGATCATCCACCGCGCCGATATGTTCGGCCTTAGCCAGCTCTATCAGATCCGGGGGCGCGTGGGCCGGGCCAAGACGCGGGCCTATTGCTATCTGACCACGAAACCCCGCGCGCCACTGACGCCGCAGGCGATGAAACGGCTGCGGCTGCTGGGGTCTTTGGACAGCCTTGGGGCAGGGTTCAACCTTGCCAGCCATGATCTTGATCTGCGCGGCGCGGGGAATTTGCTGGGCGAGGAGCAATCCGGCCATATCAAAGAGGTCGGGTATGAGCTGTATCAATCCATGCTGGAGGAAACGATTTCCAAGCTGCGCTCGGGTGAGATTGCGGGCCTGGCCGAGGTCGACGACCAATGGGCGCCAAATATCAATCTTGGCGTTCCTGTCTTGATTCCAGAGGCTTATGTGCCAGACCTCGATCTGCGTCTGGGGCTTTATCGGCGTTTGTCGGGGCTTGCGACCAAGGTGGAACTGGAAGGTTTTGCGGCGGAACTGATTGACCGCTTCGGCCCGCTGCCAAAGGACGTGAACACGCTGATGCTGGTGGTGCGCATCAAGGCGATGTGCAAGCGCGCGGGCATTGCGCGACTGGATGCAGGGCCAAAAGGTGCGACGATTCAGTTTCACAACGATAAATTTGCCAATCCGGCGGGCTTGGTGGATTTCATCAAAAGCCAAGCGGGTGCGCGGGTGAATGGCAACAAGATCGTGCTGGTGCAGGATTGGAAAACCGAGGCCGACCGGATCAAAGGCGCCTTCGCGATTGCCAAGGCGCTGGCAGAAAAGCTGATCGACGCCTCGAAATAGCGCGCCCCTTGGGGCGCGCTGGGTAAGGGCCTTAAACAGCCCCGGTATATTCGCCGCGTGCGGGATAGTTCTTGTCGATTGCGAAATCGAGTGCGGCCAGCAGTTCGCTGAAATGCGGGCGCACGAAGGGCATGGTTTGCACGCTCATGTAATACAGCGTCTGATCGGCATTCACCAAGAACAGCCCCGGTTCGGCAAACAGCGCCGGCTCCTCGATCCCGATAGAGGTTTTGCCGCGCGAGGTAGAGATATACAGCCCCCATTCCCGCGCCTTTTCCAGCGACAGCCCATGTGCAAGGCGCAGGGATTTCGCCTCGATCTTGTCGGCCATGGCCTGCGTGCGCTCTTCGGTATCGGTGGAAAGGGCAAGGGTGCCGACGCCGCGTTTGGCAAATTCGGGGGTCAGACGCTCCAGCTCTTTGAGATAGGTGGCGCAGACCGGGCAATGCAGGCCCCGGTAAAAGGTGATGACCGTGCCGCGTTCGGTGCCGGGGTTGGCCAGATCAAAACGGCCGCCGCCCAGCAGCGGCAGGTTCAGATCAGGGGTTTTGTGACGGGGAATAAGCATGGGTGTTCCTTGTGTTTGACTTGCTCTGCCGATGGTATAGCGTATTAAGTGTCGGCAATAGTCCAGTTTATCCGGCAATGCGTCCTGATATGCGGGCGAAAGGGGGCCAAGATGGACCGTTTGGGAACCTTGATCGGCGGGGTGATGGTGGGTGAGGTGCGCGCAGGCCCCAGTGTTGCGGCCAATGCGGGCCTGTGTTTGTGGATCGCGCCCGAAGGGGCGGGCCTGTGCCTGGGCTTGGGCAAGGGGTGCCCCGATGCGGCGCTGGTGTCTGCCGCGCTGCATTGGCCTTTGGGGCAGGCCTTGTTGCAGGGCGGTGCGGTGGCGTTGACGCTGGCCCCCGGCGATCCGCGCCTTGGTTTGGCCGCCTTGTTGCAGGCCGAGGTGGGCGCGCCGCGCTGTGGGGCGCAATCGCTTTTGGCGGCCTATGTCGAGGGGTTGATGGTGCATGTGCTGCGCCATGCTATCGAATCCGGTCAGCAAACCGTGGGGCTTTTGGCTGGCTTGGCAGAGCCGCGTCTGGCCCGCGCGCTGGTCGCCATTCACGATGCCCCCGCACAAGGCTGGAGCGCGCAAGCGCTGGCCGAGGAGGCCGGGATGTCCCGGTCCGCCTTCATGGGGCGGTTTCGCGATGTGGTAGGGCAAACGCCGATGGCCTATCTGCGCGGCTGGCGGTTGATGCGGGCGCAAGGCGATCTGGCGCGGGGCGGGCGGGTGGCCGAGGTGGCGCGGCGCTATGGCTATCGCAGCGCCGATGCCTTTGCCCGCGCCTATCAGGGGCATCACGGTGTGGTGCCTTCGGCTGCGCGCCCGCAGGGTTAAGCGTCTGTGTTGCGGGTCAGGTTTTGGCGTTGGGGATGGACAGCATCAGGGCCAAGGCCAGCATCGCCATCACCGCCACCCCCAGCGTGATCGGGATATAGGTGCCGTTAAAGGCCAGCCCCAAAGGTGCCGCCACCGCCACCGCCAGAACCGTGGAAATCGCCCCGGTGACAGAGGCCGCCATCCCCGCAATATGGCCCACCGGTTCCAGCGCCAGTGCGTTCAGATTGCCCAGCGTCAGCCCGGCCATGGCGAAAACCCCGATCATCCACAGCACGAAGGCGGCAAAGGCTGTATCGCCTTGCAGCGCCCCCGCCAGCGTCAGCGCGACCATGGTCGAGGACAGGATGATCTGTGCGATCAGCGTGCGGGTGATCATGACCCGCATGCCCAACCGCCCCACCAGCATCGCGTTGACCGGGCTTGCCACCCCGGCACAAAGCGCCACCAGCGCGAACCACAGCGGAAAGCTGGGGCCGCGGTCAAAGGTGGTGTCAAAGATTTGCTGGGTGCTGGACAGGGTGCCAAACAGTGCGCCAAAAATCAGGGTTTGCACGGCCATGGTGGTGACAATGGTGCGATGTGACAACACCTCGCGCAATGCTGCGAACAACGGGGCCGCGCGGAAGGGGCGGCGGCTTTCGGCGGGCAGCGTTTCGGGTTGGCGCAGCAACAGCCAAGCGCTTGAAATCGCGGCAAACAGCAGGAAGGCCGCAAAGATACTGCGCCAGCCAAAGGCCGAGATGACGCCACTGGCGGCCAAGGGGGCCACGGCTGGAACGAGGGTAAAGATCATCATGGCAAAGCTGACGATCCGCGCCATGTCGCGGCCTTTGTAAAGGTCACGCACCAGCGCCAGCGATACCACGCGCGGGGCCGCAGCCCCAAGGCCTTGCACCACACGGGCCATCAGCAGGGTTTCCAGTGTCGGCGCAAAATAGGCAGCCGCCGCCGCGATGCAGTAAAGGATGGCCCCCAGCACGATGATCCGCCGCCGCCCGAAACTATCCGACAGCGGCCCCGCGACAAAGGTGCCCAAGCCCATGCCCAGCACGAAACTGGTGATGATCAGTTGCGCGGTATTGGGGGCATCGGGGCTCAGCTCGGCTGCGATGACGGGCAGGGCGGGCAGCATGGAATCGATGGAAAAGGCAATCGTGGCAAACAGCATCGCGATCATGGCGATAAATTCGGTTTGCCCCATGCGGGTTTGGGTCTGTGTCATGCTTTCTGTGCCTTTGTGCGGGCTTGGACAAAGGTCCACAGCGCCGCCGCGATGATTGCAAGTTCCAGCAAGAACACCGGATGCAGGATGAAGTTCAGCAGCCAATGCGATTGTGCCGCCGGAACGGTGATAAGGTGAAAGAAGCGGTCTGACCATGGCCAAGCCAAGAGGATATCACCCGCAAACGTATCAAGCAGCAGGTGCAGCATGAGCCCCGCGAAAAAGCCAAGCACCGCGATAAGTGCGCGCGGCGTGAGGAACGCCACCAAGGGCAGGGTGATCGCGGCCACCGCAGCCCAGAACGCCGGGATATGCACCCAATAGCGATGGTGATGAAAGGCGCGGTCGTCGATGAGGTAAAACCAGAACAGGTCAAAATCCGGCAAAACCGCCCCAAGCATCGTGGCGGGCAGCACCCATGCCGCCGCAGGTCTGGCGCGGGCCAGCCCTTTGCCCAACAGATAGCCCGATGGCAGATGCGCAAGGATCAAAGGCGATCCTCTTGATCCGGTTCCGCCTCGGTATCCGTCAGCTTTTCCGTCAGTTCGTCAATCACTTGCAACCATGTGTCCACCGGTTGCGCGCCCGACAGCAGGTATTGCTGGGCCACCAGAAAGCCCGGCACCCCGGTCAGGCCTTTTTGCCGGGCATCGGCATCGCGGGCGATCAGATCATCGCGGTCGGCATCGGTGGCCAGCAGGCGCGCGGTGGCGGCGGCATCCATCCCCGCCTCGCCTGCGATTTCGGCAAGCGTCGCGGCATCACCGATATCGCGGCCATCGCGGAAATAGGCCCGAAAAAGCGCGCCCACCACCGCACCTTGCCGCCCCTCCAGCCCGGCCCAATGGATCAGGCGATGCGCGTCCAGCGTATTGGGCGTGCGGATGATCGCCTCGAAATTGATCTCCAGCCCGGCGGCGCGGGCAGCCTCTGCAATACGGGCATAGACCTCGACCGCTTGCAGCTTGCCGCCGAATTTCGTTTCCAGATATTCGCGGCGGTCCATCCCGCCTGTGGGCATGCCGGGGTTCAATTGAAACGGATGCCATTCCACGCTGAACGGGTGGCTGGCGCGGCTTTCCAGCGCCCGGTCCAGCAGGGTTTTCCCGATATAGCACCAAGGGCAAATGGGATCAGAGAAAATATCAAGGCGTATCATGGCATGGTCCGGCTGTTTGGGATGGGCAGACAGGGGCTACCCTATTGCGGCGGGCTTGGCGACCCTTTGACAAAGCTTTGACGCAAGCTTTTGCGGTTCAGCTTGCCATTGGCGTTGCGGGGCAGTTGCGCCATGTGGTGATAGGCGCGGGGTTGTTTGTAGCGCGCCAGTGATTGCGCGGCATGGGCGGCAAGGTCGGCCTCGGGCAGCGGGCCGGGGCTGGCGTAAAAGCAGGCGATGATGCTGGTGCCGGGTTTCACCTCTACTTCTACCGCGGCGCAATCGCTGATGCCGGGGCAACGGGCCATGGCGGCCTCTACCTCCATCGGTGAGACGCGGTAGCCGCCGGCGTTCATCATATCGTCATGGCGGCCCAGATAGGTGATGGCACCATCTTGCGCCATGCGGGCGCTGTCACCCGTCAGATACCATGGGCCCTGAAACCTGGCTTGTGTCGCGGCGGCATCACCGTAATAGCCCAGAAACAAGCCGGGGTCGCGCCGGTCCACCGCAATCACGCCTTCCGCGCCGCGCGGCACCGGGGCGCCATTTTCGCCCAGCAAGGCAATTCGGCGGCCGGGTTGGGCAAAACCGGTGCTGCCCGCCGGGGCAGGGCGCGCAGGGCTGCCAGAGATGAAGGTCGAAACCTCGGACATGCCAAAGGCTTCAAAAATCGGGGTGCCGGTCGCCTGATGCCACTGATCGCGGATCGCTTGCGGCAAGGCCTCTCCTGCCGAAAGCCCGTGGCGCAGATCGGGCAAAGCGGGCAAGGCGTGGCGCAGCATCTGGCGATAGACACCGGGGGCGGCGGCAAAGATCGTGGCGCGGGCTTCGGCCAGCCGCGCGCCCAGCGCTTGCGGCGGGGTGCCCGGCGCAGGGATCAGCGCGGTGGCCCCCATGGTCCAGGGGTCCATCAAGCCCGTGCCCAAAGTATAGGTCCAGTTGAAAGCCCCCGCATGCAGCACGCGGTCTTGCGCGGTCAGCCCATACCAGCCTTGCACCATCATCGCCCGGCCCAGAATGGCGCGATGGGCATGGGCCACCGGTTGTGGCCGCCCCGAGGTGCCCGAGGTGAAGATGATATAGGCCAGCCGGTTGGCATCGCCCAAGTCAAACGCGGCAGGCGGCAGATCATACATCGCGGCCATCGCAGCGGCCGGCAGCACCGGGCAGGGCGGGTTGGCGGGCAGCGCAATCCCCCCCGCATCCGCCACGATCAGCGCCGGGGCCACCAGATCACACAGCACCGCCACCTCGGGCGCGGTCAGCATGGCCGAAGTGGGCACCGGCACAAACCCCGCCGCGATCGCCGCCAGAAACAGCACTGGAAAAGCCACCGAATTGCCCAGCCGCATCAAGATCCTGTCACCGGGCTGCAAGCCTTGCGCCTGCAATCCGGTTGCCACACCGCCAATGGCCGCGATCAGCGTGCCATAGGTCCAATCCTCGCTGTGATCCGCCGACAGCAGCCGCAGCGCAAGCGCCTCCGGCCGCCTATTCCCCTCGGCCAGCACATGGGCGGCAAGGTTGAAAGCTTCGGGCAAGGCCGGAAAGGGCGGGGCTTCGACAAGGGACAGCATAGACCCAGTGCTAGCCCCAGCGCAGGGCAGTTGCAAGCCGCAGCGCTGCATCGTATGCCAGCCGCAGCCCAGTCCCCACCGCCCGCAGAAAAAAGGACCGACAGGATGAGCGAAGGCGAACATCTGATCCGCATCATGCGCGATGGCCAGCGGGTCGAAACCCCCGTCACCCAGCTTGACCTTGGCGCGCGGGTGCGCGAGTTGCGCAAGGCGCGGGGCTGGACGCTGGAACAAGCCGCGACCGAGGCGGGGCTGGCCCGCTCCACCCTGTCCAAAATCGAAAACGGCCAGATGTCACCCACCTATGAGGCGCTGAAAAAACTGGCCGGGGGGCTGGCGATTTCGGTGCCGCAGCTTTTTACCCCGCCCAGTCGCCATCAGGTGATGGGCCGCATGGCGGTGACAAAATCGGGCGAAGGGCAGGCCCATCCCACCACCACCTATGAACATGAACTGCTGGCCGCAGGGCTGGTGCAAAAGACCATGCTGCCCTACCGCGCCACCATCCGCGCCCGCAGCTTTGACGATTTTGATGGCTGGGTCCGCCATGACGGCGAGGAATTCCTCTATGTCCTCACCGGCATCGTCCGCCTCTATACCGAGTTTTACGAAGCTGTCGACCTGCGCCGCGGCGACAGCGCCTATTACGATGCCTCCATGGGGCATAACCTGATCAGCACATCGGATGATGATGCCACCGTGCTCTGGGTCACATCGCTGACCTGACCCCTTTCTTTTCGGCCCAAATATCCTGGGGGGTCAGGGGGGCTAGCCCCCCTGCCTTGCTTGCACCCCCGCGCTGCTGTCTCAATGCTGGTGCGGCGCGGTTTCCGCCTCGCTCTGCCCCCATTCAGACCAGGCCTGCCGCAGGATTTGCAGGCTGGAACTCAGGAACAGCCCCGCCATGATCCCCGCGACGATCAGATCCGGCCAAGCCGTCTGCGTGCCCCAAACCCCCATCGCGGCCAGCATCACCGAGACATTGCCAATCGCATCATTGCGCGAACAGAGCCAGACCGAACGGATATTGGCATCACCATCCTTATAGGCGACCAGCAGCAGAACCGAGGCAAGATTGGCCAACAGCGCCAGAAATCCAATCACCCCCATCACCGGGGCTTCGGGGCTGCCGGCCACAAACACCGCGAAAACCGTGCTGCCAAACACCCAAAGCCCCATCAACAGCAAGGAAACCCCTTTGGCCAAGGCGGCCAGACTGCGCGCAGCCATTGGCGCGCCGATCACCGCCAGTGAGATGCCATAGGTCAGCGCATCGGCAAAAAAATCCAGCGCATCGGCCTGCAATGCCTGCGACCGGGCCGCGCGGCCTGCGACCATTTCAAGGACAAACATGCTGGCGTTAATGGCGATCACCGCCCACAGGCGGCGCTTATAAGCGGCAGACATGCCGTCGAATTTGGCCCCATGACCACAGGAAGCTGACATTTCGGGGGAACCTTTCTTGCAATTGCGTTCAGATTCGCCATCTATAATCCCTCTAGTGACTAGAGCATCAAGGGGGGCGTGATGTTTTCCATCGGCCAGCTATCCAAGGACAGCGGCGTCAAGGTGCCGACCATCCGCTATTATGAAAGCATCGGCTTGCTGCCCGAACCGGGGCGCAATACAGGCAACCAGCGGCGCTATGACGGCGCTGCGCGCGACCGGCTGCGGTTTATTCACCACGCCCGCGCGCTTGGCTTTGCCGTCGATGACATCCGCGCCCTGATCAAGATGAGCGACCACCCCGAACGCCCCTGCATGGCGCTGGATCAGATTGCACGCGACCAGCTTGCCAAGACCCGGACGCGCATTGCCCGGCTGCAAGCGCTGGAGGCCGAACTGGCGCGGATCGTCGCGAATTGTGAAGGCGAGGTGGTGGGAAACTGCTCGGTGCTGGCCGCCTTGGGCGATCACAGCCAATGCGCGGGCCCGCATGGCCCGACGGCCTTGTCCCTATCCGATCAGGGATTGGCTTAGCACCACCGCCACAAACAGCGCATTCGCAATCAGCAGCGCCATCACCGACAGCGAGCCCAGATCCTTGGCATCGCGTGCCGCTTCGGACCAATGCGGGGAAACATGATCCACCAGCGCCTCAATCGCGGTGTTCAGCGCCTCTACGGCAATCAGCACGCACCACAGCAGGGCAAAGCCCAGAAAGCCCCAAAGCGGTGCCGAGATGGCCCAGAACAGCAGAAAGACCACGGGCAGGCCCAGCGCCTCATGCCGGAAGGCGGTCTCATGCCACAGTCTGCGCAGGCCCGCGATGGAATAGCTGGTGGCGGCAAACAGGTGCTTTACCCCCGTCACGCGTGGCGGACGGGGGCGCGGCGCCGGGTTCACCGGCGGGGCGTGCGGATCAGCTTTCATCGGGGTGGCACGGTGCTGTGATGTCCAGTTCGGGGACAACGGTATCTGTATGCACATCGGTCAGCCGCAACACGGTGCTGAACAGGTTATCATGGCTGAACGCCTCGTCGCGGCGTTTGGCAATGCAGGCTTTGTCGACCTCAAAGGTCTTGGCATAGTCATCAGCCATCCACATCAGCATCGGCACGCGGGTCTGGTATTCGGGGGCGACAAAATAGGGCGCGCCATGCAGGTAAAGCCCGTTTTCCCCCAGCGATTCACCATGGTCCGAGGCATAGAACAGCGCGGGCAGGGCGGCGGTTTGCTGGGCCAGAATATCAATCATGCTGGCAAGGATATGATCGGTATAAAGGATCGTGTTGTCATAGGTATTCACGATTTCTTCTGCGGAGCAGTTCTTGATCTCGGCGGTTTTGCAGGTCGGGGTAAAGCGTTCAAATTCCGGCGGATAGCGCAGGTAATAGGCCGGGCCATGGCTGCCGATCATATGCAGCACCAGCACGGTGTCTTGCGTGATGGTCTTGGCGTAATCGGCCAGCTTGTCGAGGAAAATCCCGTCCGTGCATTCCCCATCGGCGCAATAGCGCGGATCGGTGGAGGAGATCAGCGATTTCACCTCAAACCTTGCCCCGATCTGTTTGTCGCCGGTGTTATTGTCCCACCATTCAATGTGATAGCCCGCGCGCCCCAGCACATCGAGCAGGTTTTCCGAGCCAAGCCCCGCCTCATAGCTGTATTCGGAACGGCCCAGATGCGAAAACATGCAGGGCAGGGACACAGCAGTTGCCGTGCCGCAACTGGAGACATTCGAGAAATAGGCGATATCGCGTTTGGCCAGTTCGGGGTTGGTTTCGCGGGCATAGCCGCCAAGGCTCCAGTTTTGGGCGCGGGCGGTTTCGCCGGCCACGATCACCACAAGGATCGGCTTGGTAGCGCGGGCCACTTCCTCATCCGTGTGGGCATCGGTGGCATAGGGCTGCAAGGGCTGGCGCTGGGATTTCTGGATCATCCGCACATAGCGCAGCGTGGCCGAAAGCGGTGCGCCGGGCTGATAGGCCTTCATCAATTGCTTGTCGGCCCGCAGCGTCACCGAATAGGTCGCGAAATTGGTCATCAGCAGACCCACGCACAGCGCGGTTGCCCCTAGCACCGAGGCCCCCCAGATCAACGCCGCCCGCAACAGCGGCGCGCGGGTGATCCGCACCCAGAACACCAAAGCCGCAGGCAGCACCCCGGCCCAAAGCACATGGATCACAAAGCTGGCCGTGATCAGGTGTTTGGATTCCGTGACTGTCGTTGTCAGCGCGTTCTGCACCATCTCGCGGTCAATCGTAGCGCCGAGCGTGTCTTGGTAATAGGAGGTGACAGCCCCAAGGATCAGCAGAAAGGCCAGCACCGGCTTTTGCGCCCAGCGCAGCGCAAACAGCGAAGCGATCAGCCATGTCAGCGCGAAAACCGCGCCACCAAAAACAACAACAGTCAGCGTATCGCCAAAGGCTGCGGCGTTGCGCTGCCAGAAGGTGTTGTTATGCACCGCCATGATGAACAGGGCGACGAGGATATTCAGGGCAACCGGATGCAGGCTTGGCCGAAACCATGCCGTGCTGCGGGGGCGAAGGGATGTGGGAGACAACGGAGGCAGACCTTATATTGCCACGGGCCGAGAGGCGGCCTCTTGGGCGCTGATATACGCCCAAGCGGTCATTGCCTCAAGTCACATCTCGGTGGCCTCAGAACATATCCGACACCATGTTAGAGGCCGAAGACAGGTCGCGACCGATCCCGTCAACCGTGCCGCAAGCCGCCAGCGCCGCCAGCAGCAAAAGCGCCATCGCCGGGCGCAGGAATGCTGTTTTGCCTCTCATCACTGTCTCTTCCTCTTGGCTTACCGGGCTTTGCGCCGGTTTTATCATTTCTCATACCACCAGACATCCGGTTGAAAGCCCGGCCAATCCCCATAAACTGGGAGAGTTGCAGGGTATTTCAATTCCTTCACATGGGCCAGACGCGAATATTTTGAAAACCAGAACGGCACGACATAGCGCCCCGCGGTCAGCACCCGGTCCAGCGCGCGGGTCGCGGCGACAAAATCCTCTTGGCTGGTCGCGCTGAGCAAGGTGGCGATCAGCGCCTCGGCCGCGGGGGAGTTCATGCCCATCAGGTTGCGGCTGCCCGGTTCAGTCACACCTGCGGCCCCCCAGTAGAAGGTTTGCTCATTGCCCGGTGACAGCGACATGTTCCGGATCATATGGGTCATGTCGAAATCATAGGCATTGGTGCGTTCGGTCATTTGGGCGCTGTCGATGGTGGTCAGCGTGGCTGTGATGCCCAAGGGTTTCAGCGCCTCGATATACATATTGGCGATGGTGATCACCTCTGACGCGCCATTGGTCAGCAAAATCTCGAAGGTAAAGGGTTGGCCTTCGGCGTTTTTCAGCACGCCATCGCTATCGGCGGTCCAGCCTGCCTCCTCAAGCAGTTTCTTGGCGGCGCGGATGTTGCGGCGGTTGGTGGCCCCATCGGCCACGGGCAGGGCATAGCCTTCGATCGTGCCGGGGGGCAGACCTTCGGCGAAGGGTTGCAGCAGCTCCAGCTCACGCCCCGTAGCAGGTGCACCCGGTTCCATGCCCAGAACCGAGTTGTGGAAATAAGATTGAATGCGTGGTGCTGTGCCTCCGGTGATCGTGGTGTTGATCTGTTCAAAGTTGAACGCAAGGATCAGCGCCTCGCGCACGCGCCAGTCCTTGAACCTGTCGCGGCGGGTGTTCATCACAAAGCCGTCGATGCCCGAGGGGCGGCTGTGCGGAACCTCCGATTTCACGATGTCACCGGATTGCACGGCGGGGAAATTATACTGCTCCTCCCACTTGGCGGCATTGGTTTCGCGGTAGCTGGTGATCTCTCCGGCCTTGAAGGCTTCGAATACCACGCCGCCATCACCGAAATAATCGTAGCGCACCTCGTCCAAATTGTGACGGCCCTTGTTGAAGGCCAGATCCTTGCCCCACCAATCCGGGTTTTTGACAAAAGAGATGAAGCGCCCGGTTTCAAACGGCCCCACCATATAGGGACCAGAGCCGATAGGGGCCTCCAGCGTGGATTCGGTGAAATCCTTGCCTTCCCATTGCGCTTTTTTCAGCACCGGGCGCAGGCCAAGGATCAGCGGAAGCTCGCGATCCTCGGTGTTGAAGGTGAATTTGACCG
Organism: Pseudorhodobacter sp. E13; assembly: GCF_003991405.1. Lineage (GTDB taxonomy): Bacteria > Pseudomonadota > Alphaproteobacteria > Rhodobacterales > Rhodobacteraceae > Pseudorhodobacter. The sequence goes on from NZ_RPEN01000154.1 coordinate 110,811, forward strand.
AACGCGGGCCGGTGATTTCGGCGCTGGCGACCTTGGTCCAACTGTTGAGGTAACGCGGATGACCAATGGTGCCGAGGGTCTGAAAGGACCAAAGCACATCTTCGGCCGTCACCGGGCTGCCATCCGAGAATTTTGCCTCCTCGCGCAGGGTGAATTCCACGAAACTGCGGGCCGCATCCGTCTCCACCGATTCGGCCAGAAGCCCATAAAGCGTAAAGGGTTCGTCATAAGACCGGCCCAGCAGGGTTTCCGTCGTCAGCCCCGATTGGCCCCAAGGCGCGCGGCCCTTCAGGATGAAAGGGTTAAGCGAATCGAAACTGCCCGATTCGCCAAAAACGATGCGCCCGCCTGCCGGTGCATCGGGGTTTGCATAGGGGAGAGACACAAAATCAGGTGGAAGTGCGGGTTCGCCATACATAGCTATGGCATGTTTCGGCTCTGCCAGGGCGGGAATCGCTGCCGCGCAGAGCAAAATCCCCGCTGTTGCATGACGTAGATTTGCGAAAAATTGATGTTTCATTCCGGCAACAATCCCAATTACCCAAGGTTTCTTGGCCCAGACACTACGGTTGGTAATGTGGTTTTTCAAACTTTTAACTTGGCCCCGGGCAACTTACCGCGTATAAAGTAGAAACTGCTCGATAGGTTTCTTGCCTGTATGAAACCTGCCTCAATAACTTAACGCCAGCTTCGCGCTGGCGTTTTTTTTTGCCCGCTTCTCACTCGGCCCTCAGTCATCCTGGTGATTTGTTACGCCAAGCATTTCTTTCCGGCCCCGAGGGTGTATTGATTGTGCAACCGCAGAAATCAGGAGCTTATCATGTCGCTTGCAGGAAAAACCGCCATCGTCACCGGGTCCAACTCTGGCATTGGGCTGGGGGTGGCGCATGAACTGGCGCGCGCGGGCGCCGATGTGGTCATCAACTCTTTCACCGACCGGCCCGAAGATCATGCACTGGCCGCCGAGATTGCAGCGGAACATGGCGTCTCTGTGCGCTATATCGCTGCGGATATGTCGGATGCAGGTGCCTGCCGCGCGCTGATCACGAAAGCTGGGGCCTGCGATATTCTGGTGAACAATGCGGGCATCCAATATGTCGCGGGGATTGACGAATTTCCGGTCGACAAGTGGAACGCCATTCTGGCCATCAACCTGAGTTCGGCTTTTCACACCACAGCGGCAGCCTTGCCTTTGATGCGGGCCAATGGCTGGGGCCGGGTGATCAATGTGGCCTCGGCGCATGGGCTGACGGCCAGCCCCTATAAATCGGCCTATGTCGCGGCAAAACACGGGGTGGTGGGCCTGTCCAAGGTGACGGCGCTGGAAACGGCGGGCGAAGGCATCACCTGCAACGCGGTTTGCCCCGGCTATGTGCTGACACCGTTGGTCGAGGCGCAGATCCCCGATCAGATGAAAAAGCACAACATGGACCGCGACACGGTCATCAAGGAAGTGATGCTGGAACGCCAGCCCAGCCGCCAGTTCGCCACCACGGCGCAAATCGGTGGCACGGTGGCCTTTCTGTGTTCGGCGGCGGCGGATCAGATCACCGGGACGACGATTTCGGTGGATGGCGGCTGGACTGCGCTATGACCAAGGAAAACCAGACGGAGGCGGGCCGCGAGACGCTGAACATCGACAACATGTTCCTCTGCGGGTCCAGCTTCAGCCGGGTCAGCCTGTCGCGCGGCACCTTCCGCGATTCGGTGCTGACGGATGCGTTGTTTGATGATGCCAATATGACGGCGGCGCAGTTTGAAAATGTGAACCTTTCGGGGGCCAAGCTGCATAACGTGAACCTGTCGGGTGCTGCGATAGATTTCGCCAATCTGCGGGATCTGGCACTGACCAATGTTGATATCACCGGCATGACGATTGACGGCATCTTGCTGTCGGACCTGCTGGCGCATTGGGATAGCAAGTGACGCCGGTTCGGGTGAACCTTGCGCTGCAAGGCGGCGGCGCGCATGGGGCCTTTACCTGGGGCGTGCTGGACCGGCTGCTGGAGGAGGACTGGCTGGAGATTGCCGCGATTTCCGGCACCTCGGCCGGGGCGCTGAATGGGGCGGCGCTGAAATCCGGTTTGGTCAGTGGCGGGCGCGAAGGGGCGCGGGCCGCGCTGGCGACGCTTTGGGCGGCGGTGGGCCGGGTTGGCGATATGCGGCTCAGCGCGTGGATGCAGCCGGTTCTGCCTTATGCTGCGGCCCTGACCGATATTTGGGAAACCGCGTTTTCCACCTCGCCGCAAGGCATCGCGGCGCAACTGTTTTCCCCCTATGCCTTGGGCGATGCTTGGCAAAACCCCTTGGCCCCGGTGGTCGCGGATTTTGATTTCTCTACCGTCTGCGCCCATGCCGGGCCGCGCCTGTTCATCAATGCCACCAATGTGCGCAGCGGCAAGATCGGCGTGTTTGAAGGGCAAAAGATCACGCCCGAGGCGATCTTGGCCTCGGGTTGTTTGCCCAACGCGTTTCAAGCGGTCGAGGTGCCAGACCCGGTGACCGGCAAGATGGAGGCGTGGTGGGATGGCGGCTATTCCGGCAACCCCGCGCTGTTTCCTTTGTATGACAAGGGCTTGCCGGACGATCTTATCATCGTCGCGATCAACCCGATTTACCGCGACAGCGTGCCCAAAACCCCGCTGGAGATTCAGAACCGCATCAATGAAATCAGCTTCAACGCACCATTGTTGCGCGATTTGCGGGCGATTGCCTTTGTCCAACGCCTGTTGGCGCAGGGCCGGCTAGAGCCGGGCAGCATGAAGGATATCTCGCTGCATCTGATCGCCGATGATCCGCTGATGAATGACCTGTCGGCCAGCAGCAAGCTGTTGCCAACCCCGGCGCTTCTGGCGCGGTTGAAAGCGGCAGGGCGCGCGGCGGCGGATGGGTTTTTGGCGCAGCATGGCGGCACGCTGGGCAAGCGCGGCACCGTGGACCCGATGGCGCTACTTGACTGATGCGGGGGGCTGGGTGACGGGCACGCCGTCTTTGTCCTTGCCATTGGGATAGACCAACCCGGCCGAGATGATCAGCTTGGCAGCATCCTCGATCTTCATGTCCAGCATCCGCACATCGGTAGAGGGCACAAACAGCAAAAAGCCCGAGGTGGGGTTGGGCGTGGTGGGCAGAAACACCGACAGCATTTCGTCATGTTCGGGGAATGTCGCCGCAATTTCACCCTTGGCGGTGGTCGAGATGAAGCCGATGGCCCAGATCCCCTCTTTCGGGTATTCCACCAGACAGGCTTTTTCAAAATTCTGGTCGGTCTGCGCGAAAACGGTTTCGGCGATTTGCTTGATGCCGCTGTAGATGGTGCGCACAACCGGGGTGCGATCCACCAGCCGTTCGGCCCAATGCAGGAACGACCGCCCGATCAGCCCGCGCGCGATCCAGCCCATGAAAATGGTAAAGACGAGGAAGATGATAACCCCGGTCCCGCGCAGGTTGATGCCGTTTTCCTTGCAAAAGAACGGCGGCTTTGCCGGGTCCGAAGTCCAGAAGCGCGACAACCCGGTCGGCGTCTCGGTCAATGAGGGGCAGAACCAATAGCCGAACCATTCTGACGGCTGGTATTTTTCGGGGATGAAGGGCAGCACAAAGCCATCAATCCAGCCCGTCACCGTCCAGATCAGATACAACGTCAGGCCAATCGGCAGCACCACCACCAGCCCGGTCAGGAAACTGGTGCGCAAGCCCGCGATCAAGCCACGCTTTTTCGGATTGGGTGATTGCTGTTCGGTCATTCCAAGCCTTCTGGCCAAACCCACGGGACGCAGCGCAATTTAAGCGGCGCCGGGGGCGACTACAATGGGCCAAGGGCGGCTTTTGCCGCCAATCACCGCGCTTTGGCGATTTCTTTTGCGATTTCAGCGCCCAACCGGGCATTGGCGCGCACAAGGGCAATATTCGCGGTAAGTGAGCGGCCCTCGGTCAAGGCAAAGATCCGGTCCAGCAGGAAAGGCGTCACCGATTTCGCGGCGATGCCTTGGGCCTCTGCTTCCGTCAGCGCCTGTTCGATCATCGGCAGGATCTGCGGCAGCGGGATTTCATCGGCCAGCGGGATCGGGTTGGCGACCAGCTGACCACCGCTCAACCCCAACCGCGCGCGCATCACGTGGGCGGCGGCAATCTCGGCCGCGCTGTCAAAGCGAAGAGGCGCCATCAGGCCCGATGAGCGGGCCCAGAAGGCTGGCATTTCCGATTGGCCAAACGCGATCACGGGAACGCCAAGGGTTTCCAGCACTTCCAGCGTCTTGGGAATGTCCAGAATGGCCTTGGCCCCGGCTGCCACCACGGTCACAGCGGTTTGCGCAAGTTCTTGCAAATCGGCGGAAATGTCGAAACTGGTTTCGGCACCGCGATGCACGCCGCCAATACCACCGGTGGCAAACACGTCAATTCCGGCCAGTCTCGCGCCGATCATGGTTGCGGCCACCGTTGTGGCCCCGGTATCGCCCGAGATCAGGCACGCGGCCATATCGGCGCGCGACAGTTTGCGCGCATCTGGTGTTTTGGCAAGTTTATCAAGCTGTTCCGGCGACAAACCAATGTGGATTTGCCCCCCCATCACGGCAATGGTGGCCGGAATGGCACCTGCGTCGCGGATGTCTTGTTCCACGGTCAGGGCCATGTCGCGGTTTTGCGGGAAGGGCATGCCATGGGTGATGATGGTGCTTTCCAAGGCCACGACGGGGCGTCCCTCGGACAGGGCCAAGGCAACTTCGGGCAGCAGGCAAAGGGGCGCTTGGGTCATGTTCCGATATCTCCTGAAACGTAGTCGGCGGCGGCGGCGATGGCACGGTGCAGCGCCTCTTGCCGCGGGGCGTTGTTGCGGGTGGCCACGATATGCGCGGCCATGAATGTATCGCCCGCGCCGGTCACACGGGCCACCATGACCTGCGGCGGGGTGGCGCTGATGACACCCGCGCCGCGCGTGCCTTCGGCGCAGGCCTCGCCGCCATGGGTCACCAGCACCCGCGCAGCCCCCCGCGCCAGCAAGGCTTCGGCAGCCTCGGGGGCCGAGGCAAAGGCGGCTTTTGCCAAAAGCCCCGCTTCTTCAAGGTTGACATAAAGCGTCGCGCTGGGATGGGTCAGCAGCGGCAGCAAGCGTTCGGCCTTGCCGGGGCTCGCCGGGGCCACGCGCAAATCGGCGCGGGCAAACAGCGGCGAGGTGGCGATCTGCGCCAAAAGCGCCTCTGTCAGGTTGCCATCCAGCGCGATCATGCCGCGATAAGGGGCCTCGGCGCTGCCCAGACGGCCATCGGCCAAGGGGCGCAAAATTTTGTCGCCCGCCGCTTCCAGCGAATGTGCATCGGCAATCGCCGCAATCAACCCATTCGCCCCTTCCACCGCCATATACACATCGGTGGGCAAATCTTCGGACCGGTAGAGCGTTTCTGTGATCAGCCCCATATCGGCACAGCGCGCGGCCAGGTCCAGCCCTTCGGCATCCTGCCCGACAGCCGACAGCAGCGCCGGCGTCAGCCCGAAGCGCCGCAGCGTCATCGCGATGTTCAGCGCCACGCCCCCCGGCAACCGTGTGATGCGCCCCGGCACGTCAGACCCCAGCCGCATCGCGGCGGGCGAGCGGCCGATCACATCCCACAGGACGGACCCAATGCAAAGAATATCGGCGGTTTTCATGGCATGGCTTTTCGCCCAATCCCCGCGCTTGCGCAAGTGGGATGCTGGGCGCCGGCTAAGCGGCCTTTTCGCCGCGCCGTGTCACAGGTATTTAAGGCCAAGATGAAACGGACCGGGCTTCATCTTGGCCCAAATACCTAAAAAACGGCAGGGCTGGGCCAAAACGCAGGGCAGGGGGCTTGTCATCGGCCAAAAGGCGCGGTAAGGGCAGCGCACTTCACAGGTGGGGCTTGGGCCGTTTCGGGGAGAAATCCCGAAAGGTCCGCCGGTTGGAACGCAAGTTCTGAAGACGGCCCTGCCGAGGATCAAACCGGAAAAGGATAAGGCATGGCTCTTCCTGAGTTCACCATGCGTCAGCTGTTGGAAGCTGGCGTTCACTACGGTCACCAGACCGCACGTTGGAACCCGAAGATGGGTGAATACATCTACGGCGACCGCAACGGCATTCACATTCTTGACCTGACGCAGACCGTCCCGATGCTGGACCAGGCGCTCAAGGTTGTGCGCGACACGGTTGCCAAGGGTGGCCGCATTCTGTTCGTCGGCACCAAGCGTCAGGCCCAGAAAGCTGTGGCCGAAGCTGCCGAGAAATCCGCGCAGTTCTACATGAACCACCGCTGGCTTGGCGGCACGCTGACCAACTGGAAAACCGTTTCCCAGTCGATCCAGCGTCTGAAGCAATTTGACGAGCTGCTGGCCAATGGCGCCGAAGGCTTGACCAAGAAAGAGCGTCTGAACATGGAACGCGAGCAGGCGAAGCTTCAGGCTTCCTTGGGCGGCATCCGTGAAATGGGCGGCACCCCGGACCTGATCTTCATCATCGACGTTGGCAAGGAAGACCTTGCGATCCTCGAAGCCAAAAAGCTGGGCATCCCGGTTGTGGCCGTGGTGGATACCAACTGCTCGCCCAAAGGCGTTGACTATGTGATCCCGGGCAACGATGACGCCGCCCGCGCGATTGCACTGTATTGCGATCTGGTATCGCGCGCAGCGCTTGACGGTATGTCGGCCCAGATGGGCGCTGCCGGGATCGACCTTGGCGCTTTGGAAGAAGCACCTGAGGAAGAAGCCGTCGCCGACGCCTGAGGCCTGTCGTCTTATTGTTACCCGGTGGGGGTAAGCCCCGCCGGGACATCCGCATGATATGAGGAGAAACACCATGGCGATTACCGCACAGATGGTGAAAGAACTGCGTGAAATGTCCGGCGCGGGCATGATGGACGCGAAAAAAGCCCTGACCGAAGTCAACGGCGACATGGAAGCCGCCATCGACTGGCTGCGCACCAAGGGCCTTGCTAAGGCTGCCAAGAAAGCTGACCGCATCGCCGCCGAAGGTTTGGTGGGTGTGGCTGTTTCCGGTGGCAAGGGTGTTGCTGTCGAAATCAACTCTGAAACCGATTTTGTCGCCAAGAACGCCGATTTCCAGAAGCTGGTCGCAAGCGTGACCGAAGCGGCTGTGGGCGTGACCTCGGTCGAAGAACTGGCGGCTGCAAAGGTTGCTGGCAAATCGGTCGAAGACACCATCACCTCGGCTGTGGCTGTGATCGGCGAGAAAATCTCGCTGCGTCGTATGGCAATGGTCGAAGGCGACAGCGTTGCCGCCTATGTGCACAACGCCGCTGCCGATGGCATGGGCAAAATCGGCGTGCTGGTGGCTGTGAAAGGCGCTGACAACGGGATTGCAAAGCAGATTGCCATGCATATCGCCGCAACTGCACCGCTGGCCCTGTCCGAAGCCGATCTGGACCCGGCTGTGGTAGAGCGTGAGCGCACCGTGCAGACCCAGAAAGCCCTGGAAGAAAACGCATCTTCGGCCAAGCCGAAGCCGGATTCGGTGATTGAGAACAACATCATTCCGGGCCGGATGAAGAAGTTTCTGGAAGAAAACACCCTGTTGGGCCAGAAGTTCGTCATGAACCCCGATATCACCGTGGCCCAAGCGGCCAAGGATGCGGGCGTTGAAGTGACCTCTTTCGTGCGCGTTGCCGTTGGTGAAGGCATCGAGAAGAAAGAAGAAGACTTCGCCGCAGAAGTGGCAAAAACGCTGGCGGGCTAAGCCACCGCGTGAACAGCGATCAGCGGCCCGGTGCACACCGGGCCGCTTTTTCATGCGCGGGTATTGCATAAAAAGGGGTGCAGGTGGTCCAACCGAAATTGCGATCAAAACCCACCTGCGCGTTCCATCTAGGCCAAAGCCACCACTCTTGGAACGCCCTAAAGCTGCAATATTTCCGCGCGTTAGCACAGTCAGGAATACCATACCTGACTTTTTGGACAGGTTTTGACCTTTTGGTCAGTCAAGCCCGCCGCGCGTGAAGATCACATTCAGCAAGGTCGCCTTGGCCACCGCCTGCGTGGTGGTTTCCACATCCAAGGCTTCGCGGGCAAGGCGCAGGTGTTTTTCCACCATCGCCGCCGAAACCCCCATCAGAATCGCTGTGTCTTGCATGGTTTTGCCATCAGCGACCCATTCCAGCGCCTCGCGCTGACGGTTGGTCAGCGCCCGCTTGGGCGAACGCATCGGCAAGCTGGCGATTTTCAGATGCATCATATGCGCCACCGCCGAGATTGCGTCGCCCTGATCGGCCCAGATCGCATCGACATCATCATGGCCCAAGCCTTTGTCGGCAATCATGCCGATCGCGCCTTTGATGCGGTTGCTGGTTTCGGGAAAGCTGATGGCAATCCCGGCCTTCACCCCCAGCCGGTCATTCACCTCCAGCGCCTCCAGCTCAGCGGGCGACAGGGTGCCAGCGGCGCGCGCCTCTTCGATCCAGCGCCAATTGCAGGTGCCGGTATGGGTCATCACCCAGCGAAACACCGGCGTGCGGGCAAAATGGCCCTTGGTAAAGAATTCCGTCATGTATTCGGTGCTTTGCGTGGACAGGTAAAGCGCATCCTCGGGATCACCGATGGAGTTTTCAAACCGAAACCGCGTCAGCCCGTAATTCAGCCGCGAAAACCCCAGCGGCGCCATATAGGCACCGACCATGGCCCAGATCTCTTCGGTCTTGTTTGACAGGGCGATGGCGTTCAGCAGCTTCAAGGGCGCGGGTGTTTTCACAGAACCTCGATGAAAGATATACCGGAAATATGTGTATACTTTTCACCATGGCGTCTTGCCGCCCTTGGTCAAGCCCATTGGCCTGAACAGGGCGGCAGCAGGATCACAAACCCGTGATGTCAGCACCCATAACGGGAAATTCGCGATGCCATTACAGTCAGGGGGAGAGCACCGCGCCTAGCCCGCCACCGCCCGCTGTGTGTCGCGTCGGCAGGCGGCAAGGGTTTTGGCCGTCAATTGCGGGGCCAGTTTCGCCATCGCGTCATATTGCGTCAGAAACACCTCGCCCGTCAGGTCGTGCATGAAATGGCTGCGGCGCAGGCGGTCCATCACCGGGCCTTTCACTTCGGACAGATGCAGCGTCACGCCCGAGGCTTTCAGCATGGAATTGATCGCCTCCAGACTTTCCAGCGCGGAACTGTCCACCTCATTCACCGCGGGGAACATCAGCACCAGATGGCGGATGGCCTTGTTCGCGGCGATCTTGTCTTGCACAAAATCTTCCAGAAAGCGGGCATTGGGGAAATACAGGCTTTCATCCACCCGCACGGTCAGCACATCCGGCGCGGTGATGACGGCATGGCGGTCGACGTTGCGGAAATGCTCGGTCCCCGGCACTTGGCCGACAATGGCCACATGCGGGCGCGAGGTGCGATACAGATGCAGGAACAGCGACAGCGCCACCCCGGCAAGAATACCCGATTCCACGCCAAAGCCCAGCGTCACCAGAATCGTCGCAATCATCGCCGCGCCATCGGTGCGGCTATAGTCCCACGTCCGGCGGATCGCGCCCAGATCGACCAGCGTCAGCACCGCCAGAATGATGGTGGCCGCCAAGGTTGCCTTGGGCAGAAAGAACAGCAGCGGGGTCAGAAATACTGTGGCCAGCGCCATGCCGATGGCGGTAAAGGCCCCGGCCGCGGGCGTTTGCGCGCCTGCATCAAAATTCACCACCGATCGTGAAAACCCGCCCGTTACCGGAAACCCGCCCGAAATGGCCGAGCCGACATTGCAGGCGCCCAAGGCCACCAGTTCCTGGTTCGGGTCAATGCGTTGGCGGCGCTTGGCGGCAAGGGTTTGCGCCACGGAAATGGTTTCGACATATCCGACAATGGCGATCAGCATCGCCGGCACCGCAATCTGCGACCACAGCGCCAGATCGAACGGGGGCAGGGTAGGGGTGGGCAGGCCTTGCGGCACGGTGCCCACAATCGCCACGCCATAGCCGTCCAGCCCAAAAGCAAATGTCACCAAGGTTGTGACCGCCACGGCAGCCACGGGGGCCGCGCGCGTCAGCACCGTGGCAAGCCCGGCACGGGTGCCCCGCGCCAGAAGCCAGTCCTTCAAATGCTTGCGCGACCAGAACAGAAAGCCCACGGCGCCAAGGCCCAGAACCATCGTGAAGATGTTGATATTCAACAGATTTACAAAGATGCCATGCAGCAGTTCCAGCAAGGTTTCACCACTGGCCTTGATGCCCAGCAGATGCGGCACTTGCCCCGCCGCGATGATCAACCCCGAGGCGGTAATGAAGCCGGAAATCACCGGATGGCTCAGGAAATTCGCCACGAAACCCAACCGCAGCAGGCCCATGCCCATCAGCATCAGCCCCGACAGAAAGGCCAGCGCAATCGCGGCCCCGTAATATTCCGGCGTGCCCATGGCCGCCAATTGGCCGACCGCCGCCGCTGTCATCAACGACGCCACCGCCACAGGCCCAACCGCAAGCGTGCGCGAGGTGCCAAACACTGCATAGATCACCAGCGGCAGGATAGAGGCATAGAGCCCGACCTGCGCGGGCAAGCCTGCCAGCAGCGCATAGGCCAGCGATTGCGGAATCAACATGATCGTCACAATCACAGCCGCGACCAGATCGCTGGTCAGCGTGTCTTTGGAGTAGGTCTTGCTCCAGTCAAGGATCGGGAAATAGCGGCGCAAGGGACAGACTCCGATATGGGATTGGCTTGCGGGCTATCTAGGCGCTTTGATTTCACATTGCAAGATTTGAATGTGATAGAGTCAGCATTTCAGGGCAGGGTGGCTGTGCGCGTCACAGCTTGATGTCATAAGTCACCCAAGCGGTCTTGGTGGCGAGCCGGTCATAGACCGCGCGCGCGGGCTGGTTGTCTTCGGCGGTGATCCAGCGCAGCACTGACCAGCCTTGTGCTGCGGCCTCGCTGCGCACAGCCTCGATCAATGCCGCAGCAATGTTCTGGCCGCGCGCCTCGGGGTCGACAAACAGATCATCCAGAAAGCCGCCAGTGCTGGCCGAGAGTGGCCGCGCAAAGCTTCGGAAATGCGCAAGGCCCAGCAAGCGCCCGCTGTCATCCACCGCAACGCGACCATGGATGCGCGGGCTGTCAGCCATCAGCCAAGACCAAACCGTGTCGCGCATCGCTGCGGTTTGTGTGACCTTGTAGAAAGCGGCATAGCCTTGATACAGCCGTTCCCAGTCTTGGCGATCGGTTGGCTGTGGGGCGCGGATGGTGATGGGCATCTGGGAACCTTGTGCGTGTTGGCTTTGCAAGGGAAACACCTGCGGGGGCGGTTTTACAAGCGGTTTGGTATGTGCATATATTACATAATATTGATTATCGGGTAAATGGATACACCGACCATAGGCCCCCACATGGATCAAACAGCTTGCCCTGCGGCCCAGCCGGATGACCATGCCCATTGAAAATTATACCCGCCAAGCCAACCGGTTACATCAACAACCTCACCTATGAAGTAAAGCCCCGGCACGGATTTCGCCTCCATGGTGCGCGCGTCCAATTCATCGGTATCAACGCCGCCCAAGGTAACTTCGGCGGTGCGATACCCTTCGGAGCCTACGGGCCGCATCTGCCAGTCATGCACCAGCCCCGCCACATGATCGAGCCGCGCATTGCTTTGGTCCGCCAGATTGCCGGTGATGCCGCTGATCTCCTCGATATGCCGGGCCAGCTTTTCCGGCAGAATTTGCGCCAAAGCGGTGCGCAGCGCGATCCGGCCCGCCTGCCCGCGCTGGTCGCGCAGAAAGGCCGCCGCATCCATGCCACCCGCCAGATTGACGGAAATCATCTGCCCCTCGCGCCAATAGCTGGAGATTTGCAGCACCGCGGGCCCCGACAGCCCGCGATGGGTGAACAGCAGCGCCTCGTCAAAGCGGGTTTTGCCACAGGCCACCGATCCGGTCACAGCAATGCCCGCAAGCGGTTTCAGCGGTGCAAGCTCTTGCTCTGCAAAGGTCAGCGGCACAAGGCCGGGCCGGGTTTCCACGACCCCAAGGCCGAATTGCTCGGCGATCTTATAGCCAAGGCCGGTCGCGCCCATCTTCGGGATCGACTTGCCACCACAGGCCACCACCAGCTTTTGCGCTGTCACCATGCCTTTGGAGGTGGCGATGCGAAAGCCCGCAGGGCTGCGCGCAATGTCGCTAATTTCCGTTTTAAGCCAGAGTGTTACACCAGTATCTTCAAGATCTTTGACAAGCATGGCAATGATCTGCTTGGCAGACCCGTCGCAAAACAACTGGCCCAGCGTTTTCTCATGCCAGGCAATCCCTGCCGCATCGACCCGCGCGATAAAATCCCATTGCGTGAAGCGTTTCAGCGCCGAAAGCGCAAAGCGCGGGTTTTGCGACAGATAGCGATCCGCCGCGATTCCCAGATTGGTGAAATTGCACCGCCCCCCGCCCGAGATGCGAATCTTTTCGCCCGGTGCCGCGCCGCCTTCGATCAAAAGCACACGTTTGCCGCGCCGCGCTGCCTCTGCCGCGCAAAACATGCCCGCAGCCCCTGCCCCTATGATTGCCACATCCACCTGCATGGCGCTTGTGTTAAGCCCAGATCACGGCTGCTGCAACCAAGCAAAACAAGGGTCGGAAAAGACGCGGGAAAAGAGTTGTCATTTTTTCATCAAAAGCCCCTTGCAGCCCACGACAGCCTTCGCTAAACACCGCCGCAGTTGGGGCGTGGCCAAGTGGTAAGGCGTCGGTTTTTGGTACCGTGTACCGTAGGTTCGAATCCTACCGCCCCAGCCAAATACTCTGCATCAGTGTTCAGATTTCCCTTCAGGTCAAGCGACGGAAGCGTTCTGCTGTGGCGTTAGACGCCTGTGCTGGTTTTGCTCCCGGTTTTCGGGTCTTGGACGGCGCGAACCGCAGCCAGAGGATTTCCGATGCCCCAAACCCAGACCCGTTTCGCACGATTGGCGTGGTTTGTGCCCGCCGCCCTATCGCTCAGCGCGCCTGCCGCCTTTGCCCATCAGGATATAACCGATGCCTTGCTGACAGAGCGTTCCGCCAATTGCGCCGATTACGCCGAGACTTATTCGGCGCAGGTGCGGGATGTGCAGGCCGCCAAGCCCTTTGTGGCCTCGGTGGCGATTTCGGTTGTCGGGGAACACTGCGAAATCGCCTCCAACGCGGTGCCGAACCATGATTTCAACGCGACCGGTCGCTTTGTCACCCCGCTGACCGAACAGGATCAGACCTACCGCATTCCCGCCCGCCCAAGTGCGGCCCCCAGCCCCACAGCGCTGAGCTTGCGGTCTGACAATGCGGTGTTTCTGAACGGGGTAAAGCTTGATCTGATGGCGGCGGGTTGCTTCGGCGTCCGTGATGGCAAGATCGGGTGCAACGATATGTCTGCCCCCTATCGCTATGATCCGATGGCCCCCGGTGCGGGGTTCGGCGCGGATGAGCATAACGCCCATAACCAGCCCGATGGCACCTACCATTACCACGGCAACCCGATGGCACTGTTCGCGCAAGACAATCCCACAGCCCCCTCGCCCGTCATCGGATTTGCGGCGGATGGCTTTCCGATCTTTGGCAGTTATATCGCCGATGGTGGCAGGTTGCGCAAAGCCACCACGAGTTACCGCTTGAAATCAGGCACCCGGCCCGGTGGGCCCGGTGGCAGCTATGACGGCACCTTTGTCGACGATTGGGTCTATGTCGAAGGTCTGGGTGATCTGGATCGCTGTAATGGCATGGTGCAGGACGGCGTCTATGGCTATGTCGTTACCGAAGATTACCCGCATGTCATGGCTTGCTTTACCGGGACGCCAGACGCGTCTTTCCAGAAACGCCGCCCCTGAATCTGGCCGCCCTGCCCTGCTTTGCGCTGCGGCCAAGGGTCGGATGTATTCCTGTTGCGCCTGTGCTATGCTGCATCGCAGCGAAAAGGAATCACATGGCCCATATTCTGACGATTGCGCAGCAAAAAGGCGGGGCGGGCAAAACCACCCTTGCGGTGAATTTGGCCATCGCTTTCCTGAAACTTGGCAAAACCGTCGCTCTCTTGGATACCGATCCGCAGGGCTCCTTGGGGCGCTGGTTCATGACGCGGCGCGCCTTGCTGGGCGATGCGGGGGTGGATTTCGCCACCGCCTCGGCTTGGGGTGTTGGCTATGAATGCGAAAAACTGTCCAAAACCAATGACATCGTGATCATCGACACCCCGCCCAAGGTGGATAGTGACCTGAAACCTGCGCTGCGCGAGGCCGATCTGGTGCTGGTGCCAGTGGGGTCGTCGCTTGTGGATCTTTGGGCCACAGATGGCGTGCTTGATCTGGCCGAACGGGTGAACAAACGCTGCCTGATCGTGCTGAACCGGGTGAAATCCGGCACCCGTCTGGCCGAGGAAGTGGCCAGCGCCTCGGATGCGCTGGCTGCCGATGTCGCCTCCACACGGCTGGGGCAACGCGTTGTCTATGCCGAAACGCTGGGCCAAGGCCTTGGCGCGCCCGAGGCCGGGAAATCCGCAGCCACAGCCGAGGTAACGACGCTGGCTGCCGAGATTCTGGCTTTGCTGCCCGAAGGCAAGTAGCCGACCACCAAAGCGGCATCGCCCTGCGCCGCGCGCGCTTCAAGCTCCAGACCGATTTATTCGTTTGGGGCTTTGATGCCTGCATGTTTCAAGCTCCCGAATATGGGGGGCATGATGAGCAGTCATTACGGGCTAAACAAAGAGCAGATGGCGCGGCTCCGGCCGTTCTTTCCGAAGAGCCATGGCAGGCCATGCGTGGATGGCAGGCGCGTCCTAAGCGGAACTATTTTCATCAATAGCAATGGCTTGCGGTGGCGCGATGCACTCAGGGAGTATGGTCCTGCGAAGACCCTCTATAACCGCTGGAAGCGGAGGGGCGCTTGCCCAGATGATGCACGGTCTGGCGGCAGAAGCGGCGGTTCCAAAGACCGTGATGATCCCCTTTCGCGGTTTCAAGGCAAACCGCTGCCGGGCAACGGACGCGATTTACATCAAATCGCTGAAAAATAACGGAAATCTAGACAACGCAATGGCCTGCACCAAGATTTATCATGACAGGCATTTCCCCGAAATTTTGAATTTCGAACGAAATTGCGGCGTCTGATATTTACCGCCTCAGCCCCAAAACGCAAAATCGGCGCGGGGAAACCGCGCCGATTTGTTTGTTTTCAGGCTTTGGGACAGGCTTTGCTCGAACTTACAAAACCTCAATACCCATCAGCTACAGCCGCTGGTGCCGCCGCAGGTGTTGCACTTCATGCAGGTGCCGTTGCGCACCAGCGTGTAGTTGCCACATTCGCCGCAGGCCTCGCCTTCATAGCCTTGCATCTTGGCCTTGGTGCGGGCGTCCATGGATACCGCGCCGCTGGCAATCGCCGTGCTGGAGGCCGCGGCCGCATGTGCGGTTTGCGGCACCAGCGTGTTCAGCACAGACACCGGGTCCATGCCGCTGGCCAGCGCCGAAGCCCCGATCCCGCCTTGCAGCACCGTCAGCTCTTGCGGCAACCGCTTGCGCAGGTAGCCGGTCGAGGAGATCTGGCGCAGCACTTCCAGACCACGCGTCGCCGCCGCATCATTCACCGGGCTGATGTTGCGTTTGCCTTCGCCTTCGCCGCCGCCCAGATCGTCGAACGACGCGCCTTGCGGTTTCACATGGGCCAGATCGGTGCGATCCAGATAAGACACGGCCAATTCACGGAAGATGTAGTCCAGAATGGAGGTCGCATTCTTGATGCTGTCATTGCCCTGCACCATGCCCGCGGGTTCGAATTTGGTGAAGGTAAAGGCCTCCACGAATTCTTCCAACGGCACGCCATATTGCAGACCAACCGACACCGCGATGGCGAAGTTGTTCATCATGGCGCGGAAGCCCGCCCCTTCCTTGTGCATGTCGATGAAAATCTCGCCCAACTGGCCGTCTTTATACTCGCCCGTGCGCAGATAGACCTTGTGCCCACCGACAACCGCCTTCTGGGTATAGCCCTTGCGGCGCTCTGGCAGCTTTTCGCGATGCGAGCGGACGATCTCTTTGATGATGACCTTTTCCACGATCTTTTCGGCCAGCACGATGGCCTTTTCCTGATCGGAGCCGTTGGCCAACACCTCTTCGGCCTCGTCGTCATCTTCCACCAGCGCGGAGGCGAGGGGCTGCGACAGTTTGGACCCATCGCGATACAGCGCATTTGCCTTGATGCCCAAGGAATGCGACAGCTCATAGGCGGCCAGCGTTTCCCCGATCGAGGCCGAGTTCGGCATGTTGATCGTTTTGGAAATCGCGCCCGAGATGAAGGACTGCGCCGCCGCCATCATGTGGATATGGCTTTCAACGCTCAGATAACGCTTGCCTTTCTTGCCGCAGGCATTGGCGCAATCAAAGACCGAATAATGCTCGGGCTTCAGGAAGGGCGCACCTTCCAGCGTCATGGTGCCGCAAATATGCTCATTCGCCTGTTCCACTTGCGCACGGGTAAAGCCAAGGTGGCGCAGCAGATCGAAGGTCGGATCGGCCAGCTTTTCGGCGGGAATACCCAACGTGTTCTTGCAGAAATCCTCGCCCAGCGTCCATTGGTTGAACACAAAGCGGATATCGAAGGCCGAGGCCAGCGCGCCTTCGACCTTTTCAATCTCACGCGGGCCAAAGCCGTGACCGACCAGCGAGGAATGGTTGATGCCGGGGCAATTGCCAAGGCTGCCATGCCCAACCGCATAGGCCACGATCTCGGAAATCTGCGCCGAGCCATAGCCCAGCTTTTCCAGCGCCGCAGGCACCGACTGGTTGATGATCTTGAAATAGCCGCCGCCAGCCAGTTTCTTGAACTTCACCAGCGCGAAGTCAGGCTCAATCCCCGTGGTGTCGCAATCCATCACCAGACCGATGGTGCCGGTGGGGGCGATCACGGTGGTTTGGGCATTGCGATAGCCGTGCTTTTCACCCAGCGCCAGCGCTTCATCCCAAGCGCCTTTTGCAAGCGAAACAAGGGTTTCATCCGGGCAGTTCACCTGATCCAGCGCAACCGGATCGACGTTCACGCCTTCATAAACGCCGGTTGCATGGGCTGCCGCGCGGTGATTGCGGATCACGCGCAGCATATGCTTGCTGTTCTTGGCATAGCCGGGGAATGCGCCCAACTCACCCGCCATTTCGGCCGATGTCGCATAGGAAATGCCGGTCATCAGCGCGGTCAGCGCCCCGCACAGCGCGCGCCCCTCATCCGAATCGTAGCCATAGCCCATGTTCATCAGCAAACCGCCGATATTGGCATAGCCAAGGCCCAGCGTGCGGAAGTCATAGGACCGCTGCGCGATTTCCTGGCTTGGGAATTGCGCCATCATCACCGAGATTTCCAGCGTCACCGTCCACAGACGGGTGGCGTGGATATAGGCCTGCGCGTCAAACTTGCCGTCCGTGTAGAAGGTCAGCAGGTTCATCGAGGCAAGGTTGCAGGCCGTATCATCCAGGAACATATATTCCGAGCACGGGTTCGACCCGCGGATCGCCCCATCTTCGGGGCAGGTGTGCCAAGCGTTGACGCTGTCGTGGAACTGGATGCCCGGATCGGCACAGGCCCAAGCGGCATGGCCCACTTGCGCCCACAGATCGCGCGCCTTGATGGTCTTGGAAACGGTGCCATCCTTGCGGTTGATCAAGTCCCAGTTGCCATCTTCCTTCACCGCTTTCAGGAACGCATCGGTCACGCGGATGGAGTTGTTGGAGTTCTGGCCCGAAACGCTGCTGTAAGCCTCGGAATCCCAATCGGTATCATAGGTCGGGAATTCGATGCTGGTGTGGCCTTGCTTGGCATAATCCAGCACGCGCTTGATGTAAGTTTCGGGGATAGCGACCTTTTTCGCATCCTTGATCGCGGCTTTCAGGCCGGGGTTGGCGCTGGGGTCATAGGCATCGGCCTCGGCCCCGTCCCATGCTTTGATCGCGGCGAACAAGGCGTTCAGCTTTTGCTCATGCATCTTGGAGCCAGCGACGATAGAGGCAACCTTTTGCTCCTCGATCACCTTCCAATTGATGAAATCTTCGATATCGGGGTGGTCGGCATCGACGATCACCATCTTGGCCGCGCGGCGTGTGGTGCCGCCGGATTTGATCGCGCCAGCAGCCCGGTCACCAATTTTCAAAAAGCCCATCAGGCCCGAGGATTTGCCGCCGCCCGACAGTTTCTCCCCTGCCCCGCGCAAGCTGGAAAAGTTGGTGCCGGTGCCAGAGCCGTATTTGAACAGACGCGCCTCGCGCACCCACAGATCCATGATGCCGCCATCGCCAACCAGATCATCGGCCACCGACTGGATAAAGCAGGCATGCGGCTGCGGATGTTCATAGGCGCTGGTGGATTTCGTCAGCTTACCGGTCTGGTAATCGACATAATAGTGACCCTGCGACGGCCCGTCGATGCCATAAGCCCAATGCAAGCCGGTGTTGAACCACTGCGGGCTGTTCGGCGCGGCCATCTGGTTGGCAAGCATATAGCGCATTTCGTCATAATAGGTGCGCGCATCGGATTCGGCGGTGAAATACCCGCCCTTCCAGCCCCAATAGGTCCAAGCCCCGGCCAGACGGTCAAACACTTGTTTGGCTGAGGTTTCGCCAACAATTCGTTGATCTTGCGGCAGTTTTTCCAAAGCGGCCTCATCGGGGACCGAGCGCCAGAGGAATTCGGGCACGCCCTTTTCCTTGACCTTCTTCAGCCGCGCCGGAACGCCTGCCTTGCGGAAATATTTCTGCGCCAACACGTCCGAGGCGACCTGGCTCCAGCCTGCCGGCACTTCGACCGCGTCATTGCGGAACACAACCTTGCCGTCTGGGTTGCGAATTTCTGATACCGTGGTGGTAAAATCCATCGCGCCATAGGCGCCTGTGGCTTCCGCCGTGAATTTCCGCTCGATTTTCATACTGCCCCGTCTCCGACTTGTTGCGAATGCGTCCTGCATTCGATTGCTTCCCGACACACAAACGTCGCCACCACGCGGGCTTACGCTCGCGTGCCACCAGCCCCGTTGAAAGAGGTCTTGGGCAGCCCATGGTTCGATTGTTGCATTGCGCCACTAGATATAGTGGTGATCTGCGGCGCTCGGACAAACTGTCGTAATTCCGTCGCTGGATCAACGGATAATTTACGGTTCTCCACAGATTTTTCGTCCCCTGTGGGTCAAATTTGGCTTGCCCTGCGATTCTGCACCAAATGGTCAATTTTGCCCCTTGGGCCGGATCAGCACCGCCACCCTGCCCCGGCCTTCCCGCATTCCCTTTGTTTTTGGCCCCTTTACCACGGATAGCTGATAATCCGCATGAAAGGCGATATCTCTACTATATCTTGTGTAGGCGCAGAATCACCCAAGCCGCGCAAAAACCCGGTGTTGCAGCCGTGCCGCGCCGCAAGAAACTGTTTGTCCCAGCGGCAGGCCGGGCAGGCCCACAGACTCAGTCCGCGTGACGCAAAGCCCGAGTCTTTCCCCTTGTCTGGCCCTGCCCAAATCCCGACCCTGTTGTGCGAAGGTGCCGGGCCGTTTCGCCCGCCCCATATAGCAGGAGAACCCATGAGCCTTGTTTCAACCCTTGCCAAAGTTGCCATCGGCGTTGCCATTGCCAAAGGCGTCAGCCATGTGTCCAAGAACGGCCTTCCGGGGGGCGCGGCGGGCAGCGGTCGCAGCTATGCCCCGCAAACGCCGGGTGGTTTGGGCGATATGATGGGCAGTATCCTTGGCCCTAAATCCGGGACCAGCAGCGCCAATCAAGGCGGGCTTGGTGGATTGCTGGACCAGCTTGCGGGCCAATCCGGTGCCAAACGCCCGACCACCAGCCGCAAGGCCCCGCCATCGGGGCTGGAGGATTTGCTGGGCAGTCTGACGGGGGCGCAGCGCGGTGCTGCGGGTGGCAGCACGGGGGGCTTGGGCGATATGCTTGGCGGGCTGTTGGGCGGTGGGGCCGCCGCAGGGGGCTTGGGCGGTTTGGGCGGTATGCTCAATGATGTGATGAACGGCCAAACCCCCAAGGCTACCCCGAACGCCACACAAGAAGCCGCCGCAGGGCTGATGCTGAAAGCCATGGTGCAGGCCGCCAAATCCGACGGCAAACTGGATCAGGCCGAGAAGCAAAAGCTGATGCAAAGCCTTGGCGATGCCGACCCGAAAGAGCTGGATTTTGTGAACGCATTGCTGGCCCAGCCCGTCGATATCGCGGCCTTTGTCGATGAGGTGCCGCGCGGGATGGAAGAACAGGTCTATCTGATGTCGCTGATGGCCATCGACCTCGACAGCCAATCCGAGGCGCAATATCTGCACGATCTGGCCAGCGCCTTGGGCTTTGACAAAGCGCAGGTGAACCAGATCCACGATCAGGCCGGGGCACAGCGCCTTTACGCCTGACCGACGGCAAAGCCCGCCCGGCCCCTCTTGTATTTTCACACTGCGACAACACATTGAAGCATGAACACGTGGAATAACGGGAGGGGCCAGATGGGTCTTGTGTCTACTTTGTCAAAGGTTGCCTTGGGGATTGTCATCGCCAAAGGGGTCAGCCATGTGCAACGCAACGGGATGCCAAAACTCAGCGGCCCCGGCAGCCTGCTTGACAGCCTTGGGCAGAATTCCAAGGCCGACCACGCAGGCCGCGCGCCCCATAGCAACAGCCTTGGCGGCTTGCTGAGCAAAGTCGGCGGCGCGGGCTTGGGCGGCACCGCCCTTGGTGGCCTGTTGGGCGGCCCGCAATCGCCGCCAGCCCCCACTCCTCCCCCCGGCCCTGCCAGCAAAGGCCCGGTGTTCAATCAGGCCATCGTCGGCCATGTGCTGCCGGAACCGCAAAGCGAAACCCTCGCCGCGGCCCTTCTGCTCAAGGCCATGGTGCAGGCGGCCATGGCCGATGGTGTGCTGGATGACAAGGAACGCGACAAGCTGATGCAGCACATGGGCGATGCCACCGATGAAGAGATCGAATTCGTCAGCCGGCTGATGGATCAACCCGTCGACGTGGCCGGCCTTGCCGCCGATGTGCCCGACGGGATGGAAGAGCAGGTTTATCTTGTCTCTGCCCTCGCCATCGACCTCGACAGCCGGGCCGAGGCGCAATACCTGCATGATCTGGCTGCGGCCCTTGGGCTGAATGAATCCATGGTCAACGATATCCACCGTCAGGCCAATATCCCGCCGCTTTACGCCTGACCCATCTGCCGCGCGGCTCTGCGTTTTTCGCCCTGGTTTCGGGCAAAAAGGGTGGAGCCTGCGCCACAAACTGCGTAAATGGTCCTTGAACCAGCAAGACGACCAGAAGCGGTGGGGCGCAAAGCGGCATGGCCAAAGATATTATCGCCAGATGTGAGGCCAAAGGCCTGCGCATGACCGAGCAACGCCGCGTGATCGCCCGCGTCATCGGTGCCGCCGAAGATCACCCGGATGTGGAGGAGCTGTATAACCGCGCCTCTGCCATTGATCCGCGCATTTCCATCGCCACCGTCTATCGCAGCGTCAAACTGTTCGAGGAATCAGGCATTCTGGAACGGCTGGAATTCGGTGATGGCCGCGCCCGCTATGAAGATGCCGAACGCGACCACCACGACCATCTGATCGACATGCATTCCGGCGAGGTCATCGAATTCGTCGACCCCGAGATCGAGGCCTTGCAGGAACGCATCGCCGCCCGGCTTGGCTATCGGCTGAAGGGGCACCGGCTGGAACTTTACGGCGTCCCGGTCAAAGCCTCCTCGAAATGAGCAGCGCCGACAACACCCGCGCCAGCCTGTTGATGCTGGGGTCGATGGCGGCCTTCGCGCTGGAGGATGTGTTTCTCAAACGCGCCGCCACGGCCCTGCATCCGGGGCAAGTCATCGCGATGCTTGGCTTTGCGGGGGCGCTGTGTTTCTGGGCGGTGGCGGCGGCCAAGGGCCAACCCATCCTGACCCGTCGCGCGCTGACCGGGGCGGCGCTTATCCGGTCGCTGTCCGAAGCGGGGGCGAGCATGCTTTACATCACCGCCCTTGCGCTGATCCCGCTGTCGGTCAATGTCGCCCTTCTGCAAGCCTCGCCGCTGGTCGTGACCATGGGCGCGGCCTTGGTGCTGCGCGAACCCGTGGGCTGGCGGCGCTGGTCGGCGATTGTCGCAGGCTTTCTTGGCGTTCTCATCATCCTGCGCCCCGGCACCGATGCGTTTCAGGCCGCGGGCCTGCTGACAGTGGCCGCCGTCATCATCTTGGCCGCGCGCGATCTGTCCACCCGCATCATGCCTGCCGATATCGGCACGTTTCAGCTGACCACCTGGGCCTATATCGCGCTGGTTCCCGCAGGGCTTTTGCTGATGGCACTGGACCGGACCCGGTTTGCCGCCATTAACCCTGCCGATTGGGGCGATCTGACGCTTGCGCTGCTGACCGGGCTTGTCGGCTATGTCGCCGTGACCGCCGCCATGCGCATAGGCGAGGTGTCCTTCGTCGCCCCGTTCCGCTATGCCCGCCTTGTCTTTGCCCTCATCCTCGCCGCGATCTTCTTTGGCGAACGTCCAGACGCGCTGATGCTGGCCGGGGCCGCGCTGATCATCGGCTCTGGCCTCTATACTTTCGCCCGCGAACGCCGCTTGCGCCGCCGCATTGTCCATGAAGCGCTTTCCAAACCGCCTGTCGCAGGGTAAAGACGCAGGCAACAAGCGCATCCCCTAACCACCGGAGCCAATATGACCACCATTATCGACATTCACGCCCGCGAAATCCTCGACAGCCGTGGCAACCCGACCGTAGAGGTTGACGTCTATCTGGAAAGCGGCGTGATGGGCCGCGCCGCTGTGCCCTCGGGCGCGTCCACCGGGGCGCATGAAGCCGTCGAAAAGCGCGATGGCGACAAATCGCGCTATATGGGCAAAGGCGTGCTGGAGGCTGTGGCCGCCGTGAACGGTGAAATTGCCGAAGAACTGGTCGGCTTTGACGCGATGGAACAGGTCGGCATCGACCGCACCATGATCGAGATGGACGGCACGCCGAACAAATCCCGCCTCGGTGCGAATGCGATCCTTGGCGTCTCGCTGGCCGTGGCCAAAGCGGCGGCCGAGGCTTCGGGCCAGCCGCTGTTCCGCTATGTCGGCGGCACCTCGGCCCGCATGTTGCCGGTGCCGATGATGAACATCATCAACGGCGGCGAACATGCCGATAACCCGATCGACATTCAGGAATTCATGATCATGCCGGTCGCGGCAGAAAACATCCGTGACGCGGTGCGCATGGGCTCCGAAGTGTTCCACACGCTGAAGAAAGAGCTTTCGGCCGCAGGGCTTTCCACCGGGATCGGCGATGAAGGTGGCTTTGCCCCGAACCTCAGCTCCACCCGCGACGCGCTTGATTTCATTCTGAAATCCATCGAAAAAGCAGGCTACCGCCCGGGCGAGGAAATCTTCCTCGCGCTGGATTGCGCCTCCACCGAATATTTCAAAGGCGGCAAGTATGAGATGAAAGGCGAAGGCAAATCGCTTTCTTCTGCTGAAAACGTCGATTACCTCGCCGCCCTTTGCGCCGATTACCCGATCATCAGCATCGAGGACGGCATGGCCGAGGATGACTGGGCCGGCTGGAAACTGCTGACCGAAAAGCTGGGCAACAAGGTGCAGCTGGTGGGTGATGATCTGTTTGTCACCAATCCGGCGCGTCTGGCCGATGGCATCAAACAAGGCTGCGCCAACTCCATGCTGGTCAAGGTCAACCAGATCGGCACGCTGACGGAAACGCTGGCCGCCGTAGAAATGGCGCATCGCGCGCGCTACACCAATGTGATGTCGCACCGCTCCGGCGAAACCGAAGACGCAACCATCGCTGATCTTGCAGTGGCCACCAATTGCGGCCAGATCAAAACCGGCTCGCTGGCCCGCTCTGACCGGTTGGCGAAATACAACCAACTGATCCGGATCGAGGAAATGCTGGGCGAAACCGCCGAATTTGCAGGCCGCTCCATCCTCAAGGCCTAAGCCACTCAACCCCCGCCCGGACCAAGGGCGGGGGCTTGCCTTTCATCTATTCCTAAATATCCAAATCACGGCCCCAACCATTGGGCCGACCCTTTCAGGCAAAGCGTTGCGGCCGATAGGCGCCCAGCCCAGCCGCCACCTGTCCCTGCGCCACTTCCTGACAGACCGCCTCGCCCACCAGCGCGGCCAAGGTCACGCCGGAATGCATCACCGCCAGATACAGCCCCTCAGGCCCCGCAGCACCGATCACCGGCAAACCATCCTGCGGCACCGGGCGCGCGGCCAGCATCACCGCCTCCCAGCGCAAGGCCACCCCCGGCAACTGCCGCTGCAACCGCACAAGGGCTGCATCCGCCAGATCTTCGGGACGGTCCTGAATAACCTCGGTGCGGTCGCTTTGATGCGACGCCGCTGTCGGGGCCAGCAGATGACCCTTCGCATCCTGCCGGAACTCCATCTCCGGGCAAACGCAGACATGGCGCAGCAGCGGCGGCAAGGCTTGGCTGCGCAGCATCAAACCGGGGCGCGGCAGCATTGGCAGCGCAACGCCAACGGGGACCAACAGCGCCGGCGCCGCCACACCCGCGGCGACGATCACATGATCTGCGGCCATCATTCCTTGCGCCGTCTGCACCCCTTGCACCCGGCCTGCCCCGGTGCAGATCGCTGTCGCCGCAACACCTTCAATCAGTTTGGCCCCATGATCCCCGGCCAGCCGCAGCATTGCCCGTGTCACCGCCACTGGTTCCGCCACGGCTTCGGTCGGAAAAGACAAACACTCTGCCGGGGCGCGGACCTGCGGCTCTCGCTTGGCAAACGCGGCGGCATCCAGCCGCTCCACGGCATAGCCCAAAGCCTCCAGTTCGGCGGCCTGCGCCGTCAGCGCGGGCCCTTCATGCTCCCAACATAGGCAACCGCACCAGCGCAATGCTGCGCGCGGCAATACGCCCTCCAGCCGGTGCCACGCGGCAATCGCCTGATTGCGCAGGTGAAAATGCGCCTTGTCCTGATGAAAGCTTGCGTTGATCCAGCCAAAGGATCGGCCTGTGGCCCCGGTGGCAGGCGTTGCCGCCTCCAGCACTGTCACCTGCATCCCCGCGCGCGACAGGCCAAGCGCAATCGCCGCCCCGATGATCCCCGCCCCGATCACGATCACCCGCTTGGCCATGGCTACCCCCTGTTGCTGGCCCATCATGACAAGGCAGGCCACCGCTGACAATTGACAAGATGTAACGTCAAGAACGCAGCGTAACCGTATGACTTAATTCACTTATATAGTAATCATCCCCGCTTGAAAATGTAACCGATACAAGTTTCATCTGGCCCCAGCCCGCGCCAAAAGCTATGCACGGTGCCATGACCCAGCATCCCCCCACCGTCACCCCGAAGAACGAAGACAGCCTTGGCGGCTTCCTGTTCGCCCTCTCGGCCTATCTGCTCTGGGGGTTTCTGCCGCTGTATATGAAGGCGTTGGCCCATGTGCCGCCGCAGGAAATCATCGCGCATCGTGTGCTTTGGTCCTTGCCGGTGGCTGCGGTGGTGCTGATCGTCCAAGGCCGCACCGCCGATCTGCGCCGCGCCTTGCGCACGCCCAGCATGTTGAAAATGGGTCTTGTTACGGCGCTGCTGATATCGGTCAACTGGGGGTTTTACGTCTGGGCCATCGCTGCGGGCTTTGCGCTGGATGCAGCCCTTGGCTATTACATCAACCCGCTGTTCAGCATCTTTATCGGCGCTGTGCTGCTGAAAGAGGGGCTGACCGGCTTGCAAAAAGCCGCCGTGGCGCTGGCCGCGCTGGCCGTTGTGGTGCTGACGGTCGAGGCGGGAAAGCTGCCCGTGGTCGCCATGGCATTGATGCTGACCTGGGGCTTTTACGCCTATTTCAAAAAGCAGCTTCCCATCGGCCCCAATCAAGGTTTCACGCTGGAAGTGCTGATCATGACGCCTTTCGCGCTGGCTTATGTGATCTATGCACAAATCACCGGAACCAGCCATTTCCTGCAAGGAAATCCAACAGATAGCTGGCTGTTGTTCGGCTGCGGTATCGTCACCGCCGTGCCCTTGATGCTTTACGCCAATGGCGCGAAAAAGCTGCGGCTTTCGACCATCGGCATCATGCAATATATTGCGCCGACGATGATCTTTCTGACAGCGGTGTTCATCTTTCATGAGCCGTTCGGCACCGCCCGCATGATCGCCTTTCCGATGATCTGGGCCGCCTTGGTGCTGTATTCCGTCGCCATGTTCCGGGGCCGCACCCGTAAACCCAAGGCCGAGCGCTAGGGCTTGCTGATCTGCCCACCCCCCACCGCCGCGCGCACCCCTGTCGTGCCGGGGCAAGAGGTGGGCAGACCCATCGCCACCCGCACCGCCAGATAAGCAAAGGCCTGCGCCTCCAGCATATCGCCATCAAGGCCCACCGCTTCCACCGGGGCCACCTCGCATTGCATCAGATCGGCCAGCATTGCCATCATCACCTTGTTGTGCCGCCCGCCGCCTGTGACCAGCAAGCGCTGCACCGGGGCGGGGAAATGCTCGGCCCCTTTGGCCACGGCGGCGGCGGCGGCGGCGGTCAGGGTGGCGGCGGCATCGGCATCCGACAGGCCCGCCACCGCCCCCAGCAAGGATGCAAAATCGTCGCGATCCAGTGACTTGGGCGGCATCTTGTAGAAATAGGGATGTCCGAGAAAGCGCGTGACCACAGCGTCATCCGGTGTGCCTGCGCCCGCAAGCGCGCCGCCTTCATCGCGGTCCAACCCCAGACGCGCGGCGACAAGGTCATTGATCGGCGCATTGGCAGGGCCGGTATCAAAGGCCAGACACGCGCCGGGTTCATCGGCGGCATGGTGGCGCGGGTCCACCCATGTCAGGTTGCCCACCCCGCCAAGGTTGAGAAAGGCCAAGGGTGCCTCGGCCCCGATATATTTGGCGCAGGCGAAATGGAAAAACGGGGCCAAGGGCGCGCCCTGCCCGCCCATTTCCACATCCGCCGTCCGAAAGTCCCAGACCACAGGCAGGCCCAGCACCTGCGCCAACACCTGCCCTGACCCCGCCTGATGCGTGCCCCGCCCCCCCGGATCATGCGCAAGCGTCTGGCCGTGAAAGCCCACGATCTCGGCCCCGTCAAACAGGCCCAGCACGGCGGCATGCGCGGCCTCTACCTCTTCGGCCACCGCCTCTACCCCCGGATCGCCGTGCCACAGGCCAAAGCCCGCGCGGATACGGGCGCGCTGTTCGGGCGTATAGGCGCGATAGGCGGTGTGGCCGAATTCCAGAATCCGCTGACCATCGGTCAGCACCATTGCGGCATCCACCCCATCCAGCGACGTCCCCGACATCGCCCCCAAAGCCCAAACCGAACCCGCTTTCAGCATCAAAGCCCCCTTTGACGGCACCGCGCCGCCCCGCTATACGCGCCTGAGTATCTTATAAAGCACGAGAGACCCATGACCTACCATGCAAAATCGGATTTCATGCGCGTGATGATGGAGCGCGGCTTTCTGGCCGATTGCACCGATTATCAGGCACTGGACGAGGCTTTGGTCAAAGGGGTTGTGCCGGGCTATATCGGCTTTGATGCCACAGCGAAATCGCTGCATGTGGGCAGCTTGATCCAGATCATGATGCTGCGTTGGCTGCAAAAAACCGGGGGCAAGCCGATTGTTCTGATGGGGGGCGGCACCACCAAAGTGGGCGACCCGTCTTTCCGGGCCGATGAACGCCCGCTGCTGTCTCCGGCACAGATTGATGACAATATCGCCGGCATCCGCCGCGTGTTCACCTCTTACGTGTCCTTTGGCGAAGGGGCGACAGACGCGCTGATGCTGAATAATGCCGAATGGCTGGACGGGTTGAATTACCTCGATTTCCTGCGTGACATCGGGCGGCATTTTTCCATCAACCGGATGCTGTCGTTTGAGAGCGTGAAATCACGGCTGGACCGCGAGCAATCGCTGTCTTTCCTTGAGTTCAACTACATGATCCTGCAAGCCTATGACTTTCTGGAGTTGAACCGCC
The DNA here is from genome assembly GCF_003991405.1 of Pseudorhodobacter sp. E13. Classification (GTDB taxonomy): domain Bacteria; phylum Pseudomonadota; class Alphaproteobacteria; order Rhodobacterales; family Rhodobacteraceae; genus Pseudorhodobacter. The sequence continues at coordinate 138,739 of NZ_RPEN01000154.1, forward strand.
GTTATGGCTGCCTGTTGCAGATGGGCGGCAGTGACCAATGGGGCAATATCGTCAACGGGATTGATCTGACGCGCCGGGTGCTGGATGCGCAGATTTTCGGGTTGACCTCGCCGCTGCTGACCACTTCGGATGGCAAGAAGATGGGCAAAAGCCTGAATGGCGCGATCTGGCTGAATGCCGATATGCTGTCGCCCTATGAATTCTGGCAATTCTGGCGCAACACCACCGATGCCGATGTGGGCCGCTTTCTGAAGCTGTATACCGAACTGCCGGTAGAGGAATGTGACCGCCTTGGCGCGCTGGAAGGGTCCGAGATCAACGCCGCCAAAGTGATTTTGGCCAATGAGGTGACAAGCCTGTGCCACGGCGCCGAGGCTGCGGCGGCGGCAGAGGCCACCGCGCGCGAGGTGTTTGAAAAAGGCGGCACGGGCGAGGATCTGCCCACCTTCGCGCTGACATCGGCAGACTTGGCGGATGGGGTTTCGGTCTCGGCGCTGTTTGTGAAGGCGGGTTTGGCGAAATCCGGCAAGGACGCCAAGCGGCTTATCGCCGAAGGTGGCGCGCGGCTGAACGATGCCCCCGTGACCGAGGCGGGGCAGATGGTCACCGCCGCTGATCTGGCGGACCCGATCAAGCTGACCGCCGGGCGCAAGCGGCATGCGCTGATCGTGCTGGGTTAAGGCCCGGATTCAAGGCAAACGCCGGGGGGCCAGCCCCCCCGGACCGCGCCAAAAGCCGGGGGGCCAGCCCCCCGGACCACGCCAAAAGCCGGGGGGCCAGCCCCCCGGACCCCCCGGGATATTTTTAAATAGATGAAGACCAATAGCAGTGGGGCCGTGATGATGCGGCCTATGTGCCTTAGAACAGGAGCTTTCTTATGCCCATCCTTGCCCTGATCGCCGTTCTGGCGATTTCGCAATATCTTTTATTCGGGGCGCTGACCGGGCGGGCCCGTGCCAGATCGGGGCTGAAAGCGCCGGTGATGACCGGGGACGAAGGCTTTGAGCGGATGTATCGGGTGCAGATGAACACGCTGGAGGTGTTGATCGCGTTTTTGCCTGCGGTCTATCTGGCCGCGCTGTTTTGGCCGGCCTATCTGGTGGCCCCGGTTGCAGCGGTGTATCTGGTTGGGCGGCATCTGTTCTGGCGTGCCTATGTCAGCGATCCGGCCAAGCGGGGCCTGGGGTTCATGCTGTCGATCGTGCCGGTATTCGCGCTGCTGGTTCTGGCGTTGCTGGGTGCGGGTTGGGCGCTGATCGCGGGGGATGCACCCTTTTAAGGCTGCTTGCCGCCTGAGACGTTTTTTGCGGGGAGGGCCCGCCCTGTGATGGGGGCGGGCCTTTGCGCTTATTCGACGGTGACTTTTGCCATCTGGTCGGGGTTTGACACCTCGCCATTGCCGCCCGTGCCGCGTTTGATCTGATCGACGACATCCATGCCCTCAATCACGCGGCCCACGACCGTATATTGCCCATCAAGGAAGGGGCCGGGCGCGAACATGATGAAGAACTGGCTGTTGGCGGAATCCGGGTTCTGGCTGCGTGCCATGCCGACAATGCCACGGTCAAAACTTTCGGAGGAAAATTCGGCCGGGATATCTGGCAGCGCCGATCCGCCCATTCCGGCGCGCGCGGTATCGCCTCCGGCTTTGCCGAATTCCACATCGCCGGTCTGCGCCATGAACCCATCAATCACGCGGTGAAACACCACGCCATCATAGGCCCCTTCGGCGGCCAGCGCCGTGATCTGGGCCACATGTTTCGGGGCCAGATCGGGCAGCATGTCGATGACGACACGGCCATTCGCCTCGCCCGTCACCTCGATCACCAGATTTGGGCCGGGGCCATCAGTGGCCTGTGCCATGGCAGGCGTGGCGCTTTGCGACAGCGTATAGCCGCCCAGAACCGCCAGCCCCAGCGCGAAGAAACCGCCTGCGATCAAGCTATCCTTACGCATCGGCAGCCACCTTGACCGAGATCATGCGGTCCGGCGTTGCTGGCGGCTCGCCGCGCACAATCGCATCCACATGTTCCATCCCGGAAATCACGCGGCCATAAACCGTGTATTGCCCGTTCAGGAAGTCATTGTCCTTGAAGTTGATGAAGAACTGGCTGTTGGCCGAATTCGGGTTGGACGACCGCGCCGCCCCCAAGGTGCCCCGCGCATGCGGCAGCTTGGAAAACTCCGCCGGCAGGTCCGGCAAGTCTGACCCGCCCGTGCCTGCGCGGCGCAGGTTGAACCCGTCTTCCATATCGCCATGTTCCACATCGCCGGTCTGGGCCATGAAACCATCAATCACCCGGTGAAAGCACACATTGTCATAGGCCCCGGCGCGTGCCAGCTCTTTCATCCGTGCGCTGTGCAACGGGGCCACATCGGCCAGCAGCTCAATCACGACAGTGCCGCCCTTGAGTTCCATCAGGATTGTGTTTTCGGGATCTTTGATATCGGCCATTTGGCGCTCCTGTAGATTTTCTGAGCCGCAACCTAATCATCAAGGCCGCCGATGGAAAGGGCTAACCATTGACGAAACGATTGGGATAGGGTGGAAGAGGGCAAGTTGAATTAGGAGGCTGCAATGGCTTGGAAGACCCTTGACGATATCGACCTGAACGGAAAAGTGGCCTTGGTGCGCGTGGACCTGAACGTGCCGATGGATGGCGATACCGTCACCGACGCCACCCGGATCGAGCGTATCGTGCCCACCGTTACCGACATCATCGCCAAAGGCGGCAAGCCGGTATTGCTGGCGCATTTCGGCCGCCCCAAAGGCGCTGTCGTGCCCGAGATGAGCCTGAAGCAAGTGGTGCCGGTGCTACAAGCCGCCCTGCCCGGCCATAAGGTCATCTTTGCCAGCGATTGCATCGGTGCCCCTGCGAAAGAGGCGATCAGCGCCATGCAGCCCGGCGATGTGGTCTTGCTGGAAAACACCCGTTTTCACGCAGGCGAGGAAAAGAATGACGCGATGCTGGCGGCCTCGATGGCGGCTTTGGGCGGTGTCTATGTCAATGATGCGTTTTCGGCGGCCCACCGCGCCCATGCCAGCACCGAAGGCATCGCGCGCCTGCTGCCGCATTGCGCAGGCCGCTTGATGCAGGCCGAACTGACCGCGCTGGAAGCAGCGCTTGGCAATCCGGCCCGTCCGGTGGTTGCTGTGGTCGGCGGCGCCAAAGTATCCACCAAGCTGGACCTGTTGGGCAATCTGGTGACCAAGGTGAACCATCTGGTGATCGGTGGCGGTATGGCCAATACGTTCCTTGTCGCCCAAGGCGTTGAGGTTGGCAAAAGCCTGGCCGAGCGTGATATGGCCGATACCGCGCGCGAGATTCTGGCCAAGGCCGATGTGTCGGGCTGTGATATTCACCTGCCCCGCGACATCGTGGTCGCCCGCGAATTCAAGGCCGGGGCCGCGTCTGAAACCTTGCCGGTTGCCGCCTGCCCTTCCGATGCGATGATCCTCGACGCCGGTCCCGAAACCGTGGCGCATCTGGCCAAGGTTTTTGCCGATTGCCGCACGCTGATCTGGAACGGCCCTTTGGGTGCGTTTGAAATCGACCCTTTCGACGCGGCCACCAATGCGGCCGCCAAACAGGCAGGCGCGCTGACAGCGGCGGGCAAGCTGGTATCGGTTGCAGGGGGTGGTGATACGGTTGCCGCGCTGAACAAGGCCGGGGTGGCCGAGCAATTCACCTATATCTCCAGCGCGGGCGGGGCTTTCCTTGAATGGATGGAAGGCAAAGACCTGCCCGGCGTTGCCGCGTTGAAATCGTAAAGCGATATGGCAATCTGGGCCCTGATCACCGGTGCATCCGAAGGCTTGGGGCGCGAGTTTGCCATTCTCGCCGCGAAATCCGGCTTTGATGTCATCCTGACCGCGCGTCAGGAAGACAAGCTGCACGCTCTGGCGCATGAGTTGGAGCGTGCCTATCACATCGCCACCGTGGTTCTGCCTGCAGATCTGGCAGACCCGGAAGCGGTGGAGCAATTGTGGCTGGATGCCAGCGCGGGCCGCCAGATCGGTATTCTGGTCAATAACGCCGGGCTGGGCCGCAACGGTGCCTTTGCCCAGGAAACCAACTGGCCGCGAGAGGCTGCCTCCATCTCGGTCAATGTGGTGGCGGCAACGATCCTGATGAAACGGGCGGTGGCGCATATGCAGGGCCATGGATCGGGCCGTGTGCTCAACGTGGCCTCTACGGCGGCCTTCATGCCGGGGCCGCATATGGCGGTGTATCACGCGTCCAAAGCCTATCTTCTCAGCCTGTCCGAAGCCGTGGCAACCGAACTTGCAGGCAGCGGTGTAACCGTGACGGCCCTTTGTCCCGGTGCCACCGAAACCGAATTTTTTGCCGCCGATGACGCGGTGAAGGCCACGCTGATCACCAAGCTGTCACTGGCCCCGGCCTCTGCCGTGGCCGAAGCGGGTTGGAATGCGATGGAAAAAGGCAAGCGGGTCAAGGTGCCCGGCGCGCTGAATGTGGTTTTCGCCAACCTGCCCCGCTTTGCCCCGCGCGCCTTGGTCGCTTGGATTACCGCGATCTTTTTGAAGCGGCGCTAGGGCGGCCCCACAGCCCTGCCCCGCGATTTGCAAGTAATTTCCGACTGTTAGCGCCAACAGAATTGATCGGCCCCTCACTTGCCGCTATGCCCGTCCCAACGGGGGCCTGCCCCTTGAATCTTAGTCTTGCGGGGATGATCGGGATGAATGTGAAACAGGCAGAGCAGATGCGCAAAGGCGCAGGCTTCATTGCGGCGCTGGATCAGTCGGGCGGCTCTACGCCCAAGGCATTGCGGCTGTATGGCGTGGAGCAAAGCGCCTATGGGTCCGAGGCCGAGATGTTCGATCTGATCCACCAGATGCGCGCGCGGATCATCAAATCCCCCGCCTTTACCGGTGACAAGGTGATCGGCGCAATCCTGTTCGAACAGACCATGGACCGCGATATTGATGGCACCCCCACGGCGCAATACCTGTGGGAACAGCGCGGCGTTGTGCCTTTCCTCAAGATCGACAAGGGGTTAGAGGCCGAAGCTGATGGCGTGCAACTGATGAAACCAATGCCGGGGCTGGATGCGCTGCTGGCCCGCGCCGCCGGTCTGGGGGTGTTCGGGACCAAGGAACGCTCGGTCGTGGGGGCTGCCAATGCCAAGGGCATCGACGCCATCGTCGCCCAGCAATTCGCGGTCGGCGCGCAGGTTGCCGCCGCCGGGCTGATGCCGATTCTGGAACCCGAAGTCACCATCTCCATCCCCGACAAGGCCGAGGCCGAGGCGCTGCTGATGGCCGCGATTCTGCGCCAGCTTGAGGCCTTGCCAAAGGGCCAGCAAGTGATGCTGAAACTGACGCTGCCGACGGTGCCGAATTTCTACAAGCCACTGGTCGACCACCCCGCCGTGATGAAAGTCGTCGCGCTGTCGGGCGGCTATTCGCGGGATGAGGCGAACCGCCTGCTGGCGCAAAACACCGGAATCATCGCCAGCTTCAGCCGCGCTTTGACCGAAGGGCTGAACGCCCAGCAAAGCGATGCGGCATTCAACACCGTGCTGGCGCAGGCGATTGACAGTATCCACGCCGCCTCTGTCGCCGGATAAGCCTAAAAAGACAGGGAATTCCTGCTATTGGGGATTCCCTTTTTGTTGCGTTTGTGTAAACATCGCCCAAACCCCCGAACCAGAGGGGTTATGAGGCAGCACGCAGATGACCACACAAAAAACCCGCCCCGCGATAACCTCGCTTTTGCTGATGATTTTGGCCGTCAGCCTTGGTGGCTATTTCACCTTTGCCGCCGTGCAAGGCGATTACGGCGTGTTTCGTCAGGTGCAACTGGAGGCCGAAGAACGCGCGCTGATCGCCGAGCGTGACCGTCTGGCCGCCGAACTCGACAAGATGCAAAACCTGACCCTGCGCCTGTCAGATACCTATCTGGACCTTGATTTGCTGGATGAACAGGCCCGCGATGTGCTGGGTTATCTGCGCGCCGATGAAATCGTCATCCGCTGATCTGCCCGCCCTGCGCGCCTGAAACAAGGCCAGCATGGCTGACCTAAAGTCAGTTTCCGCCTTGTTTTTCCGTATCCTCCCCGATAGTTTAACGCTGAACTATCTTTTCATCCAGGGAGGAAGCGGTCTATGGCTGCGGCGAAGAAACCCACCAAATCCAATACATCCAAAGAAGAACTCATGGGCTATTACCGTGAGATGCTGTTGATCCGCCGATTCGAGGAAAAGGCGGGCCAATTGTATGGCATGGGGCTGATTGGCGGGTTCTGCCACCTCTATATCGGGCAGGAAGCCGTGGTTGTGGGCATCGAAGCCGCCACCAAAGACGGCGACAAGCGCATCACCTCCTACCGCGATCACGGCCATATGCTGGCTTGCGGGATGGACCCGAAAGGCGTGATGGCCGAGTTGACGGGCCGTGAAGGCGGCTATTCACGCGGCAAGGGCGGCTCCATGCATATGTTCTCCAAGGAGAAACATTTTTATGGCGGCCATGGCATCGTTGGCGCGCAGGTGCCGCTGGGGGCGGGCCTTGCCTTTGCCGATAAATATCTGGGCAATGACAACGTGTCCTTCACCTATTTCGGCGATGGCGCGGCCAATCAGGGCCAGGTGTATGAAACCTATAACATGGCGCAACTGTGGAACCTGCCAGTGGTTTTCGTGATTGAAAACAACGGCTACGCCATGGGCACCTCGGTCAAACGCTCGACCAAATCGCCATCCTTGTGGGAACGCGGTGCGGCCTATGGCATCAAAGGGGAATCGGTCGATGGCATGGATGTGCTGGCCGTGAAAGCCGCCGCCGAAAAGGCAATTGCTGCCTGCCGTGCGGGCGAAGGCCCCTATATTCTGGAAATGATGACCTATCGCTATCGCGGCCACTCCATGTCGGACCCGGCGAAATACCGCACCCGCGAAGAAGTGCAGAAGATGCGCGACGAAAAAGACGCCATCGAACATGTGCGCGACCTGCTGGTGCAGGGCGGCCATGCCTCGGATGACGATCTCAAGGCCATCGACAAAGAGATCAAGGCCATCGTCAACGAATCCGCTGAATTCGCAAAAGAAAGCCCAGAGCCCGCGTTGGAAGAGCTCTGGACAGATATCTACGCCTGAGGGGGGAACAGACCATGGCAACACAAATTCTCATGCCGGCCCTTTCGCCCACGATGGAAGAGGGAACGCTGGCCAAATGGCTGGTGAAAGAAGGCGACACCGTGAAATCCGGCCAGATCATGGCCGAGATTGAAACCGACAAAGCGACGATGGAGTTTGAGGCGGTCGACGAAGGCATCGTCGGCAAGTTGCTGGTCGCCGAAGGCACCGCGAACGTCAAGGTCAACACGCCGATCGCCGTGCTGGTCGAAGAAGGCGAAAGTGCAGATGATGTGAAAGCAGCGCCCGCTGCCGAAACCTCAACAGAAAGTAAACAAGTTGCTGATTCTACAGCAGAAAACCTTCCCCGCGGAAAAGGTTCTGCCCCGGCAGAGGTGAAATCCAACGCCTCGCCCGATTGGCCCGAAGGCACGCCGATGAAAACCATGACCGTGCGCGAAGCGCTGCGCGAGGCCATGGCCGAAGAAATGCGCGCCAATGAGCTGGTCTATCTGATGGGTGAAGAGGTGGGCGAGTATCAGGGCGCCTATAAAATCAGCCAAGGTTTGCTGGATGAATTCGGCCCCCGCCGCGTGGTCGATACGCCGATCACCGAACACGGGTTTGCCGGTATCGCGGTCGGCTCGGCCTTTGCCGGGCTGAACCCGATTGTCGAATTCATGACGTTCAACTTTGCCTTGCAGGCGATTGACCATCTGCTGAACTCTGCCGCCAAGACGCTGTATATGTCGGGCGGGCAAATGGGCTGCCCGATTGTGTTCCGGGGTGCCAATGGCGCTGCGGCGCGGGTTGGTGCCCAGCACTCTCAGGATTTCGCGGCATGGTATGCCATGGTGCCGGGCCTGAAAGTGGTCATGCCCTATTCGGCAGCCGATGCGAAAGGCTTGTTGAAGCAAGCGATCCGTGATCCGAACCCGGTGATCTTCCTTGAGAATGAGATCCTCTATGGCAAATCCTTCGAAGTGCCGGATCTGGAAGATTTCACCATCCCCTTCGGCAAGGCCCGCGTCTGGCGCGAAGGCACGGATGTGACCATCGTATCCTTCGGCATTGGCATGACCTATGCGTTGGAAGCCGCCGACAAACTGGCCGAGGATGGCATCTCCGCCGAGGTGATCGACCTGCGCACTCTGCGCCCGATTGATTACGATACGGTTCTGGCAAGTGTGATGAAAACCAACCGTTGTGTAACGGTGGAAGAAGGCTGGCCCGTCGGCTCCATCGGCAACCATCTGTCGGCGACGATCATGGAAAAGGCCTTCGATTATCTCGATGCCCCGGTGATCAACTGCACCGGCAAGGATGTGCCGATGCCCTATGCCGCGAACCTTGAAAAACACGCATTGATCACGACCGCAGAAGTGGTCGAGGCCGTCAAATCCGTCTGCTACCGGTAAGGAGAAACGCACATGGCTACACAAATCCTGATGCCCGCGCTTTCACCCACGATGGAAGAAGGCACGCTGGCCAAATGGCTGGTGAAAGAAGGCGATTCGGTGAAATCCGGCGATATCATGGCCGAGATTGAAACCGACAAGGCGACGATGGAATTTGAAGCGGTCGATGAAGGCATCGTCGGCAAGATTCTGGTCGCAGAAGGCACAGCGGGGGTGAAGGTAAACACCCCCATCGCCGTGCTGGTCGAAGAGGGAGAGGATGTATCAGCCTCCTCTGCCGCGCCAAAGGCCCCCTCATCGGTTGCTGCCGCGCCCTCTTCGGCAGCGCAGAACGCAGCGCCAGCAAGTGATAAGCCGGCGGCGGCGGCGCCTGCCGCACCGAAAGCAGCTGGTGCGCGGGTGTTCGCCTCGCCCCTCGCCCGCCGGATCGCAGCCGAGAAAGGCTTGGACCTGACACAGATCTCCGGCTCTGGCCCGCATGGCCGCATCGTGAAGGCTGATGTGGAAAGCGCCAAGCCAGGGGCCGCAGCCGCCCCGGCCGCAGCATCCGCTCCGGCAGCCGCCGCTGCGGCAGCCGCCCCGGCCATGGCCACCAGCGCCTCTGCCGAGACGGTCAAGAAGATGTTCGCCGACCGCGACTATACCGAAGTCAGCCTTGACGGGATGCGCAAGACCATCGCCGCCCGTCTGACCGAGGCCAAGCAGACCATCCCGCATTTCTATCTGCGCCGCGATGTGCAGCTGGATGCGCTGATGGCCTTCCGCGCCACGCTGAACAAGCAGTTGGAGGGGCGCGGGGTCAAGCTTTCGGTGAATGATTTCATCATCAAAGCCTGCGCCAATGCATTGCAAGCTGTGCCGGACTGCAATGCCGTCTGGGCCGGAGATCGTATCCTGAAGCTGAAGCCATCGGATGTGGCTGTGGCCGTGGCGATTGAAGGCGGGTTGTTCACCCCCGTTCTGCGCGACGCCCATCAAAAGTCGCTCTCGACGCTGTCGGCCGAGATGAAAGACCTTGCAGGCCGCGCCAAAACCAAAAAGCTGGCGCCGCATGAATATCAGGGCGGCAGTTTTGCCATTTCGAACCTTGGGATGATGGGCATCGACAATTTCGACGCTGTGATCAACCCGCCGCATGGGTCAATTCTGGCTGTTGGTGCCGGGGTGAAAAAGCCGGTGGTGAATGCCGCGGGTGAGGTGGTTGTGGCGACCGTCATGTCGATGACGCTGTCGGTGGATCACCGGGTGATCGACGGGGCCTTGGGCGCTGCGTTCCTGCAAGCGGTGATCGAGAATCTGGAAAACCCGATGGCCATGCTCGCCTGAGCTTGGCCCCCGGTCAAAAGACACTGCAAAGCAAAAGGCCCGAACGTCATCGCGTTCGGGCCTTCGTTTTTGTGGCTGGCGGGGTCAATCGGTTTCGTCAAACACCTGATTCATCATGATAGAGGGTTGCTCACAGCCTGCCTCGCCGACGATCCGCGCGGGAACTCCTGCCACCGTTTTGCAGCAGGGAATGTCATGCAGCACAACCGACCCGGCCGCAATCCGAGAGCAATGGCCCACGGTGATATTGCCCAGCACCTTCGCCCCTGCCCCAATCAGCACACCATCCCCGATCTTGGGGTGGCGGTCGCCGTCTTCCTTGCCGGTGCCACCCAATGTGACAGAATGGAGCATCGAGACGTTGTCGCCCACCACCGCCGTTTCCCCAATCACAATGGAATGGGCGTGATCGATCATGATCCCACGGCCAAGGCGCGCATTCGGGTGAATATCGACGCCAAACACCTCTGACACGCGCATCTGCACAAAATAGGCCAGATCTTTGCGCCCTTGGGTCCAAAGCCAATGGCCGATCCGATAAGCCTGAACGGCCTGAAACCCTTTGTAAAACAGCATGGGTTGCAGATAACGGTGGCAGGCAGGATCACGATCATAAACCGCCATCACATCGGCGCGGGCAAACTGCCCCAGCTCTGGCTCGGCGGTAAACGCCTCATCCGCGATTTCCCGAAGGATCTGCTCACTCATCTCGCCCGAGGCCAGTTTCAACGAGAACCGATAGGCCAGCGCCCGTTCGAATGACGCGTGATGCAGGATGCTGGAATGAATTAAACCGCCCAAAAGTGGTTCTGCACCAATGGCTTGCACCGCCTCATCGCAAACGCGCTGCCAGACCGGATCAATCTGTGCGAGATTTTGCTGCTTTTCTGCCATGGCTCTTCTCCGTTTAGCGTGACGGTCAGTATATAGGCAGTCTGCCGGAAAGGTCCATTGTGGGCTTATGGCAATTCAAACGCGGTGGGCACTTGGCCGAATTGACGCTTGTCTTGCAACAGCGCCTCGGCCACAAGTTTGATTGCGGCAAGATATTCCGGGTCGCCGGCAAAAGGCTCTGGCCGCGTGGGCTTTGGCCGGGCAGCGGCCATCAGGCTGCCATTGCCCCAAACCATATGTGGCCTGCCAGTGCGTTTGCGCACCTTATCGGCGATCCGCGCGTGATAGATCATTGTTGCGGCCCGGGCCCTGCGTTCCTGCACCGGACATTCCAGCAAGGCGCGGGCCGCAGCAATGATATCCCCCATCAGAATCGAGCGCATCGGCGACCCTAAAGCGGCAGGGTCGAGAACGGACCGGGGCCGAAGCGATCGGAGATTTGCGCCACTTGCACTGACGCCGTTCCCAACGCATCTGCGGCTTGCATTGTGGCGCTATAGGTCCATTGCGGTTGCCCCACGACCGCCTCGCGCTTGATCTGCCCGCCGTCGACCACCCGCACAAGGTATTGCTCTTGTTGCTCGCCCAACGGGACCTCCAGCGATTCCCAACTATCCCCGTCAATCCGGGTCCGCCGAACCCATGCGATCTGCCGATCCCCATTTGCCTGCGTTTTCGCCGTCACGTGAACCGGCGCATATGGGCGCAGGCCAATGCCGTTGAAGGCTTCGACCTTGTGGATCACATTCGGATCATCGGTGCCCAAAGAGGCAGCACCAATCCGGTAATGGCGGGCCAAACCACGCGCCGATTGTGCAAGGTTGATCTGTTTCAGCGATTTGTCCAACACCACGATCAGACTGCCCGGCGGCCAGACATCCGGCATGATACCATCGGTTCCCAATTGCCCGCGCAAACGCAGGCTGACCTCATAGGTCAAAGGGGCAACAAGATTGAGGTCGGCAAATTGAAACACCTCCCAATTGTCATTGCTGCCATCCCCGATTGCCAGGGCATTGGCCCCATTCAGAACCGCCAAAGGATCAGCCGCCGACAGTGCGCCATAGCTCAGCTTGATGCGCAGCGGTTCGCCCCGGTCCCATATGCCGGACCGTGCCGCAAACAAAGGCGTCTCGGTCACTCCGACCACAGCAGGCGCGTCGATCAGCGTGTTCAGCTCATATCCTGCGTCGCTGGGCGATGACCAAAGCGCCACAGTCTGCGGCCATGGCCGGGCAGCAACGGCCAGATGCGGGGCGTTGTCGGCCTCATCCCCGGTGATCAAGGGCAAATCCAGAAACATCGGATAAACAGGAACCGGAGCCGTATAAAGGGTGGCCTGTCGCCGTGTCTCTGTCGCGTCGGCAGCCGCATAGACAGAGCGATCCGTGCGCACAGCCTCAACCAGTGCCGCTTCGGCCTGATCAACGCGGTCGATCCGATACTCTTGTCCGTCCAAGCTGACAACATCACCGGCCCCCAACCGTGCGAGGGACCGCGGCAAGGCGAACCGCGCCGTATCCCGCGCGACCCGTGCCTCTGATAGCCAGCGTTCAACAATACCGCGCCCCTCAGCTTCGGTCAGGGTCAAGGCCAACTCGCTTTGTGACACGCCAAAGCTTTCCTCATCCGGAAAAATCGCCTCTACCTGACGCATCCCAAAATCGGCCTCGGATTCGACAAAGCTTAGCCTGACCCGGCCTGCGACTTCGGCCTCGGGAATGCGGACTGTCTCCATCCGGCCGTCCAAAGCATCGGTTTGTGCCAGATGCGCCGGGTCTATTTGCACAGGTTTGACATTGCCCCGCATTTGAAAAATCAGCAATCCGTCGCGCTCAATGGCTTCAAACCCATAGGCCAGCATCAAAGGTTGCAGCGCCTCGCGCGCGGTGCCGATGCCTTCGGGTGTATAGCCGCGCACGACACCATAAAGGCGCGACACATCAAACCGCGTCACGCCAGAGCGTTCGCAGATTTCCGCAACCACCAGCGCCAGCGGTTGATTTGTGGCACGGCCCGTCAGCCAATGTCCGCGCGGATAATTGTCACCGTCCGACCAAAGGCCGGTCGCATTCGGAAACTGCGGAAAGGGCCGTGCATCCCAAGCCCAGACATGAGCGCGGTCCATATCCAGCATCGGGCCGCCATATTGGTCCGAGATGGGGTTGTTTTCCGGCTGAGCCCAGGTTTGCGCCATCGCCCGCAGATATTGCATCTGGATAATGTCATCGCGCCGCCCGTTGGAGAATTTGGGCAAGCTGGATTCCGACGATTTAGGATCAAGGAATTTGTTGGGCTGGTTGCTGCCCTTGTCGATGGCCGCACAGCCGTATTCCGTGAATCGGATTGGTTTGGACTGCGGCACCCATTCGGTTGGCTGCGCTTGCCGCACACCGTCAATCCGAGGATGGTGCTGGTTCAACCACCAGCTCTTGATGTCTTTGTAGCGATAGACCCAAGGCTCATCATAGGCGCCGTCCTCAATGGGCCGCCGCCGTTGTGCCGCTTCGCCTTCCGGGCTGTCATAATACCAATCATAGCCCTCGCCGCCCAAGACGTTTGAAGACAGGTATTCAAGGTTATAAATGGCGTCATAGGCGGCATCGGCATGACTGTCACCATCGCGCCAATCGGATAGCGGCATGTAGTTGTCGATCCCGATGAAATCGATATTGGCATCGGCCCACAGCGGATCGAGATGATAGTAAACATTGCCGTCCGTCTGATAGCCGAAATATTCGGTCCAATCCGCTGCATAGCTGATCTTGGTATTTGATCCAAGAATGGCGCGGACATCGGCGGCCAATTGACGCAATGCCGAAACGGCAGGGAAGCTGTCGCCTGCGCCGCGAATTTGGGTCAGGCCTCGCATTTCCGAGCCGATGCAGAACGCATCCACCCCGCCCGCAGCCGCGCAAAGATGGGCGTAATGCAGGATGAAACGGCGATAGCCCCATTCTGCCGGACCGACATAAGAAACCGTGCCCCCCGAACGCACAAAATGCGCTGGTGTCGCGCTGCCGAAAAAGACAGCAACCTCGGCCTCGGCCTGCGCGGTTCTGTCGGTGCTGGTGGCGCGACCGGGTGCCTCCGCCAAGGTGATCCGCCCGCGCCATGGCAAGTTGGGCTGTGCGGTCGCATCGGAATAAGGGTCTGGCAGGCTGTTGCCCTCCAATTGATCCATCAGGATGAAAGGGTAAAACATCACCTCTTGCCCACCGGCGCGGACGGCTTGAATGGCCTCGATTACAGAGGCATCCGAAGGCGTGCCGCCATAGATCGGCCGGCCATTGTCTTGGGCAATGGCAGCAGCCTGCCCCCGGGTAATCCCCCCTGCCCGCCAAGCCATGCCGCTGGCATCCTGCACGGTTTGTTCCACCTTCGGTTCCACCTTGCACTGACCGCAGCGCAAATCACCCCCGAACCAAGAAACGATCAGCGACACCGATGTCACATTCGGCAACGCAATCCGCATCTGGTCCAGCGCCACAGCGAAATCCGCCTTGCCTGCGGGGGAATTGACATTGACGCTGCGGCTGATACCGGGTCCATCGGCATAATGCAGCGCGGTGGTGGCCAGCGCATATTCGCCCGTGCCCGGCATCATGGCCACCGCCCGAACGGCGCGCGCGATGTCGAGCGTTGCGTCGGTCGTCGCCCCCTGCGCATTGCGGATCACCTCAAAAGTCAGCATCGGCACACGGTTGCCAAAGCTGCCGATGTCCAGATCCTCAACCACGACATAGGCAATGCCACGATAGGCAGGTGCATTGCCCGCCCCTTCCACAGCTTCGATCTTGGGGTCGGGCAATTGATCTTCGGTGCCATTATAAATGCGCAGGTTCAGGCTACGTGGGCTGATCTCAACGCCATCGGCCCAGATGCGGCCAATCCCGGAAATTTCGCCTTCACACAGGGCAACCGCAAAACTGACAGTATAGGAATAGGTTGTCACCGAAGGTTTGGGCGTGCCCTTGCCGCCACCGCCCCCTGTGGTGCTTTTGTTCTCTTGGAATTGGGTTGCCCAGACAATCTGCCCCGCCGCGCGCACGCGCCCATAAACCTGCGGCACCGCCGCCCCTTCCGAGGCCCCCGTCAGCCGAAAGCGATCAATCCGCCCGGTTTCAACCGCTTCAGAACCGGTCCCCATGACACGCTGGTCAATCACACGGCCTAAGGTCGCACCGACCGCGCGCCCGATGACGGCCCCAGAAAGCCCCAGAATGGTTCCACCAAAGCCAGAGCCGATGGCGGCCCCCGCAGCCGATAGCAAAATCGTCGCCATTCACAGCACTCCTTCTGGAAATTCAAACCGCGCCGCGACACGCCGCAACCACGGCACCGACAGCGGGCTTTCGATAACCCCATGCCCGGTATAGGCATGGATAAAACTCTGATCCGGGCCCGTATTCCCCATGATCCCAAGATGTTTTGCCACCGCTCCATCACGCATACGAAACAGCAAAACATCCCCCGGCGCGGCGTCGACCAAGGTTTTGGGGCGCAGCCAACGCAAGGCCGCGCGGTGCAACAGTTCATCCCGCGCCGGCTCTGACCAATCGGCGGTATAGGCCGGCACCGGTTCCGGCTCCGGCCCATGGATCGCCCGCCACACGCCGCGCAGCAGGCCAAGACAATCCGTTCCCGCCCCTCTGCAACTGGCCTGATGCACATAGGGCGTGCCGATCCAGCCGCGTGCTTCGGTGACGATGCGGGCTTGCTGCGGCGTCATCGCACAAGGCTCCCGCCCGAATTCGCCTGCGAGGACACAGGGTAAGAGGTCAGCCAATCTTCGCCCGGAATATCGGGGAAACCCCGGAAATTCACGAAGTTGTTGAACTTATAGCGGCAGGTATCAGCTTGTTTGTCACAGCCTGCCTCCAGCCGCAGCATATCACCGGGGGCGATATCAGGGCCGATGGCTTGCCACAGTTCAACCTTGCGGCCAGCATCGGTCAACCGGTCGTTCTTGATGATCCCGACCAGCCCTTTGGCCGCGCCCGACAGCATGACCAGCCGCCCCCGTTCAAACCAGCGGTCCTCATATGCGAACAAATCCGCGAAATCAAAGACCCGCCGACCGGACACGCTCTCTGCGGCCAGTTCCACCGAAAAGCCCGGCTGCGTCAGGTCAAACCCACACTTGGCATCGCCCAGAACCGCCGGGCAGCCACGCTGGAACGCCCGGCCCTGCGGCTGGTTCAGGCTTTCGGTCAACCCGCGCAACTCGGCCTGAAACGCGCCGCCCGCCCGCGTGATTTCGCCAATCGTGCCCCGAAAGCTCAACAAACGGTTATCCATATTCGACCAGTCCACTTGCCAGCCGGTCAAGGCCGCGCCATCAAAACGACCGGCCAGAATATCCGCCTCGGTCAGCGCCAGATCTGACAACGCGCCCATCGCTTCGGTATTGTCCACCGACAGCCCGGTCGTCTGCTGCAAGGCCCGCGCCGTCAGCCCGGAATTTGCCTTGAATACCCGGCCGTCAAAACGCAAGTCGCAATCATGATCGGTAAAGCCAAACCAAGTTCCGTCCCGGCGCTCAATCGCCCAAGCGCGACAAACCGTGGTCGTGCCGGTTTCCAGATGCGTATAAAGTCCCTCTGCGCCCGCCATCACACCCGCAGCTCCACAACAGGAACAGACGGAACATCGCCCGCCTTGAACGAGGCGACCGAGGCTTGAATCCGGTCCGTATCGAAACGCACCGGCACATCGAATTCGAACCCTGCCGTGATGCGCACCCCCGGATCGGGCGGTGTCGGAAAGCTGACAATTCCTGTTGCCGTATCAATGTCGAACTCCAGCGTCTCGACCTTGGGGTCGCCATCAATTGCCACCAGAACCGTGCCCAGCACCGGCTTCGTGATCGGCCGGGTATAGCTGACCTCACCCGATTGATAGGTCTTGGACAGCGCAAAGCTCAATTGATCGCCATCGCCAAGGCCGATCAACTGGTCCACGGCCGATGGCGTTTTCGAAGGCTTGCAGGATTTGTAATCCGCCCAGTCTTTCCAGCGAAACCCATATAGCTGGCCGCTGCGCGCCTCAAAAAACGCAATCAAGGCTTCGACATCGTCCAGACTACGCAGGCTGACGCCAGCGTCATAGCGGCGACGCGAATGTTCCCAGGGCGTGTTGCGTTCTTCAAAGCCATTGGCCAGCGTGACAATCTCGGTGCGCCGCTCTGGGCCCCCGACAGAGCCGAAACTCAGATTGGCTGGAAAGCGTATATTGTGAAATCCCATGGTCTTCCCTCATCTGTTCCGCTGACCGCGCGCCAATGCGCGTGACGCTTGTGCCGCAATCTGGCTTTGACTGCGCTGAAACCCGGCCACATCGGGGGTGGAAATATTCATCACCACCGTAACCGCCCGGCCACCGCCTGCGGCCTGCACACCCAGCCGCCCATCGGCCCCCCGGGCCAGCGGCATGATCGCCTCTGGCCCGGCCTCACCCATTAGCCCCATGCCACCCCGCATCGGAAAGTTGGTCGGAGAAGAAACAACACCCCCCTTGGCAAAGGGCATCACCCTGCCTTGGGTAAAGGCCCCACCATCGGCAAAAGGCATCATGCCACCCAAAAGCGAATTCATCCCATTCGCCACCAAGCCGCCCAAAGCGTTCTGAACCGGTTTCATCGCGATGTTATAGACGCTGTCCATCATGGTCTGCGCCACGCCCCTCAGCGCGTCTGACAGCTTCATCCCGTCAAACACCAAGCCGTCAAAGGCCCGTCGCAACCCACCGCCGATGCTGTTCGACAAGCTGTTCACCTCGCGCCCTGTAAAGACAAGGCTTTCGCGCATCCGCGCCAATTCCCCGTCAAACGCACCGACCAGATCCGCCGCGCCATTCAGCGAGGCCTCCAGCGCTGCAATCTGATCTTCCAAACCTTCAATATCAGCCATCTGTCGGCCCCTTTTTCACATCCGGGAAGGCGCGCGCCAAATCTTCAAGGCGCGCGCGGGTCAATGGGGCAGTGCCGGTCTGCGCGCCCAGCTTGATGCGCAGCTCCACCGGGGTCAGCCGCCAGAAATCGGCAGGCTGTAGCCCCAGCCCGTGCAACCCCACCTGCATCAATCCGGCCCAGTCGATTGCCGTCATGTTTCCCCCGGTGTTGAAAACGCCCGTGCCAGCAATTCTGCCGCCGCGCGCGCCGCCTCCACCGGGCCGCCGCCAATCTCGACTGTGCGAAAATCTGCGGCAGTGCCTTGCCAGCCCCCGCCCCGCAGCCCCGCCACCAGCAGGGCCAGAACATCACGGGTCGAAAAGCGCCCGCCCTCGAACCGTTCGACAAGTTCGATCAGCGATCCGGTTTCAAGGGCGGTTTCCAACTCGGCCAGCGCCCCCAGTGTCAGCTTGGCCACATGGCGCTTGCCATCCAGCATCACGGCCACTTCCCCCGTCCAAGGATTCGCCATCAGAGTGCCGTAAAGGTCAGCGCACCCGCAGATGCCATTGTCATCTCGTAAGTCGCCTCGCCGTTATGGCTGCCTGCGTATTCAATGGCCGAAAGCTGAAACGCCCCCTCGACGATGCCGAAATCCGGGATGATCACCTGAAAATCCGGGATCTCGCCATCAAAGAAAATCTGACGCGCGCGCTCGTCGGTGTTTTCATCCCGAAATACGCCAGAGCCGGAAATCGACGCGGTTTTCACACCCGCGCCCGCCAGCAATTCCCGCCAGCCGCCCTGACTTTCCAGACTGGTCACATCCACCGTTTCGGCGTTGAAACTGATGCGCGTGGCCCGCAAGCCCGCAATCGTTTCAAAACTTCCATCCCCAACCATATCCAGCTTGATCAACAGATCCTTACCGCTTTGAACAGCCATCGCTCATCTCCATTTTGAAAGGTCACTCTGCCCCCGTTCGCAGGGGGAAAAGGCTTAGTCCGCGATCCGCGCCCGAAAGCTCAGATCAATCCGCCGATGCCCGCCCTCATCCAGACGCACCGCTTTGGCGCGCAGGAACCGCAGGCTAACCAGATGTCCTCGCGCCAGCGTCAGGGGCGCGTCGATCATGGCATCCGATACCGCCACGGCCACATCCTTTGCGCCCTGAAACCCGGTCGCATCGCTGATCACCGCAACTGTCAGGCGGTGTTCGGCACCACCTCCGGTCTTGTCGGATTGGTCAATCACATCCTCTGGCCCGATCAGCACAAATGTGCCGGTGCCCCCCCCCGAAGGGATCGCATCCACAACCGCAACGCCCGCCAGCGCCGGGGCCGAAGTCAGCCGCCCATAAACCGCAGCCTGAAGCGCTGCCGCCGCGCCATAACTCATGTCGGCACCTCCTCTCTGACAAAGCACACAAGATAAGCCCCGCCCGCATCCCGCTCGGTCACGGCCAGAATGGCAAAAAACCGGGTGCCGTCGCGAAACCTTTGGCCCACCTTGGGCCGTGAGGCCGCCCCCTGCGGCGCGCCGCGCACGGTGATCCGATATGGCACAGTGGACAAAACCACCTCCTCACCTGCCGTATCGCGGCCGGTGCCGGGCAAAATCTCGGCCCAAAGCGTGCCAAGCGATGCCCAGACCTTGGTAAAGCCGCCCATGCCATCCGAAACAGGTGTTGCCTCCTCCAGTGTCAGGGCGCGGGACAGATGCACCGGCTTCATGCCCCTGCCCCCCCAAGCACACGCACCGTGCGCCAGCGCTCGATCAGCGTCACCACGCCGGGGGGCAAGCCCGCATCAGCGCGCATTCCACCATCATGGCGGCGCTCGTAATACTCTGCCGCCAGCATCAACACCGCCTGCGCCAGATCCTGCGGCACATCGGCCCAATCCGGGCCGAAACCTGCCACGAATTCAATCTCGATCCCGCCGTCCATCGGCACCTGCGGCAGCAAATACCCTTTCGCCTGCACCTTGGGCCGATGCATATCCGGCACCAGCCGATACAGACCCACAGGCACCACCTCGGCTTGGCCATCCCGGTCCAGCAACGAAATTCGTGTCACGCTTTGCACCGGGGCCACAGGCAGCGCCTGTTCCCCCCCCAGCCGCCAATCGTCCAGGCTCCACTTATAGTCCCGCGAAATCAGCGCCTTGCCGATCCGCCCTTCGATCGTCGCCATCGCTGCACGCAGATAGCTTTCGATCAGCCCGTCCTGCATCCCGTCATCCGCAAACCCGGTGCCAAGCCGCAGATGGTTTTTCAGCGCCTGAACTGGCAGGGCCAGCGCGGGAACCGTCGTTTGCTCGATCAGCATCATGTTTCAATCTCCAGTGTTCCGCCCCAGAAGCGTGGGAAGTAAAATCTGGGCGCGCACCCCGCATCGCTCGGACGGAGGGAGCAGCTAGACGACCCGGGACAGGGTCGAACCCCAGTGCGCGCCCAAAACCCGGCCCCAAATTGCGGGGCCGAGCATTCACAACACCCCGATCAGGAGGTTGCGAACTTCAGCAGTTTGATGGCCGCAAAGTCAGACACATCGCCGCCCACGCGCTTGGTGGCATAGAACAGCACATGCGGTTTCGCGCTGAAGGGGTCACGCATGACACGCAGGTCCGGACGTTCGGCAATGGTGTAGCCGCTGGCGAAATCACCAAAGGCAATGCCAAAAGCATCCGCCGTGATATCGGGCATATCCTCGGCAATCAGCACCGGATAGCCCATCAGGCGTGCAGGCTCACCCGCCGCAAGACCGTCCGACCACAAGAAGCGGCCATCAGCATCCTTCATCTTGCGCACGGCGCCCGCGGTTTTGGAATTCATCACAAAGGACGCATTGGCGCGGTAGGTCGCATCCAGCGCATAGACCAGATCGACAATCGCATCCGCCGGGTTGGTCGAGGCAAAATCGCCCGCCTCACCCGTGGCGATGTAGCCCAGGTTACCCCAGGTCCAGACGCCATCGGCCACAGCCGTATGGTCCAAAAAGCCGCGCGGCTTGTCCACACCATCGCCAGATACGAAAGAGGCGGCTTCTGCACGCATGAACTTGTCGGCAATGCGGCCCGCAAGCCAGCCTTCCACGTCAAAGGCGCTGTCATCCAGCAGGCGCTGGCTGGCCTTCGGCATCGCCGACAGCTCATGCAGCGGGATCGAGATGCGTTCAATCGACGGCGTGCCGGTTTCCACCTGCGGGCCGCTTTCCGTGGCCCAACCAGAGCCGACATCGGTATGGTCGATCAGCACGTCAAAAGACGTGGCCTCCACCTGCACCACATTCGCAATCGCCCGGATCGAGGAGGTGGATTTCAGGCTGGACCGGATCGTCTCGGCGGTCTGCGGGTCGACCAGATAGCCACCTTCGGCATTGACCGACGTGTTCAGCCCCTTGCCTTCCAGCACAAGGCCACGCAGGCCATCGTCATCGCCCGAACGCAGATAGGCGTCAAAGGCTTTCTTATGCGGCACGTCCACTTCGGCATGGGCCGAAAGTGCGGGGCGCCCGTAGGTCATCGTTTTGCGATCAAGCATGGTCATACGCTCTTCCTGTTGTTGCAACGCTGTCTTCACTTCGGCCTGAAAGCCGCTGAATTCTTTCAAAAATCCGGCCATAGCGGATTTCACTTCCGCACCCGGATGCTGGGCCGTTTCATGGGCGGCGGGCAAATCTCCCCCGGCCCGAGCCTTTACCTCGGTCATCATCAGTTCCTCTCAAGGGTTCAGTCGTGAAAGCCGTCCTAGCGGGCGGCCAGTTCCCGGCGCGCATCATCAAAGATTTGCGCCACCCCGCGCCAAGTGTCGCCCAGCTCATCGCCTTTGGCCGCCACCCGCGCCTCGGGAAGCATCGGGAAGGTCACGAGTGAAACCTCCCAAAGCTCCAGTTCCGACAAAAGCCGTTGGCCTTTGCCATCCTTTTCGGCGCGCAAGGTGCGATAGCCGATGGAAAGCCCATCAATCGCCCCTGCGGCCAACAGGGCCGCCGCTTCGCGCCCTTTGTCTACATCGGTCAGAATACGGCCTTTGACATAAAGGCCCGTGGCATCCTCGCGCACCTCGTCCCAAACGCCGATTGGTTGCTGCGGGTCGTGCTGCCACAACATCTTCACCCGCCGCCCCGCGCCTGCCAGCGCCTTCAGGCTGATGGCATAGGCGCCCTTTTGCACCACATCGCCACCCTGATCGCGCTTGCCAAACAGGCTGGCATAGCCTTCGATCACGCGCCCGTCCGTCACGATCAACCCCGCCTCGGGGGCATGATACTTGCGCTCCGGCGCTCCGTGATTATCCATATATCCCATTGCTCTACCTCATCGCCGCTTTCAGCACCGCCTCGGCCCCCTGCGCCAGCAGAAAGGCCGCAACCCCGTAAACGCCCAGCCACAGCCGCTTTTCCAGCCGCTCCAGCGCGCTCTCTATCTGGACAAGCCTGTAAGACAGCCCCGCCCAGCGTTCCTCAGCCACCCGCTCATTCGCGTCGATCCGCGCCTGTGCCGCGTCAAAACTGTCGTATAAATAGCGCGAGCCGCTGCTGTCTTTGCCGCGCGCGCTCATTCATCCGCCGTCAAGGCTGGCAGGCCAAGAATGGCCCGTTTCTCGGCGCTGGTCAGGAAATCTGCCGCCCCCACCCGCGCCCACTGCTGGTCGCGTTCGGTGGCCAGTGCGTGCACCTGGTCCAGATCGGGCTTCAACTCCACCACTTCACCGGTAAAGCCCGACAACCAATGCGACAGGTTCGCCGTCACCTTCGTCACCAAAGGCAGCACCGTCAGCCGGAAAAAGGCGCGGTTCGCCTCTTGGTAATTGGCGTAAGTGGCATCGCCGGGGATCCCCATCAGCATCGGCGGCACGCCAAAGGCAATCGCAATTTCCCGCGCTGCCGCTTCCTTGGTTTTCTGGAATTCCATATCCGACGGGCTGAACCCCATCGGCTTCCAGTCAAGACCACCTTCCAGCAACATCGGCCGCCCGGCATTGCGCGCGCCTTGGTGGTGCGATGCCATCTCGTTCAGCAAGCGATCATATTGATCGTTGGAAAGCTGCGATTGCCCGTCCACCCCCTTATAGACAATCGCGCCACTCGGCCTTGCGGCATTGTCCAACAACGCCTTCGACCAGTGAGAGGCCGCAACATGCACATCCAGTGCCACCGCCGCCGCCTGCATCGGCGAAAAGCCGTAATGGTCATCCTGCGGGTGGAAATTGCGGATGTGGCAAATCGGGGTCAACTCACCCGTCATGTCAAACCGGTGCTTGCGGTTGCCCACGGTATAGTCATAAGCCACCGGCCAGCCATCCGCGCCGGGCACCAGGCTCATGCGGTCCGACCGCAGCACATGCAGTTCCCCCGGCAGAATATCGGCCCCCTGCACCGCCTCAACATAGGCGTTGCCAGACAGCAAAAGCTGACCATACAGCGCCTCCAGCAACTCTGCCCGGCCTTGCAACGGGTTTGGTCGCCGCATCAGGGACAGCAAAGGATGCACATCAAACCGACGCTCGCAATCTTGCAAAACCAAAGGCATGGCGGCGGCGGTTTCCGCAATCAGCTTGACCGCCCGAAACCCGATCGGGTTGCCCAGAAACCCCGTCTTGGTCAGGCTCACCACATCGCGCGGGCTCCATGCGACGCGGCCGGCGCTGGTATAGTTGATCACCGGCCCCGTGGCCGATGCCTTTTGTTCCGGCACCACAGTCTCACTGCGTTTCAGGAAATCGAAAACCATCTGGGTCAGCTCCTCTTTATCAGTCAGGCGCCGTTCCCGGCGATCTCGCTTTGGGCCTCAACGCCCTTGGTTGATCTCTTTCTGAATGATTTGGTTTAAGGTTGGTTAAAGGGTGCGAACGGTGGGGCGTTGCCAATGCGCCGAGGCGTCGATGATTAGATCGGTCAAGGCCCAGACCAGCGCATCCACCCGGTCCGGGCTGCCCTTGCCTTGGAATCCCGTGGCCGTCATCAGGCACATCTGTTCCTCCAAGGCCCCCAGATTGGGCAAATGCTGCACCCGGCCCTGCTCATACAAGGCGGCCACAGGCTCCGCGCGCACCGCTTTGCCCCGCGTGGCACGCACGCCGCGATAGGCCACCAGCGGGTCAATCTGGCGGATGATGTTTTCCACCATATCGCCACCTTGGTTCACCTCGGCGACCACACGGTCGGCCTGATGCCGCTCTTTGGCAGCAATCGCCGCCCGTGCCCAAGTATCGGGCGAGGCAGATTTGACGCTGGCATCTTCCAGCACATAGGCGCGCCAGGTTTGCGGCGGCCCTTCTGTCACGGCCCCCACAACCAGAATCCCGCATTCATCCGATCCGGCATGGCCCGTCACCGGCGGGTCCACCGCCACCACAATGCGGCTCAGCGGTGGCACCACTTTCACGCGGCCAGCCTCCAGCCGTGCCAACGACCACATCGCGCCTTCGGCCTCCTCCAGCAAAATGCCTTCCAACTCCTGCCGCCCGCGCGCTGTGCCGGCATAGCGCCGCTCCACCTCCTCCAGAAAGGACTTCGCCAGATTGGCACGGTTGGCCTGCGTGGGTGCATGGGTGCAAACGGTTGACGGGTTTTTCAACACCGCCTTCAGCACCTCCACATTCTTTGGCGTTGTCGTCACCACCTGCTGCGGATGCTCCCCTAGGCGCAGCGCAAATTGCAACATATCCCAGGTGTTCTGCGCGTTGGGCCATTTCGCCAATTCGTCCACCCAAGCGGCATCAAATTGCGGCCCCCGCAGCTTTTCAGGGTTATGCGCCGAATACACCGTCGCCGTGGCTCCATTCGGCCAGATCAGCCGTTCGCGGCTTGCCTCCCATTTCGGGCGCCGATCGGGTGGCGAGCAGGCCAGAATCCCGCTGTCGCCATAGATCATCACATCGCGCACCTGCGCCACGCTTTCGCCCACCAAGGCCACGCATTTCGCCCGACCGGGGTCTGTGGGGCGCGCGCCCTCCACCTGCGCGCGTACCCATTCGGACCCGGCGCGGGTTTTCCCCGCCCCGCGCCCCCCCATGATCACCCAGCTTTTCCAATGCCCTTCCGGGGGCAATTGGTGCGGCAAGGCCCAGAACTCAAACATCCATGGCAGGGCCAGCAAGGCATTGTCACTCAGCCCTGCCAAAAACTCATCCGTGGCTTCCGGCGTCGCGGAGGCGAGCCAACCTGCGCCCGATTTCATCGCGCGCCTCGTCAAGGTCGAGGATTTTTTCCCCGATGACGTCGCTTGTTTCTTTGCGGAGTTTGTCAAGTTTGTTCCTCTCATCCATCGCCAATTGAAAGGCCGCTTTCATGTCACGCATGGCCTGAACGGCGGCTTTGGTATCACCCGGATTGTCCACCCGTGCCGCCCTCACAGCACGAGCAAGCTCAATCGCGGCATCCCGAAAGATTTCTTCCGTTGTCGCCAGCAAATCTGCCAGCGGCTCGTCCCCAAAAAGGATGTTCATTTTCATTGTTTGCTGCACCCGCCTCTCATGCCTGTCCCGCACGAGAGAAATGAAAAAGCGGCACCCGAGGTCACCCCCGGGGCCGCTTGCCCATTTCTTCTAGCATGTCACAAGTGATACCGCAGACCGTGCGGAGAGTCAAGTTTTATCGTTCAAAACCAAAGGCTTGCCGGAACGCACCGTTAACGGCTTGGTAAGATTTCGCCCCGTGTCAGTTCCCCTGAACGCCCGTCGCGCCTTCGGCCCCACGTTCGGCTTCAATCGCGCGCCACTTGGCGACATTGGCGTTATGATCTTCCAGCGTCACTGCAAAGGCATGGCCGCCGGTGCCATCCGCCACGAAAAAGATGAATGGCGTATCATCAGGGTTCAACGCGGCCTCAATGCTCAACCGTCCGGGGTTGGCAATCGGTGTCGGCGGCAAACCAGTGATAACATAGGTGTTATACGGCGTTTCCCGCCGCAGTTCCGACTGGCGCAAACCACGGCCCAGAATGCCCTCGCCATTCGTCACCCCGTAAATCACCGTCGGGTCGGTTTGCAGCTTCATCCCTTGCCGCAAGCGGTTCACAAAGACGCTTGCCACCTGCTTGCGTTCTTCCGGGATGCCAGTTTCCTTTTCCACGATCGAGGCCATGATCAACGCCTCCTCCGGGCTGGCATAGGGCAGGTCCGGCGCGCGCTCGGCCCACAACTCGGCCAGAATGGCGGCCTGCTTGGCTTGCATCGCCGCGATCAACGCCGCCCGGTCGCCACCGCGCACCACCTCATAGCTGTCGGGGGCAAGGCTGCCCTCGGGCGGACGCTCGGCAATCGTGCCGTCCAGAAACTCCACCCGGCGCAGCATGTCCATAACCTGCCACGAGGTCACACCTTCGGCCAAGGTCACCCGATAGCGCAGGTCCTTGTCCTCTACCGCGTCCAGATAGGACTGTGGTGCCGCCTCAACCGCAGGGTCAAAAGACACCACTTCGACATAGCGATTGGTCGCGGCGTCCAACTCGCGCAGAACAACGTCTGCCTTGGCAATCCCGATCCGGAAATTCACCTCGCGCCCGCAGGTCGATTGCCCGCCTGCCGTGATAATCGTCAACACATCCACCATCGACGCGCCCGCAGGCACCAGATAGCTGCCGAATTTCAACCCGCGGCCCTGGCCGGAATAATCCGCCCCGATGCGGAAAATCCGCGCGTCCGAAATCACCCCTTGGCTTTCCAGATTGCGGCTCACCGATGACAGCGATGCGCCCCGGTCCACCTTGACACAAACCGCATCCGTCAGCGGCCCCGGCCCGGAATATTCCTGCCGCCCCCAGGCCAACAGCCCAGAGGCAATGACCAGAAACACGATGAACAGTGTCAGCGTGTTGGACGCAATCGCCTTCCACATTATGCGCGCACCTTACCCATGATCAGGCTGGCATTGGTGCCGCCAAAGCCAAAGGAGTTGGACAGCGCCACGTCGATCCGGCGCTTCACCGCTTTGTTCGGTGCAAGGTCCAGCTTGGGTGCCACCGCCGGGTTATCAAGGTTGATCGTGGGCGGCGCCACTTGGTCGCGAATGGCCAGCACGCAGAAAATTGCCTCCACCGCGCCCGCAGCGCCCAGCAAATGCCCGATGGCCGATTTGGTCGAGGACATGGTGGCCCCCGCCGCCGCATCGCCCATCAACCGCTCCACCGCGCCCAATTCAATCGTGTCGGCCATGGTGCTGGTGCCATGCGCATTGATGTAGTCAATATCGGCAGGCGTCAGCCCCGCGCGCTTGATCGCCATCTCCATGCTGCGATAGCCGCCATCGCCATCTTCAGAAGGTGCGGTGATGTGATAGGCATCGCCCGACAGGCCATAGCCCAGCACCTCGGCATAAATCTTGGCCCCGCGTGCCTTTGCGTGCTCATATTCTTCCAGCACCACCACGCCCGCGCCCTCGCCCATCACAAACCCGTCGCGATCGGCGTCATAGGGGCGGGACGCCTTGGTCGGATCATCCGCACGCTTGGTCGACAGCGCCTTACACGCGTTGAACCCGGCAATCCCGATTTCCGAAATCGGGCTTTCCGCGCCGCCTGCCACCATCACATCGGCATCGCCAAAAGCAATCAACCGTGCCGCATCCCCAATCGCATGGGCACCGGTGGAACAAGCCGTAACCACCGCATGGTTCGGTCCTTTGAACCCAAAACGAATCGAAACCTGACCCGAGACAAGGTTGATCAGCGCGCCGGGAATGAAGAACGGGCTGACCCGCTTGGCCCCACGCTCCTTGATCAGAACCGCCGTTTCCGCAATCGACGACAACCCCCCAATCCCTGAACCGATCATCACACCGGTGCGGCATTTGTCTTCTTCCGTCGCAGGCTCCCAGCCGGAATCCGTCACCGCCTGCACCGCTGCCGCCATGCCATACAGGATGAAGTCATCGACCTTGCGGCGGTCTTTCGGCTCCATCCAGTCATCAGGGTTGAAACTGCCATCGCTGCCATCGCCCAGCGGAATTTCGCAGGCATATTGTGTGATCACCCCCGAAGGATCAAATCGCGTAATCGGCCCTGCCCCGGATTGCCCTGCGATCAGACGCTGCCACGTCTCCTCGACCCCGCAAGCCAAAGGCGTAACCATCCCCAATCCTGTGACAACCACTCGACGCATCCGCGACCCCCGTCATTCATGCCAGACTTCGGGCACAGATACACGTCCAGCCCGGCCCGCGCAACACAAGCCAAGCCCTTTGGGCGGGCTTGTGCCATGGTTCGCGGCCTTGTCCCGGCGAAAAACCCATCGCAGACCCGCAAATGAAAACGGCACCCGCCAAGGGGTGCCGCACTCAAATCTCTGATGGTCCCGAAAACTCAGGCAGCCGAAGAGATGAACTTGACCGCATCGCCAAAGGTCTGGATGGTTTCGGCCGCATCGTCCGGGATCTCGATGCCGAACTCTTCTTCGAACGCCATCACCAGTTCAACGGTGTCAAGGCTATCCGCGCCCAGATCGTCGATGAACGAGGCGTTTTCAACAACCTTGTCCTCTTCAACGCCCAGATGCTCGACGACGATCTTCTTTACGCGGTCAGCGATGTCGCTCATGTCATTTCCTCATGCAGTTACGGGAGGAGTCCCGATCTTTTGTCTCGTGCTCATTCGAGCGGCTCATCCCGAAGGCTTCGGGAAACCGGGATGATTGCTTCGCCCCGGTCTAGTCAGCGCCGCCTATAGCACAGTCTTGCGCCGTGGCAAACGCTTTCACGTTACTGGATGTAGGGGTTTTCTGCGCAACAGATCAAGTGCCCAGTGCCAAAACCTCCGAAATTGCGAAGGTGATCGCGCGGGTGGGCTAGATTCGCATACGAATCTGCCCCGAGGCGACTCGCAAAGGCAGATCGCCGCGCACTCAAAACGTCTCGGACGGCCCCAGCCATGTTGCACTGGCCGACCGTCTGCTTCCATACTGTGCCAAACGTCGCAGTATAAAGGTGCGTCCCCGTGAATACCCTGTTTCTGCACCTCGCGGCACTGGCCGCCCTTTGCACTTGCGGCGTCCATCTGTTCATCGGCGGACCTGTCGCGGTCGGCCCGTTGTTTCAGGGCAAACCGCTGCCTGCTGCCAGTAAATGGCTCAACTACCTGTGCTGGCATATCGCCAGCATCACCCTGGCCGCGCTTGCCCTTGGCTATGAATGGATCGCCCTGACCGGCACGGGGCAGGAGCTTGCGTGGTTCCTCACCTTGCTCGCGGCCAGCCTCTCGGCGCTCTCAACGGCGGTCGCGGTCAAAGGGCGGTTTTCGCCGTTGCGCCTGCCCTCAACCTATCTTCTGGCCCTCATCGCCAGCTTGGGCGCCTTGGCCCTGACGATATAACGGATCGCAAAGGCGCAACAGGGGCGCAAGAAGCGCCCCCCCGCACGCCCTTACAGCATCGCCATGCCGCCATTCACATGCAACGTGGCCCCGGTCACATAACCGGCTTCCTTGCTGGCCAGATACAGACAGGCCGCCGCAATCTCGCTGGCCTCCCCCATGCGACCCGCCGGCACTTGCGTCAAAATCTTGCCCTTCTGCTCGTCATTTAGCTTATCCGTCATCGCGGTGGTGATGAACCCCGGCGCCACGCAATTCACCGTAATCCCACGGCTCGCAACCTCATAGGCCAGCGATTTTGACATGCCCACCATGCCCGCCTTGCTGGCCGCATAATTGGCCTGCCCCGGATTGCCCGTCGCCCCCACAACCGACGAGATATTCACAATCCGCCCCCAACGCGCCTTCATCATCCCGCGCAAAACCCCCCGGCACAGCCGGAAGGTCGAGGTCAGATTGACCTCCAGAACGCTGGCCCATTCCTCATCCGACATCCGCATGAACAGATTGTCCCGCGTGATCCCGGCATTATTGACCAGAATATCCACCGATCCCATGGCCGCCGCCGCCGCCTTGGGCAAAGCCTCCACACTCGCCGCATCCGAAAGGTTGCAGGTCACCACATGCGCCCGCTCCCCCAATTCCGCGGCCAGTGCCGCAAGCGGCGCCTCCCGCGTGCCAGACAATGCGACAACCGCCCCCGCCGCATGCAACGCCCGCGCAATATCGCCGCCAATCCCGCCAGAGGCCCCCGTAACCAGCGCCGTCTTGCCTGTCAGATCAAACATCAAAAACCCTCATGTCCTTATCGCCCCAAAAACGGCCCTTCCCCCTGCTTCATCTTGGCAAAAATACCTGCGGGGGGTCCGGGGGGCGGCGAAGCCCCCCGGCGCCTGTCACTTTGCGAAACCCTCAGCCCTTCAGCGCTGCAATATCCTCGGGCGTGCCAATGGCGCGCTGCTCGGTCTCGCGCTCGATCCGCTTGATCATCCCGGAAAGCGCCTTGCCCGCGCCAATCTCCCAATAGTCGGTCACGCCTGCACCCACCAGCCATTGCACGGATTCGCGCCAGCGCACTTCGCCCGTCACCTGCGCCACCAGCAGCGCGCGCACACGGTCCGCTTCTTCCACGGCTTCGGCGCGCACATTCACCACCACCGGCACGATGGGGTCGCGCACCACAACGCCAGCCAAGGCCTCGCCCATAACAGCGGCCGCAGGTTCCATCAGCGCGCAATGGAACGGGGCAGAGACCGGCAACAGCAGCGCGCGTTTGGCACCCTTGGCCTTGGCAATCTCGCAGGCCCGCTCTACCGCGTCCTTGTGGCCGGAAATCACCACCTGCGCGGGGTCATTGTCATTGGCAACCTGACAGACCTCATCGCCCGCCGCCTCTGCGGCCACAGCAACCACGGCGTCATAGTCCAGACCCAGCACAGCCGCCATCGCGCCCACACCCACCGGCACCGCTTCTTGCATCGCGGCCCCGCGAATACGCAGCAAGCGCGCCGTATCGGCCAGATCAATCGCCCCCGCCGCACACAGCGCCGAATATTCGCCAAGGCTGTGCCCGGCGACAAAGGATACATGCGCCATCCCCAGCCCTTCGGCCTCCAAGGCCGCCAGCGCCGCCATGGATGTCGCCATGATCGCAGGCTGCGCGTTCTGCGTCAGGGTCAGATCTTCAATCGCCCCCTCCCAGATCAGCGCCGAAAGCCGCTCTTCCAGCGCCTCGTCCACTTCCTCAAACACCGCGCGCGCTGCCGGATAAGCCTCGGCCAAGGCGCGCCCCATGCCGATCGCCTGCGACCCTTGCCCCGGGAAAACGAATGCTCTGCTCATGAAACCTCCAAACTTCTGTTCCCTTGGGAATAGCCCGTCCGCTGCCGCACCGCAATCTTTCCCGCAGCTTTTGCGCCGCTTTCGCACAGGACCTGTGCAGCCCCTGCGCTTTGATCTCCGCAGCCAAACCGCTAAAACAGTGCCCAGACATTGCCTCACGTTCCCCCGGAAGGACCCGCCGCCATGCCACTGCACAACACGCCCCAAAGTTTTGGCAGCCTGACACGGGTGTTCCACTGGCTCACCGCTTTGCTGATCCTGACGGCGATCCCGCTGGGCATCATCGCCAATGACCTGCCCTTTGACACGTCCGAGGCGCTGGCCCTCAAGGCCCAACTGTTTTCCCTGCATAAAACCCTTGGCGTTGCTGCCTTTTTGGTGGCAGGTCTGCGCATCCTTTGGGCCTTGGGGCAAACCCGCCCCCTGCCCCTGCACCCGGACCGGCGGGCCGAAACCTTGCTGGCAGAGGTGGTGCATTGGTTGCTCTATGCCTCCATGCTTCTGGTGCCGCTGTCGGGTTGGGTGCATCACGCGGCAACCTCTGGCTTTGCCCCGATCCTCTGGCCCTTGGGCCAAGACCTGCCACTGGTGCCGAAATCCGAAAATCTTGCCACGGCAGCCGCCGCCTTGCATTGGGTCTTTACCAAACTGCTGATTGCATCGCTGCTGCTGCATATAGCAGGCGCGTTGAAACATCACCTGATCGACAAAGACGCCACGCTGCACCGCATGGTCACAGGCGCGCGCGCCCCCATTGCCCCGCCACGGCCCGCACAGGGACACGCGCTTCCTGCGTTTGTGGCTGTGCTGATCTATGCCGCAGGCAGCGCTGTCGCCGTGTCGCTTGCCGCCCCCACGCCACCCGCCACACAGGCCACAGATGCGGCACCCGTCACGGCCATCACTGAGGGCAACTGGCAAGTGCAAACGGGCCAGCTTGCCCTGACCGTCCAGCAACTCGGCTCTGCCGTCACTGGCGACTTCGGCACATGGCAAGCCGATATCCGCTTTGACCCCGAAGCCCCGGTTGAGAACAAAGGCAGCGTCACCGTCACCATTGATACCACAAGCCTGTCGCTTGGCTCTGTCTCGGATCAGGCCAAAGGCCCGGATTTTCTGAACGTGGCCAACCATGGCACCGCCACGTTCACGGCCCAGATCAGCGGCCCCGGCCCGGACTATACCGCCACGGGCAGCCTGACCCTGCTGGGCCAGACCCTGCCGCTTAACCTGCCCTTCACCCTGTCGCTGAACCGTGACAGCGCCGAGATGACCGGGCAAACCAGCCTCGACCGCCGTGATTTCGGGATCGGCAGCAAATATCCGGATGAGGCAAGCGTGGGCTATGACGTGGATATCAGCGTGACGCTGACCGCAAAACGCATCGCCCCTTAACCCCCGGCTTCCTTCGGAAAACGTGGGTCTTGCAAGAAAACGGCGTCGAAAATATCGAACACTGCCTGCGCGACCGGGGTGCCTAACACCTCATCGCGGTCCAGTGCCGCGCCGACCAAGGGGTTCTTGGCAATCCGCCGCGTCTTGGCATCTATCACCATGACCGCAGGGCCATCCGGCCCCAGACCATAGCGCAGGGCAATCGCCACACGGTCCTCAGCCCCGGTGCCTTCGCCCCAAGCACCAAGGATCAGATCCAGATTGGCCGGATGCGCAGCAAAATCGGCACCCGGCGTCCATTGCAGGAAATAGCTGGCCACGGTTTCGGCCCCGCTGCGATGCACCACACCCCAGATCGACTGGCTGGGCTGGCCGCAACAGTCACATTGGCCCGCCGCCGCGCCCATTGCTTCCACCTCATAGGTCTGTGCTGTCATCTATCCCTCTCCGCTTGCCTTGCCCCGGCCTAGCAAATCCCTGCGGCCTGAAACATAGCAAAACGGCGCGCAGGGTTTCCCCCACGCGCCGCTTCGTCTGCCCAAGGGCGAAAGCTTTACTCGGCCTTCATCGCCTCGATCGAGATCATCACCTGCACCTCATCGGACACGAAGGGCGCAAACTGGCCCAAACCGAACTCCGACCGCACCAGCGTCGTGGTGCCGTTGAACCCGGCCCAAGGCTTGCCCGCCATCGGGTGATCGCCGATCTGGTTCAGCACCGCATCCAGCACGACCGATTTCGTCACGCCGTTCAATTCCAGATCGCCGGTGATCTTGGCGGTGGTTTCCCCCGTCACTTCAATCCCGGTGGAGGTGAATGTCACCATCTCATCCTCTGCCGCGTCAAAAAACTCGGCGGTCATGAAATGGTCAAAGCGTTCCTGCCAGCCGGTCAACATGCTGCGCACCGGAAAGGCCACCGACACGCTGGAGGCAGCAGGATTTTCCTGATCGAACATGATCTCACCGTCAAAGCCCGAGAACATGCCGTAAGTCGTCGAAAAGCCAAGGTGTTGATAGCTGAACACGATCTGGCTGTGGCTGGCATCCAGCACATATTTCACAGGTTCGGCCTGCGCGGCAGAGGCAGCAAGAAGGGCGGCGGCAATCATGTATTTCACGGCAAAAACTCCAATATGTTATGGCGAACCGGTCGCCTCGCGGTTTGGATACAAAAGGCCCCCTCACTGCGATAGGCCCAAAAACCCACAGACCCCGCTCATTTTTGCACATCACGAAGGCGTCAGCTTGGGGCAGGCGCAATTGCCCCTTGCGCCAGACCGCACAGCCCTTAGGCTGCCGCAACCCGAACCAAAGGCGGATATATGAGCATTCTGGTCTTTTGCGCCGTTCTGGCCGCCGCCCTGCTGCATGCTGCGTGGAACGCGATGGTCAAGGGGGCAACGGACAAACAGCTGAATATGGCGGCGGTGGTCATCGGGCATTTGCCACTGGCGCTGCTGGCGATTGTGTTTTCGCCCGCGCCCAGCCTTGATAGCCTGCCCTATCTGCTGACCGGGATCGCGCTGCATTTCGGCTATCAGATCACCTTGCTGAACGCCTATGGCGCAGGCGATCTGACACAGATTTATCCGCTGGCGCGCGGCTCGGCCCCGATGGTGGTGGCGCTGGTGTCGGTTCTGTTTCTGGGCGTCACCTTGCAACCGATTGAAATCATGGGTGTTGTGACAATCGGCATAGGTATCCTGTCCATCGCACTGGTGCGCAGATCGGACGGGCTGCGCAACGCCAAGGGGGCGAAACTGGCGCTGATCACCGGGGGGTTCATTGCCGCCTATTCGCTGGTGGATGGCATGGGCGCGCGGGTCGCGGGCACGGCGATGGGGTTTTACGGCTGGCTTGCGGTGGGCAATGCGGCGCTGATGGCCGGGCTGATGGCGCTGCGCGCACCGCACCAGTTGCGCGCCTTGCGCACCGATGGCAAGCGCGTGTTCCTGCTTGGCGGCTCTGCCAGTTTTGCCGCCTTCGCGCTGGTGATCTGGTCTTTCACCCAAGCCCCCATCGCCCTTGTCGCGGCCCTGCGCGAAACCTCGATCATCTTTGCCCTACTGATCGGCGTGTTCTTTTTGAAAGAGCGGCTGAACCTTGCCAAAGTCGCCTCTACCGCGATCACCTTGCTGGGCGTGGCCCTGCTGCGACTTGCGAAATAGACGGCAAAGTCGCCGCGAGAATTTCCAGCCAATGACGCTGGCCTACAGCACAGGCATGACGGCGGTGCGCAATTATGCCAGTGAACCGGATGTCAAAGTGGCGGCAGGTGCCGTTACCAACGGGCCAGATGGCAGCATCATCAACAGCACATCTGACAGCGTAAAATATTTCAACCATGGCCAAGGTTGATACCCTGTTTGGCAAACTGATAGGCTTGGTGTGCTTTGCGCGCAGGGTCATGATCGCGATTACCTCGGGCATTACCCCCCAAAAACAGTGCCAACATGGGCTTCATCGCGCCCTCCCGCGATAGCGCCTTTCCCCTTGCAATCCTGCCCCTGCCCCGCTAAAGCACCCCAATCTTGCCGCACCTTTCTTTTGATCCGGTGCAGCCTCTCGTGGTCGGGACGCGGCAAGGTGGTGACCCCGACCTATGAAATGCACCATAAGTAATGAACGGAGACAGCATGCCGCTTTACGAGCATGTCATGATCGCGCGTCAGGATCTTTCCAGCACGCAAGCCGAAGGGCTCATCGAACACTTCTCCACAGTGCTTGCAGACAACGGCGGGAAAGTCGTTGAAAACGAGTATTGGGGCGTCAAGACGATGGCCTACAAGATCAACAAGAACCGCAAGGGCCACTATGCCTTCCTGCGCTCGGATGCTCCGGCTTCCGCAGTTCAGGAAATGGAACGCCTGATGCGCCTGCACGATGATGTGATGCGTGTGCTGACCATCAAGGTCGACGCCCACGAAGAAGGTCCGTCCGTCCAGATGCAAAAGCGTGACGACCGCGAGCGTGGTGACCGTGGCGACCGTGGCGGCGACCGCCCCGATCGTGGTGACCGCGGCGACCGTCCGCGTCGTTGATCTCTGGCTTAGGAAAGGACCATTCAAATGGCGAATAAACCCTTCTTCCGTCGCCGCAAGGTCTGCCCCTTCTCGGGCGACAATGCACCGGCGATCGACTACAAAGATACGCGCCTGCTTCAGCGCTACATCTCCGAGCGTGGCAAGATCGTGCCGTCGCGCATCACCGCCGTTTCGGCGAAAAAGCAGCGTGAGCTGGCCCGTGCGATCAAGCGCGCCCGTTTCCTCGCCCTGCTGCCCTATGCTGTGAAATAAGGAGCACCAGACATGCAAGTGATCCTTCTTGAACGCGTCGCAAAGCTTGGCCAGATGGGCGAAGTCGTCAATGTAAAAGACGGCTATGCCCGTAACTTCCTGCTGCCGCAGGGCAAGGCATTGCGCGCCAATGATGGCAACATCAAATCGTTTGAGGCCCGCAAGGCCCAACTCGAAGCGCAAAACCTCGAGACCAAGAAAGAGGCTGAAGCCGTTTCCGCCAAGCTGGACGGTCAGACCTTCGTCATCATCCGCTCCGCATCCGATGCGGGCGCGCTTTACGGTTCGGTCACGACCCGTGACGCGGCAGATGCAGCAACCGAGGCCGGCTTTACCGTTGGTCGTGGTCAGGTCACGCTGGACAAGCCGATCAAGGAACTGGGCCTGCACACCGTTTCGGTCGTGTTGCACCCGGAAGTGACGGCGAAAATCGTCATCAACGTGGCCCGTTCGGCAGAAGAAGCCGAACTGCAAGCGGCAGGCAAGTCCATTCAGGAACTGGCCGCCGAAGCAGAAGCTGCGGCAGAATTTGAAATCGCTGAACTCTTTGACGAGATCGGCGCTGCGAATGAAGATGGCGAGGATATGGGCCGCTAATCGCGCCCTGCCTTCAGCAAACAGAACCGCGCAAGGGCAACTTTGCGCGGTTTTTTCATGGCCTTACGCGCGCGCACGCGCTTGCGCCCGCGAGGCGGCAAGCTGCCGGGCAAAGGCTGCGCGGGCGGGGTCGGCCCCGGCAGGCAGTGCCGCCACCACGGTTTCCGCCCAATCCAGATAGGCCAATTGCCGCGCTTGCGGCCAATGCAGCGGCGGGGTTTCCCCCACGGCCCGGATGTTTGACAGCTTGTCACAAATCTTCACCAGCGCGGCCTCTGGCAATTTCCCCGCCGCATTGACGATCTGCATGCGCTTGCGCTCGGCTTTCTCCAGCGATTTGTCGTCGGTTAGTTGCGCCACGATGGCCGCGATCTTTGGCCCGAAATGGGTTTCGATATCGGCGGCGGTGGTGTCGCAATCCTCTACCGTGTCATGCAGCCAGGCGGCAATGATCGCCGCCTCGGACCCGCCATGCCGCGCGACCAGATCGGCGACTTCTTCCAGATGGATGACATAGGGCTCTGCCCCGGCACCTTTGCGGGTTTGTCCGGCATGGGCGCGGGTGGCAAAGGCTTTTGCCTGTTCGATGGTGGTCATGGAACCTCTCTTTTCAGGACCGCGCGCGCCAAACGGAATTACCGTTTCGCGGGTCTGGTCACTTGTGATGTCGGGGAATGAAGGCACATGCCTTCACCCGCAATGCTAGAGAGGTCGCACCCCAAAGGCAAGGCCCTGTGTGTTACAGCGGGCCGAACCGCGCCGCCACGCGGGCTGCATGTTCGGCCACGGGCATCTTGCCCCTGCCCCAGATCGCCAGCATCTCTGCCCATGTCATTTCGGCAAAGGCCACCTCATCGCCTTCGACACTTTCGGCAAAGAGTTTCACATCGGCCCGATGCGCGGCAATCCGGTCCGGGTCCACCGCGCGGCCATTGGCCCAAGTGCCCGGTTCGGCATACAGATACAGCAAGACTGGGCGCAGATTGCGGCGTTGGCCTTCGGTGCGCAGGCCGTAGGCATGTTTGACCAATTGCACATCATCCAAGGCCGCGAAACGCCGTGCGCCATTGGCATGGGTGCGGCGCAGACGTGTGTAGCCTTCCATATTCTCGCCCCAGACCTTGCGGTCATAGCTTTCGGCAAATTCGTTTTTCTTGGCCGGGCGGAAGGGTTCATAGCGTTTCGATTCCACCCCGATCAGATAGCGATCCGTGACAATCGCGGCATCGAGCCAAGGGTGCTTGCCGCCTGCCCAAGGAAAGCGCATCTCGGCCTCGATCGAAACGGATTTGGCCTGCCCCATACCGCCGGGCAATTGCGGAAACATCTCGGGCCGTTCCAGAAACCAGCCAAAAGCATTGGCGGCCAAGGCGGCGGATGATTCCGGGCTGTCAAACTTACCGGATTTCAGCTCATTCCCCGGCGCCTTGCCAAGCATGGCCAGTATTTGATCAGCGGGAAGGCCGGGAAGGAAATCGGGCATGGGGTGAACCTTTCAAGGGCGCGCGCGGATGGGGGGCCGGGGGCCTCCGGCGGGGATATTTTTGCCGAAAAGAAAGCGCGGGCGCAAAGGAAAAGGGCCGCGCTGGTTGGCACGGCCCCGATCCGACTATCGGCCCAAGCGGCTGGATTACATTTCGTCCAGGGCTTCGATGGCTTTTTGCAGGTCTTCCTTGCTGACCGTCTTGTCCGAGACTTTTGCCCCGGCGACGATATGGTCGACCACTTTGTCTTCGAAGATCGGCGCGCGCAGTTGCTGCTGCATCTGGGCGTTCTTTTGCACGAACTCAAAGAACTGACGCTCTTGCCCCGGATATTGGCGGGCTTGCTGCATGACAGCTTGGGTCATTTCCTGATCGGTCACGGTGATTTCAGCCTTGCGGCCCACTTCGGCCAGCAACAGGCCCAAACGCACGCGACGCTCGGCCAGTTTCTTATGCTCATCCGTGGTTTCGATATTGCCGTGGTTATGGTCGTGAACCTCGGGGTTTTCTTCGTGCCACAGTTGATGCGCGATCTGGCCCGCTTCGGCTTCGACCAGAGACTGCGGCAGTTCAAACTTGACCAGCGTGTCGAGCTGATCCAGCAGCGCCCGCTTCATCACAGCGCGCGAGGCACCGTTATATTCGGCTTCCAGACGTTCGGCGATCTGGCCTTTCAGGGCGGCCAGATCTTCGGCGCCGTATTTCTTGGCCAGTTCGTCGTCAATCTCTGCCGCTTTCGGGGCTTTGACCGCTTTGACCGTGCATTCGAACACAGCCGCTTTGCCAGCCAGATGGGCCGCGCCGTATTGTTCCGGGAAGGTCACGTCAACCTTGACTTCGTCACCGGCTTTTGCGCCGACAAGCTGCGC
This sequence comes from Pseudorhodobacter sp. E13, assembly GCF_003991405.1. Lineage (GTDB taxonomy): Bacteria > Pseudomonadota > Alphaproteobacteria > Rhodobacterales > Rhodobacteraceae > Pseudorhodobacter. The sequence goes on from NZ_RPEN01000154.1 coordinate 177,162, forward strand.
CTCAAAGCCCGGGATGAAGGAGTTGGAACCCAGCACCAGCGGGTAATCTTCGCCCGAGCCGCCTTCGAAATAGTCACCATCGACCGAACCCTTGAAGTCGATCACAACCTGATCGCCGTCCTTGGCCTTGGAGCCTTTCTTGCGGTCTTCAAAGTTTTGTGCGGATTCGGCCAGATTTGCCAGCGCTTCATCCACAGCCGTGTCTTCGGCCTTCACGACCAGTCGTTCCAGCGTGACCTTGCTTGCATCCACATCCGGGATTGCCGGCAGGGCTTCATAGGTCATGGTGACCACAACGTCCTGGCCTTCTTTCCACTCTTCGCCGTCAACCATCTTTACATCGGGTTGCATGGCCGGGCGGTCGCCGGATTTATCAAAATGGTCTTTCATCGCGCTGTCGATGGCATCCTGCATCGCTTCGCCCATGATCCGCGGGCCGAACTGCTTGCGCAGCATCGCCATTGGCACTTTACCCTTGCGGAAGCCCTTCATTTCGACTTCGGGCTGCGCCTCGACCAGTTTTTCTTGCACTTTCGCGTCAAGTTCTGCCGCCGTCACCGTGATGGTGTAACCGCGCTTGAGGCCTTCGTTCAGGGTCTCAGTGACCTGCATGTAAATCCATCCTTCTCATATATCTGGTGCGGGTAGAGGGACTTGAACCCCCACGCCTTGCGGCGCCAGAACCTAAATCTGGTGCGTCTGCCAATTTCGCCATACCCGCATCTCATCCACGCGACCTTTGACCTTGTGCCACAGGCCGCGATGAAATTCCGCGCCCTTCTAGCAAAGCCGCGCGCGGGATGCGAGAGGAAAAGATTGCCTTAAAATGGATAGATTCAAAATCGAAGTTTGACGTCTCATTGACTCATTGCCGCCACATTTCAAAGCGAAGAAGGATGCAGGGATCAAGGAAAGCACACACAATGACACAGAACGCTGACACCATCGACCGCACCGAGACCACGCTGACCAATGGGCTGGTTGCCGGCACCACGGTTTTGACCCTGTCGGGTGAAATGCCGGTGGAATATATTTCTGTGGGGGATCGGATCATCACCCGCTCTGGCGCGCGGGCTGTAAAAGCTGTGCGTTCCGCTGTTATGCCAAGTGCGAAACTGGTGTGCATTTCGGCTTCGGCCCTTGGGGTGGAACAGCCCGAGGAAGACATGCGCGTCGCCCCCGATCAGGGCATCCATATCCGCGACTGGCGCGCCAAGGCACTGAAAGGTGTGGCGCAAGCCGTGATCCCTGCCAAGGAACTGGCGGATGGCGAATATATCCGCGTTGAAACGGCTTTGGGTGTTTGCCTTTACAGCTTGGAATTTGACGGTGCCGAAGTGATCTATGCCAATGGCGTGGAAGTGACCTGCGCCCCCGCCTCGGTTTCTGCCTGATCTATTCCCCCTGTTTTCCCTGATCTTCCCGGTAAGCCCGCCTCCGCAAGGACGGTGGGCTTTTCCTTTGGCGGCTAGAGGCCCAGACCGCGAAAGACCTTTGGCACTTCTTCGGGCAAATCCTCGGCAATCAGGCCGGGGCCGAAGGACCGCGCGCATTCCACATGCAGCCAAGCGCCGATTTCCGCGGCTTGCATCGGTGCAAATCCCCGCGCCAAAAGCCCCGTGATAAACCCCGCCAGCACATCGCCCGACCCTGCCGTTGCCAACCATGGGGCGGCACGACCATAGGCTGCCGCGTTGATGGCGCAGCGCCCATTGGGGGTTGCAATCACCGTGTCGGGGCCTTTGAACAGCACCACACAGCCCGCGCGCCTTGCTGCCTCTCGCGTCGCATCCACCTTTGAATAGGCGGGGCCTTTGGTGGCCGGTTCATTCAACTTGGCCGCGATATCGGGGAACAGACGCGCAAATTCGCCGGCATGGGGCGTCAGCACGCAGGCATCGTGCAGCTTTCCGAACAACGCCGAATCCCCGGCCAAAAGGGTCAAGGCATCGGCATCCAACACGGTCGGTCGGGGTTTATCCCGCCCCGCGTCCAACGCCGCGGCAATCAACTCTGCCTGTTTTGCCGTGGTTCCCAACCCCGGCCCAAGGCAAAGCGCCTTGATTCGCCCGTCTTGCAGCACATCTGCCAAAGCCGCCGAATCCGCGATGGGTTTAAGCATGACCGCATTCAACTGCGCCGCATTCACCATCACCGCCGAAGGCGGGCAGCCCAGCGTCACCAACCCTGCCCCAACCCGCAACGCGCCCCGCGCCGCCAGACGGGCAGCGCCGCCACGCGTCATCCCGCCAGAAAGAACAAGCGCGTGGCCGTGGGTGAATTTATGCGCGGCATGTGCAGCGTCCCATCCCTGTTTTCCCAGCATTTCGGCACGAAAACTGCCGGGATGTCGGATATCGGCGTCCGATGTGCGCGAAACCGGTTCAACCAAACCCAGCAGCACAGGACGCAGCGCGCCGCGCCACACACCGGAAACCTGCCGCGGCGCCACATGTTGCCGCCATGGGGCGATACCGATGTCTTGCACAACCACCTTACCGCACAGCTCTGGCCCCGCTGCCAGAACGTGCCCCGCCTTCAGGCTATCAAACGCCACGGTCAGACGTGCGGTAGGCACCGACGATCCGCCAATCAGCATGCGCCCGCTGTTCAGGCACAGGCCCGAAGGCGCATCCACCGCGACAAGCCGTGGCTGATAATAGCCTTTATCGCCATTCCGCCCGCCAAGATGGGTCAGCACGTTGCGCAATTCATCTGCCGGAGGTCGCGACAGCCCGGTGCCGAAAACAGCGTCGATATAAAGATCGCTTTCACCGCCGCTGCGCAGGTTTTGTTCCGTCAGCGCCTCTGTTGGCCCCAGATCGGCCCAAGCCTTCGCGTTTGTTGCAGCATCTGCGGGCATTGCGTCTGGCACAGCGGCTGCCAGAACGCGCACCTCCCAGCCCCATTCCTTCAACAGCCTTGCCACGACAAACCCGTCGCCGCCGTTATTGCCCGGGCCGCACAGCACGACCGCGCGGTGGGATGTGGCGCGCAGCGCGGGCCATTCGGCAAAAATCGCCTCGAAAACGCCGCGCCCGGCACGTTCCATCAGCTCCAACCCCGTGACGCTGCCAGAGGCGATTGCCGCCTGTTCAATGGCGCGCATTTGGGCAGCGGTCAGCAGTTCGGTCATTTTTCAGGCCTCAAAGTTTTTATTCCGCACATAAAAGCAACCACATGCCTAATTTTTAATCACAACCCAATTTTCCACCCCCCTGCCCGCATCGGTTAAGGCTAACGCAATTGTCGCGCCCTTTGGGAAATGGTCAACACAAGCCCAAGAGAATTTTGACCGGAGGAGTCGGCCGATGAAGAAGATCGAAGCGATTATCAAGCCATTCAAACTTGATGAAGTGAAAGAGGCGCTTCAGGAGGCCGGGATTCAAGGTCTTTCGGTGACCGAAGTAAAGGGTTTTGGCCGTCAGAAAGGCCATACCGAGCTTTATCGCGGCGCGGAATATGTGGTGGATTTTCTGCCCAAGGTGAAAATCGAAGTGGTGCTGACCGATGACATGGTCGATGCCGCGATCGAGGCGATCATCTCTACCGCGCGCACCGACAAAATCGGCGATGGCAAGATTTTCGTCTCGCCCGTCGAACAAGCCATTCGCATCCGCACCGGGGAAACCGGCGAAGACGCGATCTAAGACCCGCGGCACCGGGGGCGACCCCGTGCCAAACGATGCTTTAGCAGAAGGAATGACCATATGAGTCAGGTCAAAGACGCCCTGAAACTGATGAAAGACGAGGAAGTCGAATATGTCGACGTCCGCTTTACCGACCCCAAAGGCAAGCTTCAGCACGTGACGCTGGTGGCTGACCTTGTAGACGAGGACTTCTTCGAAGAAGGCTTCATGTTCGATGGCTCCTCCATCGCGGGTTGGAAGTCGATTGACCAGTCGGATATGAAACTGATCCCCGATGCGGGTTCGGTCTATATCGACCCCTTCTATGCCGAAAAAACCATGTGCGTGCATTGCAACGTGGTGGAGCCCGATACCGGCGAAGCCTATTCCCGCGACCCGCGCGGCACGGCAGCCAAGGCAGAGGCCTATCTGAAAGCCTCGGGCATTGGTGATACGTCCTATTTCGGCCCGGAAGCAGAATTCTTCCTATTCGACGATGTGCGCTATTCCGTGACCCCGCAGAAAGTGGCGTTCTCCATTGATGCCGAAGCGGCAGCCTGGAACACCGATGCGGAATTCGAAGGCGGCAACCTTGCCCACCGCGCAGCCCATAAGGGCGGCTATTTCCCGGTGAACCCGGTGGATGAGGCACAGGACATTCGCGGCGAAATGCTGTCCACCATGAAGCGTATGGGCATCAAGGTTGACAAGCATCACCACGAAGTGGCGACCTGCCAGCACGAGCTTGGGATGATCTTTGGCGGTCTGGTCGAACAGGCTGACAACATCCAGAAGTATAAGTATGTCATCCACAACGTGGCCCATGCTTACGGCAAGACCGTGACCTTCATGCCGAAACCCATGAAAGGCGACAACGGCTCGGGGATGCATGTGAACATGTCGATCTGGAAAGACGGCAAGCCTTTGTTCGCTGGCGACAAATACGCCGACCTGTCTCAGGAAGCGCTGTATTTCATCGGCGGTATCCTGAAGCACGCGAAATCCTTGAACGCGCTGACCAACCCGTCCACCAACAGCTACAAGCGTCTGATCCCCGGCTTTGAAGCCCCGGTTCTGCGCGCCTATTCCGCGCGCAACCGCTCGGGCTGCGTTCGTATTCCGTGGACGGAATCGCCGAAAGCCAAGCGCGTGGAGGCACGTTTCCCCGATCCGGCAGCGAACCCCTATCTGGCCTTTGCAGCCTTGCTGATGGCTGGCCTTGACGGCATCAAGAACAAGATTGATCCGGGCCCGGCGTCCGACAAGGATCTTTACGATCTGCCGCCGGAAGAACTGGCAGCCATCCCGACCGTTTGCGGCAGCCTGCGCGAAGCGCTGGAATCGCTGGAAGCAGATCACGACTATCTGCTGGCTGGCGATGTGTTCACCAAGGACCAGTTGGATGGTTACATGGCGCTGAAATGGGAAGAGGTTTATGCCTATGAGCATACGCCCCACCCGATCGAATACGCGATGTATTACTCCTGCTGATCGCCAAACCTGCGATCTGGCATCAAGGCCGCCCTTCCGGGGGCGGCCTTTTTCGTTACGTTACGTCACCTATTCGTTAACAAATGATGAACCGTTTTTCGCCACATTTTCCACAAATTTCAGGCTCAGGTTGTTTTTCCAGCGAATGACGCGCCTGAAACGGAAAGGAACGGTCATGCAAGACACGGCAACACTTATTGCGCATATTCTGTTCAAGAATGGTGCGATTTTAAATTTTGGCACAGTTTTGCGGAATCTCGATAGCTGTCTGGAGACAGCGTCAAACGGCGCCTATTCATTGGTATGGGACAGCGAAGAGGTGATGGTGGCGCAATTCGCCCAGACAAAGGTGATCCTTGTGGCGGCCCCCCAAACCGATCTGGGCGCAGGCTTTACCCTGACCATCGCGGTCAGCCCAAAGGATGCCGATGCGGTCGCCGACCCTGCTCTGGCCCGGTTTCATAAACATCTCGCGCTCGACCTCGTTCAGCTTTTCAATGAACCCGCGCAAAGCAGCGGTGTGATGTGGCAACGTGCGGCGGCCCCGATCTCGGTAGAGGCGGTCGAACGCATCGCCGAGGCTTTGGCCGAGCGGTTGACAGACCTGGCCCCCGCGCAGACGCCGCTGCTCTCGCAGGCAGCCAGCCTTGAGACGGCCCCGATTTTGCCCGCCTCCGCCTTGGTCTTGCAATCCGCCCCCGCATTGCCCATCTAAAGGCGATGGGGTGCAGGCCCCCGCCTCCCGCAGCCGTAAGGCCAAGGTGAAGCCTGTTGTCGACAGACTGTCTTTTCATGGACCCGCTTTCTTGGTCATGCAGAACAGCCGTAACGCGGGAAACGATTGCCAGGCGCATGGCCCTTTGAAAGGCACGAACATGCAAGACACCACAACCCAAACCGCCCTGAAGGCGCAAGCCAAACGGCTGCGCAAAGCCTTGGCCGAAACCGGAACCGAGGTCAGCCACAGCCGCGCGCTGGAACTGGTCGCGCAATCCATCGGCGCGCGCAATTGGAATACGGTTGCCGCCCAGCCACAGCCCAGTCTGCCCACATGGCATATCGGGCAGCGCGTTTCCGGCCATTACCTTGGCCACGCCTTTACCGGGCGCATCCATGCCGCCTCTGCCCGTTCGGCGGGCTGGCATCGGTTGACGATTGATTTTGACACCCCGGTAGACGTGATCAAATCGGCGCATTTCTCCTCGTTCCGGCGCCGGGTTTCGGCGGTGGTCGGGGCCGATGGCCGCACGGTTGAAAAAACCTCGGACGGCAAGCCGCATCTGGCACTGGTCTGAGCATCTGGTTTGCGGCCCTGTTGAACCGGGGCCGCAACGCCACTTAGCCCGCGCGTTGTGGCACGCCGGGCAGCACGCAAAGCATCTCATACAACAGGTTCGCCCCGATCAGCGCCGTATTGCCCGATGGATCATAGGGCGGCGACACCTCGACCAGATCACAGCCGACGAGGTTCAAGCCCGCACAACCGCGAATGATTTCAAGTGCTTGAATGGTGGTCAGCCCGCCGGGTTCCACCGTGCCCGTGCCGGGCGCGAAGGCCGGGTCAAGGCTGTCGATGTCGTAGGTCAGATAGCAAGGCGCATCGCCAATCTTGGCGCGAATATCGGCCATCAGCGGGGCCAGCGATCTGTGCCAGCACGCCTCGGCCTGCACCACCGTCCAGCCCTTGTCGCGTGCCCAGTCAAAATCATCCGGGCCATAGCCGGTGCCGCGCAGCCCGATCTGAAACACCTTGTCATTGATCAGGCAGTCCTCCTCCCATGCGCGGCGGAAGGGGCAACCATGCGCCACCTTTTCCCCGAACATATGGTCGTTGATATCGGCATGGGCATCGACATGGATCAGCGCGACAGGGCCGTGCCGCTCTTTCATGGCACGCAGGATCGGCCAGCTGAGCGTATGGTCGCCACCCAGCGTCAGCGGGATGGTGCCATGGGCCAGAACCTCGCGGTAATGCGCGGCGATGATCTCGACCGATTTCTTCAGATCAAAGGTGTTGATCGGCACATCGCCCAGATCGGCCACTTGCAAATGGTCAAAGGGGGCCGCCCCTGTTGCCATGTTATAGGGGCGCAGCATCCGCGACTCATCCCGGATCTGGCGCGGCCCCAAGCGTGTGCCGGGCCGGTTGGAGGTGCCGATATCCATGGGAATACCAATGAAAGCCGCATCCAGCCCTTTGGCGTTGGATTGTGTGGGCAGGCGCAGCATGGTGGCAGGCCCGCCAAAGCGCGGCATCTCATTGCCGCCAAGGGGTTGGTTGAATCTGGTCATGGGGGTCCTTTGCCGCTGGTGTCACGCATGGGTCCAAGCTGTGACACCGCGCGGGCAAAGGCAATCCACTTCCGAGCGGCGGCTCAGGCTGTGGCGGCGTTGGTTTTGGCTGCCAAGCCGCCCTTGGTCCAGGCTTGCAACACTTTCAACGCGATGGCAGGCACGATCCCGATGGCCGCAATCAGGCAGGCAAGCCCGGCCCAAAGCCAAATCCCCTGCCCGCCCGCCGCACCCGCCAGCCCCAATAGCAAACTGGTATAGGCCGCCAGCGGAAAGGTGAACGCGCCCCAAAGCGCCGAAAAGCCTGACCCGGTGATCCATTTCGCCGTGACCAGCAGCGCCCCCAGAATGGCCGCCCCCAGCAGCCCCGCCGCCACTGCAAGCCCATGCAGGCCCAAAGCCAGCGCCACGGTGCCAAACAGGCTTGCCGGGGCAAGGTGAATGGCCAGCAACGGGCGCAAGGGCGCAGGCGGTATCCGCTTGATCAATTGCACAAGGCTTACGCCCCAGATCACCGCCGCAATCGCCATGGTGGCGATCAGGATCATGCCGGCAAGCGACGTATACCCCAAAGGTGCCGCCGTCACCGCCGCCAGAATGAAGCCCACGAAGTTCAGATGCCAAACCGGGGTGACATGCCGCCCCTCCTCCGGGCCGCGGCGCAGCGCCAGAATGATCAATCCCGCCAAGACCAGATGCAGCCCCAATCCGGCAAACATCAGGGCCGAGGCCAAGGCGGTGGAATAGGGCAGCACCGTGGTTGAAAACAGAAACAACCCCAGCGACATCGCAGCCAAGCCCGCCCGCCCCGGCAGGATTGCCAGATCCTCCATGATCACACCGGGCCGCTGCGACAGTTTCAGCGCATAGCCAAGAACCGCAAAAATCCACAGCAGGCTGATCGCGCCCAAGGCGATTTCAGCAATCGCAACCGGATAGCCAATCACATCCGCCCCGCGCCGCAAGGCCAGTCCAAGGCCGAACAACCCCATGATCACCGGAAACACCGCAGGCGGCATGCGTTGAAACGGCTTCAGCTTGACGGGCGGAAATTCGGGGGCGGGGAAAATCGGCGGGCGTTTCATCGGCAATCCTTGCTGCTGCTGCGCCCTGTCTAATTCAATCCTGCGAATATTTCAGCGCGGCGCGTTGTCACCTGTGGTCTGCGGGATCGCAGCACTTTGGTCAAGAACCATCGCCCGAGGCTTGTCCATGGCAATGGCGGCGCGCGGGGGCTCGATGCCCCCCAAGCCGCCTGCCCCCTGTTGGCGCACGTGCCGCAGGGGCGGCAAGACAAGGCAACTCGCCCCCATGGCTTGCACCTTCGCCCCAGTGCCCAGTTTGAACCGCGCCAAGGCCGCGCCTTGCCCGCTGTCGACATCGCCAAGGTCCACCTGCTGCACCCCGCGCGCGCGCAGCGCCAGCATCGCCTGCCACAACAGCGGCCCATGCGCAAAGGCCGCGCGGCCCCGCGCACTCGCCCAGCCCAGAAAGTAGCTTGCACTTGGCCCGTGGATCAAAAACACCATCCCCGCCTGCAACGCCCCTTCGGCATGCCAGCCAAGCGCCAGGCTTTGCCCCGGCCAATGCAGCGCCAAGGCGCCTGGCAGGTTGCGATAGCCCCGCGCGTGCCGTTGCGCCGCCTCCTGCGCGATCATGTGTTCAAGCGCCGCGCCGCGCAGGGGTTTGGGCCGCACCTGCGCCTCGGCCTTGCGCAAACGGTTGCGCCATTTGCCATGCAAGCCTTGCCGCACCACCGCCGCCTCCTCGCGTATCTGCCAAAGCGCACGGCTGCGCCCGGTGATCAGCGGGATAAGCCCCCAACCCGCCAGCGGCATATCGGGTGTTGCGATGGTAGCCCCCGGATGGCAGGCCAAGCCCCGCAAAGCACAGCGCTTGTCGGCCTCTGTCGCATCCTCCAGCCAGATCGGGCCTTGGTTGATCAGCCGCAGCCCGCGCCGCTGCATCACCTGCACCAATGCCACCTCACGCCCGGCATGGCGCAGCACGGCGCGGCGGGGTGTGGCCCCCAGCCGGTGCATCGCGGCCCCATAGTCCCAGCTTTGCCGCAACGGAAGGTCACGCAGGCCCGCAACCCGCGCCTGCCAACCCGCCTCGTCAATCTGATCCCACAGGATATCCATGCCTAGTTAAGACAACAGAAACCTGAATCAGCGATTAAGAACGCCCACCCGTTTCGCAAAAAAGGCAAAGGCCATGCAACACATCCCCGCCCCGCGCTACACGCTTTGGGTGCCCGCCCTGATCTCGCTTACGCTTAGCGCGGGTTTTCTGCTGGGCTGGGCCCTTATCTCAGCTTTGGCGGTAATAGAGTGATTGGCCCTCGTGGAACAAATGCACCTTCTTGGGGTCCGCCGTCAGCTTCACGACCTTGCGGCGCAAATCGGCGTGGATGCCCGGCAGCTTGCCCACAACCTGCGCCGCCTCTCCCTGCCGTTTGAAATACAGCAGCGTCACTTCACCCAAGGCTTCGGTGATCTCCACCTCTCCGGTGAAAATCGCCTCGCCTGTCGTCTCAACCAGATCTTCGGGGCGCACACCGATATTGACCTTCATGCCCAGATCCGGCGTCACCGTCGGAATGGCAGAGCGTGCAATCCCGCCCCCCTCCAGTTTCACCACGGTTTGCGGCCCGGTTTCCACCACTTCCCCCGCCAAAAGGTTCATCGCGGGTGAGCCGATGAATTGCGCCACAAATTCGTTCTGTGGCCGTTCATACAGGTCCAGCGGCGTGCCGACCTGGCTGATGCCACCGCCCGCCAGCACCACGATGCGGCTGGCCAGCGTCATTGCCTCCACCTGATCATGGGTTACATAGATCATGGTGCGGTCGGCCATCTGCTCTTTCAACTGCGCAATCTCAATCCGTGTGGCCACGCGCAAGGCGGCATCAAGGTTCGACAAGGGTTCATCGAACAAATAGACCTTGGGGTCGCGCACGATCGACCGCCCGATCGCCACCCGCTGCCGCTGCCCGCCCGACAACGCCTTGGGCAAACGATCCAGATAGGGCGTCAATTGCAGAATGTCGGCGGCCTTGGTCACAGCCGCCGCAATCTCATCCTTGGTTTTCTTGGCGATCTTCAGCGCGAATTCCATGTTTTCGCGCACCGTCATATGCGGGTAAAGCGCATAGGACTGGAACACCATCGCGATGCCGCGCTGCGCCGGGGGCACATCATTGACCACGGTGCCGTCAATTTCCAAGGTGCCGCCGGTGATCCGCTCCAACCCCGCGATCATGCGCAGCAGGGTGGATTTCCCGCAGCCCGAGGGGCCGACAAACACAATCAGCTCCCCTTTCTGGATATCAAGGTTGATGTTCGACAGAACCTTCACCTCGCCATAGGCTTTCTCGACATTCGTCAGCTTCAGATCAGCCATCGTCCCCCCCTTTCGTCCTATGCCTTGACCGCGAGGCAAACCTGCCACGGGTCCAAGCGGATGGTTTCTGCCAGCGCGGTGCCGTTATTGGGCCATAGGCTGCGCCACAGCCCTTTGGGCGCGGTCACGGTTTGCGCATGCTCGCCCAGATTGAAGGCGCAGAAAACCGTCTCGCCCTCCACCACGCGGGTAAAGCTGAGCACATCACCGTTTGCGGTCAGCCCCAACTGGCTGCCGTGCCGCAGGGCCGCGTGTTGGTGGCGCAGGGCAAGGGCGGCTTGATAATGCGCGAACAGGCTGCCGTCGGCCTTGGCGCCGTCCCCTGCCAGGTGCAGATGCTGCGGCGGCACGGGCAGCCACGGCTTGCCTGCCGTAAAGCCGCCGGTCTGATTGTCCGCTTGCCAGACCATCGGCGTGCGGCAGCCATCGCGGCCCTTGAACTCGGGCCAGAATTCAATCCCGTAGGGGTCTTGCAGGTCCTCAAATGTCAGCTCTGCTTCGGGCAGGCCCAACTCCTCCCCCTGATAGAGGCAGGCAGAGCCGCGAAGACACATGAGCAACAGCGCGTAAGCCTTTGCTGCATCAACAGAAAGCCCCCAACGGGTGATATGGCGCACCACATCATGGTTGGAAAACGCCCAGCAGGCCCAACCATCCGGGGCCGCATCCTCCAGCGCTTTGAAAATCTCGACCACGCGCGGGGCTGTCACCCGCTCTGGCCCCAGAAATTCAAAGGCATAGCACATCTGCATCCGGTCATCGCCGCGCGTATATTCGCCGAGGATTTCAAGGCCCCGCTGGGCATCGCCGACCTCGCCCACCGCTGCGGCGTTATAGGGCTTCATCACCGCGCGCAGCTTTTTCAGGAATTCGACATTCTCGGGCTGGCTTTTGTCAAACAGGTGCATCTGGTGGTTATAGGGGTTCACCGCAGGGGCGGTATCGGCGTTGCGCTGATCCACCGGCAGGCCCGGATTGTCGCGCAAATGCTTGTCATGCGTATAGAAATTGATCGTATCAAGACGGAACCCATCGACGCCCCGATCCAGCCAGAACCGCGCCACGTCCAGCAGCGCCGCTTGCACCTGCGGTTCGTGGAAGTTCAGGTCGGGCTGCGAGGTCAGGAAGTTATGCAGGAAATATTGCTGCCGCCGCGCATCCCATTGCCAGGCCGAGCCGCCAAAGATCGACAACCAGTTGGTCGGCGGGGTGCCATCCATCTTTGGGTCGGCCCAGACATACCAATTGGCGCGGGGGTTGTCGCGGTTTGCGCGGCTTTCCTTGAACCAGGGGTGCTGGTCCGAGGTGTGCGACAGCACCAGATCAATCATCACCCGCAGGCCCAGATCATGCGCGCGGGCCACGACCGCATCAAAATCCGCCAGCGTGCCGAACATCGGATCGACATCGCAGTAATCCGACACGTCATAGCCGAAATCCTTCATCGGAGAGGTGAAGAACGGGCTGATCCAGATCGCATCGGCCCCCAGTTCGGCAATATGCGGCAAGCGCTGCACGATGCCCGCCAGATCGCCGATGCCATCCCCATTGCTGTCTTGAAAGCTGCGCGGATAGATCTGATAGATCACCGCCCCGCGCCACCAATCCGTATCCTGCGCGCGCGCTGTCGCGTCGAGTTTCTGCGCCATTCCCATATCGCTTTCCTTATTTCACAGATCCGGCCAACAGGCCGCGGACCAAGTATTTCTGCATGGCAAAGAACACGACCAACGGCACCGCAATGGTGATAAAAGCCGAGGTTGCCAGAATTTCCCAATCGCCACCGCGCGATCCCATCAGGTTTTTCAACTGCCCGGTCATCACAAGCTGATCGGCGGAATTGCCGAGGAACACCAAGGCGACCAGCAGGTCATTCCATGTCCAGAGGAACTGGAAAATCGCAAAGCTGGCCAAGGCCGGAAAGGACAGGGGCAAGATGATCCGCAGGAAAATCTTGAAATCCGTCGCCCCATCGACCCGCGCGCTTTCGATGATCTCGCGCGGCAGGCCCACCATGTAATTGCGCAGCAGATAAATCGCGAGCGGCAGGCCAAAACCGGTATGGGCCAACCATATCCCGATGTAATTCTTGCCGATGCCGATATCATTGTGCAGCTTCAGCAGCGGGATCAGCGCCAGTTGCAAGGGCACGACCAGCAGGCCCACCACCCCCGCCACGATCAGCGCGCGGCCCGGAAATTCCATCCACGCCAAGGCATAGGCCGCAAAAGCCGCGACAAGGATCGGGATCACCGTGGCGGGGATAGAGACGGTCAGCGTGTTCAGAAACGCCCGCCCCAACCCTTCGGCCCCCAAAACGCGGTCATAGTTTTCCACAGTGAAGCGCGCGGGCGTGACCGTGGTGGCGAAAATCCGCATGCCCCGGCTGCCTTCCATCGCGCTTGCCGAGGTGATCGTGAAATCACCGTTTTCCAGCACGGTCAGGGTTGCGCCATCGCCAGCATCGACACTGCTGCCCACCTCATGCGCGCCGGGTTCGCGGATCGAGGTGCCAAAGGCCGAAACCTTGCCCGCGCCGCCTTCGAACACATTGCCTTCCAGCACATACAGCCCATCGACCAGCTTGGCGCTGTCGGGGGCCGGGGCGCGGTATTGCAGTGACGCCTCGGCGGGGAACATCGCCTTCCACCAGCCTGACGCGGTGATCTGATCACGGTCGCGGAAGCTGGAGACGAGCAACCCGAAGGTCGGGAAGGTCCACAGCAGCACCAGCGCCAGCGCGCACAGGTTCACCGCCCAGACAAGACGCGATTTCGTGCCGACTATATTGTCCATCAGCGGGCCTCCCGAGCGGCGTTGCGAATATTCCAGATCATGATCGGCGTCACCATCAGCATGATGACGATAGCCGCGGTCGAGGCGCGGCCCGTATCATTGCCACGGAACATCCAGTCAAACATCAGATTGGCCAGCACCTGCGTGCCCCATTGGCCATTGGTCATTGTCAGCACGATGTCAAACACCTTCAGCACCGTGATGGTGATCGTGGTCCAGACCACAAGGATCGTGCCCCAGATTTGCGGCACCTTGATCTTCATGAAGATTTGCAAGGGCGAGGCCCCGTCAAGGATGCTTGCCTCGATGGTTTCTTCGGGGATGCCGCGCAGGGCCGCCGACAGGATCACCATGGCAAAACCGGTCTGAATCCAGACCAGCACGATCATCAACAGGAAAGAGTTGACGACAGGCGATGTCAGCCAAGTTTGCGCCTGCCCGCCCATCGCCGTCCAGACCGCGTTCAGGATGCCAATCTGTTCCTGCCCGTCGGGGCGGTATTCATAGACCAGTTTCCAGATCACGGCGGCACCGACAAAGGAAATCGCCATCGGCATGAAGATCATCGCCTTGGCGAAATTGCCCCAGCGGATGCGGTCTGTCACCGCCGCTGCTACAAGGCCGAAAAAGGTAGAGGCCGCAGGCACGAAGACCAACCACAGCAGATTGTTGAACATGCTTTCGCGGAATTTGTCGTCGTTGATCAGCCAGATGTAATTATCCATCCCGACAAAGCTGTCGCCTTCGGCATCCATGAAGGACAGATAGACCGAAACGAACACCGGATAGACCAGATAGACCGTCAGCAAGGCCAAAGCCGGAAACATGAACAGCCAGGGCCGGATCTGATTGGCGCGGTTGATATTGGCCCCCGCATTGGGGCCAGAGGCCGGGTAAAGGCGGTCCAACGCGATGTTGGACAGAAAAAAGTAACAAATACAGCCAAAGACGCCGATTAAAATCGTCACAGCCGCCATCACGAACTGTTCCATGAGCCCCCCCAAATTTCGCGCAGTGAATAACCACAGACCAACCCGGATTTTCGGTGAGAAAGCCGCCCGGCCCCGCCGGATAGGTTGGAAACTCCCCGCCCGGACAGCACCGGGCGGGGGTCAGCAGATGGTCAGCTTACTTGATGCTGTCCCATGTCTTCTGGATATCAGCCGCCACAGCAGCGGCATCCTTGCCGGCGGTGTAATCCACCATCCCGGTCCAGAACACGCCCGCGCCAATCGCGCCCGGCATCAGGTCCGACCCGTCGAAGCGGAACGTATCGGCCCCCAGCAGAATGTCGCCCATCTTTTTCAAGGTCGGGTCGCCGTAAGCTTCGGTGTTCACGCCCTTATGCGGGGTCAGGAAGCCGGATTGCGCCATCCAGATTTCATGCGCGATCGGGCTTTGCAGGAACTTCATGAAGGCCTGCGCGACCGGGCTGTCTTGGGTCACGACAAACAGCGTGCCTGCGCCCAGAACCGGCTTGCCCAGATCCTTGCCCTCATAGGCGGGGAAGTAGAAGAAATCAGCATCTTCACCCACCACGGTGCCTTCGGGGAAGAAGGACGGGATGAAGCTGGCCTGACGGTGCATGTAGCAAGCGGGCGGCGAGGCGAACAGACCTTTGGGGCTGTCACGGAAATCGGTGGACCCGACGGCCCCCGCACCACCAGCCACATTGGCATCCACACGCGCAAAGCTGCCGAAATCTTCAATCGCGGCGATGACTTTGGGGTCATCGAACTTCATCTCGTTGCTGACCCAGGCGTCATAATCGGCCGGGGTATTGTTGCGCAGCATCATGTCTTCGACCCAGTCGGTCGCAGGCCAGCCGGTTGCGGGGCCCGAACCCAGACCAATGCACCACGGCGTGCCACCATCGGCCACGATTTGCGCAGTCAGCTCTTTCAGGCCTTCCATCGTGGTCGGCACTTCATAGCCGGCATCCTCAAAGTTTTCCGGCACATACCAGACCAAGGATTTCACATCCACCTTGTAGAACATGCCATAGAGCGCCTTGGCGCCATCGGGACCGGCATAGGTTGCCAGATCAACCCAAGACTGCCCGGCGGCATAATTCTCTTTCAGCCAATCGGCGGTTTCGGCGGGCAGAGCTGCCAGCTTGCCGCGCTTTGCCAGATCAGCGGCCAAGCCCGGCTGCGGGATCACGGCGATGCCCGGAGGCGAGCCTGCCTCCACGTCAATCATTACGCGTTGTTCAAACCCGTCGCCGCCGGAATATTCCACATCGGCCCCGGTTGCGGCCTCAAAATAGGCGATCACGCTTTCAAAAAGCTCTTTGTCAACGCCGCCCCAAGGGCCGTCGATCTTCAGGCTTTGGCCTTTCAGATCGGTGGCTTTCAGCGCTTCAAAACTGTCCCAGTGGAAACGCGCATCCTCACCCGGTGCGAATTTCAGCTCTTGGGCCTGTGCGGCCCCGGCCAGCAAGGCAAACGCCGCCGCCCCCATAAAATATCTGGATTTCATCTCATCCTCCCGACGATCACGCCTTGTGGCGCATTTGAACCGAACCCATGCGGTAGAATCGTTTTTCAAACCGCTTTGGATGCGGGACCATCTCGGATTTTGCCCTCTGTGTCAATCACCAGTTGCGCCTGCGATGCGCGACATTTGCGGCGTTAACACATGTAATAAAGGCAAAATGCTGCACCGCCGCATTATCGGACTGGCCCGAGTTTGCCTTTGACCAATCGAACAGAAGCCGCTAGCCTGTGGCGAAATTCAAACCGCTTTGGGTAATCTGGTGAACCTAAAAGACCTGTCTCGCAAACTCGGGCTTTCGCCAACCACGGTCAGCCGGGCGCTGAACGGCTATCCAGAGGTGAATGAAGCCACGCGCGAAAAGGTCGTCGCGGCGGCGAAACTGCACAATTACAAACCCAACACGCGGGCGATCCGGCTGGCAACCGGGCGGGCGATGGCGGTGGGCCATGTGATCCCGGTGGAAACCCGGCATGAAATCGTGAACCCGATCTTTGCCGATTTCATCGCAGGCGCGGGGGAAACCTATTCGCGCGCGGGCTATGATCTGATCTTGTCCATCGTCCCAGATGGGGATGAGGCCCGCGTTTACCGCGAAATGAAATCGCGCGGCAATGTGGACGGGGTTATCGTCCACTCCCCCCGGCAGGTTGATTTCCGGATCGGCTTGCTGCATGAAATCGCGATGCCCTTTGTCGTGCATGGCCGCGCCACCGGGGCCGCGCAGGCCTATTCCTGGGTTGATGTGAACAACCGCCGCGCCTTTCGCCGGGCGGCGGGCTTTTTGCTGGATCTGGGGCATCGGCGCATCGGGCTGATCAACGGGTTGGAGTTCATGGATTTCGCGATCCGCCGCCGCACCGGCTATCTGGAGGCGCTGGCCGAAAAGGGGGTTGCGCCGGAACCCGGGCTGATGCGGTCGATCGAGATGACGGAATCGCTGGGCTATGAGGCCGCGCGCGACATGCTGGCGCAACCCAACCCGCCCACGGCGTTTCTGCTGTCATCCATGATCATCGCTTTGGGCGCGCGCCGCGCGATTGAGGAACGCGGCCTTGTCATGGGGCGCGATATTTCGGTGATCACCCATGATGACGACCTCAGCTATATGAAAAACGGCACCGATGTGCCGATCTTTACCGCCACCCGCTCCTCTGTGCGCGAGGCGGGGCGGCGCGCGGCGGCGATGCTGCTGGAAACCATTGCCACCCCTTCCCCGCTCCCCACCTCTCAACTGCTGGAGGCAGAGCTTATCATCGGTCAATCGACCGGCCCCGTTCCAAACAGGTCTTAACACATGCTTCCCCATCGTTCCGAATTCCCCGAAGGCTTCCTTTTCGGGGCGGCCACCTCATCCTACCAGATCGAAGGCCACCGCTTTGGCGGCGCGGGCCGCACCCATTGGGATGATTTTGCCGCCACCCCCGGCAATGTCACGCGCGCTGAAAATGGGGCGACGGCCTGCGACCATTATCACCGCTGGGCCGAGGATTTTGACCTGATGCAAGCGGCGGGGTTTGACGTTTACCGCTTTTCCACCTCTTGGGCGCGGGTGATGCCCGAAGGGCGCGGCGCGGTGAATGCCGAAGGGCTGGATTATTATGACCGTTTGGTGGATGGGATGCTGGCGCGCGGGTTAAAGCCTGCTGCAACGCTCTATCATTGGGAACTGCCCTCGGCGCTGGCCGATCTGGGGGGCTGGCGCAACCGCGATATTGCCAATTGGTTTGCCGATTATACCGAGGTGGTGATGCGCCGCATCGGTGATCGTGTCTGGTCCGCCGCCCCTATCAATGAGCCGTGGTGCGTGGCGTGGCTGTCGCATTTTCTGGGCCATCACGCGCCGGGCTTGCGCGACATCCGCGCCACCGCCCGCGCCATGCATCATGTAGGGCTTGCGCATGGCCGTGCCATTGAAACCATGCGCGGGCTGGGCATGGGCAACCTTGGGGCCGTGTGCAACATGGAATATGCAGCCCCCGCCGATGACAGTGCTGCGGCAGCGGCGGCGGCATCGCTTTACGATGGCTATTATAACCGCTGGTTCCTTTCGGCCATGTTCAAGGGCGAATATCCGGCGGATGTGCTTGAAGGGCTTGGCCCGCATATGCCCGCAGGCTGGCAAGCGGATATGGCGACCATCGCCGCCCCGGTCGATTGGGTCGGCATCAATTACTACACCCGCAAGCTGATCGCCCCGGCCCCCGGCCCTTGGCCTGCCCACCGCGAGGTAGACGGCCCGCTGCCCAAAACCGAAATGGGATGGGAGATTTATCCCGAAGGCCTTGGGTTCTTCCTGCGCCGCACCGCGCGCGATTATTCCGGCGATCTGCCGATCTATATCACCGAAAACGGCATGGCCGGCGCAGACCGCCTTGTTGCGGGCCGCGTTGAGGATGCGGCCCGGATCGACTATCTGGCCCAGCATTTGCGCGCCGTGCAATCGGCTGCTGCCGATGGCGTTCCGGTGCAAGGGTATTTCACATGGTCGCTTCTGGACAATTACGAATGGGCCTTGGGCTATGAAAAGCGCTTTGGCCTGATCCATGTCGATTTCGAAACCTTGCAGCGCACCCCAAAAGCGTCCTATCACGCGCTAAGCCGCGCGCTGTCGCGCAAGGCCTGAAAACGGAGCGCCCCGCATGACCAGCCAGACCGCCCAACGCTTTTCCCTTGTGGCCGATATTGGCGGCACCAATACGCGCGTGGCCTTGGCCCAAGGGGCGGTGCTGCGCGAAGCCTCGATCAAGCGGTTCCGCAACGCCGACTATCCGGGGCTGGAAACCATCCTGCGCCATTATCTGGAGGCCGAGGGCACCCCCGATTGCGCCGGGGTTTGTGTGGCCGCGGCAGGGCCTGTGGCGCATGGTGTGGCCACGATGACCAATCTGGATTGGACCATCGACGGCGCCACCCTGACGCGGGCAACAGGCGCGGGGCTGGTGGCCATTCTGAACGATCTGCAAGCGCAGGGCCACGCCTTGGGCCATATCCCGGCGCAAAACCTGCGGCCTGTGATTGCGGGAGGTGAGGCTGACCCGCGCGCGGCCAAGCTGGTGATCGGGGTGGGCACCGGTTTCAACGCGGCCCCGGTGCATGAAACCCCTTGGGGGCGCGTGGTGGCGGCGTCCGAATGTGGCCATGTCAACATGCCGGTGCGCTCCGCGCTCGATCTGAAACTGGCGCATTTCGTCGAAACCGCACATGGCTTTCCGGGGGTCGAGGATGTGCTCTCCGGTCGCGGGCTTGAACGGCTGTTCGCCTTTGTCTCGGTCGAGGCAGGCGCGCCTGCGGAACGCGGGGCGGCGCAGATCATGGACGGGCTGGAGGCTGAAAATGGCGCGGGGCTGTCAACCGAAACCGCGCGGCTTTTCGTGCGGCTGCTGGGGGCCGAGGCCGGAAACCTTGCCCTGACCCACCTGCCCTTTGGCGGTGTGTTCCTCTGCGGCGGTGTCGCGCGCGCCATGGCCCCCTATCTGGGCGCAATGGGGTTTGAAGCGGCGTTCCGCGACAAGGGCCGCTTTGCCGGCTTCATGCAGAATTTCCCGGTTTCGGTGATCGAGGATGATTACGCCGCCCTGACCGGCTGCGCCGTCTATCTGGACCAAGGCGCAAAGGGTTAAAGCCCGCCCTCACTCACATGCGCAACCCTGCACCTGCGTGTGCAGCGGTTGGGCGCGGTCTCAATGGCCGCGCCCAACCGGGCTTGTCTTATCCCGCCGCCATCACGGCGCGTTTGGTCATCACACCGCACAGATGCGCGCGATACTCCGCACTGCCATGCAGATCGGCGATCATGTCATCGGCGGGCAAGGTCAACCCTTTCAGCGCCTCGGGCGTGAAACTGGCCGACAGCGCCGCTTCGGCCTCTGGCCAGCGGAACACGCCATTGTTGGACGCCCCGGTAATTGCCACCCGCACCCCATCCGCGAACTGCGCCACAAAGGCCCCCACCAGCGCAAAGCGCGACGCAGGTTGCACGAATTTGGCATAAGCCGCCTTTTGCGGAACCGGGAATTTTACGGCTGTGACAATCTCGCCTTCCTCCAGCGCGGTTTCAAACATGCCAAGGAAGTAGTCATCCGCCGCAATCTCGCGGGTATTGGTCACGATGGTTGCCCCCGACCCCAGAACGGCCGCCGGATAGCAGGCCGAGGGGTCGTTATTGGCGATACTGCCCCCGATGGTGCCACGATTGCGCACCGCAGGGTCGCCGATTTGCCCGGCCAGCGCGGCAAGTCCGGGATAGTATTTCGCCGCCTCGCGCGCCACCACCGCATGAGGCGTGGCCCCGCCGATGATGATACCGGCATCGCCTTGGCACACCCCTTGCAATTCCGGGATGCCCGTCAGGCTGACCAGCGTGCCGGGGTCGGCCAGCCGTTGCTTCATCGTCGGCAACAGGGTTTGTCCCCCCGACAGCGCCTGCGCCCCATCCGCAAGGGCTGCCACCGCATCGGCCAGCGTCTTTGGCTTAACCAGTTCAAAACTATGCATGATCGCCTCCGCTCATTTACTGTTGATCGCGGCCCAGACACGGGCAGGCGATACGGGCATGTTGATATGGCTGACATGGGTATGCCCGCCCCGGTGCAGCGCATCAATCACCGCATTCACCACCGCCGGCGGCGAGCCGATGGCCCCCGCCTCGCCGCAGCCTTTCACGCCCAAGGGGTTGTGCGTGCAAGGTGTGTTGCAGCTGTGATCGACCTTATAGAAGGGCACATCATCGGCGCGCGGCATCGCGTAATCCATGAAAGACCCGGTCAGCAACTGGCCATTTTCATCATAGCTGGTGTTTTCCAGCAGCGCTTGGCCAATCCCCTGCCCCACGCCGCCATGCACCTGCCCGTTCACGATCATCGGGTTCATCACATTGCCGAAATCATCGGCACAGGTGAAGGCTGCAATCTCTACCTTGCCGGTATCGGGGTCCACCTCCACCTCGCAGGCATAGGCGCCTGCGGGATAGGTGAAGTTGCCGGGGTCATAAAACGCCGTCTCCTCCAACCCCGGCTCAAGGCTTTCCAGCGGGTAATTATGCGGCACATAGGCCGAAAACGCGATCTCGCCGAAGCTTTTGGCCTTGTCGGTGCCTGCCACGCTGAAATTGCCATCCTTGAACTCGATATCATCTTCCGAGGCTTCAAGCATATGTGCGGCGATCTTCTTGCCCTTGGCGATGATCTTGTCGACAGCCTTGGTCATGGCCGAGCCTGCCACCGCAAGGCTGCGCGATCCATAAGACCCCATGCCAAACGGGATCTTGGAGGTATCGCCATGCACGATTTCCACGCTGGTTGCCGGGATGCCAAGCTGTTCGGCCACGATCTGCGCAAACACCGTTTCATGCCCCTGCCCGTGGCTATGCGCCCCCGTCATCACGCTGATATTGCCGGTGGCGTTGACGCGCACGGTGGCGGCATCAAACAGGCCGACACGCGCGCCCAGCACACCGACAAGGTTCGACGGTGCAATGCCGCAAGCCTCGATCCAAGTGCTCAGGCCAAGGCCGCGCAGCTTGCCGCGCTTGGCGCTTTCCGCGCGCCGCGCTTCAAACCCCGCCAGATCGGCCAGTTCTGTCATCTTGTCCAAGGTGGCCTGATAATTCCCGGTGTCATAAACAAGGCCAACCGGCGTTGTGTAGGGGAACTGATCGGGCGTCAGCAGGTTCTTGCGGCGAATTTCGGCTTGGTCCAGCCCCAGCTCCCGCGCGCATTTGTCGATGATGCGTTCAATGCTGAAGGTCGCCTCGGGCCGCCCCGCGCCGCGATAGGCATCAACAGGCGCGGTATTGGTGAACACGGTCTTGACGTTCACATAAACCAGCGGCGTCTTATACGGCCCCGCCATCAGCGTGCCATGCAGGAAGGTCGGCGTCGCGGTCGAGAAGTTGGACAGATAGGCCCCCACATTCGCCATGGTTTCCGACCGCAGCGCCAGAAACTGCCCATCCTTGGTGGTGGCCAGTTCGATCTTGGTCACATGGTCGCGGCCATGCGCATCGGACAAAAAGCTTTCCGAGCGTTCGGCCACCCATTTTACCGGGCGGTTCAGCACCTTGGCGGCATGCAGCACCGCCGCTTCCTCGCCATAGTGATAGATCTTGGAGCCAAAGCCCCCGCCCACATCCGGCGCGATCACGGTCAGCTTGTTTTCCGGCATCCCCATCACGAAAGCCGCGATCAGCAGGCGGTGCAAGTGGGGGTTCTGGCTGGTGGTGTAAAGCTTGTAATCCCCTGTTCCGGCATCATAATCCGCCAGACTGGCGCGCGGTTCCATCGCATTGGGCACAAGGCGGTTGTTGGTCAGTTCCAGCGTGGTGACATGCGGCGCGTTCTTGAATGCTTCTTCCACGGCGGCGCGGTTATCTTCAATCCAGCCCCAGTCAAAGCACTGGTTGGTCCCGATTTCGTCATGCACAAGGTTGGTGCTGTCGGCCAAAGCCTGCGCCATATCGACCACGGCGGGAAGCTCGGTGATATCGGCCTCTACCGCTGCGGCGGCATCGCGGGCTTGCTGATAGGTTTCGGCAATCACCACGGCATAGGCATCACCGACATGGCGCACTTTGCCATGGGCTAGCACGGGGCGTTTGGGTTCCTTCATCGGCTCGCCATTGCGCGAGTTGATCAGCCAGCCCGCGGGGTTGCCACCCATACCCGCGAAATCCGCGCCCGTCAGCACCGCCAGAACACCCGGCATCGCCAGCGCTGCCTTGGCGTCGATCCCGTTGATCCGCCCGTTTGCCACTTCGGAGCGCAGGAAATAGGCATAGGCCTGCCCGCGCAGATTGATATCATCGGTGTAACGGCCCTTGCCCGTCAGGAACCGTATATCCTCGCGACGCTTGGTGCTGTCGCCAATTCCGCCATCTTTCGGCATAGTATCCTCCCCTTGATGCGATGCGTTAAGAACGCCGCATAATCTGTTGAATATATAAATTATTCAGCCGGAACGGCCTGACCGGACGCTGCCATCACCGCCTTGACGATGTTATGGTAGCCGGTGCAGCGGCAGATATTGCCTTCAAGGTAGTGGCGCACCTCGGCTTCGGTCGGGGTCGGGTTTTCGGCCAGAAGCGCTGCCGAGGACATCACCATACCCGGTGTGCAAAAGCCGCATTGCAGCCCGTGGTGATCCTGAAACGCCTGTTGAATGGTGCCAAGGCTGCCATCGGCATTGGCCATGCCTTCGATCGTGGTCACGTCCGCGCCTTCGACATCCTGCGCAAAGACGGAACAGGATTTGACCGCCTTGCCATCCACATGCACCACACAGGCCCCGCATTGCGAGGTGTCGCAGCCGATATGGGTGCCCGTCAGCCCCAGCCCTTCGCGCAGGTAAGCCGACAGCAAGGTGCGGCCTTCGGTTTCGGCCGAGACGGCCTTGCCGTTCACGGTCATCGAGGTTTTCGTCATCATATTCCTCCCTTGAATACGTTAGCTGACCAGACGTTTCAGCCAGCCCTTCTTTTTCACTTCGGTATCGGCTGCCGCTTCCTCCTCGGCCTCCGGCTCGCCCTCAATCGCTTGCTGAAAGCGGGCAAAGAATTCATCGGCCATTTTCTTGGCAAAGCCGTCGATGATGCGGCTGCCAAGCTGCGCCAGCTTGCCGCCGACATTGGCCTCCACCTCATAAGACAGCAGCGTCCCTGCCTCGGTCGCGGTCAGCGTGACATCGGCACCGCCCTTGGCAAAGCCCGCCGGGCCGCCCTTGCCCTCGCCCGAGATCCGCAAGGACTGGTTCGGCACCATGTCCGACAGCGTCACCGCCCCGGTAAACCGCGCCTTCACCGGGCCGACCTTTTGCACCACGACCGCCTCAAACCCGTCTTCGGGGGTGCCGGTCATGCTTTCGCAACCGGGCACGCAGGCTTTCAGCACATCGGCATCCAGAATGGCGGCCCAAACCGTGGCCACATCGGCCTTGATCTCTCGTTGATCGGATAGTTTCATGCGTCCCCCCGCCTTCATCCTTGCAACAGCCTAACCCCAGTTCGGGCAGCGGCGCTATGTGACCTTGGTCGTATGCAGCCGAGTTTACCGCAGATCAGCTTTCGGTAAAGGCCGCTGACAAAAAGCTTTGCACCGCGCGGGCGTCGATGGGTTTGGCAAGCCGGGTGGCCTGCGCCAGACCGGGCAAACCCGCCCCGATCAGCGCCAGTGGCAAGGGGCCAAAACGGCCGGTAAAGCTTTGTATTTGCTTTTGAAAATCAGCCGTTTCCGCGCCGTTGGTGCCGTGATCGAGGATCAGCGCATCGGGGGTGATGCCGATCTCATCAATCAAGGCCAGCGCATCGCCCATGCTTTCGGTATCCAGCACGCTGATGCCCCATTTTTCCATCAGCATCGACAGCGCGCGGCGCAGCTCCGGGTCGGGTTCCACCAGCAGCACGATCTTGCTGTCCAACGCCGATTGGGGCGCGGGCGTGGCGGGTGCCGGGCTGGCGGGCGGCGCTGTCAGCGGCAGTTGCAGCAAAAAGCAACTGCCCCGCCCCAACCGCGATTTCAGCCCCAAAGGATGGCCCAGCAAGGCCGCCGCGCGTTCAACGATCGCAAGGCCCAGCCCCATCCCATCCGAGGCCGAGGCCCGCGCGTTCAGGCGGTGAAATTCCTGAAACACCGCTTCCTGATCGTCTTCGGCAATGCCGGGGCCGCTATCCCAAACCTCTAGCTGGATCATCCGGCCACGCGGCCGCACCCCCACCAGCACGCCGCCCGAGGCGGTATAGCGCAACGCGTTGGAAATCAGGTTTTGCAGGATGCGCCGCAAATAGCTGGGGTCCGAGATCACCTGCGCCTGCACGGGCCGGATACGAAAGCGCAGGCCCTTGGCCGCAGCAATGGGGCCGAATTCCACCCCCAATTGCGCCAGCATCGCCCCCAGATCAACCGGACCAGAGGACACCGCCGCCTTGCCACTGTCCAGCCGCGAGATATCCAGCAAGGCCCCCAGAATCCCATCCACCGAATCCAGCGCGCTTTGCGCCTTTTGCAGCGCGTCGCGGGTGTCGGGGGCCAGTGTATCGCTTTCGGCGGCGGCCACGAACAGCCTTGCCGCCGACAGCGGTTGCAGCAGATCATGGCTGGCGGCGGCGACAAAGCGCGCGCGGGTGGCATTGGCACGCTCGGCCCGCAAGGCGGCGTCTTCCAGTTCCATCGTGCGTTCGGTCACGCGGGCTTCCAGCGTTTCATTGGCGCGGCTCAGCGCGGCAATCGCATCGCGTTCAGCGGTGATATCGGTGAAAGAGATCACAAACCCGCCGTTGGGCATTTCCTGCGCATAGACATCCAGAATAAGCAGCGGCGCCTGCCCGCGTTCCACCGTAAAGCGCAGGGCGGCGCGGGGCGATGGGGTGGCGGCCCAATCGGCCACCGCCTGCCGCGTGATGTCGCGAAACCGCGCGCCATCGGCGAAACGATCCAACAGCCCGTCAAACGATGCCCCCAAGCGCAGCCGTGGCAAAGGAATGCCCAGCAGGTTGCCCAGCTTGCGGTTCCAGCCGACAAGCCGTTGTTCGGCATCGAAAATACAGACACCTTGGTTCAGGTGTTCCAGCGTTGCGCGGATCAGCTTGGCCTGGGCGTCCAGCATCTTGCCACGCTCTTGCCGTTCCAGCCGGATGATATCGGTCACATCGGTTTGCAGGATCACGGTGCCGCCATCGGGCATCCGGTGTTCGGATACCTGCACCCAATGATCGCCATCCATCCGCGCGTTGAACATCACATGGCGTTCATGGTGTTGGCGCAGGCGGCGGGCGGCCCATTGCGCAGGGCTGTCGCCGGGCGGCAAGGTCAGATGCGGCGACAGGCTGACGCGGGTGACATAATCGTCAAAGCTCAGTCCCGGATGCAGCACCGGGGCAAGATCGCGCAGGAACATGCCAAAGCGCGAATTGCACAGCACAAGCGCATCCTTGCTGTCAAACAGCGCAAAGCCTTCCTGCACTGTTTCAATCGCGTTGGACAGGTTGCGGCGGGCGGCCTCGGTGGCGCGGTTCGCCTCGGCCAGCCGGGCGTTGGACAGGTTCAGCAGATCCAGCGCGCGTTCCAGATCGCGGGTGCGTTCGCGCACCTGATCTTCCAGCAGCACGGCGCGTTGAAACTGGGTATAGGCCGCGCCACCATCATCGGTGGCCTGTTCCACCCGCCGCATCAGCGCATCAGCGATTTGCAGCAGCTTTTCGCGCTGATACGCGGGCGGGTCGTCGGGGTTGATCAGGTCATGCGTTGGGGTGGGCGGGGCCATGGGTCAGCTTCCCGGCGGATAGAGGGCGACGCCTGTCAGCGTCTGGTTCACATGCATGCCGCCCATCTGTTCGCCATAGGTCGAAAAGCCTGTCACCCCATGGCCGCGCAGCAGCTTGGAAATGGCCCCCGTCATCTGCTTTTCCTGCGCCTCTACCCGGCGCAGCAGGCAATCACAGGCCAGAATGCTGGGCCTTGTGCCGCCGCGCGACAGGGCCTCCAACCCCGCTGACAGATGGCTGACCATATCTTGCGGTTCCGCCAAGGTCAGCACCAACCCTTCGTCAATCGCGGAAAAGAAGATCAGATCGCCATTCGGCGCTACCTGCCGGATTGCCCGGACATGGTGTTGCCCGCCGATCCGCACCAGCACCGGATGGGCGGCAAAGGTGAACGGCGTCAGTTGCGACGGGTCTTTGCCCAAAAGGCGTGCATATTCCTGTGCTGCGGGTTCGGCGTTGATCTGATGCACCACCCGCGCCGCCGGGGTGGCGCTTGTCACCACCATGCGGCGCGCGCTGGGGTGCAGATGATCCAGCTTGAACACATGCGCCCGGCAATCGGACCGGATCAGCGCCAGCACGGCGGCATTGGCGCAAATCTTGCCCTGATGCAGGATGAAGGTTTGCCCGAAATCCGTGCCATCCCCCGCCGAGCCGCCGAAAAACGGCACCGGGCCAAGGCCCGAGGCAAGGGTGAAGGCCAGCTCATCCTCTTTCAGGGACAAGCCATCAACCAGCAAAAAGCCGAACTCATGCGCCCAATGCGGGGCCTTGGCAGAAAGCGCCTGCCGCGCGCGGATCAACTGGCCGATCAACTGGTCACGGTTGAGCGTTGAGAGGTCTGGGATCAGGATAGGGTCGGTGACGAAATGCGCGCGCGGCAAGCCAATCGCCACGATGCTGCCTTCGGCATAGCCATTGGCCGAAATCTCTCCGGCGGTGGTGCAGCCGATGACCGGGGTATCACCAAAGGCCGTCAGGCTTTGCGCGGCAAGGGCGGCCAGCGGGGCTTGTGGTGACAAGAACAGGATCACCAGCGCAAACGGCCCCGGCCCCAAGCCCGCCGCCAGTGTCGCCAGCGCCTGCGGCTCGTCCGCCGCGACATGGGCGCGGGCCAGCAAGGGGCCTTCGCTTTGCACCATCTTTGCCACCCTCCCCCCGGTTGCCAGCCTGCGGCCTTAGCCGTCAGTATCGGGCAAGATGCCGGAAAAGCTAGCCTCTTTCGCGATCAGCACCGCTTGCGTGCGGCTTTGCACGCCCAGTTTGCGCATGATCGCGGTGACATGCGCCTTCACCGTGGTTTCGGCAATCGACAGATCAAAGGCGATCTGCTTGTTCAGCCGCCCTTCGCAGATCAGTTGCAGGATGCGCGCCTGTTGCCGGGTCAGCAATGACAGGCGGTGCAAGGCATCCTCGCGCTTGCCGCTGCTTTGCGCGGTGTTGGGGGCATAGCCTTCGGGCACGAACACCTGCCCGCGCGACAGGCTTTCAAAGGCCGCGCGAAACACCTCGCGCCGGGAATGTTTGGGCACAAAGCCCGCAGCCCCCGCCGCCAGCACCGCCGACACCACCGCATCATCGGCCATAGACGACACAACGACCACCGGAATATCCCCCGCCACCGCGCGCAGGCGGATCAGCCCGTCAAACCCGGTGACATCGGGCAAATCCAGATCCAGCACCACGACATCGGGCGCAGGGGTCAGGCCCAGCCGGTGCAAAGCGCTTTCCAACCGGTCGGCGGTATCCACCGCACCAATCCCCGCCACAGCCTTGAGCGTGATCGCCAAAGCGTCACAAAACAGCGGATGATCATCGACAATCAGCGCGCGGTGAAACGGGCGGAACGGGTCTGTCTGGGGGGATATCATGGCGGCAGTCATCCGGGGCCTTTCGCTTTGCCCCTTCAGACTAAGCGAAAGGCCGCGCGGCGCAAGCGGGCCTTAAGTAGGGGGCGGGCCTTAAGTAAGGGCGGGCCTTAACGCCTGATGCGACCCGATCAATACCACATATCCTTGATCGCGGATTTCTTGGCGGCAACAAACTCCTCCAACCCTTGGCGGATGCCTGCATCCAGTGCCGGGGCCTCAAATTCCGCCAGCCGTTTTTTCCACAAAGTATTGGCGCGCGTGGCAGCATCGGTGGAGCCAGCCGCCTCCCATTTCTCAAACGGTTCGTTATCGGCCAGATCGCTATCCCAAAAGGCGGTTTCGTAATTGCCCATGGTATGGGCGCAGCCAAAGAAGTGATTGCCGGGGCCAACCTCTTTGAACGCATCCAGCGCAAGTTGGTTGTCATCAACCTTGATCCCGTCAAGATAGCTGTGCAGCGCGCCGCACAGATCGGCATCCAGCATGAATTTTTCATAAGACATCGACAAAAGCCCATCAAGGAACCCCGCCGAGTGCAGGATGAAATTCGCGCCGCAATGAATGGCCGACAGCATCGACATGGTGCCTTCGGTCATGGCTTGGGCGTCAGGCAGTTTCGAGGTGGTGAAATTGCCCGCGCAGCGCAGCGGTAGGTTCAGACGGCGGGCCAACTGCCCGATCACCATGGAGCCGATTGCCGGTTCCGGCGTGCCAAAAGTAGGAGAGCCGGAGCGCAGCGACATGGACGACAAAAAATTGCCAAACACCACCGGCGCGCCTTTGCGTTCCAATTGCGTCAGCGCACAGCCTGCCATGGTTTCCGCCAGCGATTGCGCAATCGCGCCCGCGCTGGTCACAGGCCCCATCGCACCGCCAAGGATGAAAGGCACCACAACCGCGCATTGATTGGCGCGGGCATAGGCGCGCAGGCTGTTGGTCATCGTGCCATCCCAGACCAAGGGTGAGTTCACGTTGACATTGCCAAGAATGACGCAATTCTGATCGACAAAATCGCGGCCAAAAGTGATGCGCGCCATCTCGATACTGTCTTCGGCACGCTCCTCGGAGGTGACAGAGCCCATGAAGGGGCGATCCGAAAGCGTCAGATGGGCCAGCACCATATCCAGATGGCGTTTGTTCACGGCAATATCGGTCGGCTCGCAGATCGTGCCACCGGAGTGGTGAAAATTCGGGCTGGACTGCGCGAGTTTGATGAAGTTCTGAAAATCCTCAATCGTGCCGAACCGGCGCCCCCGATCCAGATCCATTACGAAGGGAGAGCCATAGGCAGGCGCAAAGACCACCGATTTGCCACCGATTTCAACCGAATTGGCAGGGTTGCGGGCGTGTTGGGTGAATTGCGCGGGGGCCGATTTCAAGATCTCGCGCAGCATGCCGGGCGGGAATTTCACCAACAGCCCGTCCACCTCGGCCCCCGCCGCCTTCCAATGGTTCAGCGCCACCGCGTCATCGCGAAACTCTATCCCCACCTCGGCAAGAATACGGTCGGCGGTGGTTTCGATCTTCACAAGGTTTTCTTCCGACATCACATCATAGGTCGGGATATTGCGCAGGATATAGGGCCGCCCCATGCCGCCCCCGCGCGTGGCGCGCTGGGCTTGGCGAGCTTGGCGACCGCTGCGCGCGGCTTTCACGTCACTCATGATAGTCCCTCCCAAAGCGGCCCCTGTTGTCGGGGCCTTTGGGCAAGGCTAGGGCCGATTTGCTACGATGGTCGCAGCGATTGGCGACAGATGAATGTCAGATCGCGCCCTGCGGCGATCAGGTGATGACATCCGGCGCGCTGCGGCCCGTATGCGGGGTGATCTGGGCCAGATCATGCGCGGCGGCGATGATCGGGGCCAGTGCCTCTTGCGGGTCAAGATGCAGGCCCTCTGGTCCTGGCTGATAGCGTTCCAGATAGACGCGCAGGGTGGCCCCTTGGGTGCCGGTGCCCGACAGGCGGTAAACGATGCGGCTGTCATCGGCGAAAATGATGCGCACACCTTGGTTCTGGCTGACAGAGCCATCGACCGGGTCGGTATAGGCGAAATCATCGGCGGCCTTGATCTGCATGCCTTGCACCTGCGTCCCCGGCAGGCTGGCAAGTTTGGCGCGCAGGGCGGCCATCATCGCATCGGCCTTGGCGCTCTCGATCGCTTCGAAATCATGGCGGCTGTAATAGTTGCGGCCATATTTGGCCCAATGCTCGGCCAGTATCTCGGCCACCGATTGCCCGCGCACGGCCAGAATGTTCAGCCATAGCAGCACCGCCCACAACCCGTCCTTTTCGCGCACATGGTCAGAGCCGGTGCCAAAGCTTTCCTCGCCGCAGATCGTGCAGCGGCCTGCGTCCAGCAGATTGCCAAAGAATTTCCACCCCGTTGGCGTTTCAAAACAGGCAAGCCCCATGGCCTGCGCCACCCGGTCCGCCGCCGCCGATGTGGGCATGGACCGCGCGATGCCCTTCAGGCCCGCGGCATAGCCCGGTGCCAGATGCGCATTGGCCGCCAGCACCGCAAGGCTGTCGGACGGAGAGACATAGGCCCCGCGCCCCACGACCATATTGCGGTCGCCATCACCATCGGACGCCGCGCCGAAATCGGGCGCGGCTGGTCCCATCATCTCATCCATCAACTCATGCGCCCAGGTCGGGTTTGGATCGGGGTGCATGCCGCCGAAATCCGGCAAAGGCGTGCCATGGGTCACGGTGCCCTTGGCCGCGCCAAGGCGGTTTTCCAGAATGTCCCGCGCATAAGGCCCGGTGATGGCGCACATCGCATCAAAGCGCATGGTGAACCCCGCCGCAAAGCGCGCGCGCATGGCGGGGAAATCGAACAGGCTTTCCATCAGGCTTGCATAATCCGCAACCGGGTCGACAATCTGCACCACCATATCGCCCAGCGACACGGTGCCGATGCGGTTCAGATCCAGATCGGCGGCCTCCAGCGTGGTGTATTCGGTTTGGGTTTTCGTGGCGGCATACATCGCCTCGGTCACCGCCTCGGGCGCGGGGCCGCCATTGGCCATGTTGAACTTGATACCGAAATCTTCCTCCACCCCGCCGGGGTTATGGCTGGCCGACAGGATGATGCCGCCATCGGTTTTGTTCAACCGGATCAGATGGCTGGCCGCAGGGGTCGACAGCAAGCCACCCTGCCCGACGATGGCACGGCTGGCCCCCTGTGCCGCCGCCATGCGCAGGATGATCTGCACCGCGCGGTCATTGTAAAACCGCCCATCGCCACCAATCACAAAGGTCTTGCCCGCAGCCCCGCCAATCGCCGCGAAAATCGCCTGCACAAAGGCTTCCAGATAATGCGGCTGCATAAAGACGCGGGTCTTTTTGCGCAGGCCCGAGGTGCCGGGTTTCTGGCCATCAAACGGGGTGAAAGACTGGGTGCGGATCATGGGGAAAACTCCGGGTTTACGGGGTATTGGCAAAGACAAGCACGGATTGTGCCGGGGCGACAAGGGGGGAACTGGCGGGATGTTGCGCCGTGAAATCAGGGCGCGTGGTGTCAAGGATCAGATACCATTTGGCGCTGGTGTCGGGCAGATGCACGGGCTGCTCTGGCCCGGCGTTGACCAGCACGAACAGCGCCTCGGGGTCCGGGTTCTGCGCGGCGGCAGCGTGGCGCAACTCCAGCCCAAGGCAGCGAAACCCGGCATCATGCCAATCGGCAGCGCCGGGTTCTGCCCCGTCGGGCCTGCGCCAGATCACATCGCGCACCGCATCGGCCCGCAATTTGGCATGCAAAAACCGATGCTGGCGCAGCACGGGATGCGCCTTTCGCAAGGCAATCAATCGGGCGGTAAAACCGGTGAGCGCGGCATCAGCGCCTTCCCATGTCACCCAACCCGTCGGGTTGTCCTGCGCATAGGCGTTGTTGTTGCCGTCCTGGCTGTTGCCCAACTCATCCCCTGCCAGCAGCATCGGTGTGCCTTGCGACAGTAGCAGCGTTGCCAGCATGTTGCGCGCCCGCAAGGCCCGCGCGGCCTTGATCGCAGGGTCATCGCTTGGCCCCTCGACGCCCAGATTGTCGGAATGGTTCTCGCCATGGCCATCGCGGTTTTCCTCACCATTGGCGAGGTTGCGCTTGACGGTATAGCGGGTCAGATCGGCCAGTGTGAAACCGTCATGCGCGGCGATGAAATTGACCGAAGCCGTGGCCGGGCGGTTGTGATGGTCAAACCGCCCCGCACTGCCCAACAGCCCCGCCGACAGCGCAGGGGCCATGCCCGCATCCCCACGCCAGAACCGGCGGGTGCCATCGCGGAACTGATCATTCCATTCTGCGAACGGGTGCGGAAAATGGCCAAGCTGATAGCCCCCCGGCCCAATATCCCACGGCTCCGCGATCAGCTTTACGCCTGCCAAGGCCGGGTCTTGCCGGATCGCATCCAGCAAACCCGCACCGGGGTCAAACCCCTGCCCTTCGCGGCCCAGCACCGTGCCCAGATCAAAGCGGAACCCATCCACCCCCATCTGCGTGACCCAATAGCGCAGACTGTCCATCACCATGCGCAGCACCATCGGGTGCGACAGGTTCATCGTGTTGCCGGTGCCAGTATCATTGACGTAATAACGCCCGCCATCGCGCAGGCGGTAATAGCTGGCATTGTCCAAGCCACGATAGGCCAGCGTTGGCCCCAATTCATCGCCCTCGCCGGTGTGGTTATAAACCACATCCAAGATCACCTCGATCCCGGCGCTGTGAAAGGCTGTGACCATCTGCCGGAATTCCGCCTGCGCATCGGTGCGGGCATAGCGCAGATCGGGGGCGAAAAAGCCAAGCGTCTGATAGCCCCAGTAATTGCGCAACCCGCGCGAGGTCAGGAAGCGGTCATCAATGAAGCTATGCACCGGCAGCAGCTCTATCGCGGTGATGCCCAGCCGGGTCAGATGGTCCAGCATCGGCTGCGAGGACAGGCCAAGATAGCTGCCGCGCAGCCCTGCCGGGATATCGGGGTGCTGTTGCGTCAGGCCTTTGGCATGGGCCTCATAGATCACCGTATCGCGCCACGCGTGCCGGGGGCCGGGCACAGCCGCAGGCTGGGCCGCCGTCACCACCGCCTTGGGCATATGCGCCGCCGAACAGCGGGTATCAAAGGACAAATCGGCCCGGGCCGCACCGACCTTGTAACCCATCAGCGCATCCGACCAGCGCAGAGGCCCCTGCACCTGCCGGGCATAAGGGTCCAGCAACAGCTTATGCGGGTTGAACCGATGCCCGGCTTCGGGCGCATAGGGACCATGGGCACGCAAGCCATAAAGCGTGCCGGGGCCGATACCTGCCACATGCATATGCCAGATGTCGCCATCGCGTTCGCGAAAGGCCAGCCGCGCACGCTCTTGCTTGCCATCGGGGCTGAACAGGCACAGCTCCATCCCGGTGGCATGGGCGGAAAACACAGCGAAATTCACACCATCGCCCACCACATGCGCGCCCAAAGGCCCGCTGCACCCGGCACTGGTGGCAAACGCCGCGCTTGGCGTGAAACTCATGCCACAAGGCCCGCATACAGCGCGGCATAGCGGGCGGCACTCGCCTCCCAATCCAGCTTTTGCCGCATCGCATTGCGCATCATCTGCGCCCAGAGGTTTTGATCGGCGTAAAGATCAATCAGGCGCTGCAAGGCCAACCCGAAGGCCTGCGCATCGGTGGGATGAAAGGTCAACCCCGTGGCCACACCAGCCGCCAGTGCCACCGGATTTGCGGTGATCACCGTATCGGCCAGCCCCCCCACAGCGGCCACCACTGGCAAGGTGCCAAACCGCAAACCATACATCTGCGTCAAGCCGCAAGGCTCAAACCGCGAAGGCACCAGAACCGCATCCCCCCCGGCGAACAGCCGCTGGCTGAACGCCTCATCATAGCCGATGCGCACCGCCACCCGGCCGGGATGGCGCGCGGCCAGATCGCGCAACTGCGCCTCCAACCCCGGATCGCCATTGCCCAGCACCGCCAGCCCGCCGCCCGCAGCGATAAACCGGTCGGCGACCTGCGGGATCAGGTCGATACCCTTCTGGTCGGTCAAACGGCTGACCACAATCGCCAAAGGCCCCGGCACATCCAGCCCCAATTCGGCACAAAGCGCTGCCCGCGCCTTGGCCTTGCCCTTGGGCCGCGCCGCCGAATAGGGGTTGTCGCCGAGGTCCGGCGACCAGATCGCCGTATCAACCCCGTTCAATATCCCGGTCACATCAGCCGCCCGCGCCGCAATCACCCCTTGCAAACCCATGCCATATTCCGCCCGCGCCAGTTCCCCGGCATAGCTGGGCGAAACCGTGGTGATCTTGCTGGCCGTCACCAGACCGGCCTTCAGGCTGGACAGCCCGCCAAAATATTCCAGCGCATCGGGGTAGAACTGCTCCGGCGGCAAACGCAGCGCATATAACTGCGACACCGGCGAAAAGCCCTGAAAGGCGATATTGTGAATGGTCAGAACCGTGGGCAGGCTGCTGCCCGCATAGGCCAGATAGGCCGGCGCATAGCCCGCCTGCCAATCATGCGCATGCAACAGGTCCGGCCGCCAGCCATCGGTCAAACCCTCCTGCGCAATCGCAGCCCCGGCCCAGCTCAGCGCGGCAAAACGCATGTCATTATCCGGCCAATCGCCCCCCGGCCCGGAATACGGCCCACCCTCGCGGTCATAAAGATGCGGCGCCTCCAGCAACAACATGGATATGCCCGCCACCTCCCCCGCCAAAACCCGGCCCGGCCCACCAAAAAGATCCGGCGTTGACCACAGCTCCGGCCAGCCCTCGGCCCGCGCCATCACTGCCCGATACCCCGGCATCAAAACCCGCATCTCCCAGCCCTGCGCCGCCAATGCGCCCGGCAAAGCCCCCACCACATCGGCAAGCCCACCGGTTTTCAACAGCGGCACACATTCCGATGCAACCGATAGCACGCGTCCCATTCCAGCCCTTTCTTTTCGGTCCAAATATCCTCGGGTGGGGGTCTGGGGGAGGGCAGACAGCCCTCCCCCAGCCTTGCCCCAAAACCCTCAGCTCAGCTTCCGCGCCCGC
>NZ_RPEN01000155.1 GCF_003991405.1 Pseudorhodobacter sp. E13
CGAAGCGCCGATGGCAAAGGTGCTGACATGACCGATCCTCCCATACAGGATGAATCACAAATACGACCCCATGGGAATCCCCCGATTCAAGTTTTCCCCGAAACGCTTTAGCGGCAGCGTTCAGCCCTATCTTATCGTCTGTTCACAAACCGTGAGGAAACCAGTGAGATGCAGAATTGAAGAAGCCCAGCAACTTGTTGAAGTTGCTGGGCTTTCCTGACGACTTGGTGCCCAGGAGAGGACTCGAACCTCCACGCCTTGCGGCACACGGACCTGAACCGTGCGCGTCTACCAGTTCCGCCACCTGGGCAGGTGTCGTGGGGGCTAATTATGCGGGCTGTGAGGGACTGTCAACGGGGGGAAATGAAAAATTATGCGGCCTTTTGTTGCTTGTTTGAACCGGCGTGGGGGGATATGCAGACAAACGGATGAAAAGCTTTCCAGATGGAGGCAGGACGGATGAGCAAACTGGTCACGATCTATGGCGGTTCGGGCTTTGTCGGGCGGTATATCGCGCGGCGGATGGCGCAGGCAGGGTGGCGGGTGCGTATTGCAGTGCGCCGGCCGAATGAGGCGCTTTTCGTGAAAACCTACGGCGCGGTGGGGCAGGTAGAGCCGGTTTTGTGCAACATCCGTGACGATGCTTCGGTGCGCAAGGTGATGCAGGGCGCGGACGCCGTGGTGAACTGCGTGGGCACATTCGACAAAGGTGGCAAGAACAACTTTACCGCTGTGCAAGCCGAAGGGGCCGCGCGCATCGCGCGCACCGCGGCGGATCTGGGCGTTGCCAATCTGGTTCACATCTCGTCCATCGGGGCGGATCTGAACGCTGACAGCGCCTATTCCCGCAGCAAAGCCGAAGGTGAGGCCGCGATACTGAGGGCTTTCCCAGCGGCGGTGATTCTGCGCCCCTCGGTGATCTTCGGGCCGGAGGACAGTTTCTTTAACCGCTTTGCGGGCATGGCAGGTTTGGGGCCGGTTCTGCCTTTGGTGGGCGCGAACACGCGGTTCCAGCCGGTGTATGTGGATGACGTGGCGCAGGCCGCTGTTCTGGGCGCGACCGGGGCCGCCGCACCCGGCATCTATGAGCTGGGCGGGCCGGATGCCATGAGCTTCCGCGATCTGATGAAAGAGATGCTGAGCGTCATTCAGCGGCGGCGGCTGGTGCTGAACATGCCGTTTTTCGTGGCCAATATCATGGCGGCGGGCTTTGACTTCCTGTCTTTCGCCACCGGCGGTTTGATCCGCAACGGCGTCTTGACCCGCGATCAGGTGAAATCCCTGCGGCACGATAACGTGGTTGCCGAAGGGGCGAAGGGCTTTGCCGATCTGGGCATTCAGCCCACGACGATGGAAGCGATGCTGCCGGAATATCTGTGGCGCTATCGTCCGTCGGGCCAATATGCCGCAATTAAGAACAGCGCGAAGAACCTGCGCAAGGTCTGACCGAAGTAACAGGGGCCGATGATGGCGGATACAACATTGGCGGCCCTGTTTCTGGGCGTTCTGGAAGGCCTGACCGAGTTTATCCCCGTCTCCTCGACCGGGCATATTCTGCTGGCGGGGCATTTCATTGGGTTCGAAAGCTCTGGCAAGACCTTTGAGGTGGTGATCCAGCTTGGCGCGGTGCTGGCGGTTCTGTCGGTTTATGCCGCGAAACTCTGGGCGGTGTTCCGCGATGCCCCGCATGACCCTGCCGCTCGGCGGACGATTCTGTCGGTGCTGGTGGCGTTTTGGCCTGCCGTTGTCATCGGGGTGCTGGCGCATGATTTCATCAAGACGGTGCTGTTTGAAAGCCCGCGGCTGATTTCTGTCATGCTGGTTCTGGGCGGCATTATTCTGGTTTTTGTGGACCGGTTCGCCCCGGCGCCGCGCTATGATGATGCGATGAAGCTGCCGCTGGGGATGGCGCTGAAGATCGGGTTCATTCAGTGCCTTGCGATGATTCCCGGCGTGTCGCGGTCTGGTGCGACGATCGTGGGGGCCTTGATGCTGGGGGCCAACAAGCGCGCTGCGGCGGAGTTTTCGTTTTTTCTGTCGATGCCGACGATGGCCGGGGCCTTTGCCTATGACCTGTATAAGAATCGCGATGTGCTGGACGCCAGCGCGATGAATGAGATCGCCATAGGGTTTGTCGCGGCCTTTATCTCTGCCGTTTTGGTTGTGCGCTGGCTGTTGGGCTATGTAAGCCGCCACGGCTATGCGCTGTTCGGGTGGTGGCGAATCATCGTGGGCAGCCTGGCGTTTCTGGCGCTTTCCTTGGGGTTTTGAAGCATTATGTCAGCAATGCTGACATAAAACCTAAAATAAAAGGCAGAAGCGCTTACCTTTCGCCCAAAATAACGACATTTAGGTCAGCGTGACTGACTTTTATTTCCTGTGGCTGCGCAGTATCAAGACCTCCAATTCCACGACCTTCTGGGAGGCGCCGCTATGGCCAAAGAACGGATGCTCCGCTTCGTCAATGTTGCACGAGAGATGCCTGAAAAGCGCCCGCCAAATCTGCGCGCCCAGGATTTCCATGAAATCTATCGCGAGTTTGCCGCCGACAAGGCCGCCGAGCAGGCAAGTCGGTGCAGCCAGTGTGGCGTGCCCTATTGCCAGTCGCATTGCCCGCTGCACAACAACATTCCGGACTGGTTGCGCCTGACCGCCGAAGGCCGTCTGCAAGAGGCCTATGAGCTGAGCCAAGCCACCAACACTTTCCCCGAAGTCTGTGGCCGCATTTGCCCGCAGGACCGGTTGTGCGAAGGCAATTGCGTGATCGAACAATCCGGCCACGGCACGGTGACGATTGGCTCGGTGGAGAAATACCTGACCGATCTGGCCTGGGAAAATGGCTGGGTGAAGCCGATCAAACCCGCGCGGGAGCGGACAGAATCGGTGGGCATCATCGGGGCCGGGCCGGGGGGGCTTGCCGCCGCCGATGTGCTGCGCCGCGCGGGTGTGCAGGTCACGGTGTATGACAGCTATGATCGCGCAGGCGGGTTGCTGACCTATGGCATCCCCGGCTTCAAGCTGGAAAAGCCGGTTGTGATGCAGCGGATCGAGCAGTTGGAAAACGGTGGCGTGCAATTCGTGCTGAACTGCACGGTTGGCAAAGACCTGACCTTTGACGCCATCCGCGGCCAGCATGATGCGGTGTTGATTGCGACGGGCGTTTACAAG
The DNA here is from genome assembly GCF_003991405.1 of Pseudorhodobacter sp. E13. Taxonomy (GTDB): domain Bacteria; phylum Pseudomonadota; class Alphaproteobacteria; order Rhodobacterales; family Rhodobacteraceae; genus Pseudorhodobacter. Next base: position 3,169 of record NZ_RPEN01000155.1, read on the forward strand.
GCGCGCGATCTGGCGGTGCCGGGTGTGGGGGCCAAGGGTATTGTGCCTGCGTTGGAATTCCTGACCGCCAGCAACCGAAAAAGCTTTGGCGATGAGGTGCCGGACTATGACAACGGCACGCTGAATGCGGCGGGCAAGCGGGTTGTGGTGATCGGTGGCGGCGACACGGCGATGGATTGCGTGCGCACCGCCATTCGTGAAGGCGCGACAAGCGTGAAGTGCCTCTATCGTCGTGACCGCGCCAATATGCCGGGCAGCCAGCGCGAAACCCAGAACGCCGAGGAGGAAGGCGTGGAATTTGTGTGGCTGTCGGCGCCCAAGGGCTTTACCGGCGGCGATGCGGTGGATGGTGTGATGGTGCAAAAGATGCGTCTGGGCGCACCGGATGCCTCGGGTCGCCAGATGCCGGAAGTGATCGAGGGCGCTGACTATGTAGAGCCTGCCGATCTGGTCATCATGGCGCTTGGGTTTGAACCCGAGGACCTGCCGAACCTGTGGGGCCAGCCCGAGCTGGGGGTGACCCGTTGGGGCACGATCAAGGCCGATTACAAAACCCATGCCACCAATATGCTCGGCGTCTATGCCGTGGGCGATATTGTGCGCGGGGCAAGCCTTGTGGTCTGGGCCATCCGCGATGGCCGTGAGGCGGCCGATGCCATGCTGGAGTTCATGGCGCAAGGCGCGGCGGTGGCGGCCGAATAAATCCGGCCGTAGGCTGGAATGTCATCCAAGGGGAACGCAGAGTGAAGACAGCTTTCATCTTTTGTCTGGGCGTTTTGGGCGCGGTGCCTGCGGCAGCGGGCACATTCACGCCGCCTGCCGGATGCACGGGCTATCTGACGGTGCAGGCGCGGGCCTGCCGCGTTTCCAACTATTACACCTGTAGCCAAGATGCGGCGGGCGACCAGTGGCGCACGGATTTCGACCAAGAGGGTCTGTTTTTCGCCAGCCGCGTTGACCGTGAAGGGCAATGGGTGGAAAGCCTTGATATGAACCCCGTGGTCCGGCAAACGCTGGATGCGGGCCCCGAAGATCCGGCCTCTTTTACCGAATTGCTTGGGGGGCTTGATACCTTTGCCTTTGGTCTGTCCAAGGATAACGGCGAAGGCAGCCTCGTGCGCGGCTTTGACCGTCTGACGGGCAAGACGGTGGTGATTGACGGCATCAGCCTGTTGCAGACCGAGTTTGAATATACCGAAACGGACCGGTCGGGTGTGCTGCTGCGCCGGTCGCGCGGGTTTGAATACATCCATCCCGAATGGCGGGTGTTCTTTGCCGGCCCGTCGGAATGGGATGGCGGCGATGGCTATGTGCCGATGGATGGCAGCCCGGTGGAATTCATTTTTCCCGGAGAGCCGGGGTTCTTTGCCACACAGCCGATCTTTGAATGTGACGCGGTGCTGAGCCGCTTTGAAACAAAGGTTCGCTATGGAAATTGAACTGGAACTGGGCGGGTTTTACACCTGCGTGCAGGATGGGTTTGACCCCGTGGTGATGTGGCTGGGCCGGGTGGATTTGCCGGATGATCTGGGCAATGGCGCGCATGAGCCGGTTGTCAGTGTGATCCTGAAATCCGCGCTGCCGGATACGCCGATCCTGTCACATGCGCCGTTCTGGGAAAGTGCAGCGCTGGACGGCGAGATGATGGCCGCCGACCCGTTCGATGTGAACCAAGAGCTGTTTGACGAGAATTACAACACCTGGCGCAGCGCCTTTGAAGCCGATCAGGCCTATCCGTGGCAAATGACCCCGAATGAGGTTTACGCCAAGATGATGGAAGATTTCATTGCGGCCATTCAGAAATGACCACGCCGCGCCCCCCTTTTTTCCCCTGCTGACGGAGTAACCCCAATGACCAACGCCCCTGTTTATGACGCCGCCTGGGTTGCCGCCGAGGAAGCCAAGCGCGCCTATATGAATGAGCACAGCCTCTATAAGACCGAGGATGAGCATGCCTCCTGCGGGGTGGGCCTTGTGGTTGCCATTTCGGGCAAACCCAGCCGCAAAGTGGTGGAAAACGGCATCAATGCGCTGAAGGCGGTTTGGCACCGTGGCGCTGTGGATGCCGATGGCAAGACCGGCGATGGTGCGGGCATCCATGTGCAGATTCCGGTGAAGTTTTTCTATGATCAGGTCAAGCGCACGGGCCATGAGCCGGATGTGAACAAGCTGATCGCCGTGGGGCAGGTGTTCTTGCCGCGCACCGATTTCGGCGCCCAGGAACGCTGCCGGACCATCGTGGAAACCGAAGTGCTGCGCATGGGCCATTACATCTATGGCTGGCGGCATGTTCCGGTGGAAACCACGGTGCTGGGCGAAAAGGCCAATGCGACCCGCCCCGAGATCGAGCAGATCCTGATCCGGTGCGACAAGGATATCGACCAGGACCAGTTTGAGCGGGAACTTTACATCATCCGCCGCCGGATCGAAAAGGCGGCCGCTGCCGCGCAGATCGCGGGCCTGTATCTGTGCAGCCTGTCTTGCCGGTCAATCATTTACAAAGGCATGATGCTGGCGGAACAGGTGGCGGTGTTCTACCCCGACCTGATGGATGCACGGTTTGAAAGCGCTTTTGCGATCTATCACCAGCGCTATTCCACCAACACCTTCCCGCAGTGGTGGCTGGCGCAGCCCTTCCGCATGTTGGCCCATAACGGCGAGATCAACACGCTGAAAGGCAACGTGAACTGGATGCGCAGCCATGAAATTCGCATGGCATCGAACACCTTTGGCGACATGGCCGAAGACATCAAGCCGATCATCCCGGCAGGGGCGTCGGATTCCGGTGCGCTGGATGCGGTGTTTGAGGTGATGGTGCGCTCGGGGCGCAACGCGCCTTTCACCAAGACCATGCTGGTGCCCGAAGCCTGGAGCAAAACCACGACCGATATGCCGAAAGCATGGGCCGATATGTATGCCTATTGCAACGCCGTGATGGAGCCGTGGGACGGCCCCGCCGCGCTGGCGATGACCGATGGCCGCTGGGTCTGCGGCGGGCTTGACCGCAACGGCCTGCGCCCGATGCGCTATGTGGTCACGGGCGATGGCTTGCTGATCGCCGGGTCCGAGGCAGGGATGGTGCCGGTGGATGAAACCACCGTGCGCGAGAAGGGTGCGCTTGGGCCGGGCCAGATGATCGCGGTCGATATGAAAGAGGGCAAGCTGTATCACGACGCGCCCTTGAAGGATAAGCTGGCCGCCGCCCAGCCCTTTGGCGACTGGATCGAAAAGGTTGTCGATCTGAACAACCTGCTGCGCGATGTGCCGGAAACCGCGAAATTCAGCGGCGCAGAGTTGCGCAAGCGCCAGATCGCGGCAGGCTATTCCATCGAAGAACTGGAGCAGGTGCTGGCCCCGATGGCCGAGGATGGCAAGGAAATGATCGCCTCCATGGGCGATGATACGCCTGCCGCTGTGCTGTCGAGTGTTTACCGCCCGCTGTCGCATTTCTTCCGCCAGAACTTCAGCCAAGTCACCAACCCGCCGATTGACAGCCTTCGCGAAAGCCGGGTCATGAGCCTGAAGACGCGGTTCGGCAACCTGAAGAACGTGTTGGACGAAAGCAGCAGCCAGACCGAAATTCTGCTGCTGGAAAGCCCCTTTGTCGCCAATGCCGAATTCAACGTGATGATGCAGCATTTCGGCGATAGCGTTTCGGTAATTGATTGCACCTTTGTGCGCGATGCCGAACCCGATGCGCTGCGCAAAGGGTTGGAGCGTATTCGCGCCGAGGCCGAAGATGCGGTGCGGTCGGGGGCCGGGCATCTGGTGCTGACCGATGAACATCAGGGCCCGGACCGGGTGCCGATGCCGATGATCCTCGCGACCTCTGCCGTGCATAGCTGGCTGACGCGCAAGGGCTTGCGGACCTTCTGTTCGGTCAACCTGCGGTCGGCGGAATGTATTGACCCGCATTATTTCGCGGTGCTGATCGGTTGCGGTGCGACCACCGTTAACGCCTATCTGGCGCAAGACAGCATCGCTGACCGGATTGACCGCGGCCTGATCGAAGGCAGCCTGACCGATGCGATGCGCCGCTACCGCGATGCGATTGACGCGGGCTTGCTGAAGATCATGTCAAAGATGGGGATTTCGGTGATCTCGTCCTATCGTGGCGGTCTGAACTTTGAAGCCGTCGGGTTGAGCCGCGCAATGGTGGCCGAATATTTCCCCGGCATGCAAAGCCGGATTTCGGGCATCGGTGTTTCCGGTATTCAGCACAAGCTGGAAGAAGTGCATACGAAAGGCTGGCGCGGGGGCGCGGATGTGTTGCCCATCGGCGGCATTTACAAGGCGCGGCGCTCGGGCGAAAAGCACGCTTGGGAAGCGCAGACCATGCATATGCTGCAATCGGCCTGTGACCGCGCCAGCTATGACATCTGGAAGCAGTATTCGGCTGCGATGCGGGCCAACCCGCCGATCCATCTGCGCGACTTGCTGGATATCAAATCCTTGGGCAAGCCCGTGCCGATTGAGGAGGTGGAAAGCATCACTTCGATCCGCAAGCGGTTCGTGACGCCGGGGATGAGCCTTGGCGCGCTGTCGCCGGAGGCGCATAAAACGCTGAACGTCGCGATGAACCGCATCGGCGCGAAATCGGATTCAGGCGAAGGCGGTGAAGACCCCGCGCATTTCCTGCCCGAAGCCAATGGGGACAACCCCAGCGCCAAGATCAAGCAGGTGGCCTCTGGCCGCTTTGGCGTCACGGCGGAATATCTGAACGCCTGTGAGGAGTTGGAAATCAAGGTGGCACAGGGCGCCAAGCCCGGTGAAGGCGGGCAATTGCCGGGGATGAAGGTCACGGCCTTGATCGCGCGGTTGCGCCATTCGACGCCGGGGGTGACGCTGATTTCGCCGCCGCCGCACCATGACATCTATTCGATCGAAGACCTTGCGCAATTGATCTATGACCTGAAACAGATCAACCCGCGCGCCAAGGTGACGGTGAAGCTGGTGTCCAGTTCGGGCGTGGGCACGATTGCGGCGGGCGTGGCCAAGGCCAAGGCCGATGTGATCCTGATTTCGGGCCATAACGGCGGCACCGGGGCCTCGCCTGCGACCTCGATCAAATATGCGGGCCTGCCGTGGGAAATGGGCCTGACCGAGGCGCATCAGGTGCTGAGCATGAACAACCTGCGCGAACGGGTCACGCTGCGCACCGATGGTGGTTTGCGCACCGGGCGTGACATTGTGATGGCGGCGATGCTGGGGGCCGAGGAATACGGCATCGGCACCGCAGCGCTGATCGCGATGGGCTGCATCATGGTGCGTCAGTGCCAGTCCAACACTTGCCCGGTCGGCGTCTGCACCCAGAATGAGGCGCTGCGGGCCAAGTTCACCGGCAATGCGGATAAGGTGGTGAACCTGATTACCTTTTACGCGCAGGAAGTGCGCGAGATCCTCGCCGAAATCGGCGCGCGGTCGCTGGATGAGGTTATCGGGCGCGCGGATTTGCTGAGCCAGGTCAGCCGTGGGTCGGCCCATCTGGATGATCTGGACCTGAACCCGCTGCTGATCACCGTGGATGGCGCGAACCGCATCACTTATGACCGGTCCAAGCCGCGCAACGCGGTGCCCGATACGCTGGATGCCGAGATTATCCGCGACGGCGCGCGCTTCTTTGAAGATGGCGAAAAGATGCAGCTTTCCTATGCCGTGCGCAACACGCACCGGACCATTGGCACGCGGGCATCCAGCCATATCGTCAAGCGGTTCGGCATGCGCAACACGTTGCAGGAAGACCATCTGACGGTGAAACTGTCTGGCTCTTGCGGGCAATCCTTGGGCGCTTTTGCGGTGCGCGGGTTGAAGCTGGAAGTGTTCGGCGATGCCAACGACTATGTTGGCAAGGGCTTGTCTGGCGCGACTATCGTGGTGCGCCCGCAAATGTCCAGCCCGCTGGAGGCGTCGCAAAACACCATCATCGGCAACACGGTTCTGTATGGCGCGACGGGGGGCAACCTGTTTGCTTGCGGTCGGGCCGGGGAACGCTTTGCCGTGCGCAACTCTGGCGCGTCGGTGGTGATCGAGGGCTGCGGCACCAATGGCTGCGAATATATGACCGGCGGTGTGGCGGTGATTTTGGGGTCGATCGGTGCCAACTTTGGCGCAGGGATGACGGGCGGTATGGCCTATCTTTACGATCCCGACGGCGTGGCCGAGGAGTTCATGAATCTGGAAAGCCTTGTTACCTGCGCGGTCAGCAACCCGCATTGGGAAGCGCAGTTGAAAGGCCTTATCCAGCGTCACGCCGAGGAAACCGGCAGCCTGAAGGCCAAAGCCATTCTGAACGATTGGGCGAATGAGCGGGCGAATTTCCTGCAAGCCTGCCCGAAGGAAATGCTGGTCCATATTCCCCATCCGCTGAGCGATGAGCGCGAGGCGGTGCCCGCCGAATAAGCGGCCCATTGTCGTGAAACAGGAAACCCGGCGGGGCAACTCGCCGGGTTTTTTCTCTTTATTGACATAATTTCGCACCGTAATCGCCGAAATTACCCTTCAAATTGGAAACAATCCAAGATGAAGGACGGTGACATGCCGATCTATCCAGACCAGTTTTTCGTGATTGATCCGGGGTCCGCCCCGCCTTCGGGCACGGCGTTGACCGTGGTAAAGCTGGATATCAACGATACCGATAGCAACAACTGGATTCAAACCGGCACCGGCGATCTGGTGGGCGGTCTGGTTGTCACATCGGTTTGGGTTAACGACCAGATCCGCGTGACCATGAACGGCACAACGCAGTGGATCACGGGTGTGACCTTTTACCGAAGTGGTGGCCCGGCGGTATTTACCCCGACGGATGGCACGATCCTTAGCAATGCGATTTTTCGCCGTTCCACCTTTGTCACCACCAGCACGCAGGTTCCCGTAGGCTCTTTCGGGCCGCCGTGTTTCGTGGCGGGCACCATGATTGAAACCGATACCGGCCCGCGCAAGGTCGAAGAGCTGCGGCCCGGTGATCTGATCCGAACCCGCGATGCCGGCTTGCAAGAACTGCAATGGGCCGGGCACCGGGTTATTCCGGGGTCGGGCGATTGGGCGCCGATCCGCTTTGCCAAAGGCGCAATCGGGAATGACGCTGCGCTTTTGGTTTCGCCCCAGCACCGGATTTTGGTGACAGGTTGGCAAGCGGAACTGTTCTTCGGGGTCGAGGAAATTCTGGTCGCCGCCAAACATCTGGTGAATGGCGACACGATTTGCCGCGCACCCTGCGAAACGGTAACCTATTGCCACCTGCTGTTTGACCAGCACCAGATTATCTTTTCCGAAGGGGCAGCCACAGAAAGCCTGCATCCCGGCGACACGATGCTGCAAGAGAACCCCGAACTCGCCGCTGAAATCATTGAGCTTTTCCCCGAATTGGACACCGAAGCCGGGCGCAATCGCTGGAAAACCGCGCGGATGGCCGCGACCGGGCGCGAGGCGCAAGTGCTGCGCGCCGCCTGAGCCAGCGCCAAGCTGACTTGAACGCAGGCGGGCTTCGTGGCTAAACAGGGCATGGCAAAACGAAGCACCCGCAAAAAACCCGCCGCAGCGCGCCCCGGCATGATCCGCCGCGGGTTGAAATGGCTGTTGCGCGGCGCGCTTGGCCTTGCTGCTTTCGTTGTGCTGCTGGTTCTGCTGTTCACGGTGGTGAACCCGCCAACCACGATCTACATGATGCAGGAAAGCCGCCGGCTGGATGGTATCACCCGGGATTGGGCCAATTGGCAGGAGATTGCACCCGTGATGGCGCGGTCGGTCGTGGCGGCGGAGGATGCGAATTTCTGCCTGCATTGGGGCTTTGATATGGGGGCCATTCGCGCCGCCATTGATGAAGGCGGCAATCGCGGGGCCTCGACCCTCAGCCAGCAAGTGGTGAAGAATGTGTTTCTGTGGCAGGGCCGCAATTACACCCGCAAAGCCGCCGAGGCGCTGATTACCCCGGTGGTGGAACTGGTCTGGACCAAGCAGCGCATTCTGGAAGTCTACCTGAATGTGGTCGAATTTGATGAGGGCATCTTTGGCGTCAAAGCCGCCGCCGCGCATTATTTCGCGGTAGAGCCCGACCAGATCACCGCCGTTCAGGCCGCGCGACTGGCCGCCATTCTGCCCGATCCAAAAGGCCGCGATGCGAAAAACCCCACGGCCAGTTTGCGCAAACGTTCTGCCTCTATCCTGGACGGGGCAGAAACCATCCGGCGCGACGGTCGATCCGCCTGTTTTGAACCCTGACACCGATGTGGGATTGAATTTTCCGGGCATTGCCAGTTATGAAGGCCCATCCCTTTAGCCGAAAGCCCATAGCGATGAACCGTCTGTATCACTTCCCCCTCTCGCCGTTCTGCCGCAAAGTCCGGCTGACCATGGCCGAGAAAAAGCTGGAGGTGGAACTGGTTGAGGAGCGCTATTGGGAACCCTCGGCCGAGTTTCTGCGCCGCAACCCGGCGGGCAAGGTGCCGATTTTGCGGATGGACAGCAAGGTGCTGACCGAAAGTCAGGCGATTTGCGAATATCTGGAAGAAACCAACCCCAGCCCGCAACTGATGCCGCGCGACCCCGATGGCCGGTTCGAGGTGCGGCGGCTGTGTTCGTGGTTCGATGATAAATTCCATGCCGAGGTCACATCGAACCTGCTGTATGAGCGGGTGAACAAGAAGGTGATGAAGCTGGGCTACCCCGACAGCAAAGCGGTCAAGCAGGGGGCGGCGCGCATCAAATACCATCTGGATTATATGGCTTGGTTGCTGGATCAGCGGCGCTGGCTGGCGGGCGATGTGATGACGCTGGCGGATTTTACCGCCGCCGCGCATCTGAGCTGTCTGGATTATATCTCGGACGTCGATTGGAACCGGTCTGCCAATGTGAAGGATTGGTATGCCAAGATCAAATCACGCCCGTCCTTCCGGCCCTTACTGGTCGATCAGGTTTCGGGTTTTCCGCCGCCTGCACATTACGCCGATCTGGATTTTTAATCCCGCCAGTTACCAAAGCCATACCCCAGATAGTCGCGGGTATAGGCGTCGCGGGCGGCGGCCTCAACCTCATCATCATAGATCTGCGCCAACAGGTCCATCGACGGGTCCGCGATGCCGGGCAGGGCAGGGCAGGGCGCGCCGATTTCAGCGGCCAGAAAGCCAAGGCCCATGGGCAGGCTGTCTTCACGCAGCACCAGATCGGGGCCTTGAAACTGGGCAAAGCCTTGCAACACGGCGGTCTGGCTGGCAAAGCGCGGATCAATGCGCAACCCGGTCTGGCCTGCGACATTCAGCTTCAGAAAGCGCAGAAACTCAATAAAAGCAACGCGATGATCGCCCACAGAGAGCGTGGTGCCGGGGGCGGGCAGGTTCAGCTTGTAGCTTTTGATCAGCCCTTCGCGGATATGCGGCAAAGCGCCCGAAAGGATATGGCTGCAAAACCCGGCATGGGCACGGGCAACCGGATGCCGTAGTACGGTAAAGCTGCGATGGGGCGTGTTTTTCCGCATCCATTGCCGCAGCGTTTTCTGGGTGAAATCCTCTGTCACCCGGCCAAACCCTGCCAGCCACTGCGCCACCTGTTCTTCGGGGCCGCCACGGACCGGCATGTAAAGCGCCCCACCCGCTGCCAGAAAAGACGGGATTGCGGGCGCGCGGCGGGGTTCGAAATTCGGCGTGCGCGCAAGGTTGAATCGATCCAGCCGCGATAGGGCAGCGGCCATTTCCTCGGGGTTTTCAACCTTTTCCGAAAGTTCCTCGGGGTTTTGCTTTTTCAGCTTGCCATCGGGGGCCGCCAATTCGCCTTTGACGCCCAGATATCGCGCAAGCCCGTTCAACACATCGGTGTCGTTGATATCTTCGTAATCAATGTAAAATGCGGTTTGCCCGCTGGTTTGCAAACCGTGCAGCAGCCGCAACTGAAAGGCTTGTAACTGCGTCAGATGGGCCGAAAACTCTGCCGCGTCAAAATGGGCTTTCGCGGTTTTCAACCGCTTGGCATCCGTCAGCTTCCACTGCCCGGTCGCCTGCGCGATTTTCCAGCTGACATAGCTTTCAATCGGGTTGCGGGTCAGGATGATTTTGGCGCAGAGCGGATCGGCCAGAACAACTGGCAGAACGCGCGGATCATGATCGTGGAAATAGCGAAAACCGGCGATACCATCGGAATGGTCGCGCATCTTGCGCAGCAGCAGCAGCGGGTCCGCCTCGCGCGCGGCAAGGGTAACGCCAAAAGCCTCATCCTGGTTCAGTTTGCCGATGAAATGCGGGTTAAATGCCTCTCCGTGGCAGGCCACACCCGGCATGGCATTCAGGTTCGCCTCTAGGAAATTGCTGCCCGTGCGCATTTCCGCGAGCAAAACGAAACTGTTAAACTGTTGATCCAAAGCGTTATTTCACCAGATAGGGCCGCCCACGGCGGGCGGCGTTTTGTTGCAGGTCATCCCCGACCGGAAAATCACCCATCAAGACAGGCTGCATGCCTTGGTTGCGCAGGTTTTGCAGGAACTGCCCAAAACCCTTCAAGTCTGTCATGCGCGGGGCCTCGGTCAGGCGGCGCAGGGCGCGCGGGCTGATTTCATCGACGATGGTTTGCAGCGGCTCCATCGGATTTTCGACAAATTCAGCAAGGTTCCAGATGCGCGTCCGCGCCTTGGTCCATGGGCTGCGCAGAATGGTCAGATGCTCTTGCTCCAGCTTTTGCAGACGGGCGGCTTCTTTGCGGATGTCTGAGAAATTGAGGTTGGATTTGAACAGCGGCACCGCCCAAGCCCCCGAGATCACCGAGATCGTCGCATTCGGGTCAGTGGCAAGCTGCCAGTTGATTTCCTGATTATCGGCGGGGCCGAACTGAAAACACTGCCGTTCCCCGCGCGTATTCCACAGCAGGTTAGCCAGAAAACTTTTGGGGTTATAGTCGCGGATCGCGGCGGAATTGCTGAGCGCGCCGTTATACACCGTCTCGCCGCCCGAAAACTCTACCTTGTCCAAGGAGAACAGGTGGCCATGCACCCGCGTTCCGGTCATCTTGCCCAGCCATGTCTCAAAATTCTCAAACAGTTCCGAGAAGCCTTCGAACACCGAATAGGGCGAGGCGCTTTTGCCATTTTCCCAGTTTTCATTCGGAAAGCGGCTTTGCATATAAAGGCCCGAGCGGCCCTTGGTCCGCCGCTCCACCGCTTTGGAAAACAGCCGGTCGATCTTGCCGGGGTTGGGTTCGGCGGTGGCTTGGCCCACGCCTTCCTCGGTCATGAAAACGCGATACAACTTGTTGGCATAGGGCCAGATTTTGCGGGCGACAAAGCAGTCAGACCGCCGCAAAAGTTGCAGGTGGTCATCGTAGAAAATATGCGGTTTGCCCTGAAAGTCGAATTTCGACAGGGTCAGCGACCGGCTTTCGACATTGGCGGAATAACGGCGCACCAGCGTCTGGAAATAGGATTCATCGGGAATCCAGACGCGGCGGAAATAGCGGTCAATCTCCTCCCGCTCCGGGTCTTCCAGAATGGCCGAGAGGGTTTGGCGCGTCAGGCACCACCATTGGCTGCCCAGATGCGGCACGATGCCGGCCGGGATTTTACGTTTGAACCCAATGCGGCGTTGCAATTTGACATAGCCGTCAAACAGCCTGCGTTGCTTGCGCCACGAAAAGGGAAAGCGCAGGGTAAAACGTTCCAGATCCAGCCCGCCGATGGTCCAGCCGACATCGGCAGTTGTCACGGATTCAATGAAATCCGTGCGCGGGCGTTCATCCAGATAGGTGACCAATTCGCGCACCGGGCGCAGCGGCAGGCATGACCCCGAGGCCAGATAAACATGCCGAACCCCCGGAAAATCTGCCAGCATGATGGTTGCCGCCGCTTGAGTGGCCGCCACGATCCCCCATGTGCCCCATTCACAAGCAAACCGCCCCGAAAAGCGCACGTCCGAAAGATCGGCCAAGGCTGCTTTCAGGCTTTCGAATTCAACGCGGTTCACGCGTTTGTCGACATGGATTACCACCGGGCAGCCCCGGTCCACCCAATGCCGGGCCACCTGTGCGGCGCGGTCCAGGGCCGTGTGGCACAGCATGACGATCCCGACGGTCATGCCCAGTTTCCTTTGGACATGAGGCCCAGAATCTCAAGCTGGCGCCAGTTGATGTATTTTTCAGACCATTTGCACCACATATCGGGGCTGTCGTTCAGCCCGGCCTTATAGGCTTTGTATTCATGGCTGTTGGCATAGTGCTGACCGCGCAGCATCTCTTCCTCGGCCTTCAGGGCGAATGTGTCGAGGAACTTGGCATGCAGCAGGCAACCGCTGGCCTTTTCACCGCCCCATTCATCATAGACAAGGTTCAGACCACGCGGCAGCAGCATGTGGGTTGAACTGGCATAGGCATAGCGCCGGTTCCATTTCACCAGCGGAATCTTGTTCAGCGCGGGGGCGCGTTCGGGCGCATCGGCAAAAAACATGCGGGCGCGGGGGCCCCCTTGAATCCACAGATTGCCATAATGGCCATTCCGCTGAATGCTGTAATTGCCGCTGTCAAACCACTGCGCGATTTCAAACGGGTCTTGCCCTTCGCGGTAAGGCTGCGCGCCGATTGGCCCTTTGGGATACATATCCAGCAACATGGCCGAAAAGGATTTGATCGACGAGGCATCCAGCCAATCGGTGAGGGCGCGCAAGGGGCGCGTATCGCAGAACGGATAGACGAAAAACTCATCCGGGTCGACGACAAGTGTCCAATGGTTGTGGCCATAGCGCATTTGCAGCCAGTTCAGCCAATCAACCCCGAAACGAGAGCGTTTGTAGCTGTGTTTGCTGGTCCAGACCGAAACATCCGGCTGATCTTCCAGATATTCCCGAGAGCCATCATCGCTGTCATTGTCCACGATCAGGAAATGATTAACCCCAAGGTCGCGGTAGTATTTCAGAAAGAACGGCAGCCGCACGCGCTCATTGCGCAGGGTGGAAAACAGCAGGATATCGGCAGGCTTGATGCTACGGGTGCGGTTGACAACAGGCTTCAGCTCCCTCCGCTTGCGGAAGGCGCGAAAAAGCCAGCGTTTGCGCGCCAGTCTTAGCCGATATCGTGAAAATATGCTCACACGTTACTTTCCAGCAGGTCGGGTCTACCGCGCGGGCTGCGCCCGCCAACTCATTATTCCGTATCAAACGGAGTTTAAGACAAGATTGAAATGGTCAGACCAGCGCGGGGCAGTTGCCGCCTGTTTAACCATATCCGCGTGTCCTGTCCCCGATTGTTCTTGCGCCGTTGTCCCATCCTTTAACCGGATGATTGTTTCCAACCAAGAATAACTGTCCTTCAGTGCTGCGTAAACGGGATAGTTGCCCATAGTTTCACGATAAATTGGCAATGGTGGCACAATGACCGCGGTGCCAAGCTGTGCGGCTTCCAGCGGTGGCAGGCCATATCCTTCGACAAAACTGGGAAACAGCAGGGCGCGGGCATGGGCCAGCAAGGTGGTGACTTCGGCATCAGGCATATCCGCCAGTTCAAAGACAAAGTCGCGAAGGGGGCCGAGGTTATCCAGCCGCGCAAAAACCGGGGCATTGGACCATCCGCGCCGCCCGATGATCAGCAGATGCGGCATGTCGGATGCGGGCAGTGTTCGGTATAACTGATCCCAAAGGTCCAGCAGAAAGGCGTGGTTCTTGCGCGGCTCTATCGTGCCGAGGGTGACAAAGTAAGGCGTGCTGCGGTCAGGCGCACCCACGGGGGGCGGCGGGGCAAGACCGAGCGGCGCGGTCAGCCCCGGCGGCACCCGGCCAAAGCGGGCGAAATGCGCCTCGGTCTGCTGGCGCGTGCACTGGGCGCTATGGATGACCAGATCGGCCCCCGCCGCCGTTGCAGCCAGTTTGGCGCGGAAATTTTCAATCCGGTCGGGGCGGGAATATTCCGGGTGATCCAGTGGGATGGTGTCATGGATCAGCACCACGCATTTGCCCGCCCCCCCAGCGCGGTTAGCGGCCAGACTGCGCGCCCCAAGATGCGCGTGGCCCGTATTCAGATAGGTAAACCCCGCAGGCAGATGGCGGCGCAGCAGGGCAGGCAGACGGATGGGCAGACAGCGCGCGGTGGCAAGGCCACGGGCCGCGGTTTCGGCGGCGGCCAAGGGCGGATCACCGCGCCGCAGCAGGCGCGACAGCATATCCGGCGCGGGCAGGGGGGCCTGTGTTTCCACCATTGTCTGAAACCGCGCCATCCCGGCCCGGTCCAGCAGCAGATACCCGGCTTTGCTGCGGATCAACCCGAACACAATGTCCGGGCGCACCAACAGTTCCGCCAGATAGGCCGCCTCTACCCGGTCCACCCCCGTCGGTTGCCCTTTGCCCAACCGCGACATCAGCCGCGTCAGGTCCAGCAACCGGGCGGGAGGGGGCATCGGCCTATTGCGCCGCTTTTTGCTGCGCGATCAGATCGTGCAAGTAATGCGAAAATTCGGTCTGAAGGTCTTCGCGCGCCAGCCCAAAGGCCACGGTGGCCTGCAAGAACCCCGCTTTGGACCCGCAATCATAGCGCTGGCCTCGGAAACGATAGCCATAGACGCTGTCTTCGCCACCGATTTCCTTTGCGATGGCATCCGTCAACTGAATCTCGCCGCCTGCGCCCTGCTTCATCTTGTTAAGATTGTTCAGAACCTGCGGCGACAGGATGTAGCGGCCAATGACAGCCAGATTGGACGGGGCATCCTCGGCCTTTGGTTTTTCCACCATGCCCTTGGCCCGCACGATGGCACCCATGTCATCAGCCACATCCAAAACGCCATAGGCGCTGGCTTTTTCCGGCGGCACCTCCATCGTGGCAACCATATTGCCCCCGGTTTCGGCATAGGCTTCGACCATCTGTTGCAAACAGGGTTTTTCAGCCGCGATCACGTCATCGGGCAGCAGCACCGCAAAGGGTTCATTGCCGATCAGACGCCGCGCGCACCAGACCGCATGGCCCAGACCCATCGGGCGATTCTGGCGGACATAGGCAATCGCGCCGCTGTCCATGTTGGTGGCTTTCAGCACCTCCAGCAGCTGCTTTTTCCCGGCCTTGCGCAGGGTCGCTTCCAACTCTGGGGCGACATCAAAATAATCCTCCAGCGCGGATTTGCCGCGCGAGGTGACGAAGATGAATTCCTTGATGCCCGCCGCGCGGGCCTCATCAATCGCGTATTGGATCAAGGGGCGATCGACCAGTGTCATGATCTCTTTGGGGATCGACTTTGTGGCGGGCAGGAAGCGCGTTCCCATCCCGGCGACGGGAAACACCGCTTTGCTGATTTTCTTGATTTTCATGACGCTGCCCCAACCTTTAGCTTCTTATTGCAACAAGCTTACTCTTGTCCCCGATGCTTCGCACCCAATTCTGGTAATATTTCGACAGGAAGTTGTCAAAATGGAAACAATTGGGGCTACGGGCCTGTTTAATGCAGTATTTCCGCGACAATCACGGGGAAATTGGCCGAAATTTTGCCAGCCACGCCTTTTCTTGTGCCAATCGGACATCGGCAGGCGCCCAACTAACCCGCGTGCCATCGCGGAAAGAGCGCCCAAACCGACCGCCGCTTTGTTCCCACCAACCCTCGGGGGTAAAGCGGTGTTGATGCGGGCGCAGGCCGCGCGCAAGGGCTATCAGCGTTACGATTTCGCCTGCGGCACTGTGGCTGCGGGCCTTTTGGCGCAGGGTCGCAAGCTGCTCTGCCGTGCCGGACAGCACAAGGCCGGGGCGGGGCCCAGTGCCCGGCAGGGGGGTGAAAGGCAAGGGTCCGGGCCGCAGTGGGGGCAGGGGTGCAGCAGGCGCGGTTGCATTGGTTATGCCATCATGCAGCCCACCAAGAAGGCGGCCCACATCGCGCGGCTCCAGCGCGCCTGTGATCATATGGCGCAACAAGCGTTTGCGTTGGTCTGCGATATGCCGCGCGATTGTGCCGGGGTTCTTGCTGTGCCGTGCCAGAAACAACGCAAGGCTGGCCCCGATCTGGCGCAAATCGGTTGGCACCCGATCCGCCCTGCGGCGGGCCGAGGCTTCAAAGCCGTGGTGAACAACGGCATCGGGCACCACGGCGGTTAACCCTCCCTGCGCTGCAAGCCGCAGGTTCACATCCGCCTCATCCAGATAAAAGGCGAAGCCGGGGTCAAAGCCCCCGATTGCCAAAAGCGCATCCCGCCGAAAGGCGCAATTGGTGCCTTGGGTCTTTACCGCGCGCCACGCATCGCCGCTATGCAGGCTGACGGTTGGCGATGCCTCGAACGGGGTATCAAACCCATCGGCATCAATATACGCCGCCCGCCATTGCCACGACAGCCCCGACCGCCCCAGCACAAACCCACCTGCCGCCGTGACGCGGCTGTCGGCAAAAGCTGCGGCCAGACGCGACAGCCATGTCGGCTCTGGCACGGCATCGTCATCCAGAAAGGCCACGACCGCACCCGAGGCCAGCCCCAGCCCGATATTGCGCGCCTTGGAAATATTGGCCTCGTCAAACGCCGCCAGCTTATAGGGTTGCGCGCTGCCACGCAGTTGCGCAATCGCGGCGGGGTCCGCGACGACGATCACCTCAAAGTGGGGGTGATCCATTTGCGCCACCGCCACCAGCGCCCGCATCAAGGCCGCCGGACGGTGGCGGCTGACGATGATAAGGCTGGTTGGTGGCAGGGGCGTCATGCCTTCAGGGTTACGCCGGGGGCATAGGCGATGAAGAACGGATTGTCCCACCCGGCCTTGCCGTATTCCAGCGGCTCGTGGCTGTCAAAGCGCACAACCTTGCCGCCAGCGCCGCGCAACACCGCATCGCCCGCCGCTGTATCCCATTCCATCGTGCGGCCAAGGCGCGGGTAAAGATCAGCCTCTCCGGTGGCGACAAGGCAGAACTTCAGGCTGCTGCCCGCCGAGGTCATATCGCGCACCGCATATTGGCTGATATAGGCATCGGTGGCCGCATCACGGTGGGATTTGGAGGCGACAACCATCAGCGCCTCATCATCCGGTTCCGACACGCGAATTTCACGCGCGATCCCAGCGCGGTCTTTTTCAAAATCGCCCATCTCCTCAACGGCCTGGCCATCGGCGCGGGTATAGAACAGCCGCCCCTTGGCAGGCGCATACACCACGCCGCGCACCGGGATACCGTTTTCGACATAGGCAATATTGACCGTAAAATCGCCGCGCCGTTGCACGAATTCCTTGGTGCCATCCAGCGGGTCCACGATCAGGAAGGTGCTGGCCCGCAATGCGTGGCTGTCGGCCTGTTCTTCGGTGATCAGCGTCACATCTGGGTAAGCCGCCCGAAGCCCGGCAGAGATAATCGCATCTGCGGCTTCATCCGCCTCGGTCACCGGGCTGGCATCAGACTTGGCGCGCACGTCAAAATCAGGGGCGGCATAGACCTCCATGATCTTGTCGCCCGCTTCCAAAGCCAGTTTCCGCATCAGCGACACGAGGGGTAAATAGTCCATTCTGCTCTCCGTTTCGGCACGGGATGGCAATATTGCCAAAATCCTGAAACCCCTTTATCATCCGCCAGTAAGGGATCGGCAAGATTTCCCGCATAAAATATGCAGAGGCACGGCCAGTATAAGGGTAGGACTGACAGATGTTCCAACGCCGCGTTCGGAAAAGTCCGCTGCTGACTGCCTTTAGCATCCTTGAACTCATCTTTCATGCGACCGTGCGGAATGTGCGGAAAAACCATGGGAATGCGGTGATCGGGCTGGTGCTGAACATTCTGCAAACCGTGATGCTGGTGGCGGTGTTCTTCCTGCTGTTTCAGATTTTGGGTATGCGCAGCAATGCGATCCGGGGCGATTATCTGCTGTATGTGATGTCTGGCATCTATATGTTCATGACGCATATCAAGGCATTAGGCGCAGTCGCGGGCTGCGACGGGCCAACCTCGCCCATGATGAAACACGCGCCGATGAACACCTTTGTCGCCATCAGTGCCGCGGCGCTTGCCAGCCTATACACGCAGGTTTTGTCTGCGGCGGTGGTGCTTTACGTTTATCACGCGGCCTTTGTGCCAATCAGCTTTCATGATCCGGTCGGGGTGATGGGCATGATGCTGCTGTCATGGGGCAGTGGCGCCGCCATCGGGACGATTCTGCTGGCGGCGAAACCGTGGCAGCCCGATGCCGTGGCGATCATCGCGCAGCTTTATCAACGCGCCAATATGATCGCGAGTGGCAAGATGTTCGTGGCCAATTCGATGCCCACCTCGATGCTGGCGATGTTCGATTGGAACCCGCTGTTTCACACCATTGATCAGGGGCGCGGCTATATTTTCCTGAACTATAACCCGCATTACAGCTCGTGGAGTTATGCATTGAAGGTGACGCTGGTGTGTCTTCTCATCGGGCTGATGGCCGAATTTTTCACCCGCAAACATGCATCGCTGAGCTGGGGCGCCAAAAGCTGATCTCGTCAGCGGGCTTGGGTGAACAATTGCACTACCACGCAAGGCGCACCTGAAACCTCCCCTTCTGGCGCGTTGACCAGAAGGTGATGATGCATCAGATCACTGCCAGAAAACCGCGCCTTGCCCAAGGCAAAGACACAAAGCGTTGCGCCGGATAGCGGGGTAACGCGGTCATTCTGCACCACGGTTACAATGGGTTTTGGCAAGCTGCGATGCGTCATCACATTGAAATCGGTCGCAATGCCCGTCACGTTTTGCGCTGAAAGTGGAATATCCCCCGGAAAGGCCACCGGGCACAGCGGATCGGCGCGCAGGACCCTCTTGCCAACCAGATCGAACCCCGGCCCGTCAATCACTGTCAGGTTCCGCTCTATCTGCGGGAATTGCGAAAACGGCCCATCCTCGGCCACGGTCGCCATGGAAAACCGCCACAGCATTGCGCCAGAGGCGGCGTTGACGCGCTGCATTTCCACCGTTGTGCCGCCGCCATTGGCCCAAGGCATTTCGGTGTAATCCTTGCGCGTCAGATGCTGCATCATTCTGCGGCCTGCCCACCCAGCACGGCGGTTGGCGTATCAGGGGCCAATTCCTCAAAGTCAAAATTATCCAGCTTCGCCGCACGTTTGCCCGCACGTTCGGCGGCGGTGCCGATGCCTTCCAGATCGGCGCGGGCCTGATTGAAATGGGTATCCAGCTTTTGCACTCGTTCCACCACCAGTTCCACATCGCGGTGCAGCAACCGCAAGGTAGCGCGGATCGCGCCCGCCTGTTCGCGCATGCGCGCATCTTTCAGCACCGCGCGCATGGTGTTCAGCGTCGCCATGCAAGTGGTGGGTGACACGATCCAAACCTTTGCTTCAAACCCTTCGCGCACCAGTTCGGGGAAATTGGCGTGCAACTCGGCATAGACCGCCTCAGAGGGCAGGAACATCAGCGCGCCATCGGCGGTTTCGCCCTCAAGGATGTATTTCTCGGAAATCGCCTTGATATGGGCGCGCACCGACAGCCGCATGAAGCGCGCCGCCTCGGTCAGCGCGGCGGAGCCTTGGGCACGGCGCAGTGCCTCATAGGCCTCCAGCGGGAATTTGCTGTCGATCACGATGGGGCCGGGTGGGTTGGGCAGATGGATCAGGCAATCGGCGCGCTTGCCGTTCGACAGCGTGACCTGCATCGCATAGGCATCGGACGGCAGTGCCTTGCGCACGATGTCGTTCAGCTGAATTTCCCCAAAGGCGCCGCGGGTTTGCTTGTTGGACAGAATATCCTGCAAGCCCAGCACGTTGCCCGATAGCTTTTCAATGTTCGCCTGCGCGCGGTCGATGGTTTCCAGCCGTTGCTGCAATTCGCCCAGACTGCGGGCGGTGCGGGTAGAGGTGCCTTGCAGGCTTTCCGTCATGCCGCGCTGCACCTCGGCCAGCCGCTTTTCCATCAGTTGCAGCATGGCGGTTTGGCTATGCGCCTGCGTTTCCGAAACATGATGCAGGCCACCCGCCAGCCGTTCCTGCCCTTCGGACAGGTTTTGCACGCGCTGGCCCAGATAGGACATTTCGCGCATCAAGGGTTCGGTTGCCTTGGCCGATTGGCCCGCCGCACGCAGGATCAGCAGGAAGAACCCCAGCACAACCAGCGCCGCGCCTGCGATGATCAGCACCAAAGGGTCGTTCCAGTGATAGGTTTGTCCTGCGATTTCAATCATCTGCGACCGAACAGCTTTTCTATATCGGCCAGTTTCAGCGCCACATAGGTGGGGCGGCCGTGGTTGCATTGGCCCGACAGCGGGGTGGCCTCCATCTCGCGCAGCAAGGCGTTCATTTCCTCGGCCCGCATCTGGCGGCCAGAGCGGACGGAGCCATGGCAGGCCATGCGCGACAGCACCGCATCCATCCGCGCCTGCAAACGGTCAGAGGCCCCCAGATCGGCCAGATCATCCAGAATATCGCGCAGCAGGGCATTGGCATCGACACGGCCAAGGATGGCCGGGGTTTCGCGCACGGCAATCGCGCTGCCGCCAAAGCCTTCGATCACAAGGCCAAGCTCGGCCAGTTCGGGCGCGATATCCAGCAGGCGCGCGGTGTCGCTGGCAGAAAGTTCGATGATTTCAGGGATCAGCAGGGCTTGGGCTGCGATGCCGTTCTGGTCGCGCTGGGCCTTCAGCCGTTCATAGACCAGCCGTTCATGGGCGGCGTGTTGATCGACGATCACCATCCCATCGGCGGTTTGCGCGATGATATAGTTTTCATGCAGTTGCGCGCGCGCAGCCCCCAAAGGGCGCGCAGTATCGGCCTGCACGATAGGCTGGTCTTCGATCCGGGCGGAGGGGGCCTCGGCAAAGCCCATCGGGTTCGCCACGCGTTCCGTCAAAGGGTCGGGGGCCTGATAAGCCATCGCCCGGCCAAATGCGGCCTGATTGGGCCGATCCATCTGATAGATACGCGGCGGATATGCGCCTTGTTCGGGTTGAAACGCAGTCAGCGTTTCCGCCCCCACGGTGGAGGAGGCGCGATGCCCGGCCTCGGCCAAGGCATACCGCAAGGTGGAAACGATCAGCGCCCGCGCCAAGGCCGGATCGCGAAAGCGCACTTCGGATTTTGCAGGGTGAACATTGACGTCCACGCTTTGCGGATCGCATTCGATGTTCAGCACGGCGGCGGGGTGCCGATCACGGCTAAGCACATCCATATAGGCCGCCCGCAGCGCGCCATAGAGCATCCGGTCCTGCACCGGGCGGCCGTTCACAAACAGGTATTGCGCGGCCGACGAACCCCGCGAATAGGTGGGCAGCGCCGCATAGCCGACAAGGCGCAGATCGTCGCGCGTGGCATCCACGGCCAAGGCATTATCGGCAAAATCGCGACCCAGAACCGATGTCACGCGCCCTTGCAACGCATCAAAGAAATCCCCCGGCACGGGGTCGGCGCGAAACATCACGCGGCCTTCGCCCCCCGACACATCGCGCAGGGTAAAGCCGACCTCGGGTTCTGCCAGTGCCAGACGTTTGATAACCTCGGCAATCGCCTGCGCCTCGGCCCGGTCAGAGCGCATGAATTTCAGCCGGGCAGGTGTGGCGTAGAACAGATCGCGCAGCTCAACCACGGTGCCTTGGTTCAGTGCGGCAGGGCGCAGCGGGTC
This sequence comes from Pseudorhodobacter sp. E13, assembly GCF_003991405.1. GTDB lineage: Bacteria > Pseudomonadota > Alphaproteobacteria > Rhodobacterales > Rhodobacteraceae > Pseudorhodobacter. The sequence goes on from NZ_RPEN01000155.1 coordinate 24,671, forward strand.
CATACGCCCCCCGGCGACGGTGATGGAAACCCCATCGCTATCGGCACTGCGAGAGGTGATCGTCAGCCGACCCACCGCGCCAAGCGACGGCAGCGCCTCGCCCCGGAAACCAAAGGAATGGATGTTCAGCAGGTCGCTGCCGTCAATTTTCGATGTGGCATGGCGGGACAGGGCCAGCGGCAAATCATCGGCGGTCATGCCGCAGCCATCATCGGTGACACGGATCAGAGTTTTGCCGCCATCGGCATAATCCACCGTGATGCGCCGCGCACCTGCGTCCAGCGCGTTTTCCACCAGTTCCTTGACCGCCGAGGCAGGCCGTTCCACCACCTCACCCGCCGCGATGCGATTGATCGCGGCTTCGTCGAGTTGACGGATCACCGGGCGCTGTGGCGCGTGTATATTGGGGGTGCTGGCGTTCATGCCACCAGTTCTAGCATGGTGGTTTAGATTCGACCACCATGCGCCACGGCTTATCCACCGTTTTCATACCACGGTTTCAGGGTGTGGTGCCAAGACCTTCGGGTTGGCCCACCACGACGAAATGCAGATCTTCGGGTTTCAGCAACCGCTTGGCCACGCGCAGGATTTCATCGCGCGTCACGGCCTCGATCAAGGCGTTGCGGCGGGTGGCATAGTCAATCGGCAAGCCTTCGCTTTGCATCCCCACCAAAATCCGCGCAATCGGCCCATTGCCATCAAAGCGCAGCGGGTAAGACCCTGTCAGATAGGTTTTTGTTGCGGCGAGTTCTTCATCGGTCACGCCATCCTTCAGCATCCGCGCCCATTCGGCCTTGACCAGATCAATCGCCTCGGCGGTGGTGCCATTGGCGCTGGAAAACTGGCCCAGCATCATTTCGGCATGGTCCATCGGGGCAAGGAATGTGCCGATGCCATAGGTCAGCCCGCGTTTGTCGCGCACCTCGGTCATCAGCCGCGCGGTAAAGCGGCCACCGCCCAGAATCTCGTTCAGCACATAAGCGGCAAAGAAATCCTTGTCGTCGCGCTTGATGCCCTGATGCCCGAAATAGATCAGCGATTGCGGGCTGGGGAAATCCACCACGGTCACGCCACCTTTCAGGCCCCATTCCGCGCGCTTTGGCAGCGGCCAGCCTTTGGCGGGCAAATCGCCCAGCAGCTTGTCCAGTAGCAGGCCCAGTTCGGTGGCGGTGATGTCACCCGTGGCGGCGATAAACAGATGTTCACGCGTGATCGTGTTCTGGAACGCTGCCTGAATATCGGCGCGGCTGAGCGCGGCCACGCTTTCCTCGGTTCCATCGCCCGACCCGCCATAGGGATGCGCGCCAAAGGCCATACGGTCAAAGCGCTGCGCGGCGATGCTGCCGGGGTCTTTCATATTTGACCGGATATTGGACAGAACCTGCCCGCGCACCCGTTCAACCGCATCGGCATCAAAGCGTGGTTCGGTCATGGCCAAGTGCAACAGGTCCATCGCCGCGTCGCGGTTTTCGGTCAGGAATTTGGCGGAAATGCTGATGCTGTCGGTATTGGCCCCAAAGCTGAACTGCGCGGCAAGGTCGTCGCGGGCATTGGCAAAGCCTTGCGCATCCAGATCGCCAGCGCCCTCTTCGATCAGGGCGGTCATCAGGTTGACCACACCGCGCTGATCCGCCGGATCAAGCGAGGTGCCCCCCGTCATGCGAATCTCCAGCGCGGTGAAGGGGATTTCATGATCCTCGACCAGCCAAGCGGTGAGGCCACCTGGCGAGGTGACGGATTGGATCGGAAGCTCTGCCTGCGCGGGCAGGGCAAAGGCGATCAGCGCCGCGAATACCAGACGCATCTTCATGGTTTTGCCCCTTCGGTGGTGTCTTCTTCGCGCATCAGCCAACCAGTGACGGCGGTCTTGCGGTTCAGCACATTGCGCGCAGCCTCCATCACCGCATCGGGGGTGACATCTTGCAACACCTGCGGCCAAGCCTGCACATCAGTCACGGTCAGCCCCGAGGTCAGCGCCGTGCCATAGTCCCGCGCCAAGCGGTCAAGGTTGTCGCGGGCATAGATATCATCGGCACGCAACTGGCGCTTGATCCGGTCAAACGCTTCTTGATCGACGCCATCTTTCAGGAATTGCGCAATCACGCCATCCACGGCTTCTTCCAGATCAGCAAGGGAAACATCGGGCACCGGCACGGCGTAAAAGCCAAATTCTGTATGGTCATAGGACAGGCCGTCATAAAAGGCGGTGGTGTAGACCGCTTTGGGCGCATCGCCAAATTGCAAGGCGCGCGCCAGCACCGAGGTGGTGCTGCTGCCGCCCAACAGCTCGGCCAGAATCACAAGCGCGGCGGCGTCTTTCTGGTCGCCGGCATTGCGTTCGGGGGCAAGATAGGTGCGCACAACATAGGGTTGGGCGACACGCGGGTCCGTCATGGTCAGGCGGCGTTCGGCCAGTTGCGGCGGCTCGGACGGGCGCAGGCGCGGCCCAAGGCCGGGGGTGGGGGCGATGGGGCCGTAATAGGTTTCGGCAAGGGCTTTTACCGCATCGGGGTTCACATCGCCTGCAACGATCAGAATGGCGTTATTGGGCGCGTAAAAGGTGCGATAAAACGACAGCGCGTCTTCGCGGGTCAGGGCCTCGGCCTCATGTTTCCAGCCGATGATCGGGATGCCATACGGATGGTTGAGGTATTGCGCCGCGGAACGCTGTTCGCTGAACAGGCTGCTGGGGTCGCTGTCGCTGCGCTGGGCGCGTTCTTCAACGATCACCGCGCGTTCTGTTTCGACGTTATCTTCCGACAAGATCAGGCCGCGCATCCGGTCGGCCTCCATCTTCATCATCAGTTCCAGCCGGTCGGCGGCAACCCGTTGAAAATAGGCCGTATAATCCTGATGGGTAAAGGCGTTGTCATCACCGCCCTGTGCTTCTACCACGACAGAAAATTCGCCGGGGGCCACGGTTTCGGTGCCTTTGAACATCAGATGTTCCAGAAAATGCGCGATGCCGGATTTGCCCGCAGGTTCATCCGCCGCCCCCACGCGATACCACAGCATCTGCATCGCGACCGGGGCGCGGTGATCCTCGATCACCACGGCTTCCAGCCCGTTTTCAAGTGTGAAGGTGGTTACTTTTTCGGCAAGGGCAGCAGAGGACGCAAAGACGCCCAGAAAAAGTGGGGTAAACAGCCTGCGCAGCATCGAAAAGCCTCCGTTCAGTCACTCGTTCAACACCTAAGCGACCCATACGCAGGGTCAAGCCGTGTTGACGCGGAAGTGACGATCCGGACGGGATTATTCGCCGTCTTGCGGCGGTGGGGCAGACACGGTGCGAATGCCGCGCGCGCGCCAACGGGCCAGTTCGGCCTGCTGGTCCAGCGATTGTTCTTCATAGGCTTTGTAATAGACATTCACGTTGAAGATACGTTCCAGAATGCGGCCTTTGTTATCGCGGCGGAATTCCAGATCATAGGCGGCAAGCTCTTGCCGGATGGCAGCGGTGCGCCCATAGCGCGAGGCGTGATTGACCAAAGCGCCATCGCCCGCCGGAACGCCAGTGCCTTCGCGCAGACGCCCTCCAAGCGCGGCAACAGCATCGGCTTCGGGGGTTGGGTCTGTCAGGTTGGCACCGCCCAGCGTCGGCTCGGGCAGGGCCGTCAGATCATTTGGCATTTGCAGGGCTTTGGGCGGAAGAATGCCAAATTCATCCGGCCCATCGGTCGTGGCCCGCAGGTTCATCAGGCGCGGCTCATCATCGCCACAGGCGGCAAGTGTCAGCATCGCTATCGCGGCGACCGCCAAAACCCCTTTTCCTGCAAACATCTCCGCCTCCTTCAAACCACTGGCCCCTGTTTAGCCCAAACTTATCGGCGCGTCACGGGGTCTTTCGCGTGTTAGTTTTGCCATCGGCGGCGAAAAGAACAAGCCCCGCCGCACCGGCAAAGATGGCAATATCGGCCACGTTGAACGCATAGGGGTTTTCAAATCCGCAGCATGACATGTTCAAAAAGTCGGCCACCGCGCCATAGGCCAGCCGGTCAACCACATTGCCCAAGGCCCCGCCAATCAGCACCCCGGCCGAGATTTGCGCCAGTTTTGGCTGTGTGCTGCGCGTCATCCAGCGCCAGACCCAAGCGGTAATCGCCAGGGACACCGCAATCAGCATCCAGCGCATCACGCCAGAATCGTTGGCAAACAGGCCAAAGTTCACGCCCTTGTTCCACGCCATCCGAAAGGTGAGGTAAGGCGGCCAGATATCCATATCGCCGATTTCGCGCAGGTTCAGGCCAAAGACCACCGCCAGCTTACTGGCCTGATCCAGCACAAAAATCACAAGGGCAGCCCAAAGCATCCGCATGTCAGTGCCGGAAATGCCGCTGGCCGGTGAACACCATCGCAAGACCTGCCGCATCGGCGGCGGCGATCACCTCATCGTCGCGCATGGAGCCACCGGGTTGGATGATCGCCGTAGCACCCGCTTCGGCGGCGGTAATCAACCCGTCCGCAAAGGGAAAGAACGCGTCCGACGCCACGACCGACCCAAGCGTCAGCGGTTTGGCAAGGCCCATCGCCTCGGCCATATCCTGCGCTTTGCGGGCGGCGATGCGGGTGCTGTCGACCCGGCTCATCTGGCCTGCGCCAACGCCCACGGTTGCGCCATCCTTGACATAGATGATCGCGTTGGATTTGACGTGTTTCGCCACGGTCCAAGCCATCAGCAAATCGCGCATTTCGGCTTCGGTGGGTGCGCGTTTTGTCACCACGCGCAGATCGTCCAGCGTCACGTTGGCGGCGTCACGGTCCTGCACCAGAAAGCCACCCGCGACCTGACGGTAAGCAAGGCCGGGGGTGGAGGCATCTGGCAACGTGCCCGTGGTCAGCAGGCGCAGGTTTTTCTTGCTGGCAAAGACGGCGCGGGCGGCATCATCGGCATCCGGGGCGATCACGACTTCAGTGAAAATCTCGACAATCTTTTCCGCTGTCGGGCCGTCAAGCGTTTGGTTCAGCGCGATAATGCCGCCGAAAGCCGAGGTGCGGTCACAGTCAAAGGCGCGCCCGTAAGCCTCGGCCAATGTCGCCCCTGTTGCCACGCCGCAGGGGTTTGCGTGCTTGATAATGGCGCAGGCAGGGCCTTTGCCCGCGAATTCCGCGACCAGTTCAAAGGCGGCGTCAGTGTCGTTGATGTTGTTGTAGGAAAGCTCTTTGCCCTGCCATTGCTTGGCGGTGGCCACGCCGGGGCGGTTGGTGCCATCGGTATAAAAAGCCGCTGCCTGATGCGGGTTTTCGCCGTAGCGCAGGGTTTGCGCAAGGGTTCCGGCAAAGGCGCGGCGGCGGGGGGCGGCGATGTTCAGCGCACCTGCCATCCAGTTTGACACGGCTGCATCATAGGCCGCCGTGCGCGCATAGGCGATTTGCGACAGGCGCTGCCGGAAGGCGTAAGACGTGGCGCCGTCATGCGCTTCCATCTCGGCCAAGAGGGCGGTGTAATCTTCGGGGTCGGTCACGACATTGACATAAGCGTGGTTTTTTGAGGCCGCGCGGATCATGGCCGGGCCGCCGATGTCGATGTTTTCGATACAGGTATCGTAATCGGCGCCTTGGGCCACGGTTGCCTCGAACGGATAGAGGTTCACGACCAGCAGGTCGATTGCGGCGATGCCATGGGTTTCCATCGCGGCCTTGTGTTCGGCGTTGTCGCGCAAGGCAAGCAAGCCGCCATGCACCATCGGGTGCAGCGTCTTGACGCGCCCGTCCATCATTTCAGGAAAGCCCGTCACCTCGGCCACATCGCGCACCGCAAGCCCCGCATCGCGCAACGCCGCTGCGGACCCGCCGGTTGACAGCAGCTCCACCCCGCGTGCCGCCAGCGCGCGGCCAAGATCAACCAGCCCCGACTTATCCGACACAGACAACAGCGCGCGTTTGACGGGAACGAGATCAACGGAGGTGGTGGCGATTTTGGCGGGCATGGGCAAAAACCTTTGGGCAGCAGGTGTCAGGACAGGACCGGAAGCTCATCGCGCTCCAGATCGCGGATGGCCAGCGGAGTATCCTGTGCTTTCGCCAAGGTCCAGCCAATCACGGCATCAAACTCGGCCACATGGCCGGAAAGCACGATTTGTTTGGACGCGCGCGGGTTCAAACGGCCCTTTTCAAGATAGACAGAGGGTTCCAGCGTCAATCCTTGCGCGCCGGAGTGGCGGAAAATCCAGATCTCACCGCTTTTGAGCGCGAGCGATACCGCGTTGCCGCCAAGGTCAATCGCGGCATCAACATCGGGATGCAGGTGAAACCGGATGGAGAAACGAATCCGCGCATCGGCTTTGCGCGACATCACGGTTGCCAGCCGGGCGCGATCGGTGGGGGAAATGGCGTGCAATTCATCCTGCCCGCCAAGGTGGCGACCATCATGCGACAGCAGCAACAGGCGCGAATGGGTCAACCCGTGGGTCGCGACCCAGCCGTCATGCGCCAGCCGCAAGGCATGGCCTTCGGCGCTTTCGGTGGGGCGGGTTTGCGTGACATGCGCGCGGTCTGCCATCACTTCGGGCGTGCCGCGGTTCAACCGGCTGGAGGAATAGCCTTCCACCGACAGGGTGGAATGGCTGGGCGTGGCGCGGCCCGCGCGGTGCCATTCGGCGCCAAAAGGCGCGCCGGAACCGCAATTCACAATCACCGGGCGGCGGCCTGATGTCATTTCAAACGCCAGAGTTGAGGCATGGGCGGAGGCACCTGCATGCCCGCCCGGCGGGTCGGCGGCATCAATGATGACCGAGGTGCGCCCACTGGCCAGCCGCAAAAATCCCATCGCTGGCCCAGAGCCGGGGGCCGCCTTGACACCCGAGGCGGCCAGCGCGTGATCCAGCCGTCCTTCCATCCCGCGCCCGCCACCGTGAAAGCGGGCCAGCGCGCCATCGGCATGGCGCAGGCTGCGCAACGTGGGGGCGATGCGCTCAATCGCGGCGCGGTGCGCTTGGGGCACGGTTTGCCCTGCCTCGCCAAGCGCCTGCGCGGCCCAGGTCAGCAGGGTGAACACCTCCAGCAATTCCTCGGGGCTGCGGGTGGGCAGGCCGCCATGGGCATCAATCTCGGCCTCACATTCCCTGGCCAATGCGTCGACGGCCGGGCCAACCAGCCGTTCCATCCCTGTCAGCGCAAGGCCCGCATAGATCAGGCCGGTCAGCGCCTCAAACCGTGGCAGACCGGGGGCAGAGGCCTGCCAGCGGCGCGACAGGAACATGGTTTGCGCCGACAGCGCGTTGAAATAGGATTGGCTATCGGCAGAACTGCGCCCGTTCATCAGGAAAATCGCGTGGTTGATCCAGCGGATCAGCCGCCGTCCGGTCAGATCGGGGGTCCAGCCGGGGCCGCGCCCTGTGCCAAAGCGTGCGATCCAGGCCCATGTCCATTCCTGCGCGCGGCTGCGGGCAATCGGGTCGCTGACGGCGGCAAGATCATCGAGCCATGCAAAACCATGCGCCTCGGCCCAGAATTCGGCGGCCTCGGTGGGCGCATCCCACAGCAAGGTGCCGGGGGCCTCGACCAGATGGCCCGCCAGCAGGAAATTCCCTGCGGTCAGTTGCTTGCCACGGGCAAACAGCCCAATGCTGCGCGGTTCGGGCTGCGACACGAAGCCCGTCGCCGCATGGCTGCGCGATGCGCGCCAAGCCGCCAGCCGGTTCTGCCAACGCGTTACCCGCGCCGCGAACCCGTCTTTACGCGGGTAAGCCAAGGTGCCTCATCGTTACTGCCACTCAATCAAGCCTGTTTTCGCACACCTGTTCGGGCGCGCTGCCCATTTCCGGGTCTGTATTACGCGTTTGTCTGGGCGCAATCATAGCCGCCGGATGCGGCGCTGTCACCGCCAATTGCTTTACCCTGCCGCGGGCAGGCGCAAGCGTGCCATGAAAAACCCGTCCATCCCGCCGATTTCGGCCCAGTAGTCGGGGCGCAGGCGCAAACCGCCTTGATCGGTGATCCACGCCGGGTCGATGCCCGGCAGGATGGGTGGCTCTACCGTCAGTTGCGGGTGGCGGGCAAGCGCGGCGGCCAGTTGCGCCTCGCCTTCCTCGGGCAAAAGCGAGCAGGTGCAGAACACCAGCCGCCCCCCCGGTTTCAAGAACCCCAGCGCGCGGTCGATCAGCGCGGCTTGCAGGGCCTCCAGATCGGCAATCTCGGACCCATCCTTGATGAAGGGCAAATCCGGGTGGCGGCGCAGGGTGCCCGTGGCCGAACAGGGAGCATCCAGCAAAATGGCATCAAAGGTGGTTTCGGGCTGCCAGTGCAGCGCGTCCTCGGTGATGACGGTGGCGGACAGCCCGGTGCGGGCAAGGTTTTCGTGCAGGCGGGCCAGTCGCGGGCCGGAAATATCCACCGCTGTCACCTTGGCCCCAGCGGCGGCCAGTTGCAGCGTCTTGCCCCCCGGCGCCGCGCACAGGTCCAGCACCGTCTCGCCCGGTTGGGCATCCAGCAGCGTAGCGGCGAGCGAGGCCGCGGCATCCTGCACCCACCAATCACCTTCGGCATAGCCCGGAAGCTGCGACACTTGTGACGGGTTGGGCAAGCGGGTGCTGCCATTGGGCAGGGCAATCGCGCCTGCAATTTCGGGCGCAGCAGCTTTGGCCGTCAGGTCCAGCGGCGGGGACATTGCCTGCACCGCCTCCATCGCGCTGACAGCCTCGCGGCCATAGGTATGCACAAGCGGTTGGCGCAGCCATTGCGGCATGCGTTGCGGCGGCAATTTGGCAAAAGGGGCCTCAAGCGCGGCGACCTTGCGCAGCACGGCATTGACCAGCCCGGTCATATGCCCGGTGCGGTTGCCGTGGCGCACCACATCGACCATCGCATTCACCACCCCATGCGCCGCACCGCCATCGACGGCCAGTTCCACCACCCCAAGCCGCAGCGCATGACGCACCAAGGCAGGCGGCGATTTGCGCAAAAAGGGCTTGAGCACTTTGTCGGCCTGTTCCACATGGCGCAGCGTGGTCAGCACAAGGCGCTGGGCGCGGGCTTTATCGGAAGGTGACAAGGGTTTAAGCGGCCCGTCCGCCGCCTCCAGCACCTGACCAAGCTGCTGGCCCTCGTCCAGAACCGCCTCTAGCAGGGCAATCGCCGCACTGCGCGCCGCCGTTCCATCCACTGCCATGATGTCGCCCCTTCATTGATTGGTGGTGCCCGCAGTTGCCCGGCTGGCTTTTGCCGCCTATATCAAACCAAAGGTCCAGACAAGCCAGCGGCCCAAAGGCGCATTGGCAAAAGGGGCCGCACAAGGAAAGGCCGCACCATGCCCACTGACGACACAGCGATCCCGCAAGACCTGCCGCCCGCCGCACAGCGCGCACTGGCCGAAGCAGCCGAGCGCCGCAAGCAGGCAGACGCGCAGACCATGCCCAAGGAATTGGGGGGCCGCAACGGGCCGGAACCCGTGCGCTATGGTGATTGGGAAAAGAAGGGGATCGCGATCGACTTCTGATCGCGACCGGAGGTTTTGGCGCGCGCGGCGTCAGATGCCGAAAAACGGCTGTGCGATACGCGGCAACAGACCCGAAAAGCGCAAGGGCGCATCGGTGGCCGCAAGGCAGATGCAGTCCTCGCCCGCTTCCGCGATGGGTTGATGGCTCAACTCCTCATTCGCGATTTCAACATCGCCCGGCCCGAAGCGGTCGGTTTCATCGCGAAACGCCCCTTGCAGGACCAGCGTCAACTCGGTGCCGCGATGGCCGTGATCGGGCACTTTCTGCCCGGCGGGGATATAGAGCAAGCGCGCGCTGGCGCCTTTGTCCGTGCGCAAAACGGCCTGCCGCACCCCCATACCAAGCGACCGCCATTTCACAGCCGCCAGATCATGGCCGACGTAATCCATCAGCGGCGCTGGCAAGGTTTTCGTGCCACGACGCGGCGGCGGCGGGGCCACAGCCCCTTCAAGCCGGGCCAAAGTGGCGGCAAGGCTGTCATCTGACATGGCAACGCTGTCGCAGGCATCCATCAAGCTGCCGCCCACGGCGTCAAATGCCCCCAGCCGCGCCTTGCAGTCATCGCAAAGCGACAAATGCACCGCAACCACTAGGTTGAATGCCTCGGGCAACTGGCCAGAGGAATAGCCAAGCAGCAATTGGTCGGAAAGGTGGTGGCGTATCGTCATTCTATTCGTCTTTCAACTCATGCTATGGCGCAGGCGGTCCAGCGCCAGCCGGATGCGGGATTTGATGGTGCCGAGGGGCAGGCCCGTTTCGGTCGCGATCTCGCTATGCGAAAGATCACCGAAATAGGCCCGCTCGATCAGTTCACGTTGTTTTTCGGGCAAAAGCGCCACGGCTTCTGACAGGCGTTCGGTTTCCTGCGCCAGTTCCAGCGCCTCTTGCTGGTCCGGCTCGGCCTCTGGGCCCCACGGCAGGTCTTCGGGCTCGGGCCGGCGGGATTTTCGCAGGGCGTCGATGCGGCGGTTGCGGGCAATGGTAAAGATCCACGTCGCGGCAGAGGCGCGACTGGGATCAAACAGATGCGCTTTTTGCCACAACGTCGCCATGACATCTTGCGCACATTCCTCTGCCAACGTGGCTGTTGCGCCCGACTTCATCAGAAAGCCTTTGATTCGCGGGGCAAAATGGCGGAACAGCGCGGCAAAGGCGTCGCGGTCTTGTGTATCGCGCACCCGCAGGATCAATGCGCCCCATTCTTCTTGGGCCAATGCGTCCCGACACGTTGTTTGCCCTGTTTCCGTCGCCACCATCTGCCTCTTCTGGCGCAGCAAAGCGGCTGCCCCACCCGCAGCATAAGGGGCTGTGGGGGAAGTTGCATCCGGATTCTGATGGGGCATTGTGTCTAACATACCCAGTCTACGCTGCCCGGTCGGGGTTGGATCACCCGTGCTGACAGTTTTTTGCGCTTTCCGCGGCGACAGGGTGTTTTCCGGGGCAAGGTTGCGCGAAAGTGATCTAGAAAGGCAAAGCAGGCGTATGAACCGTAAGTAAAAAAGCCCCACAGGAGATGTCGCCCCATGCCGTTGGAAACCACTGCCGCCGCCACCCGCCGTATTGCTGTCATCGGGGGCGGGATTTCCGGCATGGCCGCTGCCCATCTGCTCAGCCGCGATCATCAGGTGGTGCTGTTTGAGGCGGAAAAGCGTTTGGGCGGACATGCGCGCACCGTTCTGGCGGGAAAGCGCGGGGATCAGCCGGTCGACACCGGGTTCATCGTGTTCAACCATGTGAATTATCCGAATCTTGTGGGGTTGTTTGAAAAACTGGGTGTGCCCACGGCCAAAAGCGATATGAGCTTTGGGGCCTCTATCGGGGGCGGGCGGTTTGAATATGGCTTTCGCGATTGGGCGGGTCTGGTGGCGCAGAAAAGCAACATCGTGAACCCGCGCTATTGGGGCATGCTGCGCGATATCATGCGGTTCAACGCCCGGGCCGAGGAATTGGCAGGCGATGGCTCTATGACAATCCGCGACTTGCTGGCGGCTTTGGGCGCGGGCGATTGGTTCCGTGATTACTACCTCTTGCCGTTGTCGGGCGCGATCTGGTCTACGCCGACACAAGGGATATTGGATTTTCCGGCGCGGGCGATGATTGATTTCTTCAAGAACCACGCGCTGCTGGGCGTCACCGGGCAGCACCAGTGGTATACGGTGCAGGGCGGTTCCATCGAATACGTGCGCCGCGTGCAGGCGGCGTTGGAAACCGCCGGTGTTGACCTGCGGCTGGGCGCGCCTGTTGCCGGGGTGCGGCGCGCGGCGGGCCAGGTATTCGTGCGCGGGACGGGGGCGGAATGGGAAGCCTTTGACGAGGTGATCTTTGCCACCCATTCCGACGACACGTTGCGCTTGCTGGAGGACCCGACAGCGTTTGAAACGGCGCAACTGGGCGCGATCCGCTATCAGCCGAATGATGTGGTGCTGCATTCCGATGCCGCGATGATGCCGAAACGCCGCGCGGCTTGGGCCTCTTGGGTCTATGTCGAAGGGGCGGGGCCGCGCCCGGACCGGATTGATCTGACCTATTGGATGAACTCGCTGCAACCGATCCCGATGGATGACCCGCTGTTCGTGACGCTGAACGCCAATAAACCGATCCGCGAGGCGTTGATCCACGATCAGGTCACTTTCCGCCACCCGGTCTATGACCTTGGCGCGCTGGAGGCGCAGCGCGCGATCCGCGCCAGCAACGGCAGCAATGGCACGTGGTTCTGCGGCGCATGGATGCGCAACGGCTTTCACGAAGACGGCTTTGCCAGTGCTGTGGATGTGGTCGACGCCCTGCGCGCGCGGCAAGTTGCAGCCGCGGCATGAGCAAGGTCGAACATATCGCCGGAGAGACCTTTCACGGCAGGCGCGGCGCCGTGCAAAACGCCTTTCGCTATGGCGTGGATTATGTGCTGCTGGATATGGAAAGCGGCACTGGCCCCGGCCTGTTTTCGCGCAATCGTAGCAATCTGACATCGCTATGGGATCGTGACCATGGCGGTGCGCCGAAAGCCGGGCGCGGGGTGGAATGGCTGCGCGAGGTTCTGGCCGCCCATGGCTTGCCGGGGGGGGACAAAGTGCAGCTTTTGGCCCAGCCGCGCGTTCTGGGCCATGTGTTCAACCCGGTGTCCTTCTGGCTGTGCCATGACGCGGCGGGCGATTTGCGCGTGGTGGTGGCCGAGGTGAACAACACCTTCGGCGACCGTCACTCCTATCTGTGTCACCGCCCTGATCTGGCCCCCATCACGCGTGAGGACCGGATTACTGCCCAAAAGATATTCCACGTCTCACCGTTTCAGCCGGTGTCGGGGGCGTATGAGTTCCGGTTTGATATCACGCCAGACCGTATCGGGATCTGGATTGATTACACCCAAGGCAATGGCGGCTTGATTGCCACGCTGACCGGGCCGCGCAAGCCGCTGACCAATCGCGCAATCCTTTGGGCCTGTCTGTGCCGCCCATTCGGGTCACGCCGGGTGCTGACGCTGATCCATTGGCAGGCGCTGAAACTCTGGATCAAACGCGCGCCGTTTTTCACAAGGCCAGAGCCGCCGGAACAGGATGTCTCCCGATGAGCATGGCCCCAAGGCTGTGGCCTTGGTCCCTGTTCGCGGCGCTGATCGCTGCGGCGGGGCTGCCGATTTATATCCATGCGCCAAAGTTTTACGTCGATGAATATGGCGTGACGCTGGTGTCACTTGGTGTGGTGCTGTTTGGCCTGCGCCTGCTGGATGTGGTGCAAGACCCGGCGCTGGGTTGGCTGGCCGAAAAGGGCCGCGCCTATCGTGGGGCGATGGTGGCGGGGGCGGCGGTTGTGATGGCGCTGGCGATGCTGGGGCTGTTCGCGGTGCCGCCGATGTTGCCGCCGCTGTGGTGGTTCGGGCTGATGCTGGCGGGTTTGTTTTCGGCCTTTTCCCTGCTGACGATTTGCTTTTATGCGCAAGGGGTTGCCCGTGCCGCGCACCTGCCCGGCGGGCATTTGCAACTGGCAAGCTGGCGCGAGGCGGGGGCGTTGCTTGGCATTTCGGCAGCGGCGGTGGCACCGACGGTGCTGGCCCTTGTGATGGACGCGCCCTTTACCGGCTTTGCGCTGGGCTTTGCGCTGCTGGCACTGGTGGCGACCGCCGCAATGCGGGGGCAATGGGGCAGCGTGGCGCTTGGCCCCGCCCCTTCGCCGCTGGTGGTTCTGGCAGACCCGATGGCGCGGCGCTTTCTGGCCTTGGCCATGGTGAACGCGGCCCCGGTGGCCGTCACCTCCACGCTGTTTTTGTTCTTTGTCGAAAGCCGGATCATGGCTGCGGGGATGGAAGGGCCGCTTTTGCTGCTGTTCTTTCTGGCCGCTGCTGTGACGGCCCCGCTATGGGGGCGGGTTGCGGCGCGCTATGGGCAAAAGAACAGCCTGCTTGCGGGCATGGCGCTGGCGATTGTGGCCTTTGGGTTTGCCCTGCGGCTTGGCCCCGGCGATGTTTTGGCCTTCGCCGTGATCTCGGCGGCATCGGGGGCGGCATTGGCCGCCGATATGGTGCTGCTGCCCGCGCTTTTCGCCCGCCATCTGGCCGCCAGGGGGCAGGGGGAGGCGATGGGTTTTGGCCTGTGGTCCTTTGCCTCCAAGCTCATGCTGGCCTTTGCGGCGATCACGCTGTTCCCGATACTGGAGGCGCAGGGCTTTCAATCCGGCGCAGAGAATACGCCCGAGGCGCTGCGCGCGCTGACATTGCTTTATGCAGGGCTGCCCTGCGTGCTGAAAATTCTGGCCGTGGTGCTGTTGGCCCGCACGCCGCTGGCCGATGGGGTGTAACCGCGGGCAAGGGAACCCATATGATACATGACCCGTTAAAGTCAGGCGGGTTTAGGACTTATGACTTCGGAAGGTAGGATAGGATGAGAGACTGGCACGGCAAACGCTATTGGTTGATCGGCGCGAGTGAGGGGCTTGGCCTTGCACTGGCGCGGCAAATCTCGGCAGCGGGGGCAGAGGTGATCTTGTCGGCGCGGTCCGAGGCCGGGTTGCAAAAGGCGGTGGCGCAGATGCCGGGGCGCGGAAGTGCCGTGGCCGTGGATGTGGCCGATACGGCCGCAGTCGCCAAAGCGGCAGAGGCCGTGGGCGACGTGGATGGTGTGGTGTTTCTGGCGGGTGTCTATTGGCCGATGAAGGCGCAGGACTGGAACGCCGAACAGGTCGAGGCGATGTGTGATGTCAACTTCACCGGCTGCGCGCGGGTTATTGGCGCGGTGCTGCCCGGAATGGTTGCACGCGGTCAGGGGCATCTGGTGCTGACAGGGTCGCTGTCGGGCTTTCGCGGCTTGCCGGGGGCGAGCGGTTATGCGCCGTCCAAAGCTGGGGTCATGGCGATGGCGGAATGCCTTTATGCCGATCTGCGCGGCAGTGGGGTCACGGTGCAGCTTGCCAACCCCGGCTTCATCCGCACGCGGCTGACCGAAAAGAACGATTTCACGATGCCCTTCCTGATGGAGCCGGAACAAGCCGCGCGCGAGATGTTCGAGTTGATGCAGACGGACCGCTTCAAATCCAGCTTTCCAACCGTGTTTTCATGGCTGTTTCGCTTGTCGCAATTCCTGCCGGATTGGGCCTATTACCGGCTGTTCGCGCCGAAATAGGGCTTACACCCGCGCGATATGTTGATCGAACAGCGCCTTGGCCCGGCCCCAGACGCCGGCTTTCAGATCATGCAGTGTCAGCAGCGAGGGCAGCAACAGTCCCGCAAAATCCTCGCTGCTTTCCACGGGTAGCAGGGATGGCAGGTTATCAATCGCCGTCACGTCCAGCACCGGGTTATCGGCTACACGCAGGGCAGGCGCATCCCAATCGGTCGCGCGGTCATAGACCTTGATGGGCGAAAACTCTGACGTTGGATCGCAGGCGATATCGCCAATCACTGTCAAGGCGCGGGGGGCGGTTTTTGCATCGGCGGGCACGAACACCGGGCAGCCGGGTTGCGCCAGAATACAGTTGAGGAACAGCTCATGCGCCAGCACCTCGGGGAAGGGGCCGCCATGCGCGGTTTCGGCCATATCCCATTTGGTCACGGCCACGCCCATCGCTTCGCACAGGTCCGAGGCCCCGCTGCCCACGCGCCCTTTTGCGCCGATCACGATCGCGCGGGGGCGGTTGGGGCCAGTTGCGGCAAGCTCTGCGCCCAGATCATCCAATAGCGCCTGCTTGCCGCGGTATTTCGCCACTGGCCCCGCGATGGCCCCGCGTTGCTGCGCGGCCCAGCATTTCAGCGCAACCGCCGCCCCGGCATACCCCGCCCAATAACCAAAGGCGGCCACGCGGCGCCCCGTCTCATCGACCAGATATTCAATATCATACAGCGTGCCCCCACCGGCCTTGAAGCGCTGTAACAGCACTTGCCCCGCCGGTTGGCCCTTGTAGGCATGGCCGAACAGGATGTGGCGATGCGGCAGCGGCGTGCCATCCTCGGGCAGTTCCTTCAGGCCAAAGATGATCGCATCGCGGGGGGCATCGGGCCAGGAATTTTCGGCCGCGATTTCGCAGCCCGTGGCGCGGTAGCCGTCCATCGGGATGGCGCGGACGTGGCTTTCCTCGACCGTCACGCGAAACCCTGCGGCCATCAGGGCGGTCACGCCTTTTGGGGTGATGCCTGTGCGTTCCTCATTGGCGCGCTGTTCGGCGCGCACCCAGATATGTGTCATCCGGCCTGTCCTTTTAATCCTGTATCAAGCGGTCATAGCCGCGCCGCATCGCGCGCTTTTGAAAGCGTTCGGCGGCAAGGCAAGCCTCGCGCAGATTGGCGAACCATGTGATATGGCGTTGTCCCGCCCCGGCACCGGGCCGCCCGCGCAGGCCCCATTCCCGCAGCACGGAATATTCCCCAAACAGGTTATAGGCGACATCCACGCGGTAATAGCGTGCATCGCCCTTGCGATTGCGCAGCAAATGGAAACCGATCATTTCTACCCCCCCGGGTTGGTTTCTGATCCCAGAGATACCAGATTGAACGGCAAGCAACAGAGAAAATTAGCCTTGCGGGGAAATGGGATGCAACGAAGGGGGATGATTTTGGCGGGCTTGGCGGCCATCGCGGCTGCCGGGGTTTATGGCGCGTGGCGGGCCATGCAGGCGCGACCGCTGGACATGGCCGCGTTTCAGGCGCGCTATGCGGCCGCGCTGGCCAAGCCTGATGCTGCGTTGACTGTCTATCATCTGGGACACAGCCTTGTGGGCCGCGATATGCCAGTGATGCTGGACCAACTGGCCCATGCCGCAGGCTTTGCCGCCCATGCCCACGCCAGCCAGCTTGGTTGGGGTGCCAGCCTTGACCAGCACCGCAAAGGCCCCGATGCCACCCCCGGCTTTGCCGAGGAAAACGCCCATGCCAACCACCGCCCCGCAGCAGAGGCGCTGGCCTCTGGTGCCTTTGATGCTGTGGTGCTGACCGAAATGGTCGAAATCCGCGATGCCATCAAATACCACCAAAGCGCCGAAGCCTTGGCCCATTGGGCCGCCGCCGCGCGGGCCGGAAACCCCGATGTGCGGGTTTATCTTTATGAAACATGGCACCGACTGGATGATCCCGAAGGCTGGCTGACCCGGATTGACGCCGATCTGCCTCGGGCATGGCAAGATGTGCTGATGCGGGGGGCCATGGCGCGGCCCGATGTCGGCACGATTTACCTGATCCCCGGCGGGCAGGTTCTGGCCGCCGCCGTGCGCGCGATGGAGGCCGGGCAAATCCCCGGCCTGACCCAGCGCGAAGCGTTGTTTTCGCGCGATGCAGCCGGGGCGGTGGACCCCATTCACCTGAACGATCTTGGGGCCTATCTGATTGCGCTGACCCATTTCGCCACGCTGTATCAGCAATCGCCCGAAGGCTTGCCGCATCAATTGCGCCGCGCAGATGGGCAGATGGCCCAAGCCTTGCCCGAACCAGCGGTTTTACCATTGCAAAGGCTGGTCTGGAGCGTGGTCCAAGGCTATGCTTTGACCGGGATCGCGCGCTGATTTCGCGCCGTGCCCGGTTCGTGTTGTGATTGTTGAGGGAAAGCCTGCCCATGTCCTTTCTGGCCCTGTTGACAGATATTTTATATGTCGGCCACAGCCTTGTCGGCCCCTCCTTGCCCCCGTTGGTCGAGGCTGGGCTGGCCCGGCAAGGGCAGGAGGTCGCTGTATCCGCACAGGTCATCAATGGCGCGCCGTTGAAATATGCGTGGGATAACAGCGCCGAGGGCGAGCGCGGCGATGCGCGGGCAATCTTGCCCAAGGGGGAAACCACAACCCTTATCCTGACCGAAGCGATCCCGCTGGCCAATCAGATCGAATGGAACGACAGCGCGGGCTATGTGGCGAAATTCGCAGGGCTCGCATGGGAGTCGCGGCCCGATACGCAGGTCTATATCTATGAGACATGGCACAGCACCAAAAGCGGGCCGGGGGTTGAAATCCCGGATGATGCGGGCAGCGGCGTGCCATGGCGCGAACGGCTGACCGCCGATCTGCCGAAATGGGAGGCGCTGACAGCCAAAGCCAATGCGATGCGCCCCGATGGCGCGCCTTTGGTCCGGCTGATCCCGGCAGGGCAGGCCATGGGCCGCCTTGCCGATGCGATTGCCGCCGGTGAGGTGCCGGGCATCACCAGCCGTGACGCCTTGTTTGATGAAGATATCCACCCCAGCGATCAGGCGCTGACGTTCCTGGCCTTGGTGCATATGGCCGCGATCAGTGGCAAGGATGTGCAGGGGCTTCCCGCCAAACTCTCGCGCCACTGGCTTAGCCGTGGGGGGGTGATCACGGATGCGCAGGCGGCGGCGTTTCAGAAAATCGCTTGGGACACTGTCAGCGCGTATCGCGCCACCGATACCGCCCGGATCACAGACTTGGCCGCCGCCGCGCGCGTAGCGGATGTTGCGGTCGCGGCGCCTGTGGCCCCGCCGGAGCAACTGGAAACCACGATTGACGTTTCCTCCATTGCGGCCCCAGTGCCAGAGACGGCGACCGAAGCCGCCGAAAGCCCGGCAGCCGCGCCAGCCCCTGTGGCCGCGCCCGCGATCCCTGCCGCGGATCTGCCGCGCGCCATTACCAACCCGCGCTTGGCGCTGGGGCTTGCGGGGGTGCATGACTGGTCGGTGCAGCAACCTTTCCTCGATGTGATGAAAACCGCGCGCCCTTGGGTCGGGCATTTGCCGGACCAATGGGGCGGCATGGAATATGAGGATTTGCGCAGCGGCGGTTATCTGAACCCGCAAGGCTGGCCCGTCAGACTGCCCCCCGAGGTGACGGGGATTTCCACCCTGATCCTGACGGATTTGCCGGAAACGGCGGCCAAGGTTTCGGGCCGCTATGTGCTGCGCTATGCCGGACAAGGCGCGCTTTCGGTTGAAGGCCGCGCGACGGTGGTGGAGGCAGCACCCGGCCGCGTGGTGTTTGACTATACGCCCGGCCCCGGTGCCGTGACCCTGACCATCAAGGCGATTGACCCGACGAACCCGATCCACGCGATTTCGGTGGTGCGCGAAGATCATCTGGCGGCCTTTGATGCAGGCGCGCTGTTCAACCCCGATTGGCTGGGCCGTATTCGCGGCGTGCGGGGGGTGCGGTTCATGGATTGGATGGCCACCAATAACGCCACGCTGTCAAAGCTGGCTGACAGGCCCAAGCCGGATGATTTTTCCTATGGCATCGCAGGCGTGCCGATTGAAATCATGATCGCGCTTGCCAATGAAATGCGTGCCGATGCGTGGTTCACCCTGCCGCATCTGGCCGAGGATGCGCTGGTGCGTGCCTATGCCGAAGCGGTGCGCGATGCGCTGGCACCGGGCTTGCAGGTGCAGGTGGAATATTCCAACGAGGTCTGGAACTGGCAATTCGGTCAGGCCGCCTGGGCCGATGAACAATGCCGCGCGCGCTGGAACGCCACCGATTGCTGGGTGCAATTCTATGCACTGCGCGCCGCCGAAGTGGCCGATATCTGGGCCGAGGTGTTTGGTGCAGCAGGCCGCGACCGTCTGACCCGCGTGATCGCCACCCAAACCGGCTGGATCGGGTTGGAGGATCAGATCCTGAACGCGCCGCTGGTGGTGGCCGAAGGGCGCAAACCCCCGCATGAAAGCTTTGATGCCTATGCGGTGACGGGGTATTTCGCCGCCGGGTTGGGCAGCGATGAAAAGGCGGGAATTGTGCGCAACTGGTTGGCCGACAGCCGCAAATTCGCCCAAGCACAGGCCGATCAGCAAGGGTTGGAGGGCGAGGCCCGGACGGCCTATCTGGCCGCCCACCGCTTTGATCTGGCCACCGACCGCGCCGCGACCGAATTGGAGAACGGCTTTGTTACTGGTCAAAGTGCCGACACGCTGGTCAATCTGCTGACCGCTGTGCTGCCCCATCACGCCAAGGTCGCCAAGGCACATGGGCTTGATTTGGTGATGTATGAAGGCGGCACCCATGTCGTCGGCGGTGCGGCTTTGCTGGATGATGACGAGGTGACAGCCTTTTTCCACCACCTCAATTACTCCCCCCAGATGGGAGAGTTGTATGACCGCTTGCTGGAAGGTTGGGCCGCGCTGACGCCTGCGCCGTTCAACGCTTTTGTCGATGTCTATGCGCCGAACAAATGGGGCAGTTGGGGCGGCTTGCGCGACTTGGGTGATGATAACCCGCGTTGGCAGGCCCTTGCCCATGGGTGCCGCGCTTGCTGAGTGTGATTATCCCGGCCAGCAATGAGGCGGGCTATATCGGGGCCTGCTTGTCGGCGTTGTTTGCATCCGCAGGGGTTCCGGGCGGGGCAGAAGCGATTGTCGTCGCCAATGGCTGCCGCGACGATACCGCAGCACAGGCGCGCGCGCATCTGGCCATGGCCGAAGCAGCGGGTTGGCGCTTTACGGTGATAGAGCGGGCAGAGGGCGGCAAGCCCGGCGCGCTGAATGCTGGTGACGCCGTGGCGCGCGGGGATATGCGGGCCTATCTGGATGCCGATGTGATCGTCAGCCCCGATCTGATGGCGCAGCTTGCGCTGGCCCTGTCGATTGACGCGCCGCGCTATGCCACGGGTCGGGCCGAAATTCCGCGCGCCCGTTCGGCAGTCACGCGCGCCTATGCCCGGTTCTGGCAAACCCTGCCTTTCGCGCAAAGTGCGGCCCCCGGTTACGGGCTCTTTGCGGTGAATGGTGCGGGCCGCGCGCGCTGGGGCGCCTTCCCGGACCTGATCTCGGACGATACTTTCGTGCGGCTGCAATTCACCCCGGCAGAGCGTGTCGGCTGCCGCGCCAGCTATATCTGGCCGATGATCGAGGGGTTCGATGCCTTGGTCCGCGTGCGGCGCAGGCAAGATGCCGGCGTCGCCCAGATCGCAGAACTGTTCCCCGGCTTGCTGGCGCGGGAGGCCAAGCAAAAGATGGGCGCTGCGGGCCTTTTGCGTCGCGCGGTGGCGGACCCTGCGGGTTTTGCCGTTTATGCGGCGGTGTCATTGGCGGTAAAGACCAGACGCGGCGGCGGTGCCTGGGTGCGGGGGCGCTAGGTTTCGCCGCGCTCGGGGCTGATCAACCCCGAGAGTTTTGCCGCCTCGACATCAATATCATGCCGTTCCAGCACCCGGTCGCGGGCCGCAGCCCCCATGGTGATCAAGCGCGCCTGCGGGGTGCGGGCAAGCGCTGCTATGGCCTCGGCCAGAACCACGGCATCGCCAGCAGGCACAATCCACCCAGTTTCACCAGACACCACCAGTTCCGGCACCCCGGCAATCGCGGTTGCAATCACCGGGCGGCCTGCGGCCATCGCCTCCATCACCACCATCGGCAAGCCTTCGGCAAAGGACGGCAGGATCAACGCCTGCGCCTGCGCCAATGCGCGCTGCACCCCGGCCTCATCCTGCCAACCGGCCAGCGTGATCATCTGTGACAGGCCGTTGGCGGCAATCGCCGCTTCCAGTTCCTTGCGCAAGGGGCCATCGCCCACCAATGTCAACCGCAGGTCGGGGTGGGTGGCCGCCGCCAGCGAGACCGCATCCACCAACAGCGAAAAGCCCTTTTGCTCGGCCAGACGGCCAATCGCGACCAGATGCGGGCCGCCGCTTGGCGGTGGGGCAGGGGCGGTGAATTTGGCGGGTTCAATCCCGCAATGCACGACATGCAGTTTCGACCAGTCGCGCAGCGCCGCCCAGCGGTAAAGCTGGCTGCGGCCAAAGCTGCTGATCGCCACCACAAAGGCCGCGTGCCGGATCTTTTCGCCCAAGGCCAGCGGTAGCGGGGCATCAAACTCCTCGGGGCCATGCACGGTGAAGCTGTAGCGGGGGCCACCCAGCAGATGCGCCAGCATCGCCACGGCGGCAGAGTTGGTGCCAAAATGCGCGTGTAAATGCTGAACCTGCAAATCGGCACAACGCTGCGCCACAAAAGCCGCTTCCAGCAGATAGACCAGATGGCGCAGCCGCCCGCCGGTGCCGGGGCTGCCGCCTTGGCCCAGTTTGCCGCAGCGCATCGCCGCCGCAATGGCGCGCGCGCTTTGGGCCGGGTGGCGTAGCATCCAGCCCAAGGCCCCGCGCAACAGGGTCATCCCGCCTTGGGCCAGCACATGTTCGGTGCGGTCATCCTCGGCCAGATCGGCAGGGTCGATTAGGCTGGCGCGTTCGGATCGCATGGCAAAGCGATGCACCGTGAACCCGCGCCGTTCCAGCGCCTGCACCTCGCGCCGGATGAAGGTATGCGAGGCCCGGGGATAGGTGTTGACGAGGTAAGCGATTCTCACGGCGGTTCTTTCAGCTTGTGCAGAATCAGGTCTAAAGCCCGGTTGGCCCATATGCAAAGCCCGTTTCCAAAGGGTAAACGATTTGGGCGTGCTGCGGGTTTTGTGCTGCCTTGGGCGAAAACTGGCGCAGGCAGCAGCGCGGTTTTGGCAAGAAAAGACTGACGCCGCAAGCAGGCTGCAATCTTGCCTGACTCTCGCCACATTTCCGGGTCAACTTCGACCATAGTCAGGCAGCAGGGATGCTGTGTATCGCAGGAAATGGAAAGTCGGGGAACCCGGCAGGAGAAACTAAGATGGTCATCGGCGTTTTGCTTTCAGGATTTCTTTCGGGCCTTTTCGGGACAATCCTTGCGTTGACGGCTGGTTTTCCGATCTGGGTTGCAATCCTGCTCTATCCGATGCTTGGCACTTTGGGGGCCGTTGGCTTCATCACCTTCGCCATGACCCGCAGCACAGACCGCGTGCGCGCCGACATACCAGAGTTTGCCACAGAAATGCGCTGATCGCCGCGCGCGCTAATTTCCATTTTGGAAACAATCGACTACTGCGCCCGCTGGCTGGTTTGCTGTGAATTCTGGCGCAGTATTCCCCTGAAATTACCCCACCCTGTCATGGCATAACCCGAATCGGGCCGGCGCGCTGTCGGCTGTATTTTTCATTCAGACGCAACCGAAAGTTGCATATCGCCCTTGGCGCGCCACGAATGTCGTGAACGGGGTCGGATATCAAAGTAAATGGGGCAAAATCATGTCAAATTCGCAGCGTCAGATCTCGCCAATGCATCTAAAAATAAGCTAAAATGGACATTGGGGGGCGTAACTGCCGAGTACGTGTAATGGTCTGCTTGAATTCTCTAGCCTATGGCATCTCGGATGCCGCAGGGCTGGCTGTATCAGCCGGTTTTGCGGGGTTTGCCACCGACACTGATGGTCTGCATCCTTCTTTGTCTACGGGGGGGTAACAATGACAATCAGTTATTCCGACATGATTGCCGGCGGGTCCGGCGCAATTGAGCATCCTGCGCGGCCGGTTGATCTGGCCGCCGCACAAGTTGCTGTTCATCCCGCGCCGCGCGGGGTCTATTGCGCTGTTTTCAAACGCGTGCTGGATGTAACCGCGGTGGTGCTGGCCGCGCCTTTCGTGGTGCCGCTGATCGCAGGGCTGGCCTTTGCGGTGCGGCGCGATGGCGGGGGGGCGTTCTATAGTCAGCAGCGCGTCGGGCTGGATGGGCGGCATTTCCGGATGTGGAAGCTGCGCAGCATGGTCAGCGATGCCGATGACCGGATGGCGGATTACCTTGCCGCGAACCCGCAAGCGCGGGTGGAATGGGAACAGACACAAAAGCTGAAACGCGATCCGCGTATCACGCCGTTCGGTCAGTTCCTGCGCAAGTCGTCGCTGGATGAGTTGCCGCAGCTTTGGAACGTCTTTCGCGGCGAGATGAGCCTTGTTGGCCCGCGCCCGATCATGCTGAACCAACAGGCCCTGTATCCCGGCACCGCCTATTATCGGCTGCGCCCCGGTATCACCGGCTTTTGGCAAACCAGCGGCCGTAATGGCACCACGTTCGAGGCCCGCGCCCAGTATGACGAGGCGTATGAGGCCAATCTGTCGCTTGCGACCGATCTGAAGGTCTTGTCGAGGACGGTGGGCGTGGTGATGAAATGCACCGGCTACTGAGCCTTCGGGCAAAAGACTGGTGAAACGTGAAATGAAAAAACCCCGCGCCAAGTGATTGGCGCGGGGTTTTTCTATGCGTCCTTGGCTGCTGGCGCGGTCCCGTCAGGTCATCGCAGCCGCCGCCGCGACCAGCAACAGCACCAGCGCCCCACCAAAGGCGGTTTGCACCGGGCTGAGGCCCGCCGTGGCCGTAGTGCCTTGCGCGGCCATCCGTTCCGCGAACTCAGGCACGCCGCGCGACAGGTCCGACAGGCGCGGCAGGTCAGGCAGCAAGGTCTGGCGCAGGGATTTGCCGGGGCGCTTGATTTCCGGAATCACGACGATGGGGCGCAAATCCAGTTCGCGTTCCAACTGGCGTTGGGTGCGCAGCACCGGGCGCAGGTGGTCCAGCACAAAGGCCACCATCACCCCAAGCATCAGACTGGCGACCGCGCCGACCATGGCCAGCTTGCGCCGTCCGCCGCTGATCGGGTAGTCCGGTTCCGCCGCGCGCTCCAGCAGGGTAAAGCTTTCGCCTTGCTGGTTGTCTTGCAGTTTAGCGGCGGTTTCTGCCTCGGCGGTGCGGCGGGTCACAACTTCGAACTGGCCCTGCAACTGGGTCAAGGCCCTGTCGAATTCGGCCAAAGTTCGGTCTACCTCGGGTGATTGCGACAGTTGGGATTGAATCTCATCCCGCCGCGCCGTCAACGCCTCACTCTGCGCGGAGAGCGTTTCAATCTCGGCGGCCAAGCTGTCCAACTGGCGGCGATCGGTGGCGCGCAGGGTGGTTTTGCGTTCAATCGCGGCGCGTTCATTGCGGGCGGCGACAAGCGCCTGATCCAGGCTGCGCAACTCGGTTTCCAGCCCGGTCTGTTCGGATCGCAGCAGGTCGCGTTGCGCGGGCAGGGCGCCGCTATGGCTGGCCTGATAGGCGGCTCTTTCGGTTTCCAGCGCCAGAATCGCCGCTTTCAGCCGCGTCTCCTCACCCCGGAAAAAGCTGGCGGCTTCTTGCGTGCGTTCGGTTTGCCCGGCGGAGCCTGCATCCAGAATGCCTTGGGCAAAATCATTGGCGACCCGTGCGGCCTGTGCCCGTGTCGGGGCCTGCGCGCTGATCAACAGGGCAGACACCTCTGCCGGGGCACCGAAACCCGCCGTCGCGGCACTGGCCACCGTTTCAAACCGCAGCGAAATCCGCAGCAAATGCACCTTCTGGTCATCGGTCAGCGGCAAATCGGTATACAGGCCCTGACTCGCAATCACCGCCAGCATATTGTCGCGCGTGGTCAATTGCTGCTGGATGGTCTGCAACCGCTGGGCAGAGCTTTCGCGCGCCACCGTGCTGCCCACTTCGGCATTGGCAACTGTCGGGCTTTGCACCTGAATAACGGCGGTGCTTTCAAACACATCCGGTTTTGAGATCACATAAAGCAGCGTCATCACGATGCCGAACACCGTCACTGCGCCAATCAACAGACGGCGGCGAAACAACAGGCCGATCAGCTCTTCAATGCTTTGAATTTGTCCCATGCCAATATGCCCTGTTACTTGTGACCATACCGATAGCGGCGCAGCCCGCGATCCTGTGCGCGGTTCAGAACGACCCCCATCAAGGGGCAATTGCCCTCAAACAAACGCTCGCAAGCGCGCACCTCTTCGGCGGTGGTTTTGGTGCCATCCACGATCAGCAACACCGCATCCACCTTTGGCAGCAGCGCCAGCACATCATCCGAAACCAGCACCGGCGGCGCGTCGATCACGATCAGATCGGGGTGAAGCTGTGCCACCATCGCGTCCAGCGTGTCGGTGGTAGAAGGTTCGTGCAACACTTCGGCGGCGGCGCTGACGGGGGTGCCGTTCAAGCCCAAGGCCAAGGTGCGCCCGACACGCCGGAAATGGCTTTCCAGCGGTTGCTCGCCATTCAAAAACTCTCGGATCGGGCCAATATCGGTCAGCCCGAACAGATTGGCCAGCGCAGGTTGCCGCAGTTCCAGATCCAGCAAGACCGTGCGGCTGGAGGGGCGGCGCGCAAGGCTAAGCGCCAGATTGGCCGCAACGAAGGATTTACCGCAACCATGCGTGGGAGAGGTAATGGCGATCCGGGTCCAGCCGCGTTCCTGCATCGCGTGCAAAAGCCGGGTGCGCAGAATGTCGAAATGCGCGATCTCGGGCGATTGTTGCGCATTCGCGAACAGACCATTTCCAGCCAGCGTTGCAGCGTTCAGCGCCACCGGGTTCAGTGATTCCCATACCCGGTCGGGGTTGGGCGGTGACAGGTTCAACGCCCCCGACGTTTGCTCTGCCTCGACTGTCGCGGGGGGGTGGGCCGTGCTGTGTGTGTTGCGAAAGACCGAAACTCCGGTTGACCGAGGGCGCTTTACCTCTTCGGCCATTTTGCGGAAACTTTCGTCATCCATCGGCGCTTGCCCCAAATCCGCCGACCAATTGGCCGAGGTCAACAAGATATCGTGGTTGGCCATAGGAAAACAGGCTCCTGCTGCGCCGCACGAATCCAATCGTCGCAGGCGGTTACACACATAGGCACCCGCGTTGCAGCAGGCAAGTTAACAGGCGATCACCGTTTGTTGTGCCCAAATTGGGCCACGCCCGATGGATTCGCCCGGGCCCCCGCCCAGCACATAAGGAATAGCAGAGAAACCTCTGAATTGAAAGAGTTTAGGCCTTGATCAAGGCGACCCGTGCAAAGCCGTGGTCAAAGATTTCTGGCACCCTTATGCTTGGCGCGAAACCTGCCACAGGAAATGCCTATGCCCGCCGCCCCCGCCCCTTTGCAGACCCCCGTGCCCGTAGAGGCGGTGGTGATTGGCCGCAATGAAGGCGCGCGGCTTCGGGCCTGCCTGCTGTCCTTGCAGGATCAGGTGGCGCGGGTGATCTATGTCGACAGTGGCTCCAGCGATGGCAGTGCGGCCTTGGCCGAGGCGATGGGGGCCACCGTCATCGCGCTGGATATGGCGCAGCCCTTTACGGCAGCGCGGGCGCGCAACGCCGGATTGGCGCAGGTGGGGGCCGCGTTTGTGCAATTCGTCGATGGTGATTGTGCGGTGGCCCCGAACTGGGTTGCCACCGCTTTGGCCTTTGCCACAGCGCAGCCCGATGCGGTGGTGATCTGCGGGCGCAGGCGCGAACGCTTTATGCAGGCCTCGGTTTACAACCGTCTGTGTGATGCGGAATGGGATACGCCCATCGGTCCCGCCCGCGCCTGTGGCGGCGATGCCTTGATGCGCGTTGCCGCCTTGCGCGCCGTGGGTGGATATAACGACAGCCTGATCGCGGGAGAGGAGCCGGAACTGTGCTTGCGCCTTTCCCGGCAGGGCGGCAGCGTTCACCGCATTGAGGCCGAAATGACCCTGCATGACGCCGCCATGACCCGCTTTTCCCAATGGTGGAAGCGCAGCAAGCGGGCGGGCCACGCTTTTGCCGAAGGGGCGGCCTTGCACGGCGCGGGGCCAGAGCGGCATTGGGTTGCCGAAACCCGGCGCGCCTTGGTCTGGGGGATTGGCATTCCGGTCGCGGCGTTGCTGTTGGGGCTGTTGCACCCCATCGGCTTTGCCCTGCTTTTGGCCTGGCCCGCGCAAGTGATGCGCCTTGCACCGCGCATGGGCATGGAACGCGCGTTTTTCACGGTGCTGGGAAAACTGCCAGAGGCACAAGGGGTTATCGGCTATTGGTGGGGCCGCTTGCGCCGCAAGCGCGCGGGTTTGATCGAGTATAAATAGCCGCGCCTAACCGCGCAGCCGCCACGCCCGCAGCGCCTGAACCGGCAGAATCGCGGCGCAGGCCAGATAGCGCGGCACCATCCGCTTGGGGCTTTGCAACGCCCGCCACAGCCATTCCAGCGCAAAGCGGCGGGCCCAATCCGGCGCGCGTTTCTGGTGGCCGGACAGAAAATCCACCCCCGCCCCGACCGAGGCAAACCCCGCCGAAGGCGCAAGCCTGCGGCCAAAAGCGGCGAAGATTTCCTGTTTTGGCGCCCCCAACGCAATCAGGCAAAGGCAAGGCCCGACCGCCGCAATCCGGCCCAGCATCTCTTGCGCGGCAGGGCCTGCCGGATCAAAGCCGAACGGGGGGGCGATGCACAGCGGCACCTCTACCCCCGGCACCCGCTCGCGCAGGGTCTGCGCCGCCCCGGTCAGCGCCTCTGTCGTGCTGCCAAACAGCACCACGGGCCGCCCGCCTTGCGCCGCCGCTTGCACCAAGGGCAGCACAAGATCAGACCCCGGCACCAGCGAGACAGGTTGCCCGGCCAATCGCGACAGCCAGACAATCGGGTTACCATCGGCCACCACCATATCCTGCTGCGCATAGGCCGCCCGAAACGCCGGCGCATCGCGCAGCTTCACCAGATGGTCAAGGTTGATCGTGGCCAGCGCAAACCCGGTTCCGGCCCCCAGCCGCGCCCTGACTTCGGCCAGAACCGAAGCGGCATCCGGGTGGGTAATTTCAATCTCGGTTTCGGCAAAAGCGAATTTCACAATCCGGGTCCAATCACTACGCGCGATCCGGGCCTAGCATGAAATTGGCCCCTGCGCGATGGGCCAAACTGCTGCTGGGGCGGTGGCGGGCTGGCAACACTCTGTTTCCGGTTTGCAGGGTTTTGCGGGGGCTGGGGCAGAAATTCCCTGAATTTGGGCCAAAACGGGGGCGGGGCGGCGTGCTGGGCGGCCTGGTGGGCGGTGTGCTGCGGCAACAGATGGCCTGCCACGGCCACGGGCTTGATGGTCTGGCGGGGCGAATGTGGTAAGCTGTGCCAAAGCCGCCGCAGACCCGGCGCGCATGACCAAAGGACTGACCCAAGGCGATGCCCAACGCCCTTGCCTATCTGATGCTGCTTGTCTGGCCCTTCATCGCGACGGGCCTGTTCCGGCATTTGCCGCGCGAAAAGGCGTTGGTCTGGTCGATCCTTGCCGCCTATATGCTGCTGCCCCCCTTGGCGAATTTCAACCTTCCGGCGGTGCCGGATATGGACAAGTTCACCATCGCCAACCTTTGCGCATTGGCACTGACGATCTGGGTGCTGGACGAAAAGATCAGCTTTTTGCCAAAGGGCATCATCGGGCGGGCCTTGATCGTGATCTATATCATCAGCCCTTTCGCCACCGCGATGACCAACCCGGACCCGATCCCGATTGTGGTCAAGGACGTTCCGGCCCTGCGCCTTTATGACAGTGCGGCGACGATAAGCTATCAGTTCATCGCGCTGATCCCTTTCTTTCTGGCCCGCCATTTGCTGCGGACCGAGGCCGGGATGCGGGCGATCATCGGCGCGCTGGTTGCGGCGGGGTTGATCTATTCCCTCCCGATGCTGCTGGAGGCGCGTCTGTCGCCGCAGATCAATATCTGGGTCTATGGCTTCTTTCAGCATGACTTTTCGCAAAGCATGCGCGGCGGGGGGTTCCGCCCGATGGTGTTTATGCCACACGGGCTTTGGGTGGCCTTCTTTGCGCTGATGACGGCGATGTCGGCGCTGATCCTGCTGCGGCTTTCCACGCCCGAGGAACGGCCCCGCCGATTGCTGGTGTTCGTCTACCTCGGCTTTGTTCTGTATATGTGCAAAAGCGTCGGGCCTTTGGTCTATGCGGCGGGGCTGATCCCGGTGATCATGCTGTTGGGGCGGCGCTGGCAGTTGCTTCTGGCAGCGGTGCTGGGGGTGATCGTCATCACCTATCCGCTGTTGCGCGGCGCGCATCTGGTGCCGTTGGACGCCATTCTGGATTATGCGCTGTCCGTCAGCCCGGAACGGCACCAATCGTTGAATTTCCGCGTGATGAACGAAGAGGAACTGCTGGCCCGCGCCATGGAAAAGCCGTGGTTCGGCTGGGGCGGCTATGGCCGTAACCTGATCCTTGATCCGGTGGATGGCCGTATTCTGACCATCCCGGACGGGCAGTGGATCATCGTTTTGGGCACCTATGGCTGGCTGGGCTATATCGCCGAATTCGGCTTGCTGATCATGCCTTTGGTCTTGTTGGGGCGCGAGGCGCTGTTGCAACGCTCGGCCGCTTTTTCACCCTTTGGCTGCACCATCGCGCTGATCTATGCGGCCAACCTTGCCGACCTGTTGCCCAATGCCACGCTGATCCCCTTTACATGGCTGATGGCGGGCACGCTGCTGGGCTATGCCGAGGATCTGGCAGCGCAGCGCCGCGCCGATGCGCATGCCAGATGGAAGGCAGGTTTGGCCAGTGCTTCGGGCCCCCGCACCGTCTTGTAACTGCGGTTGGGTTAACGACGATTCGGCGCAAACCCCTTAAAAATGCCTGATCCATTGTTTCCAAACCCACACCAAACCCCGCGACATTTTCGCCAGACGAGGTGAAATCCCATCGGCTTTGCCATGTTTCGGCGGGTAAAAGGGCGGGAATGTGGCGGGAATGTGGCATTGTCGCCCCTGCTTCACAGATCGCGCACCCGCGCCGTGATGGGTGTTAAAGCAACGCTGTTTGCGGTATTTTTAATCCAACAGAATAAGTGTTTTAGCTGGTCTCGCTTTTGAAGGCCTTTGTGATTCAGTGACGCGAAAGGCCTTGAGGCGACAGGAATGAATGATGTGGCGAACCAAACGGGTCTAGGCGACAACGATATCGCAATCGTTGGCATGGCGGCGCATTTGCCGGGTGCGGCGACTGTTGCCGAATATTGGGCCAATCTGGCCGCTGGGGTGGAAAGCATCCGCCAGTTGACGCAGGACGAGCTGTTGGCCGCTGGCGAAAGCCCGGCCCGGATGCGGCATCGCAACTATGTGCCCGCTGCCGCCCCGTTGGATAAATTCGACCATTTCGATGCCGAGTTCTTTGGCTTTTCGCCGAAAGAGGCCGCGATCCTTGATCCGCAGCACCGCCAGTTTCTTGAAGTGGCATGGGAGGCGCTGGAAGATGCAGGCCACCCGCCGGA
Source organism: Pseudorhodobacter sp. E13 (assembly GCF_003991405.1). Classification (GTDB taxonomy): domain Bacteria; phylum Pseudomonadota; class Alphaproteobacteria; order Rhodobacterales; family Rhodobacteraceae; genus Pseudorhodobacter. The sequence goes on from NZ_RPEN01000155.1 coordinate 55,384, forward strand.
AAACTTCCCCGGCACCATTGGCGTTTATGGGGGCTGCGGCATGGGCAGCTATTTCTATTTCAACCTGTGTTCAAACCCCGATCTGGTGGAAAACACCGGCATGTTCCTGTTGCGCCATACCGGAAATGACAAGGATTTCCTGTCCACCCGCGTCAGCCATATCTTCAACCTGACAGGCCCCAGCATCAACGTGCAGACCGCCTGTTCCACTTCGCTGGTGGCGGTTCACTATGCCGCACAGGCGCTGCTGACGGGCGAATGTGATATGGCCCTGGCAGGTGGCGTGACGATTGAGCTGCCGCAGGGCCGGGGTTACATCTTCAACGACGGGGAAATTCTGTCACCCGATGGGCATTGCCACGCCTTTGACGCCTCGGCGCAAGGCACGGTGTTCGGCTCGGGGGCAGGGGTGGTGGTGCTGCGCCGCGCGGCGGATGCCATCCGCGATGGCGATCATATCTGGGCGATCATCAAAGGTTCGGCGGTCAATAATGACGGCTCTGCCAAGGCCGGATATCTCGCGCCGTCTGTCGACGGGCAGGCCCGCGCGATTGCCGAGGCGCAGGCGATTGCAGGCGTAACCGCCGACACGATTGATTATGTCGAATGCCACGGCACCGGCACTTTCCTTGGCGACCCGATCGAGGTGGCCGCGCTGACCGAAGCCTTTGCCGAAACCACCGATGAAACCGGCTTTTGCCGCATCGGTTCGGTGAAAACCAATATCGGGCATCTGGATACGGCGGCGGGCGTGGCCAGCCTGATCAAGGCCAGCCTTGCGCTGCACCATGGGCAAATGCCGCCCAGCCTGAACTATACCACACCGAACCCGGCGATTGATTTTGAAACCTCGCCCTTCCGCGTGAATGACCGGCTGACGGACTGGACGCGCCGCAAAGGCCCGCGCCGTGCAGGTGTAAACTCGCTTGGCGTCGGCGGCACCAATGCCCATGCCGTGCTGGAGGAAGCCCCCGCGCGCGGCCCTTCGGGGCAAAGTGATTGGCCGTTTCAGCTGCTGGTGATCTCGGCTAAGTCCAAATCCGCACTCGACGCGCAGGCGCGCGCGCTTGCCGCCCATCTGCGCGCCCATCCCGAACAGCCGCTGGCCGATGTGGCTTGGACCTTGAAAGAAGGCCGCCGCGCGTTTGAGCGGCGCCGCGTGATCGTCGCCGAAACCCATGCCCAAGCCGCCGATCTGCTGGAAGGGGCCGACCCCCGCCGGATCTGGACGCATGAGCCGCTGGACGCGCCCGAGGTGGTGTTCATGTTCCCCGGTGGCGGCGCGCAATATGCCGGCATGGCGCGCGATCTGTATCAGACCGAACCGGAATTCGCCGATTGGATGGATCGTGGTTTGGACATTCTGCAACCCAAGCTGGATTACGACATCCGCGCGCTATGGCTGCCCGAACCGGGGCAGGAAGCGGCGGCGAATGAGGCGTTGAAAAAGCCATCGGTGCAATTGCCGCTGATCATGATCACGGAATACGCGCTGGCCAGGCTTTACCAAAGCTGGGGGGTGGAGCCTGCCGCGTTGGTCGGCCATTCCATGGGCGAAAACACCGCCGCCTGCCTTGCAGGGGTGCTGAGTTTCGAAGATTGCATCGGCTTGGTGCATCTGCGTGGCAGCTTGTTTGATACCATCGCACCGGGGGGCATGCTGTCCATCCCGCTGGATGAGGGTGAGGTGCGCCCCCTGCTGACCGCGGAGCTTGATATGGCATCGGTCAACGCGCCGGGGCTGTGCGTGGTGTCTGGCCCTGATGCGGATTTGCAGGCGCTGGCCGAAACCTTGGCCGCGCGGGATGTGGAAACCCAGCGCATCGCGATTGATATCGCTGCCCATTCGCGGATGCTGGAACCGATTTTGGCCCGCTTTGGTGATTACCTGCGGTCGATCCCGCTGCACGCGCCGCAATTGCCCATCATCTCGAACCGCACGGGCAAGGCCTTGACGACAGAGGAAGCGACAAGCCCCGAGTATTGGGTCGCCCATCTGCGCAACACGGTGAAATTCGCCGCCTGTCTGGAAACGCTGAAAGCCCCGAACCGGGTGTTCATGGAAATGGGGCCGGGGCGGGCGATGTCATCCTTGGCGCAGGCCAATGGCGTGCCTGCGGGGCAGGTGATCCCGGCGCTGCGCCACCCGGAACAGGCGATCCCCGACGATCAATGGCATATCGCCACCATCGGGCGGCTTTGGGCCTGCGGTGTGGCCGCCGATTGGGCCCCGATCTGGGGTGATGCCGCGCGTCACCGGGTGCCGCTGCCCAGCTATGCGTTTCAGCGCAAGCAATATTACATCGAACCGGGCCAAGCCGCCGCCACCCAGCCCGACCTGCCAATGCGGGTGGATGATCTGGCGCAATGGGGCTGGCAACCCGTCTGGCGGCCCCGCGCCGCCGAGACGGAAGTGGATATAGAGGCCGGGCTGGATGGCACCGCGCCGCAAACATGGCTGATGTTCATGGATGACGCGGGTCTGGCCGAGGCCACAGCCGCCCCGCTGCGTGCCGCAGGGCACAACGTTATTCCCGTGCGCCCCGGCGATGCCTTCCGCGCCGATGGCAAAGGCGGCTATCAGCTTTCGCCTGAACGCGGGCGCGAAGGCTATGACCAACTGCTGCGCGATCTGGTAGCGAAGGGTCAAAGCCCCGACCGTATCGCGCATTTCTGGCTGGTCACAGCAGGCGAAAGCTTCCGTCCCGGTTCCAGCTTTTTCCACCGCAACATCGAACAGGGTTTCTATTCCCTGATGTTCTTGGGGCAGGCCCTGGCCGAGGAAAACCTTGCCACGCCGCCGCATATCACCGTTGTGACCAGCGGTGCCGCGCAGGTGCGGGCTGAGGCGCTGCCCTATCCCGAAAAAGCCACCATCGCAGGCCCGGCCAAAGTGATCCCGCGCGAAGTGCCGGGGGTGACTTGTGCGACCTTGGATGTGGTGCTGCCACAGGTGCGGCGCGGCAAACCGGACCTTGCGCCTTTGGCGGCCCAAGTGCTGGAGGATTTGTTCGCCGCCCCCGCCAATACCGCCGCCGCGCTGCGCGGCACCAAACGGCTGGAACGGGGCGTGAAACAGGTGGCGCTGCCCGAAACGCCGGTGGATACGCCCGAAGGGGCCACCATCCTGCTGACGGGTGGTTTTGGTGGCATTGGCCTGACACTGGCCGAGGCGTATATCACCAGCCACGCTGCCAAAATCGCGCTGATCGCCCGCCGCCCCTTGCCTGCGCGCGCCAAATGGGCGGCGCATCTGGCCGCGCACAGCCCGGCGGATGCCACCAGCCGCCGTATCCTTGCGCTGCAACGCTTGGAATCCTTGGGCGGTCAGGTGTTTGTCGTCACCGCCGATGTGACCAATGCCACCGAAATGGCAGAGGCGGTCGCGCAGGTGAAAGCTACGCTTGGCCCGATCCATACGGTGATCCATGCCGCCGGCGTGATTGATGATGGCCCGCTGCTGTCCAAATCCCCCGCCGCGGTAGAGGAGGTGTTTGCCCCCAAGCTGCACGGCACCAAGGTTCTGGCCGATCTGTTCCCCGATGGCAGTATTGAACGGCTGGTGCTGTTTTCCTCCACCTCCACCATCACCGGGCCTGCGGGGCAGGTGGATTATGTGGCGGCGAATGAATACCTGAACGCCTTCGCCCAAAGCCGCCGGGGGGGCAAAACCCATGTCACCGCGCTGAACTGGGGCATCTGGGCCGATGTTGGCATGGCAGCCGAAGTTTTGGCTGACCGCACGGGCCAACGCCCCGCCGCGCCGCGCGTGGCGATAGATGCGCCAATGCTGGACGAGGCGGGCTTTGACGCCGCAGGCAACCGCCAGTTCACCGCCACTTATGGGCTGGATCGTTGGGTTCTGGATGGTCATCGCACCAAATCGGGCCACGCGCTGATCCCCGGCACCGGCTATCTGGAGATGATGGCCGAGGCGATGCAGCATGAAGGCGTGCAGGGGTTTGAGATGCGCGACCTCTATTTCTTCCGCCCGCTTGATGTGCCCGAAATCCGCGCCACGCTGACCCGTACCGACGAAGGCTACGGGTTTGAGCTGCGCTCTGCCGTGGACAGCCGGGGCCGCAAGGGGTGGCAGTTGAACGCGCAGGCGCGGCTGATCCCGATGGCGGCAGAGGCCCCGCAGATCGACCTTGCAGCAATTGCCGCGCGCTGTGCCGCGCCGGAAACCGGGCAGGGCCTGCCCTCGCCGCAAGAGGCGCATCTGAATTTCGGGCCGCGCTGGCGGGTGCTGAACACCCGCGCTTACGGGCAGGGCGAAGGCTTGGCACAATTGGCGCTGCCGCCGCAGTTCCAAGCCGAGGCACAGGATTGGCGGCTGCATCCGGCCTTGATGGACCTTGCAACCGGTTGGGCCATGGGCCTGATTTCCGGTTATCAGCCGACCCATCTTTGGGTGCCGATGTCCTATGCGCGGATGCGGGTGCATGCGCCGCTTGGGGCAAGCATCACCTCTTGGGTGCGCAACGCCGCCCCGAACCGCGCCAGTGATCCGACAGCGGTGTTTGATATCACGCTGGCCGATGCCACCGGCAAGGTTTGCGTGGAAATCGAAGGCTTTACCATCCGCAGGCTAGAGGGCGCGCTGGCCTTCACCGCGCCGGATGCGCGCGACCTGGCCTTTGACGATGACGGCCCGAAACAGCTTTCCGCCGCCGAGGAACGCTTTGCCCATAGCCTGTCGCAAGGTATCCGCCCCGCCGAAGGGGCCGCGGCCTTTGCCCGCGCGCTTGGCCTTGAGGCGCCGCAGGTGATCGTGTCGTCGCTGCCCTTGCCCGATCTGATCGCGCAGGCCAATCAGGCCGACCCGAAACCCAACAGCGGCCAAAGCTTTGCCCGCCCCGATCTGGACAGCGATTATATCGCCCCGCGCAATGATATTGAGCGGGTGCTGACCGGGTTCTGGCAAGACCTGTTGGGCGTGGGCCAAGTGGGGGTAGAGGATGACTTTTTCGCGCTGGGCGGCCATTCGCTGATCGCCGTGCGTCTGTTCGCGATGGTGCGCAAAACCTACCGCGTCGATTTCCCGATCTCGGTTCTGTTTGAGGCCCCGACGATTGCCGCCTGCGCCGCCCTGATCGAAGAGCGCCTCGGCCCGCAAGACAGCGCTGTGGCGGCCCCGAAGGTGCCAAAACGCCGCTTTACCCATCTGGTCGCGATGCATGAACGCGAAGGCGGGCCGAAAACGCCGTTCTTCCTTGTGGCAGGCATGTTCGGCAATGTGCTGAACCTGCGGCATCTGGCCCAGCTTATCGGGGGCGACCGGCCTTTCTATGGCTTGCAGGCGCGCGGGCTCTATGGCGACGCGCCGCCCCATACCACCATCCCCGAAGCGGCAGCGGATTACATCGCCGAATTGCGGCAGGTGCAGCCGCATGGCCCCTATCTTCTGGGCGGCTTTTCGGGGGGTGGCCTGACCGCGTGGGAAATGGCAAAGCAGTTGGAAAAGGCGGGGGAGGAGGTTTCCTTGCTGGTGCTGCTGGATACGCCCTTGCCGCTGCGGCCCAGCCTGTCGCGTCTGGACAAGGCCCATATCAAACTGGCCGAAATACGCGCCAAAGGGCCGCGCTATCTGGTTGATTGGGCCCGCGCACGCTGGGAGTGGGAGCGGAGCAAGCACAACGCCCCCGCCACGGATGCCGAAGGGGCCTTCCACAATGCCGCGATTGAGGCTGCGTTCCGCGCCGCTTTGCCGCTGTATCCGCTGCCGCTTCATACCGGGCGCACGGCGCTGTTCCGGCCGCCGCTGGATCTGCGCTGGCAGGTCAGCAATGGCAAATGGGTCAGCAGTGCCAAGGAATATGTGTTCCCCGACAATGATCTGACCCGTTTCGCCCCCGCGCTGGAGGTGATCGAGGTGCCGGGCGACCATGACAGCATGGTGCTGGAACCCAATGTGCGCGTCTTGGCCGGGGCCTTGCGCAAAGTCATCGCCGAGGCAGAGCCGGACACCCGCCCCGCCCTTGCGACAGCGGCGGAGTAGGCGCATGAAAACCCTTCTCACCGTGATCCTGAACTGGCGCACCGCCGCCATGACCCTGCAATCGGCCGAAGCCGCCTTGCGGGAAATGGCGGGCATCCCCGGCGCGCTGACCATCGTGGATAATGACAGCGGCGACGGCTCGTATGAAACGCTTTGCGCCGAAGTGGCCGCGCGCGGCTGGGACAAGGGCGAAACCCCTGTGCGGGTGATCCAGTCCGGGCGCAATGGCGGCTTTGGTGCGGGCAATAATGTGGGGATACGGGCGGGCCTGCCGGATGGCGCGCGGCCCGATTACGTCTATATCCTGAACTCGGACGCCTTTCCCGACCCCGGCGCCATCCGCGCGCTGCGCGACCATCTGAACGCCCACCCCGCCACGGGGTTTGCGGGCAGCTTCATCCACGGCGATGATGGTGCGCCGCACCGCACCGCCTTCCGCTTTCCCTCGGTTCTGGGGGAGTTTGAAGCCTCCATCCGCTTTGGCCCCATCAGCCGCTTGCTGGCCCGTCATATCGTCGCCCAGCCCATTCCACAGGCCACGACCCGCGTGGATTGGCTGGCCGGGGCCAGCTTGATGATGCGGCAGGATGTGTTGGATGAAATCGGCCTCTTTGATGAAACGTTCTTTCTGTATTTTGAAGAAACCGAGCTGTGCCACCGCGCCGCAGCGGCGGGCTATCCCACCGATTATGTGCGCGAAAGTGAAGTGACGCATATCGGTTCGGTTTCCACCGGTATGAAAACCTGGGCGCGGATGCCGGGCTATTGGTTCGACAGCCGGCTGCATTATTTCACCAAGGTGCATGGCCCGGCCTATGCCGCGCTTGCCACAATCGCGCTTGTGTTCGGGTCTATGCTCTGGCGTGCGCGCTTGTTGATCCAGCGCAAGGACAGGGGCGACCCGCCGCGCTTTCTTCGCGATCTGATCGTGCATTATGTCCGCAGCGTGTCTGGCCGCGGCCCGCAACATAAAGTGACCCCCGCGCCGCAGCGGGAAGGAGTGTAAGATGTCCAACGCCCTGATTATCGGCAATGAATCCCTGACCATCCAATGCGCCGAGGCGCTGCTGGCGCGCGGCCACAGCATTGCGGCGTTGGTCACGCGGAATGCGGATGTGCGGGCATGGGGGCAGGGCAAGGGCCTGCGGGTGGAGGCGCAGGACCAAGGGCTGGCCGACCGTTTGGCCGGGCTGCGGGTGGATTGGGTGCTGTCCATCGCCAACCTCAATGTGATCCCGGCAGAGGTGCTGTCACTGGCCGATCAGGCGGTGAACTTCCATGATGGCCCGCTGCCGCGCTATGCGGGTCTGAACGCCCCGATCTGGGCCATACTGAACGGTGAGGCGCAGCACGGTATCACCTGGCACCGCATGGTGGCGGGTGTGGATGAAGGGGCCATTCTGGAACAGCGCCTGTTTGATATCGCGCCGACCGAGACGGCGCTGACGCTGAACACCAAATGCTTTGAAGCCGCGATTGACAGTTTCCCCGCCGTTCTGACAGCGCTGGAAACCAACGCACCGGGGGTGGCACAAGACCTGTCGCTGCGCAGCGAATATCGCCGCGCAGACCGTCCCGCCGCCGCCGCGCGGTTGGATTTCACCCAAAGTGCCGAACAGGGGGCCGCCTTGGTGCGGGGCTTGGATCATGGCAGCTATGCCAACCCGCTCGCCCTGCCCAAGATCGAGGTTGAAGGCCGTATCCTGCTGGTCACAGAGGCCGAAATCCTGCGCGATGCCAATGGCGTGCCGGGTGCTGTGCTGGAGACGACAGAGGCCGGGCTGGTCGTGGCCTGTGCCAGCGGTGCGCTGCGTCTGGCTGGGTTGCAGGCGCTGGATGGCGCGGCGGTTTGCCCGAAATCGCTTGGGGCCACGCATCTGCCCAGCCCCGGCGGGCAGGGCCAAGCGATCAGTGCTGCCATCGCCGCCGCGGCCCCCGTGGAAGGCGCGATGCGCCGGGCCTTGGCCGCGCTTACCCCGCTTGACCTGTTGGAAACGCCGACAGGCGCTGACCCGGATTGGCACAGCCTACCGCTGCCACATAGCGCCAGCCCCTTTGCCCATGCCTTGGGCGTGGCACGCGCCTTGGGGCAGCCATCGGTTGATCTGGCGGTGAAATCGCCGCAGCAATCGCCCTATCTTTCGGGCTGGTCGCCGCTGCATCTGGCAGCGGATGCCACGCTGGCCAAGGCGCAAGAGCAATTCACCGCCGCATGGGCCAAAGCCGAAACCGCGCCCGGTTTCGCCATTGACCTGCCGCGCCGCGACCCGGCTTTGGCAGGCTTGCGCACGCCTGCGATCGGGTTGTCCACCACTGGCCCGGTGACGGGCACCGCGATCACCCTGACCGCAGACGCCTTGCATTTTGACGCCGCCCGCATCACCGCAACCGATGCCGCCGCCTTTGTCGCGCGGCTGGCAACGCTTGCCAAAGCCCTCGCCACCGCCGACCCGCAAAGCACCTGCGCCGCTTTGCCCATCCTGCCTGCGGCAGAGCGTGACCTGATCCTGAACCAATGGAACGCGACCGCTAAAGACTATGACCGCGCGCTGACCGTGCATCAGGCCTTTGAAGCGCAGGTCGCCAAAACCCCGGACGCCCCCGCCGTGGTGTTTGAAGGCAAGGCCCTGACCTATGCGCAACTGAACACCCGCGCCAACCGCGCCGCCCATGTGCTGATGGGCATGGGGGTGGCGCCCGGCACGCTGGTCGGCCTTTGCGCCACCCGCTCGCTTGACCTTTTGATCGGCGCCTTGGCGATCTTCAAGGCAGGCGGCGCTTACGTCCCGATGGACCCGGCCTATCCGGCCGACCGGATCGCCCTGTTCATCGAAGACAGCGCCGCCCCGGTGATCGTGACCCAAAGCGCGTTGGCCGATGGCCTGCCCACGGGCAGCGCCCAAACCCTGTGCATTGATACAGACCCGCGCATTGCCCAAGCGCCGGACACCAACCCCGACAGCGGCGTCACCAGCGCCGATCTGGCCTATATGATCTATACCTCCGGCTCTACCGGGCGGCCCAAGGGCGTGATGGTCGAACATCGCAATGTCGCCAATTTCTTTGCGGGCATGGATGACCGGATCGACCATTCCGCAGGCGCAGTCTGGCTGGCTGTTACCTCGCTGTCCTTCGACATTTCGGTGCTGGAACTGTTCTGGACCTTGGCGCGCGGCTTCAAGCTGGTGCTGTCTTCGGATGAAAACCGGGCGCTGGTATCCTCGGGCACCATTACCTCTGACAAGGGGATGGAATTTTCGATCTATTACTGGGGCAATGACGATGGCGCAGGCCCCAAGAAATACGAAATGCTGCTGGAAGGCGCGAAATTCGCCGATGCCCATGGCTTCTGCGCGGTCTGGACGCCCGAGCGCCACTTCCACGCCTTTGGTGGCCCCTATCCGAACCCGTCTGTGACGGGTGCTGCCGTGGCGGCCGTGACGAAAAACATTGGCGTGCGGGCAGGCTCCTGCGTGGCCCCCTTGCACCATCCGGCCCGTATCGCCGAAGAATGGGCAGTGATCGACAACCTGACCAACGGGCGCGCGGGCCTTGCGATTGCCAGCGGCTGGCACCCCGATGATTTCGTGCTGCGCCCGGAAAACACACCACCCAACAACCGCGATGCGATGTTCCAATCCATCGATCAGGTGCGCCGCCTGTGGCGCGGCGAAACGGTTGATTTCCCCACTGCCAAGGGCGGCAGCTTTGGCGTGGCCACGCAACCGCGCCCGGTGTCGCGCGAATTGCCGATCTGGGTCACCACCGCCGGCAATCCCGCCACATGGCGCGAAGCCGGCGAGATTGGCGCGAATGTGCTGACGCACCTGCTGGGCCAATCGGTCGAAGAGGTGGGCGACAAGATCAAGATTTACCACGAGGCTTTGCGCAAGGCAGGCCATGACCCGGCGCATTTCACCGTCACCTTGATGCTGCACACCTATATCGCGCGGGACCGAGAGCTTTCGCGCGAAATAGCCCGGGAACCGATGAAAAACTACCTGCGCTCGGCGGCAGGGCTGATCAAGCAATACGCATGGGCCTTTCCGGCGTTCAAGAAACCGGCAGGGGTGGAAAACCCCATGCAGATTGATCTGCAATCCCTCTCGGATGAAGAGAATGAGGCCATCCTCGATTTCGCCTTCAAGCGGTATTTCGAAGACTCCGGCCTGTTCGGCACGGTCGAGGATTGCTTGGCCCGTGTCGAAAGCCTGAAGCGCATTGGCGTGACCGAGGTGGCCTGCCTGATCGACTATGGCATCGCGACCGAAACGGTGATGGAAGGGCTTTACCCGCTGGCCGAGGTGCTGCGCCGCTCCAACCAATCCGGGCCAGAGGCGCATGATTTCTCCATCGCGGCGCAACTGATCCGGCACAAGGTCACGCATCTGCAATGCACACCCTCGATGGCACGGATGATCGCGATGAACGATGACAGCCGCGCCGCGCTGGCCGGGGTGAAAACCCTGATGCTGGGCGGCGAGGCGCTGCCCTCCGCCCTTGTCGAAGACCTGAACAAAGCGACCACGGCGCGCATTGAAAACATGTATGGCCCCACGGAAACGACGATCTGGTCCACCACCGAAACCGCAACAGCGGGGCAGGGTGTGGTGAACATCGGCACCCCCATCGCCAATACGCAGGTCTATGTGCTCGATGAGGCGCTGGCCCCCGTGCCCTTGGGCGTGGCAGGCGAACTCTGGATTGGCGGCGATGGCGTGACGCGCGGCTATTGGCAGCGCGATGACCTGACGGCGGACCGCTTCCGCGACAACCCCTTCCATCCGGGCCGCATGTATCGCACCGGCGATCTGGTGCGCTGGCGGCCCGATGGTCGGCTCGATTTCCTTGGCCGCGCCGATCATCAGGTCAAACTGCGCGGCTACCGGATCGAGTTGGGCGAGATTGAAACCGTGCTGGAGGCGCAACCCGGCGTCGCGCAAGCCGTCGTCTTGGCGCGCGAAGATAGCCCCGGCGATCTGCGCCTTGTCGCCTATCTGCGCGGCACTGCCGCCGAGGCCAGTTTGCGCCCGGCGCTGGAGGCCGCCTTGCCCGCCCATATGGTCCCGCAGCATTTCGTGACAGTTGCGGCGTTCCCCCTGACCCCCAACCGCAAAGTGGACCGCAAGGCGCTGCCCGCGCCCACCTCGGTCAAGGCACCGCAAGTGGAATCCTATGTCGCTCCAAAAGGCGTGGCCGAGGCGCTGGCGGTGGTCTGGTCGCGCGTTTTGGGCGTGCCGAAAGTTGGGGCCAAGGATAACTTCTTCGCGCTGGGCGGTCATTCCTTGCTGGCGGTGCAGGCGCATCGCGAAATCCGGGCAGAACTGGGGGCCGCGAAACTCTCGATCACCGACATTTTCCGCTTCCCGGTGCTCGAGGCGCTCGCCGCCCATATCGAGAAATCGGGCGGCACGGCACTCGCCGCCCCTGCAACCGCAACCGCGACCTCAACCGCGACAACTGCACCCGCCACCAATGCTGGGAATGACCGTGCCGAGGCCCGCGCGGATGCCATGGCCCGCCGCCGCGCCATGCGGGCCGGGCGCGCGGCAAGCTAGTGACCAACCTCCCGGCCCTGCTTGCCGCCGCCCGCCGCCTTGCCCCGGCGGGCATCGCTTGGGCGGTGGCAGACCCAACCGCACCCGCGCCGCCCCTTTGGCCGGGGGAAGACATCGGCAAAGCCGTTCCTGCCCGCGCCATGGAATTCGCCGCAGGCCGCGCCGCCGCCCGCGAAGCCCTTGCTGCCTTGGGCGCGCCCCTTGCCGCCATCCCGCACGGCCCCGACCGCGCGCCGGTCTGGCCGCAGGGCATCAGCGGCAGCCTGACCCATAGCGCCAGCGCCTGCCTTGCCGCTGTCACCCCTGTGCCACGCTTGATCGGCATCGACCTAGAGCCTAACACCCCACTCGCACCCGACCTGTGGGAAACCGTGCTGCTGCCCGCCGAACAGGCGAACCTTCTGTCCAGCCCCAGCCCCGGCCTGCTGGCCAAACACATTTTTTCCGCCAAGGAAGCCGCCTATAAGGCGCAATACCAACGCTCCCAAACCCTGTTTGATTTCCACGCGCTGGAAGTCACCTTTCGTGAAACCACCTTCACCGCCGGCTTCACCCAATCAGTGCCGGGCTTTGCCAAAGATGCGCAGCTTCACGGGCATATCTGCGAGGCCCAAGGCCATATCCTCGCCCTCGCCATCGCCTGATCCGGCACCGCTTTCTTTTCGGCACAAATATCCTCGGGGGTGTCGCTTTGCGCAGCAAGGCGACTTCGGGGGCAGACAGCCCCCGCGCCCGGCACGGGCACAGCACTGGCCTATTCCCAGATGACATCGCCCAAAAAGATATAGCCCGCACCATAGATCGTCTTGATCAGCAACGGGTTTTTCGGGTCCTCGCCCAGCTTGGTGCGCAAGCGGCTGATGCGCACATCCATCGCCCGGTCAAAACTGTCCCCCGCAGCACCCCCAAGGCTCGTTTGCATCTGTGCCCGCGAAATCAGCCGCTTGGGCGCGTCCAGAAACAGGCGCAAGACCTCACCCTCGGCATGGGAAAACGGCACCTCATGGCCTGCCTCATCCACCAATAGATAGCGGTCGAAAAGCGCGGTCCAGCCATTGAATCGCGCCACCTGTGCCTGACGTTCCGCCCCGCTGCGGCCCTTGCGCAGCCGTGCGCGCACCCGGGCCACCACTTCGGCCGGATCAAAGGGCTTGATGATGTAGTCATCGGCCCCAAGCTCCAGCCCCGTCACCCGGTCCTGCACCTGCGCGCGACCCGAAATGATGATGATAGCCGCCCCGGACTCCAGCGCCAGGCGATGCACCACCGCCAGCCCATCGCGGTCCGGCAGCCCCAGATCAACCAGACACACATCCGGCGTCACCCGGTTCAGCGCCGCTTCAAACTCTGTCGCCCGCGCAAAGGCCGCACAGCGAAAGCCCGCCTCCTCCAGCGCGTCCTGCAACATGCGGCGGATTTCCGGCTCATCATCCAGAATGGCGATCAGGGGGGGCTTTACACTCATGTTTGTCCACGCATCAAAAAGGCCGCAAGCTGGCTTGCGTCAAAGGGTTTGGCCAACAGGGGAAATCGCGCCTCCCCCCGCAAGCGCAGCGGCGCCGAGGCAGGCAGCGAGGTCATCAGAAACCCACGCAGCGGCGGATGGCTTGTCGCCAGTTTTTCCAGCATTTCGACCCCGTTCATTTGGCCCGGCAAGGAAATATCGCTCAGCACGATCTCAACCCCCGGCAGCGTGGCAAGGCTCAGCCCTTCATCGGTGCTGGCGGCCTCGATCACCGAATGGCCCAGACCGCGCAGCATTTCGCGCACGTTTTCGCGGATGTCGGGATTGTCCTCGACCAGCAGCACCATCTTTGGCGTGGCATCCGGGGTCGCCCGGCGCAAGGGCAGGCGCAGCGTCACCCGCCCGCCGCCTGCATCACGATTGGCCAGCCGCACCGTGCCACCCGCAAGCGTCACCTGATCATAAACCATCGCCAGCCCAAGGCCGGACCCTTCGCCGCCTTTGGTGGTGAAAAACGGGTCCAACCCATGCGCCAGTGCTTCTTCGCTAAAGCCGGGGCCATCATCTTCGACCACAATCTCCAGCCAGGTGTCGCGCAGGTTGCGCGCGGTCAGGGTAATCTTGCCGGGCCGAGCGCCCCCGGCTTGGCCCACCATCGCATCGCGGGCATTCAGGATCAGGTTGACCAGCGCATCCTGCAACATGCCCGCATCCAGCCGCAATGGCGCCTCCAGCCCTTCGCGCTGCATCCATAGCTGGATGTGATCGGGCAAGATCGGTTCTGACAGCGCCGCCAGATCGGCCAGAAACTGCGGCATCGCGGTGACGACCGGTTTCAATTCGCGCTTGCCCGAAATCCCGGCGATCCGGTCCAGCAACGTGCCGCCCCGCCGCGCGGCGGCAAGGGTGGCGGCCACCAGACCTTGCGCGCCTTCGGGCAGGGCCAGCCGTTCCAGCCGCCCTTGCAGGCCCAGAATGATGGTCAGAAGATTGGCGAAATCATGCGCCAGCCCGCTGGTCAGTTGTGCTGCCAACTCCCGCTTGCGGGTTTGCATCAGTGCTGACCGCGCCTGCACCTCCTCGGTCACATCCATTGACAAGATGTAAACACCGTTGATCGGCCCGCCATCGGTCTGATCGGGGGTAAAGGCCGCCCGGATGCGCCGCCCGCTTTCATCATCGGCAAATTCGAAAACCGAGGCTTCGCCCTCCAGTGCGCGATGCAGATAGGCCGCGATTTTCTCAAAGGTGGCTGCACCCAGCGCCTCGCGCCCGGTCAGGCCCAGAATGCTTTGCGGCCGCCCCGGACCGGGCATCACCGAAGACAGCCTGCGGTTGGAATAGGTGTAGCGCAGATCGCGGCCCACATGGGCGATATGGGCGGGCATCATTTCGGTGGTCAGGCGGGTGCGGGCCTCCATCTCGGTCAATTCGCGCTTGGTTTCTTCCAGCGCGGCATTGGTCGCGGCAAGCTGTCGGTTGGCTTGGCTCAGCCGTTCGGCATTGGCCAGAACCTGCTCTGACAACTCCTCGGACCGGGCGCGCAACAGCCCCTCTTGCAGCTTGATTTCGGTGATATCGGTGTAAACCGTGACCCAACCACCTTGGGCCAGCGGCGCGCCTTCCACCGAAATCCAGCGCCCGCCGGGGCGCATCCGTTCCATGTAATGCGGCTGAAAGGCGCGGGCGGCCTCTACCCGTGCGGCCACGGCGGCCTCTACATCCTCTACCGTGCCATATTCGCCGCGCGCCACCAGAAACCGTATCGTATCTTCGAAGGCCGCACCGGGTTCAGACAGTTCCGGCGGCAAGCTGAACATTTCCGAAAAGCGGCGATTGCAGACGGCCAGCCGCAAATCGCTGTCATAGATCGACAGCGCCTGCTGAATAAGGTTCAGCCCGGCGGCAGTCATGGCGGCGGTCATCGCGGGGCGGGCGTCTTGGGTCGGGGCCATCTGCGTCTCCTCGCTGTCTTGGCTATCACCCATGGGGCGGCGGTGAAAAGGCGCAATCGGGGCCTGTTACAATTCGAAAGAATTGCGAAAAAGTCACGCAAGCATTGCCAACCACCACTAAGGTCAGAACCAACGCGGCGACAACAGAATCGCCGGGATGGGAAATGACCGGGCCAAGATGGCCTCGATCGGGGAGGATCGAATGACAGTATCAGAGGCGCCCTCCGGCCCGGCCTCCATCCCTGCGCTGCTGGCGCGCAATGTGGCCAATCATGGCGACAAACCAGCATATCGCGAAAAAGAATTCGGCATCTGGCAAACCTGGACCTGGGCGCAGGCCGCGGATGAGATCAACGCCATGGCGATGGGCTTTCTGGCCTTGGGGCTGGCGCCCGGCGACCATGTGGCCATCATCGGCCGCAACCGCCCGCAGCTTTACTGGTCGATGGTGGCCGCCCAGATGTGCGGGGCCATTCCGGTGCCGCTGTATCAAGACGCGGTGTCCGAAGAGATGGCCTATGTGCTGGACCATTGCGGCAGCCGGTTCGTGGTCTGCGGCGATCAGGAACAGGTCGACAAGATCCTCGAAATCGAAGGCAAGGTGCCGCATATCGAGCAGGTGATCTATGTCGACAAGCGCGGGATGCGGAAATACGACCATTCCCGCATGAACGCGATGGCGGATGTGGTGGCCGAAGGCCGCGCGGGCCATCACCGGTTTGAGGCAGAGCTGGCAAAGCGCACCGCCGCGCTGGATTACAATTCGACCTGCGTGATGCTTTATACATCAGGCACGACAGGCAAGCCGAAAGGCGTGGTGCTGTCGAACCGCAACATCATCGAAACCTCCAAGAATTCGTCAGAATTCGACCATCTGCGCCCGGGGGAGGAGGTTCTGGCCTATCTGCCGATGGCATGGGTTGGCGATTTCATCTTTTCCATCGGGCAGGCGATGTGGACAGGCTTTTGCGTGAATTGCCCCGAAAGCCCGACCACGATGATGACCGACCTGCGCGAGATCGGGCCAACCTATTACTTCGCCCCGCCGCGCGTGTTTGAAGGCCAGTTGACCAATGTGATGATCCGCATGGAGGATGCGGGCCGTTTCAAGAAATGGCTGTTTGATAAATACATGGCCGTGGCCCGCCGCGTTGGCCCCGATATTCTGGATGGCAAACCCGTGTCGGGTGCCGACCGGTTCTCCTATTGGCTGGGCAATATCCTTGTTTATGGCCCGCTGAAAAACACCCTCGGCTTTTCCCGCGTCCGCGTCGGCTATACCGCCGGTGAGGCAATCGGCCCCGAGATTTTCAGCTTTTACCGCTCGCTCGGGATTAACCTGAAACAGCTTTACGGCCAGACAGAGGCATCGGTGTTCATCACCCAGCAGCCCGATGGGCAGGTGCGGGCGGATACCGTGGGCGTGCCAAGCCCGGGGGTAGAGGTGAAGATTGCCGACAATGGCGAGGTGTTCTACCGCAGCCCCGGCACCTTCGAATCCTACTACAAGAACCCCGAAAGCACGGCGTCCACCAAAGATGCCGAAGGCTGGGTTGCCACAGGCGATGCCGGTTTCTTTGAGGAAGGCACCGGCCATCTGCGCATCATCGACCGCGCCAAGGATGTCGGCAAAATGGCCGATGGCAGCTTGTTCGCCCCGAAATATGTCGAGAACAAGCTGAAATTCTATCCTGCCATTCTGGAGGCCGTGGTGTTTGGCGCCAGCCGTGATTTCTGCACCGCCTTCATCAACATCGACCTGACAGCGGTAGGCAATTGGGCAGAACGCAACAACATCGCCTATTCCAGCTATCAGGAATTGTCGCAGCACCCGCGCGTGCTGGAAATGATCCGCGGCCATGTGGCCGAGGTGAACCAATCCGTTGCCGCCGACCCGATGCTGGCAGGCTGCCAGATTCACCGCTTCCTGATCCTGCACAAGGAGTTGGATGCCGATGACGGCGAGATGACCCGCACCCGCAAGGTTCGCCGCAAGGTGATCGAAGAGAAATTCGCCGACCTGATCGCGGCGCTCTATGGTGGCAAATCCGAAATCTATACCGAAACCGAAGTCACCTATGAGGATGGTCGCAAAGGCGCGATCAAGGCAACGCTGACGCTGGCCGATGCCGCCGTGGCACCCGCGCAAAGGATGGCCGCAGAATGACTGTGCAAGTAACCGAAGGCTATACCACCGCAGACGGCCGCCAGATCGGCGGCGTGATGATGGAGATGAAAAACATCACCCTGCGTTTCGGCGGTGTGGCGGCGATTACCAATATCTCTTTCGATATCCGCGAAGGTGAGATCCGCGCGATCATCGGCCCGAATGGCGCGGGCAAATCCTCGATGCTCAACGTCATTTCCGGTTTCTATGTGCCGCAGGAAGGCGAGGTCTGGTTCCGAGGGGCCAAGCGCCCGCCGATGAAACCCTATCAGGTGGCAACCCAAGGCATTGCCCGCACCTTCCAGAACATCGCCTTGTTCGAAGGCATGTCGGTGCTGGACAATATCATGACAGGTCGCCTCACGCAGATGAAATCCAGCTTGCTGTCGCAGGCGGTCTGGTGGGGCCGCGCACAGGCCGAAGAAACCGCGCACCGCGAAAAGGTCGAGAAGATCATCGACTTTCTGGAAATCCAGCATATCCGCAAAACGCCCGTGGGTCGTTTGCCCTATGGGTTGAAAAAGCGGGTGGAACTGGCCCGCGCGCTGGCGGCGGAACCAAAGCTTTTGCTGCTGGATGAACCCATGGCCGGCATGAACGTCGAGGAAAAAGAGGATATGTCCCGCTTCATACTCGATGTGAACGATGAATTTGGCACCACCATCGCCCTGATCGAGCATGACATGGGCGTGGTGATGGACCTGTCTGACCGCGTGGTCGTGATGGATTACGGCAAGAAAATCGGTGACGGCACCCCCGATGAGGTGCGCAACAACCAAGCCGTGATTGATGCTTATCTGGGGGTCAGCCATGATGAATAACGCACCCGCAACCGGTTTCACCAAGGGGATGCTTTGATGCCAGATACCTTCTTTTACGCCGCCGAGGTGATGCTGAACGGGCTGATGGCCGGGGTAATGTATTCCCTTGTCGCCCTTGGCTTTGTGCTGATCTTCAAGGCATCGGGCATTTTCAACTATGCCCAAGGCGTGCTGGCGCTGTTTGCTGCGCTGACGTTGGTGGGGTTGCAGGAAGGGCAAATACCCTTTGCCCATATCATCAACGCCATATTCGGCACCGACCTGCACCATTTCGGCTGGACGCTGCCCGCGGTGGTCGCCATTGCGCTGACGGCTTTGGTGATGGTTGGCATCGCGATTGTCATCGAACGCTATATCCTTAAACATCTGGTCAATCAGGAACCGATCATCCTGTTCATGGCCACCATCGGCCTTGCCTATTTCCTTGAAGGTCTGGGTGATGTGATGTGGGGTTCGGATATCAAGAAGCTGGACGTAGGTCTGCCGCAAGGCATTTCCGACACGATCGAGGAAGTGACCTATAACTGGTTCGGCTATGGATTCTTTATCGACAAGCTGGATATCGTTGCGGCCCTTGTTGCGGCGGCGCTGGTGATCGCGCTGACGCTGTTTTCCCAATATACCAAATATGGCCGCGCGCTGCGGGCGGTAGCCGATGACCATCAGGCCGCCCTGTCCGTTGGCATCAGCCTGCGGTTTATCTGGGTGCTGGTCTGGTCTATCGCGGGCTTTGTGGCGCTGGTCGCAGGCATCATGTGGGGCTCCAAATCCGGGGTGCAGTTCTCGCTCTCGCTGATCGCGCTCAAGGCGCTGCCGGTGCTGATGCTGGGCGGCTTTACCTCTATCCCCGGAGCGATTGTCGGAGGCTTGATCATCGGCATGGGCGAAAAGCTGTTTGAATTCGCCATCGGCCCGATGATCGGCGGCGCGACTGAAAACTGGTTCGCCTATGTGCTGGCGCTTTTGTTCCTCGTCTTTCGGCCACAGGGCCTGTTTGGCGAAAAAATCATCGAAAGGGTCTGACATGGCGGCATCCCCCGTTCAAAAGATCATCGCAGTCACGAATGTGGTCGCATGGGCCGGGTTCTGGGCCTTTGGCTACCTCGCGCTGTCCGCCGATTGGACCAATACCGCCCAAACCGTCACCGCCCTGATCTTGGCGGCACTGGGCGGTGGCTTGGGGCTTTGGGCCTATCTGCGGCTGGTGCGCTATAGCGAGGAAAGCGGTTACGCCCCGGCCCCAAAACGCGCCGACCGGTCGCATCTTGAGGCGGAATTTCAAGCGTCAGAAGGGAATGGCTAATGTTTTACCGTGAAGCCGGTGATTTCAAGACCACCTATAGCGAAGACAGCCAAACCTTTCCGATCAAGTTTGATCGCATCCGCTATTATGCCGTGCTGGCGGTGGCCTTTGGTGTCATCCCGTTTTTCATCAATGACTACTGGGCCAATGCGGTCTTTGTGCCCTTCCTGATCTATTCCATCGCTGCCATCGGCTTGAACATTCTGGTCGGCTATTGCGGGCAAGTCAGCCTTGGCACGGGCGGGTTCATGGCTGTGGGGGCCTATGCGGTCTACAAGCTGATGACCGCGTTCCCCGAGGTGTCCATTCTGATCCATGTGCTGCTGGCGGGTGGCATCACGGCGCTGGTCGGCGTGCTGTTCGGCCTGCCCAGCCTGCGGATCAAAGGGTTCTATCTGGCGGTGGCCACGCTGGCGGCGCAGTTCTTTCTGGTCTGGCTGTTCAACAAGGTGCCGTGGTTTTACAACTACTCCGCCTCCGGCCAGATTTCCGCGCCGGAACGCGATATCCTTGGCATCATCATCACCGGTCCCAACACCACAGCCTCGGCCAAATACCTGTTCTGCGCGGTCATTCTGTTGGCGCTGGCATGGCTGGCCCGCAACCTGACGCGGGGCGCTGTGGGCCGCAAATGGATGGCGATCCGCGACATGGATATCGCCGCCGAGATCATCGGGGTGAACCCGCTGGCGGCCAAACTCTCGGCCTTTGCCATCTCCAGCTTCTTTATCGGCGTGGCCGGGGCGCTGTTCTTTGCGGTCTATCTGGGGGCCGCAGAGGTGGGCGAAAGCTTTGGCATCCAGAAATCCTTTCTGATCCTGTTCATGGTCATCATCGGGGGGCTTGGCTCGATCTTTGGCAGCCTTGCGGGCGCGGCGTTTCTGGTGCTGCTGCCGGTGTTCCTCAAGAACGTCTTGGTTGGCATGCTGGGCTGGCCGACCGACCTTGCCGCCCATATCGAACTGATGATCATCGGTGGGCTTATCATCACATTCCTGATCGCCGAACCGCATGGCATTGCCCAGCTTTGGCGCTTGGCGAAAGAGAAACTACGCCTCTGGCCCTTCCCGCATTAGGGCCTTGGCACATCAACAAGACAATCAATCTTTGGGAGGAGACTTGAAAATGAAAATGAAATTCACCGCTTTGGTTGCAGCCGCCATGATGGCCGCAGCCCCGGCAATGGCCGATCTGGTCGTGCCCAGCCTGTCGTATCGCACAGGCCCCTATGCCCCGGGTGGCATTCCCTATGCTGACGGCTTTCAGGACTATTTCACCCTGCTGAACGAGCGTGACGGCGGCATCGGCGGCGAAAAGGTCGTCGTGCCGGAATGCGAAACCGCCTATAACACCGAAAAAGGCGTGGAATGCTATGAGGCGACCAAGGGTCAGGGCGCGCTGGTTTACAACCCCTTGTCCACCGGCATCACCTATCAGCTGATCCCCAAGGTCACGGCTGATGGCATCGCGCTGTATACCCCCGGCTATGGCCGCACCTCGGCGTCCAACGGCAAGGTGTTTTCCAATGTGTTCAACTATCCGGCGAACTATTGGACGGCGGCTTCTGTGGCGATCAAATATCTGCTGGATGAAAACGGCGGCGACCTGAAGGGCAAGAAAATCGCGCTGGTCTACCACAACTCGGCCTATGGCAAGGAACCGATCCGCACGCTGGAAGAACTGGCCAAGAAGCACGGGTTTGAGCTGAGCCTGCTGCCCGTCGACCACCCCGGCCAGGAACAGAAATCGCAATGGCTGCAAATCCGTCGCGAAAAGCCGGATAACGTCATCATGTATGGCTGGGGCGTGATGAACGCCGTGGCGATTCAGGAAGCGGTCAACATCAAATACCCGATGGACCAGTTCATCGGCATCTGGTGGTCGGGCGCAGAACATGACGTGCTGCCCGCAGGTGATGGCGCGAATGGCTACAAGGCGCTGACGATGCACGGCACCGGGATGGATTACCCCGTCTATGCCGACCTGAAGAAATATGTCGCTGATGCGGGCAAAGGTGCTGGCGCAGGCGATCAGGTTGGCACCGTGCTGTATTCGCGCGGCATGTATGCAGCCATGGTCATCGCCGAGGCGCTGCGCACCGCGCAAGGCATTGCAGGTACATCGGCCATCAACGCACAGCAGGCACTGGCTGGTTTCGAAAACCTTGAAATCACCGAGGCCCGCATGGCCGAACTTGGTCTGCCGGACTTTGGCCAAGCCTTCAAATCCACCTGCGAAGATCACGGCGGCCCCGGCATGGCCCGCTTGCAGCAGTGGGATGCCGCCGCGAAGAAGTGGAACCTGATCACCGGCTGGATTGAGCCGGACATGGACGTGATCAAGCCGCTTATCATGGAGGATTCCGAAGCTTTCGCCAAGGAAAACAACATCACCGCACGCTGCAACTAAGCGCGCAACCCTTCGGCCGCTGCACCCGTGGCGGCCGGAGATTCCGAATATTTTTGCAAAGATGAAGCCCATGCTGGACGCACCCCAAACGCCGGAAACGCTGCTTGAAGTCAACAATATCGAGGTGATTTATAACCACGTCATCCTCGTGTTGAAGGGTGTCAGCCTGACCGTGCCGAAAGGCCGGATCACCGCCCTTTTGGGGGGCAATGGCGCGGGCAAGACCACCACGCTCAAGGCGATTTCCAACCTGCTGCATTCCGAACGCGGCGAGGTGACGAAGGGCTCCATCTCTTTCAGCGGCCAGAATATCGCCAACCGTGACCCCGCCGAAATGGTGCGCAACGGCGTCATTCAGGTGATGGAAGGCCGCCACTGCTTTGAGCATCTGACGGTTGAGGAAAACTTGCTGACGGGCGCCTATACCCGCACGCAAGGGGCAGGGGCGATCAGCGCCGATCTGGAGATGGTGTATAACTACTTCCCACGCCTGCGCGAACGCCGCAAATCGCAGGCTGGCTATACCTCGGGCGGGGAGCAGCAGATGTGCGCCATCGGTCGCGCATTGATGAGCCGCCCGTCGATGATCTTGCTGGATGAGCCGTCGATGGGCCTTGCGCCGCAACTCGTCGAACAGATTTTTGAGATTGTGAAAGCCGTGAATGAAAACGAAGGCGTGACCTTCCTTCTGGCGGAACAGAATACCAACGTTGCCCTGCGCTATGCCCATACCGGTTACATTCTGGAATCGGGCCGCGTGGTGATGGAAGGCACCGCGCAAGAATTGCGCGAAAACCCGGATGTGAAAGAGTTTTACCTCGGCATGTCCGACAAGGGCCGCAAAAGCTTTCGGGATGTCCGCAGCTATCGCCGCCGCAAGCGGTGGCTGGCATGAAGGATTTAGCCATGACCCATTTCGACGCCTTGGAAACCCGCAGTCAGGATCAGCGCGAAGCCGATCAGTTGCGCCAGCTTTGCGCCCAGATCGCGCGGGTCGCGACCGCGCCGGGGGCCTGCCGCATCACCGATGTGCAACCGCAAACGCTCGCCGATCTGGCCAAGCTGCCGGTGCTGCGCAAATCGGACCTGAGCACTTGGCAAAAGGAAAACCCGCCCTTTGGCGGCATCCCCACCGCCAATATCCACCACATCTTTCAATCGCCGGGGCCGATCTATGAACCCGGCGGCACCAGCCATGACTGGTGGCGCATGGGCCGGTTCCTGCACGCCTGCGGCATTGGTGCTGCGGATATCGTGCAGAACTGCTTTGGCTATCACCTGACGCCAGCGGGCATGATTTTCGATTCCGGCGCGCGGGCCGTGGGGGCAAAGGTGATCCCCGCAGGGACCGGGCAAACCGAATTGCAGGTGCGCGCGGCGGTGGATATCGGTTCTACCGCTTATGCGGGCACACCGGATTACCTGAAGATCATTCTGGACAAGGCCGACGCCACGGGCGAGCGGTTGAAGATCACCCGCGCGGCGGTGGGCGGCGGTGCGCTGTTCCCGTCTTTGCGCAAGGAATACGCGGACAGGGGCATCCAGACGCTGCAATGCTATGCCACGGCCGATCTTGGCAATATCGCCTACGAATCCCCCGCGATGGAGGGGATGATTCTGGACGAAGGCGTGATCGTTGAAATCGTGCGCCCCGGCACCGGCGACCCGGTCGCGCCGGGCGAGGTGGGCGAGGTGATCGTCACCACGCTGAACCCCGATTACCCGCTGATCCGCTTTGCCACCGGCGATCTGTCTGCGATCATGGAAGGCACCAGCCCTTGCGGGCGCACCAACACCCGCATCAAGGGCTGGATGGGCCGCGCCGACCAGACCACCAAGATCAAGGGCATGTTCGTGCGCCCCGAACAAGTGGCCGCCTTCGTCGCCGCCCATGAAGAGGTGAGCCGTGCGCGGGTTATTGCCACCCGGAACGGCGAAATGGACGAAATGACAATAAAGGTTGAAACCCGCGCGGCAAATCCGGCGTTATATGAAGGGACCGTCCTTGAAACGCTGAAGCTTCGGGGCAAGGTTGAACTGGTTCCGCCGGGCTCGCTGCCCAATGACGGCAAGGTGATCGAAGACCTGCGCCAATACGACTAACCGCACGCCCCCGGCACGGTAGGGGCCATGGTTTTGCCGCACAACAAAGGGGCGGATACCACCCGCCGCCACAGACAGCAGCGGGCAACCGCTTGGCGTTGGATCGTCAGGCCGGGCGGGTTCAGCCCGGCCGCGCCCTGCGGCGCGCGAGCGTAAACAGCGCCTCGACCATCGGGGTCAGCGGGTCACGCGGGGCGGCGACAAGGCCGACTTGATGCTCTGCCTCTGGCTCCACAATTGGAATGGCGACCAGATCGCCTTCCGTCACCATCTGCGCCAGCCCCATCGGCACGACCGAGGCCCAGAACCCGGTGCGCACATGCGAGATCAGCGCGATGGAGGAATTGCTTTCCACCTGTGCCTCAACCCGGGTTCCGGCCTCGGCCAGATGCTGGTTGATGATGCGGCGGTTCTGCATGTCACTGGTCAGCAGGCACAAAGGCTGTGCCGCAACCTCGGCCCAGGTCACTTGGCGCTGCCCCGACAGGGGCGACCCCTTGGCACATAGCAGTCGGTAAAACTCGGTGTAAACCGGGGCAGAGATCACCCGGCCCAAAGGTTCATTGTCCAGATAGGTCAGGCCCGCATCCAGCTCCAACGCCTCAATCCCCGCCAAAATCTCGGTGGAGGTGTGCGAGGTGATCTGCAAGCGCACACCGGGGTGCTTTTGCGCAAACGGTCCGGTCAGATCGGCGATCACCGGCAGGGCGGTGGGAATGACGCCAAGGCGCAACACGCCCGTCAGCCCCTCTTTGGCGGCGCGCATTTCAGCCCGCAGCGCACGGGCATCGGCCACGATCCGCCGCGCCCAATCCAGCGCGCGCTGCCCTTCCGGCGTCAGCCCCTGAAAGCGAGAGCCGCGAAACACCAGTTGCACGCCAAGCTGATCCTCCAACTGCCGGATTGCCGAAGACAGCGTGGGTTGCGTGACGCCGCAGCGCAAAGCGGCGCGGCCAAAATGCGCCTCTGCCGCAAGGGCGAGAAACATCTCCAGCTTGTCGATCATCACGGCCCCCCGGTTTTCGCCCCTGTGCTGGCAGGGCTTTTGCGCGCCAGACCTGCGCGATACCTTGCAGGAAATGCCACGCAGCGCAAGAAATCCGCAACTTCCAGCGCAAGCCGCCTTGTCGGGCAGGGCAGTGCAGCTTACATCGGCCACATGCGCAAACACATCCCCTTTCTGAACAAGCCGGCCTTCGTCCCGGTGATCCGCCTGTCCGGCGCCATCGGCGGCGGCAGCCGTTTCAGCCCCGCCCTCAGCGATGCGGCCCTTGCCCCGCTGATCGAACGCGCGTTTTCGCGTGGCAAACCCACCGCCGTGGCCTTGGTCATCAATTCCCCCGGCGGGTCGGCGGTGCAATCCAGCCTGATCGCCGCGCGTATCCGCAGGTTGGCGGATGAAAAGGGCATCCCCGTGCATGCCTTTGTCGAAGATGTCGCCGCCTCGGGGGGCTATTGGCTGGCCTGCGCCGCCGATAATATCTGGGTCGATAACAGCTCTATCGTCGGGTCCATCGGGGTTATTTTTGCCAGTTTCGGTTTCCCCGGTCTGATGGCCAAACACGGGGTAGAGCGGCGCGTGCATACGGCAGGCACCTCTAAGTCGCTGGCCGATCCGTTCCTGCCCGAAAAGCCCGAAGATGTCGCCCGCCTGAAGGCGCTGCAAGCACCGATCCATGAGGCGTTTATCGCCCATGTGAAGGCCCGGCGCGGCCAACGGCTCAGCACCACCACCGACCTGTTCAACGCCGATATCTGGGTGGGGCAGGGCGCGGTGGAACTGGGGCTGGCCGATGGCGTGGCGCATCTGGTGCCAAAGATGAAGGCGCTTTACGGCGATAAGGTGGCCCTGCGCCCGATGGGGCAGCGCAAACCCTTCCTTAGCCGCTTTGGCCTTGGCCAGATGGGCGCAGATATCGCCGCCGCAACAATGGCCGAGGTGGAAGAGCGCGCGCTCTGGTCCCGGTTCGGGCTTTGATCGTGGTTAAATTCGTCTCTCTTTTTCTGGTCGTGATCGTGGTCTTGGCGATGTTTGGCAAACTGGGGTGGCTGGGCAGCCTTGCGCCAAAGCGGATGCGCGACGCCACCCGGCGCAAGCCCGTGACCTGCCTGAAATGCGGCCGCCATATCATCGGCTCCCATGGCTGTGACTGCCAAAAATCCACCGGAAACAAGGGATAGCCGCGCTGTGCTGATGGATGTTGTATATGTGATTGCAGGGCTTGTGCTGCTGGTGCTGGCCGGTGATGCCTTGGTGCGCGGCTCGGTCAATCTCAGCTTGCGGCTGGGGATTCCGCCGCTGATCGTGGGCCTGACGGTGGTGGCCTTTGGCACCTCGGCGCCCGAATTGCTGGTGTCGGTCAGCGCCATTCTGGACGGTGTGCCGGGCATCGCGCTGGGCAATGTCGTGGGGTCCAACATCGCCAATATCCTGCTGGTGCTGGGCGTCCCCGCGATGATCACGACCATTCATTCCAGCACCTTGGGCGTGTCGCGCGGGTTTATCACCATGCTGGCCGCAACGGCATTGTTCATCGTGCTGTGCTTCATGGGGCCAATCACCTGGTGGCATGCCGCGATTTTGCTGGTTGGCTTGGCGCTGATGATCCTGGACAACATCCGCAGCGCCCGCGGGGCGCGCACGGCTGCCTCGGTCGATGATCTGGAAGGCGCAGACCTGTCCGCCCCGTGGTGGAAGATCATCGCCTTTCTGCTGGCTGGCATCATCGGCCTGCCCCTTGGCGCAGATTTTCTGGTGGAAGGGGCCGCCAATATCGCCCGCATCTTTGGGATTTCGGAAACCGTGATCGGCTTGACGCTGGTCGCCGTTGGCACCTCGCTGCCGGAACTGGCAACCTCGGTGATCGCGGCGTTCAAGAAACAGGCCGATGTGGCGATGGGCAATGTGATCGGCTCTAACGTGTTCAACCTTTTGGGCATTATCGGGGTGGCGGGCTTTGTCGGCCCGATCCCGGTGCCTGCGTCGATGCTGCAATCGGACCTGTGGGTGATGGCGGCGACCTCGTTGCTGCTGATCCCGTTTATCCTGATGCGGCATGATATCACTCGCACCGTCGGTGCGCTTTTTGT
The DNA here is from genome assembly GCF_003991405.1 of Pseudorhodobacter sp. E13. Lineage (GTDB taxonomy): Bacteria > Pseudomonadota > Alphaproteobacteria > Rhodobacterales > Rhodobacteraceae > Pseudorhodobacter. The sequence goes on from NZ_RPEN01000155.1 coordinate 82,256, forward strand.
GGCGGCCTATGCCGTCTATACCGTTTCATTGGTGGTGTAATATGGCACGCGCACTTGTCACCGGGGCTGCACGCAGATTGGGCCGGGCGATGGCCCTGTATTTGGCCAAACGGGGCCATGATGTCGCCATCCATTACGCCAGTTCCGCCGCCGATGCCGATGCGACAGTGGCCGAGATTGAGGCGATGGGTCGCCGCGCCGTCGCCCTGCAAGCCGATCTGCTGGACGAGGATGAAACCGCATCCCTTATCCCCCGCGCGACAGAGGCACTGGGCGGGCCGCTGACCGTGTTGGTCAACAATGCGTCGATCTTTGAATATGACAGCATCCGCAGCGCCACCCGCAGCAGTTGGGACCGGCATATCGGCTCTAACCTGCGCGCGCCCTTTCTGCTGACGCAGGCTTTCGCGGCCCAGGCCCTGCCCGCGACCCTTGACGAAAACGGAGAGGCGCTTGCCCCGTCGCTGATCGTCAATATGCTGGACCAACGCATCCGCAAACTGACGCCCGAATTCATGACCTATACGCTGGCGAAAATGGGGCTGTGGGCGCTAACCCAAACCGCCGCACAGGGGCTTGCACCGCAGATCCGCGTCAATGGCATTGGCCCCGGCACCACCATGATCGGCACCCGCCAGACGCAAGACCACTTTTCCAGCCAGCGCGCCAACAGCCCGCTGCAACGGGGCGCGAACCCGTCGGATATCACCGCCGCTCTCGGGTTTTTCCTCGATGCGCCCGCCGTTACCGGGCAGGTGCTTTGCGTCGATGGCGGCCAACATCTCAGCTGGAAAACACCGGATATTATCGGCGATCAGTAGGTTTCGGCCTTGACCCTGCGACAAGTTGTGCACCGCACACGGGTTCGTTACAGAATCGTTACTATTTCTCCTTTCTTTTCAGTTATTTGCCATGCGTATAATAAAATATTGTTTGAAATCAGATATTTGCAAATATGCCCATTTTTTAGGCAATGCTTGGAAAGGGGCCAAATACAAGGGAAATTCCGGACTGGCAGATTATTCCTAACAGAGTTATCCACAGAAACCGGGGATAGGTTTCCTCTTGCCCCGGCCCGTGGTTCATTGCAGCGATCAGGGGAATCAACGTATCTCAGACGGAAGTTTAGCGCGTGACAGAAGACGGAGCAGAAATCCCGACCGGGCATGGCGTCATTCAGGCCTATCTTAAAACGATAGATGGCTCTCCGGGGGTCTACCGGATGTTGAATGCGGCGTCCGAGGTGCTTTACGTCGGCAAGGCGCGCAACCTGCGGAACCGGGTTTCCAACTATGCACGGCCTTCGGGACATTCGGGCCGGATTGCGCGAATGATCTCGGAAACCGCGTCGATGATGTTCCTGACCACGCGCACCGAAACCGAGGCGCTGCTGCTGGAACAGAACCTGATCAAGCAGCTGAAACCGCGCTATAACGTGCTGCTGCGCGATGACAAATCGTTTCCCAATATCCTGATCCCGACCGATCACCCTTTCCCGATGATCAAGAAGCATCGCGGCAAACGGTCGGAAAAGGGGCATTACTTTGGCCCCTTCGCCAGTGCAGGCGCGGTGAACCGGACGCTGAACCAGTTGCAGCGCGTGTTTTTGCTGCGCAACTGCTCAGACGCGATGTTTGCCAGCCGCACCCGCCCGTGCCTGCAATATCAGATCAAGCGCTGCGCCGGGCCTTGCGTCGACAAGATCAGCGCCGAGGATTACGGGCGCCTCGTGGCCGATTCCAAGCGCTTTCTGGAAGGCAAGACCACCGATGTGCAGGCCAATCTGGCCGCTGAAATGTCGCGGGCATCCGAGGAGATGGAGTTTGAACGCGCCGCCGCGCTGCGCGACCGGATCAAGGCGCTGACGCAGGTGCAATCGGCGCAAGGGATCAACCCGCGTGGCGTGGCCGAGGCGGATGTGATCGCGCTGCATCTGGAAAACGGGCAGGCCTGTGTGCAGGTGTTCTTCATCCGCGCCAATCAAAGCTGGGGCAACCGCGATTTCTACCCCCGCACCCCGGCCGGGGCCGAGGAGCCGGAGATTCTGGAAGCCTTCCTGACCCAGTTCTATGACGACAAGGAACCGCCGCGCCTGCTGTTGCTGTCGCATCCTGTCGATAATGATGACCTTGTCGCGCAGGCCTTGTCGGAACGCGCGGGCCGCAAGGTGGAAATGTCCGTGCCCCAACGCGGCGAAAAGGCCGAGCTGGTGGAAAACGCCGCCCGCAACGCCCGCGAAAGCCTTGCGCGGAAAATGTCGGAAAGTGCCACGCAGAACAAACTGCTGTCCGGTCTGGCCGAAGCCTTTGATCTGGACGCCCCGCCCAAACGGATCGAGGTTTACGACAACTCCCACATTCAGGGCACCAATGCTGTGGGCGGCATGATCGTGGCGGGGGCCGAAGGGTTCCTGAAATCGCAATACCGCAAGTTCAACATCAAATCCGATGCGGGCGCCAACAGCGACGATTTCGGCATGATGAAAGAGGTGCTGACCCGCCGCTTTGAACGCCTGCTGAAAGAAGACCCCGATCGGAAAACCGATGCCTGGCCGGACCTGTTGCTGATCGACGGCGGGGCGGGGCAGGTTTCGGCGGTAGAAGGGATCATGGCCGAACTCGGCGTCGATGATATTGCCATGATCGGTGTCGCCAAAGGGGTGGACCGTGATCACGGTAAGGAAGAATTCCACCGCCCCGGCCAGCGCCCCTTTGCTCTGCGGATGAATGACCCCGTGCTGTATTTCGTGCAACGTCTGCGCGATGAGGCGCATCGCTGGGCCATTGGCGCGCATCGGGCCAAGCGCGCCAAAGCCGTCAGCGCCACGCCTTTGGATGATATTCCGGGTGTTGGCGCGGCCCGCAAACGCGCGCTTCTGGCGCATTTCGGCTCGGCCAAGGCGGTCAGCCGCGCGGCCATTCCTGACCTGATGGCCGTGGACGGAATTTCCGAGCCCTTGGCGCAAAAGATCAGCGATTTCTTCAACGCCAAGGGCTAAGGCCGCCTGCCTGCACCTGATATCAGGCGCAAGCCGCCGCCTTTACCGCCCTTTCCACGCCGCCAGAATGTAGGAGGCCGTCATCAGGTCCAGATGCGCGCCGCCGCCGTTCTTGGCGATGGTAATCTCATCCTCGCTGCGGCGGGCATAGGTGCCCTTGGACAGATCGTAGAAATCCGCCTCGATATCGCCTTCGGTAATCGCGCCAGAGGCCAGTGGTTTCATCAACTCACCAATATGGTGCAGCGTGGTGGCGCGGGCATCGACAAAGACGCGGGCGCGGGCCATGGCGGCATCATCCACCTCGCGCATGTCGGGCCTATAGGCCCCGATCAGGTCAAGGTGCTGGCCGGGCTGCAACCATTCGCCCATGATCAGCGGCTCTTTCGACATGGTGGCCGTGCAGATGATATCGGCGGCGCGGGTTGCGGCCTCAAGCTCTGTGGCGACCTGCACGCCGTGGCTGTCGGCAAAGGCCTTGGCCGCCACCGGATTGCGGCCCCAGACGGTGAAGCGCGCATCCGGGATCAGGCTGGAATAGGCGCTGATCATCGACGCCGCAACCGTGCCCGCGCCCACCAGCAAGATGTTCCGACTATCCGGCCGCGCCAGTTTCTTGGCCGAAAGCAGGCTGTCCCCGGCGGTTTTCCATTTGGTGACAAGGTGAAAATCCACCAACGCCTCCAGCACGCCGGTTTGATCGGCGTAAAGCGTGACAGCCCCATTGACCGAGGCCAGCCCATGCGCGCCATTGCCGGGAAATACCGTCGCGCATTTCACCAACTGGCCCAAGCCATCAATCCATGCCGCACGGTTCAGCAATGTATCATTGCCCCGATACAGCAAGCTGTCGGCCACCTCGGCGCGCGGCAAGCGGTGCCCCGCCTCCAGCGCATCGGTCAGGCTGTGCCAGCTCAGCAGGGTTTCCGCCTCGGCGGGGACGATTTCAATGGTCATGGCATGGCCTCCTGTGGGGTAAGCAGTCCTGCGGTGTGCAGGCAATCGGCCCAGCCTTGCGGGCCGGTGAAAAGATGGGTTTGCCACCCGCGCGCGGCGGCGGCGGCGATGTTTTCCGCGCGGTCATCGGTAAACAAAAGCGCCGCGGGGCTGATGCCGCAATCCGCCTCCAGCATCTCATAGATCCGGGGGCTGGGTTTGGTCACTTTCATCCGGCCCGAGACATAGGCGCGATCAAACTCATTCAGAAACTCATACTGGGTTTGCGCATAGGCAAAGGCATCATCGCCAAAATTCGTCAGCGCGAAAACCGGGATGCCCTTGGCCCGCAACCGCCGCAGCAAGGTGATCGACAGTTCAATCCGGGGAGAGGCAAGGTTGATCCAATGGTCATACCACCAGCGGATCTCGGCTTCCCATTTCGGATGGGCGGCGGCAGTGTCATAGATCGTATCGCGGAACAGCCCGCCTGCATCGACGCGTTCGTTCATGCCGTGCAGGTCCACCTCGGCAAACAAGGCGCGGCGGCGCGCTTCGCCAATGCGGGCATCGTAATAGCGTTCCGGCTGCCATTCGATCAGCACATTGCCGATGTCAAAGATCACCGCCTCTGGGGTCTGCATCTCAGCTATCCGTTTCCGTCCCACCAAGCGCCGAAGATCGCAGGTTTCCGGGGGCGGATGCAAGGGGCGGATCCACCGGATTGGCACGGGTTTCACGCCACACCACATACAGCCCCGCGCCACAAATCAGCGCGATGCCCAGCCATGCAATCGGGTCCGGCCATTCGCCAAAAATCACCAGCCCGAACACAATCGCCAACGGCATGGAGATATATTCGAACGGCGCCACCACCGCCGCCTCACAAGACCGGTAGGCATGGGTGATCAACAGCGCCCCAATCGCCGACGACAGCCCGATCAGTGCCAAAATCGGCCAGTCGCCGGGCGTGGGCCAGACCCAAGGGCGCGTCAGAAAGGCCAATGAGGCGTTCGCCTCAGAGTAAAAGGCCCCGCCGCCCAGCACCAACCCGCTCAGGATACAGACCGCGACAAAGGTCATCTGCACATAAAGCGTCAGCGTGACCGCACTTTCCGTGGCCCCCATGCGGCGCGTCAGCATATGCAGCATCGCATAGCAAAAGGCAGCAAACAGCGGCAGCAACATGGCGGGGTGGAATATCCCCATCCCCGGCCGCAGCATGATGATCACACCGATCAGCCCAACCCCCACAGCGGCCCAACGGCGCGGGCCCACCTTTTCGCCCAGCATCGGCACCGACAGCGCCGTAATCAGCAAGGGCGCAACAAAGAACAACGCCACCGCATCGGCAATCGGCATCGCCGCCAGCCCCAGAAAGAAACAGAAGTTAGAGGTGACAACAAAGCCACCGCGCAGCAGATGCAGGCCCAGACGCCGCGTCCGAAACGCCGCCAATCCGCCGCGCGTGGGCAGCACCAAAACCATCATCACCGTCAGCCCGATCAAAGACCGGATCAGCACAATCTCATGCAAGGCATAGCCGCCCGACAAGAACTTGATCGAACTGTCATTGATGGAAAAGAAACACGAGGCCCCCATGGCCGAGGCAATGCCCAGCAGCAGGATACGGCGGTCAGTGGCGGAATGATCGGTCATCCGGCAAGGCAACACGGCACAAGCGGCCCTGTCTGTTCCCTGCGCGACATCACAGCGCTTTTGCCGCGCGCGTCACCCGCTCCAGCGCTTCGGAAAACCGCGAGCGGTCGGCCTTGGAAAACGGCTTGCCGCCGCCTTGCCGGAACGGGTCAGCGCTGCGCAGGTCCTGCATCAGATCGCGCGTGGCCAGCACTTGCCCGATGTTGCGGGCATGCAATTCCTCGCCATTGTGTTTCAACACCTTGGCCCCCGCCTCCACGCATTTCGCGGCCAAGGGGATATCGCCCGTGATGACCACATCACCAAGACCCGCGCGTTCGGCAATCCACATATCCGCCACATCCGGCCCGTCCGAAACGAACACACTTTCCACCAAAGGGTTCTGCGACGGGCGAATGCCCCCGTTCGACACAAGGATCATCCGCAACCCATGCCGCGTGGCCACCTTTTCGGCCTCGGCCTTCACCGGGCAGGCATCGGCGTCGATATAGATCACCGTCATGCGCGGCTACGCATACAGCGCCTCGGTGTGAAAGGCGATATGATCCTCCATGAAGCTGGAGACGAAGTAATAGCTGTGGTCATAGCCCTTTTGCATGCGGACCATCGCATTTTGCCGGCTGGCCATCATCGCCTCGGCCAAGGCTTCGGGCTTCAACAGATCCAGAAACTGATCCGCCGCGCCCTGATCAATCAGAATAGGCCCGTCAAAGCCGCGCTTCTTCATCAGCAAGGTCGCATCATGCGGCGCCCATTTCGCCTCATCCTCGCCCAGATAGGCGGTGAACTGCTTGCGCCCCCAGTCACTTGCCGAAGGGTTGGCAATCGGCGCAAAGGCGGAAACAGAGCGGAAGCGACCGGGAAAAGACATCGCAATCGTCAGCGCCCCATGCCCCCCCATGGAATGGCCCATGATGGCTTGGCGGCCCTCGTCCAACGGATAGGCGCTGAACAGCAGATGCGGCAATTCCTCGGTCAGGTAATCCCACATCTTGAAATGCCGCGCCCATTTCCCTTCGGTGGCGTTCACATAAAACCCGGCGCCTTTGCCCAGATCAAAGGCCTCATCATCCGGCACATGATCGCCGCGCGGGCTGGTATCGGGAAAGATCAGCGCGACACCATTTTCGGCGGCCCAGCCTTGCGCGCCCGCCTTGGTCATGGCGTTTTCATGCGTGCAGGTCAGCCCCGACAGATACCAGATCACCGGCACCGCCTCATGCTCGGCCTCCTCGGGCAGGAACAGACCAAAGGTCATATCACAGCCACAGACCTCGGAGGCGTGGCTATACACACCTTGCACACCGCCAAAGGCCCGGTTTTCAGAAATGGTCTTCATCGTCTTCCCCTTCAGCCCATGACAAGGGCCATAACAATCGTCACCGTCACGATGCTGATCGCGGTTGATATCAGGATCGAGGCCGAAACCCGCTGCGGGGCCACCCCGAAATGCTGCGCCAGAATGTAGACATTGCCCGCCACTGGCAAGGCGGCGGCGGCAATCATTACACCAGCAGGGCCGGGCTCCACCTTGAACAGCACAAGCGCGGCAAAGGCCACGGCGGCAGGGTGCAACACCAGCTTGCAAAACGACAGCCACCCCGCCACCGCCAACCGCTCCGCCGATTTGGTGGCAAGCGACGCCCCAATCGCGAACAGGGCACCCGGCGTCGCAGCCCCGCCCAGCAACGCCATGAAATCATTGATCGGGGCAGGCACCGCAAACCCGGTGGCAGACCAGCCAAGCCCCAAGACCATCGAAACGATCATCGGGTTCTTCAGCAACCCCACCCCCAACACACGCAACACACCAAGGCTCATCCGCCCTTCGCGAACGCCTGTGATGACCAGCGTGATGATCGTGGAAAACACAATCAGATCAATCGCAAGCACCATCAACACCGGCCCCGCCGCCTGTGGCCCCATCAAGACCACCAGCATCGGCACGCCCAGAAAACCTGTGTTGCCAATCACCGCACATTGCGCCTCGATCGCGGCTTCCTCGGTCGAAATCCCGCGCCAAAAGGCAACCCCCATGGCAATTGCATAAACCACGCCACAGCCCCAAAGATAGGCCGCAACAAAGCGCCCGTCCCAAATCTCGGCCAAAGACAGGTTCGAGGCAAAGCGGAACAGCATCGCCGACAGCGCGAAATAAAACACAAACTTCGTCAGCCAGCCCGTCGCCTCAGGCGTGAAAAACCGCACCCGCCCCGCCCAATAGCCAAGCCCGATCAGCGCAAAAAAGGGCAAGGTCTTGAACAAGATGGGCAGCATCAAGCAGGCTCTTTCAGTTGATCATGCTCTAGCTTCCACGGCTCGGCCCCAGATGCAAGACAACCCCCGGAATTCCAAGGCCCCAGCGCTTTCTTTTCGGCAAAAATATCCTCGGGGGTGTCGCTTTGCGCAGCAAAGCGACTTCGGGGGCAGACAGCCCCCGCGCCCGGTCACCCGTCCCGCAGCCAGTCGTCGGCAAAGGCCACCCGGTCACACTCCGCAAACCGCGCCAGCTTGCCCAAGGCGGCCTCCAGCCGTGCCACGCGGCCCGGGCCCATTCGCACGCCCGCTTCCGGCCAGAAGGCGGTCACGCGCAAACAGCTTTCGTCGCGGAACGCCTTGGCATCGACCCGCCCGATCAAGCGCTCGCCTTCCAGCACCGGAAAAACGTAATAGCCATACTGGCGCTTGGCCTCGGGCACGAAAACCTCGATCCGGTAGAAAAACCCGAACAACCGCTCGGCCCGCGCCCGGTCGCGCAGCGCGGGATCAAAGGGGGACAAGACCCGCAGGCGGGCAGGGGCAGGCGGCAGGTTCGCCGCTTCCGTCACCACATCCGGGCGGGCAAAGCTGCGGCGCTGGCTGCCATCGGCGGCCTCGACCGCGATCTCGATGATCTCTCCCCGCCGAAGCGCCGCCGCGCACCAATCACGCGCCTCTGCATTGGGCACGGCGGCCCAATAGGCAGCCAGCTCCCCGGCGGTGGCAAAGCCAAGGCGGTCCAGTGCCGCGCGGCAGGCCCAATCCAGATGCGCGGCCTTCTCCACCGGCGCGTCCAGATGAGCGGCGGGGATCACGCGCTCAGTCAGGTCATAGACTTTCTGAAAATTCTCGCGCCGGGTGATGGACAGCACACCCGTCCGCCACAGCCATTCCAGCGCGGTTTTGGATGGGTGCCAGTCCCACCAGCCGCCCTTGCCCCGCGCCTCGCCCTCCCCGACATCAGAACAGGTGACAGGTCCCTCCGCCTCGATCCGGCGCAGGATGGTGTCAAACTGCGCTTCATAGCCATCGCGGAACCAGCGTTTCCACCCGTTCCGCAACCGCGCGGCATCGCGGTCAAAGCGGTGCTGCCACTGCGGAAACTGATGCACCGGGATGATCGAGGCGTCATGGGTCCAATGTTCGAACAGCGCCCGGTCACGTTCCAGCAGGTCTTTGAGCGCCTTGGGCCTGTAAGCCTGCCGCCGCGAAAACAGGATCATATCATGCGCGCGGGCCACGGTGCGGATACTGTCGACCTGCACAAATCCGATCCGGTCAATCAGCCCTGCCAAGTCTTCGCCTTTGCCCGGCCCTGTGGGGGCGTCGCCCAAAGCATGGCGATGCAGGAACAGGCGGCGGGCGAGGCTGTTGGAAAGGGTTTGCGGGGTCATGGAGGGCAGATTAGCAGGCGCAGACCTGCCGCGAAAGTGCCAGCGGAATCGCACGCGATTCTTTTGATATGCTATTGATAATAATAGAATACATTAAAATTTTTAACCGAAAATTAAGGTCTGCATCGCGGTTGTCGGGCAAGGCTGTGCCATGACCTTTCCGGCCAGTTTCAAGGAAATCGCGGTAGATAGGGATTCGCTTCAGACGCTGTTGTGTCGGGGGGCTGTTCGGGCCCCCGTGTCGTGGCAGCGGCCCGATCCAGAACGCGGCCCGCTATCCAGCTATGGCTATGGTTCGGAAAGGGAGCATTGAATTTGCGCATGAGCGCGTAATAGCTATAACCAAGCTCCGACGCCTTGCACAGACGTTCGCCATTTGCCGCCTTTTGCAAGATCAACCCACCACCGGATTCCGCCAGACGATAGCCTTTGGCGGTAAGCCGCCTTTGCAGATCACCCCAATGCGCGGCATAGGCAAAATCATCCGCGAGGAGCGCCCGTAAGGGAGTGACGAGCTGCTCATCCGCCCTGATGGGCGTCTTCGCTTGTTCGCGCCGCCGCAGGTCGCGGGTGATAGCTTCGCGGATCAACTGGCCCACGGACACATCCTCCTGCACCGCGATCCGGGTCAGGGCAGCGATGGTTTCAACCGGGAGTTTGAGGTCAAAGGGTTCCATACCCTTCACTTTGCGCCACCATGGTAAAGGCTAGGTTAACGCGGGCCGCCTTACCCGCCCAAGCCCGCCTCGGCCTCTATCTCCTTGCGCGATTTGCGCGCGCGCTCGGTCGCCGATTTCAACTGCCCGCAGGCGGCCATGATATCTTCGCCGCGCGGTTTGCGGATGGGCGAGGCATAGCCCGCCGCGTTGATGATATCGGCAAAGGCGTGAATCCGGTTGCCGGAGGAGCGTTTGTAGGGCGCGCCCGGCCATTCGTTAAAGGGGATCAGGTTCACCTTGGCCGGAATGCCGCGCAACAACTCGATCAGGCGGTAGGCATCTTCCTTGCTGTCATTCACCCCGTCCAGCATCACATATTCAAAGGTGATCCGTTCAGAATTGCTGAGGCCCGGATAGTCGCGCAGGGCATCCAGCAGGGTGGCGATGTTCCATTTCTTGTTGATCGGCACCAACACATCGCGCACCTCATCGGTGGTGGCGTGGAAGGACACCGCCAGCAGACAACCGATTTCCCGCGCGGTGCGCGCAATTTCCGGCACCACGCCGCTGGTGGACAGGGTGATGCGGCGGCGGCCAAGGGCAATGCCTTCGCCATCCATCACGATATGCATCGCATCCCGCACGTTTTCAAAATTATACAGCGGCTCGCCCATCCCCATCAGCACGATATTGCTGACCAGCCGCGCGGCCGGGTCGGCGTTGGACGCGCCTTTGACGGGCCATTCATCCAGATCATCCCGCGCCAGCATCACCTGGCCCACGATTTCCGCCGGGGTCAGGTTGCGCACCAGTTTCTGCGTGCCCGTATGGCAGAAGGAACAGGTGAGCGTGCAACCGACCTGACTGGAAATGCACAGCGTCCCGCGATCGGTTTCGGGGATATAGACCACCTCTACCTCATGCCCGCCTTGGATGCGCACCAGATACTTGCGCGTGCCATCCTCGGATATCTGGCGCGTCACCACTTCGGGCAGCACCAGTTCAAACTTTTCGGCCAGCAGGGCGCGGAAATCCTTGGACAGGTTGGTCATTTCGGCAAAATCGCGCAGGCCAAAGAAATACACCCATTGCCAGATTTGCCCGACCCGCATCTTGGCCTGCTTTTCCGGGCAACCCGCCGCAATCAGCGCCGCGCGCAACTGGTCCCGCGTCAGGCCGATGATGTTGATCTTGCCCCCTTCCGGCAGTTTGCGCGGAATGGTGTGAACATCTTGGGTGATCGGGGCAGTGGTCATGAGAGGCATCCTGTTGTGCAAGCCGGGTCTATACCGGATTCGCGGGCAAAAGAAAACGCCCCGGCGCGCGCGGCACCGAGGCGTTCTGAAACGAAAGGTAGCGGCTTATTTGCAGCGCTGTTCAGCCTCGGTCATCGCGGCGGTGAAGCCTTGCAGCGAGAACGTGTCTTTTGTCTGCGTGCCACGGCCTGAACGCGCGGTCACGATGGCGGAGGAACCGGCCTTCATGGCTGCCAGCAGCCCAGCGTCATCCGAGGTGTTTGCCGGCCAAGCCCATTCGCCATCGGTAAACAGCTCAAACTCTTTGCCGTCGATATTGACATTGACGGTCGAGCCGGAGGCGAAAGGGTAGCCACCGGTAAAGGAAACCTCACCCTTGGCACCGCCACCGGGGCGGAAGGTGACGAACATCAGAATGTCGCCGCGCCGTGCCGAGACAACCTTGCCGTCGCGGCTGTTCACGGTTTCCTTGGGCTTGGACACACCCCAGCATTCCTTGGGCTGTTGCCAGACACAAACGCTCCAGTCCGTTTTGGCGGAAACACATTCCGTTTCTGATTGTGCGAAGGCGGCGGAGGCCCCCATCCCAAGCAAAGCGCCGAAAAACGCCCCGATGATGCGTGATGTCATGTCGTTCACAGCCTCCAGCTGTTTGATGCCTCTGGCCCTTGCCACGTCACTAGTTGTGCTAGCTTTTCCTGTAGCGCGGGTGGTTTCAACTCGATATTCCATGCATAACGCAAAAAGGGCAGTCCGTAAAAGCCCCATGCGCAGAAAATCGCGCATGTTTGATGCGGAAAACGGGAGAGGGATGAAGAAAATGGCGCAACCAGTCGCATTTGCAGAGCTTTGGCGCGGTGGGCAGTTGGAAAGCACGCATCTGGGTCATGCCGTGATTTGCGGGGCCGATGGCTCTGTCGAGGCGGCATGGGGCGATCCGAACGCAATCATCTTTCCCCGGTCCAGTTGCAAGATGGTGCAGGCGCTGCCTTTGATGGAAAGCGGGGCAGGGCGGAATTTGACGCAGAAGCAACTGGGCCTTGTTTGCGCCAGCCATAACGGGGCGGCCATTCACACCGAGGCGGTCGCCGCGTGGCTGGCCGATCTGGGGCTGGGTGAGGCGGATCTGCGCTGCGGTATTCAGGAACCCGCTGACCGGCCAGAGCGCAACCGGTTGATCAAGACCGATGAAAGCCCCTGCCAGTATCACAACAATTGTTCGGGCAAACATGCGGGCTTTCTGATGCTCAACAAACACATGGGCGGCCATTCCGAATATGTGGAGGCCGACCACCCGATTCAGATCGCCATTCGCAACAGCTTTGAGGAAGTGACGGGCGAAACCAGCCGTGGTTACGGGATTGATGGCTGCTCGGCCCCGAATTATTCCACCTCGGTTCACGGTCTGGCCCGCGCGATGGCATTTTTCGCGACCGCCAAAGAGGGTGGCGATGCCCGGCAAGATGCGGCGTATAAGCTGTCGCGCGGTATGATGGCCTTTCCGGAAATGGTGGCGGGCGAGGGGCGCGCCTGCACCGAATTGATGCGCGCCATGGGGGGCAAGGTGGCGATCAAGACGGGGGCAGAGGCGGTGTTTGTCGCCATCATCCCCGAATTGCAAAAGGGTATCGCGCTGAAAGTGACCGATGGCGGCACGCGCGGGGCGGAACTGGCGATCTGTGCCTTGCTGGTCAAGCTAGGTGTGCTGGACCCGGAACACCCGGCCACCCGCAAATATCTTAACACCGTGGATCGAAACCGCCGCAACATCGAAACCGGCACGCTGCGGGCTGCCCCCGGCTTTGCATGACAGCAGCCGAAACGGTCTTGCTTGATTTGGGGGCATGGGCCCCCAAACTGGTGCAAACGGCGACAGGGTTTGAATTTCAGATGCCAGTGGAAAGCGGCATCGTCTCTTGGTCGCTAGCCTTTGCGGTCAGCGCGGAACAGGCGCGGGTGCTCTGCGCGGATGAACAGCGCTGCCATTTCCTTTGGGCCGCGCTGCACCATCCGCATCAATTGGGCCGCCTGTCACGGGCCGAGGTGGAAACCTATTTGCAGCGCATTGTCAGCGGCCCCTGCGCCGAGGCGGAGGCCTTCTTGTCGCAGCTTGATCTGGCCGCAAACCGGGCGATTTCAAACCATGTGCGGATCATGCTGGGGCGCGACCAAGCCGCGATGATCGCAGGTCGCTGGTTCCTGCCCCGCGCCCCAAAGTAAGAAACGCCGCCAGCCCCTTACCCGGTGCTGACGGCGTTCTTTTAGGTGTAGCGGACTGACCCGGCAATCCGGTCTGGGTGGGGGCAATAAGTCCGAACCACCGAGCCAATCTCAATCGCTACTGAAGCCTGTATGCCGGGGATTCGTGTCAGGATCTGGGCAAGGGTGGGGCATTGTTGCGGTGATTTCAAAACGCCGCCACCCGCCGCGCCGAAACCAGACGCCACACCCCGAAAGGCGGCCAGAAGGCCCGGATTTCGTATCTGTGATGAAGGCGGGAAATTGGTCGGAGCGAGAGGATTCGAACCTCCGACCCCCTGCTCCCGAAGCAGGTGCGCTACCAGGCTGCGCTACGCTCCGACCGTGAGGCGGGGGTTAAACCCATCGCGGCGCTTTTGCAATAGGGCAGAAGGCGCGTTTGAGCAAAAAAGCCGCGCTTACTTGTTTCCCCTGTCGCGTGACAGCAGCAGGCTGATGCGCGGCAGGGTGCCGGTTTCATGCCGGGTGCGCGATTCCAGAACCGGGCTGTGCTTGGATACTTTCGCCCGGCTTTCGCGCAGCACAATATAAAGCCCGCTGGCCATGATGACAGCCGCGCCGATCAGGGTGATCTGGTCCGGCGTTTCGTCAAAGATCAGCAGGCCAAAGATGATCGCCCAGATCATCTGGCTGTATTGCATCGGGGCCACGATCACCGCTTCGGCGTTCTTATAAGCGCTGATGATGAACAGGCTGGCGACGAAGCCAAAGGCGGCGATGACGCCGATCATGCCCAGATGTTCAATTGGCATGGGTTTGTAAACCAAGGGCAGCGCCGCGCCCAACACCAGGAAATTGGCAATCATCGGGAACAGCAGCAGCACGACCGAGCGTTCCTCTTGCCCGATCTTGCGCACGATGACCGAGGCGAGCGAGGAACAAACCGCCGCCAGCAAGGCCGCCGCATGGCCCAGGCCCAGCTCTGCCCCGGTTGGCCGCAGCACGATCATCACCCCGGCCAAGCCTACCACAATTGCAAGCCCGCGGCGGATGCCCACCTTTTCACCCAGAATGGGAATCGCCAGCAAGGTGATCAGCAGCGGCGTGGCAAACAGGATCGCATAGGTTTGGGCCAGCGGCAGCACCGAAAACGCGTAGAAGGCCGCAACGCCTGTAATCAGCGCCGAGACTGTGCGCAAAGCTGTCCACCACGGATGGCGCGGCCGCAGATTGCCATCATTGCGGTCCCCGATCAGCATCATCGCCACCAGCGGAAAGCTGAACGTGACCGAGAAAAAAATGATCTGCACGGGCGAATAATGCCCGCCCAGAAACTTCACAAAGACATCATGCGTCGCATAGATGGCAAAAGCGATCAGCGCCATCAGCGCCCCGCGCAGGTTTGATTTCACAATTGGCATCGACAGTCTCGGAAGCACTTGGGTTCGCTTTGGTATTGCGCCTGTTAGCGCTGTAGCGCAAGGGCAGAGCGGGTAAATTCCGCCATATCGCCCGCTTTGCCCCCCAAAGGCACGGGGGCGCAAAACCCGATTGGCAGCGCAGGGCGAAGCGGCTATGCCAAGGCTATGACCACAGCACCCACCCCAACCAAGAAACATCACCCTTTGGCGGGGCTTGTGCTGGGCTTTGTCGGGGTGGTCATTTTCGGGGCCACGCTGCCTGTGACCCGCGTGGCGCTGACGGGGTTTGACCCGGCCTTCATCACCTTTGCACGGGCGTTTCTGGCGGGGCTTGCCTCGGCCATTGCCTTGGTCGTTGCCCGTAAACGCCTGCCCAAACGCCACCTTGCCGCCTTTGCGATGATCGGGGTGACGCTGGTCTTTGGCTTTCCCGGTCTGGTGAATGTGGCGATGCAAACCGTGCCCGCCGCGCATGGCGGGATCGTGCTGGGGGTTTTGCCGCTGCTGACCGCCATTTTCGCGGCCCTCATCGGCGGAGAACGGCCCGGCCCTGCCTTTTGGGCTTGGGGTGTGGCAGGGGCGGCGCTGGTGCTGGGCTTCACGCTGCGGGGGGGCGGCTTTGTGCCGGGCATCGGCCATCTGTGGCTGGGCTGCGCGGCGATGGTATCGGCGCTGGGCTATGTGGTGTCGGGCAAGTTGGCGCGGGAATTGCCGGGGTGGGAGGTGATCGCATGGGCGCTGGTGCTGTGCCTGCCGCTGACGGGTCTGGGCACATGGTGGGCATGGGCAGGCGGGGTGCATGCGCCACAAGGCCCGGCGCTTTGGGCCTTGGCCTATCTGGCCTTCGGGTCCATGTTCGCCGGGTTCTTCTTCTGGAATGCCGGTCTGGCGATGGGTGGCATTGCTCGCGTGGGGCAGGTGCAATTGCTGCAAACCTTTGTCACGCTTGGTATTGCCGCGCTGTTGCTGGGGGAACAGATCACCCCGGTCATGCTGGGTTTTGCCGCAGCCGTGGCCGTGGTTGTCTGGTGCGGTCGCAAGGCGCGGGTGGCGTGACGCGCCTTGCGGCGCTTTAGCCCTGCGCCGTCAGGATATAGGCCGCATAAAGCGCCAAAGCAGCCACGCCGATACCGCGCCCGATGATCTTGCGGGTCAGCAGCAACCCCGTCAGCGCCACCGAAGCCGCGATCATGATCGGCAGATCAAAGGTCAGGAACCTGTCGGCCACGGGCACAGGGCTTATCAACGCGGTCAGGCCAAGGATGCCCAGCACGTTGAAGATGTTGGAGCCGACGATATTGCCAATCGCGATTTCCGATTGCTTGCGAAACGCCGCGATGACCGAGGTGGCGAGTTCCGGCAGCGATGTGCCCACCGCCACGATGGTCAGCCCGATAAACGCCTCTGACACGCCAAAACCGCGCGCGATGGAAACGGAACCTTCAACCAGAAACCGCGCGCCAAAGATCAGCGCGACAAAGCCCCCCGCAACCCAAAGCGCCGATACCAGCGCAGAGCTTGGGGCGGCGTCCAGATCTTCCTCGGCGGCGCTGCCCGGTTGCAGATAGGCCCATGTCAGATAGCCCGCGAGGCCCAGCACCAGCAACACGCCCGCCAACCGCCCGATCTGCCCCATGGCGAACAGCGGGATCAGCACAGCAGCGGCGGCCAGCATCACCGCCGTATCCCGCTTCAGGGTGGAGCCTGAAACGCGGATGGGCCAGACAAGGCAGGTCAGCCCCACGATCAACAGAATATTCGCGATATTCGACCCGATGATATTGCCAATGGCGATATCGGGCACGCCGCGCCATGCCGCTTCAACCGATACCAGAAGTTCGGGGGTCGAGGTGCCAAAACCCACCACCGTCAGCCCGATCAGCAAAGGCGAAATGGCCATGCGCCGCGCCAGCCCGACGCTGCCCCGCACCAGCCCTTCGCCGCCAAGAAACAGGCCGATAAGCCCGGCGACAACATAGATGTAATCCAATGAAACTCTCCCTCGGGCGGTTGTTCCGCCTTGGGGATTAAATGGTGGTGAGCGGTGGTCCGCCGCAAGGGGGGCTTGCGGGGCTTTTGTAAATAAATGCGGGCCGGTCGGGTTGTGGCAAATACGAAAAAGGGGGCCGTTTGGCCCCCCTTTGGTGCTGTCTCAATCCGGTCTTAAAGTGAGGCGTCCAGCGCCGCCACGATCGCATCGCCCATCTGGGCCGTGCTGATCGGGGTGCCGCCATCCTTGCCCATCAGATCGGCGGTGCGGGCGCCATCGGCCAGCACTTTTTCGACCGCTTTTTCAACCCGCGTCGCCTCATCCCCCAGATCGAAGGAATAGCGCAGCGCCATCGCAAAGCTGAGGATGCAGGCAATCGGGTTCGCCTTGCCGGTGCCCGCGATATCGGGGGCAGAGCCGTGGACGGGTTCATACAGGGCCTTCGGGCGGCCATTGGCCTGCGGCGCGCCAAGGCTAGCCGAAGGCAGCATCCCAAGGCTGCCCGTCAGCATCGCGGCGCAATCCGACAGCAGGTCGCCGAACAGGTTATCGGTGACGATCACGTCAAACTGCTTGGGCCAGCGCACCAACTGCATCGCGCCGTTATCAGCATACATATGCGACAGCTCTACCTCGGGGTATTCATTGTCATGCACCCATTGCACCTCTTCGCGCCACAGGATGCCGGATTCCATCACATTGGCCTTCTCCATCGAGCAGACCTTGTTATTGCGCCGCTTGGCCAGTTCAAAGGCCGAGCGGGCGACGCGGCGGATTTCCTCGGTGGTGTAGCGCTGGGTATTCACGCCCACGCGGCCACCTTCGTTATCCGGGAAAATCCCGCGCGGTTCACCGAAATAGACACCCGAGGTCAGTTCGCGCACGATCATGATATCCAGACCGGCGATGATATCCTTTTTCAGGCTTGAGAAATCGGCCAGCGCGTCAAAACATTGCGCGGGGCGCAGGTTGGAAAACAGGTCCATTTCCTTGCGCAGACGCAGCAGGCCGCGTTCCGGTTTTACGCTGAAATCGAGGTTGTCATACTTCGGTCCGCCCACCGCGCCCAGCAGCACCGCATCCACTTCCATCGCGCGGGCCATCGTTTTGTCATGCAGCGGGGTGCCGTGCTGATCATAGGCGCAACCGCCGACCAGATCTTCGGACACATCGAACTGCACGCCGCGCTTATCGCCGAACCATGCGATGATCTTTTTGACCTCGGTCATGACTTCGGGGCCGATGCCGTCACCGGCGAGGATGAGAAGGGAAGGATTGGCCAAGGAACGCTCCTGCATTTTAAGGAAAATGGGTTGGCGTTGGCCTAGCGTTTCAGGCGCGTAAGGTCAAGCTGCGCAGGGTTATTGCGGCGGGTGGGGCAAGGCGATATCCACCCAGACCGGGCGATGCCGCGAAGCGCGGGCCAGCGTGGCGGCCATCGGGTCCGCATCATCGGGCCACAGCACCCCTGCGGCCAGCACCGTCAGATCGGCAGAAGGCAGGATATACTCCACCCGCAAACCGCCGGGGTCATCATATAGCGCGGTATCCAGCGCCGGATCACCGCTTTGGCCCACATCCTGGCGCGGGTTCTGGCCCTTTGGGGCGGGGTCTTGCAGCGCCGGGTGGGTCAGCAGGGCGGTGATCGCCTGCGCGCGGCCATTGCCATCGACGGGGTCCAGATTGGCATCACCCAGCAGCACAAAGGGCGCAGGCGGGGCAGGGAAAGGCAGCGTGCCGTCCAGCATCCGCAGCCAGAAGGCGGCCTCATCATGGTTGCGGCGGCCGTTGCGATCCTTTGGCCCGTCAAAGACGGGGGGCGTTGCGTGCCAGACCAACAGGTGCAGCGGCGCGCCATCGGGCAAAAGAACAGGCACATCCCAATGCGCGGTGGTAGACAGGCGTTGAATCGCCAGCGCGGGTTCGGTCAGGCTGTCACCGATGCGGTTTTCGGGCAGGTCGCGCCACAGAAAACCGCTGAAATCACGGGCGTTTGCCGCATCAATCGGCAGGCGGGACAGCAGGGCCATACCCGCCGAGCCTGCGAAAAAGCCAAAGCCCTGCGCATCCCCCGGCCCGCCCTTGCGGCCATCGCCATCCATATCCAGCCCGGTGGCCATGCCGGTATTGGGGCGGGTGGCAAAGCGGTGCGGATAGGGCGCGCCCGCCTGTTCCAGCGCCTGCGCCAGTGCCGTCAGCGCGACAAGATCATGGTCGAAATCGACATCCGTCAGCACCAGCACATCGGCATCCAGCACCCGCAGCGTTTCGACGACGGCGGCGATCTGTGCGTCTTTGCCCGACAGAATATCGCGCAGCAGCAGGCCGGGGCCTTTGCGCCCCAGCGCGGCGTTATAGGTGGCAATACGCAGGCTTGCAGGGTCTTGCGCGAAACCGGGCTGCGCCATCGCCATCAGCAGGGCAATGGTCAGCCAGACCTTCACGCGGTGATATAGCCCGGCACGCCTTGTTCGGTGCTGCGCTCTCTTTTGTTGCGGATCATGCCGGCGATGCGGATCATGGCGATGCCGCGCATGAACAAGGAGGCGGGCAAGAAGGCCCAGGTTGCAATCACCCAAACCAGCGTGGGGGCGTAATTCAGATCAATCGCGCCCAGACCCATACCGCCCAGCTTGACCACCGCCGGAATAAGGAAGGGCAGCAAGAAGCCCATCGCAAGGTTGAAACGCGCGTCGCGTTCCAGCCGGGTCACCACATCGCCGCCCGCTGTCGGGTCAAAGGTGGGCAGGTTGATCCAGACATTGAACGCGCCATTCGTCGACGGCCAGTCGCGCAAGCGCAGGATGAGGGCAAAGATCGACAGGGCGATCAGCGAAAACAGATAGGCCACCCCTGCCGCAGACCGCACCGCTATCACCTGCGCGGGCGTGCTGTTCTCTGCCAGCGTCAAGGTGACAAGGCGCACGGGGGAATAGGGGAAATCCAGCGATTTGCCGATCAGAATGCCCACCGCCTCAAACAACCGCGCAAGGGTGGAGGGCATCACCTCGCTGCGGGCCATGATGGACAGGAAGAACACGATCGACAGCAGCATCAGAAAGCGCGTGCGGTTATAGGGCGGGGCATCGCGGAATTCGATCAGGCCGGGATAGGTTGCATTATATTCCACAAAGGTCAGCACGCCGACAAACAGCGCCACCAAGGCGACCATTTGCTTGCCGTCCGCCGTTACCCCCGGCAAAAGCACCGAAGGCGTCGCGATCAACACCATAACCATAAAGGCCCGCATAAGCGCGCCCGTGAATTGTGAAAGCACTGCTGCTCTACCCTCATGTGAGGCAGGTTCGATACGATGCCGAACCTTTATCCCCAGAATTTCCCGCCAATTGTGGCGGATTGCCTTAATCTTGCCCAAATTGTGCCTTCTTTCGGTTTCCCAAGCAACCATTGCTGTGAAGAAATCAAAAGTTTATGGCCGTTTAGCGGAAAATGTGTCGCTAGATTGCATCAAATTATGGTTAAAAAAAGGGCCGCCACGCGGGCGACCCTAGATGTTGTGTGTTGGGCTGAAATCAGACCCAAG
The DNA here is from genome assembly GCF_003991405.1 of Pseudorhodobacter sp. E13. Lineage (GTDB taxonomy): Bacteria > Pseudomonadota > Alphaproteobacteria > Rhodobacterales > Rhodobacteraceae > Pseudorhodobacter. The sequence goes on from NZ_RPEN01000155.1 coordinate 102,571, forward strand.
GGCGCAGGGTGCCTGCTTTGGCCTCATAGCTGTCGATGCTGGCGGCCTTTTCCATCGTCAGGCCGATATCGTCCAAGCCATTCATCAGACAGTGCTTTTTGAAAGCGTCCACCTCGAAGGCAAAGACCTGCCCGTCCGATGCGGTGACGGTCTGTGCCTCAAGGTTGATCTCCATCCGGGCATTGGCGCCTTTTTCGGCGTCTTTCATCAACACATCCACAGCCTCTTGCGGCAAGATGATCGGCAGGATGCCGTTCTTGAAGCAGTTGTTGTAAAAGATATCGGCAAAAGAGGTGGAGATGACCGACTTAATCCCGAAATCGGCCAGCGCCCAAGGCGCATGTTCGCGCGAGGAGCCGCAGCCGAAATTGTCGCCCGCAACGATGATCTGCGCATCGCGGTAAGCGGGCTTGTTCAGCACGAAATCCGGGATTTCATTGCCCTGCCGGTCATAGCGCATTTCGTCAAACAGGTTCACGCCAAGGCCCGACCGTTTGATGGTTTTCAAAAACACCTTGGGGATGATCATATCGGTGTCGATATTGACCAAGGGCATGGGTGCGGCGATGCCGGTGACGGTGGTAAACTTTTCCATTACATCATCTCCCGCACGTCGGTCAGATGACCGGTGATCGCTGCTGCGGCAGCCATGGCCGGCGACACAAGATGCGTGCGCCCTTTGTAGCCTTGCCGCCCTTCAAAGTTCCGGTTCGAGGTCGAGGCGCAACGCTCACCTTCCGCCAATTGGTCGGGGTTCATGGCAAGGCACATGGAACAGCCCGCAAGCCGCCATTCAAAGCCCGCTTCCTTGAAGATATCGGCCAGACCTTCTTCTTCGGCCTGCGCGCGCACAAGGCCCGAACCGGGGACAACCATTGCCCGCATCCCGTCCTTGATCTTCTTGCCTTTCAGGATCGCGGCAGCGGCGCGCAGATCCTCGATCCGGCCATTGGTGCAAGAGCCGATGAACACGGTATCAATCTGAATATCGGTCAGCTTTTGCCCCGCGGTCAGGCCCATATAGTCCAGCGCGCGCTTGGCTGCTTCGACCTTGCCACCGCTGAAGCTTTCGGGGGCAGGTACAGAGGCGGTGATCGGCAGAACATCCTCGGGCGAGGTGCCCCAAGTGACGACCGGCGCGATATCTTCGCCCTTCAAGGTGATGACCTTGTCAAAATGCGCGCCTTCGTCCGAGAACAGGGTTTTCCAATAGGCGACGGCGGCTTCCCATGCGGCGCCTTTGGGGGCGTGCGGGCGGCCTTTGCAATAGTCGTAAGTCTTTTCATCCGGGGCGATCAGGCCCGCGCGGGCGCCGCCTTCGATGGCCATGTTGCACACGGTCATCCGGCCTTCCATCGACAGATCGCGGATCGCCTCGCCGCAATATTCGATGACGTAACCGGTGCCGCCTGCGGTGCCGGTGGCCCCGATTACGGAGAGGGTGATATCCTTGGCGGTGACGCCGGGGCGCAGCTTGCCAGTGATTTCCACCTTCATGTTCTTGGATTTCTTCTGGATCAGGGTCTGGGTTGCCAGAACATGCTCCACCTCCGAGGTGCCGATGCCATGGGCCAGCGCACCAAAGGCACCATGGGTGGCGGTGTGGCTGTCGCCGCAAACCACGGTCATGCCCGGCAGGGTCCAGCCCTGTTCGGGGCCGACGATATGCACGATGCCTTGGCGCACATCGGACACCGGATAATAGTGAACGCCGAAATCCTTGGCGTTCTTGTCCAGCGCATCGACCTGAATACGGCTTTCTTCGTTGTCGATGCCTTTGGCGCGGTCCAGCGTGGTGGGGACGTTATGGTCCGGCACGGCGATGGTTTTTTCCGGCGCGCGCACCTTGCGGCCCGTCATGCGCAGCCCTTCAAAGGCCTGCGGGCTGGTGACTTCATGCACCAGATGGCGATCAATATACAGCAGGCAGGTGCCGTCTTCGGCTTGATGGACGACGTGGTCGTCCCAGATTTTATCATAAAGCGTGCGAGCTTTCATGGCTCTGATCTCTCATATAGCTAGGATTATGGGGTAGGGCCGCGCAACTGGCGGCAGGCATCCGCGCCGGATCAAAGGCGCGCAAGCACGGTTCGGCACTGGCCGAAAAACCGCCAGGGCAAGCGCGCGCGATCATCCATGTCAAAAAAGCGTATCATGCGCGTTGTCATACGCGTTTCAGGCCTATTGGGCAATGTGATTTGCATCATGGGGCGCGGGCTCTATGCTCAGGGACCCGATTGCAGAAGGCAAAGGCCCCCTATGGACCCCATCAACCAGATCAACCCCGAGATATTGGACGCCACGCAGGGGCTTTTGTCACAGGCCGAAGCCTTCATCATGTCGTTGATCGTGCCGTGGCGGTTGTATCAGCTTGGCGGCATCATCACGATTTTGGTGCTGGCGTGGGTGATGCGGGGCTTTGTCTCGCGCCGATTGATGGCGTGGGCGCGGGCGCAAGAGGGCATGAAGAAATGGCAGTTGCGGATCATCGTCATCTTTGACCGCAATCTGACCTTGCTGTTGTTTACGCTGCTGAACTGGATGGTGTTCTGGGTCATGCAGAGGGTCACATGGCCCTCGCGCAGTCAGTTGTTTGAGGTGGCGGCCAGCATCGGGATTGCCTTGCTGATCGTGAGTGTTGCCGGGCGGCTGATTGGCAACCGCTTTATCGGGCGGATTGTGACCTGGGGGGCGAGCATCTGGGTCGTTGCCCTGATTCTGGGGTTCGACACAGGTGTCTTGTCTTTCCTTGACAGCCTTGCCGTGACCTTTGGCGATTTCCGGCTGTCGGCGCTGACGGTGATCAAGGCGCTGATCGTCACCGGGATTTTGGTGACGGGGGCGCGGCTGCTGACGCGGGGGGCCACCAACCGGATCAGGAAGAACCCCGATATCAGCCCCTCGATGCAGGTGCTGGCGATCAAGGGGATACAGTTGTTCCTGTTCGGCGGCGCGATTTTCATCGGGCTGAAAGCGGTGGGATTCGATCTGACGGGGCTTGCCGTCTTGTCGGGGGCGATTGGTGTGGGCCTTGGGTTTGGCCTGCAAAAGGTGGTGTCGAACCTTGTGTCGGGCATCATCATCCTGCTGGATAAATCCATCAAGCCCGGCGATGTGATCAGCCTTGGCGATACCTTCGGCTGGATCGAAAGCCTTGGCGCGCGCTATGTCTCGGTCGTCACGCGGGATGGCAAGGAATACCTGATCCCGAACGAAGACCTGATTACGGGCCAAGTGGTGAACTGGTCCCATTCCGACGAATTTGTGCGGCTGGATCTGTTTTTCGGCACCGCCTACAGCGACGATCCGCATCTGGTGCGCAAGCTGGCGATCGAGGCGGCGGGCCGCGTGAACCGCGTCCTGAAAGACCGCCCCTCGGTGTGCCATATCGTTGGGTTTGGCGACAGCTCGGTCGACTATATCCTGCGCTTCTGGATCAAGGACCCGACCGATGGTCTGACCAATATCAAGGGCAATGTTTACTTGGCGCTGTGGGACATTTTCAAGGAAAACAACATTTCCATCCCCTTCCCCCAACGCGAGGTCAAGCTGCTCAACGATCCGGCAGAGTCGCGGCGCGCGGCCTTTGGGGCTGCCGAGGGCATGGGTTCGTAATAGCCGGCAAATTTTCCGCGGGCGATATCGCGCTCGCGGCATTCCAGATCATAGCGGCTGACGGAGCCGTTCAGATATGCGCGTTCCGCTTCGGACCGGGTCATACCGCGTGGAAAAAGCTGGGCGAAAAAGGACATGGATACGCTCCGTCTTGTGATGTCTTTCCCCCCTTGCGCTATCTGGGCTGGTCGCGCGGCTTTGACCAGCGCCAAAAACGGCAAGCCGGGTTGCACGGCGCGCATGTCAGCCGGTCTTGACCGCCTCCAGAATGTCACCGGGTTGGCAATCCAGCACCTCGCAAATCCGGGCCAGTGTTTCGAATCGGATGCCTTTGACCTTGCCGGATTTCAGCAGGCTGATGTTTTGTTCGGTGATCCCCACCGCCTCGGCCAATTCCCGCGACCGCATTTTACGCAGGGCCAGCATCACATCCAGCCGCACAATGATCTCGACCGCCATTACACAAAACCTGCGTTTTCATCGGCAATGCGGGCGGCATCGCGCAGCGCCCAGCCGATCACCGTCAGCAGCCCCGCGATCAGGAAAACCGCCACGGTGTTGCTGGAGGCCGAAATTGACAAGACCCGCGCGCCGGGCGGGTTGTCAAAGGTCAGGGCCAAGCCTTGCAGCGTCGGCAGCGCAAGCGCCATGCCCGCCGCCCCCATCAGCCATTGGCCGATACGGGTGATGTGTTGGGCGCAAGGATTGGTCAGAATCTCGGCCCTGCGATAGCGCCCGAACAGCCCGCGCATATGCACAAAGGCCATGAGCAAGGGCAAGAAGGTGAACGCTCCCAAAGCGATCACCAGACCGGATTTCAGCGGGGTGATTTGGGTTTCGGGCGGCAGGTTTGGGAAGGTGGTCAACAGAAAATCCGGGTGCGCAAAGGCATAGCCAAACGCCCAGATCACGCCAACCGGCGCTGCCAATAGCACGGCGGATACCAGCCAATAAAGCCGGTTGGAAACTTTGGCGATGCGCGCTTGGCTTGACATGAAAACCTCTTTTCAAGATGATAATTTAATGTAATACAATAAAAAATACCTGTCAATTTGAGATTCGCTATGCGCCTTCTTGCCCCCTTGCTTATGGGTTTGACCCTGTCTGCCTACGCGTCACTTGTGCCCAGCACGGTTGCATGGCTGGCGGGCCAGTCCCCGATTGATGCCGATCCGGCGACCCTGACCGTGGCGCTTGTGCTGCCCGAAGGGTTGCGCGCCCAAAAGGATGGCGCGCGGCTGGAGGTGACAGTGAAACGCTTTGATACGGGCGAGGCGCTGCACGGCATTTACAATTGGCCGAAACACCCGCCAATGCCGCCGATTTTGGCGGCGAGGACGGGGCCAGCGCACGGTTTTATGGCATCAGGCCAGCCGATGTCGTGAAGATGCGGGCTTTGCAAGACCGCGTGCGCGCATGGGAAGGGCCGGACCTGAAAGGCAAGCGCGAAGGCAGCTTTGGGATTGGGCTGGATGCCTGCAAACTGGGCGCAGGGCCCGCGCCGGATGCCGTTGCCTCGTTCTACATCCGCAACGATCCGGCTGGCGCGTTCCGGCCCTTGTTGCGCCGTGCCCGGCTGACCTCCGTCTTGGGGCCGGAGGTTATGGCGCAGATACCGGCCTGTCCCGGTGCCAAGTAAAACCTGTCGTCAAGGGTTGCGAAGCCGCGCCCGCTGTGATTGAGGTTTGCGCCGCAGGGTGCTACCCTGTCCGCAACACCCGGCGTCGGGGGTGTGCGATGCATTTGGATGGTCTGGCGCGTGATATTCTGGAGGACAATGTCCTGTCTCATTCTGATCCTGCGACCGGGCTTCCGGTCGGACCACGGGCCGCGCGCATGACGGCCCCGACAAACCCTTCCGCTGATCTGACCTCAGAGACGCTTCTGGCGGCTGTCATGGCATCGCTGGACGATGACAAGGCCGAAGAGGTCGTGCAGATCGACCTGCGCGGCCGGTCCGATATGGCCGATTACATGGTGATCGCCTCGGGGCGGTCCTCGCGTCAGGTGGCGTCGATTTCCGAAAAGCTGGCGGACCGTCTGAAGCAGGATTTTGGCCTGATCTGCAAGATGGAAGGCAAGGAAACCGGCGATTGGGTGCTGATTGATACGGGCGATGTGATCGTCCATGTTTTCCGCCCCGAAGTGCGCGAGTTTTATGACCTTGAAAAGATGTGGCTGCCCGGCGGCCATATGGGCATAGGCGTGCGCGAGGACGACTGATGCGGGTGCATCTGTGCGCTGTGGGGCGGCTGCGTGGCGGCCCCGAGCGTGATCTGATCGACGATTATGTCACCCGGTTCAACCGGACGGGCCGGGCCTTGGGGCTTGGCCCTTTTGCTTTGTCCGAGGTCGAGGACCGCAAAGGTGGCGGGATGGAGGCCGAAGCGGCGCTGCTGGCCCGCGCGGTGCCATCGGGTGCGCTGACCGTGGTGATGGATGAACGCGGGCGCAGCCTGACCAGCCCTGAATTTGCCGATCAACTGGCGAAATGGCGCGATGCCGGGCGGCAGGATGTGGCCTTTTGCATTGGTGGGGCCGATGGTCTGGCGCCGTCCTTGCGGGACAGTGCCGATTTCGCGCTGTCCTTTGGCGCGATGGTCTGGCCGCATATGCTGGTGCGGGTGATGTTGGCCGAACAGCTTTACCGTGCGGCGTCCATTCTGGCGGGCAGCCCCTACCACCGGGAATAGGCGCGGGGGAATAAGCGCGAGGGAATGAGACTTGTCGGGCGCGGTTTCGCTGCCTAGGCTACCCGCGAACCACGGGGGGGCCGCGTATGACCACAGTATCCTTGGACGATATCGAAGCCACAACCGTGCAGGCGTTGCGCGCGCATGGGGCCGAAGACTGGATCGCGGCAGAGGTTGCCCGCGCCGTGCGCCGGGCCGAGGAAACCGGCAATGTGATCTGCGGGCTGTATTACCTTGAAAGCTATTGTGTGCAGTTACGCTCCGGTCGGGTGCAAGGCGCGGTGGAACCTGTTGTCGCCGCCCCGCGTCCGGGGGTGGTGCAGGTGGATGCCGGGTTCGGTTTTGCCCAAGCGGCCTTTCGGCGCGGATTGGCTGCGGCGGTTGCGGCGGCGCGGGCCAATGGCATTGCGACTTACGCGATTTGCCATGCGCATACCTGCACCTCGCTGGGCTATTTCACCGAACAGATTGCCGCCGAAGGCTTGGTCGCCATTGGCATGACCAACGCGACCCCCATTGTCGCCGCCCCCGGTGGCACCAAGCGGCTGATCGGCACCAACCCGATAGCGTTTTCAGTGCCGGGCCGCGCCGGGGGGCGGGCGCTGCATTTCGACTTTTCCACCTCGGGGGTGGCGTTGGGCAAGATCACCATGGCGGCGGCGGCAGGCCAATCCATACCGCTGGGCTGGGCCGTGGATGCGCAGGGCCAGCCCACGACCGACCCGAATGCCGCGCTGAAAGGCGCATTGGTCGGGGCGGGCGGGCATAAGGGCTGGGGCTTTGGCCTGATGGCCGAAGTGTTGGTGGCGGGGCTGACAGGGTCGCTCAATTCCATCGACGTGGCCCCGCTGAAGGCACCGACGGGCAAGCCGCATGATCTGGGGCAGGTCTATCTGCTGATCGACCCGGCGCAGAACGCAGGGTTTTTCGACCGGTTGGAGCGGCTGCAAACAGCGGTGGCCGAGGACCCGGAGGCGCGGCTGCCCGGAAGCCGCCCGCGCAGGCTGGACCCGGTGGAGGTGCCCGATGCGCTGTGGTCACTGGTCACGGGCCTGGCGGCGGGCTGACGGGGTGGGCTGACGGGGGGGTAGGCGGGGCGCAAGCCTGCCTGAAACCGATTGAACGCGGTCTGCACAAGGCGTAAACCGGGGGCAATTCAAAGGAGGCGCCTTGCTATGACCGTTCCGAAACCCGTTGTTTTGTGCATTCTGGATGGCTGGGGGCTGAACGAAGACACCAGCGCAAATGCCCCGGTTCTGGCGAAAACCCCGCATTTTGACCGGCTGATGGCAAGCTGCCCGCATGCAACGCTGGTGACGCATGGCCCCGATGTGGGTTTGCCGCGCGGGCAGATGGGCAATTCCGAAGTGGGCCATACCAATATCGGCGCGGGCCGCGTGGTGGCGATGGATCTGGGCGCGATTGATCTGGCGATCGAGGAAGGCACCTTTGGCAAAAACCCGCAGCTTATGGATTTCATCGCGCGGCTGAAGGCCAGTGGCGGGGTGGCGCATCTGATGGGCGTGATCTCGGACGGGGGGGTGCATGGCCATGTGGCGCATGTGATCGCCGCCGCCAATACCGTGGCCGGGGCAGGCGTGCCGGTGGTCATCCATGCCATCACCGATGGCCGCGATGTCGCCCCCAGTTCCGCACCCGAGCATATGGCCCGGCTGATCGAAGGTCTGGCGCCGGGGGTGCAGATTGGCACCGTGATTGGCCGCTATTGGGCGATGGACCGCGACAACCGCTGGGACCGCGTTGGCCGCGCCTTTGACGCGATGGTGGCCGGCAAGGGTGAGGCCGCAGCCGACCCGCAAGCCGCCATTGCCGCCGCCCATGCGCGCGGTGAAACCGATGAGTTTATCGCGCCGACGGTGATGGCGGGCTATGCTGGTGCCAAGCAAGGCGACGGCTTCTATTGCCTGAATTTCCGCGCCGACCGTGCCCGCGAAATTCTGGCGGCATTGGGTGATCCGGCCTTTGACGGGTTCGATGCCAGCGCCCGCCCGAAATGGGAGGCGATGCTGGGGATGGTGGATTATTCGGCCCATCACAATGCCTATATGCTGACGGCCTATCCCAAGCCCGTGCTGAACAATACGTTGGGTGAATGGGTGTCCAAGCAGGGGCGCACGCAGTTTCGCCTCGCGGAAACAGAGAAATACCCGCATGTGACGTTTTTCCTGAATGGTGGCGCAGAGGCAGCCAGCCCCGGCGAGGACCGCGCGATGCCGAAATCGCCAAAGGTGGCAACCTATGACCTGCAGCCCGAAATGTCGGAACCCGAGGTCGCGGAAAAGCTGGTTGGGGCCATCGAGCATGGCTATGACCTGATCGTGGTGAATTTTGCCAACCCCGATATGGTGGGCCACACCGGCGATCTGGCCGCTGCGATCAAGGCTTGTGAGGCGGTGGACAATGGTTTGGGGCAGGCCTTGGCCGCGCTGGAAAAGGTGGGCGGGGCGATGATCGTGACCGCCGATCATGGCAATTGCGAAACCATGGTGGACCCGGTGACAGGCGGGCCGCATACCGCGCATACCACCAATCTGGTGCCGGTGATCCTGTATGGCGGGCCTGCGGGTGCGCGTTTGCGCAGCGGTCGCCTGGCCGATCTGGCCCCCACGGTGTTGCAATTGATGGGGCTGGACCAACCCGCCGAGATGACGGGGCAAAGCCTGATCCAATGATCCGCGCCGCTCTTCTGTCCCTCATGCTTTGCACTGCCGCCGAGGCCCAGACCGCGGCACAGCAGGCCACCGATGCCGCTGCCGCTTTGGCAAAGGCTGTGGCGGGGATGGAAGAAGCGGAAAGCGCGCGCGACCGGGTATCGGCGCTGACCAGCACCATTCAGGCCTATGAACAAGGGTTAAGCGCGCTGCGCGACGGGTTGCGGCAAGCCAAGGTGCGCGAGGCGTCACTGCTGTTGCAATTCGAATCCGAGCGCAACCGCGTCGGGCAATTGCTGGGCGTTCTGGGCCAGTTGGAGGCAACCCCCGGCCCCTTGCTGTTGCTGCACCCGTCCGGGCCTTTGGGCACTGCGCGGTCGGGCATGATTATTTCCGAGGTGACACCCGCCTTGCAGGCCGAAGTGGCGCGCTTGCAGGCGGAACTGACCGAATTGCGCGATCTGCGCGCCTTGCAGGTCGCAGCGGGCGAGGTGTTGGCGAATGGGCTGACCGTGGCGCAATCGGCGCGCACCGCGCTGAGCCAAGCGATTTCAGACCGCACGACCCTGCCGCGCCGCTTTACCGAAGACCCGGAAGCCCTGCGCAGCTTGCTGGAAAGCGCCGACACGCTGGCCGCCTTTGCCGACGGGTTGGAATTGGACGCAGAAGGCAGCGACAGCCTGCGCAGCTTTGCCTCGGCCGAGGGGAAACTGGCGCTGCCGACGCTGGGAAGTTTGCTGTTGCGCGCGGGTGAAGCCGATGCCAGCGGCACCCGCCGCCCCGGTATCACCCTGTCCACCCGCGCCCGCGCGCTGATCACCGCACCCTGGGCAGGGACCATCCGCTACCGCGGTCCGCTGCTCGACTACGGAAATGTGATTATCCTTGAGCCGGGAGGCGGCTATCTTATGATCATGGCCGGGCTGGGCACAGTCTACGGCGAAGTCGGGGAAGTGGTGGGAATCGGTGCGCCTTTGGGCCTTATGGGCGGTGGCAGCGATGAGATAAACGAAGAGTTTTTGGCCAGTGCCGCCGATGTGGGTGGTATTCGCGAGACAGAAACGCTTTATATTGAGATCAGAAAAGGCACCGAGCCGGTCGATCCGGCGCCATGGTTCGCCGCAACAAGGGATTGAGACAGGCAATGAAGAGATTCGCTATGGCTGCTTTGGGCGGCACCGTTGCAGGCGTTCTGCTGACAACGCAGATCGCAGGCCCGCTTTTGGCGCAGGAAACCAAGAAAAGCGCCACCGTCTATGAGCAGCTTGACCTGTTCGGCGATATTTTTGAACGTATCCGCGGCCAATATGTCGAGGAAGTGGATACCAACAAGCTGATCGAGGCGGCGATCAACGGCATGCTGACCTCGCTTGATCCGCATTCCAGCTACCTTGCGCCCAAGGATTTCGACGACATGCGCGTGCAGACGCGGGGCGAGTTTGGCGGCCTTGGCATCGAGGTGACGCAGGAAGAAGGCTATGTGAAGGTCGTCTCTCCGATGGATGACACGCCTGCGGATGCCGCCGGGATCGAGGCGGGTGATTTCATCACCCATGTGAATGGTGAGTCGGTTCTGGGCCTGACGTTGGATGCGGCGGTGGAACTGATGCGCGGCCCGGTCGGGTCCGAGATCATCATCACCGTTGTGCGCGAAGGCACGGCAGAGCCGTTCGACGTGTCGATCATCCGCGACACGATCAAGCTGACGGCGGTGCGCACCCGCGCTGTGGGCAGCACCATCGTGGTGCGGATGACCACCTTCAACGATCAGACCTATCCGGGGCTGGAAGAGGGGCTTGCCAAAACATCCGAGGAACTGGGCGGCTGGGACAATGTCAGCGGCGTTGTGCTGGACCTGCGCAACAACCCCGGTGGTTTGCTGAATCAGGCCATCGCGGTGTCGGATGCGTTTCTGGACAAAGGCGAGATTGTTTCGACCCGTGGGCGTGAGGCCAGCGACGGTGAGCGGGTGAATGCAACGCCGGGCGATCTGACCGGGGGTAAACCTTTGGTCGTGCTGATCAATGGCGGCTCTGCCTCGGCATCGGAAATTGTGTCGGGCGCTTTGCAGGACCATCGCCGCGCGATTATCGTGGGGACGAAAAGCTTTGGCAAAGGCTCGGTGCAGACCATCATCCCGCTGCGCGGCGAAGGGGCGATGCGCCTGACCACCGCGCGCTATTACACGCCGTCGGGCCGCTCTATTCAGGCGCTGGGCGTGGCCCCCGATATCATCGTGAACCAGCCGCCGCGCAAACCCGTGACCGAAGAGGAGGAAGCCGCAAGCGCGGTTCAGGCCCGGACCGAGGCATCCTTGCGCGGGGCCTTGGACAACGACTCGATGTCGGAGGATGAGCGCAAGCAGCTGGAAGAAGATCGCGCCCGCGAGGAAGAAACCGCCAAGCTGCGCGAAGAAGATTATCAACTGGCCTATGCCGTGGATATTCTGAAAGGCCTGAACGCTTTGGCCGTGAAACCCTGATCGGGGCAGAAACACGTCAAAGGGGCGCGCAACCGTGCGCCCCTTTTGTTTACCGGGACGCGGAATGATGACGACAGCAAGCAACCTTCCCTACCGCCCCTGTGTGGGTGTGATGTTGATCAATGCCCAAGGCCAGATTTTCGCCGGGCAGCGGCTGGATGCCCCTGCCGGGGTGGCGGCTTGGCAAATGCCGCAAGGCGGGATTGATGCCGGCGAAAAGCCGCGCGTGGCCGCGCTGCGCGAATTATGGGAAGAAACCGGGGTGACGGCGGATCTGGTGGAGAAGCTGGCCAAAACCGAGGACTGGGTGACTTATGACCTGCCGCCCGAATTGCTGGGCAAGGTTTGGGGCGGCAAATATCGCGGCCAGCGGCAAAAGTGGTTTTTGTATCGCTTCACCGGGCGGGATGATCAGATCAACATCGCCACCGAACACCCGGAGTTTTCGCGCTGGCGCTGGATCGGGGCGGAGGAGATGGTCGCCTCTATCGTGCCCTTCAAGCGCGGCGTTTATGAAGAGGTTGTCGCGGCTTTCCGCAACTGGCTGGCGTGATCGCCCGCTGAGCATCCTCAGCGGGCGTGGTTGCAGTGCGGCTATTCGGCGGCGCGGGTGTCACGCTTGGGCAAAACCCAATCGGGGCGCGCGAAATGGCAGGTATAGCCATTGGGCTGGCGTTCCAGATAATCCTGATGCTCTGGCTCGGCTTCCCAGAACTCGCCCACCGGTTCCAGCTCTGTCACTACTTTGCCCGGCCACAGGCCGCTGGCGTTCACATCGGCGATGGTATCTTCGGCAACGGATTTTTGCACATCATCGACGTAATAGATCGCCGAGCGATAGCTTGGCCCGCGGTCATTGCCTTGCCGGTTCGGCGTGGTCGGATCATGGATCTGGAAGAAGAATTCCAAAATCTCGCGATAGCTGGTCTGCGCGGGGTCAAAGATGATCTCGATGCCTTCGGCATGGCTGCCATGATCGCGGTAGGTGGCATTGGCGACATCGCCGCCGGTATAGCCCACGCGCGTGCGCAGGATGCCGGGCCGCTTGCGGATCAGGTCTTGCATGCCCCAGAAACAGCCTCCGGCCAATACTGCGCGTTCGGTCATGCCCGTCCCTCCACTTGATCCAGATAAGCGCCGTAGCCTTCGGCCTCCATCTCGTCTTTCGGCACGAAACGCAGGCTGGCCGAGTTGATGCAATAGCGCAGGCCGCCCATCGCACGCGGGCCATCGTTGAACACATGGCCCAGATGGCTGTCGGCGTGTTTGGACCGCACTTCAACCCGGACCATGCCATGCGACACATCGCGATGCTCGGTCACGTTATCAATCGGTTTGGAAAACGCGGGCCAGCCGCAGCCGGAATTGAACTTGGCCGAGGAGGCGAACAGCGGCTCCCCCGACACCACATCGACATAGATACCGGGTTCGAAATGCTTGTCATATTCGCCGGTAAAGGCGCGTTCGGTGCCGTTTTCCTGCGTGACGCGGAATTGCTCGGGCGTCAGGCGGGACAGGGCGTCGCCGGTTTTGGTGTAAGCCCCGGTTTTTGTGTCAGTCATGGCGCACTCCCGTTTTCTGGTGATGGGTAGTATATGGGGCGATGGGCGCGTTTCGCCAAGCCCCCGTAGCGCGGGCTTAGCCTTGCGGGGTCATCGCTTTGCGCTGTTTGGCGCGTTCCAGCCCCAGCTTGCGTTCGCGCCAGATAATCAGCACGCCCGCCGTGACCACAAGTGACGCGCCGCCCAGCATGGTCAGGGTGGGCACCTCGTCAAACACCCAATAGCCGATGCCAAGCGCAAAGATCATGGAGGCATAGTCGAACGGCGCCACCACCGAGGCATCAGCCTCGCGGTAGCTGGAGGTGAGCAGAATTTGCCCCACGCCGCCCAAGAGGCCCGCCAGCACCAGCAGCAGCGCCTCGCGGGGGGCGGGGATGACCCAGCCGAAGGGCAAGGTGACAAGCGACAGCACCGAAGCGGTGAGCGAGAAGTAGAACACAATCGCGGGGGTTTTTTCGGTCATCACCAATTTGCGTACGAACACCTGTGCGAGGGCGGCAAAGACCGCGCCCCCCAGCACCAGCATCGCGCCCAGCGTGGCGGCATCATTGCCGGGGCCGGGCACCACCGACAGGCGCGGGCTTAGCACGATCAACACCCCGATCAGCCCCAGCACGACGGCCGAGATGCGGAACAGCCGCACATCCTCGCCCAGAAACATCGCGGCGAAAATCACGGTCAGCAAGGGCGCGGCATAGCCGATGGCTGTCACTTCGGGCAGGGGCAGATAGGCAAGGCCCGCAAAGCCAAGCCCCATCGCCATGGTTCCCACCACCCCGCGCCAGATATGGCCCATCGGCGCGCTGGCCCGCAGCCCGGTTGTCAGTTCCTTGCGCATGGCCAGCCAGATCACGATCACCGGCATGGCAAAGAACGACCGGAAGAACACCGCCTCGCCCGGTGGCACATGGTCGGCGGTGGCCTTGATCAGCGCGGCCATGACGATGAAGGTCATGACCGAGCAAAGCTTATACAGGATGCCGCGCATCGGGCGCATGATTGGGGCCTTTGCAAAGGGGTGCCACTGGTGGACCATCCTTTGCCGCCGGGTGCAAGCCCCCAAAGGGCTGGACGCCGCCCGCGCCATCGGCTTTGCTGTGGCAAAGCAAAGGATGAAGCCCATGACCACCGCCCCCCTTTCCGCCCGCATTGCCCAAGGTGCGGGCGACCAGCCTGCCGACACTGTTTTGCGCGGCGGGCGGGTGTTTGACCTGATCACCGGCGATCTGGTGGCAACCGATGTGGCGCTGTGCGGTGATACGATTGTCGGGGTCTATGGCGATTATGACGCGGCAGAGGTGGTCGATGTCAGCGGCAAAATCCTGGTGCCCGGTTTCATTGATACCCATCTGCATATCGAAAGCAGCCTTGTCACCCCGTTCGAATTTGACCGCTGTGTGACGCCTTTGGGCGTGACCACCGCGATTTGCGACCCGCATGAGATTGCGAATGTCTGCGGGTTGACCGGTATCCAGTATTTCCTTGAGGCGTCATCGCTGACCTTGATGGATATTCGCGTGCAGCTTTCGTCTTGCGTGCCCTCCACCCATATGGAAACCGCCGGCGCGGTGTTGGAGGCCGCCGATATTCTGCCCCTGCGCGACCATCCGCGCAGCCTTGGGCTGGCGGAATTCATGAATTTTCCCGGTGTGCTGATGCAGGATGCAGGGGTGATGGCCAAGCTGGAAGGCTTCAAGGGGCGGCATATTGATGGCCATTGCCCCTTGCTGCGCGGCAAGGCGCTGAACGGCTATATCGCGGCGGGTATCCGCACGGAACACGAAGCGACGACAGCCCCGGAAGGGCTGGAGAAGCTGCGCAAGGGCATGCGGCTGTTGATCCGCGAAGGCTCGGTGTCCAAGGATTTGCACGCGTTGGCCCCGCTGATCACCGAACGCCACAGTCCCTATATCGCCTTTTGCACCGATGACCGGAACCCGCTGGATATCAACGAGCAGGGGCATCTGGATTACATGATCCGCACCGCGATTGCGCTGGGGGCCGCGCCCTTGGCGGTTTACCGCGCGGCCAGTCTTTCGGCCGCCGAAGCGTTTGGTCTGAAGGATCGCGGGCTGATCGCCCCCGGCAAGCGCGCCGATATTGTGGTGATCGACAGTCTGGAAAGCTGCCGCGCCGCGATGGTGTTCGCGGGCGGCGTGCAGGTGACAGATACCGCCTTTGCCGCGTGCAAGACCATCCCGCCCGTGGCCCGCCACTCGGTCAAGGCGCCCCCCATCGCGGCGGCAGATTTCCGCACCGGGGGCAACCGGGTGGAAACCCCTGTGATCGGGATCATCCCCGGCAAGATCATCACCGAACATCTGACCTATGACATCGCGCCGGAAGGTGGCGACAAACGCCCCGATATCGCCCGCGATCTGGTCAAAATTGCCGTGATTGAACGGCACGGAAAGAACGGCAATCGCGCGACCGGCTTTGTCAAAGGCTTTGGCTTGCAGCGCGGAGCGATTGCGTCGACCGTGTGCCATGACCATCACAACATCGCGGTGGTCGGTGCGGATTACGACGATATGGCCTTGGCCGTGGCGCGGCTGGGCCAGATTGAGGGCGGCTTTGTCGTGGTCGAAAGCGGGCGCGTGCTGGCCGAACTGGCGCTGCCCGTGGCTGGCTTGATGAGCCTGGAGCCGTTTGAAGCGGTGCGCGCGGCGCTGGAGCATCTGCGCGCCGCCGCGCGGGGCCTTGGCGTAACGCTGGAGGAGCCGTTCTTGCAGCTTGCTTTCCTGTGCCTGCCCGTGATCCCGCACCTGAAGATCACCGATCACGGCATGGTGGATGTAGACCGGTTTGAGGTGATGCCATGAGCGGATATGACCCGAAATATGACGCGCTGATTGATGCCGAAACATGGGCGTTCATCCGCGAAACCGAAAGCTGGTATCCGCCCGATGCCATTGGCCTGACGATCGAGGATCAGCGCGCGGTTTACAACAAGATGTGCCGCGCTTTTCATGCCGGCTACCCCAAAGGGGTGCAGGCGACCGATGGCGTGATCGCAGGGCCGCACCCCATTCCCGTCCGGCGTTATACCTTTGGCGGCGGTGCTGCGCGGGTGGTCTATTTCCATGGCGGCGGCTTTGTCGTGGGGGGCTTGGACAGCCATGATGACGTCTGCGCCGAGATTTGCGCGGCCACTGGATATGATGTGACAGCGGTGGATTACCGGCTTTCGCCCGAACACCCCTTTCCCGAAGATTTCAACGATGCGCTGGCCGCAGCACGGGCCGAGGCCGCGCGCGGCCTGCCGGTGCTGCTGGTCGGTGACAGTGCGGGCGGCAATCTGTGCGCGGCGGTGGCGGCGGCGCTGCGTGGCACGGATTTGGCCCCGATTGGTCAGGTGCTTGTCTATCCCGGCCTTGGGGCAGCAGAGGAAACGCATAGTGCCAAAGCCCATTCCGTGGCCCCGATGCTGACGGTGCAGGATATGGCGTTCTATGCAGCGATTCGTGCCAGTGCGGATGATACCGCGCAGGCGAACCCATCCTTCTCGCCGCTGCGCGCCAGCGATTTCGCAGGCCTGCCGCCCACGATTGCCATCACCGCCGAATGTGACCCCCTGTCAGATGACGGCGCGCTTTATGCTGCGCGGTTACAGGCCGCAGGGGGGCGGGCGCTGCATATCGAAGAACCGGGCCTTGTGCATGGCTATCTGCGCGCGCGGCACCGCGTTACCCGCGCCAGACACAGCTTTGACCGTATTCTGCGGGCGATTGCTGCCTTGGGGCAGGGGGCTTGGCCAGAGGCCTTATAAGGGGCAGCGCCAACCCAAGCCCGGAAACGCAAAAAGCCGGGCGCGAACCCGGCTTTTTTGAGAATTTGGTGGAGCCAGGCGGGATCGAACCGCCGACCTCTTGAATGCCATTCAAGCGCTCTCCCAACTGAGCTATGACCCCACTATGCGACCCTTGCAGATCACTCGGGCTATTTAGGGGAGGGGGAATGGCGCTGCAAGAGGAAAAATCACTCTCGCGCAAAATCATCCCCGAACCGCCCCAAACCGCGCCCGACGCGCAAGCGCCAAAGCCGCGCCCGATCAGGCGCGGCCAAAAGCCTGTTCAGTTTTCGTCATCCGGGCTGCTGACATCGGCCAGATCGTCCAGCGAAACGGTGTCGTCGCTGTCATCTTCCAGCAGATCATCATCCACATCATCCGAATCATCGTCTTCGACAACGGCGAGCAGATCATCATCATCGTCCAGATCGTCGACCAGCACTTCGTCATCATCCTTGGCCGTGGCTTTGGAGGCCGAAGTGGTGACGGAAATCTTGCGGCGCGCGCTTTCAATATCCACGATTTCGCCTGTATAGGGGCTGACAATCGGGTTTTTGTTCAGGTCGTAAAAGCGCTTCCCGGTGGTGGGGCAAAGGCGCTTGGTGCCCCATTCTTCTTTGGGCATGGTATTCCCCTTGTGACATCGGCTTCAAACGGGGGCCCATGGCGGGCCTCGCAATTCCGGCAAAGGCGTCGATTGCCACAGGCGCGGGCGGCTGTCAAAGGCTTTTGCGCGGAAAACCCCAATGGCAAGCGGTTTGCGCCGTGCTGAAAGGCTGTGTGGCGGGCGCGTGCGGGCCGCAAATGGGCTTGCGGCGGGTGCAGGGCGCGGGCATCTTGCGGGGCAAAGCTGAAAGAGGCCTCATGCCGATCCTGCCCGGACTGCCCCCCGTCGAAGTGACCCTGCGCCGCACCGCGCGGGCGCGGCGGATGTCGCTGCGGGTGTCGCGGCTGGATGGTCGGGTGACGCTGTCCTTGCCGCCCCGCGCGCGTGAGGCAGAGGCGATGGCTTTCCTGCGCGCGCAGGAAGACTGGATTCGCAAGGCTTTGGCCAATGTGGTCGCCTCGGATGCCGTGGGCTTTGGCGCCGAGATCCCGGTCGAGGGGCAGATGGTGCGCGTGGTGCCGGGGGCGGGACGCAGCGTGGTGCTGACGGGCGATGAATTGCAGGTGCCGGGTGATGCGGCGCGGGCAGGCGTGCGGGTGGCGGCCTTCCTCAAGACGCGGGCACGGGACCGGCTGGCGCAAGCCTCGGACCATTATGCCCATCGCATCGGGCGGCGCTATCGCACGCTGACGCTGCGCGACACACGGTCGCGCTGGGGCTCTTGCACGGCCGAGGCAGGGTTGATGTATTCGTGGCGGCTGATCATGGCACCGCCTTTGGTGCTGGATTATGTCGCCGCGCATGAGGTGGCCCATCTGGCCGAGATGAACCATTCGGACCGGTTCTGGGCCATCGTGGCCGATCTGATGCCGGATTATGCGCGCCCTCGCAAATGGCTGAAATCCGAAGGCCATGTGCTGCACAGCTATCGGTTCAGCGAATGAACCGCCGCAGAGCCGATGTTCACGGGGACGATATTGCGCTTGACGCTTTCGCGCGATGGGTGCTTGGCTGGCGGCCATGTTGACCGCGCGCCCCACCAGCCCCCTGTCCCGTCCCGTCGTGCCGAATGCGGCGGCGCATGAACGGCTGTATCGCAGCCTGCGCAGCCAGGTGATGCATGGCGAGTTGCCCCCCGGGCAGGCGCTGACCCTGCGCGGCATTGCCCGCAGCTTTGACGTGTCGATGACCCCTGCGAGAGAGGCGGTGCGGCGTCTGGTCGCCGAAGGGGCGCTGTCGCTGTCCTCCTCGGGGCGGGTGGCAACGCCAGAACTTTCGCCCGAACGGATAGAGGAGCTGGCCTCGATCCGCGCATTGCTGGAACCGGAACTGGCTGCCCGCGCGCTGCCCCGCGCCCATTTCGCGCTGATCGACCGTTTGGCGGCGATCAATGTGGCGAATACCGAAGCGGTGCAGAAACAGGATGCGGTGGCCTATATCCGCACCAATCTGGAATTTCACCGCACGCTTTACCTGCGCGCACAGGCCCCGGCGATGCTGGCGCTGACGGAAACGGTCTGGCTGCAACTTGGGCCGACGATGCGCGCGCTGTATGGCCGTTTGCGCCGGAATGAGCCGCCGCCCTATCACCGCCTGATCCTTGCTGCGCTGAAAGCGGGAGATGAGCCGGGGTTGCGGCTGGCGATCCGCACCGATGTGACGCAGGGCCTGCGGCATCTGGCAAGCTGAGGCTTGATTTGCATCAAGGCCAAACCCCCGCCGATCTGCAAAGAGATCCGCAGCTATCCGGACCTGGAGGGGCCAGTATGTTTGATGCTGTGAAAGAAACCGTTGCGCGCTGGCGGGCGCAGGCGCAGGTAGAGGCGATGTCGGATCGGGAATGTGCCGATCTGGGGGTTGGGCGCGATACGCTGCGCCGCCATGCGGGCATGCCACCCACCGTTGAGGCCCGCATGTCGCAGATGGCGGCTGTGCAAGGGGTGGATATGTCGCGCTTGCGGCACGACCGCGATTCTTATCTGGAAGCGGTAGAGACGTGCGATTCTTGCGGCGTGACCAAGCGTTGCAAATCGTTTCTGGCCCGCCCGGACAGCCCGGCGGCTGAGGCTGCGTTTTGCCCCAATTCCACGCTGTATTCCCAACCCGCCCTTGCGCGCACGGCCAGTGTAAAAGACTGAGCCCGGCGCGTTTTTCGCTTTCAGGTCGTTTGCCCCGCGCCTATCCTTGGCCCAAAACAAGGAGCGTGCGATGACAGTTCATATCGGGGCCAAGCCCGGCGAGATTGCCGAAACCGTCTTGATGCCCGGCGACCCTTACCGCGCGCGCTGGGCAGCGGAGACGTTTCTGGACGATGCCAAACTGGTGAATGAGGTGCGCGGGATGCTGGGTTATACCGGCACATGGCAGGGCCACCGCGTCACGATCCAAGGGTCGGGCATGGGCATGCCGTCACTGTCGATCTATGCCAATGAGTTGATCCGCGATTATGGCGCGCAAACGCTGATCCGCATCGGCTCGGCCGGGGCGATGCAGCCGGGGATCAAGGTGCGCGATCTGGTGCTGGCGATGTCGGCTTGCACCTTGTCCACCCCGTCGCGCGGGATTTTCCGAGAGTTGAACTTTGCCCCCACCGCCGATTTCGGAATGCTGCAAGCGGCGTTTCGCGCGGCACAGGGGCGCGATGTGGCCACCCATGTCGGGCAGATTTATTCGTCGGATGTGTTTTATGACGAACGCCCGGACCTGACCGAACAGATGCAGCGCCACGGCGTGCTGGCGGTGGAAATGGAAGCGGCAGAGCTTTACACCCTAGCCGCCCGTTATGGCCGCCGCGCCTTGGCGATCCTGACCATTTCTGACCATCTGGTCACGCATGAGGCGCTGCCCTCGGACCAACGCGAACGCAGCTTTGGCGATATGGTGGAGATTGCGCTGAAAGCGGCTTTCGCAGGCTAGGGCCCCGCGGCCTTGAGCCAGCCCGCGACGATGGCCGCGGCGCTGCCCTTGGCAAGCGGTCGCGCCGACCACAAGCGCAAGGCGCGGGGCAGGGCGCAATGCAAATCAAAAGGGGCGACCAACCGGCCCTGCGCCAGATGTCCGGCGACCAACGCGCCGTGGCCCATCAAGACACCTGCACCATGCGCGGCCTCTTCAACCGCCAGCGCATAAAGCGAAAATACCGGCCCACGTGGCACAAACCCGTGCAGGCCTGCCGTTTGGGCCCAAAGGCTCCAATCCTCGGCCCAGACAGCATCCGAGAGGCACGGCAGGTTGCGCAGGTCTTCGGGTCTGCGTATCTGCGCGGCAAGGGCGGGGGAACAGACCGGAAAGATCAGATCTTCGGTCAAGACCTCGCCCATGCCATCGCCGTAAAACAGGCAGAGATCAAAGGCGGCACGTTTCAGGTTCGGCGGCGCTTCCATTGCGGTGATGGAGATTGAAATCTGGGGTGAGGCTGCGCGCAAGGCGGGCAAGCGCGGCGACAACCAGAGCTGGGCAATCGCGGGCAGGGTGGCGATATGCACGACCTTTGGGGCCGCTTCGGCGCGCAACACCTGAACGGCATGGCCCAACGCGTCAAAGGCGGCAGACATTTCGGGCAAGACCCGCGTGCCAAGACCTGTCAGCCGCACGCCCTTGGCGTGGCGTTCAAACAGGTCAGCCCCTAATTCAGCCTCGAGCGCCTTGATATGGGCGGTGATCGCCCCGGCGCTGACGCCAAGTTCCGCCCCCGCCGCAGCAAACCCACCCAGCCGTGCCGCGGCTTCGAAGGCGCGCAAGGCCGTCAGCGGCGGGACTTTGGGTTTGGGTGGGGCAACAGCCATTTCAGCCTCAATTTTTCTAACCCTCATTTTCCGCAAAACTGATTTGCTGGCAAGGGTTTTGGCCTGCCACAATGTTCAAAACAACGGAGAGAGCCAATGCCCCGCCTTGCCCCGCGCCCTTGGGTGCCTGCTGCCTGTGAAACGCTTGTGCAGCGCTATGCGACCCAGACGGCTGCTGCCTCGGCGCAGGTTGCGGGGCGGATTGAGGCGCTGATCGCCCGCAATGCCGAAATCCATGATGTCGATTGTTTCAACCTGAATCCTGCGACCAATGTGATGAACCCGCTGGCCGAGGCGGCACTGTCACGCGGATTGAGCAGCCGCCCCAGCCTTGGCTACCCCGGTGACAAATACGAAATGGGGCTGGAGGCGATGGAGGAGATTGAGGTTATCGCCGCCGAACTCGCCGCCGAAATTTTCAACGCGAAATATGCCGAATTGCGCGTGGCCTCGGGTGCGATGGCGAACCTTTACGGCTTTATGGCGCTGACCAAACCGGGGGATAGCATCATCGTGCCGCCCGGTGCCGTGGGGGGCCATGTGACCCATCATAAAGCCGGTTGCGCCGGGCTTTACGGCCTTGTCAGCCATGCGGCACCAGTGAATGCCGATGGCTATAGCGTTGATCTGCCTGCTTTGCGGGACTTGGCGCATAAGCTGCGGCCAAAGCTGATCACCATTGGCGGCAGCCTGAACCTGTTTCCGCATCCGGTGGCAGAGTTGCGCGCGATTGCCGATGAGGTGGGGGCGAAGCTGCTGTTTGATGCGGCGCATCAATGCGGGATCATCGCGGGGGGCGCTTGGGCCAATCCGTTGGAACAGGGCGCGCATCTGATGACGATGAGCACCTATAAATCCCTTGGCGGGCCTGCGGGTGGCCTGATCGTGACCAATGACGCGGCGATTGCCGAGGCACTGGACCGTATCGCCTTTCCCGGCATGACCGCAAATTTTGACGCGGGCAAAACCGCCGCCCTTGCCATCAGCCTGCTGGATTGGCGCGACCATGGGCGGGCCTATGCCACGGCGATGGTGGACCTGTCGCAAGCCTTGGCGCGCGCCTTGGCAGCGCAGGGTCTGCCCGTGTTCGGGGCCGCGCAAGGCAAGACCCAAAGCCACCAATTCGCGATTGAAGCGGCGGGTTTTGGGGGTGGGCAAGCCGCCTCGAAAACCCTGCGAAAGGCCGGGTTTCTGGCCTGTGGCATTGGCCTGCCGATTGCCGAGGTTGCGGGCGATTTGAACGGTTTGCGCATCGGCACGCCGGAACTGGTGCGGCGTGGGGTGACGCCTGACCACGCCCCCGCCTTGGCCGCGCTGATCGCAGAGGCCTTGCGGTCCAATGATCCGGCCAGCATCGCGCCGCGCACCAAGGCGCTGCGGGCGCAGTTTCAGGGCCTGCATTTCATTCGCAAGGGTTGACGCAACCGATTCGCGCGGGTCTACTCCGCTGCCCTTCGGGAAAAGGATAGTGGAATGAAACAACGGCAACTTGGGGCAAATGGCCCACAGGTATCGGCTATTGGGCTTGGCTGCCTGAGCTTTGGTGGCATCTTTGGCGCGACGGATCGCGCGGAGTCTTTTGCAGCACTCGATGCGGCATGGGAGGCAGGGATCACCTTTTACGACACGGCGAATATCTATGGTTCGGGCGTGTCGGAAACCGTGCTGGGCGATTGGCTGGCTGATCGCGGGCATGATGCGGTGGTGGCGACCAAGGTTGGCATCGTGACCACCCCGCCGCGCGGCTTCAACAATTCGGAACCCTATATCCGGGCAGAGTTGGAGGCCTCGCTGCGCCGCCTGAAAACCGATCATGTCGCGCTGTATTACATCCACCGCCGCCAGCAGGATATCCCGGTAGAGGATGTTGCGGGCTTTATGGCGCGGTTGATCGACGAAGGCAAAATCGGCGGTTACGGATTGTCAGAGGTGGCCCCCCATACCATCCGCCGCGCCCATGCGGTGCATCCGGTGCGGGCGGTGCAGAATGAATATTCGCTGTGGACGCGCCTGCCGGAACTGGGGGTAATCCGCGCCTGCAAGGATCTGGGCGTGGCCTTCGTGCCGTTTTCGCCTGTTGCGCGCGGGATGCTGACGGATGCGCAACCCGACCCGGCGCAGATGGGCGAGGGTGATATTCGCCGCAATATCCCGCGTTTTCAGGAACCGAACCTCAGCGCGAACCGGGCCGCGATTGAACCGTTCCGCGCCTTTGCCGCGGCCAAAGGCGTTTCCACGGCGGCGCTGGCGCTGGCTTGGGTGCTGGACCGGGGCGACCATCTGATCCCCATTCCCGGCACCCGCACGGCCACCCATCTGCGCGATTGGCTCGGGGTGGATGCGCTGGTGCTGACCGTTGCCGACCGGGCCGAGATTGACCGCATTCTGCCCCCCGGTTTCGCCCATGGCGACCGCTATGACGCAGGGCAGAACATCGGCCCCGAACGCTATGCCTGAAGGTCTAGCGCCCGTGGCTGCGGTCATATCCGTTGACCACGGGCGCGGCCCAGCCTGCGGGGGCGTGGGCCGGTTTGAACACCTCGACCAGAAGCGGCTGGCAGGCGGCGGTGTCTGACGAATGCTCCGCCGAGCAATCGCCGCCGGGGCAGGCAGAAAGCCCGCCGATCAGGTCGATCTCGGCAAAGAATTCCAGATAATCGCCGGGGCGCACGGGGCTGGCCTTCATGAAATATTGGCCCGTGTCGCGGGTAAACCCGGTGCACATGAACACATTCAGCACGTCATGCACATGCTGCTCGGCCTGCTGCAAGGACAGGCCGGCATGGTCGGCCAGCGCGCGGGTCAGGTTGGAGTGGCAGCAATGATGATACTGCCCGCCCTGCGACAGAAGGTTGTGGGTATAGGGGTCGCAGCGGGTGCCGATCACATCATGCACCGCGCCGCCAAAGGCGTCGAACCCATACCAATCAAGGCTGTCATCGGTGATCAGCGCCATCGGCCGCAGGGAAGGGAAACTGCTCCACATCCGGTCGCCGCTGGACAGATGCGTGCCATGCAGCGCGCGGGTTTTGCCGGAATAGAACCGCTCTGACAGGTCATGCGCGGACCACAGGTTCAAATCGCCGACCTGCGGGCCCTCCACGCAGGTGATGCGAAAGAAATGCCCCGCAGGCACCGAAAAGCAGCGCGCGTCGCGGGCGGGCACCCGTGTTTCCGACAGCTTCCGCCAGCCTTGCCGCGCTGCGCGAAAAGGGGCCAGATCGGGGCGGTGCAGCCCTTCGACCGGATAGCAGATCACAGGGCGGATGGCGGCCCGAAGGGCGGCATCGGCGGGGGCGGGATGGGATGGGTTTTGCGGTTTCATGCGGGCAGGCTGCGTCTAATCGCAGGCCCCGTCAAGCGCGAGATGACGGCGGTTTGCGCAAGCAATCGCGCGGGGATTTGCCGGGCGCGGTATCGGTTTCGGCATTGCAGGCCGCACATCGATAATGGTTTGGCCCGCCTGTGCGGTCCAGCCGCCAGCGGCACGCCCGCGTCAGCGTGGAATGGCGGCGTGACAGCCACATGTAAAGCAAGGTGCCCAGCAAGAGGGCAAGAAGAAGAATGGGCATGGCGCGCTTATGCCATGCCCATCAGGCGCTGCAAGGCAATAGGCTCATGCGGCCTCGACATATTCGAAATATTCGACGGTTTCTTCGGGGGCTGCATCTTCGGCATCAAAATAGGCATAGGCCTGTTCCAGTGCCGCAAGTGCTTGTTGGGCAAGGGTTTCCGGGTCGCGTTGCATTTTCGAACCTTTCAGTTCTGAAGGGTCCTCCCGCGCGAAAGGTTAGGCGCAAAAGGCCATCACCTCAACGGTTGTTTCTGCGATGCAGCTATGCGGAAAATGCAAGGGGCGCCAAGGGGTTGCGGCGCCCCTTTGGGTGGGTCAAACCACGCGCTCGACCATTTTCTTCTTGATCTCGGCAATCGCCTTGGCCGGGTTCAGCCCCTTGGGGCAGGTTTTGGCGCAGTTCATGATCGTGTGGCAACGATAGAGTTTGAACGGGTCTTCCAGATCATCCAGACGCTCTGGCGTGGCCTCATCGCGGCTGTCGATGATCCAGCGATAGGCATGCAGCAAAGCGGCCGGGCCAAGATAGCGATCCGAGTTCCACCAGTAAGACGGGCAAGAGGTAGAGCAGCAAGCGCACATCACGCATTCATACAGCCCGTCCAGCTTTTCACGATCTTCGATGGATTGCTTCCATTCCTTCGCGGGCGTGTTGGTCTTGGTTTCCAGCCACGGCATGATCGAGGCATGCTGGGCGTAGAAATGGTTGAGATCGGGGATCAGATCCTTGACCACAGGCATATGCGGCAGCGGATAGATTTTCACATCGCCCTTCACCTCATCCAAGCCATAGATACAGGCCAGCGTGTTGATGCCGCCGATGTTCATCGCGCAAGATCCGCAAATCCCTTCGCGGCAGGAGCGGCGGAAGGTCAGCGTTGGGTCAATCTCATTTTTGATCTTGATCAGCGCGTCCAGAACCATCGGGCCGCAGGTATCCATATCGACGAAATAGGTGTCGACCCGCGGGTTTTCGCCATCATCCGGCGTCCAGCGATAGATGCTGAATTTGCGCACATTGGACCCGCTGGGTTTGGGCCATGTCTTGCCCGTGCGGATCGTCGAGTTCTTGGGCAGGGTGAACTGAACCATGGGTCCGTCTCCTTTAAGCGTGGTTTAGGGGGGCCGGGGCATCGGCTGCCCAACGGGTGAAAAGTATATCCATCAGGCGCGGGGCGGGGCCGCCGCGCCCGTCGCCTGTCATGCGCAGCACATCGCGGAATTCCAGCCCGGCAGCGGCTAGGCGGGCGATGATCTGGCTGGGTGGCGTTGTGGTATCAAAGCGCTGTGTCAGCGACATTTCAAGGATCACAAAGTCGCAGCGCGCCAGTGTTTCCGGGGCACCTGCCAGCACTTCATCCTCAAAACCTTCGGTATCGACCTTCAGGCCAACCCGGCCCGGATAGGCGGCGGCGATGCTATCCAGCCTGTCCACCGCGACCTGCCGGGTTTCCACCCATTCGATCTTGTCGGCCAGATAGCCCTGACGTTGCCGCAGGCTGGCCATGGCCCCCTGTTCGCCCTTGTCGGAATAGGGGATGTTCAGCGTCATCTCGCCAGCTTCGGCCCCAAGGGCGAGTTGGTGAAAGCTGGCCTTTGCGGGTGCATCGGGGGTGCTGAGCGTCTTTTCCGATTCCGCCCTTGGGTCGATCAGCACGAAATGCGCCTCGGGAAAGGCCTGATACAGAAACGGCGTGCCGCTGTCGACGCCGATGTCGAACACCACATCGGGCGTCAGGGCAAAGCATTGCAGATGGGCCGCGTTGGATTTATCGGCAAGGGCGACAAGCCCCTTCTGGCGCAAAAAGCGGTTCACGTCCTTGCGGTCGAGCTTGCGATTTGGCGCCATGTCCATGCTCATACCGTCAGGCCCGGGATGCCTGCGCGCAGCACGCATTGCACTGTGTTGGGGCGTTGCAGAATGGTGGCGATGGTTTGCACGGTGGTGGTGCCGGCACGCGTGCCGACATCGCGGGCCAAGGCGAAAATCTCATCTGTGGTGGCATTGTCGATCACGCAAACCGCCACCGCCTCGGCCTGTGGGCCGGGCAGGCGTTGCTGCACCACGGGCAGAACCACCGATTTGGCCGAAGCGCGCGCCACGGCTTCCACCGGGTTGGAGGCGACACAGGCCGAAAGCAAAAGGCAGGCAGTCAGGATGCGGAACATGGGCGCCTCTACCGGTTGGCCAGCACAATGCCATTGGCATTGAGACAGGCTTGTGTTTCGGCCCGCCAGATGATCGCGCGCGCGATGCGGCGGGTCTGGGCATTCGGGGCGCTGTCAATGGCCGCTTGCAGCCTGTCCATCTCTGCCGGGGTGGCGGTTTGGGCGGCACAAGTGGCGATGGCAGGCATCAGGTATTGCGGTGCCGTGCCGACAAGCGACGCGCCGATCACTGCCTTTGCCCGTTGCGCAGGCGTGTCGGGCATGTTGCCTGGGGCAACACACCCGGCAAGCAAGGCCAAGGCAGCAGCAAGGATCGGCGCGTGGTGCATTAATACACCCGTGCTTTCGGCGCGATCTTTTTCAGATCAATCCCGCCATCTTCCTGCTTGGTCAGCGGGTCCATATGCACCGGGCGGGTGGACAGCGTGACCTTGCTGCCATCGACATGCGCAAGGGAGTGGACGCGCCAGTTTTTGTCGTCACGCTCTGGGTAATCCTCATGCGCGTGGGCACCACGGGATTCCTTGCGCGCCTCGGCCGCCACAATCGTCGCCAGCGCGTTCGGCATCAGGTTGCCCAGTTCCAGCGTTTCCATCAGGTCAGAGTTCCAGACCATCGACCGGTCCGTGACCTTCAGATCATCCATCTTGGCGGCGATGGCGGTCATTTTCACCACGCCTTCGGCCAGCGTCTTGTCGGTGCGGAACACGGCGGCATCAGCCTGCATGGTTTTCTGCATTTCCAACCGCAGTTCGGCGGTGGGCACGTTGCCCTTGGCATGGCGCACGGCATCAAAACGGCCAAGCGCCTTGTCCACTTCACCCTTGTTCACCGGGGCGTTGCGTTCCTTTGGGTTCACAATTTCACCCGCGCGGATCGCAGCGGCGCGGCCAAAGACCACAAGGTCGATCAAGGAGTTGGAGCCAAGACGGTTCGCCCCATGCACCGAGGCGCAGCCTGCCTCACCCACAGCCATCAGGCCGGGGAAGATGGCATCCGGGCTATCCTTGGTGGGGTTCAGCACCTCGCCAAAGTAATTGGTCGGAATACCGCCCATGTTGTAATGCACGGTCGGCAGCACCGGGATCGGCTCTTTTTGTAGGTCGACGCCAGCAAAGATGCGGGCGGATTCCGAAATGCCGGGCAAGCGCAGGTCCAGCGTTTCTTTGGGCAGGTGGTTCAGGTTCAGGTGGATGTGGTCCTTGTTCGGGCCAACGCCACGACCTTCGCGGATTTCAATCGTCATGCAGCGCGACACCACATCGCGGCTTGCGAGGTCTTTGTAGGTCGGCGCATAGCGTTCCATGAACCGCTCACCTTCCGAGTTGGTCAGATAACCGCCTTCGCCGCGCGCGCCTTCGGTGATCAGGCAGCCAGAGCCGTAGATGCCGGTGGGGTGAAACTGCACGAATTCCATATCTTGCAGCGGCAGGCCCGCACGCGCGACCATGCCGTTACCATCGCCGGTGCAGGTATGGGCCGAAGTGGCGCTGAAATAGGCGCGGCCATAGCCGCCCGTGGCCAGCACGACCATCTTGGCGTTGAACACATGGATCGTGCCATCATCCAGCTTCCACGCAACGATTCCGGTGCAGCGGCCATCGGTGATGATCAGGTCCAGCGCGAAATATTCGATGAAGAATTCCGCATTGTTCTTAAGGCTTTGACCGTAGAGCGTGTGCAGAATGGCGTGGCCGGTGCGGTCAGCGGCGGCACAGGTGCGTTGCACGGGCGGGCCTTCACCGAATTCGGTGGTATGGCCGCCAAAGGGGCGCTGGTAAATCTTGCCCTCTTCGGTGCGCGAAAACGGCACGCCGTAATGTTCCAACTCATACACGGCTTTGGGTGCTTCGCGCGCAAGGTATTCCATCGCGTCAGTGTCACCCAGCCAGTCCGACCCTTTGACGGTGTCATACATATGCCACTGCCAGTTGTCGGGCCCCATGTTCGACAGCGAGGCCGCGATGCCGCCTTGGGCCGCGACAGTGTGCGAACGGGTCGGGAAAACCTTGGTCACGCAAGCGGTGCGCAGGCCCTGTTCGGCCATGCCAAGCGTGGCGCGCAAACCAGCACCGCCAGCCCCCACGACAACAACGTCATATTCATGCGTCTCGTATTCGTATGCAGCCATGATATCCTCAATCGCTCCTTCGCGAGGGTTTGCCCCAATGTGCCTTCACTCGGTGAAGGGAAACTCGACTGTGCCATGGGCCAAGTCGGGATAGGACAGATCCTCCATTTGTTCGTAATGAGCGCCGATCAGGGCAGAAAACGCCTGCCCGCCATCGGCGATGAATGTTGGTTCCAGTGCGGTCGCGGTGGTGCCAAGGCAGGCAGCCATCTGGGCCAATTCGGTTTTATGCAGGGCGCCATCCCACAGCAGGGTGTCGCCGTATTGGGCTGTCGCCTCACGATACATATCGGGTTGGCGCAGGAAGGCGTAGTTCCAGCGGTTTGTGCCGCAGATCAAGACCACGCTCCACGAGATGAAGTCTTCTTCGACCAGCAGGTGAAAGGCCGGGCCGATGTTGGCCAGATCCGTCACACCCGCGTCAGTGCCAAGCATCACCCAGCGCGGTTTTGGCAATGCGGCCCAAGCGGCCTCGGCAGCGCTTTCACTGTCGATCACGTCATAGGGCAGGTCCAGCAGCGGGACGGTGGCTGCGCCAACAGATTGCACGAGCTGACCGCGCAGCGCCGCGAGGCTGGCTGCATCGGTCAAGACCTGCATGTAATCGGTGAACTCAGACATTCTGCTGCCTTAAAGCGCGATACGGATGAGGGCGAACAGCCCGGTCGCGGTGATCGCGTAGGAGATGGAAATGGCGAGGATCACCAGTGCCTTGCGGGCAGAGCCGCGGGCGTAATCCTCGATCATCATGGTGGCACCTTTGGCGAAATGCTGCATGCCGACAAACAGCACAAGGCCGGTCAGGATAGCCGGGAAGGGGCGCGCGAAGGTGGCGACAACCTCTGCCTGCGTGCCACCAAGGGCCGAGCCGAAGATGTAAAGCCATGTCGGCACCATAAAGGCCAAGGCGACGGCAGAGACCGTCATATACCAGTGATGTTCGGTGCCAGAGTGGGCGGAGCCTTTGCCCATGGCGCGCTTGCGGTCTGTCAGGTAACGCATGATCGCTGCCCCCTTATTGCACAAGAATGATGGTGATGATGGTCAGGATGACCGAACCGCCGATGCAGGCCCAGCCCAGCTTTTCCGCGGTGGGAATATCAAGGCCCTTGCCCGCGTCAAAGTAAAGGTGACGCAGCCCTGCAAGGTAGTGATACCAGATCGCCCACAGGGACGCAGTGAACACCAGATCGCCGAACCAAGAGGTCACAACCGCATCCGCCGTTGCGAAATATTCGGGCGAGGTTGCGGCGGCCAGAAGCCACCAGACCGCCAGAATGGTCCCGACGATCAGGCCGTTGCCCGTGATCCGCGTCAGGATCGACGTGATCGACGTGAGCTGGGGGCGGTAAATCTGCAAGTGGGGGGAAAGGGGGCGTTCAACCCGCTTTGCTTCTGCCATGGTTCATCCCTCGTGGCTGCGCCTTGCGGGATCTGCCCGCCACAGGCTTGCTGCTTTGAACTATGAATAGCGCATTTTTGGCTTGAGTCACCTGTCCCGAACAGAAAAAACAGCCGTTTTCGCGGCTGCCTATGCAGAAAAACAGTGCATGTGATCACAATTTTGAAGCCTGTGATCACATATTTGCCCCGCGTGGGCAGGCGGTTCCGGCCGGCTTACCGGCTCAACAGGGTGAAGTCATATTCCAGCAGACCCGCGATCCGGGGCTTTTCATCACTGGAATCGTGCAATCGCAGCGTCAGCGATGTGTTTTCACTGGCCCAGTAAGTGACGCCGAGGCTTGCATAGCTGTGCGACTGTTGTTCCCGGCCCAGCTTGGCCGCCAGCGACCATTGGTCG
Organism: Pseudorhodobacter sp. E13; assembly: GCF_003991405.1. Classification (GTDB taxonomy): domain Bacteria; phylum Pseudomonadota; class Alphaproteobacteria; order Rhodobacterales; family Rhodobacteraceae; genus Pseudorhodobacter. The sequence goes on from NZ_RPEN01000155.1 coordinate 133,452, forward strand.
CTGAGCGTATAGGTCAGCTCTACGTTCGTATCTACGATCTTGGCGCTGGGATCATAGGCGATGGTGCCTGTCAGGTCGATCTGATCATTGAACTGTTGTCCCAGTTCAAAGCTGATCTGCCCGCAGCAATTGCCCGAATTGTTCAGCGTATAGCGCGAATAGGACAGTTGGTAATGCAGCCCCGAGTCCAGCGCGTTGCGATAGCCGAGCGTGTAGTCAATCTCGGTGTCATCGGTGCCGTTGCGGACCGTGGCAAAGTAGATTTCGGCAAAGAAACCAGCGATTTCCGCCTCAACATAGGCCTGCGCCGAGGCTTTGCCGTTCGAAAGCGTATGACCGTTGGAGATACTGTCGCTGAGCAGTTTGACACCGCCAGAAACGACCAGCGTTTCGGCCCGGGCCGCGCCGATGGGCAAGCACAGGGCCAAAATCAAGGGGATAGCGTGGCGGTTTGCGTTCATGTCATCGCCTCTTGATCTTTCTGCCCTGCGGGCGCGTGGGGTTTGTGATCACAAATCATTGGCGACCGCCTGCCGTTCCAGAAATTCGACAAATTCGGTGCAAATTGTGATGGTCGCCGTCTCTGAGATGTAAAAAGCATTCTCCTCGCCGCAGCTTTCCAGCGTGACTGCAAGCGGGCGCGGAAGTTTGTAGGTTTCATTCAGCGCGGCCACCTCATCGGCCAGAAGCGCGCTGATTTCACTGTCGGTTTCGCCCGAAAAAGCGATGGATTGCGCAGGTTTGCGGGTTTCCAGCGGTTCCAGCACAGTGGCCCAGGATGCGGCGGCCAGATCAAACTCCTCCACGCAGGTTTCGGCGCGGGCCTCGGGCAGTTCAAAATCCTCGGCCAGTGTGGCGCGGGTGTCGGGGTCGGCCCCGTAGAACAGGCAGACCTGATTGTAATAGCGTTGCATATCAAGGCCATGCACATCCCAGTAGGCGGGGTCTTCGGATTCTTGCGCGGCAAGTTCAAAGGACAGCGCGGTCAGCGCCGTGATGGATTGCGCGCTGTCTTCCTCCCAGAACGCGTCGAGCAGCAGGATCGACAGGATATCGGCGGCATCCTCCTCCTGCCCCAGAACGGGCGCATCGGTCAGGTCGATCAGGGCGTGGCCAAATTCGTGATAAAGCGTGGAAATGATGTTGGCGGTCACGAAATCCTGCGCGCCATCGGCATGCAAAGGCTGGGCGAAAAGGAGGAAGGCAAAAAGGGAAAAACGCAACGGTTTCATCGGGCGAACCTGTGCAAAATACGCATAACCCACTGTGCCGCGAATGAAGGTAGCCGCGCAAGGGAGATTTTGGATCAGGTGGCGATCAACCGGGAGGGGCGCCTGCGGATTGCAAATCATCGAGCAGATCTTGGTCCTGCCCGCTTTCGCTGGCGTAATACATCACGCTATGGCCCTGCGCATCGCGCAATCCCGCATCCGCCCCTGCGGCCAGCAAGGCGCGCACCATATCCGCGCCCTCCGGCTCTTGGGCGAACAGCATCAAGGGCGTGCGGCCTTGTGTGTCTGGCAGGTTGATATTGGCCCCGGCCGCCAGCACTGCGGGCAGGAAGTCAGGGTCGATCAGAATATGGATCAGCGCGATGCCGTCCGCGTTCTGGGTGTTGATATCCGCGCCATGGGCCAGAAGCAGGGCCAGCTTGGCGTCGAAATCCGCGTAATCCAGCATATGGATTGGCGCGAACCCATCGGGATCGCGGGCTGTGGCGATGGTGGGCGTGTCGGACAAGGTGGCCTCTACCGCCGTCAGGGGGCCCACGGCGATGAGTTCGAAGAACAGTTCCAGATCTTCTGCCGCGATGTCAGCGGCACTGAGCGGCGCGGCAAGCCAGACTGCCGCCAGAAGGCCAAGCAATGTGCGCATATCAGGTCGGCATCAGCGCCCAGTAATCGAGGTCGAGCAGCACATCGGGGTGATACTTTCCGTCCTCGCCACGCAGCGCAAAGGCGGGTGCCCCGTGTTTCACCGCAACCAGCCGCAAGCGGATCGCGCCGACGCCCGGCGCGTCTGTTTCGGCCTTGTCCAGCACCTCGGACCAAGCCCGCAGGGTATCGCCGCTGAAGCAGGGGTTGGCATGGGCGCCTGCGTTCAGGGCGACGATCATCTGCGCATTGGCCAAGCCGTTGAAAGACAGCGCGCGGGCGAGGCTGATGACATGGCCGCCATAGATCAGGCGGCGGCCATCATCGCGGTTGGTGGCATCAAAATGCACCTTGGCCGTGTTTTGCCACAGACGGGTGGCAAGCATGTGTTCGGCCTCTTCGATGGTCACACCGTCGACATGGTCGATTTGCTCGCCAATGGCATAATCGCCCCAGCGGTGCGGCTCCCCCGCGAGGGTGAAATCGTAATCGGTGAAATCGAGGCCCTCGGGGATGACAAGGCGGTCTGCGGCCACGCTTTGCGGCAGGTCGGGGATCACGGTTTCGGGGGCGGGCGTGTCGCGGTGCTTGCGCACCATGACCCATCGCACATAGTCCAGCACCGGTTCATCGCGTTGGTTCAGGCCTGTCGTGCGCACATAGACGACCCCGGATTTGCCGTTGGAGTTCTGCTTGAGGCCGATCACCGTGCTTTCCGAGCGTAGCGTGTCACCGGGGTAAACCGGGGCAAGCCAGCGACCATCGGCATAGCCGAGGTTTGCAACGGCATTCAGCGATATGTCAGGGACGGTTTTGCCAAAGACGGTGTGAAAGGCGATCAGGTCGTCCAAGGGCGAGCCTTCGAGCCCGCAGCGCGCAGCGAAATCATCAGAGGAATAAAGCGCATGGCGGGCAGGGTAAAGCGCATGATACAGCGCGCGCTCGCCTTCGGCCACGGTGCGGGGAACGGCGTGTTGGATCGTTTCGCCCAAGGTGTAATCTTCGAAAAAGCGGCCGGGATTGGTTTTCATGGGGATGGTCCTTGGGGCGGTAAAAGGGGGGTGGGCAGATTGCCCACCCTACGAGGGGGCAGGGTAGGGTGGGCAATCTGCCCACCGCCACCTGTGGGTCAGTGTTGGCCCAGTTTGGTTTCGGGCGTGTAGGTGCCGGGGGCCTCTTTCACCACGGCTTGCCCGCAGCGCATCACGCCTTTGGCGGCATCCCAGGCATAGGTGGGCGAGCCATGCAGCTCCCACCCTTTGTTCAGCGCATCGGTGACTTTGTGGCAAAAGGCCGATGTGTCTTCTTCGGTCAGCAGGCGGTAGAGCTTCATGGTTCACCCAAACGGATTATAGCCGAGCCAGATATGCACGGCGGCGGTTAGCGAAAAGACGATGACTGTGGCCACGACAGCGGTGATTTCCTTTTTCACCGGCACGGCATGGTAGGGGCCGGGCGGGGCCACGCGGTTCAGCACGATCACCTCGGCCAAGGCCCAAGTAAACAGCCCGCCAAACAGCAGGAAGGACGGTGTATCGCCATTCACCAGCAGATGCGCAATGGCCCAGACCTTCACGGCGGTCAGTTGCGGGTTGCGCACCCATTTGGTGATGCGGGTTTTCGCGCCGGACGCGGCAAACAGATAAAACGCAAACAGCATCAACAGGTTGTTGATGCCTGTCATCGCCGGGCTGCGGCCCCAGAAAAACGCCCCCTCTGCCCCGCGATAGCCGATCACCATCAGCACAATCGCCAACACAGAGCCTAGCGCCACAATCGCCTTGCCCTTGTCACCGAACCGCGCGCGGTTGACGGGCGCGATGCGTTTCCAGAAGTGAAGGCCGGACCACAACAGAAGGCCAAGGAGGATAAGAAACATGACGCGCCTTTCGGTTCAGGCCATCGCCGCGATGGCCTTTGCTTTGGCCAAGGTCGCCTCTGCGGTGACAATATGCAAGTTCTCAACGATCTTGCCATCCACAACCGCCACGCCTTGCCCTTCGGCTTTTGCCGCGTTGAACGCATCAATCTGGCGCTGGGCGAGGGTGATTTCAGCCTCGGACGGGGCGAAGGCGGTGTTGGCAATCTCCAACTGTGCCGGGTGGATCAGGGTTTTGCCGTCAAAGCCCATATCGCGGCCTTGTTCACATTCGGCGCGCAGGCCGTCCTCATCTTTGAAGGCGTTATAGACCCCGTCGATGATGACCAGATCATGCGCCTTGGCCGCCAGCAGGCACAGGCCAAGCCCGGACTGCATCGGCAAACGGTCAGGCCGGAAGCGGCTGTTCAGTTCCTTGGCCAGATCATTGGTGCCCATCACCATGCCCGCCAGCCTTGGGTGGGCGGCAATCGCTGTGGCGTTCAGCATTCCCAGCGCGGTTTCCATCATCGCCCAGAGCGGGGTATCGGGGATCATCTCGGCCACGGCATCCAGATCCTCGGGGGTGGACACCTTGGGGATCAGCAGCGCGTCAATCCTGGCCCCGACAAAGGCAGCAATATCATCCGCGCCCCATTCGGTATCCAAGCCATTCACCCGCACAATCCGCGCCCGGTTGCCGTAATCAGCCTGTGCCAGCGTTTCGACCAGCAGCGCGCGCGCGGCGGTTTTTTCATCGGGGGCGACGGCATCTTCCAGATCAAAGATGATCGCATCGGTGGCGAGGCTCTGCGCCTTTTCCAACGCACGCTCTTTGGAGCCGGGGATGTAGAGGACGGAGCGATAGGGGCGGGTGGTGGACATGATTCTCTCTCAAGCAACTTTGTTGCGCTATGGGTCACGATTTTGGCACATTCTTCAACCCCAAATTTGCCGCAGCGCAGCATTGATGCCGGGCCGCAGGCCGCGCGATTAACCTTTTTTGCGCATTTCAGGCGCAGGCTTTGGATCAGTCGGATGTGATGTTCCCGGCCCAAGGCGCAAGCACGCGGGCTGGTCCAAACGGAAAGGTTTACAGATGAAAAACGCAGTTTTCGCCCTGTCACTCGGGTTTGGCGCCTTGATCCTGATCACGCAGGCCCATGCCCAAACGCAAGCCCCGCAATGTGGGCCGCGCGCAGCCGTTGTTGCGCAACTGGCCGACCGCTATGGCGAAACCCGCCGCTCTATGGGGCTGGCGGCCAATAACATGGTGATGGAGGTTTTTGCCTCGGACGCCTCGCAAAGCTGGACGATCACGGTGACAACGCCGCAAGGGCAAACCTGCCTTGTCGCCTCGGGTCAGGGGTTTGAGGCGATGGCCGAAGAACTGCCCGCCAAAGGCGACCCGGCCTGACGCCTCAGCCGGTGACGGCCACCCAAAGCATGCGCAGTGACAGCAGCAGCAAGGCCCAAAGCACCAGAAGGTAAAACTGCTTTTCCGGCAGAATACGCACCAGCCGCACCCCGGCAAAGACAGCAAGGGTTGCAGGCAGGATAAGCCAGATCGCGACCGGCAGGCTGTCAAAGGACATGATGCCAATGGACCAATAGGCCGGAAGCTTCACCGCGTTGACCCATGTGAACAGGATGGTGGAGGTTCCGGCGAAAACCGCCTTGGGCATGCGCAGCGGCAAAGTGTAGATTTGATAGGGCGGCCCGCCCGCATGGCTGACAAAACTGGTAAAGCCTGCCGCGATCCCCCAGAACACACCGGGGCCGACCCGTGCCTCTTTGGCCGCGGCGCTGGCCCCCCGGCCCAAAAGGCGGCTGATGGCAAAGATGCTGCCCAAGGCCCCGATGACACCCCCCACCATATGTTCCGAGATCAGGTTTGCCGTGGCCCAGCCAATCCCGATGCCGATGGCCGTTGCGGGAAACATGATCTTGAGCACGCGCAGATCATAGTCGCGGCGATAGGCCCAGACGCCGAACCAGTCGGAGACGATATAGATCGGTAGCATCAACCCTGCGGCCTGCAAAGGTGGCATCACCAGGGACAGAATCGGCACCGACATCATCGCCACCACGGGCAAACCGCCCTTGGACAGGCCGACCGATATCGACGCGATCACCGCCGCGCACCAGAATGCCGTGCCTTCCATTGCCCGCTCCATCCGCTTTTGAATTCGCTTTAGCGCAAACATCGCGCTGACAACAGGCCCCGACGTCATGCCGCGTTGCAGCGCCCTTGCTTAATGCGAAACAAGGGGCTAGGCATCCCCCCATCAAAACAACCCGACCCGGAGATTGATATCATGGCCAGACCCAAGATTGCACTTATCGGCGCGGGGCAGATTGGCGGCACGCTCGCCCATCTCGCCGCGATCAAGGAATTGGGCGATGTCGTCCTGTTCGATATTGCTGAAGGCACCCCGCAAGGCAAAGCGCTGGATATCGCGCAATCTGGCCCGTCCGAGGGCTTTGACGCCGCCATGAAAGGCGCAAATTCCTATGAGGATATCGCCGGCGCCGATGTCTGCATCGTGACCGCAGGCGTGCCGCGCAAGCCGGGCATGAGCCGCGATGACCTGCTGGGCATCAACCTCAAGGTCATGAAATCGGTTGGCGAAGGCATCAAGCAGCACGCCCCGAATGCCTTTGTGATCTGCATCACCAACCCGCTGGACGCGATGGTCTGGGCCCTGCGCGAATTTTCGGGCCTGCCGCATAACAAGGTTGTCGGCATGGCCGGCGTGCTGGATTCCGCGCGCTTCCGTCACTTCCTGTCGCTGGAATTCAACGTCTCCATGCGCGATGTGACCGCGTTTGTGCTGGGTGGCCATGGCGATACGATGGTGCCTTTGGCACGCTATTCCACCGTTGGCGGCGTGCCGCTGCCGGATCTGGTTGAAATGGGCTGGACCACGCAGGACAAGCTGGATGCGATCATCCAGCGCACCCGTGATGGCGGTGCCGAAATCGTTGGTCTGCTGAAAACCGGGTCCGCCTTCTATGCACCTGCAACCAGCGCGATCGAGATGGCTGAGGCCTATCTGAAAGACCAGAAGCGTCTGCTGCCCTGCGCTGCCTATTGCGATGGCGAGTTGGGCGTGAAGGATATGTATGTCGGCGTGCCGACCATCATCGGCGCTGGCGGGATTGAACGCATCGTCGAAATCAAGATGAACGCGGCCGAGCAAGCCATGTTCGACAAATCCGTCGACGCGGTGAAGGGCCTTGTGGCCGCCTGCAAAGGCATCGACCCGTCGCTGGCCTAAGCCATTCGGGACAGACAGATCGGGGCATCCTTTGGGGTGCCCCTTTTGCATTTCAGGGGGCTGATTTTCGGCAGATGGGCGCCCGACCGCTGCGTCCCGCCCGTGTTTTTCCTGTTTCCGCGCCCCGCGAATCATAACAGTCCGTTAAAGTCGCAGGGTTTGTGATCACACTTTTCAAAGCTGTGATCACAAATGTCGGAATTTTCTGCGAAAAGCCGCATTTCCAATAAATCCCTTTTGAAACGGCTTATTTTTATGGCATCACGGGGCAAATTCCTTACCGATGGGACAGCCGATGAATATTCACGAATACCAAGCCAAGGCCCTTTTGCGCAGCTATGGCGCGCCGGTCTCTGACGGCCTTGTGGTTTTGCGCGCGGAAGAGGCGAAGACGGCGGCAGGTGAGCTTGATGGCCCGCTTTGGGTTGTGAAAGCGCAGATCCATGCCGGCGGGCGTGGCAAAGGCAGCTTCAAAGAAGCCGAAGCCGGTGAAAAAGGCGGCGTCCGTCTGGCAAAATCCGTGGGCGAAGCCGCAGAGATGGCCAAGCAGATGCTGGGCCGCACGCTGGTGACGCACCAGACCGGCCCTGCGGGCAAGCAGGTCAACCGCATCTATATCGAAGACGGTTCCGACATCGCGCGCGAACTTTACCTCGCGCTGCTGGTGGATCGTGCCTCCAGCCGGATTTCCTTTGTGGCCTCGACCGAAGGCGGCATGGATATCGAAGAAGTCGCCGCGAAAACCCCGGAGAAGATTGTCAGCTTCACCGTTGATCCGGCCTCGGGCCTGTCTGATTTCCACGGCCGCCGCGTGGCCTTTGCCTTGGGTCTGACCGGTGGTCAGGTCAAGCAATGCGTGGGGCTGATCAAGATCCTCTACAAAGCCTTTGTCGAAAAAGACATGGAAATGCTGGAGATCAACCCGCTGATCGTGACCCCGGAAGGCAACATCAAGGTGCTGGACGCCAAGGTTTCCTTCGACGGCAACGCGATGTATCGCCATTCCGACATTCTGGCACTGCGGGACGAAACCGAAGAAGACCCGAAAGAACTGGCGGCCTCGAAATTCGACCTGAACTATATCGCCCTGGACGGTGAGATTGGCTGCATGGTCAACGGTGCGGGCCTTGCGATGGCAACGATGGATATCATCAAGCTGTATGGCGCAGAGCCTGCGAACTTCCTTGATGTCGGCGGCGGCGCGACCAAGGAAAAAGTGACCGAAGCGTTCAAGATCATCACCTCGGACCCGAACGTCAAAGGTATTCTGGTCAATATCTTCGGCGGCATCATGCGCTGCGATGTGATCGCGGAAGGTGTGATTTCTGCGGTTAAGGAAGTGGGCCTGAAGGTGCCGCTGGTGGTGCGTCTGGAAGGGACCAATGTTGAAGAAGGCAAGGCCATCATCAACAATTCCGGGCTGGCCGTGATCGCGGCGGAAAACCTGAAAGATGGCGCACAGAAGATCGTGAAAGCGGTGAAGGGCTGATCACCATGCTCCGCACATTGCTTTTGTCAGCCCTGATGGTCAGCCCTGCCGTTGCGCAGGATGAGCAAATGATGGGGCTTCAGCTTCGGCAGCTGACCGCCGAAGGAAACACAGTTGTGCTGGGCGCTTATGCGGCCTGCATTCTGGGCAAAGGCGATGTTGAGGCGACGGCGGCACTGTTCACCCAAGCGGGCTGGACCCGCACGGATGACAGTGAAATGGGCGTCACCGAACTGGCGGGCAGCAATGGCGTAGTTGCTGTTACGCTGTATGACGGCGGGCGCATTTGTTCTGTGACCAGTGAAGTGCTGGGCACCGCAAGCACTGAATCCTCGTTGGTGGCCACACTCGCCCTTGCCGGTTGGCCGATCACCCCGACCGAAGGCGAAGGCGGTTGCGCAGCCTATGTGATGCCAGAGCTGGGCATTGCCTCGCTTACCTCCTCTGGGCAGGACCCTGTGTGCCAATCTGACAGCAGCAGTGACGCCCGTTTTACCTTTGGCCTGTAGGGCCACAAAGCGCAGCGGGGGCCGATTGGCCCCCGGCACACAAACCGCATTCGGCCTGACAGGCTGCGGAAAACGTCAACAGTGGTGAAAGGGTATGAAATGCAAAAGGTTTTGATGGGGTCAGTGGTTTTGTTGATGCTGGCAGCCTGCGGCGGCGGCGTGACCTCTGGCACGACTGGCAGCGATGGCAATGAAGCGGCTGTGTGTGATGAACAATCCCGTTGGGCACAATCGGGCAAGATTGGTGGCGGCGACATCACCATCACCTGCCCCGGCTATGCCCGCCCCGGTTACTGATAACCGGCACCATTCGGTGCCAAGATGACTACATAAGGAGGCCCGAATGGCCGTACTCGTCAATGAAAATACCCGTGTGATCTGCCAAGGCTTCACGGGAAGCCAAGGCACTTTTCACTCGGAACAGGCCATCGCCTATGGCACCAAGATGGTCGGTGGCGTGACCCCCGGCAAGGGCGGTTCCACCCATTTGAACCTGCCGGTGTTCAACTCTGTGCATGAGGCAAAGGACCGCACGCAGGCCAACGCATCCGTGATCTATGTGCCGCCGCCCTTTGCCGCAGATTCCATTCTGGAGGCGATCGACGCCGAAATGGAACTGATCGTCTGCATCACCGAAGGCATCCCGGTGCTGGACATGATGAAGGTGAAGCGCGCGCTGGAAGGCTCCAAATCCCGGCTGATCGGGCCGAACTGCCCCGGCGTCATCACCCCGGACGCGTGCAAGATCGGCATCATGCCGGGCCATATTCACCGCCGCGGTTCGGTTGGTGTTGTGTCGCGCTCGGGCACGCTGACCTATGAGGCGGTGAAGCAAACCACCGATCTGGGCCTTGGTCAGTCTTCGGCTGTTGGCATCGGCGGCGACCCGATCAAAGGGACCGAGCATATCGACGTGCTGGAAATGTTCCTGGCCGACCCGGAAACCACCGCGATCATCATGATCGGTGAAATCGGTGGCTCTGCCGAGGAAGAAGCCGCGCAGTTCCTCGCGGATGAGCGCAAGAAAGGCCGCTGGAAGCCGACCGCTGGCTTTATCGCAGGCCGCACCGCCCCTCCGGGCCGCCGCATGGGCCACGCAGGCGCGATTGTCGCCGGTGGCAAAGGCGATGCCGAAAGCAAGATCGAGGCGATGAAAGCCGCCGGGATCGTGGTTGCCGAAAGCCCGGCTCATCTGGGCGAGGCTGTGATGGCCGCCATCAAGGCGTAATGTGCGGGGCGGGGGAAACCCCGCCTTCACACTCTTTTCGTAGTGGTGGTTCTTGTCCGCCCTACACCCGGCCCCAACCCCAAAGAGGTCCAAAAATGACCGAGCAATCCCCCACAGCCCAATTCCGCGCCGAATCCTATCTGGATGGGGCGAATGCCGATTACATCGACCAGATGGCGGCGAGACATGCGCAAGACCCTGCATCCGTTGATGCAAGCTGGGCCGCGTTTTTCGACGCGCTGGGAGAGGCGGACCGCGTGGCGCAAGCCGCAGCCGATGGGCCCTCATGGGCGCGCAAGGATTGGCCGCCGGTGCCAAGCGACGATCTGACTGGCGCGCTGACGGGTGAATGGCCGGTGATGCCGTCGAAAGAGGGCAAGGCCGCAGGGCAGAAAATCGTGGAAAAGGCCGCCGCCGCGGGTGTGTCCTTGTCGGATGCGCAGGTGCAACGTGCTGTGCTGGATTCCATTCGCGCGCTGATGATCATTCGCGCTTATCGTATCCGGGGCCATCTGGCCGCTGATCTGGACCCGCTGGGGATGCAAGACCGCTCCAACCACCCGGAGCTGGACCCGAAATCCTATGGTTTCACCGAAACCGATATGGATCGCCCGATCTTCATCGACAATGTTCTGGGTCTGCAAGTCGCCTCCATGCGGCAGATCATCGACATCGTGAAGCGCACCTATTGCGGCACCTTCGCGCTGCAATACATGCATATTTCCGACCCGGAGCAGGCAAGCTGGCTGAAAGAGCGGATTGAAGGTTATGGCAAGGAAATCGCCTTCACCAAAATGGGCCGCAAAGCGATCCTGAACAAGCTGGTCGAGGCAGAAGGCTTCGAGAAATTCCTGCATGTGAAATACATGGGGACCAAGCGTTTCGGTCTTGATGGCGGCGAAAGCCTGATCCCTGCGATGGAGCAGATCATCAAGCGCGGCGGTGCCTTGGGCGTCAAGGAAATCGTGATCGGTATGCCGCACCGGGGCCGCCTAAGCGTGCTGGCCAATGTGATGCAAAAGCCTTATCGCGCGATTTTCAACGAGTTTCAGGGCGGCAGCTTCAAACCCGAAGATGTGGATGGCTCTGGCGATGTGAAATACCACCTCGGCGCCTCCTCGGATCGTGAGTTTGATGGCAACACCGTCCACCTGTCGCTGACCGCGAACCCCAGCCACCTTGAAGCGGTGAATCCGGTTGTTCTGGGAAAGGTTCGCGCCAAGCAAGACCAGATCAACGATAGCGAGCGGTATCAGGTTCTGCCGATCCTGCTGCATGGCGATGCGGCTTTTGCGGGGCAGGGTGTTGTGGCGGAATGTTTTGGCTTGTCGGGCCTGCGCGGGCACCGCACGGGCGGCACCATTCATATTGTGGTGAACAACCAGATCGGCTTTACCACCGCGCCCCATTTCAGCCGCTCCAGCCCTTATCCGACCGATATCGCGCTGATGGTGGAAGCCCCGATTTTCCACGTCAACGGCGATGACCCGGAAGCTGTGGTGCATGCCGCAAAGGTGGCGACCGAGTTCCGCCAGAAGTTCCACAAGGATGTGGTGCTGGATATTTTCTGCTACCGCCGCTTTGGTCACAACGAAGGCGATGAGCCGATGTTCACCAACCCGGCGATGTATACCCAGATCAAAAAGCACAAGACCACCTTGTCGCTTTATACAGAGCGTCTGGTCAAGGATGGCCTGATCCCCGAGGGTGAGATCGAGGATATGAAGGCTGCTTTCCAAGCCCATCTGAACGATGAGTTCGAAGCGGGCAAGGATTACAAGCCCAACAAGGCCGATTGGCTGGATGGCCGCTGGAAGAACATGTCGCGCGAGGGCGACAAGTATGAGCCCGGTAAAACCGCGATCACCAAAGAGGCGATGGCCGAAATCGGCGCGGCACTGACCAAGGTGCCGGATGGATTTGACCTGCACAAAACCGTTGGCCGTCAGTTGGACGCCAAGAAAAAGATGTTCGAAGATGGCGTCGGCTTTGACTGGGCAACCGCCGAAGCGCTTGCCTTTGGCAGCCTCGTGACCGAAGGTTTCCCGGTGCGTCTGTCCGGGCAGGATTGCACCCGTGGCACGTTCAGCCAGCGTCATTCGGCCTTTATCAACCAATCCACCGAAGAGCGTTACTACCCGCTCAATCACATCAAGGCAGGTCAGGCCCGCTATGAGGTGATCGATTCCATGCTGTCGGAATATGCGGTGCTTGGCTTCGAATATGGCTATTCGCTGTCGGAACCAAATGCCCTGACCATGTGGGAAGCGCAGTTCGGTGATTTCGCCAATGGCGCGCAGATCATGTTTGATCAGTTCATCAACTCGGGCGAAAGCAAATGGTTGCGGATGTCGGGCCTCGTTTGCCTGTTGCCGCATGGCTATGAAGGGCAGGGGCCGGAACATTCCTCCGCACGGCCAGAACGCTTCTTGCAGATGTCGGCGAATGAAAACTGGATTGTGGCGAATTGCTCTACCCCCGCCAACTATTTCCACATCTTGCGCCGCCAGTTGCATCGCGATTTCCGCAAACCGCTGATCCTGATGACGCCGAAATCCTTGCTGCGTCACCCGATGTGCGTGTCAGATGCCGAGGATTTCCTGTCAGGCTCTTCCTTCCACCGCGTGTTGTGGGATGATGCGCAAAAGGGCCATTCGGATCTGAAGCTGAAAGCCGATGCCAAAATCAAGCGCGTCGTCATGTGCTCGGGCAAGGTTTATTATGACCTGCTGGCCGCCCGTGATGCGCAGGGCTTGGATGATGTTTATCTGCTGCGGCTGGAGCAGTTCTACCCCTTCCCGGCCAACAGCTTGGTCAAGGAATTGGAGCGGTTCAAGGATGCCGAGGTGATCTGGTGTCAGGAAGAGCCGAAAAACCAAGGCTATTGGAGCTTTGTTGAACCCAATATCGAATGGGTCCTGACCAAGGTGAATGGCAAATCCAAACGCGCGCGCTATGCCGGGCGTCATGCCTCGGCCTCGCCGGCCACCGGTCTGGCCAGCCGCCACAAGTCGGAACAAGAGGCGCTGATCGCAGATGCGCTGACGGGGGGCTAAGGCGCATGGCAACCGAAATCCGCGTTCCCACGCTGGGCGAAAGCGTCACCGAAGCCACCGTCGCCACCTGGTATAAAAAGCTGGGTGACACGGTCGCAGTCGATGAAATGCTGTGTGAGCTGGAAACCGATAAAGTCACGGTTGAGGTGCCAAGCCCGGTTGCCGGCACCCTGACCGAAATCGTCGCGACCGAAGGGACCACCGTGGGCGTTGATGCGCTCTTGGCCCAGATCGGTGCCGCATCCGAAAATGCCGGGGCCTCCCCGACCAACAATGACAAAGGCGCAAAGGCCGAGGCCAGCGTGAAAGAGGGTAAAATGACTGACGTGAATGTGCCAACTCTTGGCGAATCCGTGTCCGAGGCCACTGTATCCACTTGGTTCAAGAAAGTGGGCGATATGGTCGCGCAAGATGAAATGCTGTGCGAGCTGGAAACCGACAAAGTCTCCGTCGAAGTGCCAAGCCCGGTGGCCGGTGTGCTGACTGAAATCATCGCCGCCGAAGGGGCAACGGTTTCCGCCAATGCCAAGCTGGCCGTGGTGGCCGAAGGGGCCTCTGCGGATGCGGCCGCCCCTGCTGCGGCACCTGCGGCTGCCCCGGCGGCAGCGCCTGCCTCCGGCGCCAAGGATGTGGAAGATGCCCCCTCTGCCAAGAAAGCCATGGCAGAAGCAGGTCTGAGCCGTGATCAGGTGCAAGGTTCGGGCCGTGATGGCCGCGTGATGAAGGAAGATGTGGCCAAAGCCGCCGCCGCCCCAGCCGCCGCCGCAGCACCCGCCCCCGCTGCCATTCCGCGCGCCCCGGTCCCGGCCTCGGACGCCAGCCGTGAAGAGCGGGTGAAAATGACCAAGCTGCGCCAGACCATCGCGCGCCGCCTGAAAGAAAGCCAGAACACCGCCGCCATGCTGACCACCTATAATGAGGTCGACATGTCCGAGGTGATGGCCCTTCGCAATCAATACAAAGACGAGTTTGAGAAAAAGCACAAAGTCCGCCTTGGCTTTATGTCATTCTTTACAAAGGCTTGCTGCCATGCACTGAAAGAAGTGCCGGAAGTCAACGCCGAGATTGACGGCACAGATATCGTCTACAAGAACTTCGTCCACATGGGCGTTGCGGCGGGCACACCCACGGGCCTCGTGGTCCCGGTGATCCGCGATGCCGATGCGATGTCCTTTGCCGAAATCGAAAAGGCGATTGCCGAAAAAGGCGCGCGCGCCCGTGATGGCAAGCTGAGCATGGCCGAAATGCAAGGCGGCACTTTCACCATTTCCAACGGTGGTGTGTATGGCTCGCTGATGTCCTCGCCCATCCTGAACCCGCCGCAATCGGGCATTCTGGGTATGCACAAGATCCAGGACCGCCCGGTCGTGGTGAACGGCGAAATCGTCATCCGCCCGATGATGTATCTGGCCCTGTCCTACGATCACCGCATCGTCGACGGCAAAGGCGCCGTGACCTTCCTCGTGCGCGTGAAAGAAGCACTGGAAGATCCACGCCGGTTGCTGATGGATCTGTGACTGCTCTGACAACTTGGAGTGAAGCCGTCCGAAACTGGGCGGCTTCAAACCCAAAGGTAAGTGAAGTCTTCATCATCGGAAGCTGGGCCACCGGTCGTGCAACCGCAGACAGTGATTTAGATATTGCCGTTCTCCTACTGGACGGGCACGGTTATAGTGATTGGTTCTATGAGTCAGAAACGTGGCGCGCAGAGTTGGACATGTTGGTCGCTCCACCAGTTCACCTGCTTCGCGGCGGAGGGAGCCTTGAAAACTCGGTGGTTGAAGCTGCAATCCTCGAACACGGCGTCCTAGTGTATAGGAGGAATAAGCCATGACCCCAGAACTCACCGCCCTTGCCCTCGCGGCCCTGCTCCAAGCGATCCAATTCCTCCTCTTCGCCATTCCCGCGAATATGGAACTCGGCACCGGCTACACCTCCTCGGCGCGTGACCGCCCCCCCAGCCGCCAATTGTCAGACCGCACCGCCCGCCTGCAACGCGCGATGAACAACCATTTCGAAGGGCTGATCCTCTTTACCATCGCAACCGTTGTGGTCACCCTCGGCAACCAGTCCACCGGCGTCACCGCCGCTTGCGCCTGGGCCTATCTGGCCGCCCGCATCCTCTATATCCCCGCCTATGCCTTCGGCTGGCGCCCTTGGCGCTCGGCGATCTGGGGCATAGGCTTCTTTGCAACCATCTCGATGATCCTCGCAGCTCTGCTGTAAATCATCTATTTTTAAATATCCTCGGGGGTCCGGGGGCAGACAGCCCCCGGCTCTGAGTCCAAAACAAGGAACCGAACCCATGGCAAGCTTTGACGTCATCATCATCGGCGGAGGCCCCGGCGGCTATGTTTGCGCCATCCGCTGCGCGCAACTCGGCCTGAAAACCGCGGTGGTCGAAGGCCGCGACACGCTGGGCGGCACCTGCCTGAACGTCGGCTGCATCCCCTCCAAGGCCCTGCTGCATGCCACCCATTCCCTGCACGAGGCGGAACACAACTTCGCCAAGATGGGCCTGAAGGGCAAAAGCCCCTCGGTCGATTGGGATCAGATGAAGGCCTATAAGCAGGACGTGGTGGACGGCAACACCAAGGGCATCGAATTCCTGTTCAAAAAGAACAAGGTAACCTGGCTGAAGGGCTGGGGCTCCATCCCCGCGCCGGGTCAGGTCAAGGTCGGCGACGAGGTGCATGACGCCAAGAATATCGTCATCGCCACCGGCTCCGAAGCCGCAAGCCTGCCGGGCGTTGACGTTGATGAGAAAACCGTCGTCACCTCCACCGGGGCCTTGGTGCTGAACAAAGTGCCGAAATCGCTGGTGGTGATCGGCGCGGGCGTGATCGGGCTTGAAATGGGCTCGGTCTATGCCCGCCTCGGGGCCGAGGTGACGGTGGTGGAATATCTGGACGCGATCACCCCCGGTATGGATGCCGAAGTGGCCAAATCCTTCCAGAAAATCCTGACCAAACAGGGCCTGAAATTCATTCTGGGTGCCGCCGTGCAGGGTGTTGCCACCAAGAACGGCAAAGCCAAGGTGACCTACAAGCTGCGCAAAGATGACAGCGAGGCCGTGCTGGATGCCGATTGTGTGCTGGTCGCCACGGGCCGCAAACCCTTTGTCGACGGTCTGGGGCTAGAGGCTTTGGGCGTTGAGATGGAGAAGCGCGGCCAAGTCAAAACCCATCACTTCGCGACCAATATCAAGGGGTTGTATGCCATCGGGGATGCGATTGTCGGCCCGATGCTGGCCCATAAGGCCGAAGATGAAGGCATGGCGCTGGCCGAAATTCTGGCCGGCAAGGCGGGCCATGTGAATTACGATGTGATCCCCGGTGTGGTCTATACAACGCCGGAAGTGGCCTCTGTCGGCAAGACCGAAGAGCAACTGAAAGAAGCGGGCCGCGCCTATAAGGTTGGCAAGTTTTCTTTCATGGGCAATGCCCGCGCCAAGGCGATCTTTCAGGCCGAAGGCTTTGTGAAAATTCTGGCAGACAAAGAAACCGACCGTATCCTGGGCGCGCATATCATCGGGCCGATGGCTGGCGATCTGATTCATGAGGTGTGTGTCGCCATGGAATTCGGGGCCTCTGCGCAGGATCTGGCGCTGACCTGCCACGCGCATCCGACCTATAGCGAGGCCGTGCGTGAGGCGGCTTTGGCCTGTGGCGATGGCGCGATCCACGCCTGAGGCGGGGCGCGATCTGCCGCAAAAAGGAAACGGGCACCGCGCCAAACGGTGCCCGTTCTGCGTTACTGGGCCGCAAGCGTTTGGCTGTCCACCAGCGTCACAATATCCATCATGATCCGGTTCAGCTCAAAATCCTTGGGCGTGTAAACTGCGGCCACGCCAAGCGCGCGCAGCTTGGCGGCATCCTCTTCGGGGATGATCCCGCCCACGACCAAAGGCGTATCTGTCAGCCCCGCCGCGCGCATTTTCTCCAGCGTTTCGGTGATCAGCGGCAGATGAGAGCCGGACAGGATCGACAGGCCCACCACATGCGCCTTCTGGTCAATCGCCGCCGAGACGATTTCCGACGGTGTCAGCCGGATGCCCTCATAATGGATATCCATCCCGCAATCGCGGGCGCGGGCGGCAATTTGCTCGGCCCCGTTGGAATGGCCATCCAGCCCCGGCTTGCCCACCAGAAACTTCAAGGGCCGTCCCAGTTTCGCAGCAACCGCTTGCACCGCCTCGCGGATCGGCTCCAGCCCTTCGGTGCGGTTGGACGGGTTACGCGATACCCCGGTCGGCGCGCGATATTCGCCAAAGGCGGCGCGGATGGTGGCCCCCCATTCCCCGGTTGTCACCCCCGCTTTTGCGCAGGCGATGGAGGGCGGCATGATATTGGCACCACTCTGCGCGGCACTGCGCAGCGCGGCGAGCGCGGCCTCAATGGCCGCCGAGCTGCGGGCTGTTTTCCAATCGGTCAGGCGTTCAATCTGATCGGCCTCGGCCTCCGGGTCCGCGACCATAATCGCACCGTCCCCCGCCGTCAGCGGGCTGGGCGTGGTTTCCACCCAGCGGTTGACGCCGACCACGGTTGTCTCGCCACTTTCGATCCGCGCGATACGTTCGGCATTCGCCTCCACCAGGCGGCCCTTCATATAGTCAATCGCGGCCACCGCGCCGCCCATCGCGTCAATCTGCGCCAGTTCTTCGCGCGCGCCTTTTTTCAGCGCGTCGACCTTGCGATCCACGGCGGGGTTGCCATCAAACAGGTCATCATATTCCAGCAGATCGGATTCATAGGCCAGAATCTGTTGCATCCGCAGCGACCATTGCTGATCCCACGGGCGCGGCAAGCCAAGCGCCTCATTCCAGGCGGGCAATTGCACGGCGCGGGCGCGGGCCTTTTTCGACAGGGTCACGGCCAGCGCCTCGATCAAGATCCGATAGACGTTGTTTTCCGGTTGCTGCTCGGTCAGGCCCAGCGAGTTCACCTGCACGCCATAGCGGAAGCGGCGGTATTTGGCGTCTTGCACGCCATAGCGTTCCAGACAAATCTCATCCCAAAGGTCGACAAAAGCGCGCATCTTGCACATTTCGGTCACGAAACGGATGCCTGCGTTCACAAAGAACGAAATCCGCCCCACCATATTCGGGAAATCCTTGGCCGGAACCTTGCCTTTCAAATCGTCCAGCACCGCGCAGGCGGTGGCAAGTGCAAAGGCAAGCTCTTGTTCCGGTGTCGCCCCCGCCTCTTGCAGGTGATAGGAACAGACGTTCATCGGGTTCCATTTCGGCAGGTGCTTTTGCGTATAGGCCGCGACATCGGTGATCATGCGCAGGCTGGGCGCGGGCGGGCAGATATAGGTGCCGCGCGACAGGTATTCCTTGATGATATCGTTCTGCACGGTGCCATTCAGCGCCGCGATATCTGCACCCTGTTCCTCGGCCACGGCGATATACAGCGCCAGCAACCAAGGCGCCGTGGCGTTGATGGTCATCGAGGTGTTCATCTGATCCAGCGGAATATCGGCAAACAGGCGGCGCATATCGCCCAAATGGCACACTGGCACGCCCACTTTGCCCACCTCGCCCCGCGCCAGTTCATGGTCGCTGTCATAGCCGGTTTGGGTGGGCAGGTCGAAGGCCACCGACAACCCGGTTTGCCCCTTGGCCAGATTGCTGCGGTAAAGCGCATTGGACGCGGCTGCCGTCGAATGGCCGGCATAGGTGCGGAACAGCCAAGGTTTGTCTTTGCTCTGGGTGGTCATGGCGGGCCTCCTTGAATCAGGTCGCGCAATTTTCTTACGTTGAGGGATTGATAGGCGAAATTTTGTGCCAATGTCAATTCGCTGCGATGCAGCGGGGTTTGATTTGCACCTGCGGCATCGACCCCGCGTGGAATTCGCGTCACCGCGTGCAGAAAACGCACGGCCAAGGCTTTCACCGGCCCGACAATGCGTTAGGCTGGATTGCATGACCGGCACAGTGACCCTACCGATTTGGCTGCTTGTTCTGATCCTGCTTTTCGGGGCGGTGACCTTTGCGTCGCATTTCCTGTTTCCTTCGGTGCGCTGGTTTTTGCGGGGGCGGGCAGAGCGTGGGCTGGCACGGCTGAACGCGCGGTTGCAGCGCCCGGTGGACCCGTTCAAGCTGATGCGGCGGCAGGACAAGATTGTGCGGCTGATCTATGACCCGCAGGTGATGCAGGCGATTGCAGACCACGCGCGCGACACCAATCGCCCGCAAAACGTAGTGTTTGAGGAAGCCAAATCCTATGCGCGCGAGATTGTGCCCGGCTTTTCGACCTTGCTGTATTTCGGTGTGGCAACCCGTCTGACGCGCTGGCTGACCATGCAGCTTTACCGCGTCAAAATTGGCCGCATTGATGCTGAGTTGAAGGGCATAGACCCGGAGGCCACGGTGATCTTTGTGATCAACCACCGCAGCAATATGGATTATCTGCTGGTCACTTGGCTGGTCGCGGATCGCTCTGCCCTGTCCTATGCGGTGGGGGAATGGGCGCGGGTCTGGCCACTCAGCCGGATCATCCGGGCGATGGGGGCTTATTTCATCCGGCGCCGCAGCCGCAACGTGCTGTATCGCCGGGTGATGGCCCGCTATGTGCAGATGGCAACGGCGGAAGGCACCACGCAGGCGATGTTCCCCGAAGGCGGCTTAAGCCTTGATGGCCGGGTGGGCGCGGCCAAGCTGGGGCTGCTCAGCTATATCGTGCAGGGGTTTGACCCGGCGGGGCGCGATGTCGTTTTTGTGCCGGTTGGGTTGACCTATGATCGCGTGCTGGAAGATCGGGTGCTGGCCGAGGCGCGGGCGACCGGCACGCGAAAGTTTCGCGCGCGGCTGTGGGTGATGGCGCGCTTTGCAGGGCGCATGATCTGGCAAAAACTGTGCGGGCGGTTTCAGGGCTTTGGGGTCGCTTCTGCCGGATTCGGGGCGCCGGTGTCGTTGCGCAATTGGCAGGCAACCGCGCCCGAGCCGGGGGCAGAGGCTTTGGCCGCCGATCTGATGGCGCGGATTGCCCATTCGGTGCCGGTGCTGCCTGTGCCAATGGTTGCCGCCGCACTGCGTTCCGGCGCCACGACCCGCGCGGAACTGGTCGATGCGATTACCCGGAAAGCGGCCCTGTTGCGGAGCCATGGCTATGCCCTGCGGCTGGGAAAAGAGGCAGAAGCCATCGCGGATGGGTTGCCGCCTTTGGTGCAGCGCGGAGTGGTTCTGGAACAGGGGGGGCAGTTGCGGGTGGCCGAAGCGGAGGCCGCTATGCTTGCCTATTACGCCGCCTCGGTGGAGCAGGCTTTGGAAGGCATCGCAGGCAATGCCGCAACGCGGCAGACATAAAATTACAAAAAACACCAGTTGAGCTATTGCAATATTGCGCAAGCCTGCGTATTCCTGCTGTCAAGCTGGCATCGATTCTGCGATGCGGCATGAAACACTGAGACAGGAGGCCCGCATGGCACTGGATACGCAGCACAATATCGTTGCCTATGATGCACCCGAGAAGGACCTTTACGAAATCGGCGAAATGCCTCCGCTCGGCTTTGTGCCCAAGCAGATGTATGCTTGGACCATCCGCCGCGAGCGTCATGGTGAGCCGGATACCGCGATGCTGGTTGAGGTGGTGGATACGCCCAAGATCGACAGCAACGAGGTGCTGGTTCTGGTGATGGCCGCCGGGGTGAATTACAACGGCGTCTGGGCCTCGCTTGGGTTGCCGATCAGTCCGTTTGATGGCCACAAGCAACCGTTCCACATCGCGGGTTCCGATGCCTCGGGCATCGTCTGGGCCGTAGGCGATAAGGTCAAGCGCTGGAAAGTCGGGGATGAGGTGGTGATCCACTGTAATCAGGACGATGGCGATGATGAAGAATGCAACGGCGGCGACCCGATGTTTTCCACCAGCCAGCGCATCTGGGGCTATGAAACCCCGGATGGGTCGTTTGCGCAGTTCACCAATGTGCAGGCCCAGCAGTTGATGCCGCGCCCCCAGCATCTGACATGGGAAGAAAGCGCCTGCTACACTTTGACGCTGGCCACCGCCTATCGGATGCTGTTCGGCCATGAGCCGCATGACCTGAAACCCGGCCAGAATGTGCTGGTCTGGGGCGCCTCGGGCGGGCTTGGGTCTTATGCGATCCAGTTGATCAATACGGCTGGTGCGAACGCGATTGGCGTGATCTCGGAAGAGGACAAGCGCGATTTTGTCATGGGGCTTGGCGCGAAAGGCGTGATCAACCGCAAGGAATTCAATTGCTGGGGCCAATTGCCCAAGGTGAATACCCCCGAATACAAGGAATGGTTCACCGAGGCGCGCAAATTTGGCAAGGCGATCTGGGACATCACCGGCAAGGGCAACAACGTCGATATGGTGTTTGAACACCCCGGCGAGGCAACCTTCCCTGTGTCCACACTCGTTTGCAAAAAGGGCGGCATGGTGGTGATTTGCGCAGGCACAACCGGGTTCAATTGCACCTTTGACGTGCGCTATCTGTGGATGCACCAAAAGCGCATTCAGGGCAGCCATTTTGCCCATCTCAAGCAGGCCTCTTCGGCCAACAAGCTGATGTTGGAGCGTCGCCTTGATCCTTGCATGTCCGAAGTGTTCCCATGGGATGAAATCCCTGCGGCCCATATGAAAATGCGCCGCAATGAGCATAAGCCCGGCAATATGTCGGTGCTGGTGCAGGCCCCGCGCACCGGGCTGCGAACCTTTGAGGACACGCTGGAAGCCAGCAAGAACCGCTGATCTCTTTTGCATCGCTATCGCAAAGCCGCCGCCCTTGAAAAGAGCGGCGGCTTTTCGCTTGTTTGATGGTTTATTTCCGCTGGTTACTATTTATTGACGGATTGACGGATAAGTTGATGACAGGCCGATCTGCGGTTGGTTTTATTGTTCAACGTGTTGAATTGGGGGCGCAATGCGCCATGACTGGATCTTTGACGTATTGGCCGATTTGCGGACCTATGCGGATGCGAATAACCTGCCTGTCTTGGCGGAACAGGTTTCCGTTTTGCAAAAAGTGGCGGAACTGGAAATCGGTGCAGCGCCCGGCCCTGTGTCTTCGGGGCTGGAGGACAGGCTTTTTGACTTGGCCGAAAAGCGGCGCCGCGCGCATTAGGGTTTGCTGGACGTGGCCCGTTTTTCCCGGCTGGTGATGGCAGGGAATCCGCGCAGGCTTTGCCGAAGCCGGGTGGGTGCTTTGACAGCCTTCGGTTGATGCCTTGCCGCGCAGGTTTGGCAAGATTTGGATGAATTCGGGCGGAAAGCCTGTCGCTCTCGCTGGTCTTGGCGGCGCGGCTTGGCTATGGTCGCGCGATGAAAAACACCGCACTTACCTTCTCGGATGATCAGGCAGAGGCTTGGGATCGGCTTGCCGACCAGCTTCGCGGCATGGGGATTGATCTGGATGACGCCAGCCTGACGCCGGGGGCCGAAGGCAAGGCCAGCGTGATGGCGATTGTTGGCAAGGCCGGGTCGGGCAAGACCATGCTGTTGGCCAGCCTGTATAAGGCGATGGTCGCGGCAGGTGTGGACGTGGTTTCGGGTGATTATGAGGGCAAAAAGCGCAAGGATCGGCGGACTTTGGCGATTCTGGCGCCGACCAACAAGGCAGCATCGGTGCTGCGGTTGCGCGGCGTGCCTGCCACCACCATTCACCGCATTTTGTATACCCCCCTGTATGACCCACAATATGAGATGATCGCCGAGTGGTTGGCGGGTAATGGCCCGCGCCCGGTGGTCGAAGGTTTGGGGGATTTGGCGCTGGACCGGGCCAAGGCGTTTTATGACACGGTTGCCTCTATCCCCGGTGCTTTGGCGGCGGCAGGTCTCCGCGGCAGCGACTTCATCAAAGGCTGGAAGCGGCGGGAGGAGCCGCTGGATGTGGGCTTCGTCGACGAATCCTCGATGCTGGACCAGCGCCAGTTCGATGACCTGCGCGAGATTTTTCCGACGCTGGTGCTGTTTGGCGATCCGGCGCAATTGGCCCCGGTCGGCAACTCCGGCGAGATGGTGTTTGACAAGCTTGGCCCCACGCGGCGGCTGGAGTTGAACCGCATCCACCGTCAGGCCGAAGGCAACCCGATCCTTGATCTGGCCCATGCACTTGCCGACCCGGACCTGACCTTTGAGCAGTTTGAGCGGATGGTCGAAGATGCCGCCGCCAGCGACCCGCGTGTGGAAATGGCGCAGCGGGTGGACAGCGATCTGATGGCGCGCTCGCCTGTGCTGGTGTGGCGCAATGCCACGCGCATTCGCCTGATCACGGCCTTCCGTGCCGCCCATGGCGCGCCGGAGTTTGAGTTGATCCCCGGTGAGCCGTTGATCTGTGACGGTATCGAATTGCCCTTGAAGCATCGCAAGAAGCGCATTGATCTGGAGGCGCGCGGCCTGATCAAAGGTGCGCAGGTGATCTATCTGGGGCCGGGCAACCGCGACGGGTTCGCGCGCTTGCATGTGGTGGGCGCCGAGGAGCCGCAGGTTTCTGCCGCCAGCATCATCAAGATCGAAAAGCCCGATGAGGATGAACCCTTCATCCCATCGGCGGCCAAGATGGGGGCGGCGTTTCTGCATGGGGCGGCGGTGACGATTCACAAGGCGCAGGGGTCGCAATGGGATACGGTGCAGGTCTTTGCCCCGGATCTGTGGGCGGCAGCGCAGGCCGGACGGATGGAGGCCGGGATGCCCTTGTGGAAACGCTTGGCCTATGTCGCTATCACCCGCGCGCAGGATCGTCTGCTATGGGTGGTGCGCAACCGGCTTGCCCGCCCGGTGGAACAATTGGGCGTGTCAGACCTGATCGCCAAGCCCGCGCCGCTTGAACTGCAATCCGAGGAATAGGGCTTTCCGCGCGGGCATTCGGCGCTTATGTTTTGGGCAAAGCACAGGAGCCTGCCATGACCGCCGTTTTCGTTCAGTTTCGTTGCACCCCCGGCAAGACCTATGAGGTGGCCGATGCGATCTATGCGCGTGAGGTGGTGTCGGAGCTGTATTCCACTTCGGGCGAATATGATCTGATTGCCAAGATCTATATCCCTGAGGGGCAGGATGTGGGGCATTATCTGTCAGAATCGCTGTTCGACATTCCGGGCATCGTGCGGACGCTGACGACGATGACCTTCAAGGCGTTCTAAGCCGCGCTGGCCGGGCAGGGGGCGATCGCGCCCCCTCTTTGCCTTGAGGCAAATTCACCCCCCCGAGGATATTTGTGCCGAAAAGAAAGCGGGTCAGAGCCAGCTGTCGCGGTTGGTGCCGATGGCCTGCGCGATGGTGCTGTAGCCATCCCGCTGGAGCAGCGCATCGAGGCCTTTTGCGATATCGGTTGCGAGGCTGAGGCCGTGATAGACCATCGCTGTGTAGATTTGCACGGCAGAGGCCCCGGCCCGGATTTTGGCATAGGCCTGATCGGCGGTGCTGATGCCACCGACCCCGATCAGGGGCAGTTTGCCCTCGGTCAATTTGGAAAGCTGGGCCAGAACGCGGGTCGATTTTTCAAAGAGGGGCGCACCGGACAGGCCGCCCGCTTGGTCGCGCTGCGGGCTGTGCAAGCCATCGCGGGACAGGGTGGTATTGGTGGCGATGATGCCCGAGAGGCCAGAGGAGAGCGCCACTTCGGCAATCTGGGCCAGTTCATCGGCGGTCAGATCCGGGGCGATTTTCAGGAACACCGGGATTGGGGTTGGCAAGGTGGCGCGGGCCTCCATCACCCCGGCCAGCAGGCCTGCCAAGGCGGCCGGCCCTTGCAGGTCGCGCAGCTTTTCGGTGTTGGGAGAGGAGACATTGACGGTTGCGAAATCGGCATGGGGGCCGCAATGGGCCAGCACGCGCGCGAAATCGGCCGCGCGATCGGCAGAGGTTTTGTTGGCCCCAAGGTTAAGGCCCACCGGCACGCCGTTTGGCCGTGCGGCAAGGCGCTGGGCAATCGCCTGCATCCCTTGATTGTTGAAGCCAAAGCGGTTGATGGCGGCGTGATCTTCGGTCAGACGGAACAGGCGCGGCTTGGGGTTGCCCGGTTGCGGCAGCGGTGTGGCGGCTCCCACTTCCAGCCAGCCAAAGCCCGCGCGCATCAAGGCAGGCAGCGCCTCGGCGTTCTTGTCATAGCCTGCGGCCAGCCCGACCGGATTGGGCAGCGCAAGGCCCGCGACCGTGCTGGCAAGGCGGGGCGAGGTATAGGGGCCGGGTTTTGGCACCAGCCCCATGCGCAGGGCCAGCAGAGACAGCCCATGTGCGCGCTCTGGGTCCAGTGTGTGCAGGGCGGAAAGGGCGATACGTTCAACAGGGGTCATGCGCTGGGTCCGGTTTTGGGGCCGTGGAACATATGGGCCTCGGGGAAGATATGGCCGCTGGCCCCCAGTGGCAGCGCCTTGTCCCATGTCACATCCGACAGGCGCAAGGCGCGGTAGAGATGCGGGAACAAATCCCCGCCGCGAGAGGCTTCCCATTTCAGATCGGGGCCAAGCGTGTCAGCCTCCACCGCGACCAGCACCAGATCGGATTGATCGGCGAAGTATTTGGCGGCGGTTTCGGCCACCTGAGCGGCGGTCGAAAAATGCACATAGCCATCGGCCAGATCTATCGGCGCACCTGCGGTTTCGCCGGTGTCGCGCAGATGGTTCCATTCGGGGCGGCGGAAGATTTTGTATATCAACATGGCCGTGTTCATGCACTGCGCGGAAATTTGCGTCAATGGGGCGCGTTCCGTCACGGCGCTGTCATCCAGACGCGGCAAAGTTGCAAAGGGCTTTGACAGGCTGATCCTGCGGCGCAATGATACGGCCATACACCTATGGGGAGAATGAACATGACCATGCTGACCAAGCGCATTTCGGCGTTGCTGATGGGGGCCACGGCTTTGGTGGCCTTTCCGCTGAATGCGGCGCTGGCCGAAACCATCAAGCTGACCCTGCTGGGCGTTGGCGACATCTACAGCTTTGCCGATGACAATGGCCGGGGTGGTTTTGCCCGTCTGAACGCGATTGCCAAGGCAGAGCGCGCGGCCAACCCCAACACGATTTATGTGTTTGATGGCGATATGCTGTCGCCCTCGATCCTGTCGGGGTTTGACAAGGGGCAGAACACGATTGATCTGACCAACCTCGTGCCGTTTGATCTGGCGGTTCCGGGCAACCATGAGTTCGATTTCGGGCCCGAAAACTTTTATGAAAAAGTCGCTGCGTCCAAATACCCTTGGGCCGCGATCAATATCACCCAGGCCGATGGCTCGCCCTTGCCGGGTGTCGGCGGTGTGATGATGAAAGAGGTGGGGGGCTTGAAAGTCGCGCTGATTCCGGTGGCGCAGGATACTTCGCCTTCGGTGTCGTCAACGGGTGATCTGAAGTTCGGCCCCACGGTCGATATGGGTGTGGCCGCTGCCCGCCAAGCGCGCGAAGATGGTGCCGATCTGGTGGTTGGTGTGGTGCAGACCAACAAGGCGAATGACGAGTTGCTGATCGCCTCCAAGGCGTTTGACGTGATCTTGTCAGGCGATGACCACAGCTATGGCACGTCCTATGACGGGATCACGGCCTATGTCGAAACCTCGATCGACGGCAAGTTTCTGTCGCCTTTGGACCTGATGGTTGATGTCACAGAAAAGGATGGCAAACGGTCGGTGAAATGGACGCCGATGTTCCGCTTTATCGACACCGCAGCGGTAGAGCCGGACCCCGAAAGCCAGGCAATGGTGGATGCGTTCCAGACCAAGCTGGATGAAAGCCTGAATGTCGAGATCGGGGTCACGGAAAACATGCTGGATTCGCGCCGCAACGTGATCCGGGGTGAGGAATCGGCCATGGGCAACCTGATCGCGGATGCGATTCGTGATGCGACAGGGGCGGATATCGGCTTTGCCAATGGTGGCGGTATCCGCGGCGATACGACCTATGATGCAGGCCGGATGCTGACGCGCCGCGATGTGCTGACCGAGCTGCCCTTTGGCAATGCGACCGTGCTGACCGAATTGCCGGGCAGTCAGGTGCTGGCGGCTTTGGAAAATGGGGTGAGCCAGGTTGAGAAGGGTGCAGGGCGGTTCTTGCAGCTTTCGGGCGTAAGCATCGTTTATGATCCGACCGCCCCGGCGGGATCGCGGATTGCCGAAGCGATGGTGGGTGATGCGCCTTTGGACCCGAACAAGGTTTACAAGGTTGCGGCCAATGATTTCATCCTTGCGGGGGGCGATGGGTTCTCGGCTTTGGGGGGCGGCAATGTGCTGATCAATGGCGGCAATGGCAATCTGATGGCCAATGATGTGATGGATTACATCGTGAAGATGGGCGGGGTGACCAGCAAGGTCGAAGGCCGCATCAAGAAAGTTGGCGAGTGATCCAGCCAGACCTGTAAGCTTGGCAAAGGCCGCGCGTTGTGCGTGGCCTTTGTGCTTTGGGCTGCCGCCCTATAGGTATTTGGGCCAAGATGAAGGGAAAGGGAGCGGGCAATGTGCGGACGTTTCTTGATCACGCATCCCAATGACGCGATGGCGCGGCTGTTCGGGGCGGCGCCTGACAATGATCTGCCCGAGGTGCCGCGCTATAACATTTGCCCAACGCAGGATGTGGCGGTGGTCACGGCGTCGGCTACGGGGGCCGAAGCGCGGCGCTTGCGCAAGATGCGCTGGGGCTTTGTGCCGCAGTGGTATAAAACCGCCACTGACGGCCCGCTGATCATCAATGCGCGCGCCGATACGATTGCCGAGAAACCAGCCTTTCGCGCGGCGGTGCGCCAGCGGCGCTGCATCATTCCGGCGGATGGGTTTTATGAATGGTCGGCGGGCGAGGGGGGCGCACGCCTGCCGTGGTTGGTAACGCGCAGCGATGGTGCGCCCATGGCCTTTGCCGCGATCTGGCAGGATTGGGGCGATCTGACCACCTGCGCCATGGTCACGACCGAGGCAGGCCCCGGCCTTGCGGCGATCCATCACCGCGAACCTGTGATCCTTGAGCCGGATGATTGGCCGCTGTGGCTGGGCGAGGCGGGGCATGGTGCCGCACCTTTGATGGTGGCGCGTGGGCCGGGCGTGTTGCAGGCGCATCGCGTCTCACCGGCGGTGAATTCCAACCGGGCGCAGGGGCCAGAGTTGATAGAGCCCATCGAGGCCTGATTTTGCGCCGGATCGCGCCTCGGCGGCTTGCACAGGGCGGGGATGCTGATTATACCAAACGCAGCGCGGGTGTTGTGTAATGGTAAGACCCTAGCCTTCCAAGCTAGAGACACGGGTTCGATTCCCGTCACCCGCTCCACCTTCTTCTCCCCATTGAAAATTTTGATTGCCTGACGGGTCAGCTTGCGTCAGGCTGCTGGCATTGTTCCGCTATTTTCACTTGCTTTTCCCCCTGATTTGAATGGGTGTTTCATGGCCAAAAAGACCAAAGCCGAGCTGGTCGAAGAAGGCAAAGTCCTGACCAGCGCCATCGCCGATATTCGCAAAGGGCCGCATAATTTCGCACTGCTCATGGGCAGCGATGCGGTGCATCTGGCGGTGCATAAGACCAAATCGACCATCGCGTTGAAAACGGAGGCGAAAACGGCGGGTGGCAATGCCGCAAAGGGCGCGTTGGGCATCGTGGACATTGAAGGCAAGACGCTGAAATTCACCTGCGCCGAAGGGGAAGACCCGCCCGCCATGCTTGGCCGCAAATTCAAGATCCACCTCAAGGAGCGGGGCTTGAATTTCAAGGTCATGATTCTCGATTTCGCGGGCAAGGTGCTGGAGGGCGACGAGGAGGACGACACGCAGGCCTCGGGCGATGCCCCAACCGCACCAAGCGAGGACGGTGCGCAGAAAGACCTGCGCAGCAAGCTGGAGGATGCGTTCAACAAATTCGCGCCCCTGCTGAAACAGGAAATCGCCGCACGCAAGCCCATCGACCAAGCCCCGATCCTTGGGGCGATAAAAGCCTTCAAGGATGCAATGGCCCGCGAGGACTATGCCGACGCCTTGAAAAAGCTGACCATTTTGCGCGAAGGGCTGATCTCGGTTGCCAAACCGTCACAGATTGATCCGGGCAAGACGCCGAAGGGCAAAGTGGACAAGGCCGCTTTGCTGGAAAAGGCCGGGCAGGTGGATACGGTGGTGAAAAAGGCGCTGGGCGATCGCACGTTCTTTGTCCAGTCCGCCAGCCGTCTGCGGGATTTGCGCAACAGTTTCAAACAGGCCATCGCAGATGACCCCTCGGAGGAGGAATTGGCCAAGCTGAAGAAAATGAAGGAAAAGCTGGATGACCTTTTCCTGGAAGATCTGAAATTTCAAGGCCATGGCCCGCAGCGTCATGAGGGGGCGGTGACGCCAGCCCAACTGAGTGATCGGGCGAAAAACGGGATCAACCCGCAGACAGGCACGAAGTTCGATGATGTCGCGCGAACCAAGCCGCATGGCTACGGAAAGGACGCGACGCGGTTTACCGATCCGGGAGCTTATGTCGATGCCGAAGAATTCATGCGCAACGATCGCCGAACCGTGGCAGCAAAGCGCAATGCAATCCGTTTTCGCAGCAACCGGATAGAGGTGATCGTGCCGCTGAAAGAGGTGTTGGGCGATGATTACAAGAAATATGTCGAAGGCAAAACGCGCACGGGCAGCCGGAACCATCCGACCGGATCAGTGGATACCAATCTGGAGAACTGCGATCTGATTGCGCGGTATCAGATTGCGCGCGACGGCAGTATGACTTTGATCACAATGTTCCCGAACCCCAAATGATGAGGCGCCCCGATGAGTTTTGAGAAATTTGAGATCCTCAAGGATCGTTTGCGGAATTTTGTGCATGTCAATTCGCAGGATTACGAAGAATTGCGCGACAACCTTGATGACCCCGAGGCGGGCGAGGTTCGGGCGATCTTTCAGGCGGAATGGCGGGAGTTGATGGCAGGGGCCTTGTCGCGCAGCGAATATGAGGCGCTGACGGATGACGAATTCGAAGACGATGCCGAGTATCAGGCCTATCTGGCCGCAATCTATGGCTATCTGTTTGAAGGGGGCGCTTACCCCGCGCGGGGGTGATGCACCGTTCGGGGGCAGGTTGGCCCTGCCCCCGAACAGGGTCAGGAAATATGTTCGGCCCGTGGCATGCCCAGAACGTGATAGCCGCCGTCGACGCGGATAATCTCGCCGGTGGTGTGCATCCCGTAGTCAGAGGCAAGGTAAACCGCTGTGCCGCCCACCGATTCCAGCGAGGCATTGGTTTGCAGCGGCGCGTTGGTTTCGGTGTGGCGATAAGTTGCGCGTGCCCCGCCAATGGCTGCCCCGGCAAGGGTTTTCATCGGGCCGGGCGAAATCGCGTTCACACGGATTTTCTGCGGCCCAAGGTCTGCCGCCAGATAGCGCACTGCCGATTCCAACGCCGCCTTGGCCACGCCCATCACGTTGTAATTCGGCGTCACGCGGTTTGATCCGCCATAGGTCATCGTCATCAAACAGCCGCCATCCGGCATCAGTTCCGCCGCACGGCGCGACACGTCGATGAAGCTGAAGCAACTGATATCCAACGAGTTCTTGAAATTGGCGCGGCTGGTATTGCTGATCCGGCCCGTCAATTCGTTCTTGTCGGAATAGGCGATGGCATGGATCAGAAAATCAAGGCTGCCCCATTCGTCCTTGATGCGCTGAAACGCGAGGTCCAGCGAGGCATCATCGGTCACATCCACATCGACCATCAAAGATGAGCCGACGGATGCCGCCAGCGGCTCCAGCCGCTTGCCAAAGGCGTCGCCCTGATAGGTGAAGGCAAGCTCTGCCCCTTCTGCCGCCAGCGCGCGCGCGCAGCCCCATGCGATGGACCGTTCATTCGCGACGCCCATCACAAGGCCCCGCTTGCCCTTCATCAGATCGGCCATGGTTTACCCTTTATACTTGGACATCAGCAGCGTGGCATTGGTGCCACCAAAGCCGAAAGAGTTGGACAGAATGCTGTCATGCTCCACCTCGCGGTATGCGGTCGCGATTTCTTCGGGTTTCAGTTCCGGGTCAAGCTGGGTGACGTTGGCCGAGGCGGTGATAAACCCGCCTTGCATCATCAGCAGGCTGTAAATCGCCTCATGCACGCCGGTCGCGCCAAGGCTGTGGCCTGTCAGCGACTTGGTCGAGGAAATCGGCGGCACCGCATTTTCGCCAAAGACGCGGCGAATGGCTTTCACCTCGGTCACATCGCCTGCGGGGGTCGAGGTGCCATGCGCGTTGATATAGGAAACCTTGCGCCCTTCGGGCAGGGTGGACATGGCCAGTTTCATCGACCGCTCGCCACCCTCGCCGGACGGGGCCACCATATCGGCCCCATCGGATGTGGCACCATAGCCGGTGACTTCGGCGTAAATCTTGGCGCCACGGGCCAGCGCGTGGGACAATTCCTCCAGCACCACAACGCCGCCGCCGCCTGCGATGACGAACCCGTCACGGGTGGCATCGAAGGCGCGCGCGGCCAGTTCGGGCGTGTCGTTATACTTGCTGGACATCGCGCCCATCGCGTCGAACAGGCAAGACAGCGTCCAATCCAGTTCCTCGCCACCACCGGCGAACACAATGTCTTGCTTGCCCATCTGGATCAG
Organism: Pseudorhodobacter sp. E13; assembly: GCF_003991405.1. Classification (GTDB taxonomy): domain Bacteria; phylum Pseudomonadota; class Alphaproteobacteria; order Rhodobacterales; family Rhodobacteraceae; genus Pseudorhodobacter. The sequence goes on from NZ_RPEN01000155.1 coordinate 165,253, forward strand.
TTCCGCGCCATTGCCGATGCAATGCGCCGAGGTAGAGCAAGCCGAGGTGATCGAATAGTTCACGCCTTTGATCTTGAACGGCGTGGCCAAGCAGGCCGAGTTGGTGGAGGACATGCAGCGCGTCACCATGAAGGGGCCCATCCGCTTGGGCGCGCCTTTTTCGATGACGATATTATGCGCGGCAAAGAAGTTGGAGGTGGACGGACCGCCCGACCCCATGATCAGGCCCGCGCGTTCGTTGGAGACTTCGGCCTCGGTCAGGCCGGCATCGGCAATCGCCTGCTCCATCGCGATGAAGTTATAGGCCGCACCCGGCCCCATGAAGCGCAGGTCGCGTTTGTCGATGTGATCTTCCAGCGTGATCTGCGGCATGCCGTGGATCTGGCTGCGGAACCCATGTTCGGCATATTCGGGGGCCGCAACGATACCGGATTTACCAGCACGCAAGCTGGCTTCAACCTCGGCCGCATTGTTCCCGATGGACGAGACAATACCGATACCTGTGATGACAACGCGGCGCATGGGCGCACTCCTTATTCCTGGAAATCCTTGGGGTCAGCTTTCGGACAGGGCGACTTTCATGTCCTTGACCAGATAAATGGTTTCGCCATCCGCCTCGACCCGGCCATCGGCCACGCCCATGGTCAGGCGGCGGGTCTGAATGGCTTTGGTGAAATCGACGTAATAGCGCAGCATCTTGCGATCCGGGCGGACCATGCCTGTCAGCTTGACCTCGCCCACACCTAGCGCATAGCCGCGCCCTTGCCAGCCACGCCAGCCAAGGTTGAAACCGGTCAGCTGCCACAGCCCGTCTAGGCCAAGACAGCCGGGCATGATCGGGTTGCCGGGGAAATGGCAGTCAAAGAACCACAGATCGGGCGTGATATCGAATTCGGCCACGATATGGCCTTTGCCATGTTCGCCACCATCGGCCGACACCTCGGTGATCCGGTCCATCATCAGCATCGGCGGCGCGGGCAATTGCGCATTTCCGGGGCCGAACAATTCGCCCCGCGCGCATTTCAGCAAACCTTCTTTATCGAAACTCGTTGGAAACTGTGCCATCCGGCAATTCCCCTCCCTGACCGCTCTTTTGTCCCCAATAACACCCAGACTTGAATACTGGCAAGGGCGGTGGCGGATTGCAGGCCTCCCTTCCGTGCATTCGGGTTGAAAAACTTGGGCGCAGGGGCTTATATAGGGGAAGACAACGGGACGGATGGAATATGCTTGATCAAGCAGTGCAGCGCGGGACGGAATGGCTGGCCAAAGGTGGCTTGCGGCCGACGCGTCAGCGTGTGGCCTTGGCAAGCTTGCTGGTGGGCGACGGGGTAGACCGTCATGTCACCGCAGAAAGCCTGTTCGCCGCCTCCTCCGACACGGGCGACGGCGTCAGCCTTGCCACGGTTTACAACACCCTGCGCGCCTTCTGCGAAGCGGGGCTGATGCAGGAAGTCGTGGTCGATGGCTCCAAAAGCTATTTCGACACGCGGATGGATGATCACCCGCATTTCTACTGGGAAGACAGCGCCGAACTGACCGATGCGCGCGCCGATCAGTTGGAAATTGCCCGCCTGCCCGATCTGCCGCCGGGGACCGAGATTTCCAAGGTTGATGTGGTGATCCGCCTGCGCCGCAAGGCCTGATCCCGCCCCATGCGTGAGGCTGATCTATACGCCCCGTTGAAGGCCTATCTTGAAGCGCAAGGCTATGAGGTGAAGGCCGAGATCGGCGATTGCGATATCATGGCGCGGCGCGGGGATGAGCCTGCGATCATCGTGGAAATGAAGCTGACCTTTTCGCTGCAACTGGTGATGCAAGGCGTGGTGCGTCAGGGCCTGTTTGATCATGTCTATCTGGCGGTTCCTGTCAGCAAAGGCTGGAAGCTGCGCTACCGCGACATCATCGCGCTGTGCCGCCGCCTGTCGCTGGGCCTGCTTGCCGTGGGGCCAAAGGGGGTAGAGGCACATCTGGACCCTGCGCCCTATGCCCCCCGGCTAAAGGCCAAACCCGCCGCCCGATTGCTGCGGGAATTTGACCGCCGCGTCGGCGACCCCAACGAAGGCGGCATTACCGGCGTCAAGAAGATGACCGCTTATCGTCAGGATGCCCTGCGTTGCGCGCTGCATTTGCAAGCAGGCCCGTGCAAGGCGTCAGAGGTGGCAAAAGCCGCCGGGGTTTCCCGCGCGGCGCAGCAAATGCGGCATGACCATTACGGCTGGTTCGAACGGGTGGAACGCGGAATCTATCAACTGACCCCAAAGGGGCAGGCGGCCCTGCTGGAACATGCCGAGATGGCAGAGGTTTTGGCAAAGTAGCCCCGTTTCGATGAAACCCAGCACCTGCGCGCCCAGCCTGCGCCGGGGGCGTTTAGGCGAAGCCTTGAACCCATATTTGCCCGCAAGATCGTGCGAGACAATTCGCGCGAATCTGCTAGGCTTGGCGGGCATAATTATCAAAGCACATCCACGCCAATTTGGGCGGTAGTATTGGCGGTTCTGATGCCGCTGTTTTTTCTGAACTTGGAACGAAAAAGGCGCGCAGCTTTTTCTGCGTGGTGCTTGATTGGGAGTATTCCATTTTGAAAACACTGGAAACGCTGCTTGGCGATGGCAGGTTGAGTGGGTTTATTATTGCGGTGATCTTGTTGAATGCCGTTGTGCTGGGGCTGATGACGCTCGATCTGTCGCCCGCGGCCATGGGGTTGCTGAACCTGATTGACCAGATATGTCTGGCGATTTTTTGCGCCGAGCTGGCGCTGAAGTTGATTGTCTGGCGCGGGCGCTTTTTTCGGGACGGCTGGAATATATTTGATTTCATCGTTGTCGGTATCGCCTTGCTGCCCACAACCGGGGCGCTTTCTGTCTTGCGGGCGTTGCGGGTCTTGCGGCTGATGCGGTTGCTGACGGCCATTCCGTCGATGCGCCGGGTGATCAATGGCATGTTCGTGGCGCTGCCCGGCGGGGCCTCGGTCGCGGCGGTTTTGTTTGTGATGTATTACGTCGGCGCGATCATCGGGATCAGCATGTTTGGCGAAACAGTGCCGCAGCATTTCGGTGATCTGGGGACAACCTTTTTCACGCTTTTCAAAATGATGACACTGGAAGGCTGGCCCGATATTGCGTCGGTCGTGATCGAAAAACACCCGCGGGCGTGGATATTCTTTGTCGTTTTCATCGTTTTCACCACGTTCACAACGCTGAACCTGTTGTTCGGGATCATCGTCGACGCGATGGAACAGGCCAAGGAAACCGATGTGCGCGACAAGCTGGCTGAACAAGGGGTCGAGATCAGCGATGGATCCAGTGAAATGCGGATCGCAGTGATCGAAGAAGACGTAAAGGCCATTCGCCAGATGTTGACAGATATGGCCCGCGCAAAAGGGCCAAAGGCGGAACGATAGGCCGAGCAAGCCTGTTGCGCTGCGCTAAAGGTCGAACTGCTTGGCCACGCGGGCAATCACCTTGCCATCCGACAGGGTGGCAGGTTTCCCCGCGCGGTCCTGGCCAAAGCCCATGCGGCTGTAATAGGCCAGCCCGCCGTGATTGTCGCTGCGGATCAGGGCGTTCAGATGTGTCAGCCCCAGCCCCCGCGCCGCTGCCTTGGTCTGTTCAAACAGCGCCGCACCGATGCCTTTTTGCGCATGGCCCAGCCGGGTATAGGTGCCCATCTCGCCCCAACCCTCGGGCAGGTCGCCATAGCGGCCGACCGACTGAAAACCCATCAGCACACCGCCCGCCAGCGCCACATGGCAGCACCAGACCTTATCCCCGATCAAGAACCAGTCGCGCAGCGTGTCAGGGTCCAGCGGCGTTTCGATCGCCGTGGTGCCGCCCTTGGCAATCAGCGCGTTCAACACCTCGGCGGCGGCAAGCGCATCCTCGGCGCGCGCGGGGCGCAGGGTCAGAACCATTGCCCCGGCTCCATCAGCCCCAAATCCATCAATTGCTGGCTGTGCCATTGGAACTTGATGGAATTATGCCATTTGAAATCATGGATGTCATAGCGCGACCCCGGATTGGATTTCAGCGCCTTGGCGGTGCGGAAGGACACGACCGCCGTGGTGATGTTGTGGTGCCACGGGCAGGCGTAGGTGTTGTATTCCTCATCCGAGAAGGTGAAATCCGGGCGCAGGCGCAGCCCCGGTTTGGCGCGGAACACCGCGATCCGGTCGATCTTGCGGCGCGCGGCGGGGATATGTTCCTCAAACCGCCAGCGAAGCCCGCCGAAAAAGTCCAGCTGACGCTCTCGCGGGTGGTTGTGATTGGCCGGATCGGGCCGACCCAAAGCGTAATAGCCCGATTTATCCAGCATCGCGTCTTCCAGCGACACGGCACTGGGGTGCTTGTCCAGATCATCGGCGTAAAGGTCGATCACATAAGACAGCAGGGCATCGCGCCGTTCCTCGGTGTGAAAGGCCAGCAATTCCCGGATGTTGCGTGACTCGCAGAACGGGTGGAACAGATATTCGGCGTTATATCCGTAATAGAACCAAAGCCCCGGCGCCGCCTCGATCAATTGGTTGACAGCTGTCATCATCGCCTCTGGCTGATGGGTCGCAAAATCAATCCGGTGGATTTTGTCTTCGACCGAGGCGGGCAGGTCTATCTCGGGGTTAGCCAGCATCAGCACCGCGCGAAAGCCGATATCGAGATGGTGCAGCAGCGTGCTTTCCACCTCTACCGGGTCTTCGGCCATGATGATGGCGATGGGGCCTTTGGCAAGCACATCGCGCCCTTTGTCCACAAAGGCCGCCAGATTTGAATAACGCATAGTGTCCCCGGTCATTGGCGCGGCGTGCGGCCAGTCTTGCTGCCAAAGGTTAAGGCAGTGCATCGGCCAAAGGCAAGGCCCGCAGGGGGCGCTTGGCCCGTAAAGATGTGCGGCGTTGCGGGGGATGGCCTTGCGGTGTAGAAGGCCAGCGCAATCTGCAAAGGGTGCTGCCATGACCGACGCCAAGCCTATCGGGCCAAAGAAACTGTTCATCAAGACCTACGGGTGCCAGATGAACGTCTATGACAGCGAGCGCATGGCCGAGAGTCTGGGCGCGACGGGGTATGTGCCCACCGATACGGTTGAAGATGCCGATATGGTGTTGATCAACACCTGCCACATCCGCGAAAAAGCGTCGGAAAAGCTGTTTTCCGATCTGGGCCGCCTGCGCCCTGCGAAAGAAGCGAACCCGAACCTGAAGGTCGGTGTGGCGGGTTGCGTGGCCCAGGCCGAGGGCGAAGAGATCATGCGCCGGATGCCCTTGGTGGACCTTGTGGTCGGCCCCCAAAGCTATCACCGGCTGCCAGAGATGGAAGCGCGTGTGCAAGGCGGAGAGCGGGCGATCGACACCGAGTTCCCGCCCGAAGACAAGTTTGACCACCTGCCGGAACGCAAGGCGATGCGCGGCCCCACCGCCTTTTTGACGGTGCAGGAAGGCTGCGACAAGTTTTGTGCCTTTTGCGTGGTGCCCTATACCCGCGGTGCCGAGGTCAGCCGCCCGCCGGAACGGCTGTTGACGGAGGCGCGCAATCTGGCAAGCCGGGGCGTGCGAGAGTTGACACTGCTGGGCCAGAACGTGAATGCTTACCGCGCCGATGGTTACGGGCTTGCGCGCCTGATCCGCGCATTGGCCAAGGTCGAAGGTATCGACCGGCTGCGCTATATGACCAGCCATCCCAATGACATGGAAGATGACCTGATTGCCGCGCATGGCGATTGCCCGGAATTGATGCCCTATCTGCATTTGCCGGTGCAATCCGGCTCTGACCGGATTCTGAAGGCGATGAACCGCAAGCATACGGCTGATGACTATTTGCGCGTTCTGGACCGTGTGCGCGCGGCGCGGCCCGATATTTTGCTGACCTCGGATTTCATCGTGGGCTTTCCCGGCGAAACCGATGAAGATTTTGAGGCGACGCTTTCGCTGATCCGCAAAGTGGGCTATGGCATGGCCTATTCTTTCAAATATTCCGCCCGTCCCGGCACACCTGCGGCGGAAAAGCCGAATGTCGACAGCGCCGTTGCAGATGCCCGCCTGCAAGAAATACAGGCCCTGCTGAGCGCGCAGCAACGCGCGGGGCAAGAGGCAATGGTTGGCCGCGAAGTTGATGTTTTATATGAAAAAGCCGGGCGTCTTCCCGGCCAGATGGTTGGCAAATCCCAGCATCTGCATGCCGTCCATGTTACCGACCCCACGGGCAAGGTGGGGGAGCTTGCGCGCGTGCGGGTCACAGCCGCCGTCACCAATTCCCTCGCGGCAGAGCGTCTGGCCTGAGCGGCGGGCCCAAGGGCAGCTTGGCGTATTGTTTCCAATACCGCCGGTAAACCGAAATCTGGACCGGATTGCAGCAGGGCCCGCAACTATTGGTGTCATGTCGCTGAAAAGGGTCCAGTTTTTGCTTTACAATTCCGGCTGCGGCCTGCAAATCTTTGTGATGATAGTAAAGTCTGCGGAACGCCCGGGGGGGTTACCACTGTGAAAAGACAGTTCAATACAGCGATGAAGATGATGATCGGCGGGGCCGCGCTTGCGCTGGGCCTGACCGGGCCGGGTGCGGTTATGGCGCAGCCTAAGGTCACGGGGCAGATCGAATGGGGTGTATGGGTCGATGATGACGGCTGCATGCATTGGTGGGCGGATGGTGGCCTTGAAGGCTACATGGTGCCGCGCCGCAACCCGAAAACCGGCAAGCCGGTTTGCTTGAAAAAGAACACCTGTCTGGTGGAAAACACCGATACGTTGTTCCAGACCGACAGCCACCACCTGACGGCGCATGGTCGTGCGCGGCTTCAGCAGTTCTTCCAAAGCACCGATGCGTTCGGCTATGCGATCTATGGCCATACCGACAGCCGCGCCTCGCACAGCTATAACCAGCGTCTGTCCGAACGGCGGGCGGCCTCGGTTGCGGCTGTGGCCCGCTCGGTTGGCGCCATGGTTGAACGTCAGATCGGCTTTGGTGAAACCCATCCGATTGCGTCGAATTCCTCTGCTGCCGGAATGCAGAAGAACCGTCGCGTCGAAGTTATTTGCTACAGGTGGTAACGGATATGATCAACGCAATGAAAATGGGCGCAGGTCTTGTTGCCGCTACGGTTCTGTCGGGCTGCGTCGCGGGTGAACACTTCGAAGGAACCGAGCGCTATCGCGGGGCCAGTTCCGTCATCGCGACGGGTCAGGACCAAGGGCGCGATACGGGCGTGTTGAACAATGGCCGCGCAGCCATTGCCTATGACCCGGATGGTTGCCAGAACTGGATCATCGACGATGGTTTGGAAGGCTATTCCTCGCCGCGTTATGACCCGGTATCCGGTCTGCCGATCTGCAATGACTATTACCCGCCGGGCACCGTGATCCGCGATTACCAGTCCAGCACCGAAGGCATCGAGGACCGTGTGTCCGGCCACGGGCGCAAGACAGTGGTTGTGCGTCGCTGATGGTGGCGACACGAAAAACCGGGGCCGCAGCGAAAGCTGCGGCCCTTTTTGCGTTTTTCCGGGGTGCTGGTTTGGCGCGCTTTCGCCTGTCTGTCGCCCAAAAAGCGCGCAGTTTCCGCTTGTTAGAAAATTGTCACTTGTCAGAGGGGCAATGCAGCCCCACACTTAGCTAATAACCGTTGCAAGAAGGAGAATTCCTTGGGCATCAGCGCGCTGACCCCCCCGACACCCCCGCAAGACATTGTAGAAACCCTGATGGAGTTCCCTGACAATCGCTTGCTGATCGACCTTTGTGGCGAATTTGATCGCAATCTTGCACAGATTGAGCATCAAACCGGGGTTCACATCTTGCGACGGGGCAATCGGCTGGCGGTGATCGGGGACAAAGCCTCGCGTGAGTTGGCCTCGGCGGTGTTGTCGGGGCTTTATGCGCGGCTGGAGGCTGGAAAAGGCGTCGAGGCTGGCGACATCGACGGCGCAATCCGCATGGGCCGCCCGATGCCCGACCGAGAGCTTGCCGCGACCGAACAGATCGAAATGTTCTCGGGCGAGAAATACGAGCTGCGCACCCGCAAGAAACCGGTGGAGCCGCGCACCGAGGCGCAGAAAGCCTATGTCGGCAATCTGTTTGACCATGAGCTTGGCTTTGGCATCGGCCCGGCGGGCACGGGCAAGACTTATCTGGCCGTGGCCGTTGGCGTGACGATGTTTCTGGCGGGCGCGGTTGATAAAATCATCCTGTCGCGCCCCGCGGTCGAGGCGGGGGAGCGTTTGGGCTTTCTGCCCGGTGACATGAAGGAAAAGATCGACCCTTACATGCAGCCGCTTTACGATGCGCTGAACGATTTTCTGCCGCAAAAGCAGCTTGCCAAGCTGATGGAGGAAAAACGGATCGAGATTGCGCCGCTGGCCTTCATGCGGGGGCGCACCCTGTCCAATGCCTTTGTGGTGCTGGATGAGGCGCAGAACGCCACGACCATGCAGATGAAAATGTTTCTGACCCGTCTGGGCGAAGGATCGCGCATGGTGATCACGGGCGACCGCACGCAGGTAGACCTGCCGCGCGGCACAGCCAGCGGTTTGGCCGATGCCGAGCGCATCCTGAAAGGGGTTAAAGGCGTCAGCTTCAATTACTTCACCTCCAAGGATGTTGTGCGCCACCCGCTTGTCGCCCGCATCATCGAGGCGTATGAGGCACAGGATGGAGCCTCTGGTTGACACAGTGATCGAAGACCCACGGTGGGACGGGTTCGGCCTGCCCGCCGTGGCAAGCCGCGCCTGCGCTGCGGCGATGGCGCATCTGGGGCTGCCCACGCAGGGCTTTACCCTGTGCCTGATGGGCTGCGATGATGCGCATATCGCCACGCTGAATGCCGATTTTCGTGGCAAGCCCACGCCGACCAATGTGCTGTCATGGCCCTCGGAGGAGCGCGCGGCGGAATATGCAGGCGAGCGGCCAGAGCCGCCGGAACCGGGCGAGGCAGACGATCCCGAAAGTCTTGGTGACATTGCCATCGCATGGGAAACCTGCGCCCGAGAGGCAGAGGCTGCGGGCAAACCCATGGTCGACCATGTGACACATTTGGTGATTCACGGCTTGTTGCATCTTCTGGGCTATGACCACATTGACGACACAGATGCCACATTGATGGAAAACACTGAGATCGCCATACTTGAAACCTTGGGCCTGTCGGACCCATATAAAGAGGCCGCCCCGTTCGCGGGGTGATATTTTCGGAAAAGGACAGATGGGTAGTACGAACAATGGGTCGGTTGCCGCAGCGGATTTGCAAAGCGCGACGGACCAGGATGAAGGCGAGCCTCCGCAACGGGGGTTCTTTGGCAGGATCATTGACGCGCTAAGCCCGTCTGACCCTGTGCAAGACGGTGATGCGCGCCCCGTGCAGGGCCCCCAACGCCCTAGCGCCGCTGCAACCACCCATGGCATCGCCAATCTGCGCAAGTTGCGCGTCGATGATGTGGCCATTCCCAAGGTCGAAATCACCGCCGTCCCTGTGACCATCGGCAAGGAAGAACTGGTCGAGGTGTTCCGCGAAAACGGTTTCAGCCGCGTTCCGGTTTACAAAGGCACGCTGGATCATCCGCTGGGCCTTGTTCTGCTTAAGGATCTGGCGCTGCAATACGGGTTTGCCGGGGCCTCTGGCCGGTTTTCACTGCGCAAACTGCTGCGCCCGATGCTTTATGCCCCGCCGTCCATGCCTGTCGGTGTGCTGCTGCAAAAGATGCAGAAAGAGCGGGTTCACATGGCTTTGGTCATTGATGAATATGGCGGTGTCGACGGGCTTGTCACCATCGAAGACCTGATCGAAACCGTGATCGGTGAGATCGAGGATGAGCATGATGAGGTTGAAGGCGCGCTGTGGAAGGAAGAGCCGCAGGGCGTGTTCCTTGCGCAGGCCAATGCCCCGCTGGACGAATTTGAAAAAGCGCTGGGCCTGACTCTGCGCAACGGCGAGGATGACGGCGATATTGATACGCTGGGCGGCCTTGTTTTCCTGCGCATCGGGCGTATTCCCGCGCGGGGTGAGGTTGTGCCGCATGAAAGCGGGGCGGAGTTTGAGGTTGTCGATGCCGATCCGCGCCGCATCAAGCGTTTGCGGGTGCGCCTTCCCGGTGCGGTCGCGCGCCGCGCGGCAACGGCTGCCGCCTCGGCCACAGCCGCAGAATGAGGCAACGCCTTTTGGGCGCTTGGCCGGGCTGGACTGCTGCCGGGGCCGCCTTTGGCCTTGGCGCGGTCATGGCCTTGGGTCAGGCCCCGCTGGGGTTGTGGTGGCTGACGCTGCCCGCTTTTGCCGCCGCACTCCATCTGATCGCGCAGGCGCAAAGCTGGGGCCGGGCGGCTTGGCTGGGGTGGTTTCTGGGCGGCGGTTATTTTCTGGTGTCGCTGTCATGGATCGTGGAACCCTTTCTGATTGATGCCGAAACCTATGCCTGGATGATCCCTTTCGTTCTGGTGCTGATGCCTTTTGGCATGGGGCTGTTCTGGGCTTTGGCGGCGGGTCTGGGCCACCGACTGCCACAGCGCCTTGCCGCTTTGGCGGTGATGTTCGCCGCAGCGGAGCTGTTGCGCAGCTATCTGTTCACCGGCTTTCCCTGGGCGCTGATTGGCCATATCTGGGTCGATACCCCTGTGGCGCAGCTTGCAGCTTTTGCCGGCCCCATCGGGTTGACACTGCTGACGGCAGCCATTGCCGCAGCCATTGCCAGCGCGCGGGTCGGCCCGGTGGCCGCAGCGGCCCTTGCACTGGGGGGCGCCTATATCTTTGGCGCGGCCACATTGAACACGCCCATCCCGCCGCGCGCCGCCCCCGCAATCGTCCGCCTTGTGCAGCCCAATGCCGAACAGCACTTGAAATGGGAGGCAGATCGCGCCCATTTCTACTTTCAGCGCCAGTTGGACCTGACCGCCGCCCGGAAGGATGGCCCGCCGCCGGATCTTGTTGTTTGGCCGGAAACCTCGGTTCCGTATCTGTTGAACGACAACGAGGGCGTTCTGGCCGCGATTGCGCGTGCGGGGCAGGGGGCGCAGGTGGCGGTGGGTATCCAGCGGGTTGAGGGCAATCGCGGGTTCAACAGCCTTGCGGTGATTTCAGCCGAAGGCCGTGCCACCCATATTTATGACAAGTTCCACCTTGTTCCCTTTGGCGAATATATCCCCTTTGGTGATCTGGCCTTTGATCTGTTCGGCATCTCGGCCTTTGCCGCGCAGCAGGGGGCGGGCTATTCGGCGGGGTCGGGGGCGGCGCTGCTGCCGCTTGGCACGCGGCTTGGCACAGCGCTGCCGCTGATCTGCTATGAGGCGGTGTTTCCGCAAGACTTGCGCGCGGCACCGGGCCGGGCGGATTGGATTTTGCAGATCACAAATGATGCGTGGTTCGGCAAGCTGACGGGCCCGTGGCAACACCTTGCCCAAGCCCGCCTGCGCGCGATTGAACAGGGGCTGCCCTTGCTGCGGGCTGCCAATACCGGTGTCTCGGCGGTGATTGATGCGCGCGGGCAAATCGTCGCACAGATCCCACTGGGCGTGGCCGATTTCCTTGATGCCGCCCTGCCGCCCGCGCTGCCTGCCCCGCTTTATGCCCGCAGTGGCGATGGCCCGATCTTTCTGTTGCTGATCGGACTCGCCGCCTTGATGTTCACCCGCCGCCGCCGCGCAAATGCTTGACTTGGCTGCAGCGCGGGCATAGCGAACCGTTATAAACCGTCACAACGGCTTCCTGGCGTGGCGTGTATAACAAACGGAGCACTTCCCCATGTCACGAAATAATTACGTTTTTACCTCCGAGTCCGTCTCGGAAGGGCACCCGGATAAGGTCTGCGACCGGATTTCCGATGCCATTCTGGATGCTTTCATTGCGATTGAACCGAATGCGCGTGTCGCTTGCGAAACCTTTGCGACCACCAAGCGCGTTGTCGTGGGGGGCGAGGTTGGCCTGTCAGACCCGGACAAACTGCGGGAGATGATGGGCAATGTCGACGGCATCGTGCGCGATTGCATCCGCGACATCGGCTATGAGCAGAAGAAATTTCACTGGGAAACAGTGAAGGTTCATAACTACCTGCACGAACAATCCGCCCATATCGCGCAAGGCGTCGATAAGGATGGCGCGGGCGATCAGGGCATCATGTTCGGCTATGCCTGCCGCGAAACCGATGCGCTGATGCCAGCCCCGATCCAATACAGCCACGCGATCTTGCGGCGCTTGGCCGAGGTGCGCAAATCCGGTCAGGAAAGCACCCTGCGCCCCGATGCCAAAAGCCAGATTTCGCTGCGCTATGAAGATGGCAAGCCGGTGGAGGTAACCTCGATCGTGCTGTCGACCCAGCATGAGCACAAGAAGCAATCCAGCCACGACATCCGCGCGATTGTGGAACCCTATATCCGCGAAGTGCTGCCCGCCTCCTGGATCACCCCCAACACTGAATGGTGGGTCAACCCGACGGGAACCTTTGTCATCGGCGGGCCGGATGGTGACGCGGGCCTGACGGGCCGCAAGATCATCGTGGATACCTATGGCGGTGCGGCCCCGCATGGCGGCGGCGCGTTTTCCGGCAAAGACCCAACCAAGGTTGACCGTTCGGCAGCTTATGCCGCGCGCTATCTGGCGAAAAACGTGGTGGCCGCAGGGCTGGCCGATCGCTGCACCATTCAGGTGTCTTATGCGATTGGTGTGGCCAAGCCGATGTCGATCTATGTCGATACGCATGGCACCGGCAAAGTGCCGGACGCCGAGCTGGAAAAGGCCGTCTGGGGTGCGATGGACCTGACCCCGCGCGGCATCCGCACCCATCTGGGCCTGAACAAGCCGATCTATTCCCGCACCGCAGCTTACGGCCACTTTGGCCGCGCGCCGGAAGCAGACGGTGGGTTTAGCTGGGAAAAGACCGACCTCGTCGATGCACTGAAAAAGTCGTTCTGATTAGAGTTGGACCGAAATGAAAAAGCCCCGCGATAGCGGGGCTTTTTTGTGTTTCGAGGGGCTGCCAGGTAGGGGGGAACAACCCTTCGTGATGACACCAAATTATTCGCTTACCTTCGACCGTGGTCGATCAAAAACGCGATTGGCTTTTCCGTTCACCGGTCGATATTCGACCAAATCTCCGTTTCCGTCAGAAAGATAGAGGCTACCGCAAGTGTTGCACTCCCACGCCAAACGACTGGTTTCTGCGCGTCTGACACGCATACACAATGTTTCTCGATCTTCGTCTTTACTTTCAATGGCCTCATCAATGGCATTCAGAAAATCAAAATAGGTCTTATCACCAATAATATGGGCTTTGCAGGATAGGTAATCCGTTTGATCCAGTATGATCGCACCACAAGAGCAATGGATTTTCATAGCTTGATGCCATTTTCCAATTGAACGCCACTATTGGGAAATACTTTGGCGGTGGCATCCGATCCATTTAATCCGTTCTCTGAGGCAGGATGGTCTTTTCGCGGATTCACCACCCTACCCCTTCCACTCTTTCACCAAGGCTTTGCATCCCGCCAGCATCACACCGATATCCAGCCCCACGGCGGTAAAAGTGGTTCCTGCCCCTACTGCTTCTCGCAGAAAGGCAGGGTCGGCGCTTAATATTCCCGCCGCCTTGCCCGTGGCCTTTATCCGCCGCACGGCATCCAGAATGGCGGCTTTCACCTCTGGGTGGCCCAACTGCCCCGGAAAACCCATGGAGGCGGCCAGATCGGCAGGGCCGATGAACAGGCCATCCACGCCCTCCACCGCCGCAATCGCTTCTATCTGGTCGAGCGAGGCTTTGGTTTCCACCTGCACCAGCAAGCAAATCTCGGCATTCGCACGGGCGGTATAGTTCGGAATCGCGCCAAACCGGCTGGCCCGCGACAGGCCGGAAACACCGCGCATACCATGTGGCGGGTAAAGCACGGCGGCAACGGCGGCGCGGGCTTCCTCGGCTGTTTGCACATAGGGAACAAGGATCGTCTGCGCCCCTGCATCCATGATCCGCTTGATCTCTACCGCGTCATTCCAGCCGGGGCGGACGCCGGCATGGGTGGGGTAGGGGGCCATGGCCTGCAACATCGCCTGCACCTGCGCGGGATCATTTGGCGTGTGTTCGGTATCGACCATCACCCAGTCAAACCCACAGGTCGCCACCGCCTCGGCCGAAGCGGCATTGGCAATGGAAACCCAAAGCCCGATCTGCTGCTGCCCCGCTTTCAGCGCGGCCTTGAAGTGGTTTTTCGGCAAGTCCATCGCAGTATCCCCCTTAGGCGCCTTTGCGCAGGTTCAGGCCAAAAGCGTGGCCAGGCGCCGGATCGCGGCCTGATAGCCTTCGGTCCCCAAACCCGCGATCACCCCTTCGGCCCGCAACGAGACATAAGAGTGATGCCGAAACGACTCGCGCTTGTGGACGTTAGAGATGTGAACCTCGATCACCGGGCCGTCAAACGCGTTCAGCGCGTCCAGAATGGCAACGGATGTATGGGTAAAGGCCCCGGGGTTGATCACGATTCCGGCGGCTTTCTCGCGCGCCTCATGGATCTTGTCGATGATCGCGCCCTCATGGTTGGATTGAAACCCCTCAACCGCCAAACCCAGCCCTTGGCCCAAAGCCGTGCAATCGCGCAGCACGTCTTCCAGCGTCTCCCGCCCATAGATTTTCGGCTGGCGCTTGCCCAACAGGTTCAGGTTCGGGCCGTTCAACAAATAGATCGTCTTCATCAGGGGCATACTCCGGCAGTGTCCGGGTCAAGCTTCGCCCCGCCCAATCGGAAATGCAACGGCCCCCATTCATCTATTCCCAAATATCCGCGCCGCAGGCCCCGGCCGGCCACAGCCACAGCCACAGCCACAGATGCTTGACGCGCCGCGCCCCACGGGCTACCCCCGCCGCGCCAACCAAAGGGGGCGCCATGACCAACGATGACAGCAAAACCACGCCAGAGCGCCGCAATTTCTATGGCCGCCACCATGGCAAGACCCTGCGTTCCAGCCAAAAGGCCTATCTGGCCGAAGACCTGGAGGCGCTGCGCCCCAAAGGCACCAGCCGCGCCGATAACCCGGCCCGCAAACCCGTGGACCCGCACAGCTTCTTTGCCGATGGCCGCCCCCTGTGGCTGGAAATCGGCTTTGGCGGGGGGGAGCATTTGGTCCATATGGCGGCGCGCTATCCGGATGTGGGCATCATCGGTTGTGAACCCTTTGTGAACGGGGTTGCGATGCTGTTGGGCAAGATCCGCGCAGCAGGCGTCAGCAATCTGCGCGTCCACCCCGAGGATGTGCGCGAATTGTTCGACATCCTGCCGGATGCCTGTATCGACAAAACCTTTCTGAACTATCCCGACCCTTGGCCCAAAGCCCGCCACCACCGCCGCCGTTTCGTGACACCGAACCACCTGCTGCCCTTGGCGCGGGTGATGAAACCGGGGGCAGAGTTTCGCGTGGCCACGGATATTGACGATTACGTCCGGCAAACGCTGGAAGAGGTGCCGCCCGCCGGGTTTGACCTGATCAGTCAATCGGCGACGCCATGGGCGGATTGGATTTCGACCCGCTATGAACAAAAAGCCATCCGCGAAGGCCGCCCGCAGCATTACCTGACCTTCCGTCGCCAAGGCTGATCGCGCAGAAGGGGGCGCTCCCGCCATTCGTTGCTACCGCGTGCCGCGGCAGCGCCTCAAGGTTGGGCCGGGCCGCCCGCTGGCGCGGGCGGCGGTAGCACCCGGACAGGCTTATTTTTGCTTGGGGTTCTCGGGGCGCGGTGGTTTGGTTTTATAGACGGGCAAGCGCCAGCCGAAAGCAATACTGCCTGCGCGCAAGGTGAAGGTTACGCCCGCGCAGGCCAAAAGCGCCCAACCCGGCGGGTGGCCCAGCGTGACAACCGCCACCGCCACACCCGCCCCTGCAAAAGCGGCGGTCGCATAAATCTCGCCTTGCTTGAGAACCAGCGGCACCTCATTGCAGACCACATCGCGCAGCAAACCGCCAAAGCAGCCCGTGGCCACACCCATCACCATGACCACGGCCCAGTGTTGGCCCATTCCCATCGCCACACCCACACCAGCGGGCACTGCAATCGCCAAAGCAAAAGCATCCAGCCAGACAATCGCGCGATAGCGACTTTCCAACAGATGCGCCCCCAGAAACACCACCACCGCAGCCCCAACGGCTGCCAGCAGGATCGACGGATCAGAGATCCAGAACACGGCATCCCGGTTCAGCAACACATCACGGATCGTCCCGCCGCCCACCGCCGTCAGGCATGCGATGAAGATGAAACCAACCAGATCAAGCTGACTGCGCGAGGCCACCAACGCCCCCGTCAGCGCAAACACCGCCACCGA
Source organism: Pseudorhodobacter sp. E13 (assembly GCF_003991405.1). Lineage (GTDB taxonomy): Bacteria > Pseudomonadota > Alphaproteobacteria > Rhodobacterales > Rhodobacteraceae > Pseudorhodobacter. The sequence continues at coordinate 181,511 of NZ_RPEN01000155.1, forward strand.
GGCGATATCCAAAACACCCAGCAGCGTCACTTCGCGGCCTCGGATTTGGCGGGCTTGAACGGCGCCATCCCGGCGCGCGCCAATTCATCGGCGCGCTCGTTTTCGGCATGGCCCGCATGCCCCTTGATCCAGCGCCATTCAACGTCATGGCGCTGCCGCGCTGCATCCAGCCGTTGCCAAAGATCTACATTCTTGACCGCCGATCCCGCCGCCGTGCGCCAGTTCTTGCGCTTCCAGCCTGCCAACCATTCAGTGATGCCGTTTTTGACATAAGCGCTATCGGTCACAAGCACGATCTTGGACGGGCGTGCCAAAGCCTCCAGCGCCGAAATGGCAGCCATCAATTCCATGCGGTTATTGGTGGTATCCGCCTCGCCGCCCTGCAAGCTGCGTTCCTTGACGATGGTTTCACCATCGCGCGCCAACATCAAAACGCCCCAACCGCCCGGGCCGGGGTTCCCCGAACAGGCCCCATCGGTATAGGCAAAAAGCTCTGGCATCGGCACACTCCTCTTTGCTTCCGTCTATGCAGCGCCTCGCAAAAGGTCAACGCAGAGACGGCCAGCGGAAGCGGCAATCGCGCGGCGGTTGGTCAGACAGGCTCGCGCAGCAGGCGCGGCACCTTGAACTCCACATTCTCCTGCGCGGTTTCAACCACATCCACCGTGACATCATAGCGGGCGCGGAACGCGTCAATCACCTCATTGATCAGCACCTCAGGCGCGCTGGCCCCGGCAGTGATCCCCACAGCGCGGATACCTTCCAGCGCGCGCCAGTCGATATCGGCGGCGCGTTGCACCAGTTGGGCATAGGAACAGCCCGCCGCGCGCCCGACCTCAACCAAGCGCTGCGAATTGCTGGAATTTGGCGCACCGATCACCAGAATCGCCTGCACCTTCGGCGCGATGGCCTTGACTGCTGCCTGACGGTTGGTGGTCGCATAACAAATGTCTTCCTTATGCGGACCAACAATCGCGGGAAACCGCGCCTGCAAAGCCGCAACGATCCCGGCAGTGTCATCAACCGACAAGGTTGTCTGGGTGATATAGGCCAGCTTGCCCGCATCGCGCACCTGCAATCGCGCCACATCGGCCTCTGTCTCGACCAACAAAACCTCGCCTTCGGGCAGTTGACCCATGGTGCCGATGGTCTCGGGATGGCCTGCGTGACCAATCATGACCATCTGCAAACCCTCCGCCGAATGGCGCGCAGCTTCATTGTGAACCTTGGTCACAAGCGGACAAGTGGCATCAACCGCAATCATCTGCCGGGCCTGCGCCGCCGCCGGCACCGATTTCGGCACACCATGCGCGGAAAAGATCACAGGGCGATCATCGGGACATTCCGACAACGCCTCAACGAAAACCGCGCCTTTGGCCCGAAGATCATCAACCACGAACTTGTTGTGAACGATCTCATGCCGCACATAAACCGGCGCACCCCATTTCTGCAACGCAAGCTCGACGATCTTGATCGCCCGGTCCACGCCTGCACAAAACCCGCGCGGAGCGGCAAGATAAAGGGTCAGGGGCGTCATCACTCTCTCCGTTTTGGCTTGTGCTACAGGTAAGGCCCGGCAAAGCACAGGTCCAGCCCGCAGCGCTTTCTTTTCGGCAAAAATATCCTGGGGGAATTTGCCGTAAGGCAAAGGGGGCAAAGCCCCGCTTGCGACTACGGGGGGCCTCCCGCCCGTCTGCGCGGCGCGGCGCCGCTTATCCCGTTGGGCCGGGCGCCGCCTGCGGCGGCGCGGCACCGTTTCTGGCAAGGGGGGCTTACAACCCGATGACACCTGCCGTAATCAGGGCCAATCCGATGTAGCGGCTGGTTTTGGCGATGCCGACCAGCAGCAAGAACAACCAAAGCGGCGTGCGCATCACGCCTGCGACCACAGTCATCACATCGCCCACCGGCAACCAACTGACCAACAGCACCCAAACCCCCCAGCGTTGAAACCAGCGTTCGGCCTTGGCCATCTGCGCAGGCGTGGCAGGGAACCAGCTTTTCCCTTCAAACCGGGTCAGCGACCGGCCCAGCACATAATTGACCACCGCCCCCAGCGTATTGCCCAAGCTCGCCACCCCCACCAGCCAGACCAAGGGCACCTCATCGGCCAGTTGCAAGCCGACAAACACCACTTCGGACTGAAATGGCACGACCGTCGCCGCGACAAAGGCCGCAGCAAACATCGCCACAAGAGAGGAGATCAGACCCATGCACAGGCCTTGCCCGAATTCCATCGGCGGCGCAAAGCAAATCGCGCCGTCACCACCGCGCAACAAAAAAGGAGGAAGCAATGCCCCCTCCTTTGACCCTATCACCGTCGGCCGCCCGGTCCCCACCTGACAGCCGTTGGAAAGCTGGCCTATTTCACGGTTTCGACATCTTCCATATCGTCCCGGTCAAAGCGCGGTTCACGCGGGGGGCGGCCAATGACATCGCGCAACTCATCCAGCTCGATGAAGTTATCGGCCTGACGGCGCAATTCATCCGCGATCATTGGCGGTTGGCTGCGGATGGTCGATACCACCGAAACCCGGACGCCCTGACGTTGCAGGCTTTCGATCAGCGGGCGGAAGTCGCCATCGCCCGAAAAGATCACCGCATGGTCGATGCGTGGCGCAAGTTCCATCGCATCCACCGTCAACTCGATGTCCATATTGCCTTTGACTTTGCGGCGGCCTTGGCTGTCCGTGTATTCCTTGGCGGCTTTGGTGACCATGGAAAACCCGTTGTAATGCAGCCAATCCACCAGCGGGCGAATGGGCGAATAATCGTCATTCTCCAGCAAGGCGGTATAGTAGAACGCCCGCAGCAGTTTTCCGCGACGCATGAACTCGTGACGTAGCAACTTGTAATCAATGTCGAACCCGAGCGATTTTGCGGCCGCGTAAAGGTTGGAACCATCGATAAAAAGGGCGAGCCTTTCGTCCTTGTAAAACATTATATTTCCCCTCAAAAAAACATCGCATCATCATTTTCGAGAGTGGTATCTAGATCGAAAAAGACTTTTATGCGAATGCCCATCAGTATCGGTCGTATATCCGAAAGTTCAAGCTGAACTATACGGAAGTGTAAGGGGGAAAAGCTGAACAAAACACTCACTCTGGTGGCCTTGGGCGCGAATTTGCCGCGCGACCTAGGGTCAATTCGGCGATCTCCTGCCGAGACGTTGCGTCACGCTTTGGCTGATCTGGCGGGAGAAGGACTGTCGCTGGTCGCATGCAGCCGCTTTTACGCCACGCCCTGCTTTCCAGCCGGGGCAGGGCCGGATTATGTGAATGCTGCCGCGCGCTTTGACAATCCGCAAGGGCTGCGCCCCGATGAGGTTCTGGCGCTGCTGCATAGGGTGGAGGCCGCGCATGGCCGTGCGCGCAGCACGCGCTGGGCAGGCCGCGTGCTGGATCTGGATCTTTTGGCCATGGGCCAAGCGGTATTGCCGGACCGCGAAACCTTTGAGATGTGGCGCAGCTTGCCCCTGGCGCAACAAGCCCAAACCGCGCCTGATCGCTTGATCCTGCCGCATCCGAGGCTGGCGGACCGTGCCTTCGTTCTGGTGCCTTTGGCCGAGATTGCGCCTGACTGGCGGCACCCGGCAACCGGGCGCAGCGTGGCCGAAATGCGCGATGCCTTGCCCTCCGCCGATCTGAACGCAGTGCAGGCTCTGCCAGCCTGAGCCATGGTTGCGATTCGCGTGCGGATGGCAAATTCGCACCAAATCACGGCATTTTGTCACATCTTGGGGGCAAACCCTTGGGATAAGGTGCTTGTCAAGGGTTTTGCCACGGCTTACATAGACCACTCCTAACCTCAAATCTGAAAGGGTGTCTCCATGGCCCGCGTCACGGTTGAAGATTGCGTTGACAAAGTTCCGAACCGGTTTGAGCTGGTAATGCTTGCCGCCCATCGCGCGCGTGAGATTCAGTCCGGTTCTCCGCTGACGGTGGATCGCGACAATGATAAGAACCCCGTCGTTTCCCTGCGCGAGATCGCAGAGGAAACCCAATCCGCCGACAGCCTGCGTGAGCGGATGATCGAAAGCCATCAGACCCAGATCGAGGTTGATGAGCCGGAAGAAGATCAGATGGCCCTGCTTATGGGCGGCGAGATGGATCGTCCGGCAACGGATGACATGTCGGAAGAGCGCCTTCTGCGCGCATTGATGGAAGCCCAAGGCGCCAACTGAGGCGTCTGGTTACTGGCGAAACCGCCGAAATAGGATGTGGCGAGGATGATCGACGTCGAAGACCTGATCGCCCTCGTCCACAACTACAACCCCCGCACCAATGCTGATCTGATTCGCGCGGCCTATGCTTACGGCATGCGCGTGCATGAAGGGCAGTTCCGCCATTCGGGGGAGCCGTATTTCTCGCATCCGGTCGCGGTGGCGGCCATTTTGACCGAGCAGCGGCTGGATGATGCCACCATCATCACCGCCCTGCTGCATGACACCATCGAAGATACCAAGGCCACCTATACCGAAGTGGCCGCGCTGTTCGGCGACGAGGTGGCAGAGCTGGTCGATGGTGTGACCAAGCTGACCAATCTTCAGCTATCCTCGGCCCAGTCCAAACAGGCCGAAAATTTCCGCAAGCTGTTCATGGCGATGTCGAAAGACCTGCGGGTGATCTTGGTCAAGCTGGCCGACCGTCTGCACAATATGCGCACGATCAAATCCATGCGCCCCGAAAAGCAGGGCCAGAAGGCGCGCGAGACGATGGAAATCTTTGCGCCACTTGCAGGCCGCATGGGTATGCAATGGATGCGCGAGGAGTTGGAGGACCTGTCTTTCCGCGTGCTCAACCCCGATGCGCGCAATTCCATCATCCGCCGTTTCATCACCTTGCAGCGCGAAGCGGGCGATGTGGTTTACAAGATCACCGCCGATATCCGCACCGAACTGGACAAGGCGAATATTGACGCCGATGTTTTTGGCCGTGCCAAGAAACCCTATTCCGTCTGGCGCAAGATGCAGGAAAAAGACCTGTCCTTTTCGCGCCTGTCAGACATTTACGGCTTTCGCATCATCACCCAGAACGAGGCCGATTGCTACCGCGCCCTTGGCGTGATTCACCAACGCTGGCGTGCGGTGCCGGGGCGGTTCAAGGATTACATCAGCCAGCCCAAGAACAACGGCTATCGGTCCATTCACACCACCGTTTCGGGGCGCGATGGCAAGCGGGTGGAGGTGCAGATCCGCACCCGCCAGATGCATGAGGTGGCCGAAGCCGGGGTTGCGGCGCATTGGTCCTACCGTGAAGGCGTGCGCGCCAATAACCCTTTTGCGGTTGACCCCGCGAAATGGGTGGCCCGCCTGACCGAGAACATGGACGAGGACGATCACGATGATTTCCTCGAAAACGTCAAGCTGGAGATGTATACCGATCAGGTGTTCTGCTTCACGCCCAAAGGCGATGTGGTGCAACTGCCGCGCGGGGCAACCCCGCTGGATTACGCCTATTCCATCCACACCCGTATCGGCAATTCCACGGTTTCGGCCAAGGTCGATGGCATCCGCGTGCCACTTTGGACCCGGCTGAAGAACGGCCAATCGGTTGAGATCATCACCGCCGAAGGCCAGCGCCCGCAAGCAAGCTGGATTGAGATTGTGACGACAGGCCGCGCCAAGGCCGCCATCCGCCGCTCTTTGCGCGAGGAGGATCGGGGCCGTTTTGTCAAACTGGGCCGGGAACTGGCGCGCGCGGCCTTTGACCATGTCGGGCGCAAGGCCACCGACAAGGCGCTGCGCACAGCGGCGCGGATGTTGGGCCTTGCCGATGAAAACGATCTGCTGGCCCGTGTCGGCTCTGCCGAGTTGACGGCGCGGCGGGTGCTGGAAACGCTTTACCCCGAACTTTCCCAAGCCTCGGGCGAGGTGGTCGATGCCCGCCGCCCTGTGATCGGCCTTAGCTCGGATCAGACCTTTCAGCGCGCTGCCTGCTGCCAGCCGGTGCCGGGGGAACGGATTGTCGGCATCACCTATCGCGGCCAAGGCGTTGTGGTGCATGCCATCGACTGCCCCGCGCTGGAGGAGTTGGAGGATCAGCCCGAACGCTGGGTCGATCTGAACTGGCAATCAGGCCGCCACGCGCCTGTGAACACCGTGGGCCTTGATCTGACGATCTCGAATGATGCAGGCGTGCTGGGGCGCATCTGCACCTTGATCGGCGAACAGAAGGCCAATATTTCAGACCTGCAATTCATTGACCGCAAACCAGATTTTTACCGTTTGCTGATTGACGTTGACCTGCGGGACGTAGAGCATCTGCATATGATCATGACAGCACTCGAAGCCGAAACCGACGTGGCCGAAGTCAGCCGTCGTCGGGATGCGCGGCGCAAGCCCTGATCGAAAAAGGAAGTCGCAGGGCAGATGGTATTCAAACGGCGAAACAAAAGGTCCTGGGGGCGCACCATCGCCGAAGCGCTTTGGCCGCGTGGCGGTTGGACACGCGCCGCCCATTACATGAAGCACCGTTTGCGGCGCCTGCCGGATGCGCCGCACCGGATTGCGCGCGGTATTTTTGCAGGTGTGCTGATCTCTTTCACGCCGCTCTTTGGTCTGCATTTCGCGGGTGCCGCGTTTCTGGCCTGGATCATGCGGGGCAATATTCTGGCCTCGCTGATGGCGACTTTTGTCGGCAACCCGATTACCTTTCCCTTCATTGCAGCGGGTGGGGTCGAACTGGGAAATTGGTTGCTGGGGCATCCCGGTGTCATGTCACCATTGGAAATCTTTTCCGATTTCGGGCAGGCCGGGGCCGAATTCTGGCGCAACATTACATCGTTGTTCAATGATGAGGTCGCACATTGGGACCGGTTGCATCGGTTTTTCCTTAGGGTTTATTTGCCGTTTTTGGTCGGGGGCATGATCTGGGGTCTGGTTTGCGGGATTGCCAGCTATTACATCAGCCTTCCGGTGATCCTTGCCTATCAGAACCGCCGCAAGAAAAAGCTGCGGGACCGCTTGGCAAAGCGTGTCGCGGTTCTGAAGGGAGAGCAGGCAAAGGCCGATCCCGGCATGGCGCCGAAATCCGGGTCAAAGACAGAGACCGGCGGCACGTCAAGGGATGACGCCGCCGAGAACAAGGGCTAATCTTCCGCGCAAGGCCCTGACGGGTTGCGGACGGAACATGGGAAGGACAGTGGCATGAAACCCTTGGGGCGGCTTCGGCTTGGCATCAACATCGACCATGTGGCAACCATTCGCAACGCGCGAGGCGGTGCGCTGCCTGATCCTTTGCGCGCGGCCCTGCTGGCCGAGGCAGCGGGGGCCGATGGCATCACCGCCCATCTGCGCGAAGACCGTCGCCACATCCGCGATACCGATATCGAGGCGTTGATGGCCGGGCTGTCGGTGCCGTTGAACTTTGAATGTGCCGCCACGGCGGAAATGCAGGCCATTGCGCTGCGCCATAAACCCCATGCGGTGTGCCTTGTGCCCGAAAAGCGCGAGGAACGCACCACCGAGGGCGGGCTGGATGTGGCGGGCGATGCCAAGCGGCTGGCCGAATTCATCGCGCCGCTGCGGGATGCGGGTTGCCGTGTGTCGATGTTCATCGGGCATGAGGCGGCACAGATCGAAGCCTCGGCCAAGATCGGCGCTGCGGTGGTGGAACTGCATACCGGGCGCTATTGCGACCTGACCACCGAAGGCCAGCATGACGCTGCCGCCGCCGAGCTGGAGGCCCTGCGCAAAGGGTCGGCCCATGCCCATGCGCTGGGCCTCGAGGTGCATATGGGCCACGGGCTCGATTTTGAAACCGCCGCCGAAGTCGCCGCCTTCCCCGAGGTGATGGAGTTGAACATCGGCCATTTCCTGATCGGCGAGGCGGTGTTCCGTGGTCTTGGCCCGGCCATCGAAGAAATGCGCCGCCGGATGGATATTGCCCGCAACGTGACGGCCTGAGCCATGTCCGCCCCTTTCGCCCCGCTGATCCATCGCTTGCCATGATCCTTGGTATCGGCTCTGACCTTGCGAATATTGAACGGATCGAGGCCACGCTTACCCGGTTTGGCGACCGGTTTCGCAACCGGGTCTTTACCGAGCGTGAACAGCGCAAGGCCGAAAGCCGCCCCCGCGCGATTGCCGCCACCTATGCCAAGCGCTGGGCCGCGAAAGAGGCCTGTTCCAAGGCGTTGGGCACAGGGTTGCGCATGGGGATTTCCTGGCGCGATATGGCGGTGTCCAACCTGCGCACGGGCCAGCCGCAAATGCAGGTGACAGGCTGGGCCGCCGAACGCCTCGCCGCGATGACCCCGCCGGGGCATGAGGCGGTGATCCATGTCACCCTGACCGACGACCACCCTTGGGCGCAAGCCTTTGTGGTGATCGAGGCCCGCCCGATTGGCGCGGCTTCGGCAGCATCCGCTTGACTCCCCGCGCCCTCACGCGCATGTAACGCCGCAAAGCAGCAAAAGGCAGAAAACATGGCCCGAAACGATAAATCCGAAGGCGGCATTGTCGAGACAATCAAGACGATCGTATATGCGCTGCTGATTGCAGGCGTGTTTCGGACGCTGTTCTTTCAACCCTTCTGGATTCCCTCCGGTTCGATGAAAGACACGCTGCTGATTGGCGACTTTCTGTTCGTCAACAAAATGGCCTATGGCTATTCCAAACATTCCTGCCCGTTTTCCATGTGCCCCTTTGACGGACGGCTGCTGTTTTCGGAACCCGAGCGTGGCGATGTCGTGGTATTCCGCCACCCTGTGAACGGGTCGGATTTCATCAAACGGCTGATCGGCTTGCCGGGTGATACGGTGCAGATGCGCGATGGCAAGATCATCCTGAACGGCACCGAAGTGCCGCAAACCCCCGATGGTCAGTTTGAAGAAACCTATGAGCGTCAGGGCCCGATGGGCCATTTGCCGCGCTGCGAAAACTCTGCCGGGGCGGTGGGTGTGGGCGCAAGCTGCACCAAATCCCGCTTTACCGAAACCCTGCCGGAGGGCCGCACGCATAGCGTTTTGAACATTGATACCAACGGCTTCGCCGATAATACCGATGTGTTCACCGTGCCTGCCGGGCATTACTTCTTCATGGGTGACAACCGCGACAACTCGCAGGATAGCCGTTACGGCCAAGCCGTTGGTGGCGTTGGCTTTGTGCCGGTTGATAACCTGATCGGCCGGGCGGATCGGGTGATGTTTTCCTCGGCGGGGACGTCGCTGTTCTATTTCTGGACATGGCGTCCTGATCGCTTTTTCAAAGCGGTGGAATGACCAGATGACGGTGCGCGCCGCATGAGCCAAAGCCAAACCTTTTTCCGATCATTTTTTGATATGAACGGCACAGCCTCGCGCAAGCGGGGCTGGTTGGTTTTTGGGCTGTGCACCTTTGCCACGCTGTTTATTCTGGGGATTGGCGCGGTCAGTTCCGATACCCAGCGCTGGCTGTTGCCCTTGGTGGGGCCGATCATGGCGGTGCAGGTGGTCACAGTTGTGCAGCGTTTGCACGATGCCGGGCGGTCCGGCTACTGGTCATGGCTGACGCTGATCCCGGTTTTGGGGCTGGTGGCAAGCATGGGCATCAACCTGCTGCGCCCCGCGCCGGGGGCCTTTGCCGCACCGGGCCACCGCGTTGCGCAAGGGTTGGGCTATGGTCTGCTGGCGGCGTTTGCCGTGCTTTGCGTTCTGCGCTTTTTTGTAGGTGCGTTCTGGATACCCAGCGGCAGCATGAAGCCCACGCTTCTGGTTGGCGATTACATTCTGGTGCCCTTTACCGATGCCGCTGATTTGCAGCGCGGCGATGTGGTGGTGTTTCGCCATACGACAAAGCACTTTGATTTCATCAAGCGGCTGATCGGCCTGCCCGGCGATACGGTGCAGATGGTCGGGGGGCAGGTGGTTCTGAACGGCACCCCGCTGCCGCAGGCGCCGCTGGGCGCCTTTACCGAACCCTATGACCGCCAAGGACCAAGCCACCATCTGCCGCGCTGTCAGGCCCCGGCCCCGGCCAAGGGCGGCGATTGCGTGAAACCGATGGCGCGGGAAACCCTGCCCGATGGCCGCAGCTATGCTGTGCTGGACATCGAACCCAACGGCTTTGCCGATACCACGGCCATCTTTACAGTGCCGCCGGGGCATCTGTTCTTTCTGGGCGATAACCGCGACAATTCGATGGACAGCCGCATCGCCCCGGCCAATGGCGGGCTGGGCTTTGTGCCGTTTGAGAATGTGATCGGGCGGGTGTCGCGCGTGGTGTTTTCCGCGGCGGGGGAGTCTTTGGGCGATGTGTCGACATGGCGAGACGGGCGAAACTGGAGGCCGGTTGAATGAAGCTTTCCGCTGATCTGCGCGCCTTTGAGGCGCAGTTGGGGCATAAGTTCCACAACCCCGAATTGCTGGTGCAGGCTGTCACCCATGCGTCGATTTCATCGCCCACAAGGCCGGATAATCAAAGGCTGGAGTTTCTGGGCGACCGGGTTTTGGGCCTTGTCATGGCCGAGGCTTTGCTGACCGCTGATGAAGGGGCCGCCGAAGGCCAGCTTGCGCCGCGCTTCAACGCGATGGTGCGCAAGGAAACCTGCGCCGATGTCGCGCGTGAGATCGGGCTGGGCGAGGTGTTGAAGCTTGGCCGGTCCGAGATGATGTCGGGCGGGCGGCGCAAAGAGGCCTTGCTGGGCGATGCGCTGGAAGCCTTGATTGCGGCGGTCTATCTGGATGGCGGCTTTGATGCGGCGCGCGCGCTGATCACGCGGCTTTGGGTGGCGCGGATTGCCACGGTCAAGGTAGATGCCCGCGACCCGAAAACCGCCTTGCAGGAATGGGCACAGGCGCGCGGCATGACGCCGCCGCGCTATACCGAAACATCCCGCTCTGGCCCGGATCATCAACCGATCTTTACGGTTGAGGTGCGGTTGGACAATGATGAAACCGAGACGGCATCCGCCGGAACGAAACGCGCCGCCGAACAGGCCGCAGCCCGGACCCTGCTGGCCCGGATGGAGCATATGACATGACAGATGAAACCAACCCTATCGGCCCCGGCACCACGCAGGAAACCGGCCCCGTCGGCGGCGAAGGCAACACGCGGGCGGGCTTTGTCGCCCTGATCGGCGAGCCGAATGCCGGGAAATCGACGCTGCTGAACCGCATGGTCGGTTCTAAGGTGTCGATCGTGACGCATAAGGTGCAGACCACCCGCGCCCGTATTCGCGGCATCGCGATGGAAGGCCGGGCGCAGATTGTGTTTGTCGATACCCCCGGCCTGTTCCGCCCGCGCCGCCGCTTGGACCGCGCCATGATCGCCGCCGCTTGGGGCGGGGCTGCCGATGCCGATTTGATCGTGCTGTTGGTCGAGGCGCATCGCGGTTTGACCGAAGGCACCGCTGCCATCATCGATTCCATGCGCGACCGGATTCCGCAGGGGCAGAAAGTGGCGCTTGCGATCAACAAAATCGACCGGGTGAAGGCCGAGGTCTTGCTGGGCCTGTCGCAAAAGCTGAACGAGGCCTTTCCCTTTGCCGAAACCTTCATGATTTCGGCCGAAAAGGGCTATGGCGTCGACAAGCTGCGCGAATGGCTGGCGGGGGAATTGCCGACCGGGCCGTGGTTCTATCCCGAAGATCAGATTGCCGATTTGCCAATGCGCATGATCGCCGCCGAGGTGACGCGCGAAAAGCTGACCCTGCGCCTGCATGAGGAACTGCCGTATCAGCTGACCGTGGAAACGGAAAAATGGGAAGACCGCAAGGACGGCTCTACCCGGATTGACCAGATCGTCTATGTCGCACGCGATGGGCACAAGGGGATTGTGCTGGGCAACAAGGGCGAGACGATCAAATCCGTCGGGCAGGCCGCGCGGGTCGATTTGATGGAATTTCTGGGCCGGCCCGTGCATTTGTTCTTGCAGGTGAAGGTGCGGCCAAACTGGCTGGAAGAGCCGGAGCGCTATTCCGAGATGGGGCTGGAGTTTAAGGACGGGAACTGACGGCGTTCTATTTTTCTTCGAAAAATTGCCTCCGGCGGGGATATTTTTGAATAGATGAAAGCTGCGACCATGAGCGCACGGGTGACGGCAGATTTTTGGGTGCGGGCCTATCTGCGCCGTTTGGAACTGGCGGGGATACCGGCCTTCGTCACCGCGCATGGTGATGCCACGGCGGGGGCGGTTCTGGTCAAGCAAACGCCGCTGGATGGCACGGCGCGGGCGTTTCAACGCTCTTTCGATCTGATGTCAGGGGCGCGGGCTTGGGTGATGATGGCCGAAGGCCCCGAGCGGGAGGTGGATGCCGCCATTGCCCGTCAACGCGGTTTTGACCCTGATCTGTGGGTGATTGAGGTCGAAGACCGCGCGGGCCGTCATTTGCTGGAGCAAGAGGGGCTGGCGGAGTGACGCGGCCCTTGCGATAGTCAGCCGATGGAATGGCAAGATGAAGGGGTGCTGATTGCCATGCGCCCGCATGGTGAGGCCTCTGCGATCATAGAAGTGTTCACAGCCGTGCATGGACGCCATGCCGGGGTTGTGCGGGGCGGGGCCTCGCGCAAGGTGGCCGCTATCATGCAACCCGGCACGCAGCTTGCCGTGACATGGCGCGCGCGGCTGGAGGATCACATCGGCAGTTTCAGCGTGGAGCCCTTGCAAAGCCGCGCCGCCTTGCTGGGGGATCGGCTGGCTTTGGCGGGGTTGTCGGCGATTTGTGCGATGCTACGGGTGGCGCTGCCCGAACGCGAGGGGCATCCGAACCTGTGGCGGGCGACCATGGCGCTTTTGGCGGCATTGGAGCATGATCCGGACTGGCCCGCGCTCTATCTGCGGTGGGAGTTGATCTTGCTGGAGGAATTGGGTTTCGGTCTGGATCTGACCCGCTGTGCGGCCACAGGCAGTCGCGATGATCTGGCCTTTGTCAGCCCGAAGACCGGGCGCGCGGTCAGCCGTGGCGGGGCGGGGGAATGGGCGGATCGGTTGTTCCCGCTGCCGCAATGTCTGATGGGGCAGGGGCCTGCCTCGGCCGCAGAGGTGGCGCAGGGGTTGGCGATCACCGGGCATTTTCTGGCGCGCGAATTGGCCCCGGTTTTGGGCAATCGCCCGATGCCAGAGGCCCGCACGCGATTATTGACCATGTTGGAGAAGCGTCGATGAAGGGACTAGTTGTCATAGGCCACCCGGCTTGCCCCAGTTACAGCCATGCTTTGGGTGATCAGGTTGCGGCGGCTTGGCGTGACTTGGGGATTGCGGTGGAGGTGTTGGACCTTGCCGCCCTTGGGTTTGATCCATCCCTGACCCAAGCGGAGGCAAGCGGGGCTCCCCGGCAAGACCCAGCCGTCTTGGGGCATATCGCAGCCCTGCGCGCGGCGGATTACTTGGCCATCATTCACCCGGTGATGTGGGGGATGCCGCCTGCTGTGCTGAAAGGGTGGGTGGACAGGGTGTTCGCGCCCGATGTCGCCTATGGGTTTGCCCCTGACGCGCCCGAGGCCGACGGGGGCAAGGCCATGGGGCTGCTGCGGCTGCGGCATGTTCTGGTGCTGTGCACCGCGAATGGCGCGCCTGTGGTCGATGATCCGTTGGAACGCATTTGGCGCGAGACGATCTTTGGCTTTTGCGGCGTGGAACAGGTGAGCTATCGCTGTTTCGTGCCACTGGTTCCCAATACGGATGCGACACGCCGGGCTTGGCTGGACGAGGCCGGGCAGATCGCGCAGGAGATTGGGGCGCAGGGTTCGGGTTTTTGACCCGGACGCCCCGTTTCCGACCTTTTCTGTCGCCGTCTGCCTAGACGCCACGCAGCCCGCGCGCACACAAAGACCCATCGCAGCCCGCGCCAAGGCAACCTGAGACGTTATGGCCAATAAATACATCCCCGTGCTTTTGCGGCACAGCCCGGCCCCGAAGGTGCAGGATTTTGCCTTGCTTGCGGGCTTGGATGCCTCGGTGCGGGGGATGCTGATTTCCGTCATGCCGCTGACGGTTTATGATGCGCTGGGCGATGCGGAATCGGTCAGCCGCGTGTATTTCATCGCGGGCCTTGTCTCTTTGATGATCGGGTTGATGGTGCCTTGGGCGACCCGGTTTGTCCCGCGCCGCTGGATGTATACGCTTGGGGCGTTGCTTTACATGCTGGGCGCGGCGCTTGCGGTGCAGGGTGGCCCGGTTGCCGTGCCGCTTGCCCTGATGGCGAATGCCGCAGCCACAGCGACCACCTTTGTCTGTTTCAACGCCTATGTGCTGGATTATATCGAGCGGTCGAACCTTGGGCGCAGCCAGTCGCTGAACATGGTCTATGCCGCTGCCCCTTGGGCCATTGGTCCGCTGCTTGGCGTGTGGTTGCGAGAGCTTTGGGCCCCGCTGCCTTTCCTTGCTGCCGGGTGCTTTGGCGTGACCCTGCTGATCACCTTTTGGATATTGCGGCTGGGCAATGGCAAGCAGATCAGCCGCGCGCGCCGCCCCGCCACCAACCCGGTCGCCTTTCTGGGCCGTTTCTTTGCCCAGCCGCGCTTGATCGCGGGCTGGTTGTTTGCTGTGGTGCGGTCCTGCGGGTGGTGGGTTTATGTCGTTTACCTGCCGATTTTCTGCATCGAGGCGGGGCTGAGCGATAAGGTCGGCGGGGTGGCGCTGTCGCTGTCCAACGCTTTGCTGTTCGTGACACCCTTGATGCTGCGGGTGGTCAACAAGCTGACGGTGCGGCGCGGGGTGCGCGCGGCCTTTGCGCTATGCGCGCTGGCCTTTATCGGTTCGGCGCTGGCCTCGCCGTTGCCTTGGGTGGCCGTGGCTTTGATGATGGCCGGATCGGTGATGCTGGTGGTGCTGGATGTGGCGGGGGGCTTGCCCTTCCTGATGGCGGTGAAACCGTCAGAGCGGACAGAGATGGCCGCGATCTATTCCAGCTTCCGCGATGTTTCCGGTATTCTGACGCCGGGCGCCGCGTGGTTGGTGCTGCTGGTTGCCCCGCTGCCGGGGGTGTTTGCGGTGGCGGGGCTTGGCATGGCCGTCTGTGTGGGCATTGCCAGCAAATTGCATCCGCGTCTTGGCACCAGCCGCCCCTCCCACGGGCGGTTGCTGCCGGGGGAATGACCCCCCGGCCTTCGGCTTAATCCAGCAAACGCCGGGCGATGACCTGCGCCTGAATTTCGGCTGCACCCTCAAAGATGTTCAGAATGCGTGCATCACACAGGATGCGGCTGATCTGATATTCCAAGGCGAACCCATTGCCGCCGTGGATTTGCAAGGCATTGTCTGCCGCCGCCCAAGCCACCCGTGCGCCCAGCAGTTTCGCCATCCCGGCCTCCAGATCGCAGCGCTTGTCATGGTCTTTTTGCCAGGCGCTGAAATAGGTAAGCTGCCGCGCGATCATGATTTCCACCGCCATCATGGCCAGCTTGCCCGACACGCGGGGAAAGGCGATCAGCGACTTGCCGAATTGCTTGCGGTCATTGGCATATTGCAGGCCCACTTCCAGCGCGTTCTGCGCCACGCCAATCGCGCGTGCTGCGGTCTGGATGCGGGCGGATTCAAAGGTTTGCATCAATTGCTTGAAGCCTTGCCCCGGCACGCCGCCCAGCAGGTTTTCACCTTTGACCGCGAAACCGTCAAACGCCAGTTCATATTCCTTCATGCCGCGATAGCCGAGCACTTCAATCTCGCCGCCCGTCATGCCGGGGGTGGGGAAGGGCGCAGCATCGGTTCCCGGCTGCTTTTCGGCCAGAAACATGCTCAGCCCGCGATAATCCGTCGTCTCGGGGTCGGTGCGTGCCAGCAGGGTCATCACTTGGGTGCGGGCGGCATGGGTGATCCATGTCTTGTTGCCAGTGATCGACCAATCCTCGCCGGTCTTTACGGCGCGGGTGCGCAGGCTGCCCAAATCCGACCCGGTGTTTGGCTCGGTGAACACGGCGGTTGGCAAAATCTCACCACTCGCCAGTTTCGGCAGCCATTGCGACTTTTGCTCATCCGTGCCGCCGCAGAGAATCAGCTCTGCCGCGATCTCGGTCCGGGTGGCCAGTGACCCCACGCCGATATATCCGCGCGACAATTCTTCCGACACCACCACCATCGAGGCTTTGGACAAGCCGAACCCGCCCAGATTTTCCGGGATCGTCAGGCCAAACACGCCCATTTCAGCAAGTTTGTCGATAATCTCCATCGGGATCAGCTCATCGCGCATATGCCAGCCATGGGCATGGGGGGCCACTTCCTCATCGGCAAAGCGGCGGAACTGATCGCGGATCATTTCCAGTTCTTCATCCAGACCGCTGGCGCCAAAGGTCGCGCGGCCATGATTTTCCTGCATCAGCCCGACAAGGGCCGTCCGCGCGGCTTGGGTATTGCCAAGCGTGATAAGCCGCGTGGCAGCAGCACCCGGCTGCCAGTCAACCCCAAGGTCTGACAGACGCGCGGTTTCGCCTTGGCTCATCGGGATGCCGCCGCGCAATTGCGCCAGATATTCGCCAAAACCGATTTGCAGCAGCAACCGCTCCATATCGCCAAAGGCCCCGGATTGCGACAGCCGCTTGGCCCAGGCGTGCATCTGCACAAGGCTTTCGCGATAGGTTGCAAGCCAGCTGAGGCAATGGGCAGCGAATTGGTTGGCCTCCATCGCGGGGCCAGAGATTTTGCCATCCACCGTCGCCAGCGCCCGCAGCGCCTCGCGCGCGTCCTCGAACACAGCGTTGACCTCGGGCAGGGTTTCTTCGGTCAGACCCAGAAGATCGACCAGTATAGCGGCTTCGGTATCGGCAAAAGGTTGTCCATCATGGGCCATGGCGTGGTCCTTCCTCGGCTAATTGCTGCACTTGCGAAATGGTCTAAAGCCTTTGCAGGCGCAGCGCAACAAGATTTCAATTCAACTGCGCAATGCGACCGAATATGTCGCAGATATTGCGGCGCGCTAGGGCGGGGCTGAGAATTGGCAAGCTTTCAGGCATAGAAACTTCGCGCGCGCGGGTCTATGCAGGGCGTATAGACGCGAAGCAGGGGCGGGCAGGGCGATGGCCATTCTAAACAGTATCATGGCAGATCAAAGCCTTGCCATATTCGCCCTTGCGATGGCGATCACGTTGTTCGCGGGCTTTGTCAAAGGGGCTGTGGGCTTTGCGATGCCGATGATCATGATCTCGGCCTTCTCGTCGTTTTTGTCGCCGGAACTGGCCTTGTCGGGCCTGATTCTGCCGACCTTGGTCACCAATGTCAGCCAGGCCTTTCGTGATGGTGGGGCGGCTTTCATGGGGTCGTTGCGGAAATACTGGCGGTTTTTGCTGGCCACCGTGATCTTTATCACCATCTCGGCCCAATTCGTGCGCGATATCCCGCAGAACCTGTTTCTGGCGCTGTTGGGCGGACCGATCACCGCCTATGCCCTGCTGCAATTGTCAGGGCGCAGCCTTGCTATCCGGCTGGATCACCAAACCCGCGCCGAATGGCTGTTGGGCGTAGTGGCCGGGCTTTACGGTGGCTTGTCTGGTGTTTGGGGGCCGCCGCTGATCGTTTACCTGATGTCCATCGGCACCGAAAAGCGCGAGATGCTGCGCGTGCAAGGCGTGGTGTTCATGCTTGGCTCTGTCATCCTGCTGTTCGCCCATCTGAATTCCGGGGTGATGAGCGGGGCAAACGCGACCTTTTCGGCGGCTTTGGTGGTGCCTGCGGTGCTGGGCATGGCGCTTGGCTACCGCGTTGGCAACCGCATGAATCAGGTGCGGTTCCGCTGGTGGACGCAGGTGTTGCTGGTGCTGACCGGGCTGAACCTGCTGCGCCGGGCCTTCGGGCTGTAGGGCAAAAGGAAAAGACCGGGGGAAGGCCCCCCGGTCTGTGAGTGTCAGCAGCGTTGGATCAGATCGCAGCGGCTTTCACGTCATCGTCGATATAGGGCACATACTGGCCGAAGTTATCGGCAAACATCTGCACCAGTTTGGCCGCTTGCGCATCATAGGCGTCCTGATCTTCCCATGTGCGGCGCGGGTCCAGCAGAACATCCGCCACCCCATCGGCTGCCACCGGCACTTCGAAGCCGAAGTTGGGATCACGGCGGAAGCTGCCTTGGACCAACGTGCCGTTCAGCGCCGCCGTCAGCAGGGCGCGCGTGGCCCGGATCGGCATGCGAGAGCCGGTGCCATAAGCGCCCCCGGTCCAGCCGGTGTTCACCAGCCAGCAGGTCGCGCCATGCTGTGCGATCAGGGCTTGCAGAAGCTTGCCGTAAACCTCTGGCCGGCGCGGCATGAAAGGCGCACCAAAGCAGGTCGAGAAAGTCGGTGTCGGTTCCGTCACGCCGCGTTCTGTCCCTGCAACCTTGGAGGTAAAGCCCGACAGGAAGTGATACATCGCCTGCGCGGGCGTCAGCTTGGCAATCGGCGGCAGAACCCCAAAGGCATCACAAGTCAGCATGATGATATTCTTCGGATGCCCGCCAAGGCCGGTGCTGGAGGCATTCGAAATCGCTTCCAGCGGATAGGCGCAGCGCATATTCGCGGTCAGGCTGTCATCGTCGAAATCAAGTTCCAGCGTTTCCGGGTCATAGACCATGTTTTCGATCACGGTGCCAAACCGATGGGTCGTGGCATAAATTTCCGGCTCTGCCTCGGCCCGCAGGTTGATGGTCTTGGCATAGCAGCCGCCCTCAAAGTTGAAGGTGCCTTTTTCCGACCATCCGTGTTCGTCATCCCCGATCAGGGTGCGTGACGGGTCTGCTGACAGCGTGGTCTTGCCGGTGCCTGACAGGCCAAAGAACACAGCTGCATCTTCGGGATCACCCACCGCATGATTGGCCGAACAATGCATCGCCATCACGCCCTTTTCGGGCAGCAGATAGTTCAGCAGGGTGAACACCGATTTCTTGTTCTCGCCTGCATATTCGGTATTCGCGATCAGGATTTCTTTTGCGTCAAAGTTCATCGCGATCACGGTTTCCGTGCGGCAGCCATGGCGCGCAGGGTCGGCCTTGAAGCTGGGGCAGTTGATGATCGTCCATTCAGGGGTAAAGCTGTCCAACTCCTCACGCGTGGGGCGGCGCAGCAAATGGCGGATGAACAGCCCATGCCATGCCAGTTCCGCCACCACACGCACATCCAGACGATGCGCAGGGTCAGCGCCTGCATAGAGATCCTGCACGAAATAGTCGCGGCCTTTCATATGCGCCAGCATGTCGGCGCGCAGGGCAGCAAAGCCCTCGGGCGACATCGGCGCATTGTTTTCCCACCAGATCGCGTTTTCGACCGACGGTGTGCGCACCACGAATTTGTCTTTGGGCGAACGGCCCGTAAACTGCCCGGTGGAGACAAGGAACGCGCCGCCGATCCCCAGTTTTCCTTCGCCGCGCCCGATGGCGGCCTCAATCAAAGCGGGCTCGATCAGGTTGTAATGAACTGCCCCCAGCCCTGTTATGCCTTGTTTTTCAAGCGTTTGGCTTGGGTTTACGCGTCCTGTGTTCATCTAGTGCAAGCTCCCGATGCCGATGATGCGACAATTTCTTTTGGGGTTTTGGAACGCATCGCACACCGCAGCGTGCAATCCGGTCGCCCCCGGAGCCGAGGCCGACACCTTGCCTATAACACGCCGTTTTCGGATTGGAACAGGACGCTTTCGCACAGTTAGCGCAACCAAGTTACGTTAGCGCAACCAAATCGCGGACTGAGGCAAATTAGTCATTCATTCGTTTTTTTGTTGTCAACTCAGGGGGGCTTGACGGGCGATTCGTAGATTGCAGTTGATTCTTTGCGGCGAAAAAGTGAAAATGGAAAAAAATAAATGAGCAGTATAGGGAAAACACCCATGTCAAGGATCGCCCTTGTGGACGACGACAGAAATATTCTGACGTCGGTTTCGATGACTCTGGAGGCAGAGGGTTTCGAAGTTGAAACCTATAATGACGGTCAATCGGCGCTGGACGCGTTCAACCGCCGCCTGCCCGATATGGCGGTGCTGGATATAAAGATGCCGCGCATGGACGGGATGGACCTGTTGCAGCGCCTGCGGCAGAAAACCACGATGCCGGTGATTTTCCTCACGTCCAAGGATGATGAGATTGACGAAGTTTTGGGCCTGCGCATGGGGGCCGATGATTACGTCAAAAAGCCTTTCTCGCAACGCCTGCTGGTCGAACGTATCCGCGCGCTGCTGCGCCGTCAGGACGCGATTGCAACCGATGAAGTGGCCGTGACCGAGGAAACCAAGGTGATCGAACGCGGGCATCTGCGGATGGACCCCCTGCGCCATGCGGTTGCCTGGAAGGGCAAGGAAGTTTCGCTGACCGTGACGGAATTCCTGCTGCTTCAGGCCTTGGCGCAACGCCCCGGCTTTGTGAAAAGCCGCGATCAGTTGATGGATGTGGCCTATGACGATCAGGTCTATGTCGATGACCGCACGATCGACAGCCATATCAAGCGCTTGCGCAAGAAAATGCGCACCGCCGATGATGATTTCTCGGCCATCGAAACCCTCTATGGTATCGGCTACCGCTATAATGAAGAGTGACGCGCTGGAATGACTGCGGCACCTCAAATTTCAAAGGCGGTTGCACGTAAGCCCGCCTCTGGCCGTAACAGCGGCGACGTTCTGCTGGGTGAAGATTGGACCGCGCCCGAAGATCTGGTGGAGCCGGAGCTTCGGGGCCATCGTGGCCGCAGCGGGATTGTTGCGCTGAACAAATCGCCTTTGGCGCGGAAAATCATTATTTTCAACATGATGGCTCTGGTGATCCTGGTCGCTGGGGTGTTGTTCATGAATCCCTTCCGCGACAGCCTTGTGTTGCAACGCGAACAAGGGCTTGTCACCGAGGCAGAGCTGGTTGCCGGCGTGTTTGAGGCGCAGCTGCCCGGCGTGGCCAATGTGGCGTTGAACGATCCGGCGGGGATGGATGTTGCGGCGGCGCTCAGCGCGCTGAAAATCGGCCCCGGCGTCGATGCCTTTGTGTTCGACCGGGATGGCCGCGTCATCGCAACGGCAGAGGGCAAGGCCCGCGTCGCGATGTCTGATGATGGCAAGTTGAACTCGACCCTGATCACAGATTTCCTCAATACCGTTTGGGAAACCGTGTCGGGCGTCTTGTCCGGCCCCGAGGCGGATCAGGCCAAAACCGATTCCGAAAGCCTTGCCCGCAGCGGTTTCGCCGAGGCGTTGACGGGGCAGACCAGTTCCAACATGGCCAAGGATTCCGCAGGCGGCACATTGTTTTCCGTCGCCACCCCGATCTGGAGCGCGGGCGAAGTGATGGGCGTGGTGGCCCTGACCTCGGCTGAGGGGGAGATTGACCGCTTGGTCCGGCATGAGCGTGAGCAGGTTTTGCAGATGTTCGTGATCGCTTTGCTGGTGTCGATTGGCCTCAGCCTCGTGCTTGCCTCGACCATCGCCAACCCCCTGTCTGATCTGGCTGCGGCGGCGGAACTGGGGCGCGACCGTGATGCCCGCAAGATGGCACCGGGGCGGGTGCGTATCCCCGATCTCGCCGCGCGCCCGGATGAAATTGGCCGCCTTTCCGTGGCGATGCGGGGCATGGTGGCCGCGCTTTACGACCGGATCGACGCCAATGAACAATTCGCTGCCGATGTCAGCCATGAAATCAAGAACCCGCTGGCCAGCCTGCGCTCTGCCGTGGGCAGCTTGCGCATGGTCAAAAAGGAAGACCACCGCGAAAAGCTGCTGGATGTGATCGAACATGATGTGCGGCGTCTGGATCGGCTTGTGTCGGATATTTCCAACGCCTCCCGGCTCGACAGTGAGTTGGTGAAGGAAGAGGAAGAAGAATTCAACCTTATCAAGACCATCGCGAACCTGTCGGAATATCTGGGCGATCAGGCCAAGCAGCGCGGCGTCGATTTCATCACCGACCTGCCGAAAGATCCGATCATGATCCACGGGTTGGAGGCGCGGCTGGCACAGGTGTTCGTCAACCTGATCACCAACGCTGTGTCCTTCTGTGAGGAAGGCGATGCCGTGCGCGTCTGGGCCCGGCGGCGCGAAAATCGCGTGCTGATCGTGGTGGAAGATACCGGCCCGGGCATCCCCGAACAGGCGCTGACCAAAGTGTTCAAGCGCTTTTATTCGGAACGTCCTGTGGCGCAGTTCGGCGATCACTCTGGCCTTGGGCTGGCGATCTCCAAGCAGATCGTCGAGGCACATGGCGGCGTGATCTGGGCTGAAAACATTCGCCCCACCTCGGCGGATGTCACTTCGGAACCGCTTGGCGCGCGCTTCGTGGTGGGCCTGCCGGTGTGAGCCGGGCTGCGGCCAATGACGTGCTTGCGTCCGGGGCTGGCCCAGACACCCTGCATGCCAGTTGTGTCGCAATTGCGGGGCAGGCCGTTCTGATTATCGGCGCCTCTGGCAGCGGGAAATCGGCGCTCGCGTTGACCTTGATGGCGCATGGCGCGACCCTGATCGCGGATGACCGCACCCAGCTGTCGCAGGCCGATGGACAAGTTTTCGCCCGTTGTCCCGAAGCTATCCAAGGCAAGATCGAGGCGCGGGGCATTGGCATTTTACGCGCTGACAGGTTGGAAACCGCGCCGGTTCGCCTTGTCGTTGATCTGGACAGGGCAGAGACGCAACGATTGCCCCCGAAACGCCAATGTGACCTGTTTGGTGTGCCGATTGATCTTGTATTCGGGGCAACATGCAGCCACCTTCCTTATGCTATCTTGCAATATGTCCGGGCGGGCCGGATGGACTGACGGACGGATGCCTTGAGCGACGCACAGATCACGGAACATCGCATTGTCTTGGTCACCGGGCCTTCGGGCGCCGGGCGCACCACTGCGATTAATGCCTTGGAGGATATGGGCTATGAGGTGATTGACAACCTCCCGCTTAGTCTTGTGCCCCGCCTGATTGATGGCGAAAGCCTTGGCCGCCCGATTGCGCTGGGTCTGGATGCGCGCAACCGCGATTTCAACGCCACAGCCCTGATCGAATTGATCGACGGGTTGACCCGGAACCCCCGTGTCTCGCTGAGCGTGATCTATCTCGATTGTGCGCAGGATGAGCTGATCCGCCGCTATGCCCAGACCCGCCGCCGCCATCCGATGGCCCCTGATGGCACACCGCTGATTGGGATTTCGCTGGAGGTGGACCTGCTGGCCCCGATCCGGGTGCGGGCAGACCACCTGATAGAGACGACGGATATGTCGCCGCATGATCTGCGGGCGGAAATTGCGCGCTGGTTTGGTCGGCCAGAGGTGCCGGGCCTTGCGGTGTCGATCCAGTCCTTTTCCTACAAGCGGGGAATACCGCGTGGGATAGACATGGTGTTTGATTGCCGCTTTCTGACCAATCCGCATTGGGTATCGGCCTTGCGCGACATGGACGGGCGCGATCAGGCTGTGGTCGAACATATCGCCACCGATGCCCGATTTGCAGAATTCATGGTCAAGATCAGCGAACTGGTCTTGTTCCTGTTGCCCGCCCAACTGGATGAGGGCAAAGCGCATCTGGCCATCGGTTTTGGCTGCACCGGAGGGCAACACAGGTCAGTTGCCGTTGCGGAACTTCTGGCGGCAAAGCTTGCAGAGGCAGGCTGGCCAGTGGCAAAACGACATCGGGAGCTTGAACGTCGGGCCGTGGCCACGCCCGCAGTGGGAACAGGGTGATCAAAGCGTGATCGGTATTGTTATCGTCGCCCACGGGGGGCTTGCGCGGGAATATCTTTCCGCGGTTGAACATGTCGTTGGCAAGCAAACCAACATGATCGCCGTCGCGATCGAGGAGGACCATGATCGTGGTCTCAAACAATCCGAGATTTGCCACGCGGCCGATCTGGTTGATGCAGGCGACGGTGTCGTGGTGGTCACAGACATGTTCGGCGGCTCGCCCTCGAACCTGTCGCTGTTGGCCTGTTGCGGCCAGAACCGCCGTATTCTTTATGGGGCCAACCTGCCCATGTTGATAAAACTGACAAAATCCCGCGATATGGCTTTGCCGGATGCCGTTACTTTGGCACTGGATGCGGGCCGGAAATACATCAACAGCCTTGATCTAGGCGCAGAAGGAAACGCCTGATGACCGAGCGTGATTTGAAAATCGTGAACGAAAAGGGGCTGCACGCCCGCGCTTCGGCCAAATTTGTCGAAGTGGTCGAAACTTTCGATGCCACGGCCGAAGTGACCAAGGACGGGATGAGCGTTTCGGGCGATTCCATCATGGGGCTGTTGATGCTGGCCGCCTCGCGCGGGACGGTGATTTCCGTCAAAACCTCTGGCCCGCAGGCCGATGCGTTGCTGGAGGCCTTGGACCACTTGGTCCAGACCATGTTCGGAGAGCCGTTCTAACCGCTTTCAGCGCGTCGGAACCGGGGTTTCCCCGCGATAATCGTAAAAGCCGCGCTGGGTTTTGCGGCCCAGCCAACCGGCCTCTACATATTTGGTCAGCAGCGGGCAGGGGCGGTATTTCGTATCGGCCAAACCGTCATGCAGCACGTTCATGATGGCAAGGCAGGTATCGAGCCCGATGAAATCTGCCAGTTCCAGCGGCCCCATCGGATGGTTGGCCCCCAGCTTCAGCGATTCGTCGATGGATTTGACCGAGCCGACGCCTTCATAAAGCGTATAAACCGCTTCATTGATCATCGGCATCAGAATGCGGTTGACGATGAAGGCCGGGAAATCCTCGGCGCTGGCGGCGGTTTTGCCCAGCTTTTCGACCACGGCAAGCAAGCTGTCATAGGTCGCGCGGTCGGTCGCGATGCCGCGGATCAGCTCTACCAGTTGCATCACGGGCACCGGGTTCATGAAGTGGAACCCCATGAATTTCTCGGGTCGGTCGGTGCGGCTGGCAAGGCGAGTGATCGAGATGGAAGACGTGTTCGAGGTCAGAATCGTATGCGGTTTCAGATGCGGCAGCAGGTCATCGAAAATCGCCTGTTTCACCGTCTCACGTTCGGTCGCGGCTTCGATAATCAGGTCTGAGGGGCCGATTTCGGCCAGATTGAGCGTGGTTTTGATGCGCGCCATCGCGGCGGCCTTATCCTCCGCCGTGGTTTTGCCGCGCGCCACCTGACGCTCGATATTGCGATCAATCAGCGCCACCGCCTTGGTCAGGCTTTCCTGGCTGATATCGGTCATCGTCACGTCATACCCGGCCAGCGCAAACACATGGGCAATGCCATTCCCCATCTGGCCCGCGCCAACAATCCCGACCGACTTGATTTCCATGCCCGCGCTCTCCTGCATCCGCTTTGCGCAAACCATATGCGCGCAAAGGGGGGTGGTGCAAGGCCGACTAGGCGCATGACCTAGAATAGACCGAATACCAAGAATTCTTGGCGAATTGAGGATTTAGCCAATTCTAAACGACTCTCGGCCATTCTTGGTCTTGGGTGTATGAAAATTGGGTGGGTGCTATGGCCTTTGCTTTTCCGGGCGATTTTTCGCTCGACTATTTTCCATGTCAATATGGCGCGTCAAAACTGGTGTTTCGCGGGCCTAAACACAGTTTACGGCAGCCGTATTCCGTGGCAATTGGCGGAACGGAAACTTATGGGAAGTTTGTTCCGGAACCCTATTCGGTTCTGTTGGCGCAGTTGACAGGCCGCAGTGTGGTGAACTTCGGCTATATGAATGCGGGGCCGGATGTGTTCTTGCATGATCCAGAGGTGCTGGATATCGCGGCCCATGCCGAACTGACCATAGTGCAGATTGTCGGAGCGCAGAACCTGAGCAACCGTTATTACACGGTGCATCCGCGCCGGAATGACCGTTTTTTGCGGGCCAGTGTCTGGTTGCAGAAAACCTTTCGCGAGGTGGATTTCACCGATTTCCACTTCACCCGCCACATGCTGCAAAGCCTGTATGAGGTGTCGCCGCAGCGGTTTCGTGAGGTCGCGGCAGAGTTGCAGGCGACATGGGTGGCGCGGATGCAATTGCTGTTGCAAAGCCTGAAAGGGCCAACGCTGCTTTTGTGGATGGCAGATCGCCCACCCCCTGCGGCAGATGCGGCGATGGAGCCTTATTCCAACCCTGTGCTGATCAATGCGGCGATGATTGATCAGGTGCGCGGGGCCGCCTCGGCCTATCTGGAGGTGGTGACAAGTCAGCAGGCCAATGACGAAGGCGTGGACCAGATGGCGTTCTCGGCCATGGACCGTGCCGCCGCCGAAGGAGTGCCCGGCCCGCGCGCTCATCGCGAGGTTGCCGAAGCTATTGCCGATGCCACGCGACAGCTTTTTCCAAAGTAACAAGTAAAAAAGGCGCCCAACACTGGGCGCCTTTGTGTTTCTGCCTCGCTGACCGAAGGTCAGAGCTTTTCGATCATTTCCGGCACAGCAGTGAACAAGTCTGCGACCAGCCCGTAATCCGCAACTTGGAAAATCGGGGCTTCTTCATCCTTGTTGATCGCCACGATGACCTTGGAGTCTTTCATCCCGGCCAAGTGCTGGATCGCGCCGGAAATCCCGATGGCGACATAAAGGTCAGGCGCCACGACCTTGCCGGTCTGACCAACCTGCCAGTCGTTGGGGGCATAACCGCTGTCCACGGCGGCACGGCTTGCACCAACGGCCGCGCCCAGTTTGTCGGCCAGCTTTTCGATCAGCGCAAAATCGGCTTCCGAGCCAACGCCACGGCCACCCGATACCACAACACCCGCGCTGGTCAGTTCCGGACGGTCAGAGGTGGCAACCTTGTCTTCCACCCAGGACGACATCGCGCCATCGA
Source organism: Pseudorhodobacter sp. E13 (assembly GCF_003991405.1). Lineage (GTDB taxonomy): Bacteria > Pseudomonadota > Alphaproteobacteria > Rhodobacterales > Rhodobacteraceae > Pseudorhodobacter. The sequence goes on from NZ_RPEN01000155.1 coordinate 208,085, forward strand.
CCGAAGCCGAAATCTTTTCAACCGAGGCGCTGCCGCCTGCCGCTGCCGCGTCAAAGGTCGCGGTGCGGATGGTCATCACCTTGGTCGCATCGGTCGATTTGACAGTCTGGATCGCGTTACCGGCATAGATCGGGCGGTCAAACGTATCGGCATCCACCACGGCCAGCACTTCGGAAATCAGCATCACATCCAGCAGGGCCGCCACGCGCGGCAGCACCGACTTGGAAAACGCGCCAGAGGCGGCAACGATATGGCTGTAATCCCCCGCCAGCGACTGGATCAGCGCGGCGGTCGGTTCCGACATTGAATGGCAATAGACGTGGTCATCGGCAAACAGCACCTTGGACACGCCTTGCAGCGTCGCCGCCTCCGCCGCTGCGGCATCGCCACCTTTGCCCGCGATCAACACCGTAACCGGGCCAAGCGTGTTCACGGCAGTCAGGGCTTTTGCCATCTGATCGGTCGCCAAAGCGCCGTCAATCACTTCCCCCAAAAGAAGAACAGCCATCAGATTACCCCCGCTTCGTCTTTGAGTTTTGCAATCAGCTCATCCACCGAGCCAACCTTGATCCCGGCCTTGCGGCCTGCGGGTTCGGTGGTTTTCACTACGGTCAGGCGCGGGGTGACATCGACGCCGTAATCTGCGGCGGTCTTTTCATCCAGCGGTTTTTTCTTTGCTTTCATGATGTTGGGCAAAGACGCGTAGCGCGGCTCATTCAAACGCAGGTCGGCGGTGATGACGGTGGGCATCGCCACCTTGATCGTCTGCAAACCACCATCGACTTCGCGGGTGACAACGGCGTGGTTGCCTTCAATCGCCACTTCCGACGCGAATGTCGCCTGCGACCAGCCCAGCAGCGCCGACAGCATCTGCCCGGTGGCGTTCATGTCATTGTCGATCGCCTGTTTGCCGCAGATCACAAGGCCGGGGCCTTCTTCGTCCACCACGGCTTTCAGCAGGTTGGCCACGGCCAGCGGCTCAATGTCATTATGCACATCCTCTGCCGCCACGATCAGAATTGCGCGGTCTGCGCCCATGGCCAGCGCGGTGCGCAGCGTTTCCTGCGCCTGCTTGACGCCAATCGACACCACCACAATCTCGTCAACCGTGCCGGCTTCTTTCAGGCGGATCGCCTGTTCGACGGCAATCTCGTCAAAGGGATTCATCGACATTTTGACATTGGCAAGATCAACACCGCTGCCATCCGCTTTCACACGAACTTTCACGTTATAGTCGATCACACGTTTGACAGGCACAAGAACCTTCATTGGCGCGGACTCCTTGGTTGGGAAGGGCCGGGTGGCCCGTAAACTCTCCGGGTTTTGATATAATCTTGCGCGGCGAATAAACAGGCCAAAATCGTCATGTTAGCGACAACAGACGCCGCGTTTCCAACCCGCGCCCGGCCCGATCCCCCGGTCTGCCCTGCGAAAACCGCTTTCGGCGGTAAGGATTCGCAACACTCCGAGTCAGCGCGTCAGCCCCGGCACCCACAGCACATCGTCCTTGCCATCATTATTGGCGATGCGCCCGGCGACGAAAAACCAATCCGACAAACGGTTAAGGTATTTGACGGCGGCGGGGTTCACATCTTCGACGCTGGCCAGTTCCACCGTCAGCCGTTCGGCCCGCCGGCAGGTCGTGCGGCACAGGTGCAGATGGGCGGCAAGGGCGGTGCCCCCCGGCAGAATGAAGCTGCGCAACGGGGTCAGGCTGGTGTTCATCGCGTCAATCTCGGATTCCAGCCGTGCCACTTGCGCGTCGATCATCCGCAGGCGGGGGTAGGGGGCGGTAGCATCGTTTTCGCGGTCCGGGGTGCACAGATCGGCCCCCAGATCGAATAGATCATTCGAAATCCGCGCAAGGGCGGCATCCATATCACCTGTGCTGTGCAGGCGCGCCAGCCCGATGGTCGCATTGGTTTCATCCACCGTGCCATAGGCCGAAACCCGCAGCGCATGTTTCGCCACCCGGTCGCCATTGCCAAGGGCGGTTTCGCCCGCGTCACCGGTTTTGGTGTAAATCTTTGAAAGAACGACCATTACTGCCCCCCCATCCGGCGCAAAAAGACGAAAAGAATGATCAGCGCAACCGCCACCGCCTGCGCATAAATCCGATAGCGCATCAGCTTATTGGATCGTTTGGCACTGTTTTCGCCACCCTTGCCAAAACTGCCTATGCCCAGAATCAGGACGAACAGCACGCCAAGGCAGGCAATCGCGGCGATAATGAATAACGGGTCGCTAAGCATAAAAAGTCCCTTCTTGTTTGCAGGGGATGTAAGCGGCTGCGCGGAAAAAGCGAAGAAAAAACGGCTGTGGCGAAACGTCCACCACGCTTATGTGCCGCCTGCCAGAATTCGGTCCAGCGCCCAGATGGGCAGCAAGCGCCGGGCAATTCCCATCACATGCGTGGGAATAGTAACATAGTAGCGGGCGCGGGGGCGTTTGCTTTCCAGCGCGTGAATCAGCTTGTCCGTCACGGCAGAGGCGGGCAGCTCAAACCGGTCCGGCCCGGCCTTGTTTTCAAAGCGTTCCAGAATTTCGGCATATTCCGCGCGGCGGGGCGACGAGTCCCATTTGATCCAGCGTTTGAACTGAATTGCGCTATTGTCGCGGAATTTGGTGGTGATCGGCCCCGGCTCGATCAGGATCGGGTGGATGCCAGTGCCGCGCAATTCCAGCCGCAGCACATCGGTGATCCCTTCCAGCGCGAATTTGGTCGCCACATAGGCCGTGCGCCACCGAAACCCGACCATCCCCAGAATAGAGGAGTTGTTCACAATCCGCCCATGCCCCTGCGCCCGCATGATCGGCAACACGCGGCAGGTCAGGTCATGATAGCCGATGAGATTGGTTTCCAGAATCGCCCGGAACGCATCGCGCGGCAGATCTTCATAGGCGCAGGGAATGGCATAGGCCCCGTTGTTGAACAGCGCATCCAGCGTGCCGCCCGTGCGGGTCATCACCTCGGCAACGGCGGATTCAAGGCTGCTGACATCGTCATAATCCAGGCGAAAGCTTTCCAGCCCTTCACCGCGCAACCGCGCGCAATCCGCCTCGGCCCGGCAGGTGGCAAACACGCGCCAGCCGCGGGCGTGCAAGGTGCGCGCGGCGTCAAGCCCGATACCCGATGAGCATCCGGTGATCAAAATGGATTTTTGTGACATGGCGCGGCCCCTGATTGCTTGCGCCCTTGATCTAATGCGAAACGGGCGGGGCCGCAAACCGCCTTAATTGGACGGGTCAGTCTCGCTGAGCAAACGGGCAGCGATATAGCCGTCGATGCCATCGCCTTCGATCCGGATCTGCACCCAGCCGTCTTGCTCTGGCGATACCACGGTTACGGCTTCGGCGCGGGTCAGGCGGCCCACAACCTCATAATCGGTGGAGGGGCCACCACGCACATTCACCGAGCGGCTGCTGACATACATGATCGGCAATTCAGGGGCTTCTTCAACCTTCGGCAGCGGCACCACCGAGGCCGCCTTATCCGCATCCATCACCACAAATCCGCCGACGATCGGGGCCGAGACGGGCTGTGCGGCTTCCACCTTGGTGGCTGCCGGTGTTGTGGGGGCGAATGCGGCCAGCGTCACATCGGCTTTCGGTGCGGTGGCTTGGGGCGTTGCGGCTTCCGGGGCGGCGGCGGTGCGGACCACCGGGCGATTCACGGGTGCATCTGCATTCAACAGGCCTTGCCGAACCTGCCCGTTGTCTTCGCCGCCGATCAACAGCGTCAAAAACATAGCAAGCGCCAAAAGCGACAACAACTTAATCATACCAACCCCATTCAGTTTCGCATTCGCGAGCAGACTTACCTTCCTTATGACAGTTTTTACTGTGGGAAAAAACGTTAATCTTTCCCAATTCCGCATTTTCTGACGCCCACTTCGGGCGGGGGCTTTCATTTCGGCTGGACCGTGCCGCACAGCCCGATTACACAACATCCATGACAAAATCGCCCGATATCCCCCATACCCAGCCGCTGACCGTGTCCGAACCCCTGCGCCGCGCGATTGGCGAGCGGTATCTGACCTATGCGCTGTCAACCATCATGCACCGGGCCTTGCCCGATGCCCGTGACGGGCTGAAACCGGTTCACCGCCGGATTCTTTATGCGATGCGAGAGTTGAAGCTCAGCCCGACAGGCGGCTTCCGCAAATCCGCGAAAATCTCGGGCGATGTGATGGGCAACTATCACCCGCATGGCGATGCCGCGATCTACGATGCGATGGCACGTCTGGCGCAGGATTTCAACGTGCGCTATCCGCTGGTCGATGGTCAGGGCAACTTTGGCAATATTGATGGCGATAACCCGGCCGCCAGCCGCTATACCGAGGCGCGGCTGACCGCGATTGCCGAAAAGCTGATGGAAGGCTTGACGGAGAACGCCGTCGATTTCCGCCCCAACTATGACGGCACACTCGAAGAACCTGTCGTCATGCCTGCCGCCTTTCCGCATCTGTTGGCCAACGGGTCCAGCGGTATTGCCGTGGGGATGGCAACGAACATTCCGCCGCATAACCTGCATGAGTTGATTGACGCCTGTCAGGCCATGATCAAAGACCCTGCGATTGCAGATGACGCATTGGTCGAACTTGTCCCCGGCCCGGATTTCCCGACCGGTGGCGTGATCGTGGAACCGCGCGCCAATATCATCGACGCCTATCGGTCCGGGCGCGGATCTTTCCGGCTGCGGGCGAAATGGCATGTGGAGGATCTGGGCCGTGGGCAATGGCAGATTGTCGTCACCGAAATTCCCTATCAGGTGCAGAAATCGCGGCTGATCGAGAAGCTGGCGGAGCTGATCCAGACCAAGAAAATCCCGGTCTTTGGCGATGTGCGCGACGAATCCGCCGATGACATCCGCCTGATCCTTGAACCAAAGGTCCGCACCGTGGACCCGGATATGCTGATGGGGATGCTGTTCAAGAATTCCGATCTGGAAATTCGCTTCAGCCTGAACATGAACACGCTGATTGATGGTCGCACGCCCAAAGTGTGCAGCCTGAAGGACGTCTTGCGCGCGTTCCTTGATCATCGCCGCGATGTGTTGCAGCGCCGCAGCCAGCACCGGATGGACAAGATCGACCATCGGCTAGAGGTGCTGGAAGGCTTTATCACCGCCTTCCTGAACCTTGACCGCGTGATTGATATCATCCGTTATGACGCCGATCCCAAGCGCGCCTTGATGGCGGAAAACTGGGGCATCGACCACCCGCGCGCGCTGTCGGAAAAGGATTACGTCTCTCCGCCCGAGGGCGAGGGGGAGCTGACCGAGGTGCAGACCGAGGCCATCCTGAACATGCGTCTGCGCAGCTTGCGCAAGCTGGAGGAGATGGAGCTGATCGCCGAGCGGGACGCCTTGATGCAAGAGCGCGCCGATCTGGAGGATTTGCTGGCCGACCCGCGTTTGCAATGGAAGCGCATCGGGGCCGACCTGAAAGAGGTGCAGAAAAACTTTGGTCATTCCTGGGCCAAAGGCACCCGCCGCACCACCTTTGCCGAGGCCGGCGAGGTCGAGGACGTGCCCTATGAGGCGATGATCGAGCGCGAGCCGATCACCGTGATCTGTTCCAAAATGGGCTGGATCCGCGCGATGAAAGGCCATGCTGCGCTGGATACCGAAGCCAAGTTCAAGGACGGCGACGAAGGCCGCTTCCTGTTCCACGCCGAAACCACCGACCGGATCATTCTGGTCGGCAGCAATGGCCGTTTTTACACGCTGCTGGGCGCAAACCTGCCCGGTGGGCGCGGCATGGGCGAACCCGTGCGCCTGATGGTGGACTTGCCGAATGAGGCCGAGATTGTCGATCTGATGATCCACCAGCCCGGCAGCAAGATGCTTGTCGCCTCCAGCGATGGCGATGGGTTCATTTGCCCGTCGGATGAGGTGGTGGCCCAGACCCGCGCGGGCAAACAGGTGCTGTCCCTGCGCGGCGAGGCCAAAACCGCCGTCTGCAAGGTGGTGCGCGGCGATCATGTGGCCGTTGTGGGCGAAAACCGCAAAGTGCTGGTATTCCGCCTTGATGAATTGCCCGAAATGGCCAAGGGCAAAGGCGTGCGCTTGCAGAAATACAAGGACGGCGGCTTGTCGGATGCCACGACCTTTGCGCTGACCGAAGGCCTAAGCTGGAAAGACCCGGCAGGCCGCACCCGGACAGAAACCGACCTGGAGGAATGGCTGGCCAAACGCGCCACCGCAGGCCGCATGGCCCCGCGCGGTTTCCCACGCGATAACCGCTTTACCTAAGGCGCAAGCGCGCGCCCCCTGCGACAGAGTGGCGCGCTTTTTCGCCCTCTGCCGCAACTTCCCCTTTATTGGCCAGATCAAAGCCTGTAGCTTGGTCTTGCTAAACCTGCATTAAACTTTAGGAGTTTTGTTATGTCATTGAACTCAGGCGGTATTGTCCGCTATTCGGGCCAGTCCGGCCCCATTTTCAAACTGGCTTTTGTGACCGGTTTGTTGACGCTCATCACCGCCGGGATTTACCGGTTTTGGGCGAAAACCCGGATGCGGAAATATATCTGGTCCTCTGTCTCGATCGACGGGGATGCGTTTGAATATACCGGCACCGGGTTGGAAAAGCTGCTGGGCTTTCTGATCGCGATTGTGTTTCTGGCTGTCTATCTGGCCGGTGTGCAACTGATCCTGACCTTCCTGGGGCTGGGTGTGATGATGCAGCCGGGGAATGAGCTGGCGATCATCGCCTCTGTCTATATTTCGTTCTTTGCCATCGTGCCGTTTCTGCTTTTTGCGGTCTATCGCGCGCGGCGCTATAAACTGGCCCGCACCCGGTTGCGGGGCATCCGCTTTGGCATGGATAATGCCGCCTGGGGCTATGCCTGGCGCGCGATTGGGCACTACTTGTTGACGGGCATCACGCTGGGCGCGCTGTTGCCGCGCCAGACCTTTTATCTTGAAAAATACATGACGGATCGCAGCTATTACGGCGATGCCAAATTTGAACAAGGCGGGCGCTGGCAGGGGCTTTATGCGGCATTGAAACATGTGCTGATTGGCCTTGCCATCATGATCCTTGGCGCGATTGTCGGCGGGGTGATGAATGCCGAAGCCTTGATCGGTATCGCGGTCTTTGTCGGTTATTTCTGGTTCATGATCGGCTTTGTCTATTACCGCGTGCATGCCTATGCCTATCTTGCAAACCACAAGACGCTGGACGGACAGGTTACTTTCACCGCCACCCCAAGCACCGCCGAGATCATCAAGATCGTGCTGGTCGGCGGTATTGTTCTGGGCGTTGTCGCCGCGATTGCCTTTGGCGTGCTGGGCGGCGTGGTCTATGGCATGGCGGCATCGGGCGGCATGGGGATGGGAATGGGGCCAAACATCGCCCAAATCGTGCCTATCGTCATCCTCTATCTGCTGATCCTGATCGGCCTTGGTGCCTTGGGCGTGGTGATGATCACCCATCCGATCATCGGCCATCTGGCAACTAATCTGAAGGTCAATAACGCCGAGGCTTTGGGCGCAGTGCGTCAGCGCGCCTATGACAAAGGCGCAGATGCCGAAGGCTTTGCCGATGCGCTGGATATCGGCGGGGCGATCTGACCATGATAGGCGCTGCGCCGGTTGCGGCTGTTTTCTTTGATGGCCATACCGCGCAGCGCCACCCGGTTTTCGTTACGGTCAGCCGGGACGGGCGCGGCCTGATGATTGATGCGCAAGGCCCCGGCGGCACGCCGATGCTTTGGCCGCTTGATCGGTTGCGCAGCCTTGCCGATCAGGCCCGCAGCGACAGCCTGACCCTGACCCTGCATTCCGATACCGAGGATGAAACCCCGCGCGACCCGGCCCGTCTGGTGATCGAAGATCCGGCCTTGCAGGCGTGGTTGCGGCTGTCGGCCCCCTCGTTGAAAAAGCGCGATGTGCGGCGCGGCACGGCGACCAGAATCCTTGGCCGTTTTGCACTGGCGGTGGTGTCCATTGGCATCATCGTCTTTGTGCTTTTGCCGCGCATGTCGGATTTTCTGGCCAATCGGATGCCGCTGGAAACCGAAATCCAGTTCGGCGATGCGGTCGTCAACCAGATGGAGCGTTTCCTTGGCGGGCGGGCAGGCTCTTTGCTCTGCACCGATCCGCAGGGCAATGCCGCGCTGGACCGTCTGGTCACCCGGCTGACCGAGGGGCAAGAGATGGCCTATGATCTGAAAGTTTCGGTTCTGGATCACCCGATGGTCAATGCCTTTGCGGCCCCCGGCGGGCGCGTTGTCATCCTGCGTGGTTTGCTGGATAAATCTGACACGCCCGGGGAAGTGGCCGCCGTGCTTGCCCATGAAATCGGCCATGTCGAGGCGCGTGACCCGACGCGGCTGATGCTGCGGGCGGCGGGTTCGGCGGGGATCGTGTCGATTGTGCTGGGCGATGTGTCCGGGGGCACGGTGATCGGTATTCTGGGCGATCAGCTTTTGCAAACCTCCTACACCCGCGCGGCAGAGGCGCAGGCAGATGCATTTGCCATGGCCATGCTGAACCGCGCCGCGATCAGTTCCGAAGGGTTCGGCGCCTTTTTCGACAAGCTGGCCGAGATGGATCAGATTGAAATCCCGGAATATTTCTCCAGCCACCCGTCCAGCGCCGACCGGGCAGAGCGTGCCAAGGAAAACGCCCGCAACCAAGGTGTCACAAAGCCCGCCTTGTCAGAGGCGGATTGGGCCGCGTTGAAAACGGTCTGCGCGCCGTAACCTCAGACCGGATCAACCTTTAGCCAAACCCCGCCTTCGGGCCGCAGGGTCAAAATCATCACCGGTTTTGGCGCGCGGCCTGTCACCGGGGTGAACCGGTGCCGTGCCAGCAGGGTTGCCAGAATGATCACCGCCTCTTGCAGCGCAAAATTTGCCCCGATGCAGATGCGCGGCCCATCGCCAAAGGGCAGATAGGCAAAGCGGTCAATCGCCTTGGGGTCACGGAACCGCGAAGGCTTGAACTGGTCGGGGTCATCCCAAAGCATGTGGTGGCGGTGCAGCGCATAAATCGGCAGAACCACCGTATCACCGGGATGAATGTCGCGCCCGCACAGCGTATCGGCCACTTGCGCGGTGCGAGACAGAAAGGCCGCCGGCGGATACATCCGCAACGCCTCATCAATGATTTGGCGGGTCAGGGGCAGGTTCGCAATATCGGCTTGGGTTGCCGCACGGTCCCCCAGAACGGCGCGCGCCTCCTCCCGCGCCTCGGCCTGCACCCCTTGATCAAAGGCGCACAGATACAGCGCCCAAGCCAGTGTCAGCGCCGTGGTTTCATGCCCGGCGACGATAAAGGTCAGCAGGTTGTCGCGCAGCTCGGATGTGGTCATCTTGCGGCCGGTCTTGGGGTCTTCGCCTTCCAGCAACAGGTCCAACAGGTCCGGCACCGGGCGGCGACCGTCCTTGCGGCGGCTGTCGATCGCCTCATCCGCGATGCGTTTCATTTCCCGCATGGCGGCCCCTGCCATCACCCGCCCCGGACGCGGCACCCAGCCCGGCACGCCCAACAGGTCCAGCACGGACACTTTGGCGGCATGGGCGATGTAATCCTCAATCGCGCGATGCACGGCGCTGCGGTCAAAACCTTCGCCGCCCGAAAAGGTCACATCGGAAATCACCTCAAAGGTCGCGGTGACCATTTCGGCAAACATATCCCCCGCCCGCCCATGCGCGGCCGCAATCCGCGCGCTGGAGCGTTCTGCCGCCGCCGTCATCACCGGGGCAAGTGCTGCCACATTGCGATGGCTGAACACCGGGGCCGCCGTGCGCCGCTGCCACAGCCATTCCGCCCCTTCGGCCACAAACAGGCTGTCACCGATTGCCTGTTCAAGGATCAGCTTGGTGACGGTGGATTTCGGGTAATCCTCGACCCTGTCACGCAGCACCTGCTTCAGCGCGCCGGGGTCCATGACCATATGCCAGCGTCTGCCCGTGCGCCCCGACAGCATCGGTTGGCGCGTCGCAATCTCGGGGATCAGCTCCAGCACATTGCGCTGCCCCGCCCGGGCCGAGGCTAAAAGGCCCATCGGCGTGTTGTGCAACGGCACGCGGGCTGGGTAAGCGGTAGTCTCGGGGGCGAGAGGTGTTTGCGGCAAGGTCATGGCACAGTCCAATCCATACGAGGCACATTACAAAGTATAGGGCGCAATCCGGTCAGGTGAAGGCGGCATGGTTGCACAGGCCCCCCGCAAAGGCTATGGCTGGTGCGTGGTTTGACCAAGGACATGAAGCATGATCATCGCGCGCATTCTGCCCCTTTTCGTCGCAGGCTTTCTGGCCGCTTGTGGTCAGCAAGCCGAGATGGAGGCCCCTGTCTCGCTGGGCAATTTCAAGCTTGGCCATAATATCGTGGTGGCCGACAATCCGCAAAAGGTCCCGATCTCGCGCGAGGCCGACCCGCAGGATTGGGATGACAGCCTGACCGCGGCATTGCAAAAACGCCTGTCGCGCTATGAGGGCGACAAGTTTTACAATCTCGGCGTCTCGGTCGATGCCTATGCGCTGGCCCCGCCCGGTATTCCGTTGGTGGTATCGCCCAAATCCGCGCTGGTCGTGACGGCGACACTCTGGGATGATGCGGCAGGTAAGAAGCTGAATGAAAAAGGCGTGCAATTCACCGTCTTTGAAGGGTTGGACGGGGAAACCATGGTCGGCTCTGGTCTGACCCGCACCGCCGAAGAGCAGATGGAGCGTCTTAGCTTCAACGCCGCCAAACGGATCGAACGCTGGCTGGCCGACAACCCGGAATGGTTCGGATTGCCGCCAAAAGCGCCGGAGCCGGTCGCTTCGACGAAGTGACACTTGATTTTCCCTTGGATCGTGGATATCTCGCGCCCGATGGAAATCGGGTTCCGCTTTGGGGCCCCCTAATGTTTGAGGCTCTCCGCGATGGCAAAGGCAAAGTTTGAACGCACCAAACCGCACGTAAACATCGGCACGATTGGTCACGTTGACCACGGCAAGACGACGTTGACGGCGGCGATCACGAAGTATTTTGGC
>NZ_RPEN01000156.1 GCF_003991405.1 Pseudorhodobacter sp. E13
CTTCAGTTTCATAGCATGTTCCCTTTCGAGGAAGTTGAGCATCAGGTTTCAAAACCGTTTCGGATCGTCTCGGTCAGGCCTCTGTTCCGTCCCGATACCCGCTGCGGTATGACTTTGTTAAACACCCTGAATGTGGCAGGCGTTCGCAAGGAAACAGGCATTTTCAAGTGCGTCGCATTTTCTTCAATTCCGGGCAGACTGTGTCGCAAAGCCCCGCCTTTGCTGGGGTTTTGGACAGTGGATGTGCCAAGCAAGGGCCGCCTTCGCTGTGGCATTCCGGCCAATCTGGGCGTTCCGGCCACAATTTGGCAGGGAAAAACAGTGGTCAGATGGGGCGATTCCTGACATGCTGGGCGCAATAAACAAGAAAAGAGCAGTCAGCATATCATGCCGCATAAGGCGCATTTGAAAGCCATTGCCGCTTTGGCAATCGGAGGCTTGGCTTTTGTGGGCCTCGCTGTGGCGCAGACTGCGCCCTATCAAGAAGATTTTTCGGCCCGTCGCGTTGTGGTGCCGAAAAAGCAAAGCGGGCCGCGGATCACCGTGCAGATCGACCCGGCAGAGCAGGCAAAGCGGCTTGCGGTCGCCCCCAAACCCGCCGCGGCCCCCGCGCAAGACGAGGCAGACAGCGAAATCGCTTCGGCGGCGGGGCTGGCCCCTGTCACCCCGACTGCCGCCTATGGCTGGTATTGGGACAAGGTGCCGACAGCGCAAGGCGCCAAGGATGGTCGCTTCACGCTGGCCATGGCCAATCTGTCGCAAGGCCCGGCCGGGGCATCGGTGCGGGCGCCGCGCATGCAGCACCTTCAGGAAGTCGCCACCCGCTATGGCACCGAAATATTGAAAGCGACGATCGGCACCAGCGTCTCTCCGGCTTTGGTGCTGGCCGTGATCGGTGTGGAAAGCGCGGGCCAGCCCGAGGCGGTCAGCTCTGCCGGGGCGCAGGGGTTGATGCAGTTGATCCCGGCCACGGCGGAACGCTTTGGCGTCACGGATGCCACTGACCCGGCCCAGAATATCAAGGGCGGCGTTGCCTATCTGAACTGGCTGATGGGGGAGTTTGACAGCGACCCGCTGATGGTTCTGGCCGCGTATAATGCGGGCGAAGGGGCGGTGCGGGCCAATAATGGCGTGCCCCCCTATGCCGAAACGCGCGACTATGTGCCAAAGGTGCTGGCCGCCTGGCAGGTCGCCCAAGGCCTGTGCCTGACCCCGCCGGAACTGGTGACGGACCCTTGTGTTTTCAAGGTGATTTCTGCGGGCGGGTGATGGGCGCGCGCGCTGGACCCTAAAAAAAGCCGGGGGGGCAGCCCCCCCGGACCGAGCCAAAAGCCGGGGGGCAAGCCCCCCGGACCGAGCCAAAAGCCGGGGGGCCAGCCCCCCGGACCCCCCGGGATATTTTTGCCGAAAAGAAAGCGGGCGCGGTCAGGGTTGCTCTGTCCGCGCCCGCGAGGTTTTTGATGTCAGGTCGTGGTTGTGTCAGGCAACAATCGTGGCTTCGGTTGCGGCGCGCAACTCGGCTTCGGTGACGCCATCGGCGCATTCGACGATTTTCAGCCCGCCTTCGACCACGTCCAGCACGCCCAGATTGGTAATGATGCGGTCCACCACGGCCTTGCCGGTCAGGGGCAGGGTGCATTGTTTCAGCAGTTTGCTCTCGCCGTGCTTGCTGGTGTGGTCCATCACCACCACCACACGGCCCACGCCTGCGACCAGATCCATCGCGCCGCCCATGCCTTTGACCAGCTTGCCGGGGATCATCCAGTTCGCCAGATCGCCGTTTTCGGCCACTTCCATCGCGCCCAGAATCGCCATGGCGATCTTGCCGCCGCGGATCATCGCGAAGGATTGCGCGGAATCGAAGAAGGCCGTTTGTGGCAGTTCGGTGATGGTTTGCTTACCTGCGTTGATCAGATCGGCGTCTTCCTCCCCTTCAATCGGGAAGGGGCCCATGCCCAGCATGCCGTTTTCCGATTGCAGCGTCACCTCGATCCCTTCGGGGATATAGTTGCTGACCAGCGTCGGGATGCCGATGCCAAGGTTGACATACCAGCCGTCTTGCAGCTCCTGTGCCGCGCGTGCGGCCATTTGGTTGCGGTCCCATGCCATGATCAAGACGCCTTTCTGACGGTGCGCTGTTCGATACGTTTCTCATGCGCGCCTTGGATCAGGCGGTGCACATAGATGCCGGGCAGGTGGATCGTATCGGGGTCGAGGCTGCCCAGCGGCACGATTTCCTCCACCTCGGCGACGCAGATCTTGCCGCAGGTCGCCGCAGGCGGGTTGAAGTTGCGCGCGGTTTTGCGGAACACGAGGTTGCCCGAGGGGTCCGCCTTCCAGGCCTTGACGATGGACAGATCGGCCACGATGCCGCGTTCCATGATGTATTCCTGCCCGTCGAAAGTCATCACCGGCTTGCCTTCGGCAATCACCGTGCCCACGCCGGTTTTGGTGTAAAAGCCGGGGATGCCCGCGCCACCGGCCCGCATCCGTTCGGCCAAAGTGCCTTGCGGGTTGAATTCCAGCTCCAGCTCGCCCGACAGATATTGCCGCATGAATTCGGCATTTTCGCCGACATAGGATGAGATCATCTTTTTCACCTGCCGGGTTTCCAGCAGCATCCCAAGGCCGAACCCATCCACGCCCGCGTTATTGGATGCAACCGTCAGGTTCTTGGTGCCCGCATCGCGGATCGCCGCGATCAGCAGTTCCGGAATACCGCACAGCCCAAACCCGCCCGCCGCAATCAGCATCCCATCGAACAAAACGCCGTCCAAGGCCGATGACGCATCCTTGTAAATCTTCTTCACGCAAGTTCCCCCCGCATTGTGATGCCACAGTTTTGGCGAAGCCCGCAGCCCAAGTCAATTGCTGCGGCGCGGCGGAGCCGCTTTTCTGCCCGCCGCGCGCCGGGCTTGTGCATCTTGCCGGATTGATCGTCGCCGCCGGTGCTGTTAGAGCGGTTCGCGGTCGGGCCCATACTCCAATAGGTAGAGAGAGTGGACTTAAACTCCATCCAGTCTGGGTTCGAGTCCCAGTGGGCCCACCACCTTTTCGCAAAGCCCTAGCCGTGGGACAGTGCGGCAATCACCCCGCGCAGTTCCGCCAGCCCTTTCAGCCGCCCGATAGAGGGGTAGCCCGGTTGCGCCTGCCGCTTCAGGTCGTCCAGAATGTCTTGGCCATGATCGGGGCGGAAGGGGATAGAGGCATCCACGCGCCCTGCAGCTTTGCGGCGGGTTTCTTCGCGCAGGGCGGCCGCAATCACGGCGACCATATCGGTATCGCCGCCCAGATGCTCTGCCTCGTGGAAGGAACCGAAAACCCGGTCGGATTCACGTTTCACATTGCGGAGATGCAGGAATTGCACGCGGTCGCCCAAGCGGTCCATCATGCCGGGCAAGTCATTGTCGGGCCGCGCCCCAAGCGAGCCGGTGCATAGGGTGATGCCATTGGCAGGCAGGTCGACGGCTTGCATCAGCGCGGTGTAATCGGCCTCGGTCGACATCACGCGCGGCAGGCCCAGCAGCGGCACCGGCGGATCATCGGGGTGGCAGCACAGGCGCAGCCCCAATTCCTGCGCCACCGGGGCAACCTCGGTGATGAAATCCACCAGATGCGCGCGCAACTGATCTGCGCTGATCTGGTCATATTCCGCCAGATGGCGGCGCACATCCGCCAACGAGAAATTCTCGGCAGCACCGGGCAGGCCAAAGACGATATTGCGGGCCAGCGCATCGCGGGCGGCATCATCCATCTTGGCAAACCGCTCTGCGGCGGCGGCGCGCAAGGCGTCGTCATAATCCGCCTCTACCCCCGGCCGTTTCAGGATATGCAGATCGAAGGCGGCAAAATCCGTCAGGTCAAAGCGCATGCAGGTCGCGCCGGAAGGCAGGCGATAGGCAAGATCGGTGCGGGTCCAATCCAGCACCGGCATGAAATTGTAGCAAATCACCTCTACCCCGGCGGCGGCAAGGTTGCGCATGCTGGCCTTATAGGCGGTGATATGGTCGCGCCATGCGCCCTTTTGCTTCTTGATATCCTCTGACACGGGCAGGCTTTCCACCACATCCCAAGTCAGAGTGGAGGGGCCGCCATCGCGCATCGTGGCGATCTCGGCTTTGCGCTTTTTGATCTGTTCCAGTGACCAGACCTGACCGGTGGGCACATGATGCAGCGCAGTCACGATACCTGTCGCCCCGGCCTGACGCACATCATCAATCGAAACCATGTCCTTTGGCCCGAACCAACGCCATGTTTGCCGCATGCTGCTTATCCTTTTTACCGAGGGCTTTTCTGCGGGCTTTTCTGGCCGCTTCGCCCCTTTGCGCGCTTTGCCTTGATGTAGCAAACCTGCCGCTTGGTGACTAGTATGGAAGCGTGGACCGCGTGGATGATACGCCGGGAAACTGCGGCCTTCGGGGCACAGGCGCGGGGCAAGTTGCGCCGGGCTGCGGGCTTTGACTGGCCAAACGCGCCGCGCGCCGCTTAGATTGGCGATGCGAGTGGGGGCTCGACTGTTGGTTTGGAATATCTGATGCGTAAAGCCCTGACTGCGATTGCCGCTGCCCTTTTGTCCCTGCCGCTGCTGGCACAGCCCCTTGCGGCACAAGATCACAAGACCTTGGGCTTTGGCCGATTCTTCAACAATGATGCCTTGGGCGATGGCAAGGACCGTTGGCGCACAGGCTCTTACGCTTTGTCGATTGTTCGCGGGCAGGGCTGGGACGGGGTCTTGCCGAACCAGATCGGCGCGCTGCTGGAATACCGCCTGCGGACCGAGATCATCGCACCGGAAAACCTTGCCAAACCCGCCGCGATGGATCGCCGCTATGTCGGGGCCTTCTCGGCAGGGCTGCATTCGCATTTCGCGCGCGGCGCTGTGGATATGCGCGTCGGGCTGGATGTGGTCGCAACCGGGCCGCAAACCGGGGTGGGCAAGTTGCAGCGCCAGTTGCACAAGATATTCGGCATGGCGACGCCGGGCGATCTGTCGATGCAGATCCCCAATCACGTCTATCCGACCCTCTCGGCCGAACTGTCCCGCAGCTATGATCTGGGCCCCGCCCACCTGCGCCCCTTTGCCGAGGCACAGGCCGGTGTGGAAACCTATCTGCGGGTCGGGGGCGATATCAGCTTTGGCAGCTTTGGTCAGGGCAGTCTGATGCTGCGCGATCAGGTGACAGGCCACCGCTTTACCGGGGTGCAAGGCGATGCGGGCCAAGGGTTCAGCTTTACACTGGGCGGTGATGTGGCCCGCGTGTTCGACACCGCCTATCTGCCCGACGGGGGTTCCGTTACGTCAAGCGATGCGCGCGGGCGACTGCGCGCCGGTGTGAACTGGCGCGGCGAAAAATCCCAGATATTTTATGGCGTTACCCATCTTGGCTCCGAATTCAAAGAGCAGAAATCCGGCCAGACACTCGGCTCGCTCCGGCTCCATATTCGATTCTAGCAATACGATTCCCGCAAACTGTGGCTTTCCTGCTATAGCCAAGCGGAATCTCGCCTGTTAACCTTCGTTTATAAACTATAAAAAAACGAGCAGGCACACAGGCAATGGGAACGGGCTTCAAGGGCACGTTCGTCATCTCTTGGTCACAGACAGAAACAGACGGCCTGAAGGCCGCACCGTTGGACGTTCTTGCCGTTGGCGCCTCGTGGCGCTGGACGGGTGAGACAGTGCGCGTCGACGGGGCGCAGGACGTTTTGCTTCTGGAAGGGGCTTTGGGGGCAGCGGACATACGGAAAAAAGCGGCGCGCACCGTGCGCCGTCTGATCGGCGCGGCGCTTCCGGTGGGTGGGGACCCTGCGGCAGGCGTGGCCGATCATGATCTTGATGCGCCCGAACAGGGCTTCATCGTCACCAATGGCACCCACAGCTATACCGTCACCTTGATCGAGGTGCCCGACACCGGCGCGCGGCTGTTGATGTTCGTGGATGAAATCCCGCCCCGCGATGTCGATCTGTGGGTGGTGCGACTGGCGATTGACCGCACCGCACAGGCGGCAGGCGCGCGCGCGGCGGGCGGGGTGATCTGCTTTACCCCCGGCACCGCCATCCGCACCGCCGATGGGGCCAAGCGGATCGAAGATCTGCGCCCCGGCGACTGGATTTCCACCAAGGATAACGGCCAGCAGGAAATTCTGTGGACGGGCCACCGCCGCATGACAGGCGCGCGGCTGCACGCCATGCCGCATCTGCGCCCCATCCGCTTCCGTGCCGGCGCTTTGGGTCTTGGCCGCCCGGATGACGATTTGCTCGTCTCGCCCCAGCACCGGATGCTGGTCAACGGCCCCGCAGCACAGGCCTTGTTCAACACCAGCGAAGTTCTGGTCGCCGCCGAAGACCTGATCAATGATGTGTCGATCACCGTCGATCATACCCAGCGCGAAGTCACCTATATCCATATTCTGCTGGAACGGCATCAGGTGATCTGGGCGAACGGGCTGGAAACCGAAAGCTTCCACCCCTCCAACACCGCGCTGGATACGGTGGCCCCCGAACAACGGGCCAGCCTGCTGCACCTGCTGCCGGGGCTGGAGGTGAACCCGCATGTCTATGGCGATTATGCGCGGCGCAACCTGTCCGGCTCGGAAGCGGCGATCCTGATGCACAGTCTGGCCGCCTGATCGGTCAGCCCCTGTTGACACGGCCAATCGGGCCTGTATAAGCCCGCCAGTCCCCGGATGTATGTCCGGGGATTTTCATTGGTGTTGGTGGCCCCCGCAAGGGGAACCCTGTCACCCAAAGCCAGAAATGGCCGCGGGGAAGGACAACGCCCTTCAAAAACGTAAAGAAGGAGATCAGAGATGACCAAACGCACCTCTGCCAAGCACAAAATTGACCGCCGCATGGGCGAAAACATCTGGGGCCGTCCGAAATCCCCGGTGAACAAGCGTGAATACGGCCCCGGCCAGCACGGCCAGCGCCGCAAGAACAAACTGTCTGACTTCGGCACCCAGCTGCGCGCCAAGCAAAAGCTGAAGGGTTACTACGGCGACCTGACCGAAAAGCAGTTCCGCAAGATCTATACCGAAGCAGAACGCGTAAAGGGCGATACCGGCGAGATGCTGGTGGGCCTGCTGGAGCGTCGTCTGGACGCCATCGTTTACCGCGCGAAATTCGTGCCGACCGTGTTCGCGGCCCGTCAGTTCGTGAACCACGGCCATGTCACCGTGAACGGCCAGCGCGTGAACATCGCGTCCTACCGTTGCAAAGAAGGCGACGTGATCGCGGTTCGTGACCGTTCCAAGCAACTGGCCATCGTGCTGGAAGCTGTGGCCCTGGCCGAGCGTGACGTGCCCGACTACATTGAAGTCGATCACTCCAAGATGACCGCGACCTTCGTGCGCACCCCGACCTTGGGCGATGTGCCCTATCCGGTTCAGATGGAACCGAACCTCGTGGTCGAATATTACGCCAAGAACTGATCTGCCCCAAACGGGACAATCGAGAACGCCGCCCCCAACCGGGCGGCGTTTTTTCTTGCGTGCAGGGGAAATTGCATTACTTTTTTCGCCAGTTTTTTTTGAACTGAGAGATTAGCTATGCCCATTTCCATTTCAGCCCCTGTGGGGGACAAGAATCGTATCACCAAACCGGACCCGAAGAAGAAGGCCGAGAAATTCAAACCCGTTGCGAACAAGGCCGCAGATGTCGAATTGGTGCAGCTTATGCTGGTGGCCAATGGCTATGCGGTCAAGGTTGATGGCAAATGCGGCAGCGGTCTGATCTCGGCGATCAGATCTTTTCAGAAATCCGCGCTGGGCTTCAACAAACCGGACGGGATCGTTGATCCGGGCGGCAAGACATGGGCCAAAGGGCAGGGCGCGCTGGAGGCGAAGATAAAAGCCGATGCCGATGCCTTGGCCAAGCGCGTCGAAGTGGTCGCCGATGGCAAGCGGATAGCGGTAGAACAAGCGGAATTTGACAAGAAAGAAGAAGAATACCGCAAGAAATGTCTGGCCGAATTTACCGTGATGTATAATCGCGCCGATGTTTGGCGGAACATTCTCTATGACGCCGAGAAGATTGCCTCGGGCGCCGAAGGGCTAAGCATGGCTTTTGCCGAATTCACGGTGCGGTCGTTCAACGCGGTGGCGAAACCGCCCCTGAAAGAGGTGAACGCCGCCTGCGATGCCGCCCATGACCTGATGTGCCTTGTGCAACGCCGCAAGCCGGATTGGGCCAAGGTCAAAGCCCGCCTTCCCCGCGCGATCAAGCTGATCAATGCCGGCTCGAAAGCCTATGAAAAATGGTGCACCGCGCGTGACGGCACCGCTGGCATGATCGTGGGCAAGTTGGAAATGGTGCGCGAGGGGGCCTTTCTGGCCGTCGAACTTTACATGACGGCCCGCCTCTTGCCCAAATTCAAGAACCCGGCCGCCGCCCATGCCGCCGCGGCCGCCTCTACCGAGGCCCTGAAAGGCTCTGCGACCGAATTGGGCGAATATCTGGCAGGTTCCAATGTTACGCTCTCTGGCTCTGCGTGGAAAGTCATGTCCGCCTCCATCGTCACGGGGATCGCGGGGGCTGTTGGTGGCAAGATCAGCAGCGGTTTCGCCAAATCCGCGCATAAAACCTTCGCGGCACAATTGGCCCCGATGATGAAAACCCCGGCAGGCAAGAAGGTCGTCGATACGTTCCTGAACAAGTTTCTGGATAGCAAAGCGGCCCAAGCCCTTGTGGAAAACGCCGCCAAAGAAACGGTCGGCCTGTTCAAACCCGTTCTGGAAAAGGGGGCGGCCCCTTCCAAGCAAGAGGTGGAACAAGCCGTTCTGAAGGCGCTGATGGCCCCGGTTTTTGCTGCGGCCCCTTTGAAAGGCCTTGTGAAATTCGAATCCGCGGCCAACAGCCGAGTGGGGGCGCTGGTTTCCGAAAAGCTGACCCCCGCGATCAGCAAGAAGGTCGTAAAAGACCTCAGCAAGATCTATGATCCCAAAACCGTCGAATTCGTCGTGAAACAGATGCGCGATATCGACAAGGTTTTCATGACAGAACTGTCCCAAGCCGCGCGTGACAAAGCGGTCGAAACCTATGTGGTCTCGGCGGTCACAGCCAGTGACGGCACGGTCAACGAAAAGCAGCTTGACCGTCTGGGTGAGGCGGCGCTGCGCCGGGACCGCGAGCTGTCGGCGGGCATCGAGACGATCCTGCGCGAAAAGATCGAACGCGAGGTGAAGGCCAAAGCCAAGAAATAACCTGGCGCAATGTGACCGGCGCGGCGGATTTTACGACGCTGGTCCAAATCGCGGCATTCCGGCACTGGTCAGACCGCTCGCAAGCCGTTAACAAGGCGCAGCATCTCGGGGGAGCGCTGGTATGACGTCTGAAATTCGGCCACAGCCGGGCATCATGGATATCGCCTTGTATGAAGGCGGTGCAGCCACGGTGGCGGGCAAATCCAACACGATCAAGCTTTCGTCCAATGAAAACCCCTTTGGCCCCTCCGACAAGGCCAAAGAGGCGTTTTCGCGCTCGGTCCATCAGTTGCATCGCTACCCCTCCACCGATCACGCCGCCCTGCGCGCCGCGATTGCCGAGGTGCAGGGCCTTGATGCCGACCGGGTGATCTGCGGTGTCGGCAGCGATGAGATCATCCATTTCCTGTGTCAGGCCTATGCCGGGCCGGGGGATGAGGTGCTGTTCACCGAACACGGCTTTCTGATGTATCGCATTTCGGCCATGGCCGCAGGGGCCACCCCGGTCGAGGTCGCCGAACGCGACCGCACCACCGATATCGGCAACCTGCTGGCGGCCTGCACCGAACGCACCAAACTTGTGTTCATCGCCAACCCCAACAACCCGACCGGCACGATGATTTCCGCCGCCGAAGTGGCGCAACTGGCCGAAGGCCTGCCGCCACAGGCGATCCTTGTGCTGGATGGGGCCTATGCCGAATATGTCGATGGCTATGATGGCGGGCTGTCGCTGATCAACGCCCGCGACAATGTGGTGATGACGCGCACCTTCTCCAAAATCTATGGCCTGGGGGGGCTGCGCATTGGCTGGGGCTATGGCCCCAAGGCGATCATTGATGTGCTCAACCGGATTCGCGGCCCGTTCAACCTGTCCAATACGCAGCTAGAGGCCGCCGAGGCCGCGATGCGCGATCAGGATTATATCAGCCGTTGCCGCGCCGATAACGCCCGCATGCGCACATGGCTGGCCGAGGCGCTGGCCGAACTCGGCGTGCCCTCTGATACCTCGCTGGCCAATTTCGTGCTGGCCCGTTTCGCCGATGCCGCCGAGGCGGAAGCTTGCGATGCCTATCTGCGCGATCAAGGGCTGATCGTGCGCCGCGTGGTGGGCTATAAACTGCCGCATTGCCTGCGCATCACGGTGGGCGATGAAAGCGCGTGCCGCCGGGTGGCCCATGCTGTGGCGCAGTTCAAAGGCAAGCGCTGATGGCAGTGATCTATGAAAAAGTCGCCCTGATCGGGTTGGGCCTTATCGCATCCTCCATGGCCCATGCCATGCGGCAGCGCGGGTTGGCTGTCACCATCACCGGCCATGCCAAATCTGCCGCCAGCCGGGATGCCGCGATGGAACTGGGCTTTTGCGATGCGGTGTTCGAGACGGCAGCGCAGGCGGTGGAAGGTGCCGATCTGGTGGTGCTGGCCGTGCCCGTGGGCGCGATGGAGGCGATTGCCGCCGAAATCGGTCCGCATCTGAAACCCGGTGCCACTGTCACCGATGTCGGCTCGGTCAAACAGGCGGTGATTGCGGCCGTGGCCCCGCATATGCCCGATCATGTGCATTTCATCCCCAGCCACCCGCTGGCAGGCACCGAACATTCCGGCCCGCGCTCAGGCTTTGCCACGCTGTTTGAAAACCGCTGGTGGTTGCTGACCCCGCTGGACGGTGCCGAGGCCAGCGCCGTCACCCGCCTGCGCAACCTGTTCGAGGCGATGGGCGCCAATGTCGAAGAAATGGACGCCCCGCATCACGATCTTGTGCTGGCCGTCACCAGCCACACCCCGCACCTGATCGCCTATACGATGGTGGGCGTGGCCGATGATCTGCGCCGTGTCACCGATAGCGAAGTCATCAAATATTCCGCCGCAGGCTTTCGCGATTTCACCCGTATCGCGGCCTCTGATCCGACCATGTGGCGCGATGTGTTCCTGACCAACAAGGACGCCACGCTGGAAATTCTTGGCCGCTTCACCGAGGAACTCTTTGCCCTGCAACGCGCCATTCGCAAAGGCGATGGCGACCATCTGCACGCCTATTTCACCCGCACCCGCGCCATTCGCCGGGGTATCATTCAGGCCGGGCAAGATACGGCAGCACCCGATTTTGGCCGGGGCGGCCCCGCCGCAAAGCAGGTGCAAAACGAAGGTGCCGCATGAAACGCGCGCTTGCCCTTGCCTTGGCCCTTGGGGTTCCGGCCTTTGATGCCGTGATGGCCGAAACCTCTATCCGCCCCATGCCGCGCCCGGCGCTGGCGGCAACAGAGGCGCCCACCACCGCAGGCACGCCGACCACCGTGGTGCAGGATGCGGTGGCCGAGCTTGTGCAAAACGCCTCTTTCGCGGTGCCAGACAGCCCGGCACGCTCTATCCGTCCGATGCCGCGGCCTGAAATCCGGCAAGCCTCTGCCGCCGCGCCGCAAAAGAAAGGCGTGCTGGGCAAGCTGTTCGGCCCCAAGTCAAAGAAAGACACCGCCCCGCAACAAAGCCTCACGGGGTCTGTCTGCAACAGTCCGGGCATCCGTGGCACTGCCATTCCCACCATTCGCGGTGCGGCCAAGGGCTGCGGCGTCGAAAACCCGGTGCGGGTGACGGCGGTGGATGGTGTGAAACTCAGCACCCCCGCAACGCTGGATTGTGACACCGCGCGCGCCTTGCAGGACTGGGTCAGCGAGGCGCTGCAACCTTCCTTTGGGCGGGCCGAGGTGACGGGCCTGCGCGTTGCCGCCCATTACGCCTGCCGCACCCGCAACAACCGCCCCGGCGCGCGGATCAGCGAACATGGGCGCGGCAAGGCGATTGATATTGCGGGCATCCAATTCGCCGATGGCTCCGAACTCACGATTCTGGAGCATTACAAAGGCAGCAAGGGCAAACCCATCCGCGCCGCCCATAAAAGAGCCTGCGGCATCTTTGGCACCACCCTTGGCCCCGGTTCAGATGGCTATCATCAGGATCATTTGCATCTGGATACCGCGCAGCATCGCAACGGGCCTTATTGCAAATAAGCCGGGCGCGGGCTTGTGGCCAAAGCTTAATATTTTGTGAATTTTTCGGCATGTCTTGTTGAAAATCAACAGGTTAAGCGGCATTCCGCGCGCGATTCCCAGTGCGGAATCGCACCCCTACCGCAGCCCTATCGCAGCCTAGGGGCAGGGCCCACCACCAGCGGCCCGATCCGGGTCTGGCCCTCGCGAAACTGAAGCGGCAATTCAATCGCCGCATCCCCTGCCGCCCCCAAGGACAGCAACCGCGCCGCCTGATCCCACATCCCGCGATCCTTCACCGCGATCACCCCCATCGCCTCGGCCACATCCAGCGCGACTTCCCAGTTTTCCAGCCGCAGCGTGGCCTCGCCTTCGGCAAAGCCTGCGCTATCGGCCACCACGCTGCCTTTCGCGATCACGCTCATATCGCCCCAATCGACGCGCATATCCTTCAGGATCAGCTCTGTGATCTGCGGGCGGCTTTGCAGGGCCATCCGGTCCAGCGGGGCCGTGAACCCCGCCACCGCATCGACCCGCAGCAAACGCACCTGATCGGGCAAGGCCCCGGCCAGCACCGCCGTCAACCCGGCATCGGGTTGAATTCCCGCCACCTCCAGCCCGATTTCGTGCCTATCCGCGCGGCTCGCATCCTGCCGGGTCGCGAAATGGATCGAGGCGGCCCGCACATCCCAGCCTTTGTCGCCCAAGGCCACCACATCCTCACCCACCAGCACCAAGCGGTCCAGCGGCAGCGCGGGCAGGGGCTGCACCACCACGCTGGCCTGCAATTTCCCGGCTTGCAGGGTAATCGCCTCGCCCGGCAGGCTGATCCGCTGTTCGGGGGGGAAGGCCGCAATGACATGCCAAGGCTTGTAGCTCAGGCTTAGCACCTGAAAGAACGGGGCCTGCCATTGGATGCCGCTGTCCGGGTCGCCGATTTCGGGGGTGGTCACTGTCAGATCAAAACGATTGGGAAAGCCTTGCACCGCCAAGGCCTCATAGCGGGCGGTTTTGCCCGCCGCGTCCATATTGGCAAACCAGCCTGCGGCCCCGGCCTCAAACCCGCGCGCGCCGATGAACCAATAGCCGCACCACAGGCAGCCCAGCACCACAACCAAACCTGTCAACCAGCGCATCCTGCGGCCCTCTTTCCATTCCGTTCGATTTGCTGTCTACAAGGCCGAAAGGCAGAGGACCAGAGGATGCAAAAACCACTTTGGGTGTTTGGCTACGGATCGCTGATCTGGAACCCCGGTTTCCCCGTGGCCGAACAGCGGGTCGCCTGCTTGCACGGTTGGCATCGCAGCTTTTGTATGCGCTCCATCCATCATCGCGGCACCGAAGCCAACCCAGGCCTTGTGCTGGCGCTGGACCGGGCGGCGGGGGCCCTGTGCCACGGGGTTGCCTTTCGCGTGCAGGACGGGGCCGAAGCGGAAACGCTGGCCGCGCTGCGGGAACGCGAACTGATTTCTTCCGCCTATCTGGAGGATTGGCTGCCGCTGGAGATTGACGGGGCCGAGGTGACGACGCTTTGCTATGTCATCGACCCGGACCATGACCAGTATTGCGGGGGGCTGCCGCTTGCCGAACAGGCCCGTATCATCGAACAGGCCGTGGGCGGGCGGGGGCCGAACTGCGAATATCTGTTCAACACCGCCGACCATCTGGCGCAACTGGGCATCGCCGACCCCGATCTGGTCTGGCTTGCCGATCAGGTTCGCGCCTTGCGAGCCGATCACGCGAAATGATGGTTGGCAGGCGTGCCGCCGCGCCGTAAGTTAAGCCGATACAGTGCAGAAGGGTCATAAGCGCCGCATGGACAAGACCACAGCCGAGGCCGAGTTGTCATTCACCCATCCGATCCGTCAGATCGTTCTGATGCTGATCGTGATTGCCCTTGTCATCCTTGGCGCCACCGTGGCCTGGGGGCAGCTTTCAGGGGTGTTTCTTGCAAATATCTGGCTGAACGGCTTTATCGGGCTGGTTTTCATTTTCGGCGTGCTGGCCTGTTTCTGGCAGGTCTTTCAATTGATGCAATCGGTGCGCTGGATTCTGGATTTCGCGGGGCGCGATGGCCCGGTGGATACTGCCTTGGCCCCGCGCCTGCTGGCCCCTTTGGCGGCCTTGCTGCGCAGCCGGGGCGCGCGGATGCAAATCTCTGCCTCCTCCTCTCGCTCTATTCAGGACAGTGTGGCCACCCGCATCGACGAGGCCCGCGACATCACGCGCTATCTGGTCAATCTGTTGATCTTTCTTGGCCTTTTGGGCACGTTTTACGGGCTGGCCACCACGGTGCCTGCCGTAGTCGAAACCATCCGCAACCTTGCCCCGCAGGAGGGCGAAACCGGTATGCAGGTGTTTGACAAGCTGATGGGCGGGCTTGAGGCGCAGCTTGGCGGCATGGGCACGGCATTCTCATCCTCGCTTCTGGGCTTGGCCGGGTCGCTGGTGGTGGGGCTGCTGGAACTGTTTGCCAGCCACGGCCAGAACCGCTTTTACCGCGAGTTGGAGGAATGGCTGTCCACGATCACGCGGCTTGGCTTTTCCTCGGGCGATGGCGAGGGGGGCGACCTGTCGGGCTTGGGCGGGGTCATGGACCAGCTTGCCCGCCAGTTGGAAACGCTGCAAAACCTGTTCGTGCAGGCCGATGTGTCGCGCAGCCTTGCCGATGAACGGCTTGGCAATCTGGCCGAGGCGGTGAAGGACCTGTCGGCCAAGGTGCAATCGGGCGGGCATGTTCAGGAACAACTTGCCGGGATTGCGACCGCGCAAACCGCCTTGCTGACCCGCATCGCCGAGGCGCAAGAGGCGGCAACAGGCGCGCAAAAGGCCGAAGACAGTATCGACGCCGAAAGCCGAATGCGCCTGCGGTCGATCGACGTGCAATTGCTGCGTATTCTGGAAGAGATTTCCGCCGGACGGCAGGAAAGCGTGTCTGACCTGCGCGCCGATATTGCCGGGCTGACGAATGCGGTGCGGCAATTGTCACGCAACCCGACAAGCCGGGGTTGAGCCATGGCTCTCAGCCGCCGCTCCAGCCAAAAGATGAACGGCTCTATCTGGCCGGGCTTTGTGGATGCGATGACGGCGCTGTTGCTGGTGCTGATGTTCGTGCTGTCGATCTTCATGATCGTGCAATCGGTGCTGCGCGAAACCATCGACAGCCAAGACCATGAACTGGATGCCTTGACCGAACAGGTGGCCAGCCTTGCCGATGCCTTGGGGCTGGAGCGTAACCGCGCCGATGGCTTGGCGGTGGAGGTGGGGCGGCTGGGGGCTGATTTGACCGCAGCGCAGGCCGAAGGGGCGGCGCAAGCGGCGCTTGTGGCCACGCTGGGCGGGCAGTTGCAGGCGCGGCAGGCCGAGTTGGAGGCCGCGAGCGCGCGGATCGCCAGTTTTGAAGCGCAGGTGGCAAGCCTTTTGGCCGACCGCGATGCGGCGCGGGGGCAGGCCGCCACCTTGACCGCCGCTGTGACCGAATTGGAAGCCGCGCAGACCCGGTTGATCTCGGAGCAAGAGGCGCTGAACCTTGCGCTTGCCCGCGCCCGGTCCGAGGTGGATGCCCAGGCCGAAGCCGCCCGCCTTGCTGCTGCCCGGCGCGAGGCGCTGGATGCGCTGGTGGCGGATTTGCAGGCGCAGGTGGCCGCCGGAAAGGCGAGCCTTGCCGACACGCTGGCCCGGTTGACCGAGGCCGAGGGCAAGCTGGACAGCCGCGGCGCGGAACTGGTGGCCTTGGCCGCCAAGCTGGGGCAGGCGACTGCCGCACAGGCCGAAACGGCAACAGAGGCGGCGCAATTGCAGGCGGAGGTGGTGCGGCTGCAACAAGAATTGCTGTTGGCGCAGGCGGCAGGCCAGAACATCGAATCCCTGCAAGCCCGGATGGCCGAGCTTGAAGCGCAATTGACCGAGGCCGAAAAGAGCCGGCTGGCCGAACTTGCCGCCGCCGAAGCCTTGCGCCAGCGCCTGCAAGGGGTGGAAACCTCATTGACCGAGGAAGAAGCCGCGCGACTGGCCGAAGCCGCCGCAGCGCAGGCGCTGCGCGAGCGGCTGGCCGGGGTAGAGGCGGCGCTGAGCGAAGAGGAAAAAGCCCGCCTTGCCGATCAAGCTGCCGCCGAAGCGCTGCGGGCCAAACTCGCGGCATCCGAGACAGAATTGACGGCGATGACGCTGGCGCTGGAAGAACAGCGCAAACGGGCGGAGGAAACGCTGACCTTGCTGGCGGCGGCACAGGCGGCTGCCAACCAGAACGATGCCGATCTGACCGGCAAGGACGCCTTGCTTGCCACCGCCCGCGCGGCCTTGGCCGAAGAAGAGGCGCGAGGGGCGGAAAATGCCCGGCGGGTCGCGCTGTTGAATGAACAGATCGCCGCCTTGCGGGGACAGTTGGGCGCGCTGCAAGGGTTGCTCGATGCCTCACAGGAACGGGACGCCGCCTCGAATGTGCGGCTGGAGGCTTTGGGCACCCAGTTGAACACGGCGCTGGCGCAGGTGGCTGCCGAACAGAAAAAACGCGCCGAGTTGGAAGAGGCCGAACGTAAGCGGCTGGAAGCGGAAACCAAGAAACTGGAAAACTTCCGGTCGGAATTCTTTGGCCAGTTGCGCGAGGTTTTGGCGGGGCGCGACGGGGTGCGGATTGTGGGCGACCGCTTCGTGTTTTCCTCTGAGGTGCTGTTTCAACCCGGCTCTGCCGATCTGGCCCCCGAAGGGCGGCGCCAGATTGCGGGTGTGGTGGCCACGCTGCGCGAGGTCTCTGGCCAAATTCCCGCAGGGATTGATTGGATCATCCGGGTTGACGGGCATACCGACAATGTGCCGCTGTCGGGCGCGGGCGAATTCGCCGATAACTGGGAGTTGAGCCAGGCGCGCGCCCTGTCGGTGGTGCGCTTCATGCAGGATGATCTGGGCTTTCCGCCGGGTCGGATGGCGGCGACCGGCTTTGGGGAATGGCAACCTGTCGCGGCAGGCAATTCCGAAGCCGCCCGCGCGCAGAACCGCCGGATTGAGTTGAAGCTGACAGAGAGATAGGCTTTGCGCGTGTCGCAAGTTGGCTTGGGGAAGGGGAACATGCAAAGGCGGAATGTTCTGAAAGGCGCGGCAGCCGGGATGGTGATGGGAATGACGGGCGCACCTGTGCTGGCTGGGCAAACGGCCTTTGTGGTGCCACCCGAGGAGGCGAAGCATCAGCGCAGTTTCCTGCAATGGCCGGTCAGCACAAAGGTGCATCCTGACCCGGTGTTTCGCGACATGATCCAGCAAACCATTGCCGATATCGCCAATAGGATCAGTGCATTTGAACCCGTGACCCTGCTGATGGCCGCCGAACACCAAGCGGCGGCGCGCAAGAAACTGTCAGGCGCGGTGGAGATTTGGGATATTGCAACCGATGATCTGTGGTGCCGCGATGCGGGGCCGCTTTTTGCCAAATGCGCCGATGGCAGTCTGGTTATCAGCCATATTCAGTTCAACGGCTGGGGTGGCAAGCAGGTGCATGGCAATGATGGCAAGATCGCCGCCGCCATCGCCGCGCGCCTAGGGGTAGAGGTGATCGCCTCGGGCCTTGTGGGCGAGGCAGGCGGGGTAGAGCATGATGGGCATGGTTTGCTGGTGGCGCATGAAAGCTCTTGGGTGAATGGCAATCGCAATCCGGGTCTAAGCCGGGATGAGATTGGCGCGCGGCTTTTGGCAGCTTTCGGGGCAGAGCGGATTATCTGGACGCCGGGGGTGAAGGGGCTGGATATTACCGATTATCACATCGACAGCCTTGCGCGGTTTACCGGACCGGGGCGGATGCTGATCAACCTGCCAGACGACCCGGACCCGGATGACCCGTTTCACGCCGCAGCGCTGGAAACCCGTGACAGGCTGGAGGCAGCCGGGGTGGGGCTGGAGGTGATCCCCGAACCCGCAGTGCGGCGGGTAGAGGCGGAGGATTTCGTGGCATCCTATGCGAATTATTACGTTTGCAATGATGCGGTGATTGCGGCCGAATTTGGGGATGCGGCGGCGGATGCACTGGCGCGGGAGGCATTGCTTCGGGCCTATCCGGGGCGTGAGGTGGTGATGTTGAACGTGGACCCATTGGGTGAGACTGGCGGCGGCATCCATTGCGCAACCCAGCAGATGCCCGCATGAGCTGGTTTGCCCGCCATAGCGCAGCCCTTGAGGCGGGGGCCACGCTGGTGACGGCCCTTGTGGCGGTGGTGGCCCTGCTCGGGGTGAAATGGCAGTTGGATGAGGCCGACCGGCTGAGTGCCTTGCAATCGGCGCGCGAAGCGTATCGCGGGCATTTGGTGTTGGCTGTCGGCGCGCCTGACTTTGCCGCGCCCGCCGATGGCTGTGCCGTGCTTGCCTCAGCGAAAGGGGGGGCGTATCGCGCATTTGTCGATCATCTGCTCTATGCGGCGGAGCAGATGCTGTCAGTCGAGGCGGGGTGGGAGCCTACGTTTTTGGCGGAAATTGCCGGGCATCAGGATTATTTTTGCTCGGTTGAGGGCCCTGTGGGCGACAGTGATGCGGTGGCGGCCGTGATTTCGCAGTTTCGCAGCAGCGGGTGCCCGGCCAAGCCGACCTGCCAGTAAGGGCTTGTTACATTGAAAAACCCGCTGTGGCGGGTTTTGCTGTATATTTGGCGCCCGGATTTTCGCGCGGCGGGTTTGGGGTAAATGGTGAATTGGATATTTGAGCCGGACAGAAAGCAGGGTCAGGGCAAGACCTTCAGGGTGAGGGATCCGTGGCCAAGTTCGGTTGTGCCGCGCCGATAGGTCAGTTGGCCTTGGTATATCCCGGAGGGCCAGTTGAGGCCGCGCAGGCGTTTGCCGATTGCGGGCATGGCGCGGGCTTGGGTTTTGTCGAATCTGATCGTTTCTGACAGGATTTCACCTTTTGGTCCGGTGAGGGTGAGTCTGAGCCTGTCGCCGGGGCGGGTGCCAAAGACATGGGCCCAAAGCACGAGGGCTGGGGAGTGTGCGCCGAGCGTGGGATTTTGGGCGGTGCCGGCTTTCACCGCCTCAAAGTCGGGGATTGCAGTGGCAAAGCCTGCGTCGACAAGACCGCCGGGCTGCATCGGGACGGGGGGCGACCACAGGCTGGGGGAGGTGGTGCCGCAGCTTGCGGTATCGCCGGGGGAAAACGGGTCAACCACCGCGCCGTTGTGGCGCAATGACAGGTGCAGATGTGGAAATTCGGTGTTGCCCGACAGGCCGATCTGGCCAAGCGCTGTGCCCGCAGTAACTGTGTCGCCGGGCTTGACGCGGAGGGAGCCTTGTTTGAGGTGGCAATATTGGGTTTCCCAGCCGTCCGCATGGGTGATCACCACCGCATTGCCGCAATCGCGATCGGTGATGTCGGGCGCGTTCGGGGCATTGGCCGCGATATCGGCCATGCCGTCGCGGGTGGTGCGAACCGTGCCGGGGGCTGCGGCCAGAACGGTGACACCGCGCGCCATATCCGCAAGCGTTGGCAGGGCAAAATCGGTGCCTTTATGGTCGTCATAACTGAGCGGGCCGCAGGTGAAATCTCGGGCGGCGGGGGTTGGATCACGGTCGGTGAATTGCTGGATGAAGCAGGTATCGCCAAGCCTGCAATCCAGCGGGAAGGCCAAAGAAAAGGCCCCCGCTTGCGCAGGGGCCAGAAGCAATGTGAGGGCGAGTGCCTTCATTCCGCCGTGAGCAGCGGGGTTTTGCGCCCGGTGATGCGGGGTTTGCCCGGCTCCTCGAAGGTGAGTTCGATGTCACCGTCCTTGGTGCCGACCTTGACGACGCCACCTTTCATCAGCTTGCCAAAGAGGAGTTCTTCTGCCAGCGGCTTTTTGATGTGTTCCTGAATCACGCGGCCCAGCGGACGCGCGCCCATCTTGTCATCATAGCCCTTTTCGCCCAGCCAGTTCGCCGCCTCTTCCGTCAGTTCGATATGGACATTGCGGTCCATCAACTGCGCTTCGAGTTGCAGCACGAATTTCTCAACCACCTGGCGGATGATTTCGCGGCCCAAGGGGGCGAAGCTGATCACCGCGTCAAGGCGGTTGCGGAATTCCGGCGTGAAGGTCCGTTCAATGGCGGCGGTATCTTCGCCGGTGCGACGGTCGCGGCCAAACCCAATGGCGGATTTGGACATTTCCTGCGCGCCTGCGTTGGAGGTCATGATCAGGATTACATTGCGGAAATCCACCGTCCGGCCGTTATGGTCGGTCAGCTTGCCGTGATCCATCACCTGCAACAGGATGTTGTAGACATCCGGATGCGCCTTTTCCATTTCGTCCAGCAGCAGCACGCAATGCGGATGCTGGTCGACGCCATCGGTCAACATGCCGCCCTGATCAAACCCGACATAGCCGGGCGGGGCACCGATCAGGCGGGAAACGGCGTGTTTCTCCATGTATTCCGACATATCAAAGCGCAGCAGTTCCACACCCAAAGTATTGGCCAGTTGCTTGGCCACTTCGGTTTTGCCCACACCCGTTGGCCCTGCGAACAGGTAGTTGCCGATGGGTTTTTCCGGCTCCCGCAGCCCTGCACGGGCGAGTTTGATGGCCGAAGACAGCGCCTCGATCGCCTTGTCTTGCCCGAACACCACGCGCTTGAGCGATTTTTCCAGATCGCGCAGCACTTCGGCATCGTCCTTGGAGACGTTCTTGGGCGGGATGCGGGCGATTTTGGCGACGACCGCCTCAATCTCCTTCACGCCGATGGTCTTGCGGCGCTTGGATTCGCTGACCAGATGCTGCGCGGCACCAGCCTCGTCGATCACATCAATCGCTGAATCCGGCAGTTTGCGGTCATTGATGTAACGCGCAGCCAGTTCCACAGCCGATTTGATCGCATCGGCGGTATAGCGCAGGTCGTGATGCTCCTCGAAATGCGGTTTCAACCCCATCAGGATCTTGATCGCATCCGGAACCGAAGGTTCATTCACGTCAATCTTCTGAAAACGGCGCGACAGGGCGCGGTCTTTTTCAAAGTGCTGGCGGAATTCCTTGTAGGTGGTGGAGCCCATGGTGCGCAGCTTGCCGCCCTGAAGCGCAGGCTTCAGCAGGTTGGAGGCATCCATCGCCCCGCCCGAGGTGGCACCTGCACCGATCACGGTGTGAATCTCGTCGATGAACAGGATGGCGTCGGGATGTTCCTCCATCTCTTTCACCACGGCTTTCAAGCGCTCCTCAAAGTCGCCGCGATAGCGGGTACCGGCCAGAAGTGCGCCCATATCAAGGCTGTAGATCGTGGCTTTGGACAAAATCTCTGGCGTTTCGCCATTGATGATTTTCCAAGCCAGACCTTCGGCGATGGCGGTTTTGCCAACACCGGGATCACCCACCAGCAGCGGGTTGTTCTTGCGACGGCGGCAAAGCACCTGAATGCAGCGCTCTACTTCGGATTCGCGGCCGATCAGCGGGTCGACATCGCCTTTCAGCGCTTTGACGTTCAGATCGACGCAATATTTCGACAGCGCGGATTCCTTGGCATCGCCCGCTTCGCCCTTGGGCGTTTCATGCTGATGCTCTTCCGCGCCGGTGATCGGGCGGGCCTCGCCGAAGGCGGGGTCTTTGGCGACGCCATGGGCGATGAAATTCACCGCGTCATAGCGGGTCATATCCTGTTCTTGCAGGAAATAGGCGGCGTTGGATTCGCGTTCGGCAAAGATGGCGACCAGCACATTGGCCCCGGTAACCTCATTGCGGCCCGAAGATTGCACATGAATCGCCGCCCGCTGGATGACGCGCTGGAAGGCGGCTGTGGGCACGGCCTCAGAGCCTTCGACATCGGTGACGAGGGTGGACAGATCATCGTCGATGAAATCGACCAGCGTTTTGCGCAGTTCTTTCAGATCGACCGAGCAGGCCTGCATCACGCGCGATGCGTCGGGTTCATCAATCAGGGCCAGAAGCAAATGTTCCAGCGTGGCAAGTTCGTGGCGCCGCGCATTGGCAAGTGCCAAAGCGCCATGGATTGCCTGTTCAAGCGTCGTGGAAAATGATGGCACGGTTCTGTGCTCCTCGTGTTCTGCTGGCCTTTCGGGCGATTACCCTGACGACCATGGCCTCATACCCTTAAGGTTCGGTTTTATTCTGGCGGCTTCAAGTCTTTTTTCCGAATATTTGAGCTTTCTGTCGCTTCTACGGAAAAAAGTGATGAGATGTGAGCGTTGCGGGGCGCGGACGGTCAGAATTTGTCCTTTCGCGCCCGGATTTCAGTGAAAACATCGACATCAGGGGCGTTTGGCATCCCAATCGCCGCTTTCACATCGGGGTTTCCAGCACGGAGGAACGGATTGGTTTTACGTTCTTGCGCCAGATCGGACGGAACGGTTGGCTTGCCTGTTGCACGCAGATCGGCCACCCGCCCTGACAACAAGATAAGCTGCGGATTTTCCGGTTCAAGGGATAAAGCGAAGGCGAGATTGCTGGCGGTATATTCGTGGCCGGAATACAGCTTTGTGTCATCGGGCAGGGCGGCGCATTTTGACAGGCTGGCCCACATCTGCGCGGGGGTGCCCTCAAACAGGCGGCCGCAGCCCATCACCATCAGGCTGTCGCCTGAAAACAGCGCCTGAGCGCCGGGGATGTGAAAGGCAATATGGCCAAGCGTGTGTCCAGACACATCAAAGACATGCACCGCCTCGCCGCAGATCGTGACGCTGTCGCCGTCTTTGAGCGGGTGATCGAGGGGGGGGAGGCGGTGGGCATCTTCTGCCGCGCCCCAGATGCGGGGTTTAGCGGGCAGGGCTTCCAGCAGGTCGGGCAGGCCGTCGACATGATCCCAGTGGTGATGGGTAAGCAAGATGTCCGTCAGCACCCAGCCGCGCGCAGACAAGGCGGCAAGGATCGGGCCGGCTTCGGGCACATCGACCAGCGCGGTTTGCCCGGAAGCCGCGTCATGCAGCAGGAAAGCATAGTTGTCGGACAGGCAAGGGATGGTCAGAATTTCAAGCGCCATGGTGTTTTGCCTTTCTTTGGGTAATGTTAGGGCAACTTCGCCCGAAAAAGGCCCCGTCTGCAATGCATCTTGATGTGCTCGACCTTCGTAACTTTTACTACCGGACCAAGCTGGGCCGGGTGGCGCAGCGTGCGATCCGGGATACGGTGGTGCGGTTGTGGCCGGACGCAAGCGGGCAAACCGTTGCGGGTTTTGGCTTTGCTGCGCCGTTGATGCGGCCCTATTTGCAGGATGCGCGTCGGGTGGTGGCCTTGATGCCCGCGCCGCAAGGGGTGATGCCCTGGCCTGCGGGCATGGCGAATGTGTCACTGCTGTGTGAGGAAACCGAGTGGCCGCTGCAAACCGGGATCGTGGATCGCTTGCTGATGCTGCACGGGTTGGAAACATCCGAACAGCCGTCGGCGGTGCTGGAGGAGGCAAGCCGCGTTTTGGGGCCGGGTGGGCGGGCCTTGTTCATTGTTCCCTCGCGGTCGGGATTGTGGGCGCGGCGGGATGGCACGCCCTTTGGCTATGGCCGTCCCTATTCGATGGGGCAATTGGAATCGCAACTCAAACGGCATGATTTCACGGTGGAGCGCAGCGTCTCGGCCCTCTATGCGCCGCCGTCAGGCCATCCGTTCTGGCTGCGCACGGCAGAGTTTTTTGAGCGTAATGGCCGCAGATTTGCGCCGTTTCTGGCTGGCGGCGTGCTGATGGTCGAGGTGTCCAAACAGCAGCGCGCCCCGGTGCAAGGCGGGCTTGGGGCCGTGGTGCGTCGCCCTTTGCGGGTTTTGGAAGGCATGGGGCAGGGCACCCCGGAACCCGCGCTGCGCGACGGGCCGTATCTGCATCGCTGAAAGCGGGTGGTGACGCCGCGGCACAAGCGCAGAATCGCAAGGCCCGCGCCGTGGGGATGTGCCATTGGCTGACCGCTAGATGCTGCAACGCAGCGCAAAGCCCCCACAACCGGGAAAAAGAATCACGAAAATTGTGATGATTGCCCCGCCGTTATTCTGCTTGCAGCAACAGATTTGCTGACGCAGGCTGCGGTTCAGCGGCCAAAATCGCCTTTAAACGCGGCCAAGGCCCGAAAATTCAGTCTGCCTTGCCAGCGCTGCGACATGTTAGCGCTTTTCACATGCAGTTTACCTTTTGTTGATGGTTGCGGCACAAATCCGCCTCTGCTACACCGCATCAAAATTCAGACGCATGCACTTGTATGCGCCATGCGATGCCCTTGTGTCGTTCAACACGATCCAAGGGCCTAATTTCGGAAGGGATGACGTGTCAGAACCAGCTTCGATCTCCTCCGGCATTGCTGCACGCTACGCCACCGCTCTGTTCGAGCTGGCGAAGGAAGGCAAAGGCCTTAAGGCGCTGGAGGGCGACATTGACGCTCTCGATGCCGCTTTGAACAGCTCTGCCGACCTGAAAGCCTTGATTGCCTCGCCGGTTTACACCCGCGAAGATCAGGGCAGCGCAATTGCCGCGATTGCCGCGAAAATGGGGCTTTCTGCCCTGACAGCCAACACATTGGCGCTGATGGCGTCCAAGCGCCGCCTGTTTGTGTTGCCGCATCTGACAAAGATTGTGCAGGAAATGATCAGCGTTGAAAAAGGCGAGGTGACCGCTGAGGTGACGTCTGCCGCCAAGCTGAGCGCTGCACAGGCCAAAGAACTCGCCGCTACACTGAAAGCCAGTGTCGGTAAGGACGTGAAACTGAAAACCGCTGTCGATGAATCCCTCATCGGTGGTCTTATCGTCAAGCTGGGCTCGACCATGATCGACACGTCGGTCAAGGCCAAGCTCGCGGCGCTCCAGAATGCAATGAAAGAGGTCGGATAAATGGGTATCCAAGCAGCTGAAATTTCTGCGATCCTCAAGGACCAGATCAAAAACTTTGGCAAAGACGCCGAAGTTGCCGAAGTCGGCCGGGTTCTGAGTGTCGGGGATGGTATCGCCCGCGTGCATGGGTTGGACAAAGTCCAGGCCGGTGAGATGGTCGAATTCCCCGGCGGGATTCGCGGTATGGCGTTGAACCTTGAAGTGGACAACGTCGGCGTCGTTATCTTCGGCGACGACCGGTCCATCAAGGAAGGCGACACCGTCAAGCGCACCAAGTCCATCGTGGACGTTCCGGTCGGTGACGAACTGCTGGGCCGCGTTGTTGACGGCCTTGGCAACCCGATCGACGGCAAAGGCCCGATCAAGACCAAGCAGCGTTCCATCGCGGACGTTAAGGCCCCCGGCATCATTCCGCGCCAGTCGGTGCATGAGCCGATGGCAACCGGCCTGAAGTCGGTAGACGCGATGATCCCGGTTGGCCGTGGCCAGCGTGAATTGATCATTGGTGACCGTCAGACCGGCAAAACCGCGATTGCGCTCGACACCATTCTGAACCAGGCGTCCTATAACAAGGCCGCTGGCGATGACGAAAGCAAGAAGCTGTATTGCGTTTACGTTGCGATCGGGCAAAAGCGTTCGACCGTTGCGCAATTGGTGAAGAAGCTGGAAGAAACCGGTGCGATTGCCTATACCACCGTTGTGGCCGCAACCGCTTCCGATCCGGCCCCGATGCAGTTCCTGGCACCCTATGCCGCGACCGCGATCGCCGAATATTTCCGCGACAATGGCCGTCATGCGCTGATCATCTATGATGATTTGTCCAAGCAGGCTGTGTCCTACCGTCAGATGTCGCTGTTGCTGCGTCGTCCTCCGGGGCGCGAAGCCTATCCGGGCGACGTTTTCTACCTGCACTCGCGTCTGCTGGAGCGTTCGGCCAAGCTGAACGCCGAACACGGCTCGGGGTCGCTGACCGCTTTGCCGGTGATCGAGACGCAAGGCGGCGACGTTTCGGCCTTTATTCCGACCAACGTGATCTCGATCACAGATGGTCAGATCTTCTTGGAAACCGAACTGTTCTATCAGGGCATCCGCCCCGCTGTGAACACCGGTCTGTCGGTGTCGCGCGTTGGTTCGTCGGCACAGACGGATGCGATGAAATCGGTGGCTGGTCCGGTGAAACTGGAACTGGCGCAGTATCGCGAAATGGCGGCCTTTGCGCAGTTCGGTTCTGACCTTGATGCCTCGACCCAGCAGTTGCTGAACCGCGGCGCGCGTCTGACCGAGTTGATGAAGCAGCCGCAGTATTCGCCGCTGACCAACGCTGAAATCGTTTGCGTGATCTTCGCGGGCACCAAGGGTTACCTTGACAAGATCGCCGTGAAAGATGTCGGTCGCTATGAGGCGGGCTTGCTGAAGCACCTGCGTTCCAACCATGCGGATCTGTTGGCGGATATCACCAACAACGACCGCAAGGTGAAGGGCGAGCTTGAAGACAAGATCAAAGCCGCGTTGAACGCATACGCCAAAGATTTCGCCTAAAGGGGTAGGTCAATGCCGAGCCTAAAGGACTTAAAAAACAAGATCACGAGTATCAAGAATACTCGGAAGATCACCAAAGCCATGCAGATGGTTGCCGCGGCGAAACTTCGCCGCGCGCAGGAAGCTGCGGAAGCCGGGCGGCCCTATGCCGAACGGATGAACGCAGTGATGGCAGGGCTTTCGGCATCTGTCGGCACGTCCACCAGCGCGCCCCGGCTTTTGGCCGGGACGGGCGAGGACAAGGTGCATCTGCTGGTTGTGATGACGGCTGAACGCGGCCTTTGCGGCGGTTTCAACTCCTCTATCGTGCGGCTGGCACGGGTGAAGGCGAATGAACTGCTGGCACAGGGCAAGACGGTCAAGATTCTGACCGTCGGCAAGAAAGGCCGGGAGCAGTTGAAGCGCGATCTGGCGGCGCATATGATCGGTCACGTTGACCTGTCGGATGTGAAGCGGGTGGGCTATGCCCAAGCGCAGGCGATTGCACGCGACATCCTGACACGCTTTGATGCGGGTGAGTTTGACGTGGCAACGCTGTTCTACAACCGCTTCCAATCGGTGATCAGCCAGATCCCGACCGCACAGCAAGTCATTCCCGCGAAATATGACGCGGCGGATGCAGGCGATGCGGTTGCACTTTACGATTACGAGCCGTCGGAAGAAGGCATCCTTGCCGATCTTTTGCCGCGCGGTGTGGCGACACAAGTCTTCACCGCTTTGCTTGAAAACGGGGCCTCGGAACAGGGTGCCCGGATGAGTGCAATGGACAACGCGACCCGCAACGCAGGCGATATGATCGACAAATACACGACGATCTACAACCGCTCGCGTCAGGCTGCGATCACCAAAGAACTTATCGAAATCATCTCGGGCGCTGAGGCGCTCTGACCCGCTTAACGGAGATTTGACATGGCGAAAGCACCAACAAAGGCCGCTGGCAAGATCACGCAGGTGATCGGCGCTGTCGTGGACGTGCAGTTCGAGGGTGACCTGCCGGCCATTCTGAACGCACTTGAAACCGACAACAACGGCAAGAAACTGATCCTCGAAGTGGCTCAGCACCTTGGCGAAAGCACCGTCCGCACGATCGCTATGGATGCGACCGAAGGCTTGGTGCGTGGCGAAGCCGTGCGTGACACGGGCGCGCCGATTTCGGTTCCGGTGGGCATGGGCACACTTGGCCGCATCATGAACGTCACCGGCGACCCGGTTGACGAAAAAGGGCCGGTGAAGGTTAAAGAAACCCGTTCGATTCACGGCGAAGCGCCCAGCTTCTCGGAACAGTCGACCGAAACTGAAATTCTGGTTACCGGCATCAAGGTGATCGACCTGTTGGCCCCCTATACCAAGGGCGGCAAAATCGGTCTGTTCGGCGGTGCGGGCGTTGGCAAGACCGTTCTGATCATGGAATTGATCAACAACATCGCCAAAGTGCACTCGGGCGTGTCGGTGTTTGCGGGCGTGGGTGAACGCACCCGTGAAGGCAACGACCTTTACCACGAGATGATCGAATCCGGCGTTATCGTTCCCGACGATCTGGAGAAGTCCAAGATCGCACTGGTTTACGGCCAGATGAACGAGCCTCCGGGAGCGCGTATGCGCGTGGCTTTGTCCGGTCTGACGCTGGCCGAACAGTTCCGCGACGAAACCGGTTCGGACGTTTTGTTCTTTGTGGACAACATCTTCCGCTTTACCCAAGCGGGTTCGGAAGTGTCGGCTCTGCTGGGTCGTATTCCTTCGGCCGTGGGCTATCAGCCGACGCTGGCAACCGACATGGGTGCCATGCAGGAACGCATCACCTCGACCAAGAACGGCTCCATCACCTCGGTGCAGGCCGTTTACGTTCCGGCCGATGACCTTACCGACCCCGCGCCTGCAACCTCGTTCGCCCACTTGGACGCAACGACCGTTCTGGACCGTTCGATCTCGGAAAAAGGGATTTACCCGGCTGTGGACCCGCTGGGTTCGACCTCGCGTCTGTTGGACCCGCTGATCATCGGCGAAGAGCATTACAAGGTTGCGACCGATGTCCAGCAGGTGCTTCAGCGTTACAAGTCGCTGCAAGACATCATCGCCATCCTTGGGATGGACGAATTGTCCGAAGATGACAAGCTGACCGTGGCCCGCGCCCGCAAGATCGAGCGTTTCCTGAGCCAGCCGTTTGACGTTGCAAAGGTCTTTACCGGTGCAGACGGCAAGCAGGTGCCTTTGGAAGAGACCATCAAGTCGTTCAAAGCTGTTGTGGCCGGTGAATATGACCACCTGCCGGAAGCTGCCTTCTACATGGTTGGCGGCATTGACGAAGTGATCGCCAAAGCGCAGCGTCTTGCCGCTGCTGCGGCATAAGGGGGCAACATGGCCGCGACTGTGCAATTCGACCTGGTGTCACCGGAAAAGCGGCTTGCCTCGTTTCAAGCGGTTGAGGTGCAGATCCCGGGGACCGATGGCGATATGACGGCGATGGCGGGGCATGCCTCGACCATCACCACCCTGCGCCCCGGTATTCTGAAGGCCGTTGGCTCTGACCAGACGCAGGCTTTTGCTGTGACCGGCGGTTTCGCCGAAATCACGGCAGGCGGTGTGTCGGTTCTGGCAGAGCAGGCTGTTGCGGTGGCGGACCTGTCCGGCACCGTGCTGGACCAGATGATCGAGCAAGCGCGTGAGCTGGCATCGGTCGCCTTGCCCGAAGACAAGGATGCTGCGGAAAAGCTGGTGCAAGACATGATGGCCCTGCGCCAGCACGTGAACCACTGATCTGACGACATTATTTCAAAAGGCCCCGACGCGTTCGGGGCCTTTTGTCATTTTATCCGTTCAAAATTTTGCCGTTATTGGTGTTTACAAGAAAACCCATATCGCAGATCGCGGGGGGCGCAGGATTATCGCTTGCCCTTGATCAATTATTATT
The DNA here is from genome assembly GCF_003991405.1 of Pseudorhodobacter sp. E13. Lineage (GTDB taxonomy): Bacteria > Pseudomonadota > Alphaproteobacteria > Rhodobacterales > Rhodobacteraceae > Pseudorhodobacter. The sequence continues at coordinate 29,382 of NZ_RPEN01000156.1, forward strand.
CACTTCCTTCAAGGATGCGATATAGACCGTGCGGAAACAGGACCTTTGGCGATGAAACGATTTTCAGCCCATATGCTGGGCATTCAGCAAGGCTCACGCGTGTTGTTCTCGGATTTTGCCGATGATGGAGTCATGTGGACAGGGCAGGGCCCGCGCGAAAGCCGCCATATCGTGAAATTCAAGGAAAGATTCATCGGGGAGCCAACTGTGACAGTGTCGATCTCGATGTGGGACATGGACCAGAAATCGAATTCCCGCGCCGATATTTCCAGCGAGGAAGTGACCAGCGAGGGGTTTCATCTGGTGTTCAAGACATGGGGCGACACGCGGGTTGCGCGGATCAGGGCCGATTGGCTTGCCATCGGTCAGGTCGCGGATGAGGATGACTGGCAGCTTTATTGACGGCGGCAGGCGATGCCCGCCGCCCAAACGCGTTTAGCTGCGATACATGCCTTCGTAAATCGGGCTGAGCGTTTCCGTTTCAAACAGCGATGATACCGAGGTGCCGTTCCAGATATTCAGGATCGCTTGGGCAAACATCGGCGCGGTCGGCACGATGCGGATGTTCGGACAGTTTTTCACGGCATCGGTCGGGGCGATGGAATCAGTGATAACCAAGGATTTCATGACCGAATTGGTCACGCGGTCCACCGCCGGGCCCGACATCACGCCATGGGTGATATAGGCGTGAACCTCTGACGCGCCATTGTCCAGCAGCACTTCGGCAGCTTTGCACAAGGTGCCCGCCGTATCGCACATATCGTCAACGATGATACATTTCTTGCCCACGACATCGCCGATCACAGTCATTTCGGCCACTTCACCGGGCTTTTCGCGGCGTTTGTCGACGATGGACAGCGGCGCATTGATCCGCTTGGCCAATTCGCGCGCCCGTGCCACGCCGCCCACATCGGGGGAGACGACCATCATGTCATTCAGGCTGCCCTTGAATTGCTGCAAGATATCCAGCGCAAAGATGGGCGAGGCATAAAGGTTATCCACCGGAATATCGAAAAAGCCCTGAATCTGTGCGGCGTGCAAGTCCAGCGTCAGGATACGCTCAATCCCGGCCTCGACCATCATATTGGCCACCAGCTTGGCGGAAATCGGGGTGCGGGCTTTGGTGCGGCGATCCTGCCGGGCATAGCCGAAATAGGGGATCACAGCGGTGATGCGCGCGGCCGAGGACCGGCGCAGTGCATCCGTCATGATAAGAAGTTCCATCAGGTTGTCATTCGCCGGGTTCGAGGTGGGCTGGATGATGAACATATCCTCGCCGCGCACATTCTCGAACACTTCCACGAAAATCTCGCCATCGTTGAACCGTTCCACCCGCGCATCGACCAGCCCGACCGACATGCCACGGTGCAACGACATCCGCCGCGCGATCGAGGTGGCAAGCGGCATATTGGCATTGCCGGAAATCAGTTTGGGTTCATTGATGGTGGCCATGGATACGTCCTTTGAGGGATTCGGGCAGCGTTGACACCGCTTACCATCGGGCTAGGGTCTTGCAAACCTTGTGGATTGGAGAAGCGGCGAAATGGCCCAAATTGACTACTACTTTGCGACGATTTCGCCCTATACCTACCTTGCAGGGATGCGATTGGAGGCGATTGCGAAACGCTATGGCGCAAGCATCACCTACAAGCCTTTGGACATTGTCGGCCTGTTCGGGCGCACTGGGGGGCAGGCCCCGAAGGACCGGCACGAAAGCCGTCAGGCTTATCGGTTGATCGACATGCAGCGGCAGGCGGCAAAGCTTGGCATGCCGCTGAACCCGCGCCCGATGTTTTTCCCGACCAATCCTGCCCCCTCGTCCTATGCCGTGATCGCGGCGCAGGCGGCGGGGGGCGGCGATGTCGGCGTTTTGGTGCATGGGCTGACCCGTGCCTGCTGGGCCGAGGAAAAGAACATCGCCGAGGATGATGTGATCCGCGCGGCGCTGGTGGCTGCGGGGTTTGACCCGGCTTTGGCCGACCGGGGCTTGCTGGCCGGGGCCGAAACCTATGCCGCAAATCTGGAAGAAGCCGTATCGCGCGGCGTGTTCGGTGCGCCCTTCTATATCACGGGCGAGCAGAAATTCTGGGGTCAGGATCGGCTGGAGGATCTGGACCTGCATCTGGCAGGCAAGCTTTGATGCCCGAGGCGGTGTTGGGCGGCATCCAAACCCATTGGCGTGTGTTGGGCGAGGGGGCGGCGCAGGCTTTGGCGCTGCATTGTTCGCTGGCCCATTCCGGCGCTTGGGCGGGCTTGGCCAAGGAATTGCCGGGGCTGACCATCACCGCGCCGGACCTGCTGGGGCATGGCCGCAGCGCCGATTGGGATGGCCGCCGCGATTTCCATGCCGAGGCAACGCGGCAGGCGATGGCGCTGTTGGCGCAGATGCCTGCGGGGCCGGTGCATCTGATCGGGCATAGTTTCGGGGCAACCGTGGCGCTGCGCATCGCGCTGCAAGACCCTGACCGCATCGCCAGCCTGAGCCTGTTTGAGCCGGTGCTGTTCTGTGCCGCGCGTGCCGCTGATCCGGCGGCCTATGCGGCGCATCTGGCCAGCCATGCGGCCTTTGACCAAGCCTATCGCGCAGGGGATATGCCCGCCGCCGCTGCTGCGTTTCAGGCGATCTGGGGCAATGGCCAAGCATTGGACAGCCTGCCCCCCGGCCCGCGCGCCTATATCATCGACCGCATTCGCCTGATCCACGCGCAAAACGCGGCCTTGATGGATGATGCCGGTGGCTTGCTGGGTTTTGGTGGGTTAGAGGCCTTGGGTCTTCCGGTGCTGCTGGCCCAAGGGGCCATGTCGCCGCCAGTGATAGAGGCGATCAACACCGAACTGGCACGGCGTTTGCCACAGGTGCGCCGTGCAGTGGTGACAGGGGCCGGGCATATGCTGCCCATCACCCATGCCGCGGACGCTGCGGCGCTGGTGTCCGAATTTATGGCGGAACTGGCGCTGGCTTAGCCGCGAAATGCGGCCAGCAAAGCGTCGACATCCGCCTCTGTCGTGTTCCAAGCGGTGACAAGGCGGCAGAGCCCGCCGCCCATGTTGTAATACACCGCGCCTGCCGCCTTGGCGCGCGCATGTGCGGCCTCGGGCAATGTGGCAAAGGCGATATTGGCCTGCACCGGATGCAGCAGTTCCGCGCCGTCGATGGCGGCCAGCCCGTCCGCCAGCTTTGCGGCCATCGCATTGGCATGGGCGGCCATGGTCAACCAGCGCCCACCGTCAAACCACGCCTCCATCTGGGCCGCGACATAGCGCATCTTTGAGGTCAGATGGCCTGCGCGTTTGCGGCGCAGCTCCAGCTCCCATGATTTTGCGGCGTCAAACAATACCACCGCTTCGGCGGCCAGAAGCCCGTTCTTGGTGCCGCCCAAAGACAGCACATCGACGCCCGCGCGCCATGTCATATCGGCGGGGCTGGCGTTGCTGGTGGCCAGCGCATTGGCAAAGCGCGCGCCATCCAGATGGGTCGGCAGGCCCTTGGCCTTTGCCATAGCGGCCAGCGCTGTGATTTCGTCGACGGTGTAAACCGTTCCGGCCTCGGTCACATTGGTCAGGCTGAGGCACGCAGGTTGCACCGAATGGACAGAGCCACCCAGCGTGCCCAAAGCCGCCTCCAGCCCTGCGGGCGTGATCTTGCCGTGCGCGCCGTCGATCAGGTGCAGCTTAGCCCCGCCTGCAAAGAATTCCGGCGCGCCACATTCATCCTCGGCGATATGGGCGTGGCGGTGGCACAGGACCGCACCATAGGGGGGCGTATACAGCGCCAGAGACAGCGCGTTCGCGGCTGTGCCAGTCGTCACCAGATGCACCTCGGCCTGCGGGGCCTCAAAGATTTCGCGGATTTGGGCGCGCAGGCGGGCCATGGGCGCATCGGCACCATAGGACAGCACAGCGCCCGCATTGGCGCGCAGCAGCGCCTCCATGATCGGTTGCGGCACAGGCGCGCCATTGTCCGAGGCGAAAAACATCAGGGCCGCTCCTCGATGATGTAGTTTTCCCAATCGTCTTCCTTGACATCGGTTTCCGGCACCGTCCACCCCCGGACCGAGGCCCCTTCGATATGCACAGCCTCCGGGTCGCCCGACACCAGCGGATGCCAATCATACAGCGGCTTGCCCTCATGGATCAGGCGATAGGCGCAGGTTGTGGGCAGCCAATAGGCTATCTTTTCCAGCTTTTTCGGCGTCAGTTGCACACATTCCGGCACATAGGTGTGACGGGTGGCATAGTTGGAACAGCGGCAGGTATCGCCATCCAGCAAGCGGCAGGCAACGCGGGTAAAGGCCACCTCGCCGTTATCTTCATATTCGATCTTGTTCAGGCAGCATTTGCCGCAGCCGTCACACAGCGCTTCCCATTCCGCGCCGGACATTTTTTTCAGCGGCACGGTTTCCCAAAAGCGGGGGCGCAGGCCGGTTGGGGCGGCGATGGGGGGCAGTTTGTCTGTCATCTGGCGGTCGTCAGGATATGGCGGGCGGTGGTGCAATCGGCATCCATCTGCGTAATCAGGGCCTCCAGCCCGTCAAACTTTTCCTCGCCCCGCAGCCAAGAGACGAAGGCGATAGACAAGTGCTGGCCGTAAAGATCGCCCGTGAAATCAAAGAGGAAGGTTTCCAGATTGGGGCGGTTTTCGCCAAACATCGGGCGGGTGCCAAGATTGGCCGCACCCAGATACTGGCCCTTTTGCGGCCCGGTCAGCACATCGGCAAACACGGCATAGACGCCCATGCGCGGCAGGTGAAGCCCGCTGACATCCATATTCGCGGTCGGATAGCCCAATTGGCGGCCGCGCTTTTCGCCGTGAATCACCTCGCCCTCGATCCTATGCCAATGGCCCAGCATGGTGCGCGCGGTGTCCATATCGCCTTGGCTTAGCGCCTCGCGGATACGGGTGGAGGAAATATCAACCCCATCGGCCTGAATAAGATCGGCCAGATGCACGGTAATGCCGTGTTGGGCGCAGAGGCGTTGCAGGTCGGCGGCACTGCCTGCGCGGCCCTTGCCAAAGCAGAAATCCGCCCCAACCGTGACATGGGAAACGCCAAGCCCCTGCGCCAGAACATCTGAAACGAAGGCATCCGGGCTAAGGCTGGCCAGCGTTTCATCGAAGGGAAGTTCGAACAGGGTTTGCACGCCAAGCTTGGCTAAACGGTTGGCGCGCGCCTCGGCGTTCATCAGGCGAAAAGGGGGCGCGTCGGGGGCGAAATAGCTGCGCGGATGCGGTTCAAACGTCACCACGCCCAAAGGGCCATGGGCGGCGGCGTGATCAATCACATGCCGATGGCCGCGATGCACACCGTCAAAATTGCCCATCGCGACGGATGCGCCTTGGCTGGCCTGTGCAACCCCTTGCCAATGCTGGTAAATCTTCATGCCCGTCCTTACGGGCCATGCCCGATGTCAATCAAACTTGCGGCTTGGCGCCAGAACCAGCGCTTCACCCTTCAGCACAACGGTATCGCCCACTGCGCAATGGGTTTCAAGGGTCACGCGGCGGCGGCCCAGATCAATCGCCGTGACTTTGACTTCGGCATAAACCCGGTCGCCGGGGCGCACGGGGGCCATGAATTTCAGGCTTTGTCCCAGATAAACCGCACCGTGGCCGGGAAGCTGCTCGCCAATCACGGCTGAAATCAGGCCAGCGGTCAGCATGCCATGTGCAATGCGGCCTTCGAAGATCGTGTCTTGGGCATAGGCATCATCCAGATGCACCGGGTTCCGGTCGGTCGACACTTCGGCAAACAGCTCGATATCGCGGTCGGTCACGGTTTTATACAGATGGCGCGACATGCCGATTTCGATGTCTTCGATGCAAATGGTGCCGCGTGGCTGATTGTCGAGCATGCTTCGCCCTCCCGGTGATGATTCACTGGTCGGTTCATAGCAAATGCTGCGCTGCAGCGCAATCGGCTTGGTAATTTATTTCCGCAGATTGCGTGAAAATCGCAATTATGTTGCGCGACGAATTAGCGCAGGAAGCCCATCACATAGGTCGGGTTGCGCTGTTCCGCCTCCAGCCAAGTGGTCAGCATGCCCACGTCCAGCGCATCGGCAGGGCCGAACTGGCCCGCGTTCAGCCCTTCGGTCAGGAACAGACTGTCGAGGTTTTCCTGCATGCCGCCCAGAACATCGGTGTTGATCCCATCACCGACACACAGGATTTCGCTATCTGCTACGTCACCTGCAAGTGCTGCCAGGCGCCGGCGGGCAAGGTCATAGATGGGCGGATGCGGTTTGCCGAAATATAGCACTTCGCCGCCCATATCCTCATAGAGGGCGGCCAAGGCCCCGGCGCAGTAAATCCGCTTGTCGCCATAGTCGACGACGATATCGGGATTGGCGCAGAGCATTTTCAGCCCGTTGGTTTTTGCCAGCAGGAATTGCGGACGGTAATCATCCGGGGTTTCATCAAATTCTTCGTTGGGGCCGGTGCAGATGATCCCCTCGGCTTCGGCCAAGGGCACCAGCGTAACCGGGTTCTGGGTGGCAAGTTCGGCCAGCGCCGGGTCGGCGAATTCTTCAAAGAAAGGCTGATCCTTGGGCATCGGGCCGATGTGATGCACCTTTTTCCCGGCAGCGCCCTGAAAAAACGCATATTGGGTGGCATCGCCCGAGGTGATCACCTCGTCATAGGCATCGCGCGGAACGCCGATGCGGTCCAGTTGTGTCAGCACGCTGGGCTTTGGCCGCGGCGCGTTAGAGACAAGCACCACCACGCCCCCCTGCGCCCGAAACGCCTGAAGCGCTGCGACCGCTTCAGGAAAGGGTTTGTAGCCATCATGCACGCAGCCCCACAGATCGCAAAACAGCGCGCGGTAGCGTGGGGCGATATCGGCGAAACGGGCGATGAGTTGCGTCATGACAAGGCTTTCAGCGAGAGGGCAGGGGGCTGCGATTTTCCGGCGCAACGGCGGATATTGCGCCGGAAAACCGCAGCGATGCAGATCAGAGTTTCAGCGCGGGGATGATTTGCTTCTTACGGCTCATCACGCCCGGCAGCACCACGGTATCGCCGCTGACCGTCACCCCGAAGGAGGCTTCGGCCATTTGCTTTACCAGATCGTTGGGCACCAGCAGGGTGGCTTCTTCTTTCAGAATGTCGACCACGAACAGCAGCACCTGATCGGCGCCATCCTCTGCCGCCACATCGACCATAGAGGCCATGAGGCTGGCCTTGCGGTCCAGCACCACTTTGGGCGCGGTGGTTTCCAGCACCGAGACACGCAATTCCTTGCCCGCGACGCTGTATTCCTTGCTGTCCATGCGCAGCAATTCGGCATCGGAAAAGGCCGAAACATCGGATTTCGCGGCGAAAAGTTCGGCGGCAAATTCGGGGATGGAGACGCCCAGATCCGCCGCCAGCTTTTCTGCCACCGCGCGGTCATGCGGGGTGGTGGTGGGCGAGCGGAATTCCAGCGTGTCAGACAGGATGCAGGACAGCATTGCGCCCTTGATGTTGCGCGGGGCGCGGGCCACAGCCTCGCCCATCAGGTCATGCATGATGGTCGCCGTGCAAGCCAAGGGGCGGATGGTGATATCAATCGGGGATTTGGTCTTGATGCCGCCAACCAGCAGGTGATGGTCAATGATCCCCACCACATTCGCCTCATTGATCGAGGGCGGCAGCTCTGCCGGGTTATTGGTGTCGACGATCCAGCAGGTATCGGCCGCGCTGACATCGCTGATGATGTCTGGCTTTGGCAGGTTCCAATGCGTTAACACAAAGGCCGCCTCGGTATTGGGTTCGCCCAGCAGCACAGGCTTGGCCGGGGTGCCTGTGACTTCGGAAAGATACCATGCCCAGATGATGGGAGAGCCGGTGCTGTCAGTGTCGGGGGATTTGTGGCCGAATACGAGAGTGGTCATAGCACGAAACCTGCGGTTTGATGGATTTGCCGCCTTATAGGTGGCATGTGGCCGATTGTCACGCTTGCGCATAGGCTTGGCCCTGCGGCGTTTTCTTGCGCGTCAGTCCGTCAGCGGCACCACCTCAAAGCCGCGGTCTTGCAGCAGAGCCAGAACGCCCTCGGTTCCCGACAGATGCAGCGCGCCAAAGGCGGCAAAGGCGGGGCCGTTTTGCAAGGCGGCCTCAATCTCAGTGATCCAGGCGCGGTTGCGATCAGACATCAGCGCCTGTTCGGCCTTGGCGAAATCCTCATCCACCTGCGCGGGGGTGTTGCCGGGGATGTCATAGGCAAGGCGGCGGGAAAACTCCCAGATCAGGCGGCTTTCCCCGGCAAAGAAAGCCTCGGCCGTGGTGGTCAGGAAATCATCGGATTGCTGTTCCACCACCAGCGCGTTGCGGATCATGGTCAATTGCTCGTCCATCGTCAGCCCGTCAAACAGTTTCAAGGCGGTGTCAAAGGGTTCCAGTGCCTCGATGGCGATGCCTTGTTCGGTTGCGGCGGCGATCAGGCGCTTGTCCAGCCCGGCCCCGGTTGCGGCGGTTTGCAAGGCGCAAGGCGGGATCGACAGCATCATCGACACAAACCACGGCCGCAGCATTTCGGCCAGCGAAGACGGGATGGCGCGCTGCAACAAGGCATCGGCCAGCGCATCCCATTCCGCAGGAGCCAAAGCCGCCTTCAGGCCAGAGCCTTGCGGCGCAATCATGGCAGAGGAGTCGGTCATCAAGACCTGTTGCAGGGCTTTTTCCTCTTCGGGGCCCGCCTCTACCAATAGCGTCTTGGCCGTGGCCAGCAGCGGCAAAAGCCGGGCCTGATAGGCATCATGGCGCGGATCATCAAGGTGGAAGGTGCCCGTCAGGATCAGCGTTTCATCGCCGCGCGTGGCCCGCCACAGGTTGCCGGTGGCAAAGGGCGCGGCATGGGCTGCGTCATACAGGGCGGTGCGCTCGGCCTCAGGAAGGGCGGCGATCAGGTTCTCGCCCACACATTGCGCGGCGGCGGGTGCCAAGCACAACAGACAAGCGAAAATATACAGGAAGAAACGCGTGAACATTCGAAGCCTTTGTCAGCAGATTTTTGCGAAGGCTGCCACGGCACCGGCCCCGCGCCAAGGGGGCAAAGCCCCTTTTGTTTGGAGTTTTGGGCGCGCTGGTCCAAGCTAGCCGGTATTTTTTAAAGCGAATCAGGAGAAATATTATGTCAGAGGTGCTGAAAGGGGCCGTCGGTTTGGCGGTGAAGGGCGGGCCGAAGGTCAAAAATGACAAGGACGATATCTTGCTTGTTCGCCGCATTCTGCGCGCAAATGGCTATGCGGTTGAGGAAACCGGGGGCATTAGCAAACCCGATATTTTGAAGGCTCTGGTGGCTGCGGCGAAGAAGGCAAACATTGATCAGGCAAGCGCTTATATTGCGCCGAACAGCCCGCTGATGAAAGCGTTGAAGCCGAAATATGAGCAGGCCAAGAAACGCGGTGATGTGGGCGGCACCACTGAAAAAGTGATGATGCAGAAGGTAAAGCACGGCTCGCAAGAGCTTCTGTTTCTGCCGCGGGATTACTTGACAGCCAAAGAAAAGCTGTTCCGAAGCCTGGAGCGCTATAGCAACCAGTTGGTGAAGTCGCAGAACCTGAATATGAAGGCCTATCTGCAATACAGCAGCGCCTGGGCGAATAACAATGGCATGTTAGAGGCTTTTGCGCAGGTCGTCACGATCAAGGCGGGCCGGGTAAAGCCCCCCAACAAAGCCTTGGCCGAAGCGGCGAATAAGGCGGTGTTGGCACTGGCCACGACGATGGGCGCGCGCAATATCGGCAAGCTTGAAGCGGATCTGAAACAGGCCGAGCGAAGTGTGAACGCCTTTTCAGCCGATATCGACCGATTCCTGAAGGATTTTACCGGCGCGGCAGGCGGCGTTGCGATGAGCCTGAGCGTGACATCGGCTGTCGGTTTCGCAATCGTCGGTGGTATGGCCGCCCCGGCCCTGTTTGCTGCAACGACGCTGACGGCGGCGCAGGCGACTGTTGCCTCTGCGGGGTCTGTCGCGGTTGTGGCAAGCCTGTCCAGTGATCTGGGCAAAGTGACGGCAAAACAGAAAATCACACTTTATGAAGCGGTCAACAATGCCACGATTGACGGTTTGGTCGCTATAGCCACTGCGGGTATCGCCAGCAAATTGCCACCGAATTTCACCAAGGGCATTGCGGAAAAACTGGCCCCAAGGCTGGCGCATTCCATCGCGGGCGTTTCGGGGCAACAACTTACCCCCTATCTGACGCGATTTTTGACGGGGGCCGGGGATGAGGCCTGCAAAGCCGCGATCGGGCAAAGTATGGAAACCTTTGGCAAGGTCATCAAAACAGGCGGTAAGGCACCTTCTAAAAAGGATTTCGAAGAGTCCGTTGGCAAAGTTTTGCTGTCGGGGTTTGGCGGTGGACTGATGAAGGATTTGTCCAGTTTCAATGAAAACTGGACCAAACAGGCGACAAAAGACATCGAGGGAAAGCTGGTCCCCGATCTTTTGAAGAAGCTGGTGAAGGGGAATGATCTGAACGCCCAGCAAAAGGCCGAAATTGCAAAGGAAATGTCGGACAAGTTCAGTGAGGAAGTGATCAAGACTGGTCTGACGGCCTATTTGAAGATCGGGACCGGCAAGGAAAACCCAAAACAAATGACGGCAATCGCCGCGAAATCGGCCCTTGATAATCCCGCGCTCAAAAAGAAACTGGCTGCCGCGCTGGAGGCAGAGATCAAGAAGAAAAAAGCCAAGAAGAAATAGCGTCAGGCTGCGCCCCGGAATTGCAAGGCCCCGCTTGCGACCTCGCACCCCTTGGCCAGCCGCGCCGGGGGGACGGTCTGGGTGCCTGGTGCAAAAACCAGTGATCCCGGACCTTGACATGATCCGGGCGGATACGTATCTCTCCCTCGTTAGCACTCACTTCGGTTGAGTGCTAATCGAAATCAACCTGGAACCTAAGGGAGTGTTCACAGATGGCATTTAAACCGCTGCATGACCGTGTACTGGTTCGCCGCATCGAAGGCGAAGACAAAACCAAGGGCGGCCTGATCATCCCCGACACCGCAAAAGAAAAGCCCGCTGAAGGCGAAGTGATCGCGCTGGGCGAAGGCGCCCGCAAAGACAGCGGCGAGCTGATTGCACCGTCGGTGAAAGTTGGCGATCGTGTGCTGTTTGGCAAGTGGTCGGGAACGGAAGTGACCTTGGAAGGCAAAGAGCTTCTGATCATGAAAGAAAGCGACATCATGGGGATCATCGGCTGAGGCCGGTGGCGGAGTGGCGCGCTGACGCCCACCCCGCGCATGATGTTTTAATCAACTGAAATTCAAGACAAACTGGAGCAAGCAAAATGGCTGCTAAGGACGTCAAATTTGATACCGATGCCCGCGATCGTATGTTGCGCGGCGTAAACATCCTTGCCAATGCGGTAAAGGTGACCTTGGGCCCGAAAGGCCGTAACGTCGTGATCGAAAAATCCTTCGGTTCGCCGCGCATCACCAAGGACGGTGTGTCGGTTGCCAAGGAAATCGAACTGTCGGACAAGTTCGAAAACATGGGCGCGCAGATGGTCAAGGAAGTTGCTTCCCGGACCAATGACGAGGCCGGCGACGGCACCACCACTGCAACCGTTCTGGCACAGGCCATCATCACCGAAGGTCTGAAGTCGGTTGCTGCTGGCATGAACCCGATGGACCTGAAGCGCGGTATTGATCTGGCAACCGCCAAAGTGGTTGAGGCGATCAAAGCAGCGGCGCGTCCGGTTTCCGACAGCGCCGAAGTTGCGCAGGTTGGCACCATCTCGGCCAATGGCGAAGCAGAAATCGGTCGTCAGATCGCGGATGCGATGCAGAAAGTCGGCAACGAGGGCGTGATCACCGTCGAAGAAAACAAGGGTCTGGAAACGGAAACCGAAGTTGTCGAAGGCATGCAGTTCGACCGCGGCTACCTGTCGCCCTATTTCGTCACCAACCCGGACAAGATGATTGCCGATCTGGAAGACGTGATGATCCTGCTGCACGAGAAGAAACTGTCTTCCTTGCAGCCGATGGTCCCGCTGCTGGAGCAAGTGATCCAGAGCCAGAAGCCGCTGCTGATCATTTCCGAAGATGTTGAAGGCGAAGCGCTGGCAACTTTGGTGGTCAACAAGCTGCGCGGCGGTCTGAAAATCGCTGCGGTGAAGGCACCGGGCTTTGGCGATCGTCGCAAGGCGATGCTGCAAGACATCGCGATCCTGACCGGTGGTCAGGTGATTTCCGATGATCTGGGCATGAAGCTGGAAAACGTCGGGATGGACATGCTTGGCCGCGCCAAGAAAGTCACCATCACCAAGGACACCACCACCATCGTTGATGGCGCTGGCGAGAAGGCCGAGATCGAAGCCCGCGTGGCCCAGATCCGCACCCAGATCGAAGAAACCACGTCCGACTACGACAAGGAAAAACTGCAAGAGCGTGTGGCCAAGCTGGCTGGCGGCGTTGCCGTTATCCGCGTTGGCGGCATGACCGAAGTCGAAGTGAAAGAGCGTAAGGACCGCGTTGATGACGCGCTGAACGCGACTCGTGCGGCCGTGCAAGAAGGTGTTGTTGTTGGCGGTGGCGTTGCGCTGGTTCAGGCTGGCAAGTCGCTGATCGGCATGGAAGGGGCGAACCCCGACCAGACCAACGGTATCAACATCGTTCGCAAGGCGCTGGAAGCACCGCTGCGTCAGATCGCCCAGAACGCGGGTGTTGACGGTTCGGTTGTGGCTGGCAAGGTGCGCGAGTCCAATGATCCGAAGTTCGGCTACAACGCCCAGACCGATGAATATGGCGACATGTTCAAGTTTGGCGTGATCGACCCGGCCAAAGTGGTGCGCACCGCGCTGCAAGACGCCGCTTCGGTTGCATCCTTGCTGATCACCACCGAAGCCATGATCGCTGACAAGCCGGAGCCGAAAGGCGCTGCTGGCGGCGGCATGCCGGATATGGGTGGCATGGGCGGTATGGGCGGCATGATGTAATTTCATGCTTTGCATGGAATAATCATCGCCCCAACCGTTGGGACGACAGGAAAGGGCACCTATCGCAGGTGCCCTTTTTTCTATGGGCGCGCTGCGGACAGGCTGTGAGTCAGGTATTTTTGCCAAGATGAAGCCGCACGGTTCCGCTTTTTGAAAACCGGCGATAGGCTGGGCACCAACACAAAAAGCAGGGGTTCGATGCCCCTGCTTTTTGTTCCCTGTAAAACGGAGAGGCCCTTTGCGGTTATTTTGGCTGACGGCGCTGGCGATGCTGGCTTTTGCAGGGAATTCGCTGCTGAACCGGATGGCGGTGGGGCAGGCGGGTATGGGCCCGGTGGATTTCGCGCTGCTGCGACTTTGTGCCGGGGCCTTGGCCTTGGCGATGCTGCTGGTCTTTCGGCGGCGCGGATTTTGGCCCGGCTGGGCAGGGCGCGGGGCAGGGGTTCTGGGGCTTTTGCTGTATCTGTTCGGGTTTTCGCTTGCCTATGTCGATCTGGCGGCGGGGATCGGGGCTTTGGTGCTGTTCGGGATGGTGCAGATCACCATGTTCGCCGGGGCGCTGGTTGCGGGCGAGGCCGTGCCCTTGCGGCGCTGGTTGGGCGCGGGGCTAGCCTTTGGCGGGCTTGTGGTTCTGGTCGCGCCGGGGGGCAATGCGGTGGCGCTGTGGCCGATGGGGTTGATGGCGGCGGCGGGTGTGGGGTGGGGTGTCTATTCCCTTGCTGGGCGAGGGGCGCGTGACCCGTTGGCGGCGACGGCGGCCAATTTCATTCTTGCGGTGCCTGCCGCTGTTGTGGCCGGGGTCTGGCTGTTGGACATCGCCAGTTGGACCGGGTTGGGCGTGGCCCTTGCAGTGATCTCGGGCGCGGTGACATCCGGGCTGGGCTATGCGCTGTGGTATGCGGTTGTGCCGCAGCTTGGTGCCGCGCGGGCCGGGGTGGCGCAGCTTTCGGTGCCGGTGATTGCGGCCTTGGCAGGGGCAGTTTTGCTGGCCGAACCAGTGGGGTTGCGGTTTGCGCTGGCCTGTCTTTTGGTTTTGGGCGGTGTCGGGCTGGCGAGTTTCAGCGCCCGCCGGGGCTAGGCATCAGGGCTGCACCCGGGTGGTGCCAAGGCTGATATTGACCGCATCGACCAGCGGCAGGTTTTCATCGAACCGGCCTTGGCGCAGGAACAGTGTGGTTTGTGCGATGACCTGCGGGTTCAGCATCATGAAAGTATGTGTCACGGGCAGGGTGATATGGGCAGTCATGCCGTCCAGCTTGGTGCTGTCGACCGACACCTTACCATCATCCGGCCCCTCGATCAGGGCCGAGGCTGCCGGGTTCAGGCTGCGATTGCCCGCGATGATGCCCAAGGGATAGTCCGGCACCGGCAATTGATTGGGCAAAGAGGCCGCATCAGTGCCCAATTGCCCGCCTGCCGGGCCGTTGATCCATTGGAACAGCGACAGATCGCCCAGAATATCCACCAGTTCCGACCCGTGGTTCGGCGGGGCCAGCATGACCACACGGCCCATCTGCTCGGGGCGGTAACGTGCAAGGTAGACGCGGGTCAGGATGCCGCCCATTGAATGGGTGACAAAATGCACCTTCGCTTTTTGGCAGGCGGCCACGGCGGGGATCACGTTTTCCTCGACCAAAGTGCCAATCGGCGCATCGGTGGAGGGATAGCCTTGATTGATGACGGTAAATCCTTGCGCCGTCAGCGAGGCTTCCATCGCCAGCAGTGAATTTTCGCCGCGGGCCAGCCCATGCAGCAGCACAACGCAATCGGCCTGCGCCAGCGCGGGCAGCGGCAGCAGGGTGGTGGCAAGGGCAAGCAAGAGATGTTTCATGCTGCTATAGCTAGGCGCTGTTTCACGCTTTGAAAAGGTTGATACTGGACAAAGCGCGCAGACAGCGCCAGCTTGGTGGCATGAAACCGCGTTCCCCACGACTGGCCGTCAGAGCGTTAATCCTGCATCAGGATCGGCTGCTGATGGTTAACGCATTTCGCGGCAATGTTTCGGACTTGTGGTGTGCGCCGGGGGGTGGGGTGCATCTGGGCCAAAGCCTGCATGAAAACCTGATCCGCGAAGTGCATGAGGAAACCGGGTTAAGCGTGGCCGTAGGGGAGCCTGTGTTGGTGAATGAGTTTCACGCGCCCGAGCATGGGTTTCATCAGGTTGATCTGTATTTCCGCTGCGCCATCACCGGCGGCGTTCTGGATGACACATGGCGCGACCCAGAAGGTGTGGTGACAAAGCGCCGCTTTTTCAGCCGTGCGGAAATGGCAAGTATCCGTTTCAAACCCGATACGCTGCCCGAAGCGGCATGGGGCGGGGCCATGCTTTATGATCCGTTGGAGCTGCTGGTCCGATGAGCCGCGCCTTCGTCAAGGAGGATGGGCCAGACAACACCCCCTTGCTCGATCTGCCGATCAGCCCGCACCCCAATTACGTCACGCCGCGCGGTTTGGCGCTGTTGCGGGCGGCCTTGTCGCAGGCGCAGGTGCGGCTGGCCCAGTTGCGCGCGCGCGTGGACAGGTTGGACCGTTTGCCCGAAGCTGCCGCCGAACGGGATATCCGCTATCTGGAAGCGCGGCTGAAATCGGCTTTGCTGCTGACGCCCGAAGGCCGCGATTGCGCCGAGGTTGCCTTTGGCCATGCCGTCCGCGTTGTCGATGCGGCAGGGGCCGAAAGCTGCTTTACCATTGTGGGCGAGGATGAAGCCGATGCCGCGGCGGGACTTATCGCGCCGCATTCCCCTTTGGCACGGGCCTTGATCGGCGCGCGACCCGGTGATCTTGTGGTCTGGCACCGCCCGTCAGGGGATATGGAACTGGAGGTTGTGGGGATCGCTTGGCCATGACGCCGCCGCTTCGCTTTCGCGCCTTGGTGCAGGCCCGCGACCTGCCCGCCGTGCTGGACCTGATGATGCGCGCCAGTGACTACGTGTTGCTGGAGGATGGCCAGCCGCCCACCACCGCCGCAGCCACCAGTTTTTTCACCGATTGCGTGCCAGGGGGCGACCCGGCGCAATCGGTGAAGCTGGGGGTTATGCAGGATCAGCGCTTGGTCGGCATTGCCGATATGGGCTTTGGCTATCCGAAGGCCATGGATGCCTATATCGGCTTGCTGCTGCTGGACCCATCGGTGCGGGGCCAAGGGATCGGGCAGCAAACCGTGGCGCAGCTTATGGCTATGGCGCGCACGCGCGGCGCAACGCGGATGCTGATCACCGTGCTGGAGGCGAATCCAAGGGGGCATGCTTTCTGGCAGCAGATGGGCTTTGCGGATGAGCAGCGCTTCCCTCCAGCCGAAGGCGACCCGATGCGCCACAACCGCCAACGCATGACGCGGCCCTTGCTACCCGGATAAGCTGCCGGATATCGCGCGAAGGGTGGCTTTGTGCTAGCATCACCGGATTGGCCGAGATGTTGGCCGGGCGGAGCGGAATGATCAAATGCGCCTCAGACAGATGCTGGTCTTTTTTGGCATTGCGCGCTTTTGCGGTTTGGCACTGCTTTGTGCGGTTTTGATGGCCCCTGCCACAGCCGTTGCGGGGCAAGGGCGCGTGGCGCTGGTGATTGGCAACCAAGCCTATCAACATCTGCCCCGCCTGACGACATCCCGCAAGGATGCACAGGCGGTGGCCGATGCGCTGCGCAGGCTGGGATTTGCGGTGACGCTGCTGACAGATGCAAGCAGCCAAGCCTTCCAACATGCTGTCACAAGTTTTGCCCAACAGGCGAGATCAGCGGAAACCGTGGTGTTTTACTATGCGGGGCACGGGGTTCAAATCGATGGCAGGAACCATCTTTTGCCCGTCACGGCCCGCCTTGATCTGGTTAGCAGCGGCACCGAGGAAAGCTGGAAACTGGATAGCGTCGTTGCGCAATTACAAGCCAGCAATGCGCAGGTTTTGCTGTTCCTCGATGCCTGCCGCGCCATCCCGATGGCAGGGAACTCTGGGGCGCAGGCAGGTCTGGCCCAGATGCAAACCCGTGCGGGCACCTTCATTTCCTTTGCCGCCCGGCCCGGTGCTGTCTCTTTTGATCCGGTGCGGGCAACGGGTCACAGCCTCTATACAGCGGCTTTGTTGCGATATGTGGAACAGCCGGGGCTAAGCGTCTCGGATGTGATGATCAAGCTGCGCAACGATGTCGAGGCGGCGAGCGATGGCCAGCAATCGCCTTGGGATCAATCATCCTTGCGGGCACAGGTCTATTTGCACCCCGCCGCCGCAAGGTCCACCATGCCAAGCTTTGCGGTGCAAAACAGCGATGCCGCCACGCCCCCACAGCCCGAAGCAACACCCAATTGCACCTTCGTGCTGGTCGCACTCGTCTGTCGTTGACCGCTTGGCGGTCTATTGCGGGATGCCGCGCGTGATCCGGTTCACATGGCCCATCTTGCGGCCGGGCCGCGCCTCTGGCTTGCCATACATATGCACGGCAGTCGCTTTTTCGGCCAAAAGCGCGGGCAGGCGGGCGATATCGTCGCCGATCAGGTTTTCCATCGTGACATCGGCAAAGCGGCTGCCATCGCCCAAAGGCAGGCCCGCGACAGCGCGGATATGCTGCTCAAACTGATCCACAACACAGCCGTTCTGGGTCCAATGCCCGGAGTTGTGGACGCGCGGCGCAATTTCATTGACGATCAAACCGCGCGGCGTCACGAACAGCTCCACCCCCATCACACCAACATAATCCAGCGCATTCAGAATGCGCGCTGCCAATAAAACGGCATCCGTGCGCTGCGCAGGCGTCAGCTTGGCGGGAATGGTGGTGCTGTGCAATATTCCGTTGCGATGCACATTCTCGCCCGGATCATAGGCAGCAACCGCCCCATCCAGACCGCGCGCCGCGATGACCGAAACCTCATGGCTGAAGTCGATAAACCCTTCCAGCACCGCCTCCGCGCCCCGCATCTCTGCCAGCGCCGCAGGGGCATCGTCCGGCTGCTTGAGCCGCGCTTGCCCCTTGCCGTCATAGCCCAGACGCGTGGTCTTCAAAATTGCAGGCGCGCCGATCTCGGCCAAAGCCGCCTCCAGATCCGCCGCCGTTGAAACCGGTGCAAACGGGGCCGTGGCCAAACCCAACCCATTCAGAAACCGCTTTTCCGCAATGCGATCCTGACTGACGGCCAAAGCCTTGCGGTTGGGGCGAATGGGGCGCAGCGCCTCCAGAATATCCAGCGCCGCTGTCGGGATGTTCTCAAACTCATAGGTGATCACATCAACGGCCTGCGCAAACGCGGTCAGCGCGGCGGTGTCATCATAGCTGGCCGTGGTCAGCGCATGGGCGACATCGGCGGCGGGCGGGTTTGCACCCGGCTCAAAAATATGGGTGCGATAGCCCAGCCGCGAGGCTGCAACCGAAAGCATGCGGCCCAGTTGACCACCTCCCAGAATACCAATCACCGAACCTGCGGGCAGCGGGTTATTCATCGCGCGGCTCCTCCGGGATAGAGGCAGACAGCGCCGCGCGCCACGCATCCAGCCGCGCCGCCAATTCCACATCGTTCAAAGCCAGAATGCCCGCCGCCATCAATCCCGCATTGGCGGCACCTGCCGCACCAATCGCCATGGTGGCCACCGGAAAACCGCGCGGCATCTGCAAAATGGAATACAGGCTATCCACCCCCGACAGCGCCTTGGTCTGCACCGGCACACCAATCACCGGCACCCGCGTCTTTGATGCCATCATGCCCGGCAAATGCGCAGCGCCACCGGCCCCGGCAATAATCACCTTCAACCCGCGGTCCACCGCCGTCTTGCCATAGTCCCACAACCGGTCAGGCGTGCGATGGGCCGAAACGATCTTGGCCTCATAGGGCACCGCCAGCGCGTCCAGCATCTCGGCCGCCTCTTTCATCGTCGGCCAGTCTGACTGGCTTCCCATGATGATTCCCACTTCAACGGCCATGCTGCCCCCCGTTCAAAACAAGCCGGGACTATACTGATGGGGCCATCAAGGGCAAGGCAGAATGGCCCGCGCCCGGCGACCAGCGCTTTCTTTTCGGCCCAAATATCCTCGGGGGGAATTCGCCGTAAGGCGAAGGGGGGCAGACAGCCCCCGCGACCCGTCCACCAGTGCAGCGTCAGGCAATGATGTCGGGGATCAACTCATCCTCGATCTTCACAATCCGCTCTTTCAATTGCAGCTTTTGTTTTTTCAACCGCCGCAGCATCAGCTGATCGGGGTTCACGCTCGCCTCAACCGCTTGAATGGCTTCGTCCAGATCGCGATGCTCCCGCTGCAAAACGGCAAGCCGGATCCGCAGCATTTCATCCAGGTTCAATTTCGTCGAGGCATTCATAGGCGCTTGATCACTGAGTCGGTTGTTCCGTCCAACCCACACTATAGCCGCTTTTCCGTAAATGTGTGCGAAAACGATCTGAAATTGCCCAGCTTTCGCCCTCTTGCAGGCGCAGGGCAAGCGCCCCATATTCAATGCAAGCGGGTGCCTGCGTTTTGGGCCTGCAAATGCGAACTGTCGCTTTATCGAAGGACAAGTCGAATGACGAAATTGAGCTTTGGGGCGCATCCCCATCTTCTGGGCTTTGAACAGCTGGAACGGCTGGTAGAGCGGACGGCAAAAACCGCCGCCGAGGGCTATCCGCCCTTCAACATCGAAGCGGTCTCGGAAAATGAATATCGCATCACTTTGGCCGTGGCCGGGTTTCGCGACGAAGATCTGAACATCACGGTCGAAAATCGCCAACTGGTCGTGCGTGGCCGTCAGGCCGAGGATGAAGGCGAGCGCCTTTTCCTGCATCGCGGCATCGCGGCACGGGCGTTTCAACGCTCTTTCGTGCTGGCCGAAGGGGTAGAGGTTGCGCGCGCCGCGTTGGAACACGGGCTGCTGCATATCGACCTGCGCCGCTCGGTTCCCGATGTGATCGTGCAGACCATCCCGATTGACCGCAGATAAGGAGGGCCGAAGATGGACACGCCTTTTGAAAATATGCCGACCGCGGCGGAGCGGATTGTCTATGTCCGCGCCGTGTCGGTCGCGGATTTGCCGCAGGATGTGCAAGACCAAGCCGAAGGGTTGAAGACGATCTATGCCGTGCATCGCGGCGATGGGGCACGCCTTGCCTTGGTCGCCGACAAGCGCCTCGCCTTTGCCTTGGCGCGCGAACATGATCTGGCCCCGGTCAGCGTTCACTGACCGCAAATGCCACCTTATAAAACCAAAGGCCGGGCTGCCAAAGCGCCCGGCCTTTTTGGTCTCGCGCCCCTTTGCCTGCGCAGATCATCGCGCAGGCAAAGGGGGAACAGATCCCGCTTTATTCCTGCTCAGCCAAGAACCGTTCCGCATCCAGCGCGGCCATGCACCCCATCCCGGCCGATGTAACCGCTTGGCGATAGACATGGTCGGTCAGATCGCCCGCCGCGAAAACGCCGGGGATGGAGGTCTGGGTAGAGCCGGGCTTTACCTTCACATAGGCCCCATTGTGCAATTCCAACTGGTCCTTCACCAGTTCCGAGGCCGGGGCATGGCCGATGGCCACGAAAAAGCCCGCGCAAGGAATATCGGTCGTCTCGCCGGTTTCCACATGCTTGGCGCGCACAGCCGTGACGCCGCGCGGGGTTTCATCGCCCAGAACCTCCTCGACCGAGTGGTTCCACAACACCTCCACCTTGGGATGTTTGAACAGCCGGTCCTGCATGATCTTTTCGGCGCGCAGGCTGTCGCGGCGGTGGATCAGCGTCACCTTGGTGGCGAAATTGGTCAGGAACAGTGCCTCTTCCACCGCTGTATTGCCGCCGCCGATCACCACGACTTCCTTGCCGCGATAAAAGAACCCGTCGCAGGTGGCACAGGCTGAAACACCAAAACCCTTGAATTTCTCCTCGGAGGGCAGGCCAAGCCATTTTGCCTGTGCGCCCGTGGCCAGAATAACCGCATCGGCGGTGAAGGTGGTGCCGCTGTCGGCTTTGGCGGTGAAGGGGCGCTTGGACAGATCAAGGCTGGAGATGTAATCCGAAATCACCTCGGCCCCCATCGCCTTGGCATGTTCTTCCATCCGCACCATCAGATCGGGGCCTTGCACATGGGTGTCGCCGGGCCAGTTTTCCACCTCGGTCGTGATGGTCAATTGCCCACCCGGTTGCAGGCCCTGCACCAGAATGGGGTTGGTCATTGCCCGCGCGGCATAGACGGCGGCGGTATAGCCTGCCGGCCCAGAGCCAATGATCAGGATTTTGCTGTGACGAGTCTCGGCCATGATGCCCCCAAGAAAATGTTCAGCCCTTCATATATGCGCTGGAGGCGGGGGCGAAAACCCCAAAGGCTGCCGCAGGGTGGCGCGGGCGTGTCGATGACAAAATCTTGCGCGGTGTTGAAATAATATTGCGCAAACCGGGTGAAAAACATAAGGTCCGGCACGAAACACCGCAATTTAAGGGAAAGACAGGTTATGGCTGGCTCGAAACTGGATCCGATCGACCGGCAAATTCTGGCGGAATTGCAGGCCGATGGGCGGATGACCAATGTGGAATTGGCAAAACGCGTCGGCATTTCCGCACCGCCCTGCCTGCGCCGGGTGCGCACGCTGGAGGAGGCGGGGTTCATCAAGGGCTATCACGCCGATATCGACGCCCGCGAAATGGGGTTCGAAGTGCAGGTTTTCGCCATGGTGCGCTTGCATTCCCAAGCTGAAAGCGATCTGTCCGCTTTTGAGGCGCGTTGCCGGGCTTGGCCGCTTGTGCGTGAGTGTCACATGCTGAACGGCGAGATTGATTTTATCCTGAAATGCGTGGCCCCCGATCTGTCGACCTTCCAAAGCTTTCTGACGGGTGATCTGCTGAAGGCAGACAATGTGGCCAGCGTGAAAACCAGCCTTGTGATCCGTGGGGCCAAGGATGAGCCGGGTGTGCCTTTTGACGTGTTGGAAGAGCGGCTGACCCGCAACGCCTGACGCCTTCCATGGGTCGGCTGTGCCAAGCGGTGCTTGAAACACAAAAATGGCGGCCCTGTTGCGATATGCCAGAGGAGCATATCAGGGCCGCCGTTTTTGAAACCTGGTCTTCTTGACACGTTGGGTGCCCTAGGCCCGATCGCCCTTTGGTCTTACCTCGCTTACGGTCCGAACTTCCCAATCGCGGCGCGTTTCACCGCGTCACAAGGGAAAGATGGCTGAATTGCGGCGCTCTGTCAAAGATTTTCCTTAATACAACGCCTTACGTCACCAATCCCGCAGCGGGCCGAGCGATTGTTTCGGAATTTTCAGAGAATACGGCAGAATAAAGATGCAAAAAGGGGGCCTGCGCCCCCTTTCGTGATTCGTCTGTGCGCTGGTTCAGCGGGCAGCGATGGCACGCTGTGCGTTCTGCGGTGCCGGTGCCGGTTTGAAGGCCGCAGGCTTGCGACGATTACCGCGCTGGAAAGGCAGGGCGGGCTGAGCCTCTAGGCTGGTGGCGATGACGGATTTGAGCCAGCGGCGTTTGGTCATGGTGTGCTCCTGCAAGTCTTGGTGGCGCGATGCGCTGTGTTGCTTTCGTTAGGATCACTATCGCCGCGCATTGGGGCAGGTCTTTGGCGCTGATTTGCTTTTTCTGAAAATTTTGCGGGCTGCTTTGGGGCGAAATATGGCAAATCCGCCGCATCGGAAAACGCCTGTGAAATAAGGGGTTTTTGCAGGCTCGGGCGACAATGCGGTGGATTTGCCGTTTATTGTTTCCCGATTTAAGGCAAATTCGCGGCAGTTTTTGCCAAGATGCCGCCCAATTCCGGCCCGGTTACAACCGGATGACCGAAATCAATCGCCCATAATCGGCCTCGCCGCGATGGGTGGTGCGGCGATAGGAAAAGAATCGCTCCTCATCGGCATAGGTGCAGTGCCGCGTCCATTCGGCATGGCCGATACCCGCCGCGCGCAGCCGCGCAAGGCCAAAGGCGGGCAGGTCAAACATCGCGCGATCCCCGGTGCCCCCTGCGAAAAAGCGGGCGTGGTCGGGGTCGTCGTCCAGAAAGCTTTCCAGAAATTCGGGGCCGACCTCATAGGCGGCTTGCGAAATACAGGGGCCAATGACGGCGGTGGTGCGCGCGCGGTCGGCGCCGAGCGCTTCCATCGCGGCCAGCGTCGCCTCCAGCACGCCATCTTTCACGCCGCGCCAGCCAGCATGGGCCGCACCGATCACCCCGGCTTGCGGGTCGGCAAACAGCACGGGCTGGCAATCAGCGGTCAGAATGCCCAAGGCAAGGCCGGGCGTGGCCGTCACCATCGCATCGGCGCGCGGGCGGTCGGTAAGCGGTTCGGTCAGCGTGACAACATCGGCCGAATGCACCTGATGCACGGTTTGCAGATGGTTGGGCGGCACATCCATCGCCGCTGCCACCCGCGCCCGGTTGATCGCCACCGCTTCTGACAGGTCCGAACTGCCCGGCCCGCAATTCAAGCCCTGAAATATCCCCGAAGAGGCCCCGCCCTTGCGGGTGAAAAACCCGTGGCTCAGGGGTGCAAGCGCGTCAGATGTCAGAATTTCGATCATATTTGGTCAAACCCCGGCGGCGCTGGGCTATGGGCGGGATGAAGGGCCAGCGCCTTGAACAAGCTTCCCATTTCCTCGGCCCGGGTCAAGCGTTGTGTGGCGGCTAGATGGTTTTCCAATGCCGCCCCGGACAGATTTCGCGCCAAACGCTCTGCCCGCGCGCCAATGCCAAGCCGGGCAAGCAAGGCGGCCTGATCCGTCAGGCCCGTGGCCCGTGCGGGTTTGGCGGCATGGGCCAGTGCCTCAAAATCGACATGGGCTGTCAGATCGGCCAGACCGGGGGCCTCAAACGGGTTGGCAAAGGCGTGGCCACGCAGCGCTTGCAGCGTATCACCTTTGGAACGCCAGTTGCCGTAATCAATGATCACTGCTGCCCCGCCCATAGCGGCAATCTGCCCACCAATCCGCGCCATGATGGCCCCCGCCTCGGGACGTAACTCGACCACCTCGCCGGGCTTCACATCTTCACTCCGATGCGCAAGTGCTGGCAGGTCTGTCGGGGCGGCATAGCCTTTGACCAGCCGGCCCTCCGCACTGCCCACGATGGTTTCGCACCAGCCTTGACTATGGCGGGTGAACTGGCGGATCGGCAAGGCGTCGAAAAACTCATTCGCGATCTGGAAAAGCGGCAGATCTTGCGGCACGGCGTCCAGCCCCTCCGCCCAGGTCACCGCATGATCCGCCAGTGTCGCCTGTTGCACGCGCCGCAGGCTGGGCGAGGCTTCGACCAGATGCACCTGCGCGGCTGTATGAAAGCCGGGCACGCCCCGTGTCGCGCGCAACAGGTCCGCCATCAGCGTGCCGCGCCCGGGGCCAAGCTCTGCCAGCACAAAGCGGTCCGGCGCGCCTTGGTCCACCCATGCCTGCGCAAGGCACAGGCCCAGCAATTCGCCGAACATCTGGCTGATCTCTGGCGCGGTGATGAAATCGCCGGCCCGCCCGAAAGGGTCGCGCGTGGTGTAATACCCATGCGCCGGGTGCAGCAGGCATTCGGCCATATACTCGGCCAGCGTCAGCGGCCCTTGCGCTGCAATACGCGCCAGCAAGATCGCTTCAAGCGCGGACATGGCGGGCCTGCCAGATCAGAAAAAGCCCCACCGCAATCATCGGCAGCGACAAGGCCTGCCCCATTGTCACGCCGTAACCTGCGATATGAAAGGCCAACCCCAGCGGGTTCCCCTCGCTGACAAATTGCGCATCGGGTTGGCGGAAAAACTCCACGAAAAACCGCGCCGCACCATAGCCTGCCAAAAACACCCCCGTCACCTGTCCCGGCCATTTCAACGCGCCGCGCCGATAGACCAACCACAGCAACACGGCCCCAAGCAGCAGCCCTTCCAGCCCCGCCTCATACAATTGGCTGGGATGGCGGGCGCAGATGCCAAATACATCCGGGCAATCCTGCGCCGCATCGCCGGGAAAGGCCACGCCCCAAGGCAGATCGGTCGGGCGGCCCCACAGCTCGGCATTGATGAAATTTGCAATCCGCCCCAGCAGCAACCCCGGCGGGGCAGCAAGCGCCAGCAAATCCGCCGCCGGACGCAAAGCAATCCCCTCGGCCCGGAAAAACAGATAGGCCGCGACCACAACACCCAGAAACCCGCCATGAAAGGACATGCCGCCTTGCCAGACCTTCAGCACCTCCAACGGATGCGACAGGTAATAGCCGGGCTGATAAAACAGCACAAAGCCCAGCCGCCCGCCCAAAATCACCCCCGCGATGATCCATGTCAGCAGCCGCTCCACCTGTTCGGCATTCATCGGCACGGCCCCCGCCCAAAGGCGCGGGGTAGCCAGCGCATGCAGCACCAGCCGCCAGCCAATCACCAACCCCACGATATAGGCCAGCGCATACCAACGCAGTGCAAAGGTCATGCCACCCAGAGTGATCGAAAACAGATCGGGGGAGATATTGGGAAAGGCGATATAGCCTTGCATCATGCTGTCCTTTTGCGGCCCATCCGGCGCTTGGGTTCTCGGGCGCGGCGGGGCCGATGTCAACCAATTCGCCGCACCCCGCTTGCCCCGGCGGCGATGCACCGCCATATAGGCACAACAGATCACGGCACCAGACAGGAGGCCCCGATGCAGACCCGCAACAAGTTCTTTGACGATATGTCGCAATTGATGACCAATGCGATGGGCGTGGCCCAGGGCGCCAAAACCGAAGCGGAAACCGCGATGAATTCGATGGTCGACCGCTGGCTTGCCAATCGCGACTTCGTCACGCGCGAAGAATTCGATGCCGTCCGCGCCATGGCCCAGAAAGCACGCGAAGAAAACGCAAGCCTTCTGGCCCGGATTGAGGCGCTCGAAGCCAAAAAAGTCTGACCCGCTTTCTTTTCGGCAAAAATATCCCACGGAGGTCTGGAGGTGTGAAACCTCCAGCCCCCGATGTCCAGCCGCGCAGCCGGTGGGCTGTTGCGCAGGCTTTGGCCATTGCAGCCCCAATCCGGGTATGTTTGTCTCACAGCATCACCCCGGCATATGGATCGGGAAAAGCGTAATCACACGGGTGCCGCATGGCCAAAAAACAGCTTCCTTATGTCATCGGTTGTGATGGCGGCGGCACCGGTTGCCGTGTCGTGCTGGCCGATGCGCAAGGGCAGGTTCTGGCGCGCGCCTCTGGCGGGCCGGCCAATGCGACCTCTGATTTCGCCCTGACCATCACCAGCCTGTCCGCCGCATTGGCAGAGGCGGCGGCGCAGACTGGCCTTTCACCACAGGCTTTGCGGGCCAGTGTGGCGCATTTTGGTCTTGCCGGGGTTGTTTCGCCTGCGGTGGCCGCACAGGTCGCCGCGGCCTTGCCTTTTGACCATATCACCGTCACCAGCGACCGCGAGGTTGCGGTGACGGGCGCGCTGGGTGGGGCGGATGGGGTCTTGCTCGCCATTGGGACGGGAACGATTGTTGCAGCACAACGCGCCGGACAGCGCCGCGATGCAGGGGGCTGGGGCCTGCAGCTTTCCGATCAGGCTTCGGGGGGCTGGCTGGGGCGGGCATTGCTGGAACAAGTGCTGCTATGCCATGATGGCTTGCACCCCCACAGCGATCTGACCCGCGCAACTCTCGCTGACTTCGGGGCACCGCTCGACATGGTGCTGTTCGCAGCACAGGCGCAGCCTGCCGATTATGCCCGCTTTGCCCCGCAGGTCATCGCAGCGGCGCAAGCGGGCGATGCGGTCGGGCGCGGGTTGATGCAGCGCGGGGCGGCCTATCTGGACCTTGCGCTCAAGGCAGTGGGCTTCATGCCCGACGAGGTGCTGTGCCTGACAGGCGGCATCGGTCCGCATTACGCCGCCTATCTGGCAGCGCCTGCGCAAGCAGCCATTACGGCTGCACGGGGCAGCGGGCTGGACGGGGCGCTTTGGCTGGCACTGGCCACGGCACGCGGCCTTCGGGGCGGGGCGGCTTAAGCCGATGGCGCTTTGCGCCCAGCCTCGCTAACCTGTTCGGATTGCAGACAAGCGGCTGGCAAAGGAACGCAGAAATGGCAAAGCCTGACACCTTCATGCGGCAGGAAATTCTGGAGATCCCGGCCGTGGTCGAGTCGCTGTTGACCAAGGGGGCAGCGGGCATAGAGGCTGCGGCGGCTGCCCTTGTCAGCCATGACCCGGCCTTTATGGTTTCGGTTGCGCGTGGCTCCTCGGATCATGCGGCGACCTATGTCAAATATTGCTCTGAGCTGTTGCTGGGCCTGCCCATTGCATCGGTCGGGCCCTCGGTTGCGTCGGTCTACAGGCGACCATTGCGGCTGAACCGGGCTGCCTGCCTTGCGATATCGCAATCTGGCAAAAGCCCCGATATCGTGGAAATGGCGCGGGCAGCACGGGCCTCTGGCGCGCTGACGCTGGCCTTGACCAACCACCCGGAAAGCGATCTGGCGCGGGTCAGCGACCACACGCTTTGCCTGCATGCCGGAGAGGAGCGTTCGGTCGCGGCGACCAAAACCTTTGTCACCTCGATTGTGTCCGGCCTGTGGTTGCTGGCGCGCGTGAAAGGCGATGCCGAGGTTCTGGCAGCCTTGCACGCTTTGCCCAAGGTGCTGGAACAGGCTGCCCATGCCGATTGGTCGGCGGTAGGGGCGGCGCTGGGGCAGCGCAACTCATTGTTCTGTCTGGGGCGGGGCCCGGCCTATGCCATTTCCAATGAGGCGGCGCTGAAATTCAAGGAAACCTGCCAGCTGCATGCCGAAAGCTATTCTTCGGCCGAGGTGTTGCATGGCCCGGTGTCCATCGTTGATGGCGGCTTTCCGGTGATTGCGCTTGCTGCCCATGACGCGGCAGAGCCGCTTTTGGTGCAGGTGGCCGATGACATCGCGGCAAAAGGGGCGATGGTGTTTGTCACCTCGACCAAGGCGAAACGCGCGGTCAGCCTGCCGACAATTCGCACCGCCCATCCGCTGACGGACCCGGTCGCGCTGATCGTTTCATTTTATGCCATGGTTGAACAGATCGCCCGCGCCCGTGGCATCAACCCCGATGCCCCGCGTCACCTGCGCAAAGTGACCGAGACGATCTGAGGCAGCATCTCTGGGCCCACCGGATGCATCTGGGTCCGTGGCCGATTGGCAAAGCCGCCCGACCAAATAACACATTTCCGGCAGCTAATCGGCGGAAAGACGGTTGACTAAGCTTGTGAAACCATGGCCCTTGTAACTGGTATGGTAGACGGGCGCCCTGCGCGCCGAACAGGGGGATCACCATGGGCAGACTTTCCGGCAAAAAGGCTTTTGTTACCGCAGCGGGGCAGGGGATTGGCCGCGCCTCGGCGCTTGCGATGGCACGCGAAGGGGCGCATGTCGTCGCAACCGATATCAACGCCGAAACTTTGGCCACTTTGGCAGACGAGGGGTTGGAGACGCATCTTCTCGATGTGCGCAAGCCCGATGCGGTGGCTGCGATGGCGGCACAGGTGGGCACGGTCGATATTCTGTTCAACTGTGCGGGCTATGTGGCGCATGGCACGATTCTGGATTGTGATGAAGAGCAATGGGCTTTCAGCGTCGATCTCAATATGACTGCGATGTATCGCGTCACCCGCGCGTTTTTGCCTGCGATGCTGGCCAATGGCGGCGGGTCGATCATCAACATGTCCTCGGTCGCGTCCTCGATCATCGCAGCGCCGAACCGCTATGTTTACGGCGCAACCAAAGCGGCCGTGATTGGCATGACCAAGGCGATTGCTGCCGATTTCATCACCCAAGGTATTCGCTGCAACGCAATCTGCCCCGGCACGATTGACAGCCCGTCGCTGGAACAACGGATGCGGGCGCTGGGCGGCGGGGATTATGAAAAGGGCCGGGCCGAATTCATGAAGCGGCAACCGATGGGGCGCATGGGCACCCCGGATGAGATTGCCAATCTGGTGGTTTATCTTGCCTCTGATGACAGCAGCCTGACAACCGGGGCCGCGCATGTGATTGATGGCGGCTGGTCGAACGTTTAACGGAAAGGAAGTAAAATGAAACTTTTGCGTCATGGCCCCTTGGGGCAGGAAAAGCCGGGTATTCTGGCAGCAGATGGCACGATGCGTGACCTCTCGGCTCATGTGGCTGATATCGGCGGGGCGGCACTGTCGGATGCAGCCCTTGCCACACTGGCCAAGATTGACCCGGCCTCGCTGCCTGTGGTGTCTGCGGGCACACGGCTTGGGGCCTGTGTTGCGGGATCGGGCAAGTTCATTTGTATCGGTCTGAACTATGCCGATCACGCCGCCGAAAGCGGCATGGCCGTGCCACCGGAACCTGTGATCTTCATGAAGGCCACCTCGGCGATCTGTGGCCCGAATGATCCCATTATCATCCCACGCGGGTCGGAGAAAACCGATTGGGAGGTGGAGCTTGGGGTCATCATCGGGACCAAATGCAAATATGTCTCCGAGGCCGATGCGATGGCCTATGTCGCCGGCTATTGCGTGTCGAACGACGTGTCCGAGCGGGCCTTCCAGACCGAGCGTGCGGGGCAATGGACCAAGGGCAAATCTTGCGACAATTTCGGGCAGATCGGCCCCTATCTGGTCACGCGGGATGAGGTGGCAGACCCGCAAAATCTGTCGATGTGGTTGACCGTGAACGGTAAGAAGATGCAGAATGGCTCCACCAAGACCATGGTTTATGGCGTGGCGCATGTGGTGTCTTATCTGAGCCAGTTCATGACCTTGCACCCCGGCGACGTGATCTCGACGGGCACGCCGCCCGGTGTCGGCATGGGGATGAAGCCACCGCAATATCTGCGCGCAGGCGATGTGGTGGAACTGGCAATCGAAGGGCTGGGCCAGCAGCGGCAGGATGTGATCGCGGACCCAGCCTGAGGCGCGGAGGGCCAAGCAGGACAAGACGCGCGCGGGGAGGGGCCTCGCGCGCGGTTTTCGTTTGGCGCTGTATCGGCGCTGGGCCGCGTGGAACGGTTGGATGCCTTCGGCGAGGATATTTTTGAACAGATGAAATCAGCGGTCACACGCACGACCGCGCCGGGGCGCGCCAGCGGCCCGGCGCCCGGCCCAACCTTGAGGCGACGCGGCACGCGTCAACGAATGGCGGGAGCCGTCCCCGTCTTAGCCGCGTTTGCGCCGCAAAGCTTTGGTGAAATCCGACAGGTCAAACGCGCCGATGGCGTTGCCAAAGCCGAAATAGCTGATGATGCCGGTCAGGATCAGGATCAACAGCGCGCCATATCGCCAGCCTTCGGTCGCCAAGGGCAAGGCCAGCAGGGCCGCCATGCCCCAAAGGCAGCCGCCCATGATCAGGCTTGCGGCAAAGATGCGGGGCGCCCGGTCGCGCAAACGGGGATCAAAGCTTGAAGCAGCCCCCATGCCGCGTGCGCCATACCAAAGCTGTGCCAGCATGACCCATGCAGACAGCGTTGTGGCCCAGGCTGCGGCTGAAAACCCGATGATCGGCAGCAAGCCGATGGCAATCGCAAGGTTCACCACCATCGACAGCACCGC
Organism: Pseudorhodobacter sp. E13; assembly: GCF_003991405.1. GTDB lineage: Bacteria > Pseudomonadota > Alphaproteobacteria > Rhodobacterales > Rhodobacteraceae > Pseudorhodobacter. The sequence continues at coordinate 59,736 of NZ_RPEN01000156.1, forward strand.
AAAGTGAAAGGGGCGGCGGGTATCTTCGCGCGCGTAATACAAAGGTTGCAGCACTTTTTGCATCACGAAAGCGGGCAACCCCAGCCCATAGATCGCCAAAGCCAATGCCGTCGGTGCGGTATCAGAGGCCGCAAAAGCGCCGCGTTCGAACAGCACCGAGATCAGCGGGCTGGCAATCACCATCAGCGCCACCGCCGAGGGCAGGGTCAGCGCGAGGGCGAATTCCGTGCCGCGGTTGAAGCTGTCGCGGCCGCCGTCCTCATCCCCCGCGCGCAGGCGGCGCGACAGGTCTGGCAGCAGCACTGTGCCGATGGCGATGCCCACCACACCCAGCGGCAGTTGATAGAGCCGGTCCGCATAGGACAGCCATGCCACCGCGCCTTCGGTGAAACTGGCGACCTGACGACCGACCAACAGGTTGATCTGCACCACCCCACCCGCCAGCACCGCAGGCCCCGCAATCACCGCAAGACGGCGTAGTTCCGGCGTAAACCTGGGCCAGCGTGGCAGCAGCGTGAATCCGGCCTGCCGCGCCCACCACCAGGCAAAGGCGAATTGCGCCAACCCGGTGACGGGCACCGTCCAAGCCAATGTCAGCCCCATATCCCAGCCAAACCGCGCGGCCAGCAGCATGGCTGCGATGAAGATCAGGTTCAACAGCACCGGCACGAAAGAGGCTTCGGTAAACCGCCCCAAGGTGGTCAGCACGCCCGACAGCAGCGCCACCAGCGAAATGAACAGGATATAGGAAAAGGAAATCCGCCCGAAGGTCACCGCAAGGTCAAACCGCGCATCACCGACAAAGCCCGAGGCCATGGCCCAGACCAGCCAAGGCATCGCAATCGTGCCGATGAGGGTAAAGACGATCAGTAACGCGCCAAGGGCAGAAAACGCGTCGCGGGCAAAGCCCTGTGCATCCTCGCCCGCTTCCAGTTTCTTGGCGAACAGCGGCACGAAGGCCATGTTGAACGCGCCTTCGGCAAAAAAGCGGCGGAACATATTGGGCAGCGAAAAGGCGATCAGAAAGGCCTCGGCCACCGGGCCTGCGCCCAGATAGGCCGCCATCATCACATCGCGGGCAAAGCCCACACCCCGGCTGGCCAGCGTCCAGCCGCCAACCGTCAGAAAGCCTTTCACAAGGCGGATCGGCTTCATGTCTTGGCCCTTTCGGCACCATCAATGATGGCTTGGCGCAGTTTACGTTCCAGCGCCTCTTGCTTGGATTTGGTGTGCAGCTTCAAGCCGAACATGTCCTTGACGTAAAAGCTGTCGACCACCTGCGCGCCAAAGGTCGCGATGACGGCGCTGGCGATATAGATGTTATTGGCCGCCAATGTGCGCGTCAGGTCATAGAGCAGGCCGGGGCGGTCGCGGGTATCGACCTCGACAATCGTGTAAATCTCGGAGCCTTCGTTGTCGAAGGTGATATGGGTCGGAAAGCGGAATTCGCGTTCGCGTTTCTTGACCTTGTCACGGTCGGCCAAGGCATCGCGCGGCACCACCTCGCCTTTCAGCGTCTTGGAGATCATGGAGCGCAGGCGGGGCAGGCGGGCGGCCTCATAGGGGTGGCCTTCGCTGTCTTGCACCCAGAAGACGGCGGTGGCCCAGCCATCCTTGGATGTATAGGTCCGCGCGTCCACCACATTGGCCCCCACCAGCGCCAAGGCCCCGGCAAGCCGCGAGAAGATGCCGGGGTGATCGGCCAGTGCAAAGACCGCGCGGGTGGCATCACGGTCCGCATCCGGGTGCAGATCAATGCGGATTTCATCTTCGGTAATGTCTTGCAGCAGTTTGGCAAAGACGGCTTGGGTTTCGGTCGGCAGGCCTTGCCAATAGGGCGGGTAATGCCGGGCGAGTTCGGAGCGAATGGCCTTGGCATCCCAATCCGTCAGCTTTTCCTTCAGCAGCTTTTTGGCCGCATCCGCGCGATTCTCGCGGTTCAGGGTTTCCAGCCCGCCTTCCAGCGCGGTGGTGGTATCGCGGTAAAGTTGGCGCAGCAGCATCGCTTTCCAGTTGTTCCAAGTGCCGGGGCCAACCCCGCGAATATCACAGACGGTCAGCACGCACAGCAGGTCCAGCCGCTTGCGGGTTTTCACCAGTTTGGCAAAATCGCGCACCGTGCGCGGGTCCGACAGATCGCGCTTTTGCGCCACATCCGACATCAGCAGGTGATAGCGCACCAACCATTCCACGGTTTCACATTCCTCGGGGTTCAGGCCAAGGCGTGGGGCCACCTTGCGGGCGATCTGCGCACCAAGGATGGAATGATCTTCTGGCCTGCCCTTACCGATGTCATGCAGCAGCAAGGCGATATAGATCACCTTGCGGTTCACCCCGGCCTTGAGGATGCTGGACGACAGCGGCAATTCCTCAATCAACTCGCCGCGTTCGATCTGAGCAAGGGTCGAGATGCATTGGATCGTATGCTCATCCACCGTGTAATGGTGATAAACGTTGAACTGCATCATCGCCACGATGGCCTCAAACTCGGGGATGATGGCCGACAGCACGCCCAGCTCATTCATCCGGCGCAGGGCGCGTTCGGGGTTGCCGTGTTTCAGCAGCAGGTCGTGAAAAATCCGCAGGGTTTCGCGGTCGGTGCGCAGGTCGTCGTCGATCAGATGCAGGTTCGCGGCAATGGCGCGCATAGCAACAGGATGGATCAGATACCCCGTCCGAAGCGCCTCTTCAAAGATGCGCAGCAGGTTCAGGGGCTCGGCCTCAAGGTCCGACCCCGTGCCAAAGACGATGCGTCCTTGTTCCAGCGCAAATCCGTGTTTCAGCTTTTTGCGGCGGCGGAAAAAGCCGATCAGCGCAGGTTCGGATTTCGCGTGCCGCGCCTCTAGCTGGGTCAGGAAGATGCGGGTCAATTCGCCCACGCGGGTGGCGTGGCGAAAGTAATCCTGCATGAAATGTTCAACCGCGCGCCGACCGCCTGCATCGACATAGCCCATGCGCGCGGCCACCTCGACTTGCAGATCAAAGGTCAACTGATCCATCGCGCGACCCGTGATGTAATGCAGATGGCAGCGCACATCCCACAGGAAATTCTCGGCCACGGCAAAGATGTCATATTCATCCTGCGTCAGCAGACCCGCCTCCACCAGACCCGAGGCGGATTGCACCTCATGCAGGTATTTGCCGATCCAATAGAGCGTTTGCAGATCGCGCAGCCCGCCTTTGCCCTCTTTGACATTGGGTTCCAGAACATAGCGCTGGCCGCCTTGGCGTTTGTGGCGTTCCTCGCGTTCGGCCAGTTTGGCCTCGATAAATTCCGGCCCGGTCTTGCGGAACAGTTCCGCCCAAAGCCGGGTGCGCAGATCGCGGGCAAGCGATTCTTCGCCCGCCAGAAAGCGGCGTTCCAGCAATGCGGTGCGGATGGTGATATCTTCGCGCGCAAGGCGGATGCAATCGCGCACGGTGCGGGTGGCATGGCCGACTTTCAGCTTCAAATCCCACAGCATGTAAAGCATGGATTCGATGACAGATTCGGCCCAGGGCGTGACTTTGTAAGGGGTCAGGAACAGCAGGTCGACATCGGAATGCGGCGCCATCTCGGCGCGGCCATAACCCCCCACGGCGACCACGGCGATACGTTCGGATTCTGTGGGGTTCGGCAGCGGATGCAGGTCTGTCATGGCGACTTGCAGGGCGATGCTGACAAGTCGGTCCGTCAACCACGCATTCGCACGGATCAGCCCGCGTGCATCCCGTGGCTTGTCGCGAAACGCGTTTTCCAGCACGGTGTTGGCCGCTGCTCGCGCCTTTGCCAGATGCTGCACGACGATACTGCGCGCCGCGCGTCCATCAAGCGAGGGTGCCGCCGCAATATCCGCGCGGATCTGCGCCAGCACCGCATCGGGGTCGATGATCTTGCCCGGAGGGGCCAAAAGCTCGGCAAAGGTCAGGTGTGGCAGGCTTGGAAAGGGGATACCCGCCGATGGTCCGGCGGGTATGGCTTGGGCCGCTTTGGTGCGGGGCATAGGGCGTATCCGTCTGGAAAGGAGGGCAGGGCCGGATCAGAACCCGGCACCGCCAAAGCTGCGCGGAGCAGCGTCGATGATGACCACCTGATTGTTGCGGATTTGCGCCACGGCAAGCCCGCGCTCATTGGTGCCATCGCCACGCAGACGGAAGATACCATTCACCCCGACAAAGCCAGACCCTTGGGTCAGGGCTTGGGTGGTCAATGCGCCCGCATTGCCGCGTTTGACCAAGGCACCGATGGCCGCGATTCCATCATAGGCAAGCCCGGAAATCGGGTGCGGCGCCTCACCAAAGGCGGCCTGATAGCGCGATTGATATTGCTGATACAGCGCCGGGTCCGGCATCGCAAACCAGCCCCCCTGCACGCCCGGCAAGGCCAGTGTCGCGGCGGGGATATCCCAGCGGGTCAGGCCGATGAATTGCGCGACCGAGGGGTCAACGCGGTTGTCGCGCAGCATCTGGGTCAGCAAGGGCAGGGCCCCTGCGGTATCTGCGGTCATAAAGACAGCATCCGCGCCGGAACTGCGCACCTGCGCCGCGATTTCGGGGGCCGCCTGCACGATCCCGTTTTGCGAAAACTCGTAACCTACACGCGCCACGACCGAAGCCCCGGCATTGCCGACGCCACGCTCAATCGCAAGGCGGCCAATCTCGCCTGCCGGGGTTCGGTCATTCACGACCATGATCTTGCGCTTGCCCTGCTTGGCCGCGAAAGAGGCCAGACGGTTTGCGGTGTTCTGAAAGGTTGGCCCCAGAACAAAGACGTTGCCACCCGCAATGTCGGTATTGTTGGAAAAGGACAGCACGTTGACACCGCGCGCGGCCACTGCAACCCCTGCCGCATTGGCGTTTTGCGCGAAGACCGGACCCAGAATGATCTTGGCCCCTTCATCCACCGCTTTGATCGCCGCCGCTTGTGCGCCCGCAGGCTTGCCTTGCGTGCTATAGACCCGCAAATCAATCTTCACATTACCCAGATCGGCAATCGCCAGTTTCGCCGCATTCTCCAGTGAGCGCGCCAGAACATCATCGCCCGCCGAACCCGAACCGCTGGGCACCAGCAAGGCCACCGGCACCGGGGCCGAGGTATCAATCTTGGGCCCCGCCCCGCCGACGGGCACAGGCTGACAGGCGGCAAGGGCCATAGCGGCGGTAAGTGCGGCCACGCGAGTCAGTGACTTGCGGGCAGATTTGAAAAACGACAACATGCGGGTCCCTCATTCCGGTGTACAGCAGACGGGTTAACCCTATGCGGTTCGGCGGGTGAAGTAAACTTTGGAAGGGGCTTTATGATGCAGTCTGACAGCACGGAACCGCAAGAGGCGGGAAAGCCCGGCAGCGCCTTCCGCCCCGACCCCCGCCCACTGGCACCGGGGCTTTATTTCGTCTCGACGCCAATCGGCGCCGCACGCGATATCACCTTGCGCGGATTGGATATTCTGGCGAAAGCCGATGTGCTGGCCGCCGAAGACACCCGGACGCTGAAACATCTGATGGAAATTCATGGCGTTGCGCTGGGCGATCGGCATGTCTTTGCCTATCACGACCATAATGGTGAGGCGATGCGGCCCAAATTGTTGCGCGCCTTGGCCGAAGGCAAATCCGTGGCCTATGCCTCTGAGGCGGGAACGCCGCTGATCGCAGACCCCGGCTTTCAACTGGGGCGCGCGGCGATTGCCGAAGGGCTTACGGTGCTTGCCGCCCCCGGTGCCTCGGCGGTTTTGGCCGCGCTGACGGTGTCGGGCCTGCCCAGCGACCGGTTCTTGTTTGCAGGTTTTTTGCCGACACAAGCCGGCGCGCGCGCAAAAACGCTGAATGATCTGGGGCAGGTGCCCGCAACGCTGGTATTTTACGAATCACCCAAACGTATTCACCGAACATTAATGGATATGGTGGACATTTGGGGAGAGACGCGAGAGGCGGCGGTGTGCCGGGAATTGACCAAACGCTTTGAAGAAGTGACGCGCGGCGCTTTGGCAGAGGTTGCGCAGCAGTTTGAAGGCCGTGCGGTCAAAGGCGAGATTGTGTTGCTGGTGGGCCGTGGTGGCGATGAGGTGCCGGATGAGGGCCGGATTGATGAGGCATTGCGGCAAGCGTTGGATACGCAATCGGTAAAGGATGCAGCGGCTCAGGTAGCGCAGGCGTTCAACCTGCCAAAGCGCGATATGTATCAGCGCGCTTTGGCCCTGACACAAAAAGAGGGTGGTGCATGACGGGTTTGGTTTCTTATCGGGCAGGGCTGGCGGCAGAAGATGCCGTTGCGCGTCATTATTCCGACGCAGGGCAGGTTTTGGCCGCCTCGCGTTGGCGTGGCAGCTCTGGTGAAATTGATCTGGTGTTGCGCGAAGGTGCCAGCGTGATCTTTGTTGAGGTCAAGAAAGCCGCAACCCATGCCGAGGCGGCCCTGCGCGTGACTTCGCGGCAAATGGCGCGGATTTATGCGGCGGCCTCTGAATTTCTGGCCGGGGAGCCGAATGGCCAGAACACTGAAAGCCGCTTCGATGTCGCGCTGGTCGATTCCTATGGTCGCATCGAAGTGTTGGAGAATGCCTTTGCGGGCTAGACGAAACAATTGATCCTGCATTGCAAGGGCAGGCTGCATGCGGCAAGAAAGGGCATCAGACAAAGGGATGCGCGATGAGCCTGAAAGTTGCCTTGCAGATGGACCCGATCGGGACTGTCAATATCGATGCCGATAGCACGTTTCGGATTGCGCTGGAGGCGCAGTCGCGGGGGCATTCGCTGTTCTTTTACACGCCGGACAAGCTGGCCTATCGCGAGGGCCGTGTGGTCGCGCGCGGTTTTCCCATTGAGCTGCGCCGTGAGAAGGGCAATCACGTTTCTTATGGCGATGAGGTCGAAGTCGATCTGGCCGATTTCGATGTCGTCTGGCTGCGACAGGACCCGCCTTTCGACATGGGTTATATCACCACGACGCATTTGTTGGATATGATTCACCCCAAGACTTTGGTGGTCAATGATCCGTTCTGGGTGCGCAATTTTCCCGAAAAGCTGTTGGTTTTGCGCTTCTCTGATCTGACACCGCCCACGCTGATCGCGCGCGATCTGGCGACGATCCGGGCCTTCAAGGCAGAGCATGGGGATATCATCCTCAAGCCGCTGTATGGCAATGGTGGTGCGGGGGTGTTCCGGCTTGGGCCAGATGACCGAAACCTGTCCTCCCTGCATGAGCTGTTTTCCGGCATCAACCGGGAGCCTTTGATCGCGCAAAAGTTTCTGCCTGCGGTGTCCAAGGGGGACAAGCGGGTGATTCTGGTCAATGGGGAGCCTGTCGGTGCCATCAACCGCGTGCCGCAGCCGGGGGAAACCCGGTCCAACATGCATGTCGGTGGCCGGGCCGAGAAGGTGGAGCTGACGCCGCGTGACCGTGAAATCTGCGCCCGCATTGGCCCGACCTTGCGTGACAATGGTCAGATTTTCGTCGGCATCGACGTGATCGGCGACTGGCTGACCGAGATCAACGTCACTTCGCCCACCGGGATACAGGAGTTGGAGCGGTTTGACGGCACCAATACCGCTGCCAAAATCTGGGAGGTGATTGAGGCAAAGCGGGCCTGATGCGGCTGCGTCTGCTTTGCCTGTTGCTGCGCGCTTTTGCAAAGCCTGCGTTGCGGCGCACACCAACCCCTGCCAGCGCGCGGGCGCAGTTTGCACGCGGCGCGCGCCTGTTCCGCGCCCCGCCGTTTCTGTTGCATCTGCCCGGCCATGCGTCGCTGCCTTTGGATCAGATTTCCGTGGGGCGGGTGCGGCCGGATGCGGTGATCCTGTATTTCCACGGCGGCGCTTATCTGGCGGGCAGCCCGGCGACTCATGCCGCCATGCTGGGCCGATTGTCAAAACTGACAGGGCTGCGGGTGATCGCGCCAGACTATCGTCTGGCCCCTGAACACCCCGCACCTGCCGCGTTTGAAGACGCGCAAGCGGCGTTTCAAGCCTTGCTGGATCAAGGTTATTCCCCGCATCAGATCGTGTTCGGCGGCGACAGTGCGGGGGGCGGTTTGGCTTTGGCGCTGTTGGCTGATCTTTGTGCGCGGGGGCAGCGGCCCGCAGCCTTGTTTGCCTTCTCCCCTTGGACCGATCTGGCCATGACCGGGGAAAGCCTGCGCAGCAACGCCCGCGCCGACCCTTTGCTGCCCGTTGCCCGGATTGAGGAGGCAATCGGCTTTGTTTTGGGCGAGCTTTCCCCGCAAGATCCCAGACTCTCGCCGCTCTATGCGGCGTTTCCAGACCCGCCGCCCGTGCTGATCCATGTCGGCACAACCGAAATTTTGCGCGATGACAGCCGCCGGATGGTCGCGCATCTGCGGGCCTCGGGCTGTGCGGTCACGTTGAAGGAATGGCGTGGGGCGCCGCATGTCTGGCAGATTTTTGACGGCTATATCCCCGAGGCGCGTGCGTCCCTGCGCGAGGTGGCGCAGTTCACGCTTCGGCAGCTTTAGCGCTATTTTTCACGCGGGCCAAAAGCCAGCCGGAAGCTGACCGCTTCGGCGACATGCGGGCTGCGCACCTCTGCCGAATGGTCCAGATCGGCGATGGTGCGGGCCACGCGCAACACCCGGTGATAGCCGCGCGCCGAAAGGCCAAAACGTTCGGCCACGCGTGTCAGCAGCGCCTTGCCATCGGCATCCGGGGTGGCGATCTGTTCCAGTAGCGCGCCTTCGGCTTCGGCATTCACCCGCACGCCATCTGCCCCCGCAAAGCGCCGGGTTTGGCGCGCGCGGGCATCGGCAACGCGGGCGGCAATGGTGGCAGAGCTTTCGCCGTTGCTGGGCAGATCAAGGTCGGAATAGGCCACGGGTGGCACCTCGACCCGCAAATCGAACCGGTCCATCAACGGGCCGGAAATGCGGCCAAGGTAATCCTCGCCACACACAGGGACGCGGGCGCAGGCGCGGGCAGGGTCGGCCAGATAGCCGCATTTGCAGGGGTTCGCCGCCGCAATCAGCAGAAAACGGCAGGCATAGCGCACATGGGCATTGGCGCGGGCAACCACGACTTCGCCGGTTTCGATGGGCTGTCGCAGGGTTTCCAGCACGGTGCGGGGGAATTCGGGAAATTCATCCATGAACAGCACACCGTTATGCGCAAGGCTGATCTGCCCCGGTTTCGCCCCGCGCCCGCCGCCCACAATCGCCGCCATGGAGGCGGTGTGATGGGGTTCGCAAAACGGGCGCTGACGCGAAATGCCGCCTTCGGACAACAGCCCCGCCAGCGAATGGATCATCGAGGTTTCCAGCGCTTCTGTCGCGGAAAGCGGCGGCAGGATGCCGGGCAGGCGGGCAGCCAGCATGGATTTGCCCGAGCCTGGAGAGCCGACCATCAGCAAATGATGCCGCCCGGCGGCAGCGATTTCCAAGGCGCGTTTGGCGCGTTCCTGCCCTTTCACATCTGCCATATCGCGGCCATGGGTTTCGGGCGCAACCTCACCTGCCTCGGCCGGGGTAATCGGGGCTTGGCCAGTGTAATGGCGCACCACTTCATCCAGCGTGGCGGCCCCCAGCACTTGCGTGGCCCCGACCCAAGCAGCCTCTGCCCCGCAGGCACGGGGGCAGAGCAGGCTGCGGTCTTCTTCGGCGGCGGCCATGGCGGCGGGCAGCGCACCAATGACAGGCACCAAGCGCCCGTCCAGCGACAACTCCCCCAGCGCCACGGTATTTTCGACCACATCACGCGGGATGATATCCAGCGCTGCCAGCAGGGCCAGCGCGATCGGCAAATCGAAATGAGAGCCTTCTTTCGGCAGATCGGCGGGCGACAGGTTCACCGTGATCCGCTTGGACGGCAGTGCGATGGACATGGCGGCCAGCGCTGCGCGCACGCGTTCGCGCGCCTCGGATACCGCTTTGTCGGGCAGGCCCACGATGCCGAAATGCGGCAGACCGGGCGAGAGGGCGCATTGCACCTCGACCATCCGCGCCTCGATCCCTTCGAAGGCCACCGTATAGGCCCGTGCCACCATGCCCCGACTCCTGTTAACTTTGGTTAATCAGTAGCGGGGCAATGGTTTACGAAGGGTAAATGGCTTTACGAATTGTAAAGCGCCATGAATTTTGGCCAGGCTTCGGGGTCGGCCAGGGTTTTGTCGCGGCAAAAGGCGTTGCAAAAGCCCCAGATGCGGCCGCCTGCCTGCATGAAATGGGTGACATCCTTGCCGGAATAGGGGCAGGCCGCGTTGACGGATGGGCCGCTTTCCACCGCTTGGGCGGGCAGGGGGGCGGGGCCGGGCCAAGGGCGGGTTGGGTAATCACGCGCATAGACGGGTTGATCCGGGCCATCGGCATGGCCCATCGCGCGCCATTGACGGAAGGACGGATGCGCCAGTTGCGCGGCGACAAAACCCGCCAAAACAGGGCTGACGGCAAGGTTATAACCCGCAATCCGCGCCGCCACCGGGGCATAGAACGCGTCAGCCGCGCAATAATCGCCGCACAGCCAAGGCCCGGAATGGCCGCAGACCTTGCGCGCCCAAGCGACCAAGGTTTCCAGCCGCGCGATATCGGCCAGAACCGCAGGCGGTGCGGCGCAATCGCTGTAGCTGACGCGCAGGTTCATGGTGCAATGATCGCGCAGCGCCACGAAGCCTGTGTGCATTTCGGCCACCAGCGCGCGGGCCACGGCGCGGGCTTTGGCGTCACGCGGCCAATGGCCCGCCTCGGGGTGGCGGCTGGCAAGTTCCTCGGCAATGGCGATGGTGTCGGGCACCACCTGCCCATCCTCCAGCTTCATCGCAGGCACGGTGCGGGCGGGCACGAATTCGGCCAGCAGGGCGGGGAAAGCATCGGTATACATCTGCGCCCGCTGGGTTTTGACCGGCAAGCCAAAGGCATCAAACAACAGCCAGCCGCGCAGGCTCCAACTGGAATAGGCGCGATCTCCGATGGCGAGGGTATAGCTCATGTCACTCTCCGTTATATGTGCCCACAGGCTTAGGCCGCGCAGGGCCGAAAGAAAAACGCCGCTTTGTGCGCGGGTCCATCACGGAATGTGATTGATCCGACCCGCGCGCCAGCCGCTGTCATAGGTAATTTCGGTGACAGAGAGGTTGTCGATCTTGTGGCTGAAGGCCTCATAGCCGCCGATCCCCAGGGCGCGCTGCACCTGTGTCAGGATCACCCCGAAATGGGCGACAACGATCACATCGTCATGCCCCATCAACCGGTCAACAGCCGCATTGACGCGGGCACAGACGACATCCCAGCTTTCGCCGCCCGGCGGGGCGATGCTGCCGGGTTCTTCCCAAAAACGCCGGATCAGGGCTTGATCTTCGACTTCGGTGAAATGCTGCAACTCCCACGCGCCAAAGTGAATTTCGCGCAGGTCGGGGTCATGCGCCAAGCGCTGCCGCGTGCCTTGCACCGCGTCCGCTGTCGCCACCGCCCGCGAAAGCGTTGAGGAGATAACAGGCGCATCCGGCAAATGTGCTGACAGCCGGGCAAGGGCCGCTGTATCGGACAGATCGGCAGGCAGATCAGACCAGCCCACCAGCGTCTTGGCATGGGTCGGCCCGTGGCGGACCCAGTGAAACCGCGTCATAGCGTTCCTTTCAAGGCAAGCGGCAGGCCAGAGATCACGGCGACCACAAGATCGGCCTGTGCGGCAAGGCGCTGGTTCAGCCGCCCTTGAGCATCGCGAAACCGGCGGGCCAGCGCGTTATCGGGCACAATGGACCAGCCCAGTTCATTCGTCACCACCACCACCGGGGCAGGGCAGGTGGCAAGGGCCGCCAGCAAGGCTGTGCTTTCGGCGTCCAGATCCGCCTCGGCCAGCAGCGCATTGGTCAGCCACATGGTCGCGCAATCCAGCAGCACCACGCCCTCCGCCGCAACCGATGCCAGCGCCGCTGCCACATCGCGCGGGGCTTCTACCGTGTGCCAACCCGCGCCGCGATCTGCCCGATGGGCCGCGATCTTGCTGTGCATTTCATCGTCCCAGGCTTGCGCGGTGGCGATGTAGGTTCTTGGCCGCCCGGTCGCCAGAACCAGCGTTTCGGCAAAGCGTGACTTGCCGGATTTTGCGCCCCCGGTCACGATTGTCAGCTTTGCACCCATAATTCTCGGCCCCCGATTTGATCCAATGCGCCTTGTGCTGCGTAAGACATTTGTAACCAGCAAGAAAGCTGACAGGGGGTCTTTCATGGCACAAGCCGCATATAACGATCAAACCATGTCGCGCCAAGCGATGAAGGCAGAGCTTCTGGATGCCGAAACCGAACTGGCACTTGCCTATGCCTGGCGCGACCAGCGCGATGAGGCGGCGCTGCACCGGTTGATCACCGCCTACATGCGCCTTGCGATTTCGATGGCGTCGAAATTCCGCCGCTACGGCGCACCGATGAATGACCTGATCCAAGAGGCCAGCCTGGGCCTGATGAAAGCCGCCGAGAAATTCGACCCCGATCGCGGGGTGCGGTTTTCCACCTATGCGGTCTGGTGGATCAAAGCGAGCATTCAGGAATATGTGATGCGCAACTGGTCACTGGTGCGCACCGGATCCACCAGCAGCCAGAAGGCGTTGTTTTTCAACCTGCGCCGGGTGCAGGCGAAGCTGGAGCGTGAAGCAAGCCAGCGCGGTGAGGAACTGGACAGCCACCAACTCCGCGCCCGCATCGCCGTCGAAATCGGCGTGCCGCTGCAAGATGTGGACATGATGGATGGCCGCTTGTCCGGGTCGGACTACTCGCTCAACGCCACGCAATCGGCCGAGGACGAAGGCCGCGAATGGATCGACGCGCTGGAAGACGAAGGTATGCAGGCGGCGGACCGGGTTGAGGATGATCACGACCGTGCCCATTTGCGCAACTGGCTGCTGGGTGCCATGCAAGAGCTGAATGAGCGCGAGCGGTTCATCGTGCGCGAACGCAAGCTGCGTGACGAAGGCCGCACACTGGAATCCTTGGGCGAGGAGCTTGGTCTGTCCAAGGAACGGGTGCGGCAGTTGGAAGCAGCGGCCTTTGCCAAGCTGCGGCGCAGTCTTGAAACCCGCAGCCGGGAGGTGCATCACTTCTTGTGATGACCCGCATAGCCCCCCTTTTGCTGACCCTGCTGCTCGCCCTTTGCGGGCAGGCCCTTGCGGATGAAGTGGCGGCAGACGCGCTTTTGCCGCCGCCCGCCGCCATGCAAGCCGCCCAGATCGTCATTCTGGGGGAAATTCACGACAACCCTGACCATCACGAAACCCAAGCGGCTTTGGTGGCCGCACTGGCGCCTGCGGCCTTGGTTTTTGAAATGCTGACCCCGGCGCAGGCCAAGGCATCCTTGGGCGTGGACCGCTTGAACGCCACAGCCATGGAAACGGCACTGGCGTGGGACGGCAGCGGCTGGCCTGACTACACGCTTTATCATCCGATCTTCGCCGCCTCTGGTCCTGCCCGCATCTATGGCGCCGCACTCCCGCGCGAGGATGTGCGCCGTGCCATGGTCGATGGCGCCGCGGCTGTGTTCGGTGATGAGGCCCCGCGCTTTGGCCTGTCAGACCCGCTGGCCGCAGACGAACAAGCCGCGCGCGAGGCGGATCAGATGGCCGCCCATTGCAATGCTCTGCCACCCGAGATGCTGCCCGGCATGGTAGATGCCCAACGGCTGCGCGATGCCGCGTTTGCCCGCACCGCGCTGGCCGCTTTGGCAGAAACCGGTGGGCCGGTTGTGGTGATAACAGGGTCCGGCCATGCCGATATCCAGCGCGGCATCCCGGCTGCCTTGGCCACCGCCGCGCCCGATGTTTCGGTATTCAGCCTTGGCCAGATTGAAGGCAGGCCAGACACCACCCCACCCTTTGACCAATGGATCATCACAGATCCGCGCGCCCGCGCGGACCCTTGTGAAAGCTTCACCAAACCCGCCCCTTGAGGTGCCCCGCCTTTCCTTGATCAAAAATATCCTGCTAGATGCCTTTCGATCGGAAATGCCGCCGCTGAAACATTGGCCATCTGGAACTAGGGCGGCAAGGCCCGCCGCCGCCCCGTGTGCGAAAGATTAAACCCGTTCACCTCGCCTTCGAATGCCGCTAGGGTGACGGCACCGCAACCCGAACATGGGACGCTTCATGCTGGCTGACAAACATATCCTCTTGATCATCGGCGGCGGCATTGCCGCTTTCAAATCGCTGGATCTGATCCGGCGCTTGCGGGAACGCGGGGCGCGGGTGACACCCGTCTTGACCCGTGCAGGAGAGCAGTTTGTGACGCCTTTGTCGGTTTCGGCCTTGGCAGGGGCAAAGCTGTATCGGGATTTGTTCGATCTGACGGATGAGGCCGAGATGGGCCATATTCAATTGTCGCGCGCCGCCGATCTGATCGTGGTGGCACCGGCCACCGCCGATCTGATGGCGAAAATGGCGCAGGGGCGCGCGGATGATCTGGCCTCGACCTTGCTTTTGGCCACGGATACCCCGGTGTTGCTGGCACCTGCGATGAATGTGCGGATGTGGCAACACCCGGCGACCCAACGCAACCTTGCCACGCTGCGCGGGGATGCGGTGCGGTTTGTCGGCCCGAATGAAGGCGATATGGCCTGCGGCGAATATGGTCCGGGCCGCATGGCGGAACCAATGGAAATTCTGGCAGCGGTAGAGGCCAGCTTTGCGGCGGGGCCTTTGGCGGGCAAGCATGTGCTGGTAACATCAGGCCCCACGCATGAACCGATTGACCCGGTGCGCTATATTGCCAACCGCTCCTCCGGGGCGCAGGGCACGGCGCTTGCTGCCGCGCTGCGCGATCTGGGCGCGCGGGTCACGTTTGTAACGGGCCCCGCCACAGTGCCGCCGCCCGACGGGGTGACGGTGGTCAAGGTGGAAACCGCAGCCCAGATGTCAGAGGCGGTGCAAGCTGCGCTGCCTGCCGATGCCGCGGTTTTCGCGGCGGCGGTGGCGGATTGGCGGGTGGCCAATGCCAGCGGCTCCAAGATGAAAAAGGATGGCAGCGGTGCCGCGCCCGCGCTGCAATTTGCCGAGAACCCGGATATTCTGGCGCAGGTGGCACAGATGAGAACCGGGCGGCCCGGTCTGGTCGTGGGCTTTGCGGCGGAAACCGATGATGTCATCGCCCATGCCACGGCAAAACGGGCGCGCAAAGGCTGTGACTGGATCGTGGCGAATGACGTCTCACCCGGCACGGGCATCATGGGGGGCACAGAAAACGCGGTGACGGTGATCACCGCGCAAGGGGCAGAGGCTTGGCCCCGGATGGATAAGGCCGCCGTTGCCCGCCGTTTGGCCGATAAACTGGCTGCGGCCTTGGTGTGACAGGGGCACGCGAATTTTCGGTGAAAATTCGGGCCTCCGGCGGGGATATTTGGAAATAGATGAAAGCTAGGCTGCGCAGATGACACCGGTTTTGCGGATAATGTGGGAGGATTGGGCCGACCCGTCGCTGGGGTTGCCCTGTTACGAGACAGCGGGTGCTGCGGGGGCGGATATTCGCGCCAATCTGCGGGCAGAGGATCGCGCGGCAGGGATCACGCTGGCACCGATGGCGCGGCTGATTGTGGCAACGGGCCTGCGGGTTGAAATCCCTTCGGGGTTTGAGATGCAGATCCGGCCCCGCTCTGGGTTGGCCTTGAAGCATGGCATCAGCTTGCCCAACACCCCTGGCACCATTGATTCCGACTATCGGGGGCCTTTGGGGGTCGCGTTGATCAACCTTGGGGCCGCGCCTTATGTCATTTCGCATGGCGACCGGATTGCGCAGATGGTGATTGCGCCAGTGGTGCAGGCGCGGTTTGAGGTGGTGACGGCCTTGTCGGACACGGCGCGCGGCGAGGGGGGCTTTGGCTCCACCGGGCGGTCATGATCGGGATTTTGGGCTTTGTGGCGGTGCTGATCGGGGCGAAATACGTGCCGCGACCGCTGGTGATCGGTTTGGCGCTGTTCTGGTGGGCGCTGTTGGTGGCGGTGCATTCGCCTTTGTTTCCGCAGCCCAACGGGGCAGGGGCGGCGCTTGGGGGTGGTTTCGTGCCGTGGCTACTGCTGGGCATTCTGGCGGTTCCGGTGCTGGCCTATCGCTTTGGTTTGGCGGCGTTACGGCGGCATGTGGCGGCCAAGGCTCCCGTTGCGCCTGCGCCAGTTGCGGGGGCCTTTGCCCCGGTGGAACTGGAACGCTATGCCCGCCATATCATGCTGCGCGAGATTGGTGGGCCGGGGCAAAAGCGGTTGAAACAGGCGCGGGTGCTGGTGGTCGGGGCGGGCGGGCTGGGAAGCCCTGCGCTTTTGTATCTTGCGGCATCCGGCGTCGGCGTAATTGGGGTGGTTGACCCGGATGTGGTCGAGAATTCCAACCTGCAACGCCAGATCATACATACAGATGACCGGATCGGCCTGGCCAAGGCGCAATCTGCCGTTGTTGCGATGCAGGCGCTTAACCCGTTCATCGAGGCGCGGGCCTATTCGCGGCGGCTGGACGCCGAGACGGGCGCATTGATCGCGGATTATGACCTGATTCTGGATGGCACCGATAATTTTGATACGCGCTATCTGGTCAACCGCTTGGCAGTTGCGGCGGGCAAGCCCTTGATTTCGGCGGCGATCACGCAATGGGAAGGGCAGATCAGCCTCTATGATCCGGCGCATGGGGGGCCTTGTTTCGAATGTGTGTTCCCGACCCGCCCCGCCCCCGGCATGGTGCCAAGCTGTGCCGAGGCGGGGGTGGCGGCCCCCCTGCCGGGCATCATCGGGGCGATGATGGCGATGGAGGCGGTGAAACATCTGACTGGGGCGGGGCAGGATTTGCGCGGGCGGTTGATGATCCATGACGCGCTTTATGCCGAGACGCGGGTGATCGCGGTGGCCCCCCGCGGCGATTGCCCTGTTTGCGGTGCGGCGGCTGGACATTCCCACACCGAAAGCTAACCTGTCGCAAATCATTCAACCGGGAGCCTGACCCATGACCCTGCCCACCCTTTCCGCCCTTGGCCTTTGTGCCGCGCTGTTCGCCCCTGCCGCTTTTGCCGCCGATCTGCCGGATATGGCGGGCAAGGAGATCACGGTTGTCACCGAAAACGCCTATCCGCCGCTGCAATTCATGCAGGATGGCGTGGCGGTGGGCTGGGAATATGATGCCATGGCCGAGATTGCCAAGCGCCTGAACCTGAGCGTCAGCTATGAGAATATCTCGTGGGATGCGATGATCCCGGCGGTGTCGGAAGGGCAGTTTGATCTGGGCATGACGGGAATCACCATCCGCGAGGATCGCAAGGAAAAGGTTGATTTTTCGGATGCTTACATGCGGTCTGAAATGGTGATGATGGTGCGCGGGGATGAGGCGCGCTTTACCGATGCCGCCAGTTTTGCCGCAAATGCGGACCTGCTGATGGCCGCCCAGCCCGGCACCACGCCGTTTTATGTCGGCGTCTATGAGGTGCTGGACGGCAATGAGGCGAACCCGCGGATCAAGATGTTTGAAACCTTTGGCGCGGGCGTGCAGGCCCTGCGCAATGGCGATGTTGATCTGGTGCTGACCGATGGCACGGCGGGCAATGGCTATGTTGCGGCCAGCGAAGGCGCGCTTAAAATTGTGGGGGATAAGCTGGGGGCCGAGGATTTCGGCTTTATCTTCCCCAAAGGGTCAGAGTTGGTGGCCCCGATCAATGCGGCCCTTGCCGAAATGGCCGCCGATGGCACCTTGGAAGCGCTGAACAAAAAGTGGTTCCTTGACTTCAAGGTTGGCGGCTAACGCTTTATTATTGTGCGTAAATCCCAAAATTCCGAGACGGATTTTCCATGGTGGCTGCTGATCCTTGTCGGGATTGGCAGCTATCTGTTTTGGCGCGTGCTGTCGGATGATCTTTATGCGCAGGTGTTGCAAACCCTGTCCAAAGGCATCGGCATCACGCTGTTTGTCACCTTTGTCGGCTTTGGCATGGCGGCAAGCCTTGGGTTGCTGCTGGCGCTTGCGGCCGGGTCGCGCTTTGTGGTGATCCGGCAATGTGCCCGGCTTTACATAGAGTTGGTGCGCGGTATCCCTATCATCGTTCTGCTATTATATGTCGCCTTTGCGCTGGCCCCGGCTTTGGTGGAGCTATGGAACTGGCTCGCGGGCAGTTTGGGGCTGGAGCCGCTGCGCAACCGCGATTTCTCGTTGCTGTGGCGCGCAATCATTGCGCTGACAATTGCCTATTCCGCCTTTCTGGCCGAGGTGTTCCGGGCCGGGCTTGCCTCGGTTGAGGAAGGCCAGATAGAGGCCGCCGAGGCGCTGGGCCTGTCGCGCTGGCACCGCTTTCGATTTGTGATATTTCCGCAGGCGTTTCGGGTGATTTTGCCGCCTTTGGGCAATGATTTTGTTGCAATGGTGAAAGACAGTAGTCTGGTGTCAGTGCTGGGCGTGGCCGATATCACGCAATTGGGCAAGGTGACGGCGGCGGGAAACTTTCGCTATTTCGAAACCTATAATGTGGTGGCGCTGGTCTATCTGACCATGACGATCACGCTGTCGCTGGGTTTGCGCAAACTGGAAACCCGTTTGCGGCAGGGGTGCGGGCGCTAACCCTCGTCCTTTAACAGCAGATACAGGGCAAGCATGGTCATCGCCACCCCGGCCAGCACGCCCAGTGGCGGCACGCCCCGGCCCAAGGCGATTTCCCACAGGATCACCCAGGACGGCGTAAGGTAGGTATAGGCCATGACCTTGGCCGAAGGCAGGCGCAGGCTGGCGTATTGCAGCAAGACAAAGGTCATCGAACTGGCCGCAATCGAGACATAGACAAGCGTGATCCAGACAATCGGGGGCAGGGCGGCCCAATCGGTCGCCAAAATCGCGGGCCAGGCCCATAGCGCCAGCATCAAGGTGCCCGCCACCATCATGCCAAAGGTAAAGACAATCGCAGGCTCCCCCCGGTTCAATTTGCGCACCATCGGCGCGTAAAGCGCGTGCGAGACGCAGCCCCAGAAGTAGATCATCTCGCCCGTGCCGATGCGAAACCGCAAAAGCGCCTGAAAATCCGCGCGAAAGATCACCCAAGCCGCGCCTGCCGCACCGATGGCCAGTGCGGCGGCCATGCGGGGCGTGGTGATCTGGCGCAGAACCAGCCAGCCAAAGCCCGCCGCCATCAGCGGCGTCAGGGTAAAGACAGCAGCGGTAGAGACGGGTTCGGCGGTTTTCAACCCTTCGAACATCAGCACGAAGTAAATCGCCAGCAAGCCGCCCAGCACCAGATAACGCCAAGGTGCGGCAAAGGCGCTGCGTTTGATCCCTGTGGTGGTCAGCGCCGCCGCCCCTACAACGCAGCCCGCGAGGATGAAGCGCAGGGTGGTCATGGCCGCCGGGTCGATGAACGGTGCCGCCATGGAGCCCAGCGAAAACGACCCCGCGACAAGCGCCGAGAAGGCCAGCATCGCCAGATGTCCGCGCCGCGCCTCGGTGGCGGGATGCGGGGCGGAGGGGGCTAGAGCGTCTGCCATTGCGCGGCGGCTTCCTTCAGATGGGTCAGAAATCGTTGCACTTTCAAGGTGCGATGCAGGTCTACATGCGTGACCAGCCATAGATTGGCGGCCCATTCGGGGCGGGGGGGCATCACCTCGATCAGGTCGGGATAATGCGGCACCGCCACGCGCGACATGAACCCAAGCCCCGCCCCGGCTTTGATCGCGTCATAAATCGTTGCGGGTTCGGCCGCGCGATAGCGCAGGGCCTCGGGCGGGACCAAACCGCGCAACCAGTGGTAAAACGGCGCGCGGCTTTCGACATTGTCGCTGATGACAAAGCGATGGGCGGCCAGATCGGCATCGGTTTTCGGCAAGCCATGCGCCGCCGCATAGGCGGGCGAGGCATAAAGCCCGTGATGCAGCACCATGAACGGTTGCACCACATAATCCGGCTCGGACGGGGCGGCCCCGGCGCGCAGGGCCACATGGGCCTCGCCGTAATCCAGCCGGAACAGTCGCTGCCCGGTCAGAAAGCGGATGGTCAGGCCCGGATAATCGGCCTGAAACGCCGCCAGAACCTTGGCAAGCTCGGCGCTGATATCGGCGATGGAGGTGAAGACCAACTCTCCCGTCACGGTTTCGCCATGGCCTTTGATGCGGTTTGCCAATTGCGCAAACTGGTCTTCGGTGGCTTGGGCCACGGCCAACAGGTCACGCCCGGCCTCGGTCGCGGTATAGCCACGCGCATGGCGTTGGAACAGCTTTTCGCCCAGCCGCTTTTCAAGGCTGTCGATATGGCGGATCACCGTGGCGTGGTGAACGCCCAGAACCTCTGCCGCGCCAGACACGGTGCCCATACGGGCCACCTGATAGGCGGTTTTGATCTCGTCCCAATTTTCCACGTCGTCTCCCTTGTTACGCACTCAGGGTAACGTAATGTGATTTAGGGGGAATCTGAACGGAATTTTCCGACGGCCCGGTTTTTCCCGTGGCGCTGTGGGATGATAGCGCCAAAGGGCGCGGGCCGATCCTGCGGCGCGGGGTTGACTCTGGCGGCCGGGCGGCCTATCAGCCCCCCAATTCCCGGAAGTTCAACGCTTCCGGTCCCATGGCTTTTGCCGGGATCGTCATCCGTCAGCGCGTTGCGCCCACGGGTGCCGCCTTGCATTGGCACCCTCGCCGCCGGTTCTTATATCGGTCTTTTGCAACAGCCCTTACGGAGGCAGCCCATGTTCGAGAATTTATCAGAACGCCTTGGCGGTGTCTTTGACCGGTTGACCAAGCAAGGCGCGCTGACCGAAGCCGATGTGGAAACCGCCCTGCGCGAAGTGCGGGTGGCCCTGCTGGAGGCAGACGTGTCGCTGCCCGTGGCGCGGGACTTTGTGAAAAAGGTGGCCGCCAAGGCCGCAGGCCAGCAAGTGACCAAATCGGTCACACCGGGCCAGCAAGTCGTGAAAATCGTTCATGATGAGCTGATCAAGGTTCTGGCGGGCGACGCTGAGCCGGACGCGCTGAAAATCGACAACCCGCCTGCGACGATCCTGATGGTTGGTTTGCAAGGCTCGGGTAAAACCACCACCACCGCCAAGCTGGCCAAGCGCCTGAAGGACCGGATGGGCAAGCGGGTGCTGCTCGCCTCGCTTGATACCAACCGCCCGGCGGCGATGGAGCAGTTGGCGATTTTGGCGGGTCAAGTCGGCGTTGACAGCCTGCCCATCGTCAAGGGCCAATCTGCGCCCGAGATTGCCAAGCGCGCCAAGACCCAAGCCGCGATGGGCGGCTATGATGTGCTGTTCCTCGATACCGCAGGCCGTTTGCACATTGATCAGGCGCTGATGGATGAAGTGCAGGCGGTGCGCGATATCGCCCAGCCGCGCGAAACCATGTTGGTCGTCGATGGTCTGACCGGGCAAGATGCCGTGAATGTGGCGACCGAGTTTGACGGCAAGGTCGGGATTTCCGGTGTCGTTCTGACCCGGATGGATGGTGACGGGCGCGGCGGTGCGGCGCTGTCGATGCGGGCGGTTACGGGCAAGCCCATCCGCTTCGTCGGTCTTGGCGAAAAGATGGACGCGCTGGAAACGTTCGAGGCCGAGCGCGTTGCGGGCCGCATCCTTGGCATGGGCGACATCGTCGCGCTTGTCGAAAAGGCGCAGGAAACCTTTGAGGCCGAGCAAGCCGAGCGGATGGCCAAGCGCTTTGCCAAGGGTCTGTTCAACATGAACGACCTCAAGGGTCAGCTTGAGCAGATGATGAAAATGGGCGGCATGCAGGGCCTGATGGGCATGATGCCGGGCATGGGCAAGATGGCGAAACAGGCCGAGGCGGCTGGTTTTGACGATACCATGCTGAAGCGCCAGATCGCGTTGATCAATTCCATGACCAAGAAAGAACGCGCCAACCCCGATCTGTTGGCCGCGTCCCGCAAAAAGCGGATCGCCGCTGGCGCAGGGCTTGAGGTGCAGGAATTGAACCGTTTGCTGAAACAGCACAAGCAAATGGCCGATATGATGAAAAAGATGGGCAAAGGTGGCGCGATGAAAGCGGCCATCAAGCAGATGATGGGCGGCAAAGGCATGCCAGACCCGTCAAAGATGACGCCCGAACAGATGGAAGAGGCGGCGCGCGGCATGAAGCAAGGGCTTGGCATGGGCCGCGGCGGCTTTCCGGGCATGGGCGGCGGTATGGGCCTGCCCCCCGGTCTGTCTGGCCTGATGAAGAAGAAATGAGCGGGGGCGCAACATGAGCACAGATACAACCCGCGCCGCAGCTTTGTTGAAAGAGCATCGCGACAGCATCGACCGTCTGGATGCGATTTTGGTCTATACGCTGGCCGAACGGTTCAAGCAGACGCAGGCCGTGGGCAAGCTGAAAGCCGAACATGACCTGCCGCCCAGCGACCCGCACCGCGAAGCGCGCCAGATCGAGCGGTTGGAATGGCTGTCGAAAGAGGCCGACCTCGACCCCGAATTTGCCAAGAAATTCCTGACCTTCATCATCTCCGAAGTCATCAGGCATCACGAACAACTTCAGAAATAACCAAACACACGAAATCCAAATATGGTGCGCCAAGGCACACCCTACCAAACCCTAAGGAGACTACACTATGTCCATGAAAATCCGTCTTGCCCGTGGTGGTTCCAAGAAGCGCCCGCATTATTCCATCGTCGCCACCGACAGCCGTATGCCGCGCGATGGCCGCTTTCTGGAAAAGCTGGGCACCTATAACCCGCTGCTGGCCAAAGACTCTGAGGACCGCGTGAAAATGAACATGGAGCGCGTGCAATATTGGTTGGGTCAAGGCGCACAGCCGACCGACCGTGTCGCCCGTTTCCTCGAAGCGGCTGGCGTGCGCGAAAAGAAAGTGCGCAACAACCCGAAAGCGGCTGTTCCGGGCAAGCGTATGGCTGAGCTGACCGCAAAGAAAGCGGCCCGCGCAGCAGCCCCGGCAGAAGCTGCGGCTGTCGCTGAATAATCGGCGACTTGCCCCGTGCAAGGCCAGTATGACAAGGCCTTTCAGGCCGAGTTACGCGATCTGATGCGCTGGCGGCGCGATGTGCGCCGCTTTCGCACCGATCCGGTAGAGGCAGCGGTTCTGGACCGCTGCCTTTCTGCGTTCTCATTGGCCCCTTCGGTGGGCTTGTCGGAACCCTGGCGCGTGATTTCGGTGGAAAGTGACGCGGCGCGCGCGGCGGCACTGGCCAATTACGAGGCCGCGAATGCCGAGGCGCTGGCGGGTTATGGGTCTGAAAAGGCGCAGCTTTATGCCGGGCTAAAGCTGTCGGGCATGCGCGAGGCGCCGGTGCAACTGGCCGTGTTCAGCGATGATGATACGCCCAAAGGCTCTGGCCTTGGGGCGCGGTCGATGCCCGAAACCCGCGCCTATTCGGTCGTGGGGGCGATCACGCTGTTCTGGTTGGCCGCCCGCGCCGAAGGCCTTGGCATTGGGTGGGTGTCGATCATCGACCCGGTGCAACTGGCGCGTGATCTGGACGTTCCGGCCGAATGGCGCTTGATCGGCTATCTTTGTGTCGGCTGGCCCGAGGCCGAGACGAAAACCCCCGAATTGGAAACCGCAGGCTGGGAAAAACGCAATCCCGCCTTGTTTGTGGAGCGTCGCTGAATGGCCAAGCCTGACCCCGAAAACCGGCTTTGTGTCGGTGCGATCTCTGGCTCTTACGGGGTCAAGGGCGAGGTGCGGCTGAAAAGCTTTTGCGCTGAACCGACAGCGATTGCCGATTACGGCCCGCTTTTTACCGAGGATGGCACGCGCAGTTTCAGCATCACGCTGACGCGTCCGGTTGCGGGGGGCTTGGGCGCGCGGCTATCGGGTGTTGCCAGCAAAGAAGAGGCCGATGCCCTGAAAGGCACCAGCCTTTACGTCTCACGCGATAAACTGCCCAACCTGCCGGATGATGAGTTTTACCACGCCGATCTGATCGGGCTGGAGGCGCGCGATACCGGGGGCGTGTTATTGGGCAAGGTGATTGCCGTGCATAACCATGGCGCGGGGGATTTGCTGGAAATCGGCGGCGCTGCGGGATCGCTTTTGTTGCCCTTCACCATGGCCTCGGTGCCAACAGTGGACCTGAGCGCGGGGCGCATCGTGGTCGACCCGCCCGAAGGGCTGGACTAATCACACATCTCGGCTAAAGGTTAACGCCGGGGCTGCGGGAGACGAAGATTGATTCACCGTTTGCGGTTGATGATGGGGGCCACAGCCCTTTTGTATTTCGGCCCGCTGCTGGCTGGGCTGGGCGGGCATGGCTGGGCGGTCGTGCCGGTGTTTGCTGCCATCTTCATGCTGTGGCTGGTCATCATGCGCCCGCAAGATTTTCCGCGCAACTTGTCCGATTGGCAGCGCCCCGAAGCCTTGATTGCCTTTGCCGCGCGCGGGGCGGTGCAGCTTTTGCTGGTGCTGGTCTGTTTTGGCATCGGGCGTGGCATCGGCGGCGTGCTGGGCAGTCTGCCGCCCTTTCCCTTGATGCTGCCTATCGGGATTTCCTTTCTGGCAATCCCCTTGGCCCGTCTGATCTGGGACCCGCGCAAGGCGCAGGACATGGACGCGGTGCTGACCGACGCCTTGGCGCAGATTGAAACGGGCACGGCGGTGGGCAGCGATTTTTCCTATGCCAAGGCGGTTTTGGCGCCGCTGAACGGTTTGCCCGATGACGTGACAGAGGCGGAACTGGAAAGCCATCTGGACGCCATTCGCGCGCTGGTGGATGAAGCCATGACGTTTGAAGTCTTGCTGGAACAAGTGAATAGCGGCGAGGCCAGTCTGCCCAGCCAGCGTGCGTTGATGCTTTTGGCCAGTGATGGTGCCGCGCTGGAGCGGATGGCAGATCTGCGCGACGCACCTGTCAAAGCCTTGCAGGCGCTGCGGCAGGATGCAGCACTGGTCGCGCGGATGGCGCAACGGTTGGTGACAGCGTTGCGCCAAGACCCTGATGTCTGGCCAGATTGCCCGACGCCGGGCTTTCTGGAGGAATTGCGCGCCGACCTGCCTGCCGCCGCCGACAACCTTTCCGCCTTGGAGGCAGAGGTGATCGCGCAGGGGCCTGCTGACTGATCGGGCGGGCGCAAGGGCCTTTCCGTTGCCCGGCGACCGCGATATGAAGCAGCCCATGACCGATGATCAGCACCCCCCTTCGGCGGAGAAAGCTCCGCGCGCCCTTAAATCCCATGGCCGCATTTCGGTGCAGGCCAGCCTGAAACCACGCGACCTGATGGCAACGCCGCAGGTGGCAGGCGCTTGGCGGGCGCGGGTGATCACGCTGTTTCCCGATGCCTTTCCCGGCGTTCTTGGCCTGTCGTTGACCGGCAAGGCGCTGGACCTTGGGCTTTGGGCGCTGGAAACCATCGACCTGCGCCGCTTTGGGCTGGGCAAGCACAAGAATGTCGATGATACGCCAGCAGGCGGTGGGGCAGGCATGGTGCTGCGCGCTGATGTGGTGGCCGCCGCATTGGACGAGGCTGCCATCAGCACCCCTGCCAGCCGTGCCGATTGGCCAGTGATTTACCTGTCGCCCCGCGGCAAACCCTTGGATCAGGCGATGGCCCGGCGATTCGCAGACGCGCAGGGAATGACCCTTTTGTGCGGCCGATTTGAAGGTGTGGATGAACGAGTGCTGCATCACTATGGCATCGAAGAGGTGTCTTTGGGCGATTTTGTCCTGACCGGGGGCGAGATTGCCGCAACGGCCTTGCTTGATGCCACTGTGCGGCTTATACCGCGCGTGCTTGGGAATCAGACGTCCACCGAAGAGGAAAGCTTTTCGGATGGGCTTTTGGAGTTTCCACAGTTTACGAAACCTGCCGTTTGGAACGGGCTTGAGATACCGGAAGTGCTTCAATCCGGTCATCACGGGAAAATCGCCGACTGGCGGCAGGCCATGGCCGAAAGGCTGACAAAGGAACGCAGGCCTGATCTCTGGCGGGCTTACTGTGCATCGCATGGTAGGGACCCGGTTGAAGACCAAGAGCAATAGGGCAGCATCACCATCGCGGGAAAACCGTGAGCAATCGAAAGGACCAGGCATGAACCTGATCGCACAGCTCGAGGCGGAACAGATCGCCGCCCTCGGCAAAACCATCCCGGACTTCAAAGCCGGCGACACGATCAAAGTCGGTTACAAAGTGACCGAAGGCACGCGTAGCCGTGTTCAGAATTACGAGGGCGTTTGCATCTCTCGCCGTGGGGGTGCCACCTTGGCTGCCTCTTTCACCGTTCGGAAGATTTCTTTCGGTGAAGGCGTGGAACGTGTGTTCCCGCTCTATTCCACCAATATCGACAGCATCGAAGTTGTGCGTCGTGGCCGCGTGCGTCGCGCCAAGCTGTATTACCTGCGCGATCGTCGCGGAAAGTCTGCCCGGATTTCGGAAGACAGCAATTATAAAGCCCCCAAGGCATAAGGAGCGGACCGATGAGAGATGGAATCCACCCCGACTACCACATGATCGACGTCAAGATGACGGACGGCACCGTGTTTCAGACCCGCACCACCTGGGGCAAAGAAGGCGAACAGATGGCATTGGACATCGACCCGCTGGCACACCCGGCTTGGACCGGCGGCAACTCGCGTCTGATGGATACCGGCGGTCGCGTGTCGAAGTTCAAGAACAAATACGCAGGTCTGGGCTTCTAAGCCTCGCTTCGTATCTATGTTACGAAACGCCGTCCTTCGGGGCGGCGTTTTGCTGTTCAGGGGGGCGGTGTTTGGGGGCTGGGCGCAGCAGCAGGGCAAGCGCCATACCGGCGGCAAATCCGG
This sequence comes from Pseudorhodobacter sp. E13, assembly GCF_003991405.1. Classification (GTDB taxonomy): domain Bacteria; phylum Pseudomonadota; class Alphaproteobacteria; order Rhodobacterales; family Rhodobacteraceae; genus Pseudorhodobacter. Next base: position 86,366 of record NZ_RPEN01000156.1, read on the forward strand.
CCAGATGCAGGGTCCAGGCAAAATGGCCATTGGTCAGCCACCAGAACCAGGCGTTGATGGCCAGCAGCGCCGCCAGCAGGCCAAGGGCCCGCACCCAAGGCCGGACCTGGGGCCGACCCTCCAGCCAAAGCAACACGAACAACGCCCCGCCCAAACCATGAATACCCCCGGACGCGCCCAGCAAGGTCTTTTCCGGTGCGGTGATCATCCCATAGACCACAGCGGCAAGGGCCATGCAGCCAAAGTAAAGCAGGGCAAAGCGCAAGGTGCCGACCCTGCGAATGACCAGCGCGCCCAGCACCGCCAGCATTGCCATATTCACCCAGACATGCAGCCAGCCCACATGCGCAAATCCATGCGATATCAGCATGGTCAGGCGCTGACCGGGGAAAACGGTGTCACCGGTCTGGAATATCTGCGGATAGAACGGCAAAAGCCCGAGCGCACGCGCAAAGGGCAGCCGCAACGCGCTGGGATAGCTGCGGTCTGCGACGAAATCATCCAGCGCCTGAACGCCCAGACACAGTGCGATGATCGCGATCAGAAGGCCGAAATGCTTGGCAAAACGATACATCTTTAGGGCGAAGCCTTTGCTGCGGGCGTGGTGTTGGTCGCGAAACTCTTGCAAAGATCACCGCAAAAGCATAGCCCCCGCAGATGAGTTCAGACTTGGCTTTGCCTTTGGGCGAAGTCAGGGCAATCTGACGGATGACGCGGACGGAACAGGGACGTTACATGGCGCATATCATTGTTGTCGGGAATGAGAAGGGTGGCTCTGGCAAGTCCACCACCTCTATGCATGTGGCCACGGCTTTGGCACGCATGGGGCACCGGGTTGGCGCGCTGGACCTTGATCTGCGGCAGCGCAGCTTTGGCCGCTATATCGAGAACCGGCTGGCCTATCTGGAGCGCGCGGGGCTGGACCTGCCAACGCCGGATTACCGGACCTTGCCCGAGATCGCGCCGGAAACGCTGGCCGCCGGCGAAAACCCCTATGACGCGCGGTTGTCGGCGGCGGTGACAGCGCTGGAAGCGGTGTCGGATTTTATCATCATTGATTGCCCTGGTTCCCACACCCGGTTGAGCCAGGTCGCCCATAGCCTTGCCGATACGCTGATCACGCCCTTGAACGACAGTTTCATCGACTTTGATCTGCTGGCGCGGGTGGATGCGGAAACCGGAAAGGTGACGGGGCCGTCGATCTATTCGGAAATGGTCTGGCAGGCGCGGCAGTTGCGGGCGCAGGCCGGGTTGAAGCCGATTGATTGGCTGGTGGTGCGCAACCGTCTGGGCGCCCAGCAGATGCATAACAAGAAAAAGGTCGGTGCCGCCTTGGACGATCTGGCCCGCCGTATCGGTTTTCGCGTGGCCCCCGGCTTTTCCGAGCGGGTGATTTTCCGCGAGTTGTTCCCGCGCGGATTGACGCTGCTGGATCTGAAAGACACCGGGGTGGACCAGTTGAACATGTCCAACCTTGCCGCGCGGCAGGAATTGCGCGACCTGATGGGGGAACTCAAGCTGCCTGGCGTGACCGTGTCGTTCTGAACAAAAGCGACAGCGGCAGTTGCGCGACGCGGTTGCGATCCATCCGCAGCAGCCGATAGTCGAAGCAATCCCCGGCAAGGGCTTCGCGGCGGCGACGATCCGTGATGAGGGCGCGAGCGGTGGTCATGGAGGGGGTTCCTTTGCGGTATTGACCGGTTCAGAATTGGCGGCAATCGGGGCGCAAATGTGGCGGCATTTGGGGCCGCATCTGTCGATTGCCAAAACTTTATCGAAAAGCGCAGGCCAACGGGCGGGGCAGGGGGGCTGTCTGCCCCCCAAACGCTTTTGCCTGTCGGCAAAAGCGACCCCCCGAGGATACTTATGCCGAAAAGAAAGCGGGGTTCAGGACTCTGTATCGGGCAGTTCGAGGGCAAGGAAGCGTTCGAAGGCGTCGAGGTTGACGGGTTCGAATTGACCGAAGCCTTGCATCCAGACCGAGGCTGCGCGCAGGGCATCGGGTTCCAGTTTGCACCATTTTACCCGTCCGCGTTTTTCCTGACTGATCAACCCGGCATCGGCCAGCACTTGCAGGTGTTTGGAAATCGCGGCGAGGGACATGTTGAAAGGGGCAGCGACATCGGTGACGGCCATATCATCTTCGAGCAGCATCGACAGGATCGCGCGGCGTGTCGGGTCTGCCAGAGCTGCGAAAGTGGCGTCAAGCGGGTGGGTCATGTTGCTGTTCTGCCTTGGGCCTGTTCAATCGTCAACCAGATGGTTGAATAAGCCTTACGGCGCGTTTTGGGCGTTTTGGTGAGAGCATGGCGGCACCCAATTTGCCGCATGATTGTTTATATCGGTTTAAAACATGTAGTTATGCGAAGTAATTTGGCGTGCAAGCTTGCTTGACTCGGGGGGCCTGCCTGCGTAGGTAGGCAGCGACTGTTCAAGGGGTGTCTGACCATGTCGGAAGAGCCTGATCCGGATCGTTTGCGTGCCTTGGAGGCGCGTTTGGCGCAGGTGAAGGGGAAGCCGCAAAAGGCGAAAACCGAGAACGGCAAGGCATTTTCGCAAGGCGAGATGGCTTGGAGGATGGTGATCGAGCTGGTGTCCGGCATGTTGCTGGGATTGTCGATCGGGTTCGGGTTGGACTTTGTGTTCGATACGCGGCCGCTCTTCCTTGTGATCTTTGCGTTGCTGGGCTTTGCGGCAGGGGTGCGGACCATGATGCGGACCGCGCAGACCATGAACGTGAAGCATGACGGAACAACCAGCGGGACCAATGGTCCTGACAAACACGAGGGCAACGATGTCTGAAGGCGCAAGCACAGGTTTCCAGATCCATCCGATGGACCAATTCATCGTGAAGCCGCTGTTCGGTGGTGACCATATCGCGTGGTATACGGTGACCAACGTGACGTTGTGGATGGCCATCGCTGTGGTGGTGATTGCGGCGCTGTTGATGCTGGGCACCCGTCGTCGGGCGATCGTGCCGTCGCGCAGCCAGTCGGTTGCCGAACTGCTTTACGGTTTCATTCACAACATGGTGGAAGAAGTGACCGGGCATGATGGGGTGAAATACTTCCCCTATGTCATGACGCTGTTCCTGTTCATCCTGTTTTCGAACCTGCTGGGCCTGTTGCCCATGTCCTTCACCACCACCAGCCATGTGGCTGTGACGATGACGTTGGCGATGCTGGTGTTTGTCGGTGTGACGGTTCTGGGCTTTGTCAAGAATGGCATCGGCTTTCTCAGCATGTTCTGGGTCAGCTCTGCACCGCTGGTCATTCGCCCGATCCTTGCGGTGATCGAGGTGATTTCTTACTTCGTGCGCCCTGTGTCCCATTCCATTCGTTTGGCGGGGAACCTGATGGCAGGCCACGCGGTGATCAAGGTTATTGCAGGCTTTGCGACACTGGCTGTTGCGTCGCCTGTCATTGTCGGCGCGGTAACGGCGATTTATGCGCTGGAACTGCTGGTGGCTTGCGTGCAGGCCTACGTCTTTACCATCCTGACCTGTGTGTATCTGCGGGACGCTGTCGGCGGCGCGCATCACTAAGGTCATCAATCCAACCAACCAATCTACAATTCCATAAGGAGCAAAAGCTATGGAAGGCGATATCGCAGAAATGGGTAAATACATCGGTGCAGGTCTGGCCGCTTTCGGTCTTGGCGGTGCTGGTATCGGTGTGGGCAACATTGCAGGGAACTTCCTTGCAGGCGCGCTGCGCAACCCTTCGGCAGCAGCAAGCCAGACGGCAAACCTCTTCGTTGGCATCGCATTTGCCGAAGCGCTGGGGATCTTCTCGTTCCTGATCGCTCTGCTGTTGATGTTTGCGGTCTGATCCACGCTTTCTGACATTTCGGCCGGGCGGGCTATTCCTGTCCGGCCAAGTCTTGAGGATGCTGGAGAAACGACATGGCGACTGAAGCGCATGACGCTGCCGCAGGGGCCCACGGTGCTGGTGAAGCCGTTGGCATGCCGCAGCTTGATATTTCGACCTGGCCGAACCAGATTTTCTGGCTTTTGGTCACGCTGGTTGCGATCTATCTGATCGTGACCCGTGTTGCTGTGCCCCGGATCGGGGCGGTTCTGGCTGAACGCCGTGGCACGATCACCAATGATCTGGCTGCTGCCGAAGAGCTGAAACTGAAAGCAACCGAAGCGGAAGCCGCCTATAACGAAGCGCTGGCAACGGCGCGGGCAGAGGCGGCCAAGATCGTCGCAGCCGCAAAAGCAGAGATTGAGGCCGATCTGGCCAAAGCCACTGCCAAAGCAGATGCCGACATCGAAGCCAAGGCGGCTGTTTCCGAACAGCGGATCGCGGAAATTCGGGCAGGCGCGCTGGAAAGCGTGACCGAAGTTGCCAAGGATACGGCCAAGGAATTGGTGTCGGTTCTGGGTGGCAAGGCCGATGCCCGGTCGATCACCGCTGCTGTAACTGCGCGGATGAAAGGGTAACGCCATGAAAAAGCTGATCCTTTTGACAAGCACTGTTGCAACCCCGGCTTTGGCTGCAACGGGCCCGTTCTTTTCGCTGGGCAACACGAATTTCATCGTGTTGATCGCCTTTATCCTGTTCATCGCCGTGCTGCTGAAATTCGGCGTCCCGGCAAAGGTGACAGGGCTTTTGGATGCGCGTGCGGCACAGATCAAGGCTGATCTGGATGAAGCCCGCGCCTTGCGCGAAGAAGCAAAGGCCATTCTGGCCAGCTATGAGCGTAAGAAGAAAGAAGTGCAGGAACAGGCAACGCGCATCGTGGCCTCGGCCAAGGATGATGCGGTCGCTGCGGCGGAACAGGCCAAGGTAGATCTGGCCAATTCCATCGCGCGTCGTGTTGCTGCGGCTGAAGAACGGATTGCATCGGCAGAAGCGGATGCAGTGCGGGCTGTGCGCGAGCAGGCGGTTGCGGTTGCGGTTGCAGCGGCAGGCGATGTTCTGGCAAAGCAGGTCACTGCCGAAGCGGCTTCGGCCTCTATTGATGCGGCGATCAAGCAGGTCGGTGCCAAGATGCACTGACGGGCTGAAAGCCCCGATTTGTGAAAAACCCGGCCTTTGGGCCGGGTTTTTTGTTACTTGCGCTTCTGGCAGTCTTAACGCGACACCTCGTGCTCATAGCGTTGCCGGGCAATGGCTTCGTGTTTTTCGGCCTTCAACTGGTCGGCAAGTGCCGCCTCAACAAAATTCAGATGGGTGTTGACCGCCGCGCGCGCGCCTTCCGGGTCACGCCGTTGCAGCGCATCATTGATCCCGCGGTGTTGATCCAGCAGCATGGCCCGTGTGGTCTTGTTCCGAAACATCATCTGGCGGTTATAGAACACCCCATGTTTCAGCAGATCATACATCGACCGCATCATATGCAGCATGATCACATTGTGACTGGCCTCGATGATCGCCATGTGGAAGGCGGCGTCCAGTTCCGCCTCATCGGGCGAGGAGCGTTTGCTATGCGCGGCTTCCATCTTGGCAAAGGTGGCGGCGATCACTTTCAAATCGGTATCCGATGCAAGCCGGGCCGCACGCTCGGCGGCCAGCCCTTCCATATCGCGGCGAAAGGCAAGGTAGTCGAACACCGCTTCCTCATGCTCGGCAAACAGCTTGATCAGCGCATCCGAGAAGGCAGAGCCCAGCACCTCGGCCACGAAGATGCCAGAGCCGGGGCGGCTGTCCAGCAGCCCACGGGTGTGCAGTTCGGCGATGGCATCCCGCAGGCTGGGGCGCGATACGCCCATACGCTCGGAAAGTTCCCGTTCTGACGGCAGGCGTTCACCGGGGCGCAAAATCCCGCGCAAGATCAATTGTTCGATCTGGCGCACCACGGCAGAGGACAGCTTTTCGGCGTGGATGGGTTCAAATGGCATCGGGTGCTCCTTCCGGTATTGGTCAAATTCTATGACCAAAAGCCGCGCGCCTCAATGGGGTTCGGGGAATTTGTGGCGCGGATGGCCCGACCTATCCGCGCAAAAGAAAAGGGCGGGAAAACCCGCCCTTGTCCTGATCGGTCATTGATCGCCTTAGTTCGGGCGGATAATGATTTCCACGCGGCGGTTCTGCGCACGGCCCGCCTCGCTCAGGTTCGAGGCGATGGGCTGGTCTTCGCCCCGGCCAAAGGCGACGATACGGCCGCCGGGCACCCCATTGGCTTGCAGGACAGACGAAACCGCCCCCGCACGGCGCTGCGACAGGTCTTGGTTATAGGCCGCCGAGCCGGTGTTATCGGTATGGCCGATCACCTGCACCGTGGTGTTGGGATAATTCAGCAAGCTGCGCGCCACGGCCCGCAGGTCTTGGGTCAGATCGCCGCGCAGGGTGGCGCTGTCGGTCGCGAACAGAATATCCTGCGGCAGGTTCACGATCAATTCCGACCCGGTGTTGGTGACGCTGACGCGGTCATTGCCGATGGAATTGCGCAATTCAGCGGCTTGCGCATCCAGCGCCGAGCCGATGGCTCCGCCGACAATGCCGCCAAGCACAGCGCCGACAGCGGTTTTCGCCAGCTTGTCATCGCCATTGCTGGTTGCGCCGATGGCACCCCCGATCAGTGCGCCGGTGACGGCACCGGTGCGCGCGCGGCGGTTCTCTTCGGTTGTGGGCGCAATCGGGGCCACGCAGCCTGCCAGCGTCATCGCGCCCAGCGTCATCATCAACACGGTTTTTTTCATCATTGTCTCACAGCCTCATTGCTTGGCCCTTATCGTGGGCGCTGGCCTCTTCATACACGGTAACGCCTAAGTCTGCATCGGGTTCCCTGCAGGCTTCGGCGGAAAATGGCCAATCAGCGCAAAGCAGCGGCGGTTTCGTGATCGGCCCGCGCCCCTTCCCAAGCCAACAGCGCGCGTTTGACCGGCAGGCCCCAATGATAGCCCCCCAAAGCCCCCGATTTGCGCAAGGCGCGGTGGCAGGGGATCAGCCAACTGACCGGGTTGCGCCCCACGGCCGTGCCCACCGCCCGCACCGCGCGGGGGTGGCCGATAGCATTCGCAATTTCGGAATAGGTGGTGACATGGCCCGATGGAATACGCATCAGCGCCTCCCAGACCTTGATCTGAAACGGGGCGCCGATCATGAAAACCGGCGTCTTTTCCGGCGTTTCGCGGGCACCAAAGGCCGTCAGCACCCATGGCCGCAACATCATCGGGTCTTCCACGAAGTCGGCGTTGGGCCATCGGGCGATAAGGTCTTCCATCGTGGCCTCGCTCGTGGTTTCGGCGGCAAAGCCGATGCCGCAGATGCCTCTTTCGGTGCCCATCACCAAGGCTGGGCCAAAGGGGCTTTCAAACCAGCCCCAGAAAATGCGCAGGCCCGCGCCGCCGAGCGCATAGTCGCCGGGGCTCATGGCTTCCCAGCGCAGGAACAGATCATGCAGGCGGCCCGTGCCCGATAGGTTGGTGGCCAGCGTCGTATCCAGCACGGTGAAGCGTTCGGCCAGCAAGCGGCGGGCGTGATCCAGCGTCAGATATTGCTGGTAGCGTTTGGGCGACACCCCGACCCATTGCGAAAACAGACGTTGGAAATGGGCGGCGCTCATGCCCATCTGGGCGGCTAGCGCGTCCAGTTGTAGCGGTGCTTTCTGGGTGTCGATCGCCTCAATCGCGCGGCGCATGACGTGAAAATGATAGCTGTCGTTCAGATCGCTTGGCATAGGCACCCCCTTTCGCCATGCCAGCTTAGCGGCGGGCTGCGGTGCGCGCGACCCGTTTCCTGCGCAAATCCCCCGCCGGGCGCTTGCGGCAGGCGGGCATTTTCGGCATAGGGGGCTGCATGGCAAAGCAACTTGATTATCAAACGCTGACAGAGATTTTCACCCGGTTTCAGGCGATAGAGCCGGAACCGAAGGGGGAGTTGTTTCACACCAATGCCTATACGCTTTTGGTGGCGGTGGCCCTGTCGGCGCAAGCAACCGATGCCGGGGTAAACAAGGCCACGCGCCCGTTGTTTGCCCGCGTGGATACGCCGCAAAAGATGCTGGATCTGGGGCTGGAGGCGCTGACCGAAGCCATCAAGACCATAGGCCTTTTTCGCAACAAGGCCAAGAATGTGATGAAAATGGCCGAGATTCTGGTGGCTGACTATGGCGGCGACGTGCCCAGCAGCCGCGCGGCTCTGCAATCCTTGCCCGGTGTCGGGCGTAAGACGGCGAATGTGGTGCTGAACATGTGGTTCCACATGCCCGCGCAGGCGGTGGATACCCATATCTTTCGCATCGGCAACCGCACGGGCATTTGCCCCGGCCGAGATGTCGACGCGGTGGAGCGCGCGATAGAGGATCATATTCCCGCGCCGTTTCAGCAGCATGCGCATCACTGGTTAATCCTGCACGGACGGTATATCTGTGTCGCGCGCAAACCCAAATGCGGCATCTGCCCGATCCGCGATCTCTGCCCTTATGAGGATAAAACGATATGAAAAAGTTTCAGGTGGTCGGCATCGGCAATGCGATGGTGGATGTGTTGGCCCATGCCGATGACGCCTTTCTGGCGGAGAACGGCATCGGCAAAGGCATCATGCAGTTGATTGATATGGACCGTGCGGTGGATCTTTATGCCCGCATCGGGCCTGCCAAGGAAATCTCGGGCGGGTCGGCGGCCAATACGATTGCCGGGGTCGCGCATCTGGGCGGACGCACCGCCTATGTTGGTAAGGTCAAGAATGACCAGCTTGGCGCGATTTTCGCCCATGATTTGCGCGCGCAGGGTGCTGTGTATGAAACCCGGCTGGCCCCCAAGGATGAGGCGCAGGAAACCGGGCGTTGCATCGTGCTGGTCACGCCGGATGGGGAGCGGTCGATGAACACCTATCTGGGCGTGACGGAGTTTCTGACGCCCGAGGATATTGACGAGTCGCAGATGGCGCAGGCGGAATGGATCTATCTGGAAGGCTATCGTTTTGACGGGCCGGAAAGCCATCAGGCCTTTGCCAAGGCGATTGCGGCTTGCAATGGGGCGGGCGGGCGCGTGTCGATCACGCTGTCGGATGCGTTTTGTGTGGAGCGGCACCGCGACGCGTTCCGCAAGATGATCACCGAGGATGTGGACCTGCTGTTCGCGAACCGTTCGGAAATCCTGTCGATGTATCAGACCGAGGATTATGACGCAGCCTTGCAAGCCGCGGCCAAGGATGTGGCGATTGTGGCCTGCACCGATGGGGCCAATGGCGCGCATATTCTGTCGGGTGGGCAGCATTGGCATGTGCCTGCGGTGCCGACCCAGATTGTGGATGCGACCGGGGCAGGGGATTTGTTTGCGGGCGCCTTCCTGTGGGCAATCACCAATGGGCATGATCTGGAAACAGCGGCCCGGATGGGCAATATCGCGGCCTCTGAGGTGATCAGCCATATCGGCGCGCGGCCGGAGGCGGATTTGAAGGCCCTGTTCGCCCAGCATGGCGTGATCTGAACGGGCAGGGAGGGGGCGCGGGGATCAAGCCCCGCTGGGGCCCTCTCCCCGCGCCATTGCCATGTGTTGCGGCGGCGGTGCTGGATTGGGGGCGGCGGCGCCCGTGTCGGGGGCGGGATCAGGTATTTTTGCCAAGATGAAGCGGGGCAAGAGGGTCATTGGCCTTCGTCTTGCGGCAGGAGGCGCGCGCGTTCCAATGCCTCGGCCAAGGCCCAACTGCCAAGGGCCCAGCCGCTGCCCAGCGCCCAGCCGGCCAGCACATCTGTGGGCCAATGCACGCCCAGATAGACCCGGCTGATTCCTACGCCCAAGGCAAGGCCAATGGCGGTAAGGATCACATAGGCTTTGACCCTGCGGCGGCTTTGTCCACGGGCAATGACGATTGCAAGCGTCAGAAAGACCAGCGTTGCCATCATCGAATGGCCGCTGGGAAAGCTGGCTGTGCTGACATAAGAGCCATGCGGCACCAGATCGGGGCGCGGACGGTCGATGAGGGCCTTGGCGAGGCTGCTGGCAAGGATGCCACTGCCAACCGAGAGCAGCAGAAACAGCGCCGTGCCGCCATCGCGTTTCAGAAACAGAAAGCCCGCCACCAAAAGCGTGATCAGCGTCAGCACGATGATGCCGCCGAGGGCTGTGACATCGCGCATGATTTCTTGCAGCACGGGCGGGCCTATGGGGGCGTTATCTGCTGTGCGCAGGGCCAGAAGGATCGCCGTGTCGAAGGCTTCGGTTTCGCCTTCGCGCACCTCATCCAGCAGGCCAAGAAAGGCCAGGAGACTGGCCGAGAGCAGGCCCAACAGCAGCAGAGGGCCGATGGAGGCATGCTCTTTCAGCCAAGCGACGAGGCGCTGCACCCTCAATCCCCCAGTTTGGCGTGAACCTCATCCAGATCAATCTCGCCAATCGGCATCTTGTTGCCCGGATTGTCGAAATCATATTTGAACAACTGGAAATCGCGCTTGTAGATTTCCCAGACCAGATGTTTTGACAGATCGTCAAAGTAATCCTCAACCGGGTGGGCGCGTTTGGGGCCGTGGCCTTCGCTTTCGTTGAATTTGGGGATCTTGGCCAGATCGACCTTATGCGGCGATTTGATGTTGTCGAGCACGTCTTTCATGCCGTCGTTGAACCGCTCGGTGAAGAAGATTTTGTCATAGCGCCCGCCATTGGCGATATAGGTCGAGACATGGCCCGACATTGCCGACCAATGGATATCGGGGTCCATGGGTTTGCGCCAGCGGATGGTATCGCGCGCAAAGAGCAAAAAGCGGCGGAAGCTTTGGATCTGGTCAAACTCGGCCTTGCCATCATCGCCGCCGACCTCGATCCCATATTTCTGCACCAAAAGAGGCACCAGATTGCCGCGATAGCGTTTGCCATTGCGTTGGATGCCGCAAATCTTGTCGAAGAAAGAGCTGAGGATGCGGGTGTAGGGGTTGCGCACGCAGGTGAAGGCATAGGTGCGCTGTGCCTTTACGTTGCGTTCGATCAGCGGTTGGCTGACCTCTTGCGCCCATTTGTGCAGGCCATCGGTCGAATCATGAATGTCGCCGTCGAAAAAACGCCCATGGTCAGAGTAGAACATGATCTGACCAATGGTCGAACATGCACATTTCGGAACAACGCGATAGATGACGCTTTCACTTTCCGTCATCCAGGTACCGGGAAAACCCATAAAACTCTGCCTCCATTGCCCTTGACCCGGTGTAACGGGAGTTCGGGACGTTTTCACAGCAAAAAAGCAAAGAAACTCTGTCTTTTCAATGACCGATAAAGCTATTTAGGGAAACAATGACCCAAAAAAGGGCTGAGAGTTTCGAAAATGGCAAAAATCGCCTATATTCTTTTGTGCCACAAGGACCCGGAAGGGATCATTGCGCAGGCAAAGCGGCTGACCGAGGGGGGGGACTATGTTGCCATCCATTTCGACGCGCGGGCCCGCAACAGCGATTTTGACAAGATCAGGTCGGCGCTGGCCGATGTGCCATCTGTTACCTTTGCCCGCAAGCGGCTGAAATGCGGCTGGGGGGAATGGAGCCTTGTTGCCGCCACCTTGCTGGCCGTGCGCGCCGCGGTGGAGGCCTTTCCAAGGGCCACGCATTTTTACATGCTGTCGGGCGATTGCATGCCGATCAAATCGGCGGAATATGCGCATGATTTTCTGGATCGCGACGAGGTCGACTATATCGAAAGTTTCGATTTCTTCAAATCCGACTGGATCAAGACCGGGATCAAGGAAGAGCGGCTGATCTATCGCCACTGGTTCAATGAGCGCATGCATAAATCGCTGTTCTACAGTTCCATGAAGGCGCAGGAATGGTTAGGGCTGCAACGCCGGGTGCCGGCGGATCTGCAAATTCAGATCGGCAGCCAATGGTGGTGCCTGCGCCGCCGCACGATTGAGGCGGTGCTGGAGTTTTGTGACAGCCGCCGGGATGTGATGCGGTTTTTCCGCACGACCTGGATTCCGGATGAGACCTTCTTTCAGACCCTCGTGCGCCATCTGGTGCCAGAGCATGAGATCCGTACGCGCACGCTGACCTTCCTGATGTTCACCGATTACGGGATGCCGGTGACGTTCTATAACGACAACTATGATCTTTTGCTGAGCCAGGACTACCTGTTCGCGCGCAAAATCTCGCCCGATGCGGCGGAGTTGAAAGAGCGGTTGGGCCAGCTTTATGCGGCCGAAGGCGTGCGGTTTCCGATTTCCAATGAGGGACGCAGCCTGTTTCAGTTTCTGACCGGGCGGGGCCGGATTGGCCGCCGCTTTGCGCCACGCTTCTGGGAAACCGAAAGCAGCCTGGGCCGAGAGCGGACGCTGCTGATGGTAATCTGCAAGAAATGGCATGTGGCCAAGCGCTTGGCGCAGCGGATCCGCGATGTGACGGGGTTACCGACGGTTGACTATCTGTTCAACGAGGCTTCCACCCCTTTGCCTGATTTGGGGGGGATTCAATCGACGCTGGAAAAGCGCACGCGGCATCGGCGGGCGCTGGTGCGGATGCTGTTTGATTTCTGGGGCAAGGATACGCTGATCGTCTGTATTGATCCTGCGAATGTGGATCTGATGCAGGATTTTGCGGCCGATAAATCAACCGTGCGGCTGCTGGAGGTGGAGTGTTCCTTCAGCGATGACTATCTGGTCGGCCACGCCCGGCGGGTTGGCCTTGCGGGGGACCGCACACCGCAAGAAGTGATCGACCGGCTGTTGCCGACCATCCGCTATGATGTGAAATTCGAAAGCGACAAGATCAGGGATGCCGATTTTGCCGGGTTGATGCGGATGCGAGAGGCCGCCTCGACCGAGGAAAATGCCGTGGCTTTGGCGGAATTCCTTGATATCAGCATTGAGAAAGCGCGCGACATCGCGGAAACCAACTATCTTTTTGTGGATTGAGCCATGGCCTATAGCTACGACGACCAGAACATCTTTGCCCGTATCCTGCGCGGAGAAATTCCCAACAAGACCGTGCTGGAAACGGCGCATACTCTGGCCTTTCACGATATCAACCCTTCGGCCCCGGTGCATGTGCTGGTCATCCCGAAAGGGCCCTATGTGAGCTTTGATCACTTTGCCGCTGCGGCCTCGGATGCCGAGATCGTGGATTTTCACCGCGCAGCGGCGCAGGTTTGTGCGCAGATGGGGGTTTCGCTGGAAGCAGGCGAAGGGTTCCGGGCGATCACCAATGCGGGCGCGCATGGCGTGCAAGAGGTGCCGCATTACCACCTTCATATCCTGGGCGGTCGCCCGATGGGGCGCATGGTCAGCCGTTAGAGGATACGCACCTGCCCGGTTTTGGTGAATGTATCTGAACGCGGCGTGCTTCATACTTCTGTTTGCGCAGGAAACGGGTCGCAGGTCATGGCCTGTGCATCTTAGGCTTCGGTGATACATGTCACAGGAGCCAATGATGACCCTTCGTTTCACCCCGATCCCAACCAAAACCGTGCGCGCCTATCAGGCGGGCGGGCCAGATGCCAACGGGCAGACACCCGAGCGCCAGATTGCGCAAGGCGGAAGCAACCCCTGCCGCCATTGTTTGAAGATGATCCCGGATGGGGCAGAAATGCTGGTTCTTGCGCATCGCCCTTTCGCCAGCGTCCAACCCTATGCCGAACTTGGCCCGATTTTTCTGTGTGCGGATGCATGTGAACCGGGCGGCGGGGCCGAGATGCCGGAAATCCTTGCCTCGCCCGGCTATATCTTGCGCGGATACAGTGCTGAGGAGCGTATCCTTTATGGCACCGGCGGGGTGGTGGCCCTTGCCGATATTCCTGCCGTCGCAGCGGCAAAACTGTCAGACCCGCGCGTGGCCTTTGTGCATGTCGGCTCGGCCAGCAACAATTGCTATCAGCTGCGCGTCGATCGAGGGTGACCGGCTTGCCAAAAGGAGGCGCTGGCGCGCCACTGAATTGGTTTGCGCCTCGCCGGCGCGGGGCGTGCTCCGCACGGGGATATTTTTGAATAGATGAGGGGGATCAGCTTTGGGCGGCGTCCCAGGCTTTCAACCAGCGTTTGGGGGCGGCATCGCGCCAGTGTTGCGTCAGGCGGGCGCGGGCCCAGCCTTCGTCGATAAAGCCCGCGCGGACGAGGATGAGGTTATGGGGCGCGTAATGGGGGTGGAGAAGGAAGGTTTGCGGGTCTGTGGCAAGCAGGTGTTCGCGTTCTTCCTTGGCACATTTGAACACGGCGGCATCGGCATAGGGTGACCACCAGCACCACATTTTGCCATGCGCCTTGAGGCAGGGATGGCCCCATGCGGTGGTATCGGTCACTTCTGGCAGGTTCAGCGCAAGCGCAAGGGCTTTGAGTGCGGCATAGGTGTCGATCAATGTGCCTCTGCCCAGTTGGCACCTTGACCTGCGTCCACCGTGATCGGGACGGAGAGGTGGACTGCGGGGTGGGCCGCGCCTTCCATGATGTCGCGGGCGGCGGTGATCAGCGGGTCGACGGCATCTGTCGCCACTTCGAACAGCAATTCGTCATGCACTTGCAGCAGCATTTTGGCATCGAGATCGCCGATCGCCGCCGGCATACGCACCATGGCGCGGCGGATGATATCGGCGGCGGTGCCTTGGATCGGGGCGTTGATGGCGGCGCGTTTGGCAAAGCCTGCCGCTGGGCCTTTGGCATTGATTTCGGGTGTGTGGATTTTGCGGCCGAACAGGGTTTGCACATAGCCCTTGTCCTTGGCGAATTGCACGGTCGCATCCATATATTCGCGGATGCCGGGGAAGCGTTCAAAATAGCGATCAATGAAGCCCTGCGCCTCGGCCCTTGGGATGCGCAGGTTGCGGGCTAGGCCAAAGCCCGAGATGCCATAGATCACGCCGAAATTGATCGCTTTGGCCTGGCGGCGGACCATCGGGTCCATGCCTTCTACCGGCACGCCGAACATCTCGGACGCGGTCATGGCGTGAATGTCGATGCCATCTTTAAACGCCTGTTTCAGCGCGGGAATATCGGCGATATGGGCCAGAATACGCAGTTCGATCTGGCTGTAATCGAGGCTGACGATCACCCGGCCCTTGGGGGCCACGAAAGCCTCGCGGATGCGGCGGCCTTCATCTGTTCGGACAGGGATGTTTTGCAGGTTCGGATCGGTTGAGGACAAGCGCCCCGTCACGGCCCCGACGAGGGAATAGGACGTATGCACCCGCCCGGTATCGGGGTTGATATGGGTTTGCAGCGCATCGGTATAGGTGGATTTCAGCTTGGAAAGCTGCCGCCAATCCAGCACGAGGCCCGGCAGTTTATGTTCGGTTGCCAGATCCTCCAACACATCGGCGCCGGTCGCATAGGCCCCGGTTTTGCCTTTGTTGCCCCCCGGCAGGCCCATTTCGTCAAACAAGATCTCGCCCAGTTGCTTGGGGGAGCCGACGTTGAACGGGCGGCCCGCCATTTGCTGAATCTCATCCTCCAGCCCTGCCATTTTCTGCGCGAATGCGTTGGACATGCGCGACAGCGTATCGCGGTCTACCTGAATGCCCGCCATTTCCATTTCTGCCAGCACCGGGACGAGGGGCCGTTCCAACGTTTCATAGACGGTGGTGACCTGTTTGCTGTGCAGTTGCGGTTTGAACAATTGCCACAGGCGCAGGGTGATATCGGCATCTTCGGCGGCGTATTTCACCGCCTCATCGACGGGGACGCGGTCAAAGGTGATCTGGCTTTTGCCTGCCCCCAGCAGCGATTTGATCGGGATCGGCGTGTGGCCAAGATAGGTATCGGCCAATGTGTCCATGCCGTGATTGTGCAGCCCCGCAAACAGCGCCGAGGACATCAGCATCGTGTCATCAATCGGGGCCACGGCAATGCCCTGAAGCGCAAAGATTTTTGCGTCATATTTCATGTTCTGGCCGATTTTCAGGATGCTCGCATCCTCCAGCATCGGGCGCAGCATGTCCAAAGCGCGGGCCAGCGGTAGTTGCCCTTCCATCAAATCGGTCGACCCGAACAGATCGCCGCCGCCTTGTTTATGGCCCAAGGGGATATAGCAGGCCTGTCCCGGTTCCACGCAAAGCGAGATGCCCACCAGTTCGGCGCGCATTTCGTCAAGGCTGGTGGTTTCGGTATCAATGGCCACATAGCCGCGCGCATAAATCCGGTCGATCCATGTTTGCAGCGCGGCCTCGGTGCTGACATTTTCGTATTTGGCGTGATCAAAGGGCAGGGCGGGGGCGGTTGCGGCCTCTGCTGTGTCGGCTGCCACGGTTGGGGCAACCGGGGCCTCGACCTTCAGGCTGTCGGCGACACGCTTGGTCAGGGTGCGGAATTCCATCTGGTTGAGGAACCCCAGAAGCGCATCGGCTTCCGGCATGCGCACCTCAAGGCTTTCCAGCGTGAAATCCAAGGGGGTGTCGCAATCCAGTTGCACTAGGCGTTTGGAGATGCGGATCTGGTCGGCATTGTTTTGCAGGCTTTCGCGGCGCTTGGGTTGCTTGATCTCGCCAGCCCGTTCCAGCAGGGTTTCCAGATCGCCGTATTCCTGAATCAGAAGTGCTGCGGTCTTGATGCCGATGCCCGGCGCGCCCGGCACGTTATCGACGGAATCGCCTGCCAGCGATTGCACATCGACCACGCGATTCGGGGCAACGCCGAATTTTTCAAACACCTCATCCGGGCCGATCAGCTTGTTCTTCATCGGGTCAAGCATGGCGACACCATCGCCCACCAATTGCATCAGGTCCTTGTCGGATGAAATGATGGTCACTTGCCCACCCGCATCGCGCGCCTTGCAGGACAAGGACGCGATGATGTCATCGGCCTCATAGCCTTCGGTTTCGATGCAGGCGATGTTGAAGGCGCGGGTCGCCTCGCGCGTCAGCGGGAATTGCGGGCGCAGGTCTTCGGGCAGGTCGGGGCGGTTGGCCTTGTATTCGGGGTAGATGTCATTGCGGAAGGTCTTGGAGGAATGGTCAAAGATCACCGCCACATGCGTGGGCGCATCGCCTGTCTTGTTGCCTTCCAGATAGCGGAACAGGATGTTGCAGAACCCGGCAACGGCCCCAACGGGCAAGCCATCGGATTTGCGCGTCAGCGGCGGCAGCGCGTGATAGGCGCGGAAGATATAGGCCGATCCGTCGATCAGATGCAGATGATGGCCCTTGCCGAATGTCTCGCTCATATCCAATGCTCCCCGCGTTTTGCCATACTTGCCATGGACGGGCGCGGGGGTCTACCGGGCTTTGCACCGCTCAGGCCCTAGCCGCGCGCGGAAAGCCCGCTCCAATACAGCGACAGACGGATGGACTGGGGGAAGGGCGTCCAGCGACCGAAAGGCAGACGCGCGGCACGCATCACCGCGCCGACCCATGCGTTGCAGGTGGCGATCAGGTTGAAATGGCCTTTGGCGGGAAAGAAAGCATCGGTCAAGGTGAAACCGGGCAGCGGCAGGGCGTTGGGGTCGGCAATATAGGTCAGGATCACATCTTCCAGCCGCTCTGCTTCAGGTTTGGTCAAGGCGACAAGGTCGATTCCGTCATAGTTCTCGATCCGCCCGGCAAGATCGAGCCGCATCACCGCATCGTCCCCCACCGCCGCACGCCACAGGATCGGCAGTTCCATATCAGCAAGCGTCGCGGTGGAGGTGTAGAACCCCCGCGCGCCCCAGCCGACAATCAGCCATTCCGCAGCAGGATCATCGACCGGAACGCCACTTGCGCGGGCAAATTCCAACCCTTGCCGCAAGCGCGGGGTCAATGGCAGCAAAAAGTCATAGTGAATGGGCCCCGAAATAAGGCCGATCCGGTGATCTGTCTGCTCGGTGACAGGCGCACCGGGCACGATCAGCACAGCCCCGATCAACCCCGCCGCGATATAGAAAAACACGGCGGTGAAAACCACCAGAACGGTCCAGGCACTCAGTCGAAAGGCGCGGATCACTTGACCTTGTCTGCTGCACTTTCATGGATATAGCGACGATCGCAATAGCCGCATTCGACAAAACCCTTGTCTTCCGGGATGGTCAGCCAGACCCGCGGATGCCCCAGCCCAGGCCCATCGCCATCACAGGCGATTTTCCATTGCGAAACGATTTTGGTTTCGGGCGCAGGTGCGGTCATGGTGCGGTCTTTCTTCGAAGGAATTCGTTGCGCGTATGATAGCGATCCGGGCGGGCGCGGCAAGGGCAGGGCGCAATTTAACGCCAATGCACCAGAACCGGGCCACTCCCGCCATTCGTTGCCTTTTGCCTGCGGCAAAAAACGCCTCAAGGTTGGGCCGGGCAGCGCTTTTTGGCAAAAGCGCTGCGACGCCGCCATACGCCCACGCAGCAAACCGCTGATCATTCAGCCCACGCCCCATTTCATCTTGGCGAAAATACCTTCGGGGTGAATGGCCGCAAGGCCAGGGGGGCGGAAAGCCCCCGCGCGGGTCAGGTCAGCGCTGCCGATGGGATGATGGGAAAAAACTGCCCGCCAGACCACAGCCCGAACCAATTCTCACCCGCATGCGGCCTGTGCACGCCCAATTCCACCAGCCGGTAAAAGGATTTGCGGTCGATCAACGCCTCCAGCCCCGCCCGCACCATGACATAGGGCGACGGCTCCCCCGTCGCCTTGTCGCGC
Source organism: Pseudorhodobacter sp. E13 (assembly GCF_003991405.1). GTDB lineage: Bacteria > Pseudomonadota > Alphaproteobacteria > Rhodobacterales > Rhodobacteraceae > Pseudorhodobacter. The sequence continues at coordinate 104,823 of NZ_RPEN01000156.1, forward strand.
ACCACCCGGATCGGATGATCTGGCCCGGCAGTCACCTTGTCTCCCACTTGTGTTTCAAACCGAAGGCTCTGCGCCTCTGCCTTGCCCGAAACCTCGAAATCCACCGCCACAAACGGCGCGTCCTCGACGGTGATTCCCACCTTCTCTACTGGGGTGACGAGGTAGTATTTGCCGCCTTCCAGCTTCAGAATGTTGGAAAACAGCTTCACGAGCCCGGGTCGACCAATCGGCGTGCCTTGGTAAAACCATGTCCCGTCGCGTTTGATCTGCATGTCCAGATCGCCACAAAACGGTGGGTTCCACAGGTGAACCGGCGCAGGTCCCGCACCTTTTCCCGCGGCCTGCACCGAGGCCATCAAGCCTTCTGCTGTCGGTTTCACGATCAATTGTCCGTCAACCCTTTTTGCCATTTGTGCCCGGCGACATAAATCGCTCTAATAGGCTAAATATAACCTGTGTCCGAGGAATGTCATGCCCCACACCCAAGATGCCGCCGAACTGGTCACCGAAATCGAAGCGCTTGGCGAAAAGCTGCGCGCGGCGAAAGCCTCGATCAATCAGCGCTTCATCGGGCAGGATACGGTGGTCGATCTGGTGCTGGCCTCGCTTCTGTGCGGCGGGCATGCGCTCCTGGTCGGGCTTCCGGGCCTTGGCAAGACGCGGCTTGTCGATACGCTGTCCACCGTCATGGGGTTGAAGGGCAACCGCATCCAGTTCACCCCCGATCTGATGCCTGCCGATATTCTCGGCTCCGAGGTGCTGGATGGGGCCGATGGCGCGCGGTCCTTCCGCTTTATCGAAGGCCCGATCTTTTGCCAGCTTTTGATGGCGGATGAGATCAACCGCGCCTCGCCCCGCACCCAATCGGCGCTGCTGCAAGCGATGCAGGAACGCGAAGTGACCATCGCGGGCCAACATCGCAAACTGGGCACGCCCTTCCATGTGCTGGCGACACAAAACCCGATTGAGCAGGAAGGCACCTATCCGCTGCCCGAAGCGCAGCTTGACCGGTTCCTTGTGCAGGTGGATGTGCATTACCCCACCCGCGCCACCGAACGCGATATCTTGCTGGCCACCACCGGGGCCGAAGAGGCACAGGTGCATGGCGTCTTTACCGCCGCCGAACTGTTGGCCGCGCAATCGGTGCTGCGGCGGATGCCTGTCGGCGAACAGGTGGTCGAGGCAATCCTTGACCTTGTGCGCGCCTGCCGCCCCGAGGAAGCCGAAGGTGCCGCCCTGCGCGGGCAATTGTCTTGGGGACCGGGGCCGCGTGCGGCGCAGGCCCTGATGCTGACGGTGCGCGCCCGCGCCTTGCTCGAAGGGCGTCTGGCCCCTTCGGTGGCCGATGTGGCTGCATTGGCGCGGCCCGTTCTGATCCACCGCATGGCGCTGTCCTTTGCGGCGCGTGCGCGCGGCGAAAGCCTTGGCGGGCTGATCGACGCCACCGTCACCCGCACCTTGGGGCTAGAGGCCGCAGCGTGACCCAAACCGCCCCCCTTTCCATCGAGATGCGCGCCCGGGCCGAAAGCCTTGGCGAGGCGCTGCCCGCCCTTCTGGCGCAGGCCGAGCATCTGGCGGCCACGGTGATTCTTGGCGAACACGGTCGCCGCCGCGCCGGGATGGGGGATGAGTTCTGGCAATATCGCATGGCCCATGCCGGCGATAGCGCGTCGCAGATCGACTGGCGGCGCTCTGCCCGGTCGGACCAGCATTTCGTGCGCGAACGCGAATGGCAGGCGGCGCAAACCGTGTCGCTTTGGGTCGATCCGGCGCGCTCCATGCAGTTTTCGGGCGATGCGGGGCGCAGCACCAAAGCCGACCGCGCGCAGCTTCTGGCCTTGGCGCTGTCGGTGTTGTTGCTGCGCGGCGGCGAACGCGTGGGCCTGACGGGCGAGGCCGCGCGCCCCCGCGCTGGCCGGGCGCAATTGCTGCATCTGATCGACGGCATGGCCGCGCGCCAAGACGCGGCGGATTACGGCGCCCCCGAGGTATCGGGCCTGACCAGCCACAGCCGCGCTGTGTTCCTGTCAGACTTCCTTGGCGACCCGGAGGAGGTGGAAACTGCCCTTGGCATGGCCTCGGACCGGGGGGTGCGGGGGGCCTTGGTGCAAATTCTGGACCCTGCCGAAGAAGAATTCCCCTTCGATGGCCGCACGATCTTTGAGTCCATGGGCGGCAGTTTACGCCATGAAACCCTGCGCGCAGGCGATTTGCGCGCGCGCTACCTTGACCGTCTGGCGGCGCGCAAGGCACGGCTGGAAACATTGGCGCGGGCTTCGGGCTGGCATTATCTGTGCCACCATACCGGGCAATCGGCGCAATCGGCTTTGCTTTGGCTTTACGCCGCCTTGGAACGGGGGCGCTGATGTGGATGCTTGGGCCTGTGGGCTTTACCTCTCCGCTGTTGCTTTTGGGCCTGATCGCCTTGCCTGTGCTGTGGTTGTTGTTGCGCGCGGTGCCGCCTGCACCGATCCGCCGCCGCTTTCCCGGTGTGGCCTTGCTGCTGGGCCTGAAGGATGACGAGGCGGAAACCGATAAAACCCCATGGTGGCTGCTGCTGCTGCGCATGGCGGCGATTGCGGCGGCGATCATTGGCTTTGCAGGCCCTGTGCTGAACCCCGAACAACGCGAAACCGCACAGACCGGCCCGCTTTTGGTGCTGATGGATGGGTCTTGGGCCGATGCCCGCGACTGGCCGCGCCGCCTTGACCGCGCCGCCGCGATTGTCGAAGAAGCGGGCCGCGCGGGCCGCCCCGTCGCGGTGGTCCGGCTGACGGATGCGCCCAGCGACACCGTCTTTCAGGCCGCCAATGCGATCAGCCAACGTATGACGGGGATCACCCCGAACGCATGGGCCCCGGATTTCGGCGCTTGGGCCAACACCCTGCCTGCGGGCGATTTTTCCAGCTATTGGCTGTCAGATGGGCTGGACCATCCGGGCCGCGCCGATTTGCTGACAGCTTTGCAGGCGCGCGGGCAAGTCACCGTGTTTGAAAGCCCGCGCCCGGTGCTGGCCCTGCGCCCCGCCCGGTTTGAAGATGGCGTGATCAAACTCTCTGCCACCCGTATGCCCGCCACCGATACTGCTGAACTGGAGCTGTCTGCCCGCGGCCTTGACCCTTCGGGGATTGAACGCGAACTGGCCCGCTTGCCCCTGACCTTCGATCAGGGCGCGGCAGAGGCCGAAGTGTCGCTGTCGCTGCCGCCCGAATTGCGCAACCGCATTTCGCGCTTTGAAATTGCGGGGGTGCGCTCTGCCGCTGCGATCAGCCTGACGGATGACAGTTTGAAACGCCGCAAGGTGGCGCTGATTTCGGGGCAGGGCGGGGCCGAAGGTTTGCAGCTTTTGTCGCCCGCCCATTACCTGCGACAGGCCCTTGAACCCGTGGCCGAGTTGATTGATGGCAGCCTTGCCGATGTGGTGCTGGCCAATCCCGATGTGATCGTGCTGGCCGATGTCGCCACCCTTTCACCCGATGAGGGCGAGGCGATCTGGGATTGGCTGGACAAGGGCGGTTTGCTGCTGCGCTTTGCCGGCCCACGGCTTGCCGCCTCTGATGTCAGCCGCGCGTCCGAGGATGTGCTGATGCCCGTGCGTCTGCGCGAAGGCGGCCGCAATGTCGGCGGCGCAATGAGTTGGGGGGAGCCGAAAAACCTTGCCCCCTTTGCCGAAGGCTCGCCCTTTTACGGGCTGACGATCCCTCAGGATGTGACCGTATCGGCGCAGGTGCTGGCCCAGCCAGACCCGGAACTGGCCACCCGCACCATTGCCGCGCTGGCCGATGGCACGCCTTTGGTGACGCGCAAGCCGGTGGGGCAGGGGCAGGTGGTGCTGTTCCATGTCACCGCCAATGCCGAATGGTCCAGCCTGCCGCTGTCGGGTCTGTTTGTGCAGATGCTGGAACGGATGGCGGTCTCCACCCGCCCCGCTGCCCCCGATGCCGCCGATCTGGAAGGCCAGACTTGGGTGCCGCAGGTCGCCCTGGATGCCTTTGGCCGTCTGGGTGAGGCGGGCGAGGTGGCAGGCGTCGATGGCGCGGTGCTGGCCGCGGGTCTGGCCACTGGCCCCTCGCTCAGCTTGCCGCCGGGGCTTTACGCGGGAGAGGATCGTCGGATCGCCTTGAATATCATCAATGCCGAAACCCGTTTGCAAGCCGCCGAATGGCCCGCAAACGTTTTGCGCGAAGGGTTGGATGTGCAAACCGAACAAGCCTTGAAGGGCACCGCCTTGGCGACCGCCTTGTCGCTGCTGCTGGTCGATGTGTTGGCGGCCCTTGCCTTGTCGGGGCGCTTGTTGGGCAGCCTTCGGGGCACGGCGGTCTTGGGCTTTGCGCTGCTGCTGCTGGCGGCACCGGATGGGCTGCGCGCACAGGACGCCGCCGATCTGCGCGCGATCGAGGCGACGAATGCGGTGCGGCTGGGCTATATCCTGACGGGCGATGCCCGCATTGACGCGATATCCGAGGCCGGGTTGCGCGGTTTGGGCCAGCGCCTGTTCGAACGCACGACGATTGAACCTGCAAGCCCGCTGTCGGTCGATCTGGAACGCGATGATCTGCTGTTCTTTCCCTTCCTTTACTGGCCCATCACCGCCGATCAAACCGCCCCATCGGCGGCGGCCTATGCCAAGCTGAACCGCTATCTGCGCACGGGCGGGATGATCTTGTTCGATACGCGCGATGGCGACGTGTCCGGCACGGGCCAGACGCCTGAGGCGCGGCGCTTGCAATTGTTGGCCGCCCCTTTGGATATTCCGCCGCTGGATATCCTGCCCGATGACCATGTGCTGACCCGCAGCTTCTATCTTTTGCAAGATTTCCCCGGCCGCCACACCCATCGTGACCTCTGGGTCGAGGCCGCGCCCCCCGATGCCGAACTGGCCGAAGGGATGCCGTTTCGCAACCTCAATGACGGTGTGACCCCGGTGGTGATTGGTGGCAATGACTGGGCGGCGGCTTGGGCGCTGGATGAAAGCGGCGCACCGATGTTTCCCATCGGGCGCGGCTATGCCGGGGAACGCCAGCGCGAGATTGCAACGCGCTTTGGCATCAACCTGATCATGCATGTGCTGACGGGTAATTATAAATCCGATCAGGTGCATGTGCCTGCGCTGCTGGAAAGGTTGGGCCAATGACCGGAACGCTGATCTTTGATCCGCTGATCCCGATGTTGGCGCTTTATGTGCTGGCAGGGGTGGCGTTGCTGATCGTGGGCTTTGCGCTGATCCGCAGGCTGTCTGGTTGGGCCCTGCGCGGGCTTGGGGCTTTGGCGCTGTTGGCGGCGCTTGCCAACCCGGCCTTGCAGCGCGAAGACCGCGAGCCCTTGTCCGATATCGTCATCGCGGTGGTCGATGAAAGCGCAAGCCAGCGCATCGGCAACCGCCCCGACCAAGCTGCCGCCGCGCTTGCCACCGTGCAGGCCGAAGTGGCCGCCTTGCCCAACACCGAACTGCGCATCCTGCGGCTGGGCGATGGGGACGGCGACAGCGGCACCCAGTTGATGACCGCATTGTCCGAGGCGCTGGCCGAAGAACCCCGCGCGCGTGTGGCCGGGGCCATCCTGATCACCGATGGGCAGGCGCATGACCTTACCCTCGCCCCCAACCTGCCCGCGCCTCTGCATGTGCTGCTGACCGGCGAAGCGCAGGATTGGGACCGCCGCCTGATCGTCAAGAACGCGCCTGCCTTTGCCATTCTGGGCGAACCCGTCACCTTGACCCTGCGCATTGACGATCAAGGCGCTGTGCCCGCCGATATCGCAGGCTCTGCCATGATTTCCATCGCGATTGATGGTGAAGAGCCGCAATCCTACCGCGTCCCGGTGGGCGAGGATTTGGAACTGCCCGTCACCCTGCCGCATGGCGGCATGAATGTGCTGCAATTTCAGGTAGCGGTGACAGAGGGCGAGTTGACAGACCGCAACAACGCCGCCGTGGTGCAGATCAACGGCGTGCGCGACCGCCTTCGCGTGCTGCTGGTGTCGGGCGAACCCCATGCCGGCGAGCGTGTCTGGCGCAACCTGCTGAAATCTGACCCTTCGGTCGATCTGGTGCATTTCACCATCCTGCGCCCGCCGGAAAAGCAAGACGGGATTCCGGTCAGCGAACTGTCCTTGATCGCCTTTCCCACCCGCGAATTGTTCGTGGAAAAGATTGATGAGTTTGATCTGATCATCTTTGACCGCTACCGCCTGCGCGGCATCCTGCCGAATGCCTATCTGCACAATGTCCGTGACTATGTGAAACGCGGCGGCACCGTGCTGGTGGCGGCTGGGCCGGAATTTGGCTCCGCCGACAGTCTGTGGCGCTCCTCATTAGGAGAGATCATGCCGGTAGAGGCGACGAGCCGGGTGTTTGAGCAGGGCTATAAGCCCGAGCTGACGGAATTGGGCAAGCGCCACCCCGTCACCGAAGGGCTGGACAAGCTTGCGCCCGAAGGCGGCTGGGGCCGCTGGTTCCGCCAGATCGGGCTGACGCAAACTTCGGGACAGGCGGTGATGTCGGGGATTGATGGGTCACCCTTGCTGGTGCTGGACCGGGTAGACGAAGGCCGCATCGCTGTGATGGGGTCAGACCATATGTGGCTTTGGGGCCGTGGCTATGAAGGCGGCGGGCCGCAGTTGGAATTGCTGCGCCGCCTTGCGCATTGGATGATGAAAGAGCCGGAACTGGAGGAGGAGGCGCTGGTCGCCTCGGCCAATGGTCAACGGCTGACGGTGACGCGCCGCACGATTGGCGAGGCCCCCGGCCCGGTGACAATCACCGCGCCGGATGGCAGCACGACTGACCTTGTGATGCCGGAAATCGCGCCGGGCCGCTATTCGGCGCAATATGACGCGCCGGAAATGGGGCTTTACAAACTGGTGCAGGGGGATTTGTCCACCGTCATGGCGCTTGGCCCCTCGGCCCCGAAAGAGTTTGAGGAAACCATTGCCAGCGGTGACAAGCTGGCGCCCTTTGTCGCCCCGATGCGCGGCGGGATTTTGCGGCTGGAAGACGGTGCGCCGGATATCCGCAGCGTGGGTGAAGGCCGCGTGGCGGCAGGGCGCGGTTGGATCGGCATCACCCCGCGCGGGGCTTACCTGACGCAAGATATCCGCGTGGCTCCGGTTTTGCCCGGATGGGTCTGGCTGCTGCTGGCGGCAGGTTTCGCGCTGGCGGCATGGCTGGTGGAAGGGCGGCGCGGCGCGAAAACAAAACCGGTTTAGCGGGGGGCTTGCGTCAGCGCGGCAAGTCCACCCGCAGCGCCGTATCGGCCCATCCATCGACCAGACAGCGCGCGCGGATCATGACATGGTCCAGCCCTGCGGGGATGGCGACCCCATTCAGCGACCGGGTGAAGGGCTGTTCGTTTTCATGCGGATGCAGCAACACGCGCAGGCCAAGGCTGGTGCCATCGGGGGCCAGCACCTCCCACGCGTCGGCATAATGGTCCCACCCGGTGTCGGGGTGGCGCAGGGTGACATCAAAGCGCCAAGCCGCGCCGGATGGCGTGGCGGTTGCCGCCTCTATCACAGGCGGGTCGGCAAGGGTGGGGCTGGCGCACAGCGCGAGCAAGGGCAACAGGAAGCGCATGCGGCCAAGTGTGCCGCAAAGGGGCGGCCCGCGCAAATCACCGATGCGTGCCCTTGCGGATAATCTCACGCGAGGCACTGACGAATTCGCGCCGCAGCAGCACCGAAGCGGTGATCAGCGCGGTCACGATCAGGCCCGCCGGCCCCAGCAGCCAGCCCAAAGCCCCCAGCGCGAAATAGATCGACCGCAGCCCCCTGTTGAAGCTGCGCGCCGCGGTGATGTTGATCTCGGCTGCGTCTGCGGCCCGGGAATAGGCGTCTTTGTGGTCCGGCTCATTCGGAACTGCCGCCATCAGGATCGTGCAATAGCCAAACAGCCGATGCGCCCAGATGAATTTCAGCAAGGCATTGGCAATGAACAGCAAAACCAGCCCGACTTTCAGCTCCAGCACCACGCCTTGTGCGTCCAGCGTCAGGTCGGCGGCCAGCATATCCAGCCGCTCCCGGTTGCCGATCACCGCAATGCCGCCGCCCAGCGTGATCATGCAGGCCGAGGCGAAAAAGGCGGTGCCTTGGCGCAGGCTGTCGACCACGGTGGCGTCAAAGATACGGGGCTGACGGGTGACGAATTGCGCCATCCAGTCGCGGCGATATTGCATCATCAGCACCGTGACCGAGGGGCGTGACGCAGGGGGATGTTCGACAATCCAGCCGATGAACAGCGCGCAGAACATCAGCACAGCCACCGCGCCGAAATCCCAAGGCGTGAAAGCGGAAAGCATTTGGGGCATGGTCATCAAGGGGCCTGTCGTTTGAAATCTGCACTGTTGCCCATGGGCTTAGCCTGTATCCGGGGCGGCAGGAAAGGCAATATCGGGCTGCGACATGGAAACGCTTGCTTGATGGTATAATTGGTTATATAAATTTACCAGTTGAGCCATATGGGGAGGGCGCGCGCCATGGAAATGCCAAAGATTGATGCTGCGATTGTGGCGCGCAAACCGGCGATTGTGGCCGCGCTGCAAGAGGTTCTGCCCCCCGATGCGGTGATCTTTGACGAGGCCGAAGTGCGCGCCTATGAATGTGATGCACTGACGGCCTATCGCTGCCCGCCGCTTGCTGCGGTCTTGCCGCGCAGCACGGCAGAGGTGTCGGCGGTGCTGCGGATCTGTCACCAGATGGGTGTGCCGGTGGTGCCGCGCGGGGCAGGCACCAGCCTTGCCGGCGGGGCTTTGCCCACGGGCGATTGCGTGATCTTGGGCGTGGCGCGGATGAATGCGGTTCTGGAAACCGATTACCCGAACCGCTTTATCCGGGTGCAGTCGGGGCGCACGAATTTAAGTGTGACAGGCGCGGTGGAGGCGGATGGGTTTTTCTATGCGCCGGACCCTTCCAGCCAATTGGCCTGTGCGATTGCGGGCAATATCGCCATGAACTCCGGCGGGGCGCATTGCCTGAAATACGGGGTGACAACGAATAACCTGCTGGGTGTGACGCTGGTGCAGATGGATGGCACCGTGCTGGAGATTGGGGGCGCGCATCTGGACGCACCGGGGCTGGACCTGCTGGGCGTGATCTGTGGGTCTGAAGGGCAGCTTGGCGTGGTGACAGAGGCGGTGCTGCGCATCCTGCCCAAGCCCGAAGGCGCGCGGCCGGTGCTGATGGGGTTCGACAGCAACGAGGTGGCCGGGGAATGTGTGTCCGACATCATCAAGGCCGGAATTCTGCCGGTGGCGATCGAATTCATGGATCGGCCTTGCATCGAGGCGACCGAGGCCTTCGCCAAAGCCGGCTATCCGATGTGTGAGGCTTTGTTGATCGTGGAGGTCGAAGGATCGAAAGCCGAAATTGATGAGCAGCTTGCGCTGATCATCGAGATTGCCAAGCGCCACAACCCGGTGGAATTGCGCGAAGCGGCGGATGAAGATCAGGCCAAGCGCATCTGGCTGGGCCGCAAATCCGCCTTCGGCGCGATGGGGCAGATCAATGATTACATGTGTCTGGATGGCACGATTCCGGTATCCAGCCTGCCCTATGTGCTGCGCCGGATTGGCGAGATGAGCCGTGAATACGGGCTGGCGGTGGGCAATGTGTTCCATGCCGGGGACGGCAATATGCACCCGTTGATTCTGTTCGATGCCAACAAGCCCGGCGATCTGGAGCTGTGTGAGGCGTTTGGTGCCGATGTCTTGAAACTATGCGTCGAGGTGGGTGGCTGTTTGACTGGCGAGCATGGTGTCGGGATTGAAAAGCGCGACTTGATGAAGGTGCAATTCGCACTCGAGGATATGGAGGCGCAGATGTGGGTCAAGGACGTGTTCGACCCGAAGTGGTTGCTGAACCCGGCCAAGGTGTTTCCGTTGGATGTGACCGCCAGCCGCCGGGCCCTTTGACGAGCGCTGGGGGGGCTGTCTGCCCCCCAGACCCCCCCGAGGATATTTTTGCCGAAAAGAAAGGGCAGAGGGATGAAACCTGCCAATGAATTGGAACTGGCTGAAGCGATCCGTGCGGCCACGGGGCCTGTGCGGATTGTGGGCGGGGGCACGCGCAGGGTTGGGCCGCCGCCTGCGGGCGCGCTGTTGGAAACCGGCGGGTTGGCGGGAATTTCGCTCTATGAGCCGGGGGCCCTGACCCTTGTGGCCGCTGCCGGGACGCCTTTGGCGGAGGTGGAGGCCGTTCTGGCCGAGGGCGGGCAGCGCCTGCCTTTTGAGGTGCCGGATCTGCGCGGGCTGTTGGGGCGTGAGGGGGTGTCGACCATTGGCGGGGTGGTGGCGGCCAATGCCTCGGGCCCGCGGCGCATTCAGGCGGGGGCCTGCCGCGACAGTTTGATCGGGGTGCGGTTTGTCGATGGGGCCGGGACTATTGTGAAAAACGGTGGGCGGGTGATGAAGAACGTCACCGGGTATGATCTGGTCAAGCTGATGGCGGGCAGTTGTGGCACGCTTGGGGTGTTGACCGAAGTGGCCTTCAAGGTTTTGCCGCGCCCCGAGGCAGAGGCGACGCTGACGCGGGGCGGGTTGGACCCGGTCGCGGCGGTGGCGGCGATGTCGCAGGCTTTGGGATCACCGTTCGAGGTGACGGGGGCGGCCTATGTTGCCGGGCAGGTGCGGTTGCGGATGGAAGGGATGGCCGGGTCTGTCGCGTATCGGCAGGGGGCTTTGGCCAAGCTGCTGGGTGCGGGCTGGGACGTCGTCGAGGCGGCGCAATCGGCCGCCTTGTGGCAGGAAATCCGCGATGTGACGCCCTTCGTCGGGCAGCCGGGGGCGGTTTGGCGTCTCTCGGTCAAGCCGTCGGACATGCCGCAGGTTTTGGCGCTGCTGACCGAGGCGCAGACCCTGTGCGACTGGGGCGGTGGGTTGATCTGGGCGCGGGTGCCGGATGCAGGCGATGCGCAGGCCGCGTCTTTGCGGGGGTTGCTGGCGCAGATCGGCGGGCATGCGAGTTTGCTGCGGGCCTCTGCCGAGGTGCTGGCCACTGTGCCTGCGCTGCATCCCGAAGCGCCGGGCGTTGCGGCTTTGACGCGCGGCTTGCGGGCGAAATTCGACCCGCGCGGCCTGTTCTCGGCACAGGAGTAACACGATGGGCTTGGTGATTTTTCTGGCGCTGCCTTTGGTGATCTATCTGTCGCTGGCCTTGGTGGCGCCGGGGCGACCTGCGGCGATTGCCATTGCCGTGGCACTGGCGCTTGTGGGCGTGACCTTTTCGGTGCAGCCGCAGCTTGCCATCGTGGTTTTTCTGGCCCTCGGCGGCATTGCGATGGCAGTGCTGGCGCAAGCGGTGCGGTTTTTGGCCGGGCCGCGATTGGCCCATGGGCTTTACCTGAAACTTCTGGGCGTGCCGCCTTTGGTCGCCATCCTGATCCTGACATTGACCCGCGGAGCCTGAGCCCATGCAAACCACCTTTACGCCCGAGCAGTTGAAAGACCCGGCCATCGCGCGCAGCAATGAGATTCTGCGGACCTGCGTGCATTGCGGGTTTTGCACGGCGACCTGCCCCACCTATCAGGTGTTGGGCGATGAGTTGGACAGCCCGCGGGGGCGGATTTACCTGATCAAGGATATGCTGGAAAAGGGGCGACCTGCCGATGAAAAGACGGTCAAGCATATTGATCGCTGCCTGTCCTGCCTTGCTTGCATGACCACATGCCCCAGCGGCGTGCATTATATGCATCTGGTCGATAACGCACGGGAATATATCGAAAAAACCTACAAGCGCCCCGTGATGGACCGGTTGCTGCGCTGGACCTTGGCGCAGATCATTCCCTATCCGACCCGCTTTCGGCTGGCGCTGCTGGGCGCCAAGATCGGGCGGCCTTTTGCGTTTTTGATGCCGGATGCGCGTCTGCGGGCGATGCTGGAAATGGCACCCAAAACCATTCCCCCCGTCAGCCGCAATGACGACCCGCAAAGCTTTGCCCCCGAAGGCGCGCGCAAATTCCGGGTGGCCTTGATGACGGGCTGTGCGCAAAAAGCGCTGAACACCGATATCAACGATGCCACGATCCGTATCCTGCGCCGTCTGGGCTGTGAGGTGGTGGTGGCAAAGGGCATGGGCTGCTGTGGCGCGCTGACCCATCACATGGGCAAGGCCGATCAATCCCACGCCTCGGCTGCGGCCAATATCAACGCATGGATGGCCGAAAAGCGGGCAGGGGGCCTTGATGCCGTGGTCATCAATACCTCGGGCTGTGGCACCACGGTCAAGGATTACGGCCATATGTTCCGCAATGATCCTTTGGCCGTTGATGCGGCCGAAGTATCTGCAATGGCGATGGATATCTCGGAGCTGCTGGTCAAGATCGGACTGCCGGAAGGCGCGGATAAGGGGATCAAGGTCGCCTATCACGCCGCGTGCAGCTTGCAGCATGGCCAACAGATCAAGACCGCACCCAAAGACCTGCTGAAACGCGCGGGCTTCACCGTGGTCGAACCTGCCGACAGCCATCTGTGCTGCGGATCGGCGGGCACTTATAACCTGTTGCAACCCGAAATCAGCCAGCAACTCAAGGCGCGCAAGGTGCAGACGCTGGAAGCAAAACAGCCCGATATCATCGCCGCAGGCAATATCGGCTGTATGATGCAAATCGGCTCTGGCACCAAAACCCCCATCGTGCATACGGTGGAATTGCTGGACTGGGCAACCGGCGGGCCAAAGCCGCCTGCGTTGACAGAAGGTTAATATTTCACGCGCCACAGCCATAAATCTGCCTTAAACACCCCGTATCGCGGTCAGACGAAATCGGAGGTTGCATGGCTGTTCTTCAAATCCTGTCGCGTGGCGCGCTTTGCGTGATGATGGTTTTCGCGCTGCGCGGTGTCGCCAGTGCCGAGGAATCTGCCTTGCGCAGGCTGGATACCGGCGATGAAAGCCGGGGCTGGAATGCCGTGGGGCGGCTGAACATGGGCAAGCGCAGCTTTTGCACCGGGGCCTTGATTGCGCCCAATCTGGTGCTGACAGCCGCGCATTGCCTGTTCGATTCCAAGACCGGCGCGCGTATCGACCCGACCGAGATTGAATTTCTGGCAGGCTGGCGCAATGGCCGCGCGGCGGCCTATCGTGGCATCAAGCATGCGATTGCCCATCCCGAATATGTGTATAGCGGCGCCGACAAGCTGACCCGCGTGTCCTATGATCTGGCGCTGCTGGAACTGGATCAGCCGATCCGCATGACCTCTATCCCGCCCTTTGAAACCGATCTTTTGCCGCATACCGGCGATGAGGTGGGCGTGGTCTCCTATGCCCGCGACCGGTCCGAGGCGCCCAGCCTGCAAGAAGTGTGCCATGTGCTGAACCAGGAAGCGCAGCTTTTGGTGCTGTCCTGCAATGTCGATTTCGGTTCTTCGGGCGCGCCGATCTTTTCGGTGCGCGACGGGGTGGCGCGCGTTGTCTCCGTCGTGTCGTCCAAGGCCGATTATGGCGGCTCTGAAGTGGCGCTTGGCACCTCGTTGCAAGGGCCGCTGCAAACCCTGCGCGCCAGCCTGGAGGCTGAAAGCAGCCCGTTTCAGAAAACCGATCCCGCCCAGCGTGATATGGAAGCCGGGGCCGGGAACAGCGCGAAATTCGTAAAACCATGAGCGGGCGGGCGGGCCATACAGCACCCATGCGGCGCTTGGCCGGGTTTGCCGTGCTGCTGTCGCTGCTGGCCCCCGCCGCCGCCGCGCAACAAACCAACACCGGGCTAGAGGCGCTGGGCCGCCGCGATCAGGTGCTGGGATGGGAGGCCGTGGGCCGCGTGGATATGAACAACGCGGGCTTTTGCACCGGTACCCTGATTGCCCCCGATCTGGTGCTGACGGCGGCGCATTGCCTGTTCGATCAGGCCAAAGGCGCGCCCTATGACCCTGCATCGATCCAATTCCGGGCAGGGTTGCGCGATACCAAGATCATCGCCGCTTCGCGCGTGCGCCGCGCGGTGGCGCATCCCGGCTATACACCCTTTGCGGCGGTCAGCACTGACAGCATCCGCCATGATGTGGCACTTCTGGAACTGGCCGAGGCGATCCCGGCGGGCCGGGCCGCCCCTTTTGCCATCGCGGCACCGGGCAGCAGTAAAACCGTCAGCGTGGTCTCCTATGCCCGCGACCGCGAGGCCACGCTGTCTTGGCAACGCGCTTGCCACATCGGCGACCATTTCGCCGAAATCATGTCCTTTGATTGCGATGTCAATCACGGCTCCTCTGGGGCGCCGGTGTTTGATTTGTCTGACGGGCGGGCCAAGATTATTGCGGTGATCTCCTCGGGCAGTCGTGATGGCGGCAAGGCGATCTCTTACGGGATGGAATTGCCCCGGATGGTCGCCGATCTGAAAGCCGCGCTGCGGTCTGGCAAAGGCGTGATCCTGGCCAAGGGTGATGCCCCTGTGGCGCAGATCCGGCGCATCGGCGTCTCAGATGCCGGGAAATCCAGCAGCGGCGCGCGTTTTGTCAAAGCCCGCACCACCACCCCTTGAATCCGCGCAAAGCCTTCCCAATTTTATAAGACCGGGTGCCAAAATTGGGCCCGGCCTTACCCAGAGCGGCCTGTCCAACTCAGCGGAGGGCTGCCAAACGCATCGCTTTACGGAGGATGATATGCGTAACTTTGATCTGACCCCCCTTTACCGTGCAACGGTCGGCTTTGACCGCATTGCAGACCTGATGGATCGCGCGCTGACCGCAGATGTCACCCAGCCCAGCTATCCGCCCTATAATATCGAAAAGACCGATGAAAACGCCTATCGCATCTCGGTGGCCGTGGCCGGGTTCACCCCGGATGAACTGTCGGTCGAGGTGAAAGAGGCCACGCTGGTGATCGCTGCCCGCAAGGCCGAGGAAGCGCAGACCAGCCATTTCCTGCACCGTGGCATCGCCACCCGCGCCTTTGAACGCCGCTTCGCGCTGGCTGATCATATGCGCGTGACAGGGGCTGTGCATGAACATGGCATGCTGCATATCGAACTGATCCGCGAGATGCCCGAAGCGCTGAAACCGCGCCGCATTGAAATCGCGCGCGGGGCAGGCCGCCCGGCACAACCGCAGATTTCCAAGCCGGACCCGGTTGAACTGCCGGAAACCGTGGAAACCTGATCCGCGATACAGCAAATAGAATCGGGCGCAATCAATCGGTTGCGCCCGACCGTTGTTTTGCGACATCAATTTGCGATTTTTCCCGGTTGTGCAGCCTATCGCAGCGCTGGTAATGCGAACCGAATGTGCTAAGCTATACGAAAGGCTATAAGCACAAATCTATTTTTAAGAAAGGCAGGCGGGCGTGAAAATCCTAGTGACGGATGATCATGACCTTGTGCGCGAAACCATCGCCGCGTTTCTGCTTGCCGAAGGGGTAGAGGTTGCCGATACCGCCGCCACCTTGCCCGAAGCCCTGAAAACCATGGCCGAGACGCGCTATGATCTGGTGTTGCTGGATCATGATATGCCCAGCATGTTCGGGCTGACAGGCCTTGTGCAAGCGATCGAGGCCGGGGCGGGCACACCCGTGGCTTTGATGTCGGGCAGCACCTCTCGCGAATTGGCCGAGGCGGCGCTGGAGGCCGGCGCGATTGGCTTTGTGCCCAAAAAGATGGCCTCTCGCGCGATGGTGGCAGCCGTCAAGCTGATGGCGAAAGGCGATACCTTCGCGCCGATTGGTCTGTTGCAATCGGATGTGGCGCCGGGTGCGCCGCTGGCCATGCTGACGCGTCGCGAAACCTCGGTTCTGCGCGGCATATGCGAGGGCAAATCCAACAAGGAAATCGCCCGCGATCTGGATTTGCAGGAGGTCACGGTCAAGCTGCATGCCAAAACGCTTAGCCGGAAACTGGATGCGAAAAACCGCACCCATGCCGCGATGATCGCACGCAATGGCGGGATGCTGTAACCGCCCGCGCCTTTTGTCCTGAGACGGAACCGCCCCCCAAACCCGCAAAACGCAAAAGACCGCCCGAAGGCGGCCTTTGCAAGCGTCAGACGCTGTTTCCGAATTGGAGCGGGCGATGAGATTCGAACTCACGACCCTAACCTTGGCAAGGTTATGCTCTACCCCTGAGCTACGCCCGCACTCCGTTTCGGTGAGGCAGGATGTATAAAGCTGTGGCGTCAGCCGCAAGGGGGAAAATGCGCGTTTTGAAAAAAAATCTTTGTGCGGGGTGAAAAAAATTGCGGTGCGGGGCAGGGGCGGTGGCGCATGTGGGCGCGCGGGTCATGGCGCGGGCATTGCCAAGTCGGGCCATGGCTTCTATGCCGGGACGAGAAAAAGGAATTGGCGCAATGACATTGGAAGAGCTTTTGGTCCGCAGCGGCGGGGTATGTGAGTTTTGTGGCGAAGATCAGCGCCTTGCGGGGGTAGAGGTGGCCCCGGCAGGCCCGATCGTGCTGTGCGCCTTGTGCCGTGGCGATCGCGCTGCCAGCGCCGAGCATTGGCGCTGTCTGGAAGGGGCTGCCTGGTCGGCGGTGCCTGCGGTGCAATATGCGGCTTGGCGGCGGCTTGCATCGCTGGAGGAGCCATGGGCGGCCGAGACGCGCGATGCGATGGTCCTGCTGCCCGAGGTGCAGGCCCTTGTGGATGCGCCGCCCGCCGTGATCCACCGCGACAGCAATGGCGTGCAACTGACGCAGGGCGATACGGTGGTTCTGATCAAGGACCTGCCGGTCAAGGGCGCAGGCTTTACCGCCAAACGTGGCACGGCGGTGCGCGGCATTGGCCTTGTGGCCGAGAATGCCGCCCATATCGAAGGCCGGGTGGATGGCCAGCGCATCGTGATTCTGACCGAGTTCGTGAAGAAGAAATAATCTTCGCAACGGGAATTATGGGGGGGCCGGGGGGCAGTTTGGTCTGCGCTGCATCTTTCCGCCGAAGGCCCCAAAGCATCGGCGGAAAATTGCCAGAGGCCGAAAGAATCAATCTGGATTTCCGTTTTTATATCAGTATGTTGCCGCTCGAAGGCAATGTGCCTTTGGTGCGGCCCTGCGGGGCCGGTTTATGGAGACTAACTATGAAGAAATTCGTTCTGGCCCTCGGCGCAATCTCGGCTTTGGTCGTGGCACAGGCAAACGCTCAGACCGCTATCGCTGACACCGATGGCAACGGCGTATACTCGATGGAAGAGCTGGTTGCAGCATTCCCGGATCTGACCGAAGAGAACTTCAAAGCTGCTGACACCAATGCCGACGGTTCCATCGACATGGAAGAGCTGGCAGCCGCTGTTGAAGCAGGCCACATCCCGGCATAATCGGGACTGATCCGGCATCCGGCTGGGTCCAAAGGGCCGTCGCATCCTGCGGCGGCTCTTTTGTTTTTGGGGGGGCGGCTTCCCCCCTGCGCCCTAAGGCGCATTCCAAAGACGCCATTTCCGCGGAAAATGCGTCGACCAAAGGTATTTTTACCAAGATGAAAACGGGGGTGCCGAGGGTTGCGCTGGCCAAGGGCTGGGCACCCCTACACAAATGAGAACGCCCGCCCCAGCGCGTGGGACGGGCGTTGCAAGTTGGCTGGTTTGGTCCTTATTCCAGCTCGACCAGCAGATCCTTGGCGTCGATTTGTGCGCCGGGGGTCACATGCACCGCTTTGACCACGGCGGCGCGGTCGGCGTGCAGGCCGGTTTCCATCTTCATCGCCTCAATCGTCAGCAGCAGATCGCCTGCATTGACCTTTTGGCCCACGGTCACACCGACAGAGGCAATCGACCCCGGCATCGGCGCGCCGATATGGTTTGGATTGCCTTCGGCGGCTTTGGGCTTGGCGGCGGTTTTGGCCTTGATCGCCCGGTTCGGCACGCGGATCACGCGCGGCTGACCGTTGAGTTCAAAGAACACCTTCACATCGCCGTCATCGGTGGTTTCGCCCACGGCTTGCAGGCGGATTTCCAGCGTTTTGCCGGGGTCAATCTCGGCGGTGATCTCTTCGCCTGCGTCCATGCCGTAAAAGAAGGTGCGGGTGGGCAGGGCGCGCACCGGGCCATAGGTGCGGTGGCGACTGCGGTAATCCATAAAGACCTTGGGATACATCAGATAGCCGTTCAGGTCTTCGTCATCCACCGCTTCGTCGTCCGGCTCTTCGGCATCGGCGGCCAGATCGGCGGCGAGTTTTGCCCGCACCGCCTCCAGATCGACGGGGGGCAGATGCGCGCCGGGGCGGTCGCTGTTCGGGGCCTCCCCCTTCAACACCTTTTTCAAGATGCCTTCGGGCCAGCCGCCATGCGGTTGCCCCAGATTGCCCTTCAGCATGTCGATCACGGAATCGGGAAAGACCACCTCAACCGCCGGGTCCTCGACCTGCGCGCGGTTCAGGCCTTGGGCCACCATCATCAAGGCCATATCGCCCACAACCTTGGACGACGGCGTCACCTTGACGATATCGCCGAACATCTGGTTCACATCGGCATAGGTCTGGGCGACCTCGTGCCAGCGTTCCTCCAGCCCCAAGGACCGCGCTTGCGCCTTGAGGTTGGTAAACTGGCCGCCGGGCATTTCATGCAAGTAAACCTCGGAGGCGGGGGCTTGCAGGCCGCTTTCGAAGGCCGCGTAATGGGCGCGCACGCCTTCCCAATAGTTGGAAATCTCGCGGATCGCGCCGATATCGAGGCCGGTGTCGCGGTCTGTGTGGCGCAGCGCCTCGACAATCGTGCCAAGCGTGGCCTGAGAGGTGTTGCCCGACAGCGCATCCATCGCGCAATCCACGGCATCCACGCCTGCCTCGGCAGCCGCCAGAATGGTGGCGCAGGCGATCCCTGCGGTGTCATGCGTGTGGAAGTGGATCGGCAGGCCGACCTCTTCTTTCAGGGCCTTGATCAGCACGCGGGCAGCGGCGGGTTTCAGCAAGCCTGCCATGTCTTTCAGGCCCAGCACATGCGCGCCTGCGGCCTTCAAATCCTTACCCATCGCGACATAATATTTCAGGTTATACTTGGCGCGGTCGGGGTTCAGCATATCGCCGGTATAGCAAATCGTGCCTTCGCAGACCTTGTTCGATTCGATTACGGCATCCATCGCGACGCGCATGTTTTCCACCCAGTTCAGGCTGTCGAACACCCGGAACACATCGACCCCGGTTTCAGCCGCCTGTTTCACAAAGGCTTGCACCACATTGTCGGGATAGTTGGTGTAGCCCACGCCGTTCGACGCGCGCAGCAGCATCTGCGTCATCACATTCGGCATGGCGGCGCGGATATCGCGCAGGCGCTGCCACGGACATTCCTGCAAGAAGCGATAGGCCACATCGAACGTCGCCCCGCCCCAACATTCGACCGAGAACAGCCCGCCAAGGTTGGCCGAATAGGCCGGCGCCACACGGATCATATCAATCGAGCGCATGCGGGTCGCCAGCAAGGACTGGTGGCCATCGCGCATGGTGGTGTCGGTGATCAGCAGCCTGGATTGCGCGCGCATCCAGTCGGCCACGGCCTGCGGGCCTTTTTGTTCCAGCAGGTTGCGGGTGCCCATCGGGGGTTCCGCGCGCAGGGCCGGGGGCTTGGGCTCGCGGATTTCGGTCATCGGCACGGGGCGGCCTGCGGTTTCGGGATGCCCGTTCACGGTGATATCCGCGATATAGGTCAGGATTTTCGTCGCCCGGTCGCGGCGTTTCTTGAAATCCATCAGCTCTGGCGTCGTGTCGATGAACTTGGTGGTATAGGTGTTGTTCAGGAAGGTCGGATGCTTCAGCAGGTTTTCGACAAAGGCGATATTGGTGGAAACCCCGCGAATACGGAATTCGCGCAGCGCACGGTCCATCCGTTTGATCGCGGCTTCGGGCGTTTGCGCCCAAGCCGTTACCTTGACCAGCAGACTGTCATAATAGCGCGTGATCACCCCGCCGGAATAGGCGGTGCCACCGTCCAGACGAATCCCCATACCGGTGGCCGAACGATAGGCGGTGATGCGGCCGTAATCGGGGATGAAGTTGTTTTGCGGGTCTTCGGTTGTCACCCGGCATTGCAGCGCGTGGCCTGACAGGGTCACATCGGCTTGGGTGGGGGCGCCTGTGGCCTCGGCCAGTGTCTTGCCTTCCGCGATGCGGATTTGTGCCTGCACGATGTCGATACCGGTGACTTCTTCGGTCACGGTATGTTCGACCTGCACGCGCGGGTTCACTTCGATGAAGTAGAATTTCTCGTCGTCCATATCCATCAGGAATTCGACGGTGCCCGCACATTCATAGCCGACATGGGCGCAGATCTTGCGGCCAAGCTCGCAGACCTCGGCGCGCTGGGCGTCGGTCAGGTAGGGGGCCGGGGCGCGTTCCACCACTTTCTGGTTGCGGCGCTGCACGGAACAATCCCGCTCATACAGGTGGTAGATTTCCCCATGTTTGTCGCCAAGGATTTGCACTTCGACGTGGCGCGCGCGCAGGATCATCTTTTCCAGATAGCCCTCGCCATTGCCAAAGGCAGCTTCGGCCTCGCGGCGGCCCTCGCGCACCTTGTCGGCCAGTTCCTTTTCCGACAGGATCGGGCGCATCCCACGCCCGCCGCCACCCCAAGACGCTTTCAGCATCAACGGATAGCCCACTTCGGCGGCTTGCTTTTTCACCACATCCATATCATCGCCCA
This sequence comes from Pseudorhodobacter sp. E13, assembly GCF_003991405.1. Classification (GTDB taxonomy): domain Bacteria; phylum Pseudomonadota; class Alphaproteobacteria; order Rhodobacterales; family Rhodobacteraceae; genus Pseudorhodobacter. The sequence goes on from NZ_RPEN01000156.1 coordinate 125,357, forward strand.
GCACATCGGTGGCGGGGATGACGGGAACGCCCGCCTCGATCGCCACGCGCCGCGCGCTGGCCTTGTCGCCAAGCGCGCGCATCGTGGCCGCCTTGGGGCCGATAAAGGTAATCCCTGCCGCATCGCAGGCATCCACGAAATCCGGGTTTTCCGACAGCAGGCCATAGCCGGAGTGGATGGCATCCGCGCCCGACATCTTGGCCACGCGGATAATCTCGGGGATGCTGAGATATGCCCCCACCGGCGACAGGCCTTCACCGATCCGATACGCCTCATCCGCTTTGAAGCGGTGCAGGCCCAGCTTGTCTTCCTCGGCATAGACGGCGACGGTTTTCTTGCCCATCTCATTGGCGGCGCGCATCACGCGGATCGCAATCTCGCCCCGGTTGGCAATCAGAATTTTGCGGAATTCGGCCATGACGGTCCCCCCAAAGGAATAAGTTTGGCCGCACTTTAGGCACGCCGCAGTGCAGCGCAATACCCCAGAGGGCTATTCTTGAAACATTTGTGAAAGAATCACCGTTGCAGGCGTGGTTTTGCTGCGCGCGGCCTATTCGCCGCGCGGCACCATCCGGTTTGCCAGCGGAATCTCATGCAAGGCATAGGCCAGCGCAAGGCCGATGGCGGCCATGCCCGCGCTGATCCAAAAGATCGGATGCACCGCCGAAACGATTGCCGCGCCCACCGCCTCTTGCAGCTCTGGCGTCAGGGTGGCGATGATCTGCGGGCCAATCTCGCCCCCCAACTCGGCCGCCGTGTCGCCCAGAATTCCTGCCATCCGCCCGGCAAACAAGGCGCCAAACACCGCCACCGCAAGCGACCCCCCGATCTGGCGGAACATCACCCCGGCGGCCGTTGCCGTGCCCAGTTGCGCGCGCGGCACAGCGTTTTGCACCGCCGTCGTCACCACCGGGAAAATACAGCCCAACCCGGCCCCCAACACTCCGACATAAAGGCCAAAGGTGGCGGTGCCCGTGCCCCGGTCAATCTGCGTCAGCAGCAAAGTGCCCAGCATCGCAAGCCCCATCCCGATCATCGGCAGCATCCGATAGCGCCCGGTGCGGCCCATGAATTGCCCCGCAAGGGTCGAGGATACCACGATCCCCGCTGTCATCGGCACCAGCATCAAGCCTGATGCGGTGGGCGTGATGCCTTTGGCGATTTGCAGGTAAAGCGGCAGAAACGTCACCGCCCCAAACAGCACCGCCCCGGTGACAAAGCCGATCAGACTGGTGAACACAAAGACGTTTTGCGAAAACAGCGTGGGCGGCAAAATCGGTTCCGCCGCGCGTCGCTCAATCGCCATGAAAGACAGGGTCGCTGTGACAAACAGCGCGATTAGCCCCAGCGCCTCGGCCGAGCCCCAGCCGAAAGAGCGCCCGCCAAGGCTTGTCACCAGTGCCAGGCTGCCCAAGGACAGCGACAGTGCCGCCGCCCCGGCCCAGTCGATGCTGCGCTTTTCGCGCTTGCCCGTGGGGGCAAAGCCTGCCGCAAACCCCATCACGGCCAAGGCCCCCAAGGGCAGGTTGATATAGAAAATCCAGTGCCAGCTGAACGCATCCACGAACCAGCCGCCCAGCAGCGGCCCCAGCACCGATGACAGCGAAAACACCGCCGCGAAGACGCCTTGTATCTTGCCCCGCTCTTTCGGGGGGATCACATCGCCAATCACCGACAGCGCCAGCACAAACAGCCCGCCGCCGCCAATCCCTTGCAAGCCCCGTGCTGCGATCAGCGCCTCCATGCTGCCCGCCATCCCGCACAGGGTAGAGCCGAGCAGGAACAACCCGACCGAGACGAACACCATGTTCCGCCGCCCGAACAGATCGCCCAGCTTGCCATACAGTGGCGCCGAAATGGTGGAGGCCAGAATATAAGCCGTCACCACCCATGACAGATGGTCCAGCCCGCCCAGATCGGACACGATGGTCGGCAGGGCAGTGGACACGATGGTCTGATCCAAGGAGGCCAGCAGCAGCAGCACCGCGACCGAGCCGATGACAAGGCGAATCGACTGCGGGGGTTGCGCGGGGCTATGGGCTTCGGGGGGCATGGTCACTCCGTTGTCGCTGGGATGCGTCGGGCCTATGCCTATGGCAATTATATGTCAACAGCACATAAATGTGAGCCGCATATTCTTGACAGACCCGCCCGCAGCCGTCAGATCAACGCCATGACGAAGAACACCGCGCCCCCTGTTGCCCCTGCCGCCTTCGGCCTGAAGGTGCATGACGGTTTGCGCCCGCATGTTCTGGCCAAGGGCCATTCCGAAGCGGCAGCCGATGCGATGGTGGATTTTGATGCGGCTGCCTTTGTCTTTCACCGGCTTGCCGCGCGCGGGGATATGCCGCGCAAGCTGTTGGCCGAGATGGGCCAAACGCTGGAAATCCTGCAATTTCAAAGCCTCGCCGCAATTCTGCGGATTCAAAGCGGCAAGGGCCAGCGCCCCGCACAACCCGCCACCATCGGCCTTCTGGCCGAAGAATTGCACCTTGACCCTTCGCGCGCCAGCCGCATCGCCGCTGACCTGATCGCTGCGGGCTATCTGCGCCGAGAGGCCGCGCAGGACGATGGCCGCAAATCGGTTCTGGTGCTGACCGACCGGGCCGAAGACCTGTTTTGCAGCTTTCGCGACCTGCGTTTCGACAAGGTGATGCAGGTGTTCAACGGCTGGAGCGATGCCGAGATCATCCAGTTCGCGGCGCTGTTTTCGCGCTATTGCGCCCGGATGAAAGAGGTTTTTCACGATGGCGGTGCGGTGTGATCCGCACCTGATATTGTGCGAACAATCGCAGAACACCGCTTTCCCTTGCAGAAATTCCGCGCTAACTTGGGGTTATGAACGGATATGACGAAAATGACGCCTTTGAGGCGGCCGCAGCCCCGATCCCGCTGTCTCAACGTGCCATGGCCGCGCGGCCAACGCCCTATCTCGATGATCTGAACCCCGCCCAACGCGCCGCGGTAGAGGCGCTGGATGGCCCGGTGCTGATGCTGGCAGGGGCTGGCACGGGCAAGACCAAGGCGCTGACCGCCCGCATCGCGCATCTGCTCAACACCGGGCGCGCCCGCCCGAATGAGATTCTGGCCGTCACCTTCACCAACAAAGCCGCGCGTGAGATGAAAGACCGCGTGGGCCGTTTGATGGGCGGGTCGGATGCTGGGCTGGCATGGATGGGCACCTTCCACTCCATCTCTGTGAAAATCCTGCGCCGTCATGCGGAATTGGTGGGGCTGAAAAGCAATTTCACCATTCTGGACACGGATGATCAGTTGCGGCTGCTCAAGCAACTCATCACCGCCAACAGCATTGATGAAAAGCGCTGGCCCGCGCGGATGCTAGCCGGGCTGATCGACGCGTGGAAAAACCGCGCTTGGACGCCGGAAAAAGTGCCTTCGTCCGAGGCATCTGCCTATAACAACCGCGGGACAGAGCTTTACCAGCAATATCAGGACCGCTTGAAATCCCTGAACGCCACCGATTTCGGCGATCTGCTTTTGCACACCGTCACCCTGTTTCAGGCGCATCCCGATATTCTGGCGCAGTATCAGCGCTGGTTCCGCTATATCCTTGTTGACGAATACCAGGATACCAACGTCGCCCAATATCTCTGGCTGCGGCTTCTGGCGCAAAGCCACAAGAATATCTGCTGTGTGGGGGATGACGATCAGTCGATCTATGGCTGGCGCGGGGCCGAGGTGGGTAATATCCTGCGGTTTGAAAAGGATTTTCCTGGCGCGCATGTGGTGCGGCTGGAACAGAATTACCGCTCCACCCCGCATATCCTCGCCGCCGCCTCTGCGGTGATTGAGGCGAATACGGGGCGGCTTGGCAAAACTCTGTGGACCGAAGCGACCGAGGGCGAAAAGGTTCGGCTGATCGGCCATTGGGACGGCGAGGAAGAGGCCCGCTGGATCGGGGATGAGCTGGAGGCTTTGCAACGCGGCACCCGCCAGATGGGTCCGCGCAGCCTTGACGATATGGCGATCTTCGTGCGCGCCAGCCACCAGATGCGCGCCTTTGAGGATCGGTTTCTGACCATCGGTCTGCCCTACCGTGTCATCGGCGGCCCGCGCTTTTATGAACGCTTGGAAATCCGCGATGCGATGGCCTATTTTCGGCTTGCCGTCTCCCCCGATGATGATCTGGCCTTTGAGCGCGTCGTGAACACGCCCAAACGCGGGCTTGGCGACAAGGCGCAGCAAAACATCCAGCGCGTCGCGCGGGCGGGGGGGATGTCTTTGCTGGACGGCGCGCGCGCGCTGCTTGCCGAAGGCGGTATTGGCGGCAAAGGGGCAGGCCAGTTGCGCGGTTTTGTCGATGGTATGGCCCGCTGGCATGAGGCGACGCTGGCCCCCAACTACAACCATATCGAACTGGCCGAGGTGATTCTGGAGGAATCCGGCTATACCGAGATGTGGCAAAACGACAAAACGCCAGAGGCACCGGGGCGGCTGGAAAACCTGAAAGAACTGGTCAAGGCATTGGAGCAATTCGAAAACCTGCAAGGGTTCCTCGAACATGTCAGCCTGATCATGGAAAATGAGACCGAAGAGCAAGGCGCCAAGGTCAGCATCATGACCCTGCACGCCGCCAAGGGCCTTGAATTTCCCGCTGTCTTTTTGCCGGGGTGGGAGGATGGTCTGTTCCCCAGCCAGCGCAGCATGGACGACTCCGGCAAAAAGGGCTTGGAGGAGGAGCGCCGCCTCGCCTATGTCGGCATCACCCGTGCCGAGGAATTGTGCACAATCTCCTTTGCCGCCAATCGCCGCGTCTATGGCCAATGGCAAAGCCAGCTTCCCAGCCGGTTCATTGATGAATTGCCTGCCAATCATGTTGATATCCTTACGCCGCCCGGTCTTTATGGCGGCGGCTATGGTGCCGCAGCGCCAGCACCGCGCATCGAGGAACGTGCCGCCAATGCCGATGTCTATAATTCCCCCGGATGGCGCAGGATGCAGGAACGCAGTGCCACCCGCCCGATCAGCCAGCCGCGCGAGGCGAAAAACAGCGTGATTGATTTGAAGGCCGTGTCCTCTTTCACGCTGCGCGACCGGGTGTTTCACCAGAAATTCGGCTATGGCACGATTGAGGCGATTGAGGGCGACAAGCTGGACGTGAGTTTTGACAAGGCCGGGTCGAAAAAAGTGGTCGCAGGCTTTGTCGTGGCTGCGGATGAGGCGCATGACCTGCCGTTCTAAGGCGTGGCCAAGGGTGGATCAGGTATTTTTGCCAAGATGAAATCAGGCGTCAGGCTGTTTTCTTCAACCGTTCCATTCCATAGACCAAAAGCCCGGCCAGCAAACCCCAGAAGGCAGCGCCGATGCCAAAGACCGAAACCGAAGACGCGGTGACCACCAGTGTCACCAGCCCCGCAAAGCGTTGATCGGCATGGGCAAAAGCCCCGGTCGCCGCCCCCATCAATGGCCCCAGCAGCGCCAGCGCCACAAGGGCTGCGACCAAAGCCGGGGGCAGGGCGGCGATAAACGGGATGATCAGCGGGCCGAACGCCCCCAGCAGCAGCCAGACCCCGGCATAGGCAATCCCCACTTTCCAGCGCTGGGCGCGGTCGGGGTGAACCTCATCGGCAAGGCAGATCGCAGCGGTGATGGCCGCCATGCTGATCGTATGCGCCCCGGCAAAGGCCGAAAGCCCCGAGGCGGCACCCGTTGCCAGAAGGGCAGGGCGCACGGGCGGCGTGTATCCGGCAGCGCGCAACACCGCAAACCCCGGCAGGTTCTGCGACGCCATCGTCACCAGATAGAGCGGCACGCCAAGGCCAATCAGCACCGAGGCGCGGAACTCTGGCCAGATCCAGACCAAGCTGGGCAGGCGCAGTGACAGGGCGGGGGCGGCGGCTTCTCCGATCCCGAAGGCAAGGGCAAGCCCGGTGGCAAGGGCGGCGAGCACCGCCAGTGCGGGATTATACAGCCGCACCAGCGCGAACACCGCCACCATCGGCAGCACCAAAGCCGGCGCGGCCTGCGCAGAGGCCATCAAGGGCAGGCAAAAGGGCAGCAGCACGCCAGCCAGCATCCCCGCTGCAATCCCGTCCGGGATGCGCTGCACCAATCGCCCCAATGGCCCCCATGCCCCTGTCAGCATGATCATCCCCGCGGCCAGCAAAAACGCCCCGACCGCCTCGGCCATGTTGATCCCTTCGCTTGCCGCGATCAGCGCCAGCCCCGGCGTCGACCATGCCAGCACCACCGGCACACGGGTATAGGCGCTGAGAAAGCCGCTGGTCAGCCCTTTGGCAAGGCAGATCGCAAAGACCCAGGACGCCGCCTGCGCCGGGGTCGCACCCACCGCCGCCGCCGCCGAAAGCAGCAGCGCAATCGTGCTGCCATATCCGACAAGCGAGGCGACAAGTGCCGATGAAATCAGGGAAATCCGCATGGGTCAGCCTTTTGCTTTGTGGCTGACTATCCTGTGTGTGGTGCTGCGGGGCAAGCCCGAAATGGAAAGCGGCGACACTCAGGGAGGAGGAGAGAGTGCCGCCGTTCCATGTCACTTGATCCAGGGAGGAGGAGAGGACCAAGCAATCTGTGCTGAAGGCTTGCGGCCTTCGAATTTTGTGCAGCGACCCCCGGGAGGAGGATAGGGGCCGCTGCGCTGTCACGTCCGACCCTCGGGAGGAGGTGAGGGCGGGCGTCTGGTTGGGCACGATTACGCAAACCGCATCCCGAAACTTTATGCAGCGACCCCCGGGAGGAGGATAGGGGCCGCTGCGGGTTCCCGTCCGGCTCAGGGAGGAGGAGGAGCCGTGCGGTAAGTCTGGAAACCAAGGTTTCCGAAGAAAGGACGGCGACACGAGGGAGGGAGGAGTTGTGTCGCCGTTTTCGCATCAGGCCCCGGGAGGAGGATAGGGCCGTTGCTATTCAGATGTTACTTGCCGTAGGCCGCTTCAAGGGCGATACGGGTGATCATGGAGCGGGAAATGCCCAGATCGTTCAATTCGCGGGTCGACAGGGCGCGCAGTTCCGAAACAGTCTGGTTGTAAACCCGACGACGGTGCAGGGCCTCTTTTGCCGATTTCACCAGTGCAGCAGCGCGGTCCATCAGACCCAGCGACGCAGCGGAGGACGTGTTCATATAAGCCATTGTCAGCCTCATCTTTCTATTCTTGCAAGCGCCTCTTGTTGCGCTGTTAGGGGTAACATGGGGCAATTGCTGCGCTTGCACAATGGATGATGCTGCAATGCAGCTATGCAGTTGCAGCATGGCAAAACTGGTAAATTAACCCAAGGGAAACAGGCACTTCGCTGAATTTTTTAGCGTTTGGTCAACGCGGGCTTGCCCTTTGCCTGCAAAGCGACAACCTATGGTTAAGGAATAAGCGGAGAGATGATCATGGCCCTGACCAAAGAGACTGTATTGGCAACCCTTGCAGGGATTGCGGTGCCGCAGGGCGGCACCCTGGTCTCGCAAGACTTGATTCGGGCCTTGGTGGTGGAGGGCGATAAGATCCGTTTTGTGATCGAAGCGGCGAGCCCGGATGCCGCCCGCGCCCTCGCCCCGGCGCAAGCGGCGGCAGAGGCCGCCTTGCGTGCGCTGCCCGGCGTTGGTGCCGTGCAAGTGGTGATGACAGCGCATGGCCCCGCCGCCAAAACCCAAGCGCCGCCCAGCCTGAAGATCGGGCAACACCCGACCCCGCAGCAAGGCGGCCCCGCCCCGATCAGCGGCATCGACCGGATTATCGCTGTTGGTTCGGGCAAGGGCGGGGTGGGCAAATCCACCGTGTCGTCAAACCTAGCGGTGGCGCTGGCGAAACAGGGGCGGCGCGTTGGCCTGCTGGATGCTGATATATACGGTCCCAGCCAGCCGCGTATGATGGGGGTGTCCAAACGCCCCGCCTCGCCCGATGGCAAAACCATCATCCCGCTTCAGGCGCATGGCGTCACTGTCATGTCTATTGGCCTGATGCTGAACGAAGGTGATGCGGTCGTCTGGCGCGGCCCGATGATCATGGGCGCGCTGCAACAGCTTTTGACGCAGGTGGAATGGGGCAAGCTCGACATCCTTATCATCGACCTGCCGCCGGGGACGGGCGATATTCAACTGACTCTGTGCCAGCGCACGCAGTTGACCGGGGCGATTGTGGTGTCCACCCCGCAGGATGTGGCGATGCTGGATGCCCGCCGCGCGCTGGATATGTTTGCCAAGCTGAAAACCCCGGTGCTGGGGTTGATTGAAAACATGTCTACATATCACTGCCCCAATTGCGGGCATGAGGCGCATCTGTTCGGTCATGGCGGCGTGGCCACCGAGGCGGCCAAGATTGGCGTGCCCTTCCTCGGCGAATTGCCGTTGGAGCTGGAAACCCGCATTGCAGGCGATGCAGGCACGCCGATTGCGCTGGGTGATGGGCCCGCAGCGCAGGCCTATACCGCCTTGGCGCGGCGCCTGATCGCGGGCGGCATGGCCTGAATCGCGCCTTTTCCCAGGCTATCCCACGCAAAACCGCGCCCAAAACGCCATTGGGCGCGGTTTTCTTTGGGATGGCATGGGACAGCGGCAGCGCCACGCGCGCTCATTTGGGATTTTTTGGGAAATGCCCCCTGATTTGCCGCGATTCCGAATCACGTGGCCGTGACTTTCCTTGAAAATCGCAGGATTCCTTGAAATATCGGGGCTGCATAGACAGTCGATTGAGCCGTTTTGAAGGCGCGGGCAAAAATAATTGGGATTTTTTGGGAAATAATGGAAAGCCCAAGCGCCCACAATATGTAGTGGTTTAATTTTCGATTTACAGCACAGCTAGCGCCATTTCGCGCCATTTCGCTACTAAATCCTGTTTTTCAGGCCCGCTCGGAACAAGATATGGCCTGTGTGGGGGCAAAAAAATTGTTGCGTCCCACGATTTCCCATGGCACTTCTAATTCACGGAAGCGAGAGACGGGCACGAAAAACAGGGGCAACCAAAGACCCCGAAAAGGCGAAAATAGCAGGCTTCATACAGGCAACCGCTTTTCGCTTCCGACGAACACAAGAATCCGGCGCGCGAGCGAGCAGACATCCCCCCAGGTGGCGCGCGCAGTCGGTGAACCCCGGAAACGGGACAGGGCGGCGGATTGGGCAGTGGCAGCAGCTCAATCCGCCGTTGTCCGTTCTAGGGGTCGGAAACGAAAAAAGGACGCAGAGGGACGAACAGACCGTGTCGGAAGACTTCAGAGGCGAATACTACCAAAAGGTAGATAGCAAGGCGCGGGTGTCTATCCCTGCGGCTTTTCGCCGCGTCCTCGATGCCGGTGATCCCTCCAGCTCCGACACGTCTCGCACACGCATCATGATGGTTTACGGCGGCAAGTCGCGGCAATATGCCGAATGTTACACCATTCGCGATGCCGATGCGCTGGCCGCACAGGTCCGTGCGCTTCCCATCGGCAGCAAGCAGCGCCAGATCGCGGAACGTGATCTGATCACCCGCTCGCTCACCGTGGAAATTGATGAAAACGGGCGCATCGTCTTGCCGCAAAAGGTGCGTGACAAGATCGGCTTTGAAGACGGTGATGAAACCGCTTTTGCAGGCACGCTCGACCGGTTCCAGATCTGGAAGCGCGACACCTATGACGCCGTGAATGGCAGCCTCGATGATGAAGAGGATGAACTGCCCGATGGCGTGGATGTCTTGTCGTTGTTGAGCCGTGTAAGTCCGGGGGTATAAGCCTTGGAACACCGCGATCCCGGTCCCGATCGCCCGCATATCCCCGTTCTGATCGGCCCAATTCTGGCCGCTGTTGGCCCGGTGACGGGCCATTGGCTTGATGGCACCTTCGGGGCAGGGGGCTATACGCGGGCATTGCTGGACGCAGGGGCCGCAACCGTTACCGGCGTTGATCGTGACCCTTTGGCGCTGGATATGGCCGCGGCATGGCGTGCCGACTATGGCGACCGTCTGCGCCTTGTGGCGGGCAATTTTTCCGAGCTTGACCAACACGCGGGCCAACCTCTGGATGGTGTCGTGCTGGATCTGGGCGTCTCCTCCATGCAACTCGATCAGGCCGCGCGCGGCTTTTCCTTTGCCAAGGATGGCCCTTTGGATATGCGCATGGCCCAGGCCGGAACCAGCGCTGCCGATCTGGTCAACACCGCGGCGGAGCAGGCGCTGGCTGATATCCTGTATCACTACGGCGAAGAACGCGCCTCGCGCCGGATTGCCCGCGCGATTGTGGCGGCGCGCGAGACCGCGCCCATCACCACCACCTTGCAGCTTGCCAGCATCGTCGCAGGTTGCCTGCCACGCCCGAAACCGGGGCAAAGCCACCCCGCGACCCGCAGCTTTCAGGCCATCCGCATCGCCGTGAACACCGAATTCAATGAGTTGATCGAAGGGCTGATGGCCGCTGAACGCGCGCTCAAACCCGGTGGGATGCTGGCGGTTGTCACCTTCCACAGCCTTGAGGACCGCATTGTGAAGCGGTTTTTCCAGAACCGCGCGGGCCGCGATGCGCAAACCAACCGTTATGCGCCCGAACGCGCCGAGGATGCCGCGCGCTTTACCCTTGTGACCAAGGGCGCGCTGGCCCCCGATGCCGACGAAATCGCGGCGAACCCGCGCGCGCGCTCGTCCAAGCTGCGGGTGGGGCAGCGCACCACGGCCCCCGCAGGCCCGGTGGACCCGGAAGCCTTGGGCGTGCCGATGCTGCCCGACACCCATGCCACCCGCGCCAAATTCAAATCTGCCAAACCTAAACCTGTCCACAAAGGAAGCCGCTGATGCGCCCCTTCATGTTCATCCTCTCTGCTATGGTTCTGATGTCGCTGGCCTTTTGGGCCTACCGCGAGAATTATGCCACGCAGCAGGCGCTGAAAGATGTGTCGCGGCTTAACAGTGAAATCGCCAGCCTGCGCGAGGCACTGTCGCAGCAGCGCGCCGAATGGGCCTATCTGAACCGCCCCTCGCGCCTGCGCGATCTGGTGGCGCTGAACTTTGACAACCTGAACCTGTTGCCGCTGGAACCCGAACAATTCGGCCATGTGGAACAGGTCGTCTATCCGCTGCCACCAATCTCGATCCCCGAATTTGGCGCGGTGGTCGATACCATCGGCACCGTTGACGGAGAGGAGGACCCGCTATGATCCGCAAACCGCTTCGCCCGCTGGCGCGTATTCTTCTGGCCCGCGAAAAGGGTGAAAACCCCGACCATATCGAACGCGAGAATATCCGCCTGCGCGCCGAGGACACCCGCGCCCGCGCCCAGAACCGGGCCGAAGGGCGGCTTTTGCTGCTGGGCCTTGCGTTTTTTGCGGCCTTCATGGTGGTGGGCGCGCGCATGGGCCTGCTGGCCGCCTCGGAACCGATGGAACCACGCTCTGCCGCGTCAGGTGCCAATATCAGCGCCCTGCGCGCCGATATCACCGACCGCAACGGCCGTATTCTGGCGACGAACTTTTCCACCCACGCGCTTTACGCCCATCCCAAACAGATGGTGGACCCGGCCCGCGTGGCCCGCGAACTGGCCGAACTGTTCCCCGATATGAAGGCCGATGATCTGGAACGCCGCTTCACCGATGGCCGCTCTTTCCTGTGGCTGCGCAAGAAACTCAGCCCCGAGCAGATGCAGGCCGTGCATGATATCGGCGATCCCGGCCTGCTGTTCGGCCCGCGCGACATGCGGCTTTACCCCAATGGCAAGCTGGCCGCGCATATTCTGGGCGGGTCGTCCTTCGGGGCCGAAGGCGTGAACTCCGCCGAGGTGATTGGCACCGCCGGGCTGGAACGCGCGATGGATGCGCGTCTGCGCGACCCGGCACAGGCCTCCACTCCGTTGGCCCTGTCGATTGACCTGACGGTGCAATCGGCCATGCATGAAATCCTTGAAGGTGGCATGGCGATGATGAACGCCAAAGGGGCCGCCGGGGTGTTGCTCGATGTGCATAGCGGCGAAATCATTGCCATGGTTTCCTTGCCGGATTTTGACCCGAACGATCGCCCCAACCCGCTGGTCAAAGGCGAACCCGCCGACAGCCCGCTGTTCAACCGCGCCCTGCAAGGCGTGTATGAGCTGGGGTCCACCGCGAAAATCCTGACCGCCGCGCAAGCGATGGAGCTGGGCCTCGTGAACCCCGAAACCATGGTCGATGCCAATGCGCCGATGCGCTGGGGCAAACACAAGATCGGTGAGTTCGAGGGCAAGAACTACGGCCCCTTGCTGTCTGTCACCGATGTCATCGTGAAATCCTCCAATGTCGGCACCGCCCATCTCGCGCTTAAGATCGGGGGTGAACGCCAGCAGGCATTCTTCAAATCCATGGGCCTGTTTGATCCGGTCCCGATTGAACTGACCGAGGCTCCCGGTTCCGCCCCGCTGATCCCTAAACGCTGGGCCGATATTGTCACGATTACAACCTCTTACGGGCATGGCATGTCGGTCAGCCCGATGCATCTGGCCGTCGCCTATGCCGCGATTGCCAATGATGGCATCATGCTGCCCCCGACCTTGCTCAAACGCGATAAGCTGCCGCAAGGCAAACGCGTGCTGTCGCAGCAATCCGCAGATGCCGCCGTTTCCATGCTGCGCCAGGTCGTGACCCGCGGCACCGCCTCCTTTGGTGAGGTGGAAGGCTATGAAGTCGCGGGCAAAACCGGCACCGCCGATAAGGTCAAAAAGGGTGGCGGCTATGATAAAGGTAAGAACATCAACACCTTCGCTTCGATGTTCCCGGCCTCTGATCCGCAATATGTGCTGGTGGTGACGCTGGATGAAGCCTCCGAAAACTCCGGCCCCAAACCGCGCCGCACCGCAGGCTGGACTTCGGTGCCAGTCGCGGCCGAGGTGATCCGCCGCACCGCACCGCTGCTTGGCCTCAGACCACAGATTGAAACTCTGCCCGCAACTGGGGTATCAGCACCCAAACCGTAATCCAGCGCCAAGGGGGCAGATGTGACACAGGCCAGAAAACTATCCGATCTTGGCCTGACGGCGCGTGGCGGTGATACTCCTGTGATTACTGGGCTTTGCGTCGACAGCCGGGCGGTGGCACCCGGCAATCTCTTTGCCGCTTTGCCCGGCGCGGTGATTCACGGCGCGCATTACATCCGGGCGGCAGTGGCACGCGGCGCGGTCGCCATCCTGACCGATGCCGAAGGCGCCGCCATTGCTAAGGATGATCTGGCGACTGCCTGCCTCATCGTCACCCAGGACCCGCGACAGGCGCTGGCCTATGCCGCCGCACTCTGGTTTGCAGATCAACCCGACACAATCGTCGCCGTCACCGGCACCAATGGCAAGACCTCTGTCGCCACCTTCACCCGTCAGATCTGGATGGCGCTGGATCATGCCGCCATCAATATCGGCACCACCGGGGTCGAGGGCGCATGGCACGCCCCATCGCCCCATACCACGCCCGAACCCATCACCCTGCACCGCCTGCTGTCGCAAGCCGCCGCCGCAGGCGTCACCCATGCCGCGATGGAGGCTTCGTCCCACGGGCTCGACCAGCGCCGCCTTGACGGTGTGCGCTTGGCGGCGGCAGGCTTTACCAATTTCACGCAGGATCACCTCGATTACCACCACACGTTCGAGGCGTATTTCGACGCCAAAGCCGGCCTGTTCGCGCGCGTGCTGCCCGAGGACGGCGTCGCCGTCATCAATATCGACGACCCAAAGGGCGAGGCGATGGCCGCCATCGCCGAAGATCGCGGGCAGGATGTGCTGCGCGTGGGCCGCGCGGCACAGGCCGACCTGCGGCTGCTGGGCCAGCGCTTTGATGCCACGGGACAGGATCTGCGGCTGGAATGGCTGGGCGAGGCGCATCAGATCCGGCTCGCGCTGATCGGCGGGTTTCAGGCGGAAAACGTGCTGCTCGCCGCCGGGCTCTGCATCGGCGCGGGCGATGATCCGGGCCGCGTCTTTGCCGCCTTGCCGCAACTGACAGGCGTGCGGGGCCGGATGCAACTGGCCGCCACCCGCCAGAACGGTGCCAGCGTGTTTGTCGATTACGCCCATACCCCCGATGCCCTTGCCACCGCATTGCAAGCCCTGCGCCCGCATGTCATGGGCCGCATCGTGGTGGTGTTCGGGGCAGGGGGCGACCGCGATACCACCAAACGCCCGCTGATGGGGGCCGCCGCCGCCGAACACGCCGATGTGCTCTTTGTCACCGATGACAACCCCCGCTCCGAAGACCCTGCCACCATCCGCGCCGCCATCCTCGCCGCCTGCCCCGATGCCACCGAAGTCGGCGACCGGGCCGAGGCGATCCTGCGCGGCGTCGATGCGCTGGGCCCCGGCGATGCGCTGCTCATCGCAGGCAAAGGCCACGAATCCGGTCAAACCATCAAGGGCCAAACCTACCCCTTCGATGATGCCGAACAGGCCTCCATCGCGGTTGCCGCCCTCGACGGGCTGATCTGATGCCAAAACGCGCTGCAATTTCCCCCTTCCGCTTTCTTTTCGGCCCAAATATCCCACAGGGGGTCCGGGGGATGTGAAATCCCCCGGCGCCCGCCACACAGACCGCCGCCAGCCCATAAGGACCACCCGATGACCCCGCTCTGGACCGCCCAAGACGCCGCCACCGCCACCGGTGGACGCAGCACAACCGAATGGCACGCGACAGGGGTTTCCATCGACACGCGGACCTTGCAACCCGGTGATCTGTTCGTCGCGTTGAAAGACGCGCGCGACGGGCATGATTTCGTCGCCGCCGCGCTGGAAAAAGGCGCCGCTGCGGCACTTGTCTCGCGTATCCCCGAAGGCGTCGCCCCGGATGCGCCGCTTCTGGTGGTGCCCGATGTGCTGGGGGCGCTCGAAGCCTTGGGCATCGCCGCCCGCGCCCGCAGCAGCGCCCGTGTCATCGGCGTCACGGGGTCGGTGGGCAAAACCTCCACCAAGGAAATGCTGCGCGCAGCGCTGGGCGGGCAAGCCAAACTCCACGCCGCCGAAGCCAGCTACAACAACCACTGGGGCGTGCCGCTCACGCTGGCGCGGATGCCCGCCGATACCGGCATCGCCGTGATCGAAATCGGCATGAACCACCCCGGCGAAATCGCGCCCCTGTCGCGCATGGCGCGGCCCCATGTCATCCTCATCACCACCATCGCCCCCGCGCATCTCGAAGCCTTCGATGATCTCGCGGGCATCGCTGCCGAAAAAGCCGCCATCATCGACGGTCTGGAAGAAGGCGGCACCGCCATCCTGCCCGCCGATCTGGAGGTGACCCCCATCCTCACCGCCAAAGCCTCGCTTGCCGGGGTGCGCACCGTGCTGTTTGGCAGCCATGCCCAAGCTGATTACCGGCTGACCGATGTGCAGATCACCGAATTTGCCACCATCGCCCGCGCCCGTCAGGCAGGGCAGGACATGCTGTTCAAACTCGCCACCCCCGGCAAACATTTCGCCGCCAATGCGCTGGCGGTTCTGGCCGCTTCGGATGCGCTGGGGCTGGACCGCGCCGTTACCACCACCGATCTGGGCCGCTGGGCGCCACCTGCGGGCCGGGGCACCCGCGAAACCATCACGCTGGATAGCGTCGAAGGCCACAGTTTTGGCCTGATCGATGATGCGTTCAACGCCAACCCTGCCTCCACCGCCGCCGCCCTCGATCTGTTGGCCGCTTGCCAGCCCACCAACCGCGTGGGCCGCATCAGCCTTGGCCGCCGCATCGCCATTCTTGGCGATATGCTGGAACTTGGCCCGACCGAAGCCGCGCTGCACGCCGCCCTCGCCGATCATCCCGCGCTTGCACAGATCACGCTGGTCCATTGCGTCGGCCCCCGGATGCAGGCGCTGCACACAGCCTTGCCCAAATCCAAGCGCGGCCACTGGGTCGAAACTGCGGCCGAGCTTCTGCCCCGCGCCCCGCATCTGGTCGATGCCGGCGATATCGTGCTGGTCAAAGGCTCCAAGGGCATCAAAGTCAGCCTTGTGGTTGACGCCTTGCGCAAATTGGGGCAACCGAACCCCGCACATCAAGGGACTGAATGAATGCTTTACTGGCTTACGGAATTTTCAGACGGCGGCGACATCTTCAACCTGTTCCGCTATATCACCTTCCGGGCGGGCATGGCGTTCTTTACGGCGCTGGTGTTTGGCTTCATCTTCGGTCTTCCTCTGATCAACCTCTTGCGCCGCCGCCAAGGCAAGGGCCAGCCAATCCGCGATGACGGCCCGCAAACCCATTTCGCCAAGGCAGGCACGCCCACGATGGGCGGCTTGCTGATCCTCTCGGCGCTGCTGTTTTCCACGCTGCTCTGGGCGCGGCTGGATAATATCTATGTCTGGATCGTGCTGGGCGTCACCTTTGCCTTCGGCCTGATCGGCTTTGCGGATGACTACGCCAAAGTGTCCAAACAAAACACCAAAGGCGTCAGCTCCAAGGTCCGCTTCCTGCTGGGCCTGCTGATCGCGGCGGCGGCCTGTGCGGCGGCGGCCTGGGCGCATCCGGCGGCCCTGTCCTACAACCTCGCCCTGCCGGTGTTCAAGGATACGCTGCTTCATCTGGGCTGGTTCTTCATCCCCTTCGGCATGATCGTGATCGTGGGCAGCGCCAATGCCGTCAACCTGACCGACGGGCTGGACGGGCTGGCCATTATGCCGGTGATGATCGCCGCCGGAACCCTTGGCGTCATCGCCTATGTCGTTGGGAACTATAACTATACCGAATATCTGGGCGTCCATTTCGTCCCCGGCACCGGCGAGCTGCTGATCTTCACCGCGGCCCTGTTCGGCGGCGGCCTTGGGTTCCTGTGGTATAACGCCCCCCCGGCCGCGGTGTTCATGGGCGACACCGGCAGCCTCGCCCTTGGCGGCGCGTTGGGCGCCATTGCCGTCTGCACCAAGCACGAGATCGTGCTGGCCATCGTCGGCGGGTTGTTCGTGGTCGAGGCGCTGTCGGTCATCATTCAGGTCCTCTACTTCAAACGCACCGGTCGCCGCGTGTTCCTGATGGCCCCGATCCACCATCATTTTGAGAAGAAAGGCTGGGCCGAGCCGCAAATCGTCATCCGCTTCTGGATCATCTCGCTGATCCTCGCGCTGATCGGCCTCGCCACCCTTAAACTGCGGTAAGGGAAGGTGGGCAGATTGCCCACCCTACGCCAGCCGTATAACAGAAGCGCAATACATAGGCCGGGGTTCACCCCCGGCTTATGTTTTTGGGGCGCACTGGCATTGCCTTTGCCGCCATTCGCCCGCAAGTTGTGGTGCGAACCACTCGGGGGCCAACATGACCGTAAATCCGCACCTCAAGGCCTATCTCGACAACTACCTCGCCCTGCTGAATCCCGGATTTGCTATCATGATCAATGCGCCTTGGGGGGCGGGCAAAAGCCATGCAATAAAGCCATATTATCAAGGAAAGGATGCACTCTACGTTAGCCTGTTTGGCGCAAAATCCGCCGAAGACATAAACCGCGCTATCCTGATGGAACGGCTACCCTTGCTGGATAATGCTTTGACCAAAGGCTTGGGCAGTTTGGGTGGCACCGCGCTCAGGATGTTTCGGGTGGATTTCAAACCCGAGGCGCTTGCCCAGATTGCCTTGCCAACGACCCTGATCTTTGATGATCTGGAACGGGCAGGCATGACCGTGCCAGAGCTTTTCGGCCACTTGAACGGCTTTGTCGAACACCAAGGTAAACGCGTTATCGTCCTCGCCAATGAGGAGGAGTTGCAAAGCAAACACGCTGACTATGCCAAATATAAAGAAAAAACCGTTGGTCGCACCCTGCGCCTTCATGCCGATGTCGCCGCTGCTTTCCCGGCTTTTCTGGCGGAAATCACCGACCCGGCCACCAAATCCACATTGGAACAGAACCAAGCCCGCATTCTTGAGGTGTTTTCTGCGTCAACCTTCGAAAACCTTCGCCTGCTGCGCCACGCCATGCTGGAATTTGTCCAACTCTACGCCGCGCTGGACGAAGATATGCGGGCCAGATCAACCGCCGTATCAGATTT
Organism: Pseudorhodobacter sp. E13; assembly: GCF_003991405.1. Classification (GTDB taxonomy): domain Bacteria; phylum Pseudomonadota; class Alphaproteobacteria; order Rhodobacterales; family Rhodobacteraceae; genus Pseudorhodobacter. Next base: position 143,261 of record NZ_RPEN01000156.1, read on the forward strand.
GATCGCCACCTATTTCGCGCTGCACATGGAATACGGAAAAGGCGCGCTGTCGCGGGCCGATCTGGAAGAAAGGGGCGGATGGCACAGGGCTGAGCGCAGGGTCTCCAAATCCGAAAAAGAGCCCCAAAAATCCACCATGGAGATGGCTTCTGAAAAATACGAGGCCGCAAATGTTGATATTTACGAAGACGAGGTTCTGGGTTGCGATCTCGCCATCGACCTAATCGTCGATGGTCATGCCGAGGCCGCTGCCATCCGCAGCGCTCTCAAATCCAGCAACGGCTTTGCTGATCTTCAAAACGAAACGCCTTGGCACACATTATGGTGGTGGCGGCAGCGCAGTGAGGATCAATGTAACATGGCGCTGCGCCGTGTCGAAACTGATCTTGCAAACCATTGCGTTACCGATCCCCATGTTTTGATGCAGATTTTCGGCATCTTCCTTGAGCTTGCCAAAGAGGACGGTTTGCGCGCCCAAGATGCGGCATCTGTTGTGTCAGAGGCAAAGGCCTACATCGACGCGTTGCAGAATAAAGGAATCTTACCGCCATGGGATGAAGGCACTGGCCGGGGGGAGTTGATTGATCGCGATGCCTATGACGGGCTGGGTTATCCCAATCGCAATGATGCCGAATTTGCAGAGATATTAAATCATTTGAAGGCTGCAATGTCCGCTCAATTCCTTTGCCAAGCAAAGGCGGTCGCTGCGCAACTGCTGGAAAAAATTCCCGCAGAACTGGACCTCGTGATCCAAATTTTGACTCGCCGGGGGGATGATCCCGTCGGTTCGGGCTATCTGACCGCGCCGATCCTCACCTATCTGGACCCTGCTATTGCTGCTGCGCGCTTTTCCCAACAAGCGCCAGCAATCACCGAAGCCCTTTTCAAGGCTCTTGTTCTTAGGGATAAGGAGCAAATACGGCGTCGGATTAGCCGGGATATTTGTGACGCAGAAGCAAAATGGCTACGGACATTTAGGCTTGAAGTCGAACGGCTGGCAGAAGGGCTATCGCCATTTCGCAAGGCACAACTCAAGACCTATATCCGATGGCACCTTGTTGAAATCACAGAGCCACCCTCAAGCCCCTCATAACCCCCTAACCCAACTTCATCTATTCACAAATATCCAAATTCCGCCGCAGGCCGCAAACCCAGCGCCTGCCGCTGTGCCCCCTGCGGCATCGGGTTAAAATCCGGTTAACAAAAACCGGGGGAGTGTTTGATATCAATGCCTTGCCAGATGAATCGCGCGCGATTCCGCGGGGGGCTCAGAACCGTTCGGCCCGCAAGACCTGCGCGTCCGAGATGCTGACCACCCCGATATGCCGCTCGACCACCGCGAAAGCGGCGTCCAGCAGGCTGTCCAGCCGCTCGGGCCGGATCAGGCAAACCACGGCCACCATGCCAGAGCGGCCCACTTGCCCCTCACGGCTCCACTCGCCCGACCGGCCCGCGCCGCCCATCACCGGCAGCACGGTATAGCCCGTGACCCCGGCCCCGCGCAGGGCAGCGGTCAGCCGCGCCTCCATCACCGCCTCGATGATGATTTCCACCCGTTTTGCTGCATGCATTTCCATCGCTTATCCCCCCAGAATTGCAGACGCCACCGCCAGATACAGCGGGATGCCCAAGGTCAGGTTGAACGGAAAGGTGACCCCCAGCGCCAGCGTCAGCGAGACCGCCGGGTTGGCGGCAGGCAAGGCCACCCGCATCGCCGCCGGCACCGCGATATAACTGGCCGAGGCGGCCAGCACCATCAGCAGCACCGCCCCGCCAAGGCTCAGCCCGATCAGCATCGCGCCCATCAGGCCAAGACTTGCCCCCAGCAGCGGCATGACCAGCCCGAAGGCCAGCACGCCGCCCCGCACCTCGCCCCGCGCTTGCCGCAGGCCCCGGCCCGCGACCAGCCCCATATCGAGCAGGAACAGGCACAGCACGCCTTTGAACGGTGCGGTGATGAAGGCATCAATCTCGGCCTTGCCATCGGGCCCGGTGATCCAGCCAATCGCAAAGGCCCCGACCAGCAGGACGATAGAGCCGTTGAGCATGATCTCGCGCCACAGATGGCCGCCCTGATCCGTGTCGGCCGACCCGCCCGTGCGCGAAATCAACCACAGGGCGGACAGGATCGCGGGCGCTTCCATCGCGGCGGCCACGGCGACCATGTAACCCTCGAAGGTGATGCCCTGCGCCTCCAGCACCGATGACCCCGCGACGAAGGTGACGATAGAGATCGAGCCGTAATGCGCGGCCACAGCGGCGGCATCGGTCACGCTGAGCCGGGTCATCACCCGCAGCATCGCGAAGGCGAGAAAGGGGATCAGCGCCGACAAGACCACACCCACAAGCAGGGACAGGCCCAGTTGCAGGCTCATCCCGCTGGTGGCCACCGCAACCCCGCCTTTGAAGCCGATGGCAAAGAGCAGGTAAAGCGACATGCCCTTGGCGATGGCTTCGGGAAAGGTCAGATCACTGCGGGCAAGGGCGGCAGACAGGCCAAGCACGAAACATAGTATGATGGGCGACAACAGGTTGTCGGCCGCCAAAGTCAGCATGTCTTGCATCACGATCCCCCAAGTTTTCGCCAAAGTGGTGCCTGCGCGGACAAAGGCAAGCCCTTGGCCAGAAAAAAGCGCGGGGCGTGGGGGCTGGGGCACGGTTCTGGTCGGGCCATTGCCGGGCCGCATTCCCGCTCTTGCGGCCTGCGCGCTCTGGCCGCATTCTGCGCGGCGAATATCTTGAAAGGCTACGCCATGATTCCTGTTACCTGTTTTTCCGGCCAGAAGGTCGCCGTTCTTGGGCTTGGCCGTTCGGGCCTTGCCACGGCGCGGGCGTTGAAAGCGGGCGGGGCGGAGCCGGTTTTGTGGGATGACAGCGCCGAGGCGCGTGAGAAAGCCGAGGCCGAGGGGTTTGCCTGCGTTGACCTGACCCGCCATGGCGCGTTTGAGGGGATCGCCGCGTTGATCACCTCGCCCGGTATTCCGCATCTTTACCCTGCGCCGAACCGGGTGATCGCGGCGGCGCTGGAGGCAGGGGTGCCGGTGGACAATGATATCGGGCTGTTTTTTCGCAGCTATGCCACCAAGGATTGGGACGGGTTTGACACGCTGCCCCGCGTGATCGCGATCACCGGATCGAACGGCAAATCCACCACCACGGCGCTGATCCACCATATTCTGGAAGTGGCAGGGCGACCGACCCAGATGGCGGGCAATATCGGGCGCGGGGTGCTGGATATCGACCCCGGCGTGGATGGCGAGGTGGTGGTGCTGGAACTGTCCAGCTATCAGACCGATCTGGCCCGCGCGCTGACCCCGGATATCGCGGTGTTCACCAATCTGTCGCCGGACCATCTGGACCGGCATAACGGCATGGGCGGCTATTTCGCCGCCAAGCGCAGGCTGTTTGCCGAAGGCGGGCCGGACCGTGCGGTGATTGGCGTGGATGAGGTGGAGGGGCGCTTCATGGCCAACCAACTGGCCGAAGGCGCGCAGGATGACCGGGTGATCCGTATCTCATCGGGGCAGAAGCTGGAAGGGTTCGGCTGGTCGGTCTTTGCCCGCAAGGGGTTTCTGAGTGAGTGGCGCAAGGGGCGGCAGGTGGCCTCGATCGACCTGCGGTCGGTGCCGGGCCTGCCGGGGGCGCATAACCACCAGAATGCCTGCGCCGCCTATGCCGCGACGCGCAGCCTTGGGATCGGGCCAAAGCTGATCGAACAGGCGTTTCATTCCTTTGCGGGCCTGCCGCATCGCAGCCAGTTGGTTGGCGAACGCGGTGGCGTGCGCTTCATCAATGACAGCAAGGCCACCAATGTCGACAGTGCGGCCAAGGCCTTGCAAGCCTTTCCGCGTATTCGCTGGATCGCCGGGGGCTTGGGCAAAGATGGCGGGATCAAGGGGCTGGTGCCTTATCTCGGGTCTGTCGCCAAGGCCTATCTGATCGGCCATTCCGCCCGGGATTTCGCGCTGGAATTGGGCAACACCCCCTATGAGGTTTGCGAAACCATGGCCCGCGCCGTGGCACTTGCGGCGGCAGAGGCGGAGGCGGGGGAGGTGGTGCTGCTGGCGCCTGCGGCGGCCTCGTTCGACCAATATCCGAATTTTGAAAAGCGGGGCGAGGATTTCGCCGCCCGGGTGCAGGCGCTGCTGAACGGATGACGCGGGGGGCGCTCGCGCCCCCCCTTGGCCTTGCGGCCAATTCACCCCCTGAGGATATTTGCGCCGAAAAGAAAGCGCGGCGGGCAGAAAAACCCTGATTTGGTTGCCCTGCCTTGTGCTTCCCCCTAGCCATGGCGGGGGATCGTTGCTAAGCTATGCGTCAGATCCGGGGGAACACTCGGACAGAATGGCAGTAAACAGGCAAATATCAGGCGGTATCCCATGACTGAGATGGTCTATGGCTCTATGCCCGGCAGGGTGGTGGAGCCGGTTCTTCCCCGTTGGTGGCGCAGTATTGACCGCTGGTCCCTGACCGCGGTTTTTGCGCTGTTTGGTGTGGGGTTGCTGTTGGGGCTGGCCGCTTCGGTGCCGCTGGCGCAGCGCAATGGGCTGGATGCGTTTTACTATGTCAAACGGCAGGCGTTTTTTGGTGGTGTCGGCCTTGTGGTGATGCTGGGCATTTCGATGATGCCGCCCAATATGGTGCGGCGTCTTGGGGTGTTGGGTTTTCTGGGGGCCTTTGCCGCGATGGCGATGTTGCCCGTGATTGGCACCGATTTCGGCAAAGGGGCGGTGCGCTGGATCAGCTTTGGCTTTGCCTCGGTGCAGCCGTCAGAGTTTCTGAAGCCCGGTTTCATCGTGCTGACCGCATGGCTGATGGCCGCCGCGCAGGATATCAACGGGCCGCGCGGCAAGTCCATGTCCTTTCTGATCACCTTCATCGTGGTGCTGCTGTTGGCCTTGCAGCCTGATTTCGGGCAGGCGGCGTTGATTATCTTTGGTTGGTCGGTGGTGTATTTCATCGCCGGCGCGCCGATGGTTCTGATTGCGACGGTGTTGGGGCTGGTGGGGGCGGGCGCGATGTTTGCCTATAACACGTCAGAGCATTTTGCCCGCCGGATCAATGGTTTCCTGTCGCCCGAGATCGACCCGCGCACCCAGATCGGTTATGCCACCAATGCCATTCAGGAAGGTGGCTTTTTCGGTGTCGGCGTGGGCGAGGGGCAGGTGAAATGGTCGCTGCCCGATGCGCATACCGATTTCATCATCGCGGTGGCCGCCGAGGAATATGGGTTGATCCTTGTGCTGTGCATCATCGCACTTTACGCGACGATCGTCGTGCGGTCGCTGTTCCGCCTGATGCGGGAGCGGGACCCTTTTATCCGGTTGGCGGGCGCGGGGCTGGCCTGCATTTTCGCCGTGCAAGCCATGGTGAACATGGGGGTTGCGGTGCGGCTGTTGCCTGCCAAGGGCATGACCCTGCCTTTCGTTTCCTACGGTGGGTCGTCGGTGATTGCGGCGGGGATTACGGTGGGCATGTTGCTGGCGCTGACCCGGTCGCGTCCGCAGGGGCAGATTGCGGAAGTTCTGTTCCGGCGTGGCCGGTAAGGGGGCGCAGATGGGGCCTTTGCTTTTGATCGCAGCGGGTGGCACCGGGGGGCATATGTTCCCCGCGCAGGCCTTGGCCGAGGCGATGGTGGCGCGTGGCTGGCGGGTGAAACTGTCCACCGATGATCGCGGCGCGCGCTATGTGGGTGGGTTTCCGCGCGATGTGGTGATTGAGCAGGTTGCCTCGGCCACCTTTGCGCGGGGCGGGGTATTGGCCAAGGCGCTGGTGCCGTTTCGAATTGCGGGTGGCGTGTTGGCGGCGGCTTGGGCGCAGGTGCGGGACAAGCCTGCGGTTGTGGTGGGGTTTGGTGGTTATCCGTCCATCCCCGCGCTGACGGCGGCAACCTTGCTGCGGCGGCCCCGGATGATCCATGAACAAAACGGCGTTCTGGGCCGGGTGAACCAGATTTTCGCGCCTCGCGTTATGGCGGTGGCTTGTGGCACATGGCCCACCGCCTTGCCCGAAGGGGTAAGCGGCACCCATACCGGCAACCCGGTGCGCGGTGCTGTGCTGGAGCGGGCGGGGGCGGGCTATATTCCGCCCGGTGACTACCCGATGAGCCTTGTGGTCATTGGCGGCTCGCAAGGGGCGCGCATTTTGTCGGATGTGGTGCCTGCTGCCGTGACCACCTTGCCCGAAGGCCTGCGCCGCAATCTGCGCGTTGCGCATCAAGCCCGCGCCGAAGATCTTGACCGCGTGGTCGAGGCCTATGCCCAAGCAGGCATCAACGCCGATGTGCAGCCGTTTTTTACCGATATTCCGCGCCGCTTGTCCGAGGCGCAGCTGGTGATTTCGCGGTCTGGGGCGTCTTCGGTGGCTGATATTTCGGTGATCGGGCGGCCAGCGATCCTGATCCCCTTTGCGGCGGCGACGGGCGACCATCAAACCGCCAATGCGCGCGGGCTGGTTGAAGGTGATGCCGCCATTCTGATCCCCGAAAAGGCGCTGGATGCCGAAACCTTGGCCGCGCAGATGGCGGCCGTGCTGGAAAACCCCGAAGCGGCGCAGACCATGGCGCGCAATGCACTGGCGCTTGGTCGCGCCGATGCCACGGATCGCCTTGTAGAACTCGTCGAAAGCCTGACAGAAAGGGCCCCCCTATGAACGCCGCCACCAAACTGCCTGTAGAGCTGGGCCCCATTCATTTTGTCGGCATCGGCGGCATCGGCATGTCGGGCATCGCCGAGGTGCTGATGACGCTTGGCTACCGCGTGCAAGGCTCTGACGCCAAAGCCTCCAAGATCACGGATCGACTGGTGACATTGGGGGCCACGGTGTTTGAAGGCCAGCGCGCCGAGAATATCGGTGAAGCGGCGGTGGTGGTGATTTCCACCGCGATCAAGAAAGGCAACCCCGAACTGGAGGAAGCCCGCCGCAAGGGCCTGCCCGTGGTGCGCCGGGCCGAGATGCTGGCCGAGTTGATGCGGATGCGGTCCAACATCGCGATTGCAGGCACCCATGGCAAGACCACCACCACCACCATGGTCGCCACCTTGATGGACAAGGGCGGGTTTGACCCGACGGTCATCAACGGCGGCATCATTCATGCCTATGGGTCCAACGCGCGGGCCGGGGCAGGGGAGTGGATGGTGGTGGAGGCCGACGAATCCGATGGCTCTTTCAACCGGCTTCCCGCCACCATTGCGATCGTCACCAATATCGACCCCGAGCATATGGAGCATTGGCACAGCTTTGACGCGCTGCGCAAAGGCTTCCTCGATTTCGTGTCGAACATTCCGTTTTATGGCTTGGCCGTGTGCTGCACCGATCACCCCGAGGTGCAAACCCTGGTCGGCAAGATCACCGACCGCCGCGTGGTGACTTTTGGCTTCAACGCGCAGGCCGATGTGCGGGCGATCAACCTGACCTATGAAAATGGCGTTGCGCATTTCGATGTGGCGCTGCAAGGCGAAAGCCCGGATGAAAACGGCAATCCGGTGGTGATCGAAGGCTGCACCTTGCCGATGCCCGGCGATCACAACGTCTCTAACGCCTTGTCGGCGGTGGCGGTGTGCCGGTTCCTCGGCATGAAAATGTCGGAAATCCGCGAGGCGCTGGCCGCCTTTGGGGGCGTCAACCGCCGCTTTACCCGTGTCGGAGAGGTCGATGGTGTGACCATCATCGACGATTACGGCCACCACCCGGTGGAAATTACCGCCGTTCTGAAAGCCGCACGTCAGGCCACCAAGGGCCGGGTGATTGCGGTGCATCAGCCGCACCGCTATTCGCGCCTGTCCAGCTTGTTCGATGATTTCTGCACCTGTTTCAATGAGGCGGATGTGGTGGCGATTGCCGATGTTTATGCCGCAGGCGAAGACCCGATCCCCGGTGCCAGCCGCGATGATCTGGTGGCCGGGCTGATCGCCCATGGCCACCGCCACGCCCGCGCGATTCTGGATGAGAATGATCTGGCACGGCTGGTGCGCGAACAGGCCCGGCCGGGTGATATGGTTGTGTGCCTTGGGGCCGGGACCATCTCGGCCTGGGCCAATAACCTGCCCGCGCTGCTGCAAGGAAAAGCCGCGTGACGCCCGCCCTGACAGCGGCGCTGGTCTGGCTGGTGGCGGCCAATGTCACCGGCTTTTTCCCCAGCCGCGACAAACACTGGCGCGCGGCCTATGTGCTGATCGCGCTGGGCATCCCGATCTTGGGCTGGGTGACATGGATGAACGGCCCCATCGTCGGGTTGATCATCCTGTGCATGGGTGCATCCGTGCTGCGCTGGCCGGTGATCTATCTGTGGCGCTGGCTGAGGTCGAAAACGGCGCATCCGGCAGAGTAAGCTAGTTTTCCGTTTTGCTTGGGACGCCCAAAGCGTTCCGGGCCGCGCCCGACCCGCCCCAAGGCGGGCGCGATGGCGCCCACACCGGGTCAGGCGCGTCCCTGTGTTGGGTCAAACTCTCGCTTGCCAATGTGCCTGTTTCCGCCAATCATGCCGGAATGAAAGCAAGCGATATCAAAGACGAAGATAGTTTGCGGCTATGGCTGGACGCTCGGCCCCTTGCTGAAACTATTACCATTTCTCAGCGGGTTGCTTTGCGGGTTGCACCCGTTTGGTTCGCGGCCATGGAAACAGCTTGGGATAATGAAGGCAAGTTCTCAAATCTTGCGCATCTGCGCCTGCTTATCACTGCTGTGGCAACGGGCGCAAATCAAACGCAAACCATGATAAGGGTCGGGCAGGTCGTATTCAACACTGCCATAAGTCGGCTTGCCTTTTCATCGCGCATCGCCAATCCCGTCAAGGTGCCGATATCAGGGCCCGATCAATCTGATCTTGAGCCAGCATGGGCCGCCCGTGCGGCTGCTGGTTATGCGCTTAAGCTTGCATTTGATCCGACCTCCGCAATCCTACGTAGCTCAGACCTCGTATTTGCCGCAAGAGCGGCATCGCGATTGAATTTTAAGGGCGTTTGGGAACGTATCAAGTTAGACTGCGCCAAGATGGAAGAAGGGCAGGCATTGGATGGCGTACCGCTTTGGGGCAGCATCTCGAACCCGTTCCAAGTTGAAATGAAACGGACGCGCACCCGCTGGGCACAACCCAATTCCCCCTACACCTTCTGGCTCCGCTGGTATGAGGCCGCGCTTGAGGGGCGGTCGCTCAACCCTGAACTCGAACGCGATATTGCCCTGATCCCCAATGCCGAATGGGAAAAAGGGGCTGCGCATATCGCGGGGCTGATCGCGCTGATCGAAGAACGCTTTGACCTCAAAGCCCAAGTCCAAGCCTTGCGCCAACAACTTACCTTCGCCCAAACCGCCCCTGCCGATGCCGCCCATCGCGGCCACAACCAGCCACCGGAATTGATCGACAGCGCACCAGAGGTGCAGCGCCAGATTACCATCATTTTTGACACGCTTGATGACGCCGAAAAGGAACTCTCCAAATTCGCCCCATCGCCGTCACGGCTTAAGGTGATTGGTGAGGCACTTTTGAATTCTGCCGCAATCATAGCGAGGTATTGTGGTGGCATTGCGAACAAGGCCGTCGGCGCAGCCGCAGTTGCGTTTGGAACTGCGGGTGGTGCGTTGGCGGCGGCCAAGCTGATCCAATTTGTGACACCAGTCAAAACTTTAGGCCAATCCATAACCGATTTCGCACTAAAATGGCTCGGTGGTTAGTCGGGACCTTCGCCCGGGACGCCCAAAGGGTTCCGGGCCGCGCCCGTCCCGCCCCATGGGCGGGCGCGATGGCGCCCACCCCGGGCCGGGCGCTGCCCTGTGAACCACGTAATTTCGTCGAAACACCCCTAGCCCCGTTTCTGGCCCCATCCCATAGGCTTTCTGGTAGGTTTCTGGGGTCTTTAGCTCTCGTTAACACTTGCCTCGCCCAGACCCGGCACGTTTTTGCGCATCTGGTCCAAAGCCTGCTTGCCGAAATCAAGCGCTGGCGTTACCAAGCCGGCATGACCCAAGATATGCCCCATTCCATGCCCCCCGTGCGCGGCACCTTGACCCCGAACCGGCCTTTGGCCGATCTGACCTGGCTGCGCGTGGGTGGCCCTGCGGATTGGCTGTTTCAGCCTGCCGATGCGGATGATCTGGCGGCGTTTCTGGCGGCTTTGCCTGCCGATGTGCCTGTGTTTCCGATGGGGGTCGGCTCTAACCTCATTGTGCGGGATGGCGGCTTGCGGGCGGTGGTGATCCGACTGGGACGCGGCTTCAACAGCATTGAAATTCAAGGGGATAGGGTGATCGCCGGGGCGGCGGCGCTGGATGCGCATGTGGCCCGCAAGGCCGCCGATGCGGGGCTGGACCTGACCTTTCTGCGCACCATTCCGGGTGCTATCGGCGGGGCCGTGTGCATGAATGCGGGCTGCTATGGGCTTTATACCGCCGATGTGGTCGAGACGGTGCAGATCATCACACGCACAGGGCAGGCCAAAACCCTGACGGCCTCTGAACTGGGCTTTGGCTATCGCCAGTCGGCCCTGCCCGAAGGCGCTGTGGTCATCGCGGCGACCTTTCGTGCGCCAAAGGGCAACCCGCAGGAGTTGCATGACAAAATGGCCGACCAACTGGCCAAGCGCGATGCCACCCAACCGACCAAGGACCGTAGCGCAGGCTCTACCTTCCGCAATCCGGCGGGGTTTTCCTCGACCGGGCGGGCCGATGATGTGCATGACCTGAAGGCCTGGAAGGTGATTGACGACGCCGGGATGCGGGGTGCTACCCGTGGTGGCGCGCAGATGAGCCAGATGCATTCCAACTTTCTGATCAACTCCGGTGGCGCAACCGCCGCAGATTTGGAAGAATTGGGCGAAGATGTGCGAAAAAGGGTTTTCGAACACTGCGGAATAACGTTAGAGTGGGAAATCAAGCGCGTTGGCGAACCAGCGCCGAAAATAACGAATAACGAATAACAAGAAACAGGCCAAAAAAGGCCTTGAGGCAGTAAATATGGTGGGCATGTCGAGCGGGGCAGCCTCCAAAGTGGTCGTATTGATGGGCGGACCTTCTGCAGAGCGGGAGGTGTCCTTGTCATCCGGGCACGAATGCGCGCAGGCGCTGTTGGAGGCCGGGTATGAGGTGGTTTCGGTGGATGCCGGGGCAGACCTTTGCGCGCGTTTAGCGGAAATCAAACCTGACGTTGTGTTCAATGCCCTGCATGGTCGCTGGGGCGAGGATGGCTGCGTGCAGGGTTTGCTGGAATGGATGCGCATTCCGTATACGCATTCCGGGGTTCTGGCCTCGTCTCTGGCGATGGACAAGGAAAAATCGAAAGCCGCGTTTCGGGCGGCGGGCCTGCCGGTGGTGGCCAGCGTTCTGGCCGCGCGGGATGAGGTGTGCAAACGCCATGTCTTGCCGCCCCCCTATGTGGTGAAACCGAATAACGAAGGCTCCTCTGTCGGGGTCTATATCGTGCATGAAGCCGCCAATGCGCCGCCGCAGCTTTCGGCGGAAATGCCTGCCGTGGTGATGGTGGAAACCTATGCGCCGGGGCGGGAACTGACGACTGCCGTGCTGGGCGACCGGGCCTTGGCGGTGACGGATATCATCGTGGATGGGTGGTATGACTATCACGCCAAATATTCGGTCGGCGGGTCGCGCCATGAAATCCCCGCCAATATCCCGCAAGAGATTTCAGAGGCTTGCAAGGATTACGCCTTGCGCGCCCATCGCGCCCTTGGTTGCCGTGGCCTGTCGCGCACCGATTTCCGCTGGGATGAGGCGCGCGGGCTGGAGGGCTTGATCCTTCTGGAAACCAACACCCAACCCGGCATGACGCCCACATCGCTTGCGCCGGAACAGGCGGGGGCGGTGGGCCTGTCTTTCCCCGATCTGTGCCGCTGGATTGTAGAGGATGCCTCATGCGACCGCTAAGCGCCCCCGCCCGCCATCCCCGCCCCGACCGCAGCGCCCCGCGCCGCGATCCCGCCCCCAGCCGCATTGCCTATCGCATGCAACGGCTGTGGCTGACGCCGGCCATCCGCACCGCGCTACGGGTCGGGCTTCCGGCCTTTGTGCTGGCCTTTGGTGTGGGCATTTACCTTGCCGATACCGAACGGCGGGAGTCGCTGGGCTCTGTCTATACCGATCTGCGCGAGAAAATTAAGAACCGTCCGGAATTCATTGTAAAGCTGCTGTCGGTCGAAGGCGCATCGCCGGATCTGTCGGAGGCTGTGCGCACCACGCTGGCGCTGCCTTTGCCGCAAAGCTCGCTTGATCTTGATCTGGAGGCCGCCCGCGCCCGCATTGCCACGCTGCGCGCGGTGGCCGATGTGGATGTGCGGGTGCAATCGGGTGGCATCTTGCAGGTCACGATCACCGAGCGCGAACCTGCGTTTGTCTGGCGCGATGCGGCGGGGCTGTGGCTGGTGGATGAAACCGGCACCCGCGTGGCCGAAATCCATGACCGCAATGACCGCGCCGATCTGCCGCTGATCGTGGGGCAGGGCGCCGATGCGGCGATTGCCGAGGCGCAGCAAATCCTGCTGTCTGCCGGGCCTTTGCTGCCGCGCCTGCGCGGCCTTGTCCGCATGGGCGAACGGCGCTGGGATATCGTGCTGGACCGCGATCAACGCATCCTGCTGCCCGTCGATCAACCCATTGCCGCGCTGGACCGTCTGATTGCATTGGATCAGGCGCAAGAGCTTTTGGCCCGCGATATCGTGGCCGTCGACCTTCGTTTGCAAAACCGCCCCTCGTTGCGGCTTGCCCCTTATGCTTTGGCTGAAATGCGCCGCGCACGCGGCATTATCCCTGCGGAGAACGACCTATGACCGATCTCTATCAATCCCAGCGTGCCATGCGCAACATCCGCCGCGCCGCCATGCAGCGCGGGGTGATTGCGATTTTGGATATCGGCTCCAGCAAGGTGGGCTGTCTGATCCTGCGGTTTGATGACACCGACAACCTGCGCGAGATGGAAGGCATCGGTTCCATGGCCGGGCAATCCTCTTTCCGGGTGATCGGGGCTGCGACCACACGGTCGCGCGGGGTGCGCTTTGGCGAGATCGCCGTGATGAATGAAACCGAGCGGGCCATCCGCACCGCTGTGCAATCGGCGCAGAAAATGGCGAATGTGCGGGTCGATCATGTGATCGCCTGTTTCTCGGGGGCAGAGCCGCGCAGCTATGGGCTGGCAGGCGAGTGGGATTTGCAGGACTCGGTTGTGACCGAGCAAGACGTGGCCCGCGTTCTGGCGGCCTGCGAAGTGCCGGATGTGGGCGAGGGGCGCGAGGTGCTGCACGCCCAGCCCGTGAACTTTGCGCTGGATCACCGTTCGGGCCTTGGCGATCCGCGCGGGCAGATCGGCAACCGTCTGTCTTGCGATATGCATTTGCTGACGGTGGATGCCGCCGTTGTGCAAAACCTGATCTATTGCCTGAAACGCTGCGATCTGGAACTCGCTGGGATGGCGTCTTCGGCCTATGTGTCCGGCATTTCGTCGCTGGTCGAGGATGAGCAGGAACTGGGTGCTGCCTGCATTGATATGGGCGGCGGGGCGACCGGGATTTCGGTGTTCATGAAAAAGCACATGATCTATGCCGATAGCGTGCGCATGGGCGGCGATCATGTCACATCCGATATTTCCAAGGGCTTGCAGGTGCCGCTGACCACGGCGGAACGCATCAAGACCAAATTCGGCGGCGTGCATGCCACCGGGATGGATGACCGCGAGATGATCGAGATCGGCGGCGACAGTGGCGATTGGGAAAAAGACCGCCGCCAAGTCAGCCGGACCGAGGTGATCGGCATCATGCGCCCGCGTGTCGAGGAAATTCTGGAAGAGGCCCGCGCCCGTCTGGACGCCGCAGGCTTTGACCATTTGCCCAGCCAGCAGATCGTGCTGACCGGAGGCGGCAGCCAGATCCCGGGCCTTGATGGTCTGGCCGCGCGTATTCTTGGCCAACGGGTCCGGCTTGGCCGTCCGTTGCGCGTGCAAGGCTTGCCGCAAGCGGCCACCGGACCTGCGTTTTCCTCGGCTGTGGGGCTGTGCCTGTTTGCGGCGCACCCGCAGGATGAATGGTGGGATTTCGAAATCCCGGCAGAGCGTTACCCCGCGCGGTCGCTCAAGCGCGCTTTGAAATGGTTCAAGGACAACTGGTAACCACAATATCCAGCCAATTTGTCGACATCCCGCGAAAAGCGGCGTGTTTTCGCCCATATTTTGTGGTGAAAGCACGTTTTTTTCGTGACCTTTGGGTTGGTTGTGGATAAGATTTGTGGAATATCGGGACTGAAAGCGCTGGCTAAAGGCGCAGGGACACTTATAGGCAGGCGGACTGGCAATGACACTTAACTTGATGATGACTTCGCAGCGCGAAGAACTGAAGCCTCGGATCACCGTGTTTGGTGTTGGTGGTGCGGGCGGCAATGCTGTCAACAACATGATCGACCAGCAACTGGAAGGCGTTGAGTTTGTGGTTGCAAACACCGATGCCCAAGCGCTTCAGCAAAGCCGCGCCAGCTCTACCATCCAGATGGGTCTGAAAGTGACCGAAGGTCTGGGCGCAGGGGCCCGCCCCAGCGTGGGGGCCGCCGCCGCCGAAGAAACCATCGAAGAAATTGTCGACCATCTGGCGGGCGCGCATATGTGCTTTATCACCGCGGGTATGGGTGGTGGCACCGGCACCGGCGCTGCCCCGATCATCGCGCAAGCGGCGCGGGAATTGGGCGTTCTGACGGTGGGTGTTGTTACCAAGCCGTTCCAGTTCGAAGGCAACAAACGTATGCGGCAAGCCGAAGAAGGCATTGAAGCGCTTCAGAAAGTTGTCGACACGCTGATCATCATCCCGAACCAGAACCTGTTCCGTCTGGCGAATGAGCGGACCACCTTTACCGAAGCTTTCGCCATGGCCGATGACGTGCTGTATCAGGGCGTCAAAGGTGTGACCGATCTGATGGTGCGTCCCGGCCTGATCAACCTCGACTTTGCCGATGTGCGCGCCGTGATGGACGAAATGGGCAAGGCGATGATGGGCACCGGCCAAGCCGAAGGTGACAACCGCGCCGTTGAAGCGGCCGAGAAAGCCATTGCCAACCCGCTGCTGGATGAAATCAGCCTGCATGGCGCCAAAGGTGTGTTGATCAACATCACCGGCGGCTATGATCTGACCCTGTTCGAACTGGACGAAGCGGCGAATATCATCCGCGAAAAGGTTGATCCGGACGCGAATATCATCGTCGGCTCCACGCTGGATACCTCGATGGAAGGCAGCCTGCGGGTGTCTGTGGTTGCCACCGGGATTGATGCGAACGTGGCGCAGACAGACTCGCCCGTGGCACGCCGTTCCTTGGCCAAGCCGCTGCCGACTAGCTTTACCGCGCCCGAACCGGAAGCAAAGCCGGAACCCGCGCGCCCGGCGCTGACCGTTTCGTCGGCGACCATGGTTCAGCCCGCACCGCGCCCGGCCGCCGCGCCACAACCGGCACCGGTGCAGGAAGCTGCGCCCACGCTGTTCGATCGTGAGCCTGCTGCACCTGCGCGGGCAGAGCGCGAATATGTCGAGGAAACCGACGATCTGCCGCCCCCGGCCTATCGCCCGCAGCCTGCCGCCCAGCCGCAACCGCGCGCCATGACGGCACCGCTGGATTCTGACGCGTCGGAATTTGTGGCCCCGCGTCCGCGCCCCACTGGCACCCCGTCGCCCGAGGCGCTGGCCCGGTTGCAAGCCGCTGTGTCGAAATCGCCTGCACAGCAACGCCCGATGGCCCCGCCGCAGCCCGCAGCCCAACCGGCCGCGCGTCAGGCCGAGGCTCCGCGTCCGCGCTTTGGCATCGGCTCGCTGATCAACCGTATGGCAGGCCATGGCGATGCGCCGGCAGAGCGCGGGTCTGCCCAGCCGCAAGTCAGCCGCCAGCACCCCGCTGCCAGCTATGACGAGGAGCCGGAGATGAGCGCAGATCAGGAACGGATCGAGATTCCGGCTTTCCTGCGCCGTCAGGCCAACTGAATCCGATCAAATCTATCCTGAAAAAGGTCCGTGAGAGCGGGCCTTTTTTGTTGTAAAATCATCGGTTTGCACGCCTGTAGGCGGTCTTTTGCGCCCTGTCTTGCCTTTTGTAACAGAAGGTCACAAAGAGTGAGTTGTTGCGGGCAACCCCGCCGCTTATTTACAATTCACCGAAAAGCCCGCGACGGGTTTCCTGTGGATCACCACAAGAATGCAGGTTAATCGGTTAAAAAAATAGAAACGGCCGGAAGGTTATATCGTGCAACATACTGTAAAATCCGACGTGGTTTTCGAAGGGACCGGGCTGCATAGCGGCAAGCCGGTTCGTATGGTTGTCAAACCTGCCTCTGCTGATTACGGCATCTGGTTTCGTCGCACCGATCTGGACAGCGACGACACCCTGATCCCGGCGCGGTGGGATGCGGTTGTGCCCTCTCGGCTGTGCACGCTGGTTGCCAATGCGGCTGGCCATTCCGTTTCGACGATTGAACATATCATGGCCGCTCTCGCTGGGCTTGGCATTCACAATGCCTTGATCGAGATTGATGGCCCCGAGGTTCCGATCCTCGATGGCTCCTCGCGCCCGTTTGTGGCCGGGTTGCTGGCCAAAGGCACCCGGACCCAAGCCGCCCCCGTGCGCGCCATCCGCGTGCTGAAGTCGATTGAGGTGCGTGAAGGCGATGCGGTTGCGCGGCTGGACCCGTCTGACATGCTGGAAATCGACTTCCGCATTGATTTTGAGGACGCGGCAATTGGTCGTCAGGAAAAAACGCTGAACATGTCCAATGGCGCCTTCGTGCGTGAGCTGTGCGACAGCCGCACCTTCTGCCGTCAGGCTGATGTGGATGCAATGCGCGCCAATGGTTTGGCCTTGGGCGGCAATATGGAAAACGCCGTGGTGTTTGAAGGCGATCGCGTCTTGTCGCCGGGCGGTCTGCGCCATGCCGATGAACCTGTGCGCCATAAAATGCTGGATGCGTTGGGTGATCTGGCGCTGGCCGGAGGGCCGATTCTGGGCCGCTACACCGGCTTGCGGGCTGGCCATGCGATGACCAACCGCCTGCTGCGCGCGCTGTTCGCACAAAGCGACGCATGGGAAATTGTGGATTGCGGCCAACCGACCGGGCAAAAACTGCCGGGTGTCGGGGTTTTGCGCTCAGATATCCCAGTTCACATCTAACCTGCACCGAAAGGTGAAAGGCGTTTTGCGCACCGGATTTTTCTGTGCTAGGACAGAACAAACCCGGCGCTCAAACGCTGGAATTTGCAGGATTATGGGGTAGGCGGAAGATGGCAGGCGTTAAGGTGCGCGCACAGTTCCTTTGGGCAGCGCTGATCATTGCGGGCCTTTCAGGCTGTGGCGGCGGGCAGGATGAGGTTCCGCTCGACAGTTTGACCGCAGAAGATATCTATAAACGTGGTGAACTGGCGTTGGAGACATCTCGCAAGCCAGACACTGCGATTCGCTATTTTTCCGAGGTCGAACGGCTTTATCCCTATTCGGAATGGGCGAAGCGGTCGTTGATCATGCAGGCGTTCAGCCAGCACAAGGCCAAGAATTATGAAGATGCCCGCGCCTCGGCGCAGCGCTACCTTGATCTTTACCCCGCCGAAGAAGATGCCGCCTACGCGCAATATCTTTTGGCGCTGTCCTATTACGACCAGATTGATGAGGTGGGCCGCGATCAGGGTCTGACCTTCCAGGCGCTGCAAGGCATGCGCGACGTGATCGAGAAATATCCCGACAGCGAATATGCGCGCTCGGCCATTCTGAAGTTTGATCTGGCCTTTGACCATCTGGCGGCCAAGGAAATGGAAATCGGGCGGTATTACCTGAAAAAGGGCCAGTATACCGCTGCCATCAACCGTTTCCGCGTGGTGGTGCAGGATTTCCAGACCACGACCCATACGGCAGAGGCGTTGCACCGCTTGGTGGAGGCCTATCTTGCGCTTGGCCTGACGGATGAGGCGCAGACGGCTGGGGCCATTCTGGGCTATAACTACCAGTCCAGCCCGTTCTATGATGACAGCCATCGTTTGCTGACAGGTCGCGGCCTGTCGATGGAAGCGAAAGGCGAAAGCTGGTTGCGTAAAGTCTATCGGCAGGTCATTCAGGGCAAGTGGTTGTAAGGGCGGTGCGCTTTGGCGTGCCCTGCGGGATAGTGGATGCTACGCGCGCTTGAAATTCGCGATTTGCTGATCATTGATCGGTTGGAACTTGCGTTCCAACCGGGTCTGAATGTGCTGACCGGGGAAACCGGGGCGGGCAAATCCATTCTGCTGGATGCTTTGGGCTTTGTGCTGGGCTGGCGCGGTCGCGCCGAACTGGTGCGCGCCGGGGCAGAGCAGGGCGAGGTGACGGCGGTGTTTCACTTGCCGCCGGGCCATGCCGCGCTGGCGGTTCTGGCAGAAGCCGGGATCGAGGCCGAGGATGAGCTGATCCTGCGCCGCATCAACACCGCCGATGGCCGCAAGACCGCTTGGGTCAATGACCGCCGCGCCAGCGGTGAGGTGTTGCGCGCGCTGTCCGATACTTTGGTGGAACTGCATGGCCAGCATGATGATCGCGGCTTGCTGAACCCGCGTGGCCATCGCCAGATCCTCGATGCCTTTGCCGGGGTTGATCTGGCGCCCGTCAAATCGGCTTGGTCGGCGCTGTCGGCTGCCCGCCGTGCCAAGGCGCAGGCCGAAGCCGCGCTAGAGGCCGCGCGGGTGGAGGAAGATTTCCTGCGTCATGCCGTGGCCGAGTTGGACAAGCTGAACCCCGAACCGGGCGAGGAGGCAAGCCTTGACGCCCGCCGCCGCGCCATGCAGGGGGCCGAAAAGATCCGCAGCGATATCGCCCGCGCCCATGTCGCCCTGTCTGACCAAGGGGCCGAGGCTGTGCTGGTCGATGCCCTGCGCTGGTTGGAAGGCGCGGCGGACCGTGCCGAAGGCCGGTTGGAAGGCGCGATAGCCGCCCTTGGCCGTGTGCTGGTGGAACTGGGCGAGGCGCAATCCGGGGTCGAAGATTGCCTCTCGGCGCTGGATTTCAACCCGATGGAGCTTGAGCAGATCGAAGAACGTCTGTTCGCCATCCGCGCGCTGGCCCGCAAGCATAATGTGCTGGCCGATGATCTGGGTGGCTTTGCCGATGATCTGCGTGCGCGTCTGGCGGTGATTGATGGCGGGGCTGGCAATCTTGCCGCGCTGACCACAGCGCTGGTTGAGGCAGAGGCCCGCTATACCCGCGCCGCCGAGGCGCTGACCAAGACCCGCCTTGCCGCCGCCAAACGGCTGGACAAGGCGATGGGGGCGGAACTTGCCCCGTTGAAGATGGAGCGGGCAGTGTTTTCCACCCAGATCAACCCGATAGAGGCCGGGCCGGAAGGCGTGGATGAAGTGGCCTTTACCGTGGCCACCAACCCCGGTGCGCCGTCGGGGCCGTTGAACAAGATTGCCTCGGGTGGTGAATTGTCGCGGTTTTTGCTGGCGTTGAAAGTGTGCCTTGCCGGAAACACGCCCGGTCTGACCATGATCTTCGATGAGATTGATCGCGGTGTGGGCGGGGCGACCGCCGATGCCGTGGGCCGCCGTCTGGCGGCACTGGCCAGCACCGCGCAGGTTCTGGTTGTGACCCATTCGCCGCAGGTGGCCGCCCTTGGTGCGCATCATTGGCGGGTGGAAAAGCGGGTGGAAAAGGGGATGACCCTCTCCACCGTCACGCCGCTGTCGCCCGACCAGCGCACCGAAGAAATCGCGCGGATGCTGGCAGGCGATACCATTACCCCCGCCGCCCGCGACGCTGCCCGCGCCTTGCTAGGATAGCGGTCCATGCGGGGCGTTTTTGTCACTTGGAAAGCCCTGCCATGACTGTGAACTTTGCGCTTTACCCCTTTGCCTTGATTGGCCTTTTTGCCTCTGCCGCCCATGCACAGCAGGATTTCGGGGCGCAATTGGATGCCCTGCATCAAACCACCGATTACGCCAGCCCCGGCGCGTGGCATTACACCCTGACAGGGGCCGATTTGTTAGAGGATGTCGCAGGCCAAATCGAAGGGATGGATTGGCAAAACCACCATCACCTATGCGATTTCGATACCGATGCGCAGGCGGTGGAGCGGGATATTGACCTGTCGGTGGTGGAAGATCAGCGCCACGCCTTCCTGTTCTTTCCGCTGCGCGCCGAGGTAAAGCAGGCGCAGGCCGATGGGATTGCCCGTGCCGAAGCTGCCTTTACCGAAATCGTCAATGGCGATGAGAACTCGCGCCCCGATGACGACTACCGGGTTCTGGCCACCAGAACGCGGGCAGGGGAATTTGGCCCCGTGGTGCAGCGCAATTATACCGAAGTCACACAAGACCTGTTTGGCGAGCGTCATTACAGCTTTGAGCCGCTGTTCACCCTGCGCCTGATTGCGCGGGCTGAAAACGCAGACCGGGTGATCGCCGTGGTCGATGCAGCGCGCAAGGCAGCCTGCGAAACGCGTTAAGCCTCCACCGCCGAGAATTGCAGCGACAGCGCCTGCCAGCCACCCTGCTTGGCCACCAGCACCGCAATCAGCATCGCCCCGATCCGCCCGGCATCGCGGCCTTGGGCATCGACAATGCCCGACAGCACCAAGCGTTGATGCAACACCGATGCGCCCGGCCCCAAAGGCCGCAGCCGGGTTTTACCCGTCACCAGCCGCGATTGGCTGAAGGCCCCGGCCCATTCGCCCGCAAACAAGGCTTCGGCGGCTTTGCGCCCTTCGGCCCAGCCCCCTGTCAGGCTTAGCACATCGGCATCATCGGCCAGCAATTGCCCCAACCCCGGCGCATCACGCGCGCCCCAGGCAAGCGCAAAGGCACGGGCGAATTCTTCGGGTTTTGTCGGGGTCATTTCTGCCGCACCATCTTGCCGGGATTCATCAGGTTCGCCGGGTCCAGCGCGCGTTTGATCTGCCCCATCACATCCCAGGCCGCGCCATGTTCCGCCGCCATATAGCCCAGCTTGCCGCAGCCGATACCATGTTCCCCGGTAATCGTGCCGCCCAAATGCAGCGCGCGTTCCACCATGCGGTTCGACAGGCGGCGCGCCACAGCCATTTCGGCCGGATCATCCTTGTCAACCAACAGGATCGCGTGGAAATTGCCATCTCCCACATGGCCCAGAATTGGCCCCATGATCGGGCTTTCGGCAATATCGGCGCGGGTTTCCTCCACCGCTTCGGCAAGGCGCGAAATCGGCACGCAAACATCGGTGACAAGGGCCGTGGCACCGGGCCGCAGCGCCAGAATGGCGGGATAGGCATTGTGCCGCATCCGCCACAGCTTGTTGCGATCTTCGGTGGCTTTCGCCCAATCATAGCCAGTGCAGCCCATTTCGGCGGCAATCTCGGCAAAGCGTTCGGTCTGCTCCTGCACCCCCGCGGGGGAGCCGTGGAATTCCACCATCAATTGCGGTTCTACCGTCAGGCTGGTGCCGGCCCAGGCGTTGCAGGCCTCTACCGAAGCTTGATCCAGAAATTCGATCCGGGCCATCGGGATACCGCTTTGAATGGTGGCAATCACGCAATCCACCGCATCCGCGATGCTGGGAAAGGCGCAAACCGCCGCCGAAACCGCCTCTGGCTGGCCATGCAGGCGCAGCGTCAGCTCGGTGGTCAGGCCAAGTGTGCCTTCGGAGCCGACAAACAGCGCCGTCAGGTCATACCCCGCCGAGGATTTCGGCGCCGAGGTGCCGGTGCGGATGGTGCGGCCATCGGCCAGAACCACCTCCAGCCCCAGCACATTGTCGCGCATGGTGCCGTATTTCACCGCCGTGGTGCCGCTGGCGCGGGTGGCGGCCATACCGCCCAGCGTGGCATTGGCCCCCGGATCGACCGGAAAAAACAGCCCCGTGGCGCGCAGGGCATCATTCAGCGCTTCCCGCGTGATGCCGGGTTGCACGACACAGAGCATATCTTCGGGATAAACGGCCAGCATCTGGTTCATCTGGCTGAAATCCACCATCACCCCGCCTTTCAGCGCCAGCGCATGCCCCTCCAGCGAGGTGCCCGCCCCCCAGCCCACCATCGGCACCCCGTTTGCCGCGCAAAGCCGCGCGATCATCGCGACCTCTGCGGTGCTTTGGGGAAAGACAACCGCATCGGGCAGGCCACCTGTCACATGGGTTTCCGACTGCCCATATTGCGCCAAAGCGGCGGGCACACGGCTGAACCGGGCGCCCAGACGATGGGACAATTCGGCAAGGGCGGGTTCAAGATTCATGCGGCCTCCGTCGCTTTGGCTCAGGCTAAACCATGGGGCCTGTCAGGGGAAGGGCGCTAGGGTTTCAGTGCGGCCAGTGCGGGCGCCAAATCGCCGTATCCGGTGAAGCGCCGCTCATAGGCGAGGCCAAGGCGCCTGGCGCAGTCCTCGGCCTTTTTGTCCAGCGCCGGGTCATTGGTTTGCGCCTGATAGACCAGCTTGGTGTAATTGCCGAAATACATGTCGCGAAGCTGTGGGTGCCGGTCAAGGCCCATCGGCTTCCAGACAAAGGCATCGAACTGCCGCACCAGAAAATCGGTCAGGTAAAAGGCGGTGAATTCCTGCTCGGCCTTTTCGGCGAAGGCCTCATTCCCTTCAAAAAACGAATAGCAATGCGGGCCTGCGATCATCTCGACCCCCAATTTCTTGCACATTTCGAACAATTGCCCGCCAGTGCCGCAATCAGCATAGACCACGAAGATATCGGCATAATCGCGGCGGTGTTCGGTGACGGATTTCTCTACGGCGGCGGGGATGCGGTCGGGCCAAAGGTGCAGATTGGCGGGCAGGCATTGCAGGTCAAGATGGTCCCAGTGGTTCAATCGTTTCAGGGCAAGGATTTCATGCGCCAAGGCCCCGCAGGCGATCAGCAACACCCGGCCCGCGCCGCAGGGGGGCAGGCCTTCTTCGGTCAGGGTTTTGTCATCCAGCGCGGTCATTTCCGGTCCATCCACAGCCGCAGGCCAAGGGCGGCCCCGGCAAAGACCACGCCCAGAACGGCCATGGGCAAGCCAAAGATTTGCGCCGCCAGAACAGTTGCGGCGGCGGCAAGGATGACGATCAGCAGTAACCAGATCAGAACGCGGGCGGGCATGGCGGGGCCTTTGGGTTGTTCCCGTCAAACCTAGGCGGGCCGCAGGCGGAAGCCAAGCGGTGAACACGGCGGCTTGATCGCTGAATGCGTCAATGGCTATGGTTTGCGGGGCGCGATTGCGGTTTAAAGGTGCAAACCCATTTCACAGGAGCAGAACATGGCCGAATATACCCCCCCAAAAGTCTGGACATGGGACAGCGAAAACGGTGGCACCTGGGCCAAGCTGAACCGCCCCATCGCGGGGGCCACGCATGACAAGGCGCTGCCCGTGGGCAAGCACCCGTTCCAGCTTTATTCCCTTGCCACGCCCAATGGCGTGAAAGTCACAGTGATGTTTGAGGAGTTGCTGGAAGCCGGCCATAAGGGCGCGGAATATGATGCCTGGCTGATCCGCATCGCGGATGGCGATCAGTTCGGTTCGGGCTTTGTCGAGGTGAACCCGAATTCCAAGATTCCGGCGCTCATGGACCATTCGGGCGCGGAACCGCTGCGGGTGTTTGAAAGCGGCGCGATCTTGCTGCATCTGGCCGAGAAATTCGGGGCCTTTCTGCCCAGCGGGGCCGGGCGGGTGGAATGCCTGAACTGGCTGTTCTGGCAGATGGGGTCGGCCCCTTATTTGGGCGGCGGTTTCGGGCATTTCTATGCTTATGCGCCGGAAAAATGGCAGTATCCGATCGACCGCTTCGCGATGGAGGTGAAGCGGCAGTTGGATGTGCTGGACCGGGAGCTTGCCACCCGCCCCTATATCGCGGGCGAGGATTACAGCATCGCTGATATCGCGATCTGGGCGTGGTATGGGCAGTTGGTGCTGGGCCGCCAATATGGCGCGGCAGAGTTCCTTGATGTGGCCTCTTACACGCATGTGATGGACTGGGCGCAAAAGATTGACGCCCGCCCGGCGGTGAAGCGGGGCCGGATGGTCAACCGGGCCTTTGGCGAGCCGGAATTGCAGCTTCATGAGCGTCACGATGCCGGTGATTTTGCGACGAAGACGCAGGATAAAATCGCGGGGTGAGGCTGCGAGTCCACAGCGCGGAATCGCGCGCGGAGTGCGTGGCAAGATGCTGAAATGAAACGACTTCATTGAAAAAATTAACCCGCGATTAAGATTTTGATCGCGGGTTTTTCATGCGTGGTTTCTGGCCGGGCGCGCTGTTTCGGCGGGTTTCCTGCCGGGGCCTGTGGGCTGGGCTTGCAGGCGTTGATGATAACGTATATGAAAACTTGAATGTAATGGAAGCGCCGCAACAGGAAGGGCAGACGCATGTCGATATGGGGGTATGTTCTGGGGGCGGCGGTGGTCTTGGGCGCGGTGCTGTTCGGGCTTGCCAATCTGACACAAACGGCAGCCGCGCAAAATGTGATGCTGGAGCCGCTGACGGGGCAGGCGCTCGCCTCGGATGACAGCCTGTTTCTGGTCGATATTCGCACGCCCGAGGAATGGAAGCAAAGCGGCGTGGTCGAAGGCGCGCTGCTGCTGACCTATAGCACGCCCGAGGCGTTTTTGCAGGTGGTGGCGCCAAAGCTGAAGCCGGGGCAGCGGATCGGGTTGATCTGCCGCTCGGGCAACCGCACATCGCGGGCAGCGCAGCAAATCGCCCCTTTGTTCAAAGGTGAGATTGTGGATGTGCAAGGCGGGATGAACCGCGTGTTGGTGCAGGGCTACCAACCGGTGAAACCGACGCGCATGCAGGGTTGTGCAAGCTGTTGAGGGGGGGCAGCGCTTCTTCTTCCATCCTTATTGGCAAAAGGTGGCTGAAATCAAAGATTTCAGGCGTGAACGGATGCGGTGCGTATAACCTTTGAAAAGAAATGATCTTAGGCATGAACAAACCCCGGCGCTGGCCGGGGTTTTGGGCTGCGGCGAAAGCGCAGATCAGGCGTTGGCTTGGTTGTGCTTGCGCGCCACCAGTGCCTTTGCGGTTTCCACGGCCACGGCGGCATCGCGGCAATAGGCGTCTGCGCCAATGGCCTTGCCGAATTCTTCGTTCAAAGGCGCGCCGCCGACCAGCACGATATAATCATCGCGCATGCCTTTTTCGTTCAGCGTGTCGATCACGACTTTCATATAGGGCATGGTCGTGGTCAGCAGGGCCGACATGCCAAGGATATCGGGCTTTTCCGATTCCAATGCCTCCAGATAGGCATCGACCGAGTTGTTGATGCCAAGGTCTTTGACCTCAAACCCGGCGCCTTCCATCATCATGCCGACAAGGTTCTTGCCGATGTCGTGGATATCGCCTTTGACGGTGCCGATCACCATTTTGCCCATGCGCGGCGCGCCGGTCGCGATCAGCAGCGGTTTCAGGATGGCCATGCCACCTTTCATCGCATTGGCCGCCAGCAGCACTTCGGGCACGAACAGGATGCCATCGCGGAAATCGGCGCCGACAATGGTCATGCCTGCCACAAGCGCCTTGGTCAGCGCATCATAGGGGGCCCAGCCGCGTTCGATCAGGATGTTGACGCCTTCTTCGATTTCCTCTTTCAGGCCATCGTAAAGGTCGTCGTGCATTTGCAGGACCAGTTCGTCATCAGAAAGTTCGGAAAGGATGATTTCGTCGTCAGACATGGCATGCTCCTGCGCGGTCGTTTATTGCTGAATGGTCGCAAAGCCCGCGAACCACTTTTCGGTTTACGACATTGGTAGGGTGAAAGCCGACAAGTTGCAATTTGATGTTGCGATTTGCTGGTATTTGTTCCGTTTTCGTTCTAGTGTGTCGCCATGACGCAGGTTGAGCATGAGATGGGAACGGTTTCGCGCTTGGTTCGGGCGCGGGCGCGGGGGGTGGCCTCGAACGCCTCCGGGCGGTTTGAAGGGCTGTCGCGCTTGGCGGTCGATGACGGATGGAGCGAGGAGGAAGCAGCTTTGCTGCGCACCGAGGTGCGATTGGAACGCGCGCGCTCGGCCATCAGTTACAACCGCTCGCCCGATCTGCCGTTTGATCGCTCGGTCAACCCCTATCGGGGTTGTGAGCATGGCTGCGCCTATTGCTATGCGCGCCCCAGCCATGCCTATCTGAACCTGTCGCCGGGGCTGGATTTTGAAACCAAGCTGATCGCGCGGCCCGGGCTGGAGGCGGTGCTGGCGCAGGAGTTGCGGGTGAAATCTTACCGGCCTGCGGTGATAGCGATTGGCACCAATACCGACCCCTATCAACCGATCGAGGCGGAGCATGGTGTGATGCGCGCGGTGCTTGGGGTTTTGGCCGAGTTCCGGCATCCGGTGGCGATAACGACCAAAGGCACGTTGATTGAGCGGGATCTGGATATTCTGGGGCCGATGGCGGCGCAGGGATTGGTGCGGGTTGGGGTGTCGATGACCACGCTGGATGCGGGTTTGAGCCGCGCTTTGGAACCGCGTGCGCCGGCCCCCGCGCGGCGCTTGGCGATGATCCGGCGTCTGTCTGCGGCGGGTGTTCCGGTGCGGGTGATGGTGGCCCCGGTGATACCGGGGCTGACCGACCCGGAGATGGAGGCGATACTGGAGGCCGCGCGCGATGCAGGGGCGGTGGCGGCCAGTTGGATTTTGCTGCGCCTGCCGGGCGAGGTGCAGGGTCTGTTTCGCGATTGGCTGGCCACGCATGCGCCGGGGCGGGCCGAGAAGGTGCTGGCCCGGCTGGCGGCGTTGCATGGTGGTGCGGTCTATGACGCGGGGTTTGGCACGCGGATGCGCGGCAACGGGATTTGGGCCGCGTTGATTGCCAAGCGGTTTGATGTGGCTTTGGCGCGGTTGGGCTTGGATCTGCGGCTGGCTCCGCTGCGCTTCGATCTGTTCGCAGCACCCGCCCAAGCAGGGGATCAGCTAAGCCTGTTCTAACGCGAAACGCGCTAGGGCCGCAGGCGGGCTGTGCGTTTGCTGCGCACATCGTATTGGGTGTTTATGACCAGATGAATTTGGGGGGCGTTTGTTTGCCCCCCAACAGGGGTTAGCCGCGGCGGCCGCCCCGACGTTCACGCTTGGGTGCGCCCGCGTCATCGCCGGTGCCATCGGAAGCAGAGGAGAATCCGCCAAGCGCTGCGCTGATTTGTTCCAGCGTCGGGCGCGGGCCTTTGGGGCGGGATTCGAGGGCGGCACGCATGGCTTTCAGATGCTCGGGCATGGTGCCGCAGCAACCGCCGATGATTTTGACGCCTGCGTCACGGGCCAGAACGGCATATTCCGCCATCAGTTCCGGCGTGCCATCGTAGTGGATATGGCCATCGTGATATTTCGGGATGCCAGCATTGCCCTTGGCGATCAGCGGGCGTTCCGACCCTTGGGCGACAAAGCCCAGCATCGTGCGCATCAGGTCCGAGGCGCCGACGCCGCAATTGGCCCCGAAGGCCAGCGGCGGATAGTCCAGCTTTTCGACCATATCCACCATGGCGGCAGAGGTGGTGCCCATCATGGTGCGGCCTGCGGTGTCAAAGCTCATGGTGCCGCACCAGGGCATTCCGGCCAGTTTGGCGGCCTCGGCCGCGGCGCGGTATTCTTCGGGCGCGGAAATGGTTTCGACCCAAAGCACATCGGCCCCGCCCGCTTTCAGCCCTTCGGCCTGTTCGTGGAACATCTCGACCGCTGCGGCATGGGTCAGCGTGCCCATGGGTTCAAAAATCTCACCCGTGGGGCCGACTGAGCCTGCAACGACGATCGGACGCCCGGCGGCATCGGCCACCTCACGCGCGATTTCAGCGGCGATGCGGTTAAGTTCCAGCACGCGGTTTTGGGCCTTGTGCAGTTTCAGGCGGCTGGCATTGCCACCAAAGCTGTTGGTCAGAAAGATGTCAGAGCCCGCATCCACCGCGCCCTTATAGAGTTTGCGGATATTGTCGGGCTTTTCGGTGTTCCAGAATTCCGGCGGCTCGCCGGATTCCAGCCCCATGTTGAACAGGTTGGTTCCGGTTGCGCCATCGGCCAGCAGCCACTCACGGCTTTCCAGCAGTTTTGTCAGTGCGTTGCTCATATCGGTTTTGCCCTATGCCTACGGGGCCGCCCCTGTGGGAGGCCGTTATTTTGCCTCTGTTTGCCATGGCTGACCGGGGGAGGCAAACCCAAACTGTGGCGGGCTGGCCGGGCAATGGCTTTGCAGCGGTGGTGGGCTGTGGATGGCGCGGTAAATCTCTGCCCCCGCGAGCGAGAGGGCGGCGCGATTGGGGGCGGCGATATAGAGCGGTTGCCAGAATGGCGCGAAGCTGGCCTTGAACTGGCACAGGCCGCGGGCGGTTGTGGGCACAAGGCGGCGCAGGGGCGGTGCCACCTCGGGCAGGCGGGGGGCGGCGGCCAAGGACAGGCGCGGGATGGCTGCGTCAGTGGCAGCCTCCAGCGCCTGCACGATCAGGGCATAGGCGGTGCCATCCGGCGTGCCGGGCGCATGGCGCATCAGGTCAAGCACCCATTCCTGCGCATTGTGGTGAAAGCTGACGAAGGCCAGCAATTCACCCCCCGCAAAGGCCCCGAACAGCCGTTGCTGGGCGGCATAACCGGGATCAAAGCGGCCCATGGAGAACCCCCGCTCCCCCCCGTTGGCCGCTGCCCAAGCTGCCGCGATTGCGGGCAGGGCGGGCCAGTCGGCAGGTCCAAGGGCGCGGGTTTGAACCCCGGCCTGCGCCGCTTTGCGCAATTTGCGGCGCAGGGCGGCGCGGGCTGGCGTGGAAAGGGTGAAGTGCTGCGGGAAAAGCCACGCCTCGGCGGCGACAGGGGCGACATGCCAGCCCGCCGCGCGCGCCGCCACAGCCATGCGGGCCGAGCATTTATACAGGCAAGGCACACGCGCCGCCGCGCGGGCTTTGCGGTGGAAGGCATGCAAGGCGCTGGGCCGGGTTGCATCGCCGAACGGGTCCAGCAGCATCACCAGCGCATGCGGCGTTCTGGCCGCAATCGCCTGTGTCGCGGGGCCGAGGCTGTGCAGGTCAAGTTGGTTTTGCGCCAGCAGCCCTGCCTCTGCCGGGGCGCAGGGCAACAGGCGCGCGGGCGGTGCAGTTTGCGCGGCGCGCATTGGTGTGGCCAGTGCCGCAGCCGCCGCAAGGGTTGCGGGCAAGGCGTAATAGACCATGCGGAAGGCCAGAACGGCGGCGATCAGATCGGGTTGCGGCACAGCGGGCAGGGCAGCGAGTAAGGTCATTTCAAACGCGCCAACGCCGCCGGGGGTGCCTGAAATCAGCCCCGCCCCCAGCGCCAGCAAATAGGCCGGAAGAAGCGCGGCGAAGGGCAAGGCCAGATCCGGCGGGCAAAGCAACCAGAGCGCGGCACAAGCGGCAACCGTATCGACAAGCGAAAACAACAGGATACGACAGGTTGTGAAGATATTTGGAAAGGCAAGCACGCGCCCCGCGTTCCGCAGTCGCGGTGCGATCAGGCAAAGCAGGCAGACCGCCACCCCCGCCAGAACAACCGCAGCGGCCAGTGGGGTTGCTGGCCCTGTCGGCAGCAGCAAAAACACCAGCGCGGTGATCATCGACCAGCCGAACAGAAAGGACAGCGTGACCGCCGCAGATAGTTTGCTGGCCGCGATCAGCGACAAGTCCGGCAGCATCCGCCACCGCACCAAGGCCCCGGTCAGCACGCCAAGGCCCAAGGTTTGCCCCAGCGCAATCGCGGCCATGCCTGCCCGCCGGGCCGGTTTTTCGCTTTCCCCTGTCGAAAGGTGCCGATGCAGCGTGGCGTCATATTGGCCCACGGCCCAAAAGCTGAGCGCGGTTGCGCCAAGCGCCAGCACCCATTGGGGCAGGGTGACGGTTGTGATTGCCGTGCTGACCGCTGCTGTATCCAGTGTTGCCAGTTGCCGCGACAGCAGCCCCAAAAACAGCGCCGTGACCCCTGCGGCCAAGCCAAGCCGCAGCGCCAGCCGTGCGCCAGACCATCCCTGCACGCGGCGCGACAGGCGCCCGTTGATGCTGCGTATCATGTAAAACCCCCGACCACATTCCCCGTAGCCAAGACTACGAAGATGAGGGTTCACAGCGGCTTAACAGGTCAAATTGTCAGGGTATTTCGGGCCTGCCCAGGGGGCGGAACGGCCAGACAAAAGGTGCATGCGCTGCATGCCCCCTGAATTCACGTCAGCTTTGGCAAGACGCGCTTAAAGCTCGCTCATCAATTGGGCTTTGGCGACAGCGAGGGTCGCGGAAAGTTTGGCGCGAATCTCATCTGCGGTGGCTTTGCCTTCCAGATCGGCGGCCAGTTTGCGCACCACATCTTCATTTCCGGCCTCTTCGAAATCGGCGGCCACCACGGTCATGGCGTAATCTGCCGCGTCCTGCCCGGATTTGCCCAGCATTTCAGCCGCCCACAGGCCCACAAGCTTGTTGCAGCGTGCCTCGGCGCGGAATTGCATTTCGGCGTCATGGGCGAATTTCGCCTCAAAAGCGCGTTCGCGGTCAT
This sequence comes from Pseudorhodobacter sp. E13, assembly GCF_003991405.1. Taxonomy (GTDB): domain Bacteria; phylum Pseudomonadota; class Alphaproteobacteria; order Rhodobacterales; family Rhodobacteraceae; genus Pseudorhodobacter. The sequence goes on from NZ_RPEN01000156.1 coordinate 173,658, forward strand.
CGAATGTGGACATGGAATGGCCCTTCCCTTTGGTTTGGTTATCCCTGATATGCCCTTCTCCGCCCTGTGCTGCAAGGGGGCAGCCGTGGCATCGGATGGATCGCTGCCTTGCGAGCGGGGCTGGCATACACTATAGCGCGGGTAACAGGGGGTGGATGGCGGCGCGTCGTCTGGCCCTCAAGTCATTCGGGGACGTCATGGCACGCCGCAAGAAGGTATATGAGGGGAAGGCCAAGATCCTTTACGAAGGGCCGGAGCCGGGCACCCTGATCCAGTATTTCAAGGATGACGGTCTGGATGCCGCGACGCCGCCGCAAGCGGCTGTCGAAGGCAAAGGTGTGCTGAACAACCGTTTGTCGGAATTCTTCATGGCCGGGCTGAACAGCATCGGCGTGCCCACGCATTTCATCAAGCGTCTGAACATGCGCGAACAGATGGTCCGCATGGCCGAGATTTTGCCGCTGGAGATTGTGGTGCGCAATTATGCGGCAGGCGGCATGACCGAACGGCTTGGCATTCCGGTTGGCACGCCGCTGCCGCGCCCGATTGTGGAATATTACTTCAAGGACGAAAAGCTGGGCAATCCGCTGGTGTCCGAGGAACATATCGTCGCTTTTGGCTGGGCCAATCAGCAAGACCTTGATGATATCATCGCATTGTCGCTGCGGGTGAATGATTTTCTGACCGGTGTAATGCTGGGCGCGGGCATCCGCCTTGCCGATTTTCGGCTGGAGATTGGCCGCGTCTGGGAAGGCGATTTCATGCGGCTGATCGTCGCCGATGAGATCAGCCCCGACAGTTGCCGCCTTTGGGATATCCGCGGCCTCGACCTTGCCGAGCGTGAGGGCCAGTTGCGCGAACCGATCCCGCTGGCCGATGTTTACACCGAACTCGCGCGGCGCTTGGGGGTTTTGCCCACCAATGTCACGCATACAACCAAGCCCACCTTGATCAACTGAAAGGCCCCAGCCATGAAAGCTCGTGTTCATATCATGCTCAAAGACGGTGTTCTGGACCCGCAGGGCGAAGCGGTGCGCCATGCGCTGGGCACTTTGGGATTTGACGGTGTGCAGGCCGTGCGTCAGGGCAAGGTGATCGAACTGGACCTGACAGCCACCGACAAAGCCGCGGCAGAGGCCGAGGTAAAGGCCATGTGCGAAAAGCTGCTGGCCAATACGGTGATCGAGAAATACTCGGTCGAGATTGCCTGACCCAAAACCGCGCCGCGCGTGATGCTGATCCCCTCAGGCCGCAAGGTCTGAGGGGTTTGTCATGTGGCAAAGCGGTGAGGCATCTGCGGGTTGGTCAGCAGCGCCGGCCCAAGTCAGCAGCGCTGCGGTTTGCATGGCTTTCAGGCTGGGCAGGCAATCGGGCCGGGCCAGCAAATCCGCAAGGGTCTGGCCGGGGCAGGCGCGGCCAAGTGCGGCCATATCCTCCGCCTCCAGCGCCAATTCCCCGCGCGCGCCAAGTTGAAAGCTTTCGCAGGCCAAGCCATTTGCCAGCACCAACGCATGTTCATCAAACAGCAGGTGGAAATACTCGATACCCCGACCGGGGTTGACGCGGCGCGGTTTTTCACCGGGCAAGGCGCTGGGGCCCAGCAGGTGATTGGCGCGCATCAGCGCAATGTCATAGCCGAACAGCAACTCGGTTTCCCAACCGCCGATGGCCAGCCGATGAGAGCCTGACAGCTTGAGCCGCCGCGCGGGCAGGCCGGGGCCGAACATATCCTGCGGCAGCACGACAGGGCGCAGATCGGGGTAGAACAGCAGCTCTGCGGCGCTGACCTTGCGCCTGCCGATCCAGCGCAGCGGCAAGGCCCGCCCGTCATAGGTCGTGACCAGATCACCAATGGCCAGCGTTTCAATTGGCTGCTGGCCTTGCGGGGTTTCTATCAGTGTGCCGCGCAGAAAACACACCAGAACCGGCGCCGTGACATTGACATTGCTGACGCTCACCGCGCCATTGGGCATAGCGTTCATGGCGGCAATCGTGCCGCTGCCATCGGTCACAAAGATGAACTGTTTGCCATTTGCCGCTGTGATGATGGCAACCTGCTTGCCGCGCAAATCGACCCCACCAAGGTTGGCATATTTGGAGGTCGTGGGCAGATTGGCCGAAAAGGTCAGGGTAAAGGTCATGGTGACCCCGTTGATGATGACCTTTGTATTCGGGTCCGGCAGCCCGTTATTGGCATCCAGTTTCAGATTGCCCGTGCCTTCGTCGGTGAAGGTGAGTTGCAAGGTCGGCGCTTGGTTCAGGTTTGACAGAACCGGTTTATTGCCATTCGCAATATTTCCAACTGTGCGCGCATAGAAGGACAGTGTGGCCATGATATGCCAACTCCTTTTTGCGGCGACTGGAAAAGCGGGCCTTTCCAAAATGAGGCTAAATTGTGGCAAATTTAAGTCATATTGTTCAGATTGCAGGGAAGGTCGGTGCCACTTGGTTGGATTTGTGCAAATCCGCGCACAATCCACGGCCGCCCTGACCCGGATTGAAGGCTTGACCTTTGCCCCGCTTTGCCACTCATCTGGGGCAAGGAAATGGGGGATACCACGATGCGCGCAGCGGTTTTACGAAGCTATAATGCCGACCTGAGCCTTGAGACGGTGCCGGACCCGACCTGTGAGGCCGATGGCGTTGTGCTGAAGGTTCTGGCCTGCGGTGTGTGCCGGTCTGACTGGCATGGCTGGGTGGGCGAGCATCCGCGCGTGAAACCGGGGCAGATTCAGGGCCATGAATATTGCGGCGAGGTGGTCGAGGCGGGGCCTTTGGCGAAATGGAAGCAGGGGGATCGCTTGGTCGCGCCCTTTATCCTTGCGTGCGGGGCCTGCCCGGACTGCCAGTCGGGGCATCAGAACATTTGCAAAAGCCAACGTTTGCCGGGGTTTGTGGAACCCGGCGCCTTTGCCGAATATGTCTCGGTGCCCTTTGCGCATAACCTTGCGCGCTTGCCGGAAGCGCTGTCCCCGGTGGTGGCGGCGGGCTTGGGCTGTCGGGTCACGACCGCGTGGCATGCGCTGACGGGGCGGGCCGCGGTGCAGGCGGGCGAGTGGGTCGCGGTGCATGGCACCGGGGGGATTGGCCTGTCGGTGTTGTTGCTGGCGAGGGCCTTGGGCGCGCGGGTGATCGTGGTGGATGTGGTGCCCGAAAAGCTGACCCATGCGCTGGGACTGGGGGCCGAAGCGGCGATTGACGCGCGGCAGGGGGATGTGGCCGCGCGGATTGTCGAGATCACGGGCGGTGGCGCGCAGGTCAGCATAGAGGCGCTGGGGATCGAGGCGACGACCAATGCCTCGATCGAGTGTTTGCGCCCGCTGGGGCGGCATGTGCAGGTGGGGATGCCGGTGGGCCACACGGCCCATATGCAGATCAACATGAATGCGGTTTACATGAAAAATCTGGCTCTGTTTGGCACGCGCGGCATGCCAAGCTGGCGCTACCCTTCGCTGTTGGAGATGATCACGCGGGGGGCGGTGGATATGTCGCCCCTGATCGCGCGCGAGGTGGCCTTGTCGGATGCCTCGGCCGAATTGCGGGCCTTCAATGGGCCAACCCCGCCGGGGGTTGCCGTGATTTCGAATTTTCTGGGCTAGGGGGCCAATTAGGCGCGGTCAGGTCGATTTGAAGCTTTGCTGCACCACGCGCAGCAAGTGGCGGTGCAGCTTTGAGGTGCGGTTGCGCAGATGGGTCGCGGCATGCACGGGTTGCGAGATGATGGGCGCATCCTTGACGGCGCGAAAGCGGCCTGTGGCCATCAGATCGTCGGCCACCACATCCAGCAGATAGGCAGCCCCCCCCATTTTGCCCAGCAAGCCCGCAATCGTGGCACTTTGCCCCGCTGCGACCGGCGCGCCTTGCAGTTCGGGCAAGGCGGCGCGGTGGGTGGCATCAAAGGCGGGGGCGAAATTGGCGCGGATATAGGTCTTTGGGTTCAGCTCTTTGCGCCTGTCGGTTTCCGAGGAGATCAGCTTGTATTTGCATTCGCCCAGCGTGGTGAAATTCAGATCGGGCGAAGGGTGGGGGGTGAACATCACCGCGAAATCCGACACGCCAGAGGCCAGATCGCGGCACATCTGGGCCGAGAAATCGGGTTCCACATAGAAGGCGCAATCGGGCAGATGGGTTTGAAACCCGACCATCCAATCGGCCAGATGGTTGGGGGCAAGGTCAGATTGGATGCCCAGCCGGATATTGATCACGGCTTCGCCCGCAGGGGTGACGGAATGGCGGGCCTCGGCCCATGTATGGCGCAAAAGCCGGGCATGGGGGGCGAACTTCAGCCCTTCGGTTGTCAGTTCCGTGCCCGCGCGCGAGCGGGTGAACAGCCGCACACCAAGCGCTGCCTCCAGCGCCGCGATGCGGCCCGAAACGGTGGATTGGGTTAACCCCTGACGCTCTGCCGTGCGGTTGAAGCTGTGGGTTTCCACAAGGTCGAGGAAGGTTTCGATCTGCTCGGGGTGCATGGCGCGTTCCTAATCGGATTTTACGATTAATAAGCCCGGATATGACGAATTGAAAGGCTTTGGATTCGGGTGGATAGTCACGCAGACACCTGCGCTGGCAGCCGATGGCGGTTGCCTCCGGCGGGGATATTTTCGAATAGATGAAGGGTGGGGCCATGGCTGATTTTCCAACGAGCGCGCGGGTGGTGATCATTGGCGGCGGGGCGGTTGGCGCCTCGTGCCTGTATCATCTGGCCAAGGCGGGTTGGACGGATTGCGTGCTGCTGGAAAAGAATGAGTTGACGGCAGGCTCTACCTGGCATGCGGCGGGGAATGTGCCCACGTTTTCAAGCTCTTGGTCGATCATGAACATGCAGCGCTATTCGGCGGAACTGTATCGCGGTTTGGGCGCCGAAGTGGATTACCCGATGAATTACCATGTCACCGGATCGGTGCGCTTGGGCCATACGGCAGAGCGGCTGGACGAGTTCAAGCGCGTGGCGGGCATGGGGCGCTATCAGGGGATGGATCTTGAGGTTCTGGCCCCTGAGGAGATCAAGGCGCGCTATCCTTTTCTTGAGACGCATGATCTGAGCGGGGCGCTGTATGATCCGAATGACGGTGATATTGATCCGGCGCAATTGACGCAGGCTTTGGCCAAGGGCGCGCGCAATATGGGCGCGCGGATTGAGCGGTTCTGCCCGGTGACAGCGGTGCGGCGCGAGGCGGATGAATGGGTTGTTGTGACCGAGAAGGGCGAGATCCGCTGCACCTATGTGGTCAATGCAGCGGGATATTACGCGCGCGAGGTTGGGCGGATGTTTGGCCGCGAGGTGCCGATGATGGTGATGAGCCATCAGTATATGCTGTTCGATACGGTGCCAGAGGTGGCGGAGTATAGCGCGCAGACAGGGGGCAAGTTGCCGCTGCTGCGCGATGTCGACAGCAGTTATTATCTGCGGCAGGAGAAGAACGGGTTTAACCTTGGCCCCTATGAGGGCAATTGCCGCGCGCATTGGATCAGCAAGGATGATCCTTTCCCCGCCGATTTCAGTTTCCAGCTTTTCCCCGATGATCTGGAGCGGCTGGAATGGCATATTGAGGATGCGATGGCGCGGGTGCCGCTGTTGGGCACGGCGCCGCTGACCAAGGTGATCAACGGGCCCATCCCCTATACGCCCGATGGCAACCCGCTGATCGGGCCGATGCCGGGGGTTCCGAATGCGTTTGAGGCCTGTGTGTTCACCTTTGGCATTTGTCAGGCCGGGGGCGCGGGCAAGGTCTTGGCGGAATGGGTGACAGAGGGCGCGACCGAGTGGGATATGTGGTCTTGTGACCCGCGCCGCTTTACCGGGTTTGAGGGCGAAGACTATTGCATTGCCAAGGGGATGGAGGTCTATGGCCATGAATATGGCATGCATTTCCCGCATTTCGCCTGGCCTGCGGGGCGCGACCAGAAGCTGAGCGCGGTGCATGATCGCGTGGCGGGGATGGGCGCGCAATTCGGGGCCTATAACGGTTGGGAGCGCGCGAATTGGTATGCACGCGCGGGCGATGACACATCGGCCGAGGGCTGCCAGACATGGAAGCGCGAAGGCGCGTGGTTTGGAGCGGTGAAGGCCGAATGCGAGGCGGTGCGCGATGCGGCGGGAATTCTGGACCTGCCGGGCTTTTCGCGTTTTCGGGTTTCGGGCAAAGGCGTGATTGATTGGCTGAGCGCGCAGATCACCGGGCGGGTGCCGAAGGTGGGGCGTGTGGGGCTGGCGTATTTTGCCGATGAAAAGGGCCGGATTGTCACCGAGATGTCGGTGGCGCGGGTGGCGGAGGAGGAGGTGATGCTGATCACTGCCGCCACGGCGCAGGCACATGACCGGGAGCTGTTGCTTTCGACTCTGCCGCATGGGCTTCATCTGCGCGATGAAACCGACGACTGGTCCTGCCAGATTTTGACTGGGCCCAACAGCCGCGCGATTTTGGCGGCGGTCTGTGGTGCGGATTTGAGCCAGCCGTGGCTGAGTTGGCAAAAAGCGGTGATTGCCGGGGCTGAAGTGGTGTTGATGCGGGTGTCCTTTGCGGGGGAATTGGGCTGGGAGGTGCATTCGCGCCGCGCCGAAACGCCTGCCGTGTGGGATGCGCTGATCGCCGCCGGGCAGGGCCATGGCTTGCGGCCCTTTGGCATGTTCGCGCTGAATTCCTTGCGGATCGAAAAGGGTTATCGCGCGTGGAAGGGCGATTTGTCGACCGATTATACGGTGCTGCAAGGCGGGTTGGAGCGGTTTATCGACTGGTCCCATGCGTTCCGCGGCAAGGCGGCTTTGGCGGCAGAAAAGCAGCGTGGGGTATCCAAGCAATTCGTAACGCTGAAAATCGAGGCGGGGGACTATGACCCGCCTTATATGTCGACGATCTGGCATGGCGATACGGTCGTGGGTGAGGTGACGAGCGGGTATTTTGGCCATCGCGTGGGGGCCTGCATTGGGCTTGGCATGTTGCGCAGCGATCTGAACGCGCCGGGGACCGTGTTGGAGGTGGAAATCTTTGGCACGCGGCACCGCGCGGTGGTGCAGGAAGATGCACCGCTGTGGGACCCGAAGAACGAGCGCATCCGTGCGTGACAAGGCTGGGGGGCTGTCTGCCCCCCAGACCCCCCGAGGATATTTTTGAATAGATGAATGGGTGAGGCGATGGCTGAGGTTCCAAAGACGGCGCGGGCGGTGATTATTGGCGGTGGGGTGTCTGGTTGCTCGGTCGCCTATCATCTGGCCAAGGCGGGTTGGACGGATATTGTGCTGTTGGAGCGCAAGCGGCTGACATCGGGCACCACTTGGCACGCGGCGGGGTTGATCGGGCAATTGCGCGGCAGTGCGAATATGACGCGTTTGGCGAAATATTCGGCGGATCTCTATGTGAAGCTGGAGGCGGAGACGGGCGTTGCGACGGGGATGCGGCAGGTGGGGTCAATCTCGGTCGCGTTGACGCAGGCGCGGCATGAGGAATTGCTGCGCCAAGCCACGGTGGCGCGGATTTTTGATGTGGATGTGGCGGAGGTTTCGCCGGCCGAGGTGAAGGCGATGTATCCGCATCTGAATGTGGGCGATGTGGTGGGGGCGGTGCATTTGCCGCTGGATGGGCAGTGCGACCCCGCCAATATCGCGATGGCGCTGGCCAAAGGCGCGCGGATGCGTGGGGCCAAGGTGTTGGAAGGCGTCAAGGTGACGGGTGTGACGCGGGCTGCGGGGCGCGTCACGGGTGTGGATTATGTGGTGGAAGGCGAACCGGGGCATATTGCCGCCGATGTGGTCATCAACTGTGGTGGCATGTGGGGGCGTGATCTGGCGGAGGCCAGTGGCGTGACCTTGCCGCTGCATGCCTGCGAGCATTTCTATCTGATCACCGAGCCGATCGAGGGGTTGGGCCATTTGCCGGTGCTGCGGGTGCCGGATGAATGCGCCTATTACAAATCGGATGCGGGGAAGATGATGATCGGGGCCTTTGAGCCCAAGGCCAAGCCTTGGGGCATGGGCGGCATTCGTGAGGATTTCGAGTTCGACACGCTGCCGGAGGATTGGGACCATTTCCAGCCCATTCTGGAGGCGGCGATGGAGCGGATGCCTTTGTTCCAATCGGCGGGGATTCATACGTTTTTCAACGGGCCGGAGAGTTTTACGCCGGATGATCGCTATTATCTGGGCGAGGCGCCGGAACTGGGCGGCTATTGGGTGGCGGCGGGCTATAATTCGGTGGGCATTGCCGGATCGGGCGGCGCGGGCATGGCGCTGGCGCATTGGATCACCGAAGGCGAGCCGCCTTTTGATCTGTGGGAGGTGGATATTCGGCGCGCGCAGCCGTTCCAGCGCAACCGCAGCTATTTGAAGGAGCGGGTGTCGGAAACCTTGGGTCTGCTTTATGCCGATCACTTTCCTTACCGGCAGATGGCGACCTCTCGCGGGGTGCGCCGGTCGCCTTTGCATGAACATCTGAAGGCGCGGGGCGCGGTGTTTGGCGAAGTTGCGGGGTGGGAGCGGGCCAATTGGTTTGCGAACGAGGGTCAAGCGCGGGAATACCAGTATTCCTGGGGGCGGCAGAACTGGTTTGACAATGCCGCCGCCGAGCATAAGGCCGTGCGGACGGGTGTCGGGCTGTTCGACATGACCTCTTTCGGGAAGATCAGGGTGGAGGGGCGCGATGCCTGTGCCTTTTTGCAGCGGGTCTGTGCCAATGATGTCGATGTGCCTGCGGGGCGGATTGTCTATACCCAGATGCTCAATGCGCGGGGCGGGATTGAAAGCGATCTGACGGTGACGCGGTTGTCTGAGACCGCCTATTTTCTGGTGGTGCCGGGGGCGACCTTGCAGCGCGATCTGGCGTGGTTGCGGCGGCATCTGGGCGAGGCCTTTGCCGTGATCACCGATGTGACGGCGGGGGAGGCGGTGCTGTGCGTGATGGGGCCGAAAAGCCGCGAGCTGTTGCAGGCGGTATCCCCTGCCGATTTCAGCAATGCAGCGCATCCCTTTGGCACGGCACGGGACATCGAAATTGGCATGGGGTTGGCGCGGGCGCATCGCGTGACCTATGTGGGCGAGTTGGGGTGGGAGCTGTATATTTCCACCGACCAGGCGGCGCATGTGTTCGAGGCCTTGGAGGCGGCGGACAAGGGCATGACGTTATGCGGTTTGCATGTGCTGGATAGCTGCCGGATTGAAAAGGGTTATCGCCATTTCGGCCATGATATCACCGATGAGGATCATGTGCTGGAGGCGGGGCTTGGCTTTGCGGTGAAGACCGGCAAGGGCGATTTCATGGGCCGCGAGGCGGTGTTGCGCAAGCGGGAGGCCGGATTGGCGCGGCGGATGGTGCAGTTCAAGCTGCGCGATCCGGGGCCGCTGTTGTTCCATAATGAAGCGATTGTGCGCGATGGGCGGATTGTCGGGCCGATTACATCGGGCAATTACGGGCATCACTTGGGTGGGGCCATCGGGCTTGGCTATGTGCCTTGTGCGGGGGAGAGCGCCGAGCAAGTGCTGGCGTCCAGCTATGAGATCGAGGTGGCGGGCAAGCGCTTTGCGGCGGAGGCATCCTTGGTGCCGATGTATGATCCGAAATCCGAACGTGTGCGGATGTGACCGAAAGCAGGACCGGGGCTCTGCCCCGGACCCCGGGATATTTTTGAATAGATGAATGAGGGTGGCGGGATGGATGAGATTGGCGAGATGTGTGAGCCGGCGCGCGCACGATCTGGGCGGGCTGGGGGGCGGGCGAGCCGGGTGGCTTTGCGGGCGGCCCCTTTGGCGGATGATCTGCGGCCTGTGCGGCCGGGTTTGCCCGGCGGGCAATACAAGCCGCTGACCGAAGCCGGGGTGGCGCAGATTCATGAAAGCGCCTTGCAGGCGTTGGAGCAGATTGGTCTGAGCCAGGCTCCACCCTCGGGGGTTAAGCTGTTGACGGAAGCCGGGGCCATTCAGGGGGATGACGGGCGCATTCGGTTCCCGCGGGCTTTGGTGGAGGATATGCTGGCGGTGGCTGCGCGCAACATCACCTTGCACGCGCGCGACCCAAAGCATGACCTGCATTTGTCGGGGTCGAAGGTGCATTTCGGCACGGCGGGGGCGGCGGTGCATATTGTCGATCCGTTCACGCTGGACTATCGCGAGAGCACGGCGCAGGATTTGTATGATGCGGCGCGGCTGGTGGATAATCTTGATAACATTCACTTTTATCAGCGCACGATGGTTTGCCGGGATATCCCGGACAACCTCGATATGGATTTGAACACGCTTTATGGGTCTGTGTCGGGGACGCGGAAACATGTGGGCACCTCGTTCAGCGATCCGTCCCATGTCGCGCCTTGTTTCGATCTGCTTTACACGATTGCGGGGGGTGAGGAGAAATGGCTGGAGCGGCCCTTTGTGTCCAATTCCAACTGTTTTGTGGTGCCGCCGATGAAGTTCGCCGAGGAAAGCTGCATCGTGATGGAAGATTGTATCCGTCGCGGGATGCCGATGCTGTTGCTGAGCGCGGGGCAGGCGGGGGCGACCTCTCCGGCGCCGATTGCGCTGACGATTGTGCAGGCGGTGGCCGAATGTCTGGCGGGTGTGGTTTATGCCAATGCGATCAAGCCCGGTGCGCCTTGTGTCTTTGGCACCTGGCCCTTCGTGTCGGATTTGCGGACGGGGGCAATGTCGGGCGGGTCGGCGGAGCAGGCGCTGTTGACGGCGGGTTGCGCGCAGATGCATCGGTTTTATGACCTGCCCGGCGGGGCGGCGAGCGGGATTTCCGACAGCAAGTTGCCGGATATGCAGGCCGGATGGGAGCAGGGGATCACCAATTCGCTTGCTGGGCTTGCCGGGTTGAACATGTGTTATGAGGCAGTGGGGATGCATGCGTCTTTGCTGGGCTTTTGTCTGGAAAGCCTTGTGCTGGGTGATGATCTGTTGGGCCAGGCGATGCGGTTGGTGCGCGGGATTGATGTGACGTCCGACAGCACCAGTATCGACGCGATGAAAGAGGTGTGCTTGGGCGGGCCGGGGCATTACCTAGGCTCGGACCAGACGCTGAAGCTGATGCAGACCGAGTATATTTATCCGGTGGTGGGCAACCGGATGTCACCGAAGGAATGGAATGAGGCGGGCAAGCCTTTGCTTTTGGACAAGGCTTTGGCGCGCAAGAATGCCATCCTGGCGAAAGCCGGGCGGTTGATCGACCCGGAGTTGGATGCCATGATCCGCAGCAAATACAAGATCTATTTCCAGTGAGGATTCAATGATTTCTGACCATGCGTTGAGGTTCTACATTAACGGCCAATGGGTCCAGCCCTTGGGCGGCGCGCGCATGGCGGTTGAAAACCCGGCGACCGAGGAGGTGTTGGGCGAGATTGCGCTGGGGTCGGTGGCGGATACGGATCGTGCGGTGGCCGCGGCGCGGGCGGCGTTTGACGGATTTGCCCAGACCCCGGTGGCCGAGCGGATCGCGTTGTTGGAGCGGCTGTTGGCCGCCTATGACGCAAGGGCCGAGGATTTCGCGCAGGCCATGCGGTTGGAAATGGGGGCGCCGATCACTTGGGCGCGCGAGGCGCAGGTTTGGGCGGGGCAGGTGCATTTGCAAAGCACCATCGCCGCCGCCAAGGCCTTTGCCTGGGAGGAGGCGCGCGGCAGCACCCGGATCATCCGCGAGGGAATCGGGGTTTGTGCGCTGATCACGCCGTGGAACTGGCCGATGAACCAGATCGTGTGCAAGGTGGCCCCGGCGATTGCGGCGGGTTGTACCATGGTGTTGAAACCCTCTGAAATCGCGCCTTTGTCGGGCTTGCTCTGGGCCGAGGTTTGCGATGCCGCGGGCGTGCCTGCGGGGGTGTTCAACCTTGTGAATGGCACCGGGCCAGAGGTGGGCGCGCGGCTGTCCAGCCATCCGGAGGTGGATATGGTCAGCTTTACCGGGTCCACCCGCGCAGGTGTGCAGGTGGCGGCCAATGCCGCGCCTACGGTCAAGCGGGTGGCGCAGGAATTGGGCGGGAAATCGGCCAATATCATCCTGCCTTCGGCCGATCTGGCAGCGGCGGTGGCACAAGGGGTGGAGGCCTGCATGGGCAACACCGGGCAAAGCTGCGATGCGCCGACGCGCATGTTCATCCCGCGCGGGGCAGAGCTTGAAGCCTACCGCGCGGCGCAAGCGGCGGTGGCGGCGATGGTGATCGGGGATACGGGTGATGCGGGCGTGACGATGGGCCCGCTGGTCAGCCGTGCGCAATATGAAAAGGTGCAAGGCCTGATCGGGCAGGGGATTGCCGAAGGCGCGACGCTTGTAACGGGGGGCCTTGGGCGGCCAGAGGGCATGAACCGGGGCCATTATGCGCAGCCCACGGTATTTGGCGATGTGACGCCGGGCATGACCATCGCGCGAGAGGAAATCTTTGGCCCGGTGCTGGCGATCTTGTCTTATGACAGCGTCGATCAAGCGGTCGCGATGGCGAATGACACGGTTTACGGGCTGGCGGCCTATGTGCAAGGCGCGTTGCCCGAGGCCCGTGCGGTGGCGCGGCGCTTGCGGGCGGGGCAGGTGAATGTGAACGGCCCGGATTGGGATACATTCGCGCCGTTTGGGGGCTACAAGCAATCGGGGAACGGTCGTGAATATGCCGATTGGGGCATCCATGACTTTTGTGAGGTCAAGGCAATCGTGGGATACGGCGAATGACGCATTACGGCTATATCGGGCTTGGAAATCTGGGGGCAAATTGCGCGGCCTGTTTGCTGCGCGCGGGCATGCAGGTGACGGTGTTCGACCTGAACCCGAAACTGGCGGAGCGGTTGGTGGCGATGGGTGCCACGCTGGCCCCAAGCGCCGAGGCGCTGGCGGGCGCGGTGGATCATGTGATCACCTGTTTGCCCTCTCCCGCTGTGTCGGAACGGGTGTTGCGCAACATTTTGCCACAGATGAAACCGGGGGCGAGTTGGCTGGAAATGTCGACCCTTGGGCGCGAGGAAGTGCTGCGTTTGGGCGCGGTGGCGGCAGAGGCGGGCGTGCGGATGATGGAGCTGCCAGTCACGGGCGGCGTGCATCTGGCGGCACAAGGCAAGATCACCATGCTGGCCGGGGGCGACAAGGATTTGTATGATCTGCATCTGCCCGCGATGCAGGCGATGGGTGACCGGATTTTCCATATGGGGCCGCTGGGGTCATCCTCGATCATCAAGGTCATTACCAATATGCTGGCCTTCATTCACCTCAAGGCCACGAGCGAGGCGTTGATGCTGGCCAAGCGTGGGGGTTTGGACCTTGCGCAGGCGCATGCGGCGATCGCGGCCTCATCCGGCAATAGTTTTGTGCATGAAACCGAAGGTGCGCTGATCCTGAACGGGTCTTATGACATCGCGTTCAACATTGATCTGGCGTTGAAGGATCTGGGGTTTGCGCTGGGCTTTGGCAAGGAATTCGGGGTGCCGCTGGATTTGGCGAGCATGACCAACCAGACTTATATCGCGGCAAAAGCGGCCTATGGCGGCGAGGCGCAATCGCCGATGATCGCCAAGCTGCTGGAGGATTTGCTGGGCACCGACCTGCGCGCCGAAGGCTTTCCGGCGCGGCTGGAGTAACGGCCCAGAGCGTCGCACCGAACAGACAGGCGCGTCAGAGGCCCGACAGAATGCGCAGCGCCTCATCACGCGGGGCGCTGAGGGGCGCGCGATCTTCGCCGGGGAAAAACCGCGCGCGGGTGGCGGTGGGCATCGGCGCGGGCTGCGCAATCACGACCTTTGGTCCGGTTTTCACGGTTTCTGCGGCCCATGACTGCGCCAGCGCGATCTGTCCGGTTTTCGTCGCGCCATAAGCGCCAAAGAATTTCTCGCCCGTGTGGGGGTCGTCCAGAAACAGGGCGGTTCCGCCGGGGCGGGCGCGCAGCAAGGGTTCCACCATCGGGATCAGCGTGCCAGTGGCGCGCAGGTTGATGGCGACCGATTTGTCCCAATCCTTCACGTCGATATGGCCCGCCGGGGCCAAGGGGGCGGCGTGGATGGCTGCGTGGACCCAAAGGTCAACCCCGCCCCAGCGATCAAAAACCGAGCGGCACAGGTGGCGCATGGCATCATCATTGGTGATATCCATCGGTGCCAATGTCAGCCCGCCGGGGGCATCTGCGGCCTTGGCGCGGTCGTCCACCTCTTCCAGCCCGCCGGTGGTGCGCGCCACGGCGACCACATGCCAGCCCTGCAATGCCAGTTCTTCGGCCATGGCCGCGCCAAGGCCACGCGACGCACCTGTCACGAGCGCGATTTTCTGGGTCATGCGAAGGCTCCTTCGGGCTGTATTGCGCCCCTTGGGTATTTTAGCAGCAGCAAAAGGGCAAGGGGCATGCTTATTTTGCCGCAGGCTTTGCCAACTCCCTTTGCCGCGCCCGGATGATCTGTTCGATCAATGCCGGGGGCAGCGGGCTATCCGGGGTAAACAGCACCCCGGACCTGGAGGTTTTGAACGGCGCGCAGTTGATCTGCGGAATGATGCTGCCGGAATGAGGGTAAAGCCCAAGGTGGTGTTTGAAGGCGGCATAGCCCACAACCATCTTGCCCGCCTTGCCCGGTGCCCGAAAACCCGGCATCGCATAGGACATACATTCGATATGGTCTGGCAGCAAAGCAGCAATCTCGGCCCGCAGGGTCAAGGCCGCATCACGAAAGGCAGGGAGCAGGGCCGCGATATAGGCAGCTACCTCTGCGCTCATTCAGCGGCTTTCATTTCAAAGCCTTTTTCGATCATATCCGATGGCGCGACCGGATATTCACCCGAGAAACAGGCATCGCAATATTGCGGGGATTTGTTGTCGCGGCCTTTGGCCACGCCCGCAGCCCGGTAAAGCCCGTCAAGCGAAACGAATTTGAGGCTGTCGACCCCGATCCAGTCGCGCATCTCTTCCTCTGACATGGTCGCGGCAAGGAGTTTGGAGCGTTCAGGTGTATCGACGCCGTAAAAGCAGGGCCAAGCGGTGGGCGGCGAGGCGATGCGGAAATGCACCTCGGCGGCGCCTGCGTCCAAAATCATATCCTTGATCTTGCGCGAGGTGGTGCCACGCACCACGGAATCGTCAACCAGAATGACCCGTTTGCCTTTGATCAGCGCACGGTTGACGTTCAGCTTCAGGCGCACGCCCATGTTGCGGATTTGCTCTGTCGGCTCAATGAAGGTGCGGCCCATATACTGGTTGCGGATGATGCCCATCGCATAGGGGATGCCGCTTTCCTGGCTGTAGCCGATGGCCGCAGGGGTGCCGCTATCGGGCACCGGGCAGACCAGATCAGCCTCCACCGGGGCTTCGCGGGCCAGTTCCACGCCGATCTGGCGGCGGGTTTCATAGACAGAGCGGCCGCCGAGGATGGAATCAGGGCGGCTGAAATAGACATGCTCAAAGATGCAGCCGCGCGATTTCATGCGGCGGAAGGGGAAGTGGCTTTGCACCCCGTCCTTTTCCGAAATCACGACCATTTCGCCGGGTTCAATCTCGCGCACGAATTCCGCGCCGATGATATCCAGCGCGCAGGTTTCCGACGACAGCGCCCAGCCATCCCCCAGCTTGCCCAGCACCAAGGGCCGCACGCCCAGCGGGTCACGCACGCCCATCAGCTTGGTGCGGGTCATCGCCACGATGGAAAACGCGCCTTCGACTTTGCGCAGCGCCTCTTCCATGCGGTCGGGGATATTGCGCCCCATCGACCGCGCCATCAGGTGAATGATACATTCGCTGTCAGATGAGGATTGGAAAATCGACCCGCGTTCGATCAATTCGCGGCGCAGGGCGGTGGCATTGGTGATATTGCCGTTATGGGCAATCGCCGAGCCGCCCATCGAGAACTCGCCAAAGAAGGGCTGCACATCGCGGATGGCCGTGGCCCCTTTGGACCCGGCGGTGGAATAGCGCACATGGCCGATGCCGATGGTGCCGGGCAGGGTGGCCATCACATCGGCTTTGGTGAAATTGTCGCGCACATAGCCAAAGCGGCGGGCGGAACAAAAGCCGGCCTCTGCCTCATAGGTGACAATGCCGCCAGCCTCTTGCCCGCGATGTTGCAGCGCATGCAGGCCAAGGGCTACGAAGCTGGACGCATCCGCCATCCCGATCACACCGAAAACACCGCATTCTTCATGCAACTTATCGTGGTCGAACGGGTGAGCGAGGAAGGGGCGCATTGGCAGGCTCCGAATCCGAGGGGCGTTTAATGCCCCCCGTTTAGTCTCTCTGGCGCGGCGTGTCACGCCATGATCGCGTGATTGCGATCAGTTGCCGGCTGCCGGGGCAGCGGGTTCTGCTGTCACAGGCGTTGCCGGGGCGGCGCAGCTGCTGGTCAGCGTTTCATAGCGGGCTACGATCCAGCCCGGCGCATCCGATGGGATGGTATCGTCGATATTGGTCTGGAACGAGGCGAACACCTTGGCCGAGCGGGAGTTATCCACCATCGGGATCGTGTTGGCCGCAACTGCGCGGTCATAAACGATGAAGGCCACCGCCACCAAAAGCACGCCGCGCACCACGCCGAACAAAAAGCCCAGGCCCTGATCCAGCCCGCCAAGGATGGAGCGTTGCACCATCGACGACAGCAGCGGCGAAAACAGCGCCGCGATCACCAGACCAACGGCAAAGACTGCCGCAAAGGCCGCGATGATCGACAACTCGCAGCTATCGGTCAGGAATTTGCCAACCACGGGCAGTTCCTTGACCAAAGGTTGCGCCTTGGCGGCAAACACATAGGCCAGCACCGCAGCCCCGGCCCAGCCTGCGATTGCCAGCGATTCGCGCACCAGCCCCCGGGAATAGGCGAGCACCGCCGACAACACGATGACGAGTGCGACCACACCGTCGATCAGGGTAAAGCCTTCCATAGCAGTCTCCCTTGGGGCTTGTTAACCAGCCCCGAACATTTCGCCCACGAACGCCGTCAGGTCGGGCATCTGGCGCACGGCCATACCCTCCACCCCGGCCATTTTGGACCGGGACGGCGCGATTGCCTGTGTGAAACCAAGTTTCATCGCTTCTTTCAACCGATTTTCGGTCTGCGCGACGGGACGTAAGGCCCCAGACAGGCTGATTTCTCCGAAAAGCACCATATCTGGCGGAATTGCAACATCCTCACGCGCGGAAAGCAGGGCCGCAGCGACGGCCAGATCGGCGGCGGGTTCGGAAACGCGCATCCCGCCCGCCACGTTCAGATAAACATCAAGCCCCGCAAAGGGGATGCCGCAGCGCGCCTCCAGCACGGCCAGAATCGTCGAAAGCCTACCGGAATCGAGGCCGACAACCGTGCGGCGCGGGGTGCCAAGCGGCGACGGCGACACCAGCGCCTGAATCTCGGTCAGCACCGGGCGCGTGCCTTCAATTCCGGCAAAGACGGCGGAACCGGGGGCGGGTTTGTCACGGTCGGACAGGAACAGCGCCGAAGGGTTGGTGACTTGGGACAGCCCGTCACCTGTCATTTCAAACACACCGATTTCCGCCGCCGGGCCAAAGCGGTTTTTCACCGCGCGCAGGATGCGGAAATGGTGGCCGCGCTCCCCTTCGAAATAAAGCACGGTATCAACCATATGTTCCACCACGCGGGGGCCTGCGATCTGGCCGTCCTTGGTGACATGGCCAACCAGAATGATCGCCACGCCGCGTTTCTTGGCGAATGTCACCAGCTCATGCGCGGCCGAGCGGACCTGAGAGACAGAGCCGGGCGCGCTTTCCACCGTATCCAGCCACATGGTCTGAATGGAATCGATGATGGCAAGGCCGGGGCGTTCGGCGTCCAGCGTGGTCAGGATATCGCGCAGATTGGTTTCGGCCCCCAGAAACACCGGCGCATCGGCAAGGCCAAGCCGCTGGGCGCGCATCTGCACCTGTGCGGTGGCTTCCTCGCCCGAGATATACATCGACTTCACGCCATTGCGGGCAAAAGCGGCGGCGGCTTGCAACAGCAGGGTGGATTTGCCGATGCCGGGATCGCCGCCGACAAGGATGGCCGAAGCCTCGACCAAACCGCCGCCCAGCACGCGGTCCAACTCCTCCATTCCCGAAGTGGCGCGGGGGGGCGGGTCGGCTTGGGTGGCCAGATCGGTCAGCGCGATCACGCGGCCTTTGCCGCCCAGCGATTTCGGGCCTGCCGAAAGCGGCGCTTCTTCGATCACGGAATTCCATGCGCCACAGGAGTCGCAGCGCCCGGCCCATTTCTTATGGGCAGCGCCGCAGGAGGTGCAGGTAAAGGCGGGGGCGTTTTTTGCCATGGCTCTTGATGCAATGCCGCGCGCGGGGGTGCAAGCGCTTTGCGGGGCAGCGCTTAGCGTTTTGTGCCCAGAATGGAAATGGCAAGCGAGGCCAGCACGCATCCGGTAAAGAGGTATAGCCCCCAAGCGGTTTCCACACGGGCCAGCCCGATGCCTTTGACCAGAATGATGTAAAGCGCGATCAGGAAGATATCGGCCATCGCCAGTTTGCCAAGGATATGCAGCGCCGGGGCCACGCGGGGCGAAAGCAGGCGGAACTGCATCAGGGCCAGCCCGATGGTTTTCAGATAGGGGGCGAAAATGGCAAAGACTGTGACCAGCAGCGCCAAGGCCACATCCTTTTCCCACAGCGCTTGCAGCCCAGAGATGACCGAGATTTCCGACAGATCAAAAAACGGCAACAACCCCGCCCGCATCAAAGGCGCGAACCATGACAGCGGGAACAATACCAGCAGCGACAGATTGGCCGCGATCAAGAAATAACGCACTGTTCCGGCCTTTGTCCCGCACCCTTTGGCGCGAAACTGTGGCGGCTTTGGGGATAGGTCAAGCCTTTATTGCTTTTGCGGCCCGTGGCTTGGGTGGGTGGGCTGCTTTGGCAAGGTCACGATATTGGCCTCGCGCATATCGTCCACATCATAGCCGAGCATGGGCAGAATTTCCCGCAGATCATTTTCCAGCGCGCGCAGGCCTTTGGTGTTTTCACGCTCGCCCGCCTCGATATCCGACATCCAGCGCCGCAATTCATCACAGGTGGTGCGGGCCAGCGACAGGCGTTCTTGCAGGATGGTGACTTCCTCTTGCCGTTGCTTGAGGAAGGTCTTGGCGCGGTTGACGCGTTCGTCGGAATAAATGCGCGCCAGATCGCGCGACTCGCGGCTCATCTGTGCGGCGATTTCCAGCAGTTCGGGTTCCATATGCGACAAATCGGGGTGTTTGCGCAGATATTCCATGCGTTTGCGCATTTCGTCGAATTCCGACGACAGCGCAAAGACCGAGCGGCGGTCGGCGTTATGCACCACCTCATAGGCGTGGCGCACATCTTCCATCGAAATCTGAAACGACCGGTGCGAGCGTTCCAGCCGCGACATCCGGGTGTTTGCAGGCAGGAAAAAACAGATCATCAGCAAAAGCGCGGTCAGGCCGATTTGCGCATACATCCCCGCCTCGGGGATATATTGCCCGCCCCAACGCAGCGACAGTTCCGGCCAAGGCAGCAGGCCAAAGGCGGCGGCGATGGTGGCGGCGGTCAGCGCAACCGTTCCGCCGATGATCGCCATATGGCTGACCACCTGCATCGCGCGTTGCAATGGGTGCAGCACTGAAGCCAGCTGTTGAAACATGAAAATACCCCCCCGGGCGTAACTCTTAACCTCTACCCCAGACTAATTTATATTTAAAATCAACGGGGAATTTTAAATCCAAGGGCCCCGTGACAGCAATAACGTGAATGTCTGCTGCATTGTTTCGGCAATGGAAACGCAATTCGCGCAGGGGTTGTTTTTTGGCCTGTCTGTCAGAGATAGCTTAAAGGCGTCAGCGTGGCCCAAAGCGCCAGCCAAAGGTTCAGGCACGCAGCGATTCCCAGATCGGCGCTGCGCCGGATGGTTGCCTCTCGCCGCATCCGCCACAGCAGGATCACGGCGGATAGCAGGCACAGGGTGGCGCCGATGAACAGGGTTTGCGTGTAGGGAAAGGCATAGCTGCCGCGCAATTGGCCCAAGCCGCTGGGCATGATGGCCAAGGCCCCGGTCAGCGCCAGCAAGGTCAGCGCCAAGGCCCGGTGCCGCCCGGCCCCCAGCCCGACAACCGCCGCCCAGGCCAAAAGCAAGACGCAAGCAATGCCTGAGGCGATGAACCAAAGCGTCACCGCATGCCCTGCTGCCATCATCGCGCTGTCTCCCTTTGCGTGTCGTGGCTGTGCGCTTTTGGGTGCTGCGCCTGCCTGTCGGTTGATACAGACGATTTGGGGTTGGCTTTCGGCGAAGGTCAAGCGGTTCGCGATGCAGCGGCGCGGCTTGGCGGCGATCTGGGATGAAATTGACTCACCCCGGCGGACAAAGCTGCGGGCTGCGCGGGCTAGGATGGCGTTATGCCCGGCCCGTGCCTTCGATATAGCGGCGCATATAGCGCGCGCCCAGGCCGGTCAGGATTTCATAGCCGATGGTGTCGCCCGCTGCGGCCAGATCATCAATGGATTGATGCGGACCAAGGATATCCAGCTTGCGCGGGGCCTGTTCCAGATGCGAGACATCAACCGTGATCAGATCCATCGAAACGCGGCCAACGATGGGGCAGGGCACATCGCCTGCCCATAGCACGGCGCGGTTGCTCAGGCTGCGCAACAGCCCATCGGCATAGCCGCCTGAAACGGTGGCGATTTGGCTGGGCGCTTCGGCAACCCAGGTGCAGCCATAGCCCACAATCTCGCCAATCGCCAAATCCCGCAACTGGATCACCGGAAGCGACAGGGCGACCGTGGGTGTCGCCTCCTCAAAGGGGAGGCCGCCGTAAAGGCCAATGCCGGGGCGGGTCAGATCAAAGTGATAGTCGCGCCCAAGCAGAATGCCGCCGGTCGCGGCCAGCGAGCGGGGCACATCGGTGCCATCGGTCAAGGCGTGAAATTCGGCAAGCTGGGCGGCGTTCATCTCATGCGCGGGGTCATCTGCGCAGGCCAGATGGCTCATCAACAGCTCGGGGCCTGCCTCCAGCACGAAGGACGCGACGGCCTCCCATTCGGCGGCTTCCATGCCAAGACGGTTCATCCCGCTATCAAGCTGGATGCCGAAAGGATGGCCGGGCAGGGCCTCAAGGTGGCGGGTGATCTGTTCGACCGAATTGAGCATTGGCGTCAGGTCAAGGTCGTTGATCATATCGGTGTCGCCCGCCATATGGCCGGAGAAAACCGAGATTTGCGGCCCCGCGCCCAGGGCTTGCCGCACGGCGGCCCCTTCTTCGGCGCAGGCCACAAAGAAGCGCCGCGCGCCTGCCTGGGCCAAGGCCCGCGCAACGCGGCCCGCGCCCAGCCCGTAGGCATTGGCCTTGACCACCGCTGCCGTCTGGCAATCGGGGGCGGACAAACGATCCAGCGCGCGCCAGTTGGCGGCGATTGCGTCGAGGTCGATGGAAAGGGTTGCTGTGGCCATGGCGTTGTTTTCACCGAGTGATGCGGCAGGTCAAGCGAAAAAGGCGAAAGCGGCAGGGAGGAGCCGCGCTAGGGGGCATTGAGCCCCCCACGCGCGGCATTGCCATGGTTGTGTGGCAGGGGGGCAATTGTTCTGGTCCTTGGCGCCTGCGATGCTGTGAATGCCTCCGGCGGATGTATTTGGGCCAAGATGATGCTGTAGCAGCCAAAACCGGGATCGGCTTGGTGGTGGCAACGCCGCACGAAGGGGTCTCAATGGCCCCTTTGGGCGGCACCTGCCTGACGGGTCAATAGCCGGTGTCGCTGCCCTCTTGCCAGGCTTTGACGAGGTTGCCGAAGCGGGTGAAGCGGCCTTCGAAGCTGAGTTCCACCGTGCCGATCGGGCCGTGGCGTTGTTTGCCGATGATGACTTCGGCCTTGCCATGCACGCTTTCCATTACCGATTGCCATTGCGCCATTTTTTCCAGCTCATGGTCGCCGGGCTTTTCGCGTTCCTTGTAATATTCATCGCGGTAAACGAACATGACCACATCGGCGTCCTGTTCGATCGAGCCGGATTCGCGCAGGTCGCTGAGCTGCGGGCGTTTGTCTTCGCGGCTTTCGACCTGACGCGACAGCTGGGACAAGGCGATCACCGGGATGTTGAGTTCCTTGGCAATCGCTTTCAGCCCTTGGGTGATTTCCGAGACTTCCTGCACCCGGCTTTCCTTGGACGAGCCTTTGAGCAGTTGCAGATAGTCGATGATCAGCACATCCAGCCCATGCGTCCGTTTCAGGCGCCGCGCGCGGGCTGCGACCTGTGAGATTGGCAAGGCTGGGGTGTCGTCGATATAGAGCGGGCAGGCCTCCAAGCTTTTTGCTGCCTCTACGAAGCGGCGGAATTCCTGTTCGGTCATATCGCCGCGGCGGATCTGCTCTGAGGGCACTTCGGAGGCTTCTGACAAGATCCGCGCCGCCAGTTGTTCGGCGCTCATTTCCAGCGAGTAAAAGCCGACAACGCCGCCTTCCACCGCGCCTTCGCCGCCATCCGGCAAGCGCCCGCGCCGATAGGCTTTGGCGACATTGAAGGCGATATTGGTGGCCAGCGAGGTTTTGCCCATCGAGGGGCGACCTGCGAGGATCAGCAAATCCGACGGGTGCAAACCACCCAGTTTCTTGTCCAGATCAATCAGCCCGGTGGAAATGCCCGCAAGGCCGCCATCACGCTGATAGGCGGCGTTGGCGCTGTTCACCGCTTCGGTCACAGCCTTGAGGAAGCTTTGGAAGCCGCGTTCGGCCACGCCTTGTTCCCCCAGCTTGTAAAGCCGTTGTTCAGCCTCGATGATCTGTTCTTTCGGCTCGGAGGCCACCTCGACCTTGGCCGCTTTGGCCGCAATATCACGGCCCAAACCGATCAACTCTCGCCGCACCGCAAGATCATAGAGCATCTGGGCATAATCACGCGCGGCATAGGACGAAATCGCGGCCCCCGCCAGACGCGCCAGATAAGACGGGCCGCCCAGTTCCTTCAGGCCTTCGTCATCTTCCAGAAACGCCTTCAGCGTGACGGGCGAGGCCAAAGCGTTCTTTTGAATGCGCGCGGCGGCGATTTCAAAGATGCGGCTGTGGACGGGATCATAGAAATGCTCGGCCTTCACCAGACTGGAAATCCGGTCATAGACATCGTTATTGGTCAGGATCGCGCCAAGGAGCTGCTGTTCCGCCTCGATATTATGCGGCAGCGATTCCGCCTCGACCTGCGCCGGAAGCGTTTGTTTGATCGGTGCGACCTCGTTCATTCCTCAACCCTCATCTGTCCCGCTCCGGCCCCTGCGCCAGATGCCCCCGTCTACGCCAAAACCCCTGTTGCAGGAAACCCCGGCGTCCCGGTGGATAACATCGGGCAGAACCCTGTGGATAAGGCGCGACGCTGTGGCGTGCGAGCCAAACCCTACCACATCTTGTGGCAAATCAAAGGCTGTTTGCCCAGATCGACGATTCTTTGCTGCTCTATCCCCAAATCCCCCAGGGAAAAATATCTGGGGATGAATTGCGGAAATTATCCTTTGCGTGCGTCCTGCCAGGCGCGAGGTGCGTTCAGGAAGCTTTCCACCTCGGTCAGAGTGGCCGCATCAAAGGCACCGCTGGCTTTCGCCTCGGCCAGAACATCCCACCATGTGCAAAGGTGGTGCAAAGCCACGCCATGATCAGCCAGTTTCTGCGTCGTGTCGGGGAAAATCCCGTAATAGAAAATCACCGCCGTATGCGCGCAGGTCGCCCCGGTTTCGCGGATCGCATCGACGAAGGATAGTTTGGAGCCGCCATCGGTGGTCAAATCCTCCACCAGCAAGACGCGCTGGCCTTCGGTCATCACGCCTTCAATGCGTGCGTTGCGGCCATAGCCCTTTGGCTTCTTGCGCACATAGGTCATCGGCAGCGCCATCCGTTCGGCCACCAAAGCGCCGAAGGGAATGCCCGCCGTCTCTCCGCCTGCGATATTGTCGAAAGCCTCAAAGCCCGCGTTGCGCATGACGGTGACGGTAAGAAAATCCATCAGGGTCGACCGGATGCGCGGATAGGAGATCAGCTTGCGGCAATCAATATAGGTCGGGCTGGGCAGGCCGGAGGCCAGCGTGAAAGGTTCGGCGGCATTGAAATGCACAGCCTTGATTTCCAGCAACATCCGTGCGGTCAGCCGGGCGATTTCCTCGGCGGAAGGAAAGCTTGAGGGGATCATGAGGTTGGTCCTTTCTGCTTCATCTATTTGGTAAATATCCCCGCCGGAGGCTCCCGCAACTGGCCATGGATGCCTCCGGCGGGGATATTTAGAAACAGATGAACATCAGCTTTCGACATGCCAGTGCACGGGAAAGCCGGGGTTGAAGACGGTGACGGGGCCTGCTTCGGTCAGGATCTTGTCTGGCCATTGCGCAGGCGCGCCTTTGGTGAGGGTAAGCGTGGCCTCATTCACGGGGAGGCGGTAGAAGGCGGGGCCGTTGCGCGAGGCAAAGGCCTCCAGCTTGTCCAGCGCGCCGTCTTCTTCAAAGACATGGGCGAGCAAGGGCATGGTATTGGTGGCGGTAAAACAGCCCGCGCAGCCGCAGGCATGTTCTTTCAGCGCGTCCACATGCGGGGCGGAATCGGTGCCAAGAAAGAACCGCGCCGCCCCGGATGTGGCCGCTTCGCGCAGGGCCAGCCGGTGCTGTTCGCGCTTGGCCACCGGCAAGCAGTAGTAATGCGGTTTGATGCCACCTGCGAGGATGTGGTTGCGGTTGATGATCAGGTGATGGGTGGTGATTGTGGCGGCCAGATCATCGCCGCCGCTTTGGGCATAGGCGACGCCTTGTCCGGTGGTGATATGTTCCATCACAACGCGCAAACCGGGGATCGCGCGGCGCAGCGGGTCCAGCACTGTATCAATGAACACCGCTTCGCGGTCAAAGATATCAACCTCGGGCGTTGTCACCTCGCCATGCACGCAAAGCGGCAGGCCAATCTCGGCCATTTTTTCCAGCACGCCGCGCACTTTGTCAAAATCGCGCACGCCGCCGTGGGAATTGGTGGTGGCCCCGGCGGGGTAGAGTTTTACCGCCTTCACCAAGCCCGAGGCCGCTGCGGCGGCGACATCTTGCGGGTCGGTGTCTTCGGTCAGGTAAAGCGTCATCAGCGGCTCAAACCGCATGCCTTTGGGCAGCGCTGCCATGATGCGGGCGTGATAGGCCTGCGCATCGGCATGGGTGACGACGGGTGGCACCAGATTGGGCATGATGATCGCGCGGGCGAAATGGCGGGCGGTTTCAGGCAGCACCCCTTTGAGCATCGCGCCATCGCGCAGATGCAGGTGCCAATCATCGGGGCGGGGAAGCGTGAGGCTCTGTGTCATGGCGAAAAGCGCTAGCCTATCCGCCGCGCGTTTTCCAGTCTCAAAAACTGGCAAGGCGGTGAAAATACGGCCTGCGGGTGCTGTCGGGCCTTGGCCGCGCGTGGATCAAGATTTGTCCAGCGTGCCCGATTGCTCCAGCTTTTCCAGATGGCTGCGAAAGCCAGGTGCGCGCAGCCGGTTGGTGACAGAGCGGCAGATCATCGCTTCGCGTTTGGGATGCCCTGCCTTGGCGCAGGCCCGCAGGATCCAGCGCAGATAATTGCCAAAGCTGCGCCGCTCGCGCCAAAGTTTGTTGTAGAAGGGCGCGGATAACTTGCCGTCACAGACCGCTTTCACCAATTTCGGCAACACCCCCATGTCGGACAGGGCGGTGACCAGATGGTCGCCCAGAAACCGGGCCTTCAGGTGGGTGGCAAAGGACTTGCGGAACAGCGCCACATGCATCGCATCCAGCTTGTTATAGGGGTCATGCAGGGTGAACACTTCGGCAGCGCCTTCGGTCATATCGGGGGCATAGCCATAACGGTCGGTGAAATTCAGGCGACGCGAGGCGGTATAACGCGTTTCCCAGCCTGCAATCTCTGGGTCCAGCGAGGCGCGCGGTTGTAGCGCCAGAACCGTGCAGCCCGGCGCGGTGACGGAAAAGGCCGCCGCCGCATAGCCGCCCATGCCAGCGCCATAAAACACCACACGGTCGTAATCGTCGAAAAAGCTTTCGTCCACCAACCGGTCGAGAAAGGCATAAACGGCCTTGTCCCGATACCATGTGTCGCCCTCGCTGATCAGGCTCAGATGTGACCAGCCGTTTTGCGTGGCTTGGCCAAAGATATGCGGCATCTTGCCCGGTTCCAGCGCGCGAATATCCTCCAGCCGGTCGAAGCTGATCACCAGCGTCGGGCCATCTTCATTGAACACGGCCCAGTGGCTTTTGCCCAAGGGTTCAAAAAACCCCGAGTCATTGCCCATGTTTTCCAGCAAAGACAGCCAGCCCGCCCGATCCATCATCGCAGGCGTCTCGGTCTGGGTCGTCGTTTCAATCTGGTCTGTCATTTCAAGTGCCGCCAATCGTGAATCTTGGACATGGGTTCCCGCGCTGGTCATATGTGCCAGTATTGCGTGGCACAAACGCGCGGACAAGGCGGCAATAAGGTGGCATCTTCGAATAATCCGGAAACAATCTGTGGGGATTGTTTGGCCTTGGTTCGAGGGTCAGGCGGCTCCTGTGCCCACCGCGCCTTGCCCATGCTGCCAGATCAGCCGGGCTTCGGCCTCGGTCAGGCAGCGGGCGGGGCGTGACAGCAGCAAGCGGCCAAAGAGGCTGCGCCAGTCCATATCCTGCATCAGCTCCAAGAACCGCGCCTTGCGCCAGGCAACGCCTGCCTCATGCAGGCTGCGCAAGGCGGGATCGGCCTTGAACGCTGCCAGATGCGCGGCGCGGGCCGGGGACAGCCGCTCGATCGAGCGATCTTCGACGTCACAGAAATTCCGTTCCACCCAATAGCCCATATCAAAGCTGGAGGCATCGCGATTGGCGCGGCCCCGGTCGCATTTCACGATATAGCTTTCCATCGCCCCCAGCGCGTAATGGTTCATCTGCACCAGCCCGAAATTATCGCGCCCAAGCGGCGAGATGATGCGGTTGCGGTGATAGTCGGGCGGCAGGGTGCGACCAGAGCCATCAACCCAAACCTGCGCGGCCATCCGCTCTGGGTCCGGGTTGCGGGGGCGGTGGACGCCCAGTTTGCGATAGGCCCCGTCATTGCGAAACAGGGTTTTGAACATCGCCCCGCGCCACGGCCAATAGAGCAGCGCCGGCGCGGCGCGGGTGAACACCTCGGTCACCGGCCTGTCGTCAAAGCCGATCACTCCGGCATTGCCAAAAAAACGCCATGTCAGCGGAATTGCCGTGGCATGGGGCAGGGCGGCCAGCAGCGCGGGCAAAGTGCCGTCGCCAGTATGGATATTGACGAATTCATCCACATCGAAAAACAGCACCCAATCGGCGGCTTTCTTCAACGGGTGCTTGTCGGCGGCTTTCAGCGCGGCCCATTGCGGGCCTTCGTCATGCGGTCCATCGTTGCGGATATGGGTCAGCACGCCTAATTCGGCCAAACGGTCCAGCATCAGGTCGGTGCCATCGGTGCAATCATTTGAAAACACGAGAAAATCGGTAAAGCCACAGGCTTTGTGATGGGCCAGCCATTCCAGCAGGAAGGCGGCCTCATTCCGCACGGTCAGGATTGCGAGGAAGCGCATCTGGCCAACCTTTCTTCCAAAGCGGCCAAAAGCGGCGCGTAATCGGGGCGGGCTTTCAGCGCGGCGATCTTGGCACGGTGCCATTTGACGGCGCGGTCATGCAACCCGTCCAGCACCGCATCCGCCAACAAGCGCGCGCGCCAGTCGGCCACCGCCGCATCATAGCGGCGAATGGCGTCGCAGGCCACCTCGGCCACATCGAAACGGTCCCAATAGTCGATCTCCATCACCTCATTGCTGTGGTTCACCCGCCCGCGATCCCGCTTTACCAGAAAACTGTCGCGCGAACGCAGGGCGTAATGGTTCACCTGCGCCACGCTATAGTCACGCAGCGCCAGCATCGGGTTCAGCCCCGGCCCAAGCCGCAACCCGCCCGGCATTTCGCTGCGCAAGGGGCGGCCCAGATCAGGGCGGGGGACGGGGGCGTGGATGCCGATGCGATGCATGTTTTCCAAACCGCGAAACAGGGATTTGCAGTAAATCCCTTGTGGCTGGCCGGGGGCTTGCGGCTGCATCGCGCTCCGGAATTGCGCTGTCACCGGCGCATCCTCATAGTCGCGTTGGCCATCCGGCCCGAACACCCGCCACGGAACAGAGATCACCTCCGCATCCGGCCGCCCCGCCGCCACCAATGCGCGCGCCGAACCATCACCGGTTTTCACCACCAGAAACTCATCCGCATCGCAGACATAGAGCCAATCGGCTTGCTTCACCTCATCATAGCGCTGGGCTTGTTTCAGCGCCGAACGCTGGATCGAGGTCGCGGCCCAAGGCGTTGTCGCATGATGCCGCGCCAGCCCCATTTCCTGTAACCGCAAGACCATGCGGCTGGTCGGATCGTCGCAATCATTGGTGCAGATCAGCAGATGGTCAAACCCAAGCGCCTTGTGATGGGCCACCCATTCCAGCAAGAACGCCGCTTCGTTCTTCATCGTGGTGATGACCGTATAACCACCCATCACCGCGCCCCAATTTCATCTTGGCAAAAATACCTATCCGGCATCTGCCACTTGCCCCGCAGAACAAGCGAAGCGCACACAATGCCACCGAAAATCTTGCCACCGCTCAATGCTCCTGCTCCCCCGTATGTTCGACGGTAAAAAAGAAATCTGGTGCGATGTCGCGTTCATGCAGGTCTTCGGGGATCACGGCAGGGCCTGCGGAAAACACGGCAGAGCCGAAATGCTGCTGCATCCGGCACAGCCGCTCCATCCGCGGGCCTGTCAGTTCGGCATAGAAATTCTGGTAATTCTCGGTTTCCATCAGTTCCGCGATCTTGTCGTGGTGGCAGCGCACCGAATAGGCATGGGCCGCCGCGATATCGGGGTCCGCCATCAGCCGGTCATACTCGGCTTGCAGGGCGGGGATCATGCGCTGGATGCTGCGATCTTCCTCCAGATTATGGTTCATGCGGAACCAGTAATTCAGCCCTTGGTCGCGGTCGACATGGTTCACCCGCCCCCGGTCGCGCTTGACCAGAAAACTCTCGGCAGAGCGCACGGCATAATGGTTCAGGCTGACCCAATCATAGCCATAGGTTTCCAGCGTCGAGCGCCAGCCATTGCGGAACATGGTGCGGGGCAGGGGCTTGCCCGAGCCGTTCAACCATTTCACCTGGTCCCACAGATCGGGGATCAAGCCTTTGGGCCGGTGCACGCCCAGCTTTTTGTATATGTCGATATTGCGGAACAGGGTCTTGAAGCCCCAGGCCTGATGCGGTTTGCGGATCACCTCGGGCGCGCAGCGGGTGAATTGATCCAGCAGGAACCGATCTTCATAGCCATGCACCTCGGCATTGCCGAACAGCCGCCATGTCAGGCTGATCATATTCGCCTCGCCCATCGCCTTATACAGCGCGTCCAAGGTGCCATCGCCGATCTTGATGTTGATGAATTCATCCACATCCATGCAGATGCCCCAACCGCAGTTCTGCATCACGGGTTCGGATTCCGCCGCCTGCAAGGCCGCGTGCTGCGGTTTCAGATCGCCGCCCGGCACGAAAGGGTTGGCGCGGTGCTGCACGATGCCCTTTTCCTGCAACATATCCAGCATCGTATCGGTGCCATCGGTGCAATCATTGGTGTAGATCAGGAAATCATCCACTCCGATGGCCCGGTGATAGGCCAGCCATTCCAGAATGAACGGGCCTTCGTTCTTCATCGTGGTCACAATCGCGGTGCGCCCGCCCTTGATCGCGGCTTTCGGCGCGGCTTTGGGCTTGGATACCGGCGCGCGCACGGGTTTGTGGTCAAAGGCCTCTGCCGCCAAGGCCAGCAGCGCGTCATCTTCCACCAGCGAGGTTTTCGGCGCCAGTTCAGAGGCGTTGCGCCCTGGCACCTTGATCGCCATCGCGCGGTAAAACGGCAAGGCGGACATCGGGTCGGGGTTGGTATAGGCCACGCGCAACATGCGCCATGTGTTCACCAGCCCGGCCTGTTGCGGGGCCACCCCCCAGCGCAGCATCGGCTTGCCAATATCAAACGGCATGCAGATATGATCGCCAAACCGCGCCTCTTGGTTGTTGCGCACGCGCCACGGATAGCTGCGCCGCCCTGCCAGCAGGATAACGCCTTTCTTTTCCGCGACGCAGCGGTCAAAGGCCCCTGTCGCACCTTCGGGCACCGGGGCCAGAATATCGGGCACATCCAGCGTCAGCACCGCGCGGGCGGCAGACAGAAAGCGCCATTTCATCACCTCATAGATCAACCCTTCGCCCAAGGGGCTGCGCCATGGGTCGGGGCCGGGCACCTCCATCCGGTCCTTGCCGGGGGCATCGGGGGCCAGATAGGGGTGGTTTTCCGGCCCCAGCGTGGGCTTGCCCAAAGGCAGCGGGCAATCCAGCAGCACCACGCGCATATCGCAATCGCCCAGATCTTTGGCCAATGTGCGCGACAGTTTGGCCGCCCATTGATCCGGCTCTGTGCCCGGCAGGCGGTTGACGATCAGCGCCCCCGTGGCCCCATGGTGGCGCGCGTGATAGCGCAGCCATTCCGCGATCTGGGCGGGGCTTTCCTCGGTCCGGAAGCCAAACAGGCAATTGCGCCCGGCCAAATACGCGGGCTCTGCCATGGTCACGGCCACCTCCAGCGCCGGGGCGTCGTGGCGGGCCAGCCGCACCACGTCGGGCGTTTGGCGCGGGGCTGCAACCGCGATGAAGGCCGAGCCGGAGACATCGCGCAAATCCAAGGGCAAGGCGCAATCAGGCCCGCCATCGGGGGCGAATTGGTCGATCCTCGTGCCATTGCCAAAGAACACATGCACCCGGTCATCCGCCACGCGGATACACTCCAGCAAGCGGCCAAGGCCATCACCGGCCAATGCCATCGCTCCCAATTGGCGGTGGATCAGCCTGTCTGCCGTTGGCGCGCTATCCCGCCCGGATCTGGGACCTTTGCCCATAACTTACCCCGCTCACCCCTCACTCAAGGCGGTCTGTTGCCACCCTTTCCGCTTTGGCAATATCACAGCCAAAGCCACAGGGCCAAGCAAAGGATGCCAAGATTTTGCATCATCCCTTTGCAAATCACCATTATTTCGTCAGATTGTTTCGCTATAAGCACCAATAAGACGTCACACGCAGGCAAATCCGCGAAAGAGCAGCAAGGCAGCAACATATGGCACGGACACGGGAGGTGGGGACGCTATGGATCGGTGGCAGCCTGAGCTGGATGGAACAGCTTTGCCTGAAAAGCTTTGTCGATCAGGGCCAGAAGATCACGCTGTTTGCCTATGAAGATATTCCCAATGTCCCCGAAGGCGTGATCCGCCGCGACGGGCGAGAGATCCTCGATACCGATGATTTCATCAAATATGAAAAGAAAGATAGCTTCGCGCTGTTTGCCGATTATTTCCGCATCCACATGATCGCGCAGAACCCCGGCATGATCTGGGTGGATACCGATGTCTATTGCCACCGCCCGATGGCCTATGACAGCGATTATGTGATGGGGTTTGAACTGCCGGGCGGGCGACGGGTGAATAACGCGGTGCTGGGCCTGCCGGTGGGCAGCGCGGTTCTGGCCGATATGCTGCACTTCATGGAAGACCGCCACGCCATCCCACCCTTTCTGAAGCAAAGCCAGCAAGACGAATACCGCGCCGCCGCCGCCGCCGGGACGCCGGTGCATGTCAGCCAGCAGCCTTGGGGCGTCTGGGGGCCGCTGATGGTGACGCATTTCGTGCATAAGCACGGCTTGCTGGGGCAGGTGCAGCCCTTGGAGGCGTTTTACCCGATCCCCTTCCCGGACCGGCTGATGTTCCTGCGCCGCAGTGCAGTGGTGCAGGGCTTGTTGTCTGACAAGACCACGGCGCTGCATCTTTGGGCCTCGAACAAGCGCGAATTGGGGCTGCGCCATGGTGGCCTGCCGCCTGCCAATACCTATCTGGCCGATTTGCTGCGCCGCCATGATATTCACCCCGAAACCGCGCCGATCAAAGGCCGGGGGCGACGGGTGTTTGATGCGGGCTTGCTGGAACAGGTGCCGCTGGAACAGGCCAGCCGCATTGCCGATATCGGCGGCAATGCGCAATCGGTGGCACTGGCGGCATGGGGCAAATGGCGCTGCGCGATTGATCTGATTGATATCGACCACAAGGGCCGCTGGCCGGAAACCCCGTCAGATTGGGTCGCCCCTTACCGCCAGTTTCTGACTGAGAACGGCGTGCCCTTTGACCAGATCCATGTGATCGCCAAACCCGAGGATTTGCGCCCCGCAGAATTGGTGGCAAACCTCACCGGATTTGGCGATGTCAATAAAATCGGCCCGTTGGGCGGGCTGCTGGATGCGGGGCTGGCCCCTGGTGGCATGGTTTTGTCGGATATCCGCAAAGGCTCTGGCGGCTATCCTTTCCTGAAAAAGCGCGGCACGATTACCCTGCTGACCAATCGCAACGATGGCGGGATAGAGGTGCATCGCGTCTTGTTGGCCGCCGATGGCACGCTGGGCGCAGTTGCGCAGGCCGAACCGCCCCCCCCCGAAGAAAGCTGGGCCGAGATTGCCACGCGCTTGGCCGGCAAGGACGGGTTTTACCGTGAAAGCGATGAGCATGGCATGATGTTCATCAAACGCTCTGACACGCTGGTGGTGACTTTCGACAACCTCGATATCGCGATGGAAAAGCGCGAGGATAAACGGCCTTGGGGCTTTGCCTTCATCGAAAAACAGGGTTGGTCGATGCTGGGGGTTACGGCGGCGGGCTGGACATGGTTTCGCGACCCTTGGGTCTATGCCCAGTTTGACGCGCTAAAGAAAAAGGGATTTTTCAAGACATTCAAACGCGTGGTGTTCTATGGCGCCTCGATGGGCGGCTATGGCGCCTGCGCCTTTGCGGCGGCCTGCCCGGGGGCGGATGTGGTGGCCATTTCGCCGCAATCGACGCTGGATAAATCACTTGTGCCGTTTGAGACACGTTACAAAACCGCATGGGACCGGGATTTTTCCGGCCCCTATGGCGATGCGGCAAAGGTTTCGGCCAAGGCAGGGCGGGTGACGCTGATCTATGATCCGTATGAGCCGCTGGACGCGGGCCATGTGGACCGTTTTGCGGCCAAAAACGTGGTGAAGCTGCGCGCGCCTTTGCTGGGGCACAGGTTGGGGTCCAGCTTGCAGCAGATGGGGATTTTGTCGCCCATCGTGCTGGCGGCCTTGAACGGCTCGCTGACAGAGGCCGAATTTTACCAAAAGCTGCGGGCGCGCAAGACGTTCAACCGCTATCAAAAAGAGCTGTTCAAACGCGCGATGGACAAGGGCCACCCGGAACTGGCCCGCCGCATGGGCCGTTGGGTGCTGACCCGCGGCGACAACCGCCATATCCGCAAAGCTATGGAGAAAATGTAGGGATAACAGCGGCTAAATGCTGGGCGGGTTCAGGGGCACTATCGTGCCACTTTGGTAAAAAGGTCGCGCGGCTGTTATCGCAGGCGTTCTGTTTGTGTCGCGTCAGAATGAAGCCGGGTTTTGCTGGCGGTCTGGTGTGGTGCTGACGGTTGCCGAAGTAATGAGCCTTCTGGGCAAAGCCTTTTCGCCGCGTTGATTGACGATTTACAAAGTGGCCTGCGTCACGATGACGACCATATGTTCAGGTTTTCCTCTGGGAAAAATAACAGGGCAGCGGTGGTTGACGGCTGGCAACCGCGCACATGCCGGGCGCAATGGGCTGCCGATGCTGGCCAGTGGTCAGCGCGATGCCCCGGGCAAACCAGGAAGTGTTGGGGGCAGGCCGATACGATGATTGCAGCAAAGAAAACTACCCCATTCAGCCGAAGACGACCCTGTTGGTATTGACGCGAGAACCGATGATGGACGCCCTGTTTTATGTGATCTGGAGTGACTGATGCGATGGCCGCGCGCAGTCCTGAAGGGTTTTGACTTGGTTCGCCCCGTAGTCAGAAAGTAAGCCGGGATAGGCATTTTTCATGCGGCAGGGGAACGGGGGGCACTCCCGCCATTCGTTGCCTTTTGCCTTGCGGCAAAAAGCGCCTCAAGGTTGGACCGGGCCGCGCCCCTTGAAAGAGGCGCGGCGGTTGTGCCTTTGGGATGGGGCCCGACCGGGACTAACTGCTGAGCATCTTGAGAAGCTTGATGCTGGCCACGGTTTCTTTCTCGACGCCTTGGAAATTCGTTGTCATCACCTTGAATTTACCCATCAATTCCTGCACTGCGCGCTGCATCTCCTTTTTCTTGTCAGGGTCTTTTTCCGCCCCGGCCTCGGCAAAGGCGATCTTGATGATATTCGACACCTCTTTCAGATTCTTCTTGTTCTCGGCGCTGATCTTCTTGCCAACGCTTTCCAGTGCCTTGGTTGCATCGGCAATCCAGTCTTTCTAGGCCATAATGTCCTCCACAAATATATGCTGCAAATCGGATAAGCCTGTGCCTGCGCCCTGAGTCTGTCAATCGCGAAGGTGCGGCGCCCGCAGGCGGTGGCGCAGCATTGTGATGACTTGTTTCGGCAAGCGATATTTGCTGTGATGGGCCATGTTTTCAGAAAGGTCTTATCATGTTGAAATCTGTTTTTGCGCCCGTTCTTGCCTTCATACTCGCCATGGCCTTAACCCTTGGGGCAGCCATGGCCGAGACGCTATATGTCAAGCAAACCAATGACGGCTATCTGAACCTGCGCAGCGGGCCGGGGGTGGGGTTTGATATCCTGCAACGCATGTATCCCGGCGATCAGGTGGAGGTGCTGGAGGTCAGTGGCACATGGGCCCGCGTGCGCCATGAAGGCGGCCGGATGGGCTGGACCTCGGGCAAGTTTCTGGAGGCGCGGCTGGCGTTTGGGCAAATGCTGACGGTGGTGCAAACTTCGGATGGCTATCTGAACCTGCGCAGCGGGCCGGGCTCTGACTATGACATCATTCGCCGCATCTATCCCGGCGACCGGGTGCGGCTGCTCGATGCGCAAGGCGCATGGCGACGGGTGGAACTGGTAAACGGGGTGGTCGGCTGGGCGCATGGGCGCTATCTGGCGCGCTGACAGGGCGTAGGGTGGGCAATCTGCCCACCGCACCTGCTATGGCCCCTTGGGCGGGGCGATTGGGGGTCAGAAGAACGCCTGCAACCCCGTGACCGCCCGGCCCAAAATCAGGGCATGGACATCATGCGTCCCTTCATAGGTGTTCACCGTCTCAAGGTTCACCATATGGCGCATGATCTGGTAATCTTCCTGAATACCATTGCCGCCATGCATATCGCGGGCATGGCGGGCGATCTCCAGCGCCTTGCCGCAATTGTTCCGCTTGACGATCGAGATCATCTCAGGTGCCGCATTCGCCTCATCCAACAGCCGGCCCACACGCAAGGAAGCCTGCATGCCCAGCGAAATATCCGTCATCATATTGGCCAGTTTCAACTGATAAAGCTGGGTCTGGGCCAAAGGCTTATTGAACTGCTTGCGGTCAAGCCCATATTGCCGTGCGGCATGCATACAAAACTCCGCCGCCCCCAGAACCCCCCATGAAATGCCATAGCGCGCGCGGTTGAGGCAGCCAAACGGCCCCTTCAACCCCTCTACATGCGGCAGCAAGGCATCCTCGCCCACTTCCACATCCTTCATCACAATCTCGCCGGTGATAGAGGCGCGCAGCGACAGCTTGCCGCCGATTTTCGGCGCGCTCAGCCCCTTCATGCCCTTATCCAGCACAAAGCCGCGGATCTTGCCACCATGCGCCTCCGATTTGGCCCAGACCACGAAGACATCCGCAATCGGCGCGTTCGAAATCCACATCTTCGCGCCGTTCAGCACATAGCCATTCGCGGTTTTCTTGGCGGTGGTTTTCATCCCTGCGGGGTCCGAGCCTGCATCCGGTTCGGTCAGGCCGAAACAGCCGATAAATTCACCCGAGGCCAGCTTGGGCAGGTATTTCCGGCGCTGCTCTTCCGATCCATAGGCATAAATCGGATACATCACCAAGGACGATTGCACCGACATCATCGACCGATACCCTGAATCGACGCGCTCCACCTCGCGCGCGATCAAACCATAGGCCACATAAGACGCACCAATCCCGCCGTATTCTTCCGGCACAGTCACGCCCAGCAGGCCCATTTCCCCCATCTCGCGGAAAATGCCGGGGTCTGTGCTTTCCTCGCGATAGGCTTGTGTCACGCGGGGTTGCAGCTTTTCCTGCGCATAGGCGCGTGCGCCGTCGCGCAGCATCCGCTCCTCCTCGGTCAACTGGTCGTCAAGGCGGAAGGGGTCTTCCCAGTCGAAACGGCCCAGATCGGGGGCGTCTTTGGCTTTCAGCTTCGGCTTGTCCATGGCAGGGCTCCGTTTCTATCTGTCTGGCGTCTGGATAGCGGTAAAACGGCATCCGTTCAAATGAATAAGCTTTGCAAGTTTATGAGGAATGCGCATAAACTCGCCCCATGCGTCACGCCTATACCCCCACCTTGCCCGAACTTCAGGCCTTTGTCCAAGCCGCCAGAACCGGCACCGCCACGCGGGCCGCCCAAGCGCTGGGCCTGACGCAAAGCGCGATCAGCCGCGCCCTGACCACGCTGGAGGCGCGATTGGGTGTGGCGCTGTTCCACCGCATCCGCCAACGCCTTGTGCTGTCGGATGCCGGACGCGCGCTTTTGCCCGAGGCCGAGCGGATGCTGGCCGATCTGGATCGCGCGGCGCTGACGGTGATGTCTTTTGGCGGCCACCGCGATGTGCTGCGTCTGGCGGTGCTGCCCACCTTTGCCGCGCTGTCACTGATCCCGCGGCTGTCGGGCTTTGCCGCCCTTGCGCCGCAGGTCACGCTGGATATGACAGCCACACTCACCCCACTGGATTTTGACCGCGACCCCCGCGATGCCGCGATCATCCGCGCCCAATCGCCCCTGCGCGGCGCGCGGATGGACCATCTGGCCGAAGAGCGTCTGGTCGTCGTCGCCGCCCCCGGCCTGCTGCCCGACGCGCATGTGCTGGAAGATGGCGAACTGGCCAAACTGCCCTTGTTGCAACAAGCCACCCGCCCCAACCTCTGGCTGGATTGGTTCCTGAACGCGGGGCTGGACCCGATCACCATTCTGCGCGGCGCCCGGTTCGAACAATTC
Organism: Pseudorhodobacter sp. E13; assembly: GCF_003991405.1. Taxonomy (GTDB): domain Bacteria; phylum Pseudomonadota; class Alphaproteobacteria; order Rhodobacterales; family Rhodobacteraceae; genus Pseudorhodobacter. The sequence continues at coordinate 210,651 of NZ_RPEN01000156.1, forward strand.
GGCATGGTGCTGGCGGCGGCGCGCGCAGGGCTTGGGGTGGCGCTGGTGCCCGATGTGTTTGCCGCACCCGATCTTGCCAGCGGCGCGCTGCGCCTTGCCTCGGCCCGCTCCATGACAACCGATACGCCCTATGTGCTGTCCTACCCCGACCGCAGCCTCGACATCCTCGCCTTCCGCCACTTCCGCGACTGGATGCTCGGCCCCGCAGCCCCCCCTCCCTTAGTCGCAGACATGCGGCCTATGGCTTGACCGGGGGCAGCCGGATTGCTTTGGTGGGGCCAAGGGCAGGGGGATCAGGTGACAGCCATACCAACAAGCATTGACGCAACCGAACAGATGCTGGCCGATCACGGCTATATCAGCGCTCGCGCGCTTTCCACCGTGGTGTTTCTGGCGCTGAAACTGGGCCGCCCGCTGCTGCTGGAAGGCGAGGCCGGCGTGGGCAAGACCGAAATCGCCAAAGTCATCGCCACCGCCCTTGGCCGCCGGCTGATCCGCCTGCAATGCTACGAAGGGCTGGATGCCGCCCAAGCCGTGGCCGATTGGAACTTCGCCGCCCAGATGATCGCAATCCGCACCGCCGAGGCCAGCGGCACCACCGACCGCGACGCCCTGCGCGCCGAGCTTTTCACCCAAGACTACCTGATCGAACGCCCGCTTCTGGCCGCCATGCGCCCGCAACCCGGCGGCGCCCCCGTCCTGCTGATTGATGAACTCGACCGCACCGATGAACCCTTCGAGGCTTTCCTGCTGGAGGCGCTCTCTGATTTCCAGGTCACCATCCCCGAACTCGGCACCATCCGTGCCGCCGAAGCCCCTATCGTCATCGTCACCTCCAACCGCACGCGCGAAGTGCATGACGCGCTCAAACGCCGCTGCCTCTATCATTGGGTCGATTACCCCGATGCCGCCCGCGAACTCGCCATCCTCAAGGCCCGCGCGCCCGAGGCGAGCCAAAGCCTCAGCACCGAAATCGTGGCCTTCGTTCAACGCCTGCGCGGCGAGGATCTGTTCAAAAAACCCGGCGTGGCCGAAACCATCGACTGGGCCAAATGCCTGCTGGCCCTTGATGCCATCACCCTGACCCCGGAAGTGATCTCCGACACGCTGGGCGCGATCCTGAAATATCAAGACGATATCCAGAAAATCCAAGGCTCCGAGGCCCGAAAACTGCTCGATGAGATCCGCAAGGAACCGCTGCTGAAATGACCCCGCTTTCTTTTCGGTAAAAATATCCTGCGGGGGTCCGGGGGTGCAAAACCCCCGGCGCTTGCCAAGAACGCGAAAGCCCGATGCAATACCCACCGCTCTCCCTTCCCGATGATGGCAAACTGGTGCAAAACATCGCCCATTTTGCCCGTGCCCTGCGCAAGGCGGGCCTGCCCATCGGGTCGGGGCAAGTGGTCGAGGCGGTGCGCGCGGTCGCGGTGGCAGGCTTCACCCGCCAGCACGATTTTTACTGGGTGCTGAACGCCTGTTTCGTGCGCCGCCCCGAACATCGCGTGGTCTTTCATCAGGTGTTCCGGCTGTTCTGGCGCGATCCGCGCTATCTGGAACATATGATGTCGCTGATGCTGCCCGCCATTCGCGGCGTCCAGGACGAACACGCCGCCACCCCATCCGAAAAACGCGCGGCCGAGGCGCTGCTGGATGGCATGCTCCCCGATCCGCCTGCGGCCGAAAGCCCGCCCTCCGAAACCCGCATCGACATTGATGCCTCACACACGCTATCGGCGCGTGAACGCCTGCGCAGCCTTGATTTCGAACAGATGACCGTGGCCGAGGTGGCCGAGGCCAAGCGCATGCTCGCCCGTCTGCGCCTGCCCGTCCAACCTTTGCGCACGCGTCGCCCGCAAGCTGCCAGTCTTGGCCAAGGCATTGATGCCCGTGCCACCCTGCGCGCCGCCCTGCGCCGGGGCGGAGAAGTGGCGCGGCTGGCCCGCACCACGCCCCGCACGCGTTGGCCCAATCTGGTGGTGATCTGCGATATCTCGGGCTCCATGGCGCAATATTCGCGGCTGGTGCTGCATTTCATCCATGCGGTTGCCAATGCGCGCGGCCAAGGCTGGGCGCGGGTGCATGGCTTCACCTTTGGCACGCGGCTGACCAATATCACCCGGCATCTGGCAACCCGCGATGTCGATGCCGCTCTTGCCGCCGCAGGCGCGCAGGCGCAGGATTGGTCGGGCGGCACGCGCATCGGCTCTTGCCTTGCCACTTTCAACCGCGACTGGTCGCGCCGTGTGCTGGGGCAGGGGGCGGTGGTCTTGCTGATCACCGACGGGCTGGACCGCGACGACACCCGCGATCTGGCCCGGCAGATGGAACGGCTGCATCTGTCCTGCCGCCGCCTGATCTGGCTGAACCCCTTGTTGCGCTGGGATGGGTTTGCCCCGCGCGCCGGTGGCATTCGTGCCATGCTGCCCCATGTCGACAGTTTTCGCGCGGGCCATTCCATTGCCTCGCTGGAGGCGCTGGGCGCGGCCATTTCCGACGCCGGGGACAGTGGTGAAAAAGCGCGGCTGATGGCGATGCTGCACGCATAATCGCCGCGACCGCGTGGCGGATTTGGGCTAGACTGAAACAAGGATGGAGGGCCGCGATGACAGACACAAGCTTTGACACGATCCCCGAGATTGCGCTGGACTGGCATCGCGCGGGCAAAGCGGCGGCGCTGGCCACGGTGGTGGAAACCTGGGGCTCTGCCCCGCGCCCGGTGGGCAGCCAATTGGTCATTGCGGGCGATGGCGCGATGATGGGCTCTGTCTCGGGGGGCTGCGTGGAATCGGCGGTGGTGCATGAGGCACTGGCCGCGCTGGGCAGTGGCACGCCTCGCTTGCTCCGCTTCGGTGTCGCGGATGAAGAGGCGTTTGCCGTGGGTCTGGCCTGTGGTGGCACGATCCGGGTGCTGGTGGAACCAATCGGCACGGGTGCGCAGGCGCTTGCGCCTGACCTTTTGGCCGAACTGGTTGCCGCCCGTGCCGCGCGCCGCGCCGTGGCGCTGCTGACGCATCTGGAAACCTACACCCGCCGCCTGACCGCAGGCCCCGGCGACCCTTTGGCCGAGGCGATTGCCACCCGGATGCGCGCCGACCGTTCCGGGCTGGAGGAGGATGGCTGGTTCATCGGTATCCACAACCCACCCTTGCGCATGATGATCGTGGGGGCCGTGCACATTGCCCAAGCGCTGGTGCCGATGGCGCGGGCCTGTGGCTATGACCCGGTGATCATTGATCCGCGCGGGGCCTTTGGCTCTGCCGCGCGCTTTCCGGGTGAAACCATCCTGGAGGATTGGCCGGACGAGGCGATGGCCGCCCTTGCCCCCGATGCCCGCAGCGCCATTGTCACCCTGACCCATGACAGCAAGCTGGATGATCCTGCGCTGATGGCGGCGCTGGGCTCGGATGCTTTCTACATCGGCAGTCTTGGCTCCAGCCGCACCCATGCCAAACGGCTGGACCGTCTGGCAGCGGCAGGCGTCCCGCCCGCACAGATCGCCCGTATCCATGCGCCGGTCGGGTTGAACATCGGGGCCAAATCTCCGGCGGAAATTGCGGTGTCGATCATGGCACAGATCACCCAAAGCCTCCGGCAAGGCTGATGGAATTCGGAGAGGTTCCCACAGATCAGGCAGCAGGGGCGATTCTGGCCCATTCCGAGGCGCTGCCCGGTGGTGGCCGTTTGCGCAAAGGCATTCCCTTGGGCCCCGAGGAGATTGCCCGCCTGCATGCGGCGGGCATCACATCCGTTACCGTGGCGCGGCTTGGCCCGGATGACCTGCATGAGGATGCCGCCGCCATGGCCGTGGCCCGCGCCTTGGTGCCAGACCCCGAGGCGGCAGGGCTGGAGCTGCGCGCCATGCGCACCGGGCGGGTGAATATTCTGGCCAAGGGGCCGGGGGTCGTGCGGCTGAACGCCAAGCGTATCCACCAGATGAACGCCGCCGAGCCGATGATCACCCTTGCCACCGTGCCGCCTTGGCAGCGGATGGAGGCAGGCGGTATGGTTGGCACCATCAAGATCATCGCTTACGCCGTGCCGCAACAGGGCCTTGCGCGGGCCTGCGCGCTGGGGGCGGATGCGATTTCGCTGCGCCCGCCGGTCTTGCGCCGTGCAGTTCTGATCCAGACTTCGGTCGGAGAGGAGGATGGCGTCAAAGGCCACCGCGTCACCGAGGCGCGGCTGTCGCGCTTGGGCGTCACGCTGGCCCCCTGCCAGATCGTGCCGCATCGGGTGGCAGAGCTGTCGCAGGCCTTGCGGGCGGCCAAGGCGGCTGATCTGATCCTGATCCTCACCGGCTCTGCCACATCGGATATCCGCGATACCGCGCCGGAAGCTTTGCGCGAAGCAGGCGGGCGCGTGCTGCATTTCGGCATGCCGGTTGATCCGGGGAACCTGCTGTTCATCGGCAAGCTGGGCCGGGTGCCGGTGATCGGCCTGCCGGGCTGTGCCAAATCCCCGGCGCTGAATGGCGCGGATTGGGTGATGGAGCGGATCATCTGCGGCGTGCCCGTCACGCCCCGCAGCATCGCCGCCATGGGGGTGGGCGGCCTGTTGAAGGAAATTCCAACCCGGCCCAGACCCCGCGAAGGCACATGAAAAAAGGGGCCGCGCCGCGACCCCTTGATGACCTTGCCTTGAAGTGTGGCGTCTTGATGCGCGGGCTTATTTCGGCCCGATCATCATCACCATCTGACGACCTTCCAGCTTCGGAAAGCTTTCCAGCTTGCCAGCCTCATTGGCGATCACATCATCCGCCACGCGGTTCAGCAATTCCAGACCAAGCTGCTGGTGGGCCATTTCCCGGCCCCGAAAGCGCAGCGTCACCTTGACCTTGTCGCCTTCGCCCAGAAACTTCAGCACAGACCGCATCTTGACATCATAGTCATGCTTGTCGGTGCCGGGACGGAACTTGATTTCCTTGATTTCAATGATGTGCTGCTTTTTGCGGGCCTCGGCCTCACGCTTTTGCTGCTCATATTTGAATTTGCCGAAGTCCATGATCTTGCAGACCGGCGGCTCCGCATTCGGCGAGATTTCAACCAGGTCGAGCCCGGCCTCCTCGGCCATGGCCATCGCGCGGGCTGGTGTTACAACACCAACGTTTTCGCCATCCGCGCCAATCAGGCGGATTTCGGGGCTGCGGATGCGGTCATTCACACGGGGGCCCGTATCGCGTTGCGGCGGGGCGTTGTGGGGTCTGCGGGCTATGGTTTGCTTCCTTCTTTCATTGATATCGGTGCGGGGCAGCGCCCAGCCCGCGTAAAATAGACCTCTGGGCCGGGTTGTTCAACACCTTTCGGTAGAATCCCGCCCGATCGGCTGCTGCGGTGCAGCAAAGTCTTTTCAAATCAGACAGTTTCTGTCATGACAGCGCCGCAACCGTCAGTGCAGACGGGTATGGGAGACGTAAAACATGAATAAATCTGTTCTTTTGGGCGCTGCCCTGATCGTGGCCGCAGGCCTTGGCTATTACCAGTTCAGCTATGTGCCCGCGCAACAGGCTGCACAAGAAGCGGCGATGCAGGCCGAAAAAGCGGCTGCTGAAGCGGCTGCCAAAGCCGAGGAAGAAGCGAAAGCCGCTGAAGCCGCTGCTGCGGAAGCTGCTGCCAAAGCCGAAGAAGAGGCAAAAGCCGCTGCCGAGGCTGCTGCAAAGGCCGCTGAAGAAGCTGCTGCCAAAGCCGCAGAGGAATTGAAAGCCGCCGAGGAGGCCGCAAAAGCGGCTGCCGAAGAAGTGACCGAGACTGTCGAGGAAGGCGCTGCCGCTGCTGAAGCTGCTGCCGCCGAAGCCGCTGCTGCTGCCGAAGCCGAAGCAAAGGCCGCTGCCGAAGCCGCCGAGAAAGCCGCCGCTGATGCCGCAGCGCAAGCCACGGATGCAGCCAATGCCGCCGCCGATGCGATGGACCCGTCCGCGCTGTTGGATGCCGCCAATTTCGACGCCGAAAAGGTGAATGCCATGATCGACGGCGCGACCCTGGACGACACCACCAAAGCCACGCTGAAATCGGTTGTGGACGCTGCTGCCAGCAACCCGCTGTTGCTGCAAGGCGCTTTGGATCAGGTGAAAGCGGCGCTTGGCCTCTGATCGCCTGCGGGACTGAAAACAAAAGCCGCGCAAGGGTTTGCGCGGCTTTTTTCATGCGGTGATGTGACTGAAAACTCAGATGCCGTCGCCGACAAAGGCCTTTTCGACCACATATTCCTTCGGCTCGGAATTGGCGCCTTCACGCAGGCCGAACCCTTCCAGCACCGCTTTTACATCAATGTTGAAATCCAGCGACCCGCAGACCATCGCGCGATCTTCCGCAGGGTTCATCGGGGGCAGGCCCAGATCGGCAAACACCTTGCCCGAGGTCAGGTTGTCGGTGATCCGGCCCATATGCGCCGTGTCTTCGCGGGTGGTGGTGGGATAGTAATGCAGCTTGCCCTCCACCATTTCGCCGATCAGTTCATCATTTTTCAGGTCCTCGACCAATTGGCGGCCATATTCCAGCTCATCCGCCGTCCGGCAGGTGTGCATCATGATGACAGAGTCGTATTTCTCATAGGTTTCGGGGTCACGCATCAGGCTGGCAAAAGGCGCGATTCCGGTGCCGGTGGCAAGAAACCAGACCCGCTTACCCGGCAACAGCGCATCATGCACCAGCGTGCCAACGGGTTTTGGCCGCAGGATGATCTCATCGCCCACATTGATATGTTGCAGCTTGCTGGTCAGCGGGCCATCCGGCACCTTGATGGAATAAAACTCCAACTCCTCATCCCAATTGGGCGAGGCGATGGAATAGGCGCGCAGCAAGGGTTTGCCATTGTCGCCCATCAAACCGATCATCACAAACTCGCCCGAGCGGAAGCGCAAGGACTGCGGCCGCGTCACGCGGAAGGAAAACAGACGGTCTGTCCAATGTTTCACGGCGGTCACCACCTGCGCATCGGGCAGATGGGGCTTGGCGGCTTTCACGGGGGCTTCGGTCACTGTCAGGCTTTCGGTCATGTCATTTCATCCGGCTATAGGCCGGTATCCTTTGTCTAGCTTTGATCTATGTCAGAGGGAAGCGGTCAACCGGCCCGCAGGCGCGACTGATGGTCATGGGCCTGCCAGTTGGCGCGGGCCAGCCATTGCTCGGCGGGTTGGCGGGTGGCAAGATCGTCGCTGATCTCGACCTCGTCAAAGCCCACGCGGCGGGCCATGGCATATTGGTCCGCCAGCACATGCCCGCGCGCGCGCAGCCGCCCCTTGAACCCCATCATCCGCAAACGGCGCGCCAGCGTAAAGCCGCGCCCATCAGCAAAGCTGGGGAAATCAATCCGGATCAGGCGCAGGTCGGCCAGATAGGGCACCAAAGCGGTCGGATCATCGGTATTGGCAAGATCCAGCGCGCCTTCGTGAAAGGGCAGTTGCGCCAGCGAGGTGAAAGCGGGGATCGGGGTTTCGGTGTGAAAGCCTGTATCGGTGACGATAACGCTCATGCGGCGTCCTCCTGTGTTTTGCGCACCATTTTGCCATTGATGAAATGGATGCCGCATTCGGTTTTTTCCGTGCCGCGCCAACGCCCTGCGCGCGGGTCTTCGCCGGGTTGAACCGGGCTTGTGCACGGCGCGCAGCCAATGCTGGGATAGCCCTGCGCCACAAGCGGATGGCGCGGCAGGCGATTGTTGACGATGTAATCTTCCAGATCGTCGCGGGTCCAATGCGCCAGCGGATTGATTTTCAGCCGTGCGTCGCCATCGGCCTCAAAGAATTCCACCTCGGCGCGGGTGCCGGATTGATAGCGTTTGCGCCCGGTGATCCAGGCATCAAAGCCCGCAAGCGCGGTTTCCAGCACCTCGGTCTTGCGCAGGGCGCAGCAGGCGTCAGTGTTCGATTTATGCAAATCGCCTTGCGGATCACGCGCGGAAACCGCCGCCTGACTGGCGGTCAATGTTCGAATATCCGTCAGATACAGCTTTTCGGCCAGCACCTGCTGATAGGCCAGAGTTTCGGCAAACAGCATTTGCGTGTCGATGAACAACACCGGCGTATGCGGCGAGATCACCGACAGCAGATGCAGCAACACCACCGATTCCGCGCCAAAGCTGGACACCAGCGCCACACGCCCCACATCGCGGTCGCGCAGCGCATGTTCCAGCACCGCCGTTGCCCCATGATGGCGGTAGCGGGCGTTCAGCCCGGCCACACGCTCGGCCATCGGGGCGAAACGACCATCAAGCGGCATCGCGTTTGCCCTCATCGGGGTAAAGTGCGGCTTTGAACGGGGCAAGGCCAAGACGGCGATAGGCCTGAAGGAAGGTTTCCGCCGGGCTTTGACGCTGTTCCAGATAGGCCGCGATGATGCGTTCAATCGCAGGCACAATTTCATCATAGGCGAAACCGGGGCCCGCGCGTTCACCGATCACAGCGGTTTCCGACCCATCGCCGCCCAGCGTGATCTGGTAGTTTTCCACGCCTGCGCGGTCCAGCCCCAAAATCCCGATATGGCCGACATGGTGATGCCCGCAGGCATTGATGCAGCCCGAGATCTTGATCTTCAGCGGCCCGATGTCATGCTCCAGCTTCAATGCGTCAAAGCGGGTGGCGATCTGCTGGGCCACCGGGATCGACCGGGCCGTCGCCAGCGCGCAATAATCCATGCCGGGGCAGGCGATGATATCCGAGATCAACCCGACATTCGCCGTCTCCAGCCCCGATCCGCGCAGGGCGGCGTGCAGGGCAGGCAGGTCCGACAGATGCACATGCGGCAGGATGACGTTCTGCTCATGGCTGATGCGGATTTCGGAATGGCCAAAGCGTTCGGCCAGATCGGCAATCAGGCGCATCTGGGCCGAGGTGGCATCGCCCGGTGTCGCGCCATGCGCCTTCAGGCTGATGGTAACGATGCGGTAGTCGGGGTGCTTATGCGCGGCCAGATTGGTATCGGCCCAAGACCGGAACAGCGGGTCGGCCTTGTAAAACGCCGCATAGGCGCTGGTATCGGCCTGGCGCAATTCGGGCGTGCTGAAGGCGGCGGTGATCTGATCCAGAAGCGCCTGATCATTGCCACCAAACAGCGGGCGCAATTCGTCAAACCGTTCTTCGATCAGGCGGGAAAGTTCTTCTTTTCCCGTCTCATGCAGGGTGATCTTGATCCGCGCCTTATACTTGTTATCGCGGCGGCCCAGCATGTTGTAGACCGACAGAACCGCCTCCACATAGGGCAGCAAATCCGCCTTGGGCAAAAAGTCACGCACCGTGGTGCCGACCAGCGGCGTGCGGCCAAGGCCGCCGCCAACGATCACTTCGAACCCCGGCTCGCCCGCGTCATTGCGCACCATGCGCAGCCCGATGTCATGCGCGCGGGTGACAGCGCGGTCGGTCGACGACCCGGTGATCGCGATTTTGAACTTGCGCGGCAGGAACTGGAATTCCGGGTGGTCGGTGGACCATTGGCGCAAAAGCTCGGCAATCGGGCGGGGGTCTTCGATTTCATCGGCGGCGGCCCCGGCGAAATGATCGGCGGTCACATTGCGGATGGTGTTGCCAGAGGTCTGGATCGCATGCATGCCCACATCGGCCAGATCCGACAGGATCGCCGGAATATCCACCAGCTTTGGCCAGTTGAACTGAATGTTCTGGCGCGTGGTGAAATGGCCATAGCCCTTGTCATAGGTATCGGCAATCTGCGCCAGGGTCCGCATCTGTTGCGGGTTGATGCTGCCATAGGGAATGGCCACGCGCAGCATATAGGCGTGGAGTTGCAGATAAACCCCGTTCATCAGGCGCAGCGGGCGAAACTCATCCTCGGTCAGCGAGCCATCAATCCGCCGCGCCACTTGCGCTGCGAATTGGGCGGTGCGGGTGCGGACGAAATCCGCGTCGAAATCGGTGTAATTATACATGTGCGCGCTCCACTTGCTTGCCATGGGCGTAGTTGGACGGGCCGCGGGTGCGGAAAGCCTCGCGGAAATGCACAGGCTCTGGCCCATGGGCACCGCGCTTGGCATCGGCGAGATAGGCACCAACGGCGTTTTTGGTCCGTTGCGCATCCAGCAGGCGCAACTGAGCGTGGGCTTCATCCTCGATCAGTTCGGCGGCGGCATGGTCGCGGGACCATTGATCATCGGCGGTCAGGTAAATCACATCGCCGATCAGCAGATCATTGGCGGTGATAACTTTGGGGGTGAATGCGCGGCTCATGCGTGCGCCTCCTGCAATTGGGGAAGGGAAAGGGCAGCGGCACGCGGTGCCAGCCCGTAAAGAAGAACGGCGGGGCCGGTGGCATGGGCCACGGCTTGCGGCAGATCGGCCAGCGTTGCCGCGATGATCTGTTGATCGGGGCGCGAGATATTGGCCACCACGCTGACAGGCGTGTCAGCCGCCGCACCATGCATCAAAAGGCGACCTTGCAGGAAACGTGCGGATTTCTTGCCCATGTAGATCGCGGCGACTTCGCCGGGCCGGGAGATGCCTTGCCAGTCCTGTTCGGCAAAACCTGCCATATCATGCCCGGTAACAATGCGCAGCGCGCGGTTGCGGCCCCGGCGGGTCAGGGATTGGCCGATTTCGGCGGCGGCCACGGCAGCGCTGGTCAACCCCGGCAGGATGGTAAAGCCAAAGCCTGCGGCCTCCAGCGCCTCCATCTCCTCATCCAGCCGCCCGAAAATCCCGCAATCGCCGCCTTTCAGCCGCACAATCCGGCGCCCGGTTTGCGCATGGGCCACAAGGGCTGCGTTGATATCGGCTTGCGCGGCAGAGGGGCCGAAACCTTCTTTGCCAACATCGACGCGCTGCGCGCTTGCGGGGATCAGGGCCAGCACCTCTGGCCCGACCAGACGGTCATGGATCACCACATCGGCCTGTTGCAGGGCCTGATACGCGCCCAAGGTCAGATGTGCAGCCGCCCCCGGGCCCGCGCCGACGAAGGTGACAGTATAGGATGTGGCTGCGTTTTGCATCGGGGCCTCATTGGTTTCTTGGCCTCAATATAGGATATTTTCCCATGCATCCGCCATATCCCCTTGCAGATAAGGAAGATTGTTCTAATGCTGTCGGCGAATGAATGCGTTGTTCCGGAATGAAGGGGAAAACAGGAATGGCAGCCCGATTGGATGAGATGGACCGAAAAATCCTTGCGGAGTTGCAAGCGGATGCGGCCCAAAGTCTGGATGAGATTGCCCGCAAGACCGGGTCTTCCAAGACCCCGGTGTGGAATCGTATCAAGCGGATGAAAGAGGATGGGGTGATAACCCGGCAAACGGTGTTGCTGGATGCCGAGGCGCTGGGGCTGGAGGCGTGTTTCTTCGTGCTGATCCGCACCTCAGAGCATGAGGCCGACTGGCAGGCCAAATTTCTGCGCGCCTTGCAGGAGCGGCCCGAAGTGCTGGAGGCGCATCGGCTGGCGGGGGATATCGACTATATCCTGAAAGTGCGGGTCAGGAACGCGCGGGCCTATGACATCTTTTATCAGGCGCTGATTTCCGAGGTGCGGATTTTCAACGTAACCGCCTTGTTGTCGATGGAAGAGATCAAATCGACGACCGTCTTGCCCTTGTAGGGCGGCGGCAGGGGGGCTGTTTGCCCCCCTCTTTGCCTTGAGGCAAATTCACCCCCCAAAGGTATTTTTGCCAAGATGAAGAGGCAGGTCAGGCCGCGACCATGAGCTTTTCCAGCCCGTGGAAATGGTAAAGATCGGCGTAGGTCGGCGGCGCTGTCAGGTGCAGATTGGGCTGGCGGTCGAACAGGATGGGCAGCGCGATTTGCAGTTCCAGCCGGGCCAAAGGCGCGCCGATGCAGAAATGCAGGCCCGCGCCGAAGCTGAGATTGGCTTTTGCCGGGCGCTGGGGGGTGAACTGGTTGGGGCTGTCAAAGGCTTGTGGGTCGCGGTTGGCAGCGGCAAGCAGCAGCGCCACCTCGGAGCCTTTGGGCAGCAGATGGCCCATCACCTCGACATCCTCATAGGCGTAGCGGGTGAACATATGCAGCGGGGGATCGAAGCGGATCAGCTCTTCGATCAGCGCATCTTTTGGCGCGCTGTGGATCGGGGTTTGGGTTTCCAGCAGGGTTTTGACGCCATTGCCGATGCTATGCACCGTGGCCTCATGCCCGGCATTCAAGAGCAGGATGCAGGTGGAGATCATCTCATCGGTGGAGAGTTTCTGGCCGTCTTCTTCGGCGGCGATCAGATGGGTGATCAGGTCATCGGCGGGGCGGCTGCGGCGCGCGTCGATATAGCGGCGCATAAAGTCGGTAAAGTCGCGGCTGGCCTCGGCGGCGGCGTCCTCAATCGCGCGGCTGCGGTTTGCGATATACATTTTCACCATCGCATTGGACCAGCGCAGCAGGTCGCTGCCCATGGTTTCGGGCACGCCCAGCAGGCGGGCGATGATGGTCACGGGCAGGCGCTGGCCGAAGTGTTCCAGCAGGTTGAAGGGGCCATCAGGCAGGGTGTCGATCAGGTCATGCGAAAGCTGGGTGATGTCGGGGGTCAGCGCGTTGATGCGGCGTGAGGTGAAGGCGCGCAGCACGAGGCTGCGCAGCCGTGTATGGCGCGGCGGTTCCAGTTCCAGCATGGAATGCGCCTCGATCGCGTAGAAAGGCGCGGTATGCGGGGCGATTTCGGGGCGCTGATCGGCGGGGATTTCACGGCCAAAGCGGCGGTCACGCAGAATCGCATTCACCGCCGCATAGGAGGTGGTGCAGGTTTTGCCATAGTCCTGCCATTGGAAAAACGGGCCTTCCGCGCGGGCGCGGTCATAGAACGCATAGGGGTTTTGCACGAAATCCGGATCGCGGGGCGATTGCGCAAGGGTCAGCATAGCGGATCAGGAAGCCGCGAGTGCTGCGACGATGGGGCCAAAATCGCTGGCCTTCAGGCTGGCCCCGCCCACTAGCGCGCCGTTGACATGCGGCACGGCAAAGATATCGGCGGCGTTTGACGCCTTGACCGAGCCGCCATAGAGCAGGCGCATGGCCTTGGCCACCTCTCCGAAGCGGGTGGTCAGGGTGGTGCGGATGAAGGCATGCACCTCGGCCACCTCGTCCAGCGTGGGGGTGCGCCCGGTGCCAATGGCCCAGACTGGTTCGTAGGCGATGACAAGGCTGTCGGCCGCGCCTGTCATTTGCGCAGGAAGCGAGCCTGCAAGCTGGGTGCCGATCACGTCCAGCGTGCGGCCTGCATCGCGCTGGGCTTCGGTTTCACCGACGCAGACAATCGCGGTCAACCCGGCGGCAAGGGCAGCGGTGGCTTTGGCGCGCACGGCGATATCGGTTTCCCCGTGATCGGCGCGGCGTTCGGAATGGCCAAGGATCACATGGGTTGCGCCCGCGTCTTTCAGCATGTCGGCGGAAATATCGCCCGTATGTGCGCCTGCGGTTTTGGCGTGGCAATCCTGCCCGCCGACCATCAGCGCCGAGCCTGCCGCAATATCGGCCATGCGTGCCAGCAAGGTGGCGGGCGGGCAGAGCAGCATCTCGCATCCCGGTTTGGCCTGTGCCGCGATCAAGGCGCTTACCTCGGCCAGTTCCGCCGATGTGCCATTCATCTTCCAGTTTCCGGCTGCCAGTTTGCGCATCTTTCATCCTCCGATTGCTTTGGCAATTTGGTAGCGGAACCAGATGCCTTTGGAAATGGCCTTCGCAAAAGGCAAACAGTCAGACCAGCCGGATTTCCACCAGCCTCGGCCCCGGCTTGGTGATGGTATCGCGCAGCGCCTCTGGGTCCGGTGCGATGCAGGCATAGGGCAGGCTGCAAGCGGCGGCAAAGGCCTCCAGCCCCAAGGGGGTGGGGGTGCAGCCGATCACTTCGGTATTGGCATCGCGCATGGCGGCGGCAATTTCGCCATAGCCTGCGTTGTTCCAGACCAGAAAGGTCACCTCCAGCCGTTCCTCGGCTGCAACGCGCAATTCGGCAGGGGAAAACTGCAAACCGCCATCCCCGATCAGGCAAAAGACACGGGCGCGCGGGGCGGCGAGGGCGGCCCCGATGGCGGCACCGGGGGCAAAGCCCAAAGCGCCGTATCCGGTGGCCGCATTGAACCAGCCGCCCGCGCGGTCATGGTCATAAAGCAGGTTTCCGGCATAGACGGGTTGCGTGCTGTCCCCCACCACAATCGCGCCCGGCACCGCATCGCGCAGCGCGGCAAGAAAGGCGATCTGGTCGGGCATATCCTGCGACAGCCCTGCAATTTCCTGCGCGGCCGCCGCCATCGTCGCCGCCGCACGGTCGGCCCCATCGCCGCTGCGGGGGGCAAGGCGGGCCAGCAAACCGTCACAAGCTGCCGCTGCATCGGCGCGAATGGCCAGCGTGCAGGGGTGGCGGGCCAATTGCTGCGCGCAGATATCCACGCGGATCATGCCCGGGCAGTGCGGCACGCCGCCGCGCAGATACATATCGTAATCGGTGGGGCCAAATTCGGTGCCAATCGCCAGCACCTGATCCGATGCGGCAATCAGCGCGCGCACGGCATCAAGGCTGGGCGAGGCGGCCACCCCCAGCGGATGCCCCGCCATCAGCCCGCGCGCGTTGACGGTTTGCACCACCGGGGCATCCAGCGCCTCGGCCAAGGCGCGGATATTGGCCGCGCGCGCGCCACCACCCGCCAAGATCACCGGGCGGGCGGCGCGGGCCAGCATTGCCGCCGCGCGGTCCAGCAGTTCTGTATCCGGCAGGGCAGGCGGAATACGCAGCACGGCGCTGCTTTCCACCGCTTCCATCCCCATCACATCGGTCGGCACCTCGATATGCACGGGTCCGGGCCGCCCGCCAAGCATCGCGGCGAAGGCAAGGTTCAGGCAGCGGTCCAGCACCTCTGGCCCCGTGACCTGAAAGCTGGGGCATAACGCGCGCACCATAGCGGCCTGATCGGGCAATTCATGCAACATCCCCAGCCCTTGGCCCAGGCTGGCGCGGCGGTTGACGCCGGAAATCACCAGCATCGGCACCGAATCCGCCTTTGCCTGCGCCATCGCCGTCAGCGCATTGGTCAGGCCCGGCCCGGTGATGACAAAAGCCACCCCCGGCTTGCCGGACACACGGGCATAGCCATCGGCCATGAAGCCCGCGCCTTGTTCGTGCCGGGGTGTGATGTGGCGGATGCCAGACCCCGACAGCCCGCGATAGAGTTCAATCGTATGCACGCCGGGAATGCCGAACACCACCTTCACCCCCCGCGCGACCAATCCTTCGGTCAAGGCTTGCCCAACGGTTTTCATGCGCGATACCCCTTTGCAAAATCCGCAATCCGGCGGCAGGCTTCCTCGATCACCGCATCCGGCTGGGTCAGGCTCAGGCGCAGCCAAGACCGCAGCGCCACCCCAAAAGACGCGCCGGGCATCACCGCCACGCCTTCGCGTTCTAGCAGGGCCATGGCAAACCGCTCACCATCCGCCGCCACCGCGCCCACATCGACCAGCGCGAACATGCCCGCATCGGGCCTGTGCACGCGCAGCCCTGCCACCCCGTCCAACCGCGCGCGCACCAGATCGGCGCGGCGCGCGAACCGCGTGACCATACCCGCCGCCACGGGCGAGCCATCGGCAATCGCCTGCGCCGTCATATCCGCGATAAAGGGCTGGTTGCCGAACAGCATGGTTTCCGACAGCGGCAACAAACGTTCCATGAACGCCGCAGGCCCCACGCACCAGCCCGACCGGAACCCCGGCGCCGCATGACTTTTAGAGATGGAGGAGGCGACGATCACCCGATCCGCCAGATCCGGCAGGTCCAAGGGCGAGGCAAAGGCCACACCGTCAAACACCAGATCCTCATAAACCTCATCACACAGAATCCACAGATCATGCTGTTTCGCCAGCGCCCCAATGGCGGCGAAATCATCGCGGGTCAGCACGGCCCCGGTGGGGTTATGCGGTGAATTCAGAAAGAGAACGCGGGTTTTGGGGGTGATGCGGTCGGCGATATCCTCGGCCCGGATGCGGAAACCGGCATTGGCCAGCAAAGGCACCGGCACCATCACCGCACCCGTGGCCGCGATCAGCCCTTCATAGGTGGCATACATCGGGTCGCCCACCAACACCTCATCGCCGGGGTTCAAAAGCCCCATCAGCACCGCATAAAGCGTTGTCTGTGTGCCGGGGAAACACATGATCTGATCGGGTGAAATCACGCGCCCGCGTCGGGTGCTGTAGCGCGCGGCAAGGGCGCGCAGCAGCCCCGGCTCTCCCTGACCGTTGGAATAGCCGGTGCGGCCTGCCTGCATGGATTGCGCGGCAAGGGCCATCAATTCGGGCGGCGTGGGGACATCCGGCTCTCCGATGGTCAGTTCGATGACCTCGGTGCCTGCCGCCTTCATCGCACGGGCGCGGGTATGCACGGCCCATTTCGCGCCCCCAAGCCCAGCAAGGCGCTCTGTCACGGCGGCATATCTCATGCTGTGTTCCCTTCTTGCGGCAGATGCGCCGCCAAATCCAACCCCAGTATCGCGCCGACCGAGGCCAGCCCGATCCGCTCCAACTCCCCCGGCGCAAAGGCATCGGGCAGGGCAGAGCCTTCCAGCCACAGCCCGTCAATCACCGCATTGCAGGCAATGGCATCGGCGCGCAGGCGGGCGGCATCGGCCTTGCGCGGCAGGTCCGCGATCAGGCCCTGCAACAGGTCGCGGTAATGCAGATAGCTGGCCTCATGCGCCGCGCGCATATCCGCATCGCGCCGCATCTGATGCAGAAACCCCGCCCACAGGCCCATCGCCGCCGGGTCCACCACCGGCGGCCGCAGGCTGGAGGTGACAAACACCGCCAGCCGCGCCTCGGGGCGGGCAGGGGCCTCTGCCACCACCTTCAGGCTGGCCTCGGTCATGGCATCCATCACCGCCGAATAGGCCGCGCGGGTCAGCGCCTCTTTGGTGGCGAAATAATGCCGGATCAATCCCGGCGTCACCCCGGCCCGGTCCGCAATCGCGCGCACGGTGGCCACCGCAGGCCCGCCTTCGGAAATCAGCGCCACCGCCGCCGCGATCAGATCGGCGCGGCGCGTATCCTCATCTTGCCGGCTGAATTTGCGACGATCTCCGGTCATGGTTTCCTTTTCGGGGGCTGCGTAATTATACGCTTGCATAATTACGCTTTGACGGGCTTACTGCAATGAAGAAATGATGATGGGCCGATGACAACACTGGCAACACAAATCGTCTCGACCGCGCAGCCGGAAGCGATCCGTATCGAAGGCTTGCACAAATCCTTTGGCACGCTGGAGGTGCTGAAAGGCGTGAACCTGACCGCGCGTCAAGGCGATGTGGTGGCGATCATCGGCGGCTCTGGCTCTGGCAAATCCACCATGCTGCGCTGCATCAACTTTCTGGAAACGCCGACCTCGGGCCGCATCGTGATCGGCGGCGAGGAGGTGGCGCTGCGCCCCGATGGCACCCCCGCCAACCGCAAACAGATCGAACATCTGCGCCAAAGCCTTGGCATGGTGTTCCAGCAGTTCAACCTGTGGAGCCATAAGACCGTGCTGGAAAACCTGATCGAGGTGCCGGTGCATGTGCTGGGCACCCCGAAAGCCCAAGCGATTGACCGCGCGCGGGCGCTTTTGGCGCGTGTCGGGCTGGCCGAAAAGGCCGATGTCTATCCCGCTTTCATGTCGGGCGGCCAACAGCAACGCGCCGCCATCGCGCGGGCCTTGGCGATTGAGCCGCGCGCGATGCTGTTTGATGAACCCACCTCGGCGTTGGACCCGGAACTGGTGGGCGAGGTGCTGGGCGTGATCCGCGATCTTGCCGCCGAAGGCCGCACCATGATTCTGGTCACGCATGAGATGAAATTCGCCCGCGAAGTCGCCAGCCATGTGATCTACCTGCACAATGGCGTGATCGAGGAAGAAGGCCCGCCCGAAACCCTGTTCGGCAACCCGCAATCCGACCGCCTGAAACAGTTTCTGCAAACCGTGGGCTAAGGCCCGCATAATACCGGGAAAACCCGGAAAAACCGACCAACAACAAAGGGAAGCACCATGAAGAAGTTCTTGCTGACAACACTCGCCACCTTGGCCCTTGGCACTGCCGCAATGGCCGAGCCTGTGAAAGTGGGCATTGCCGCCGAACCCTATCCGCCCTTTGCCGCGCCTGACGCTGCTGGGAATTGGGTGGGCTGGGAAGTCGACCTGATCGGCGCGGTCTGTGCTGCGGCGGAAATGGAATGTGTGATAACCCCGGTGGCATGGGATGGCATCATCCCCTCACTGACCTCGGGGCAGATTGATGCCATCATGGCCTCGATGTCGATCACCGAAGACCGCATGCAAACGATTGATTTTTCGAATAAATACTACAACACACCAACCGTGATCGTCGCGGCCAAAGGGTCGGGCATCGTGCCTACCGCCGAAGGGCTGGCAGGCAAGATCCTTGGGGTGCAGGTGTCGACTGTGCATCAGGATTACGCCCAGACCCATTTTTCGGGCGCGGAAATCAAGCTGTATCAAACCCAGGATGAGGCGAACCAAGACCTTGTCGCTGGCCGGATTGATGCGACCCAAGCCGACAGTATCGCGCTGGATGATTTCCTGAAATCCGATGCCGGGGCCTGCTGTGAAAACGTGGGCGCGGTGGCGGATGACCCGGCAATCCTTGGGCTGGGCGTTGGTGTCGGCCTGCGCAAGGGCGACGAGGCTTTGAAAGCCAAGTTCAACGAAGCCATCGCCAAGATCATTGCCGATGGCACCTATGACAAAGTCTCTGCGCCCTATTTCGCCTCGTCGATCTACGGCGGCTGATCCATGCTGGAAGCGCTGGTCGAGGCGTTTCCAACCCTCAGCCTGCTGGCATGGGAGCCGCCGGGCTGGGGGGCCAACCTTATCCGCGGTCTGGTCAATTCGATCCAGATCGCGCTGGGGGCCTATGCGCTTGGGCTGCTGATCGGCACGGCGGGGGCCTTTGGCAAATTGCATGGCGGCCCGGTGACGCGTGATCTGCTGGCGATTTACACCACCGTTGTGCGCGCCGTGCCGGAACTGGTGCTGATCCTGATCCTCTATTTCGCCGTCACCGACCTTGTGAACCAAGGGCTGGTGGCGATGGGCTATGCGCGGGTGCAAATTTCGGGCGTGGCGGCGGGGATTGCGGTGCTGGGCGTGGTGCAAGGCGCCTATTCGGTGGAGGTGATCCGCGGTGCCATTCTGGCCGTGCCTGCGGGCCAGTTAGAGGCGGCAAAGGCCATGGGCATGCCGCCGATGAAAGCCGCTTTGCGCATCACGCTGCCCCTGATGCTGGCCAATGCCATACCGGGGCTGGCGAACCTGTGGCTGATTGCCACCAAGGATACCGCACTGCTGGCGATTGTGGGCTTTGCCGAACTGACCTTGCAGACGCGGCAGGCGGCATCGTCGACCAAGGCGTTCTTGACCTTCTTTCTGGCGGCGGGGGTGCTTTACCTGTGCATCACGCTGCTGTCGGGCGTGGTGTTCGGCAGGATTGAGAAATGGGCCCGGCGCGGCCAGCGCGGCAGCGGGGCGGGGCAATGAGCGTGCAGGCACAGCCCCGGTTCTGGCAGCGGCATCGCATTGTCATGGCGGCCCTTGCGGCGCTGGGCGTGTTGCTTTGCGCGGTCTATCTGCGCTGGGATTGGTTGCCGAAATACCTGCCGCTGATCGGAGAGGGCATCTGGCGCACGATCTGGCTGTTGGCGGTGACATCGGTGCTGGGGTTCTTGCTGGCGATTCCGCTGGGATTGGCGCAGGCGGCGGGGCCGTGGTATCTGGCAGCGCCTGCGCGGGCCTTTTGCACCATCATTCGCGGCACGCCGCTGCTGTTGCAACTGTGGTTGCTGTATTACGGGTTGGGGTCGTTGTTTCCGCAATTCCCGGCGATCCGGCAGTCAGAGCTGTGGCCCTATCTGCGCCAGGCCTGGCCCTATGCGGTGGTGGCGCTGACGATCAGCTTTGCAGGCTATGAGGGCGAGGTGATGCGCGGCGCTTTCAAAGGCGTGCCGGGCGGGCAGTTGGAAGCCGCCCGCGCCATGGGCATGCCGCGCCTGACGATTCTGCGGCGGATCTGGTTGCCTTTGGCGATCCAGCGGGCCTTGCCGACCTTGGGCGGGGAAAGCGTGTTACAATTGAAGGCGACGCCACTGGTGGCGACGATTACGGTGGTGGATATATACGCGGTGGCCAGCCGGGTGCGGCAGGACACGTTTATCGTCTATGAGCCGCTGCTGTTGCTGGCGCTGGTTTATATGATCATCACCGGGATGATCGTATTGGCGTTTCGTTGGTTTGAAAACCGGGTGCCCAGCCGGGTGGCGTGAGCCTGATTCGCGTGTGATTTAAGATGCCTATCAGACACGCAAAGCACTGAGGGACGGATCCAGCGGAATGCTGCGCATGCGCCCAATCTTTGCGCTGCGCGCGGGCGGGGGCGCTGCCCCCAAGCGGCTTTGGCATGGCCAAAACCGCTTTCCCCCGGGATATTTTTGAATAGGTGAAAGCGGGGATCAGGGCGCTTTCGGCAAGGTTTTGCTGAGAAAGGTCAGCAAACGGGTGTTGACGCAAAAATGGGGCGGGGCGTCCAGCTTTCCGCTTTGCGCGGCGAGATAGGATTGGCATTTCGCGGGATTGGGGCAGGCGCTGCAATTCTGTTCCATCTGCGCGGCGACTTTTGCGGGTATCAGGCCGCGCCCGACCATTTCAGGTAGCGGCAGGCCCAGCTTTTCGGTCAGCTCTGACAGGAGTTTGGTGGTTGTGGGGCAGGGGGCTGTATTGGTCATCCGGCATCTCCGTCTTGGCAGAGGCAGGATTGCAGCTTTGGGTTAAGCCCGTGTTAGCGGTTGCGCGGAAATCTGTGGCAGTGGTTAACGCTTGGCGACATCTTTGTGAATGATCACATCGGCTTGGGGATAGGCCAGCAGTATGGTGCGGCGCAGCCCGGCGCCGATGTCATGCGCCTCTCGCAAGCTCAGATCACCGTCGAGTTCGATATGCAGATGCACAAAGACCTTGCTGCCAGCCATGCGCGTCTTGAGGTCGTGAAAGCCATGGACGCCGGGCCAGTTGCGGGCCAGCGTGGCGATGCCTTCGATGATTTCGGGATCGGCGGTGCGGTCCATCAGCGCGTCCCAGGCGCTGCGGCCGATTTTCAGCGCACCGATGGCCAGCATTCCGGCGGCGGCCAAGGCCATCACGCTGTCAATCTGAATCAGGCCAAAGCGGCTGGACGCCCAGAGCGAAGCAATCGCGCCGAGATTGGGCAGCAGGTCGCCGAGGTAATGCAGGCGGTCGGCTTTGACGACCTTGTTGCCGGTGCGGCGCGCCACGCGGGTTTGCCAGCCGATCAGCGCCAGTGTCAGCAGGATGGACAGCACCATCGCGACGATACCGCTGCCCTCTGCCGTCAGCCGTTCGGGTTGTGCCGTGATCAGGCGGCGGACTGCGGCCCAGGTGATGACGCCTGCCGAAATCAGGATGAACAGGGACTGGCCAAGGGCGGCCAAGTCTTCGGCAGAACTATGGCCAAAGACGTGGTCTTCATCCGGGGGGCGGGCGGCATAGAAAATCGCGGCCATCGCCCCCAGCGACACCATCAGATCCATGGCGCTATCGGCCAATGAGGCCGCAACCGACAGCGCGCCGGTTTCCCCCAAGGCCCAAAGCTTCAGCGCGACCAGAAGGCCCGCCACGATCACCGAGGCCAGCCCTGCCGAGAGGTTCATCTTTGTGGCCGATTGTATGGTCATATCAGCCCCTTTGCTTTGCTGCCGCCCTTGCGCCTATTCAAAGGTTTCGACCGGGTCCACCCCCCAAAGCGCGTTTTTCGGGGCCCAGCCCTTTTCACCTTCTATCGTCACGCGGCACCAATCAACCCGGCATTCCAGCAGCCGCGCGATCACCCCGGCTTCGGCGCGCAGGGTGATGGGTGCATCGGGCAGGGGGGTGCTGCGCAGGTCCAGCAGCGCGTCCGTCACCAGAACCGAGCGGCTGCCCGACAGCAGCGAATAATGCACCCAGCCGCCCAAACCATCGACATCCTCCACCCGGCGCCAGTTTTCATATTCCGCCGTCACCCGCAGCGGCATGCCTGCCCGGCTGAACACCCAGTCGATGCGATGGGTCAGGCCGGGGCCGCGCCGGGCATTGCCCTCATTGGTTTTCAACGTGACATAGCGGGGCAAGGGCAGGTTGGTGACCGCGCCGCGTTCTGGCTCGGCTGCGGTTTGCGCGGCCGCCATGCCTGCCCAGCCCAAACCCATCACCAGCGCCAAACCTGCCGCAAAACCCATACCAAACCGCATTCCACTATCCGCCCGTTTTTCGCGGCCCGCCCGGTTCCGGGACCTTTTGCCGCTTGTTTGCCCAACTATCATCATCCGGGGCTTGTGCCGCGCCCCGCTTCCCTGCACTTTGCCATTAACGCGGAAGATTTGAAAGTGAATCGGGGAGTTTTCATGCCTGCATCTCGTCTGAGTGTTGTTGTCACGCGACGCTTGCCAGAAACCGTTGAAACCCGGATGAAAGAATTGTTCGACGTAGAGCTGCGCGACCCGGATACGCGGATGACCCGAGAGGAGTTGGGTGCGGCGATGCGGCGGGCCGATGTTCTGGTGCCCTGCGTCACCGACCAGATCGACGCGAACCTGTTGGCGCAGGCGGGCGACAAGCTGAAGCTGATCGCGAATTACGGCGCAGGGATTGACCATATTGATGTGGCCTCGGCCCGCCAGCGCGGCATTCTGGTGTCCAATACCCCCGGCGTGGTGACGGATGACACCGCCGATATGACGCTGGCACTGATCTTGTCGGTGACGCGGAAAATCCCTGAAGGGCTGGCCGAAATGCAGGCGGGCAAGTGGCAGGGCTGGGCCCCGATGGCGCATCTGGGCGGGCGCATCGGCGGGCGGCGTCTTGGCATTCTGGGCATGGGGCGCATCGGGCAGGCCGTGGCCCGGCGCGCGGCGGCCTTTGGCATGCAAATCCATTACCACAACCGCAAACGCCTGCGCCCGGAGGTGGAGGAAGCGCTGGATGCCACCTATTGGGAAAGCCTCGATCAGATGGTCAGCCGGATGGATATCATCTCTATCAACTGCCCGCATACGCCCTCGACCTTTCATCTGATGAACGCGCGGCGGTTGAAGCTGCTGAAGCCGACAGCGGTGATCGTGAACACCTCGCGCGGTGAGGTGATCGACGAAAATGCCCTGACGCGCGGGCTGCGCGCGGGTGAGATTGCCGGTGCGGGGCTGGATGTGTTCGAACATGGGCATGAGGTAAACCCGCGGTTGCGCGAGCTTCCCAATGTGGTGCTGTTGCCGCATATGGGCTCTGCCACTGTCGAAGGCCGCGCCGAGATGGGTGAGAAGGTTATCATCAACATCAAAACCTTTGCCGATGGCCACCGCCCGCCAGATCAGGTTGTGCCGGGGATGCTGTAAGGCGGGGGTCCTCCCGCCATTCGTTGCCTTTTGCCTGCCGGCAAAAAGCGCCTCAAGGTTGGGCCGGGCCGCGCCCCAGGGGGCGCGGCGGTCGGCTTGCAGAGGGTGCTGTGGGGCGGCGGTGACGTAAGGTTAGGGGGACGCCCGATGCACCGGGCAGAGCGGTGGGCCGTGCTGATACCGACAAGGCGCAGCATTTGTGATGGGTCTGCCGGGCTTTTCGGCGGGGCGGGCACCTTTTCGCTTTGGCGTTGGCGGATGCTGCGATTGACGTCAGGCCGTCTTCTGCCGCGCAGACTTTGCCCCTTGGGCGGTCTTTGCAAGGATAATTGCCGACCTGCGGAGGTCTCACCCTTTTTGGCGCGGGCAGCGTTCCATCCTGCCATGACGGCGGCAAAGCGAATGGCTTGCGGCGGCGCGGCTGGGTCATTTGGGCAGAACTGGAAAGGGGTATGGCAGCCATTCAGACAACTGATCGGCCGATCCTGAGTCCGGTCTGGGAAATGGAGGCGGGTACCGGAATCGAACCGGTCTTCATGGATTTGCAATCCAGTGCATAGCCTGCCTGCCCACCCGCCTCGGTGAGGCTTTGATTAGTCACCAGCGCGCTTGGCGTCAAGGCCAAAGCGGCAGTTTGGGCGGGGTTTCGCATGGCTGTGCTGCCCTGCGCCCCCGCCTGCGCGCCGGTCAATCGCGGAAAAACCGGCTGTCCTTGATCTGATCCCAGGCCCAGACCACCTCTTGCAAGCGTTCTTCATCCGACCGGTCGCCGCCGTTCATATCGGGGTGCAGGTCTTTGACAAGGCTTTTATATTGCTTGCGAATCTCGGGCTTGGTCCAGGTGTCGCGCGCGTCCAGAATCTCCAAAGCCTTGCGCTCGGTCGAGGGCAGTTTGCGGGTGGCGGCGGCCGGATTGATCTTGCCGGGGTTCTGCGTCGCCTTCTCGCCCAGAATTTCCATCGGGTCATTGACCCCAAGCCGCGACCAGACACGGCCCTCATCGGGGCGCTTGTTGAACGGTTTGGTTTCACGGCCCCAAACGCGATCCTTGTCCAGAAAGGCCTCGAACTCTTCTTCGGTGTTGCCTTGAAAGAAATTCCACTTCAGGTTGTATTCGCGCACATGGTCTTTGCAGAACCACAGGAATTCATCCAGCAGGTCGGGGTTCTTGGGCGCGCGATAGAGGCCCGGCTCTTGGCAGCCTGCCGCCTCGCAGATTTTGGTGGAGGTTTCGAACGCGCCAGACATACCGCGCCGCCCGGTCTTGCGCTTCTTCTTGTCGGAAGAAACGCGCATGTCGAATTCAAACGGGGGACGTGATGCCATGGTGCTTGCCTTTCCGAGTCGGAGGCGAGAGTTTAGAGCATTGGTCGGGGGAGTGAAGGGGGTTGACAGAAATATGAGCGTTGCAAATGACATAAAGCGCAAGCTTGAGGCGGCGTTTGCACCAGATCGGCTGGAGGTGGTGAATGACAGCCATCGCCACGCGGGCCATGCGGGGGACGATGGCTCGGGGGAGTCGCATTTCAACGTGATGATCCGCGCCAGCGCTTTTGCCGATATGAACCGCATTGCGCGGCACCGTGCTGTCCATGCCGCCTTGGGGCCAGAGCTGTTGGGCCGCATTCACGCGCTGGCGCTGGATATCGGCTAAGTGCCGCGCAGGAGCGCCTCCCGCGCGGCCTGTTTCATCTTGGCTCAAATACCTGAATCCGACCTGTCACCAAAGGGTCAGCGGTGGCCGAGTCAGCCTTCGGCCTGCAACCCGGCAGCCTCGATCCCGGCAAGCGCTGCGATCAGGTCATTGTCCGATGTATCGCCCGTCACGCCAACGGCACCCAGCAAAACGCCCTTGGCATCGCGCAGCAAGACGCCGCCTTTCACCGGCACGAATTTGCCATCAAACGCCCCGTTCATCGCATCGACAAACACCGCCTGCGCCTCGCCACGGGCCTGAATGGCGCTGCCGCCCAACCCCAGCATGATGCAGCCATAGGCCTTGCCGCGCGCAATCTCGAACCGCCCCGCGCTTGCCCCGTCAGAGCGTTCAAAGGCCAGCACATGGCCGCCCGCATCCAGCACCACAACCGACAGGGGTTTGAACCCCGCTTCGGCCCCTTTGGCCAGCGTGCCTTTGATGATTGCCCGCGCCTTGCGCAAATTCAATACCATGTCTTACCCCTGTGCCTTCAGTTCCAGACGCCGCGCATGCAGCACCGGTTCGGTATAGCCCGAAGGCTGCTCAATCCCTTTGAACACCAGATCGCAGGCCGCCTTGAAGGCGATGCCGTCAAAGCCCGGCGCCATCGGGCGATAGGCCGGATCGCCTGCGTTCTGGCGGTCCACCACGGCGGCCATCTTTTGCATCGCGGCCATCACCTGCGCCTCGGACACCACGCCATGATGCAACCAGTTCGCCAGCGCCTGGCTGGAAATCCGGCAGGTCGCGCGGTCTTCCATCAGGCCGACATCATGAATATCCGGCACTTTGGAACAGCCGACGCCCTGATCCACCCAGCGCACCACATAGCCAAGGATGCCTTGGGCGTTGTTCTCGATCTCCTCGGCGATCTCGGCGTCCGACCAGTTCACCCCAGCGGCCAGCGGGATCGTCAGCAGCGCATCAAGGCTGGCGCGGGGGCCGCCTTTGGCAAGCGCCTCCTGCACCTCGGCCACGTTGACCTTGTGGTAATGGGTGGCGTGCAAGGTGGCCGCGGTGGGCGAGGGCACCCAAGCGCAATTCGCCCCGGCTTTCGGATGGCCGATCTTGGCTTCCAGCATCTCGGCCATGCGGTCAGGCATCGCCCACATGCCTTTGCCGATCTGGGCGCGACCGCGCAAACCGCAGGCCAGCCCGATATCGACATTGCGCGCCTCATAGGCCGAAATCCATGCGGCGTGTTTCATCTCGCCCTTGCGCACCATCGGCCCCGCTTCCATCGAGGTGTGAATCTCATCGCCGGTGCGGTCAAGGAAACCGGTGTTGATGAAGGCAACGCGATGCTTGGCGGCGCGGATACATTCCTTCAGATTGGCACTGGTGCGGCGTTCCTCATCCATGATGCCCAGCTTGACGGTGTTCTGCGGCAGCCCCAGAACCGCCTCGGCGCGGGTAAAAATCTCATCGGCAAACCCCACTTCGGCGGGGCCGTGCATCTTTGGCTTCACCACATAGACCGAGCCGTGATGCGAGTTGCGGTTGCCGCTGGTTTTCCGCAAGTCATGCATCGCACAAAGCAAGGTGACAAAGGCGTCCATGATGCCTTCGGGCACCTCGTTGCCGTCGCGGTCATGGATGGCGGGGTTGGTCATCAGGTGGCCGACATTGCGCACCAGCATCAAGGACCGGGCTTTGCCCTGCATCTCCCGACCGTCGGGGGTGGTGTAGGTGTAATCATCATAGAGCTTGCGGGTGATGGTTTTGCCACCCTTGGTCAGCTCCTCGGTCAGATCGCCTTTCATCAGGCCCAGCCAGTTGGAATAGGCCAGCACCTTATCCTCGGCATCCACCGCCGCCACGCTATCCTCGCAATCCATGATCGCAGACAGCGCCGCCTCAAGGTTGATCGAGGCGATTTTGGCGGGGTCGGTCTTGCCGATGTAATGATCGTCATTCAGCAGGATTTCGATCTTCAAGCCGTTGTTTTCAAACAGCACAAAGCGCCAATCGCCTTGCGTGCCATAACCGATGTATTGCGCGGGATTGGCAAGGCTGACCGCGCCTTTGGCACTGGTCAGGTGCAGGCTGGACCCGGCTTCAATCCCCGTCAGGTCGGCCCATTTCGCACCGGCCAGCGGCACCGCGCCATCCATGAAGCCCTTGGCCCAAGCCACCACACGCGCCCCGCGCGCCGGGTCATAACCGCTGCCCGAAGGCAGATCGCCCATCGCATCGGTGCCGTAAAGCGCATCATACAGGCTGCCCCAGCGCGCATTGGCAGCGTTCAGCGCAAAGCGCGCGTTCATCACCGGCACCACAAGCTGCGGCCCTGCGATGGCGGCGATTTCCGGGTCGACATTGGTGGTTTCAACTTCGAAATCCGGGCCTTCGGGTTCCAGATAGCCGATCTCGGTCAAAAAGGCGCGATAGGCGGCGGGGTCGATCGCCTTTCCTTTGTGGGCCACATGCCAAGCCGAGATTTTGGCCTGCAATTCCGCCCGTTTGGCCAGAAAGGCGCGGTTTTTTGGGGCCAGATCATGGATCGCATCGGCAAGGCCGCCCCAGAACGTCGCAGCCGGAACACCGGTGCCGGGAAGGGCCTGATTTTCGACGAAATCGACCAAACGCGTATCGACCTGAAGTCCGTTCTTTTCTGCTTTTTGCGACATGATTTGCGCCTCCCTTGCGATCACCGCCTCACAACTAGGCTGGATTGGTCGCGTAATCAACAAAATTGGTCTGATTTTTTATCCAGTTTGGGCTAATCTCTTTCAGGATTTTCCGAAGAATGGGCTGCGGCTTTCGCAGATTTCCGGGAACCCCGGCAGCGGTCAGAGCAATATTTGACCTCATCCCACACTTTTGCCCAAGCTTTGCGCCATGTGAAGGGCCGCCCGCAGGTGGCGCAGGTCTTTTGTGGCAGGTTTTGTTTTTGCACCCCGCGCGGCATCACAGATCCAGACAAAGCTGGCCCAGCGGGGCGGGGCGGGGGCGGCGCAGGCTTGGCCTGCGGTCATTCACGAACAGCGGGTTTTGCGCGGGGCTGGCATGGCGTTCGATCAGCAGGGCCTCCTCCTCGGCAAAGCGGTCGGTCTGGCGCAAGGCCCCGATACGGGCGCGGGCCTCGCGCGCGGCATGGGTCACATCAACCACCGGTTCAGGGTAGCGGCGCCCTAGAATGCCCTGCGCGCCCGGCCATTTCCACGGCATCTGCAAAAACCCGTCCGGCACATGGGCCAGTTCGGGCACCCAGCGCCGGGTGAAGGCCCCGGTGGGGTCTTGCTCCAATCCTTGTTTGATCGGGTTATAAACCCGCAGCCGGTTGATCCCGGTCATCCCCGCTTGCATCTGGATTTGGGGCCAGTGGATGCCGGGGTCATAATCGGTAAAGCGCCGCGCCAGATGCTGCCCCACCGCGCGCCAATCCAGCCACAGATGATAGGTCGCAACCGAGGTCAGCATGGCCCGCGCGCGAAAATTGATCCAACCGGTAGAGGCGAGGTAGCGCATGCAGGCATCCAGATAGGGCAGGCCGGTCTGGCCCATGCGCCACGCGTCAAACAGCGGGCCATCGCTGCTGCGCCCCGGCAAATCCCCGGCGGCTTTGTGCAGGGCTTGGCGTTCCATCCGGGGGGCATCTTCCAGCTTTTGGGTGAAATGCGCGCGCCACGCGATGCGGCTTTGGAAAGAGCGCAGGTTCGCCGCCCAATCCGCACCGGGCCGCGCGGCCAGTTGTGCGGCGGCTGCCTGTTCCACCTCCCGCGCGGAAAGCGCCCCCACCGCCAGATAGGGCGACAGGCGCGAGCAGGCACGCTCGGCGCTGAGGGGGGCAGACATGGCGCGGCGATAAGCCTGCCCGCGTGTGGCCAGAAAACTGTCCAGCAGCGCCAAGCCCTGCGCGCGCCCACCCGTCTGGCGATGCGGGCAGTCATCCGCCGCCAGCCGCAAGGCCCGCGCGCTGGGGATCACGCCGGGTTCTATCCCTGCGACCATGCGCAAGCCCAATGGCGCGGGCAGGGCCGGGGTTTCGGCATAGGCGGCGCGGTCTGCATCCCACCCCGCGCGCCCGCGCCTGCCACGCCGGACGCCGTTGCCGGGCAGCTCTTGCCACACAATCCCCGCCGATCTGGCCCAAGCCGCAACCTGCTTGTCGCGCGCAAAGGTCCATTCATTCCCCACCTCTTGCAAGCTGATGATCTGGCTTATGTCATTTTGTTTGCACAGGCGCGACAGCACCTCCACCGCGCCGCCCACGCGCACCACCAAAGGGGCACCAAGCCGCGCCAGATCGCGGCGCAACCCGGCCAGCGTTTCGGCCAGAAACTCCCATTGCCGGGCCGACGCATCGGGCAGCGCCCAATAGTCCGGCTCTGCGATATACAGCGGCAAAACCGCGCCCGACCCTGCACCAAGGGTCAGGGCGGGGTGATCTTCGACCCGCAGGTCGCGCTTATACCAAATGAGAACATTCATGGAACATATATCTAGCGGCCTGCCGGGATTCGTAAAGCCCCTATTGTGCCGATTGCTGTGCCAATCCCTGTGGTTGAACCCGCCACAGCGCGGCGCTAACGTGGCGGCGCAACAGCAATAAAGGCCATGACATGAGCGAGACTTCCCCCAAAGCCATCCTTCTGGCCGATTATGCGCCCTATCCCTTTGTGGTGGACCATGTGGCGCTGCATTTCGCCTTGAACCCGACCCAGACGCGGGTGAAGGCCAAACTGTCCCTTGCGCCCAATCCGGCGGCACCATCGGGGCAGGATATGCGGCTGGACGGGGAAAAGCTGATCCTGAAATCCTTGGCGCTGAACGGCACGCCGCTGGACCTGACCCCGGATGACACCGGGCTGACGATCCCTGCCGCGCTGATCCCCGCAGGCCCGTTCACACTGGAAACCGAGGTAGAGATTTCGCCGCAAACCAACACCTCGCTGGATGGGCTTTATATGTCGGGGGGGATGTATTGCACGCAATGCGAGGCGCAGGGCTTTCGCAAGATCACCTTCTACCCCGACCGCCCCGATGTGATGGCGCGGTTTGACGTCACGATGGACACGGATATGCCGGTGCAACTGTCGAACGGCAACCCGACCGGGCCGGGCGCGTGGCATGACCCGTGGCCGAAACCGGCCTATCTGTTCGCGCTGGTCGCGGGCAATCTGGTGGCCTATTCCGACCGCTTTACCACGATGTCGGGCCGCGAGGTGGCGCTGAATATTTATGTTCGTCCGGGGGATGAGGGAAAATGCGCCTATGCGATGGACAGCCTGATCCGGTCGATGAAATGGGATGAGGAGGTCTATGGCCGCGAATATGATCTTGATATCTTCAACATCGTCGCGGTGGATGATTTCAACATGGGGGCGATGGAAAACAAGGGCCTCAACATCTTCAACTCCAAGCTGGTGCTGGCCACACCCGAAACCGCCACCGATGATGATTACGCGCGGATAGAGGCGGTGATAGCGCATGAATATTTCCACAACTGGACGGGCAATCGCATCACCTGCCGCGACTGGTTCCAGCTGTGCCTGAAAGAAGGGCTGACGGTGTATCGCGATCAGCAGTTTTCGGGCGATATGCGCAGCCATGCGGTAAAGCGGATTGAGGATGTGCTGACGCTGCGCGCGCGCCAGTTCCGCGAAGATGGCGGGCCGCTGGCACATGCCGTGCGGCCTGACAGCTATGTAGAGATCAACAATTTCTACACCGCGACGATTTATGAAAAAGGCGCGGAAGTGATCGGGATGCTGAAGGCGCTGGTGGGCGAGGCGGGCTATAAGGCCGCGCTGGACCTCTATTTTGATCGCCATGATGGCGATGCGGCGACGATCGAGGATTGGCTTCAGGTGTTTGAGGATGCCACGGGCCGCGATCTGACCCAGTTCAAACATTGGTATACCCAAGCCGGCACCCCGCGCGTCACAGTGACGGATGACTTTAAGAATGGCACCTATACCCTTCATCTGGAACAGAAAAACCCGCCCACACCGGGCCAGCCGCACAAAGACCCCAAGGTGATTCCGGTGGCGGTGGGCTTGCTGAACCCCAATGGCGATGAGGTGGTGCCGACGCGGGTGCTGGAGCTGACGCAGGCGCGGCAAAGCTTTGTGTTCGAAGGGCTTGCCAGCCGCCCGGTGCCGTCGATTCTGCGCGGGTTTTCGGCCCCGGTGGTGCTGGAGCGCGACAGCAGCGCCACGGAACGCGCCTTTCTGCTGGCACATGACACCGACCCGTTCAACAAATGGGAAGCAGGCCGCGCCTTGGCCAAAGAGGTGCTGATCGCCAAGATCACGCGCGGGGCGGCAACCCCGCCGGATTGGTTGGCGGCAGTGGAAACCGTGACCTTTGACGACAGCCTTGACCCTGCCTTCCGCGCCCTGACGCTGCGCTTGCCGGGCGAGGATGACATCGCCCAAACCCTGCATGCCGCAGGCCATGTGCCTGACCCGGCGGCCATTCATGCCGCACGGCAAGCGATGCTGGACGATCTGGCGCAAGCGCTCCGCGCGCGGTTGCCCGCGCTTGTCGCTGCGTTGGCGACCCCCGGTCCGTTTGATCCCGGCGCTGTTGCGGCGGGGCGGCGTGCCTTGCGGCTGGGCGCGCTGGCGCTGCTGTCGCGGCTGGATGCGGGCGTGGCGGCGCGTGCGGCCTATGACAGCGCCAATTCAATGACCGAGCAGATGGGCGCTTTGGCGGTGCTGCTGGATATCGGGCAAGGGGCGGACCAGAGTGCGGCCTTCCGCCGTCAATGGCAGGCGGACCGGTTGGTGATGGACAAATGGTTCGCGCTGCAAGTCAGCTATGCCGCGCCCGAGGCCACTGCCGCCATCACGCGGGCGCTGACCGAGGACAAGGATTTCGACTGGAAGAACCCCAACCGGTTCCGCGCCGTCATCGCCTCACTTTCCGGCAATCACGCGGGGTTTCACCATGCCAGCGGCGACAGTTACCGCCTGCTGGCCGATTGGCTGATCCGGCTGGACCCGGTGAACCCGCAAACCGCCGCCCGCATGTCCAGCGCCTTTGAAACCTGGCCGCGCTATGACGCCGACCGCCAAGCCTTGATCCGGGCGGAACTGGCGCGGATACAGGCGACCAAGGGCCTTAGCCGCAATCTGGGCGAAATGGTGGGGCGGATGCTGGGGGCCTGAGCCCGGCAAAGGGGGGCAGGGCGGCCCCCCATTTTTTACTTGGGTTTTGTGCAGGCTCGGGCAATAAACGGTATCCGGTGCATTGGTTGGAGTGTTTTTGATGCCATTTATTCTGGGGCTTTTGGGCCTGATTGCCGCCGCCTATTTCTGGGCAAACCGCGCCCGCAATGCCGCCCATATGACCAATGATCTGGCGGGCATGGCGTCAGACGTGATGGCCGCCGCGCGGCGTTTTGGGTTTAGCCGCAAGCTGAACCTGCATCCGGTGGAATCGATTGATGACCCCAAACTTGCCACCGCCGCCTGTGGCCTTGCCTTTCTGGAACTCGACGGGCTGCCTTCAGCGGAACAGCATGAAGCGCTGACGCGGTCTGTGCAAAGCCACCTCGATCTGGACCATGCCAAAGCGCAGGAATCGCTGATCCTTGGTCGCTGGCTTTTGTCGGAATCCGGGGGCGCTGCGTCTGGCTTTACACGGGTGCTTCGGCGTCTGGTCAAGCTTCAGGGCCGCGATGCGCTGGAGCCGTTGATGGCCGTGTTGAACGACACCGCGCAATCGGGGCACACGGGCCTGTCGATCAAACAAAAAGAGGCGCTGGAGGAGGTGACGCAGGCCTTTCGCTTGCGCTAGCACCGTCACACTGCCGTAACGGAATCGCGGCAAAGATGCGGCTATGAAACACCGCATCGCCCCTTTGATGACCGAACGCGCGGCTTGGCTGTCCAAGCCCGCCTTCGCCCCCGCCCGCCGTCTGATGGAACGCCTGCTGCGCTTTCCCGAAACGCTGACATGGGCCGAGATTTGCCGCGACCTGCCTGCCGACCGGGTCATGTCGGTGATGGCCGCGCTGATCGCCTGCAACACCCGCGTCACGGGGCTGGAACATATCCCCCGCATAGGCCCCGCGCTGATCGTGGCAAACCACCCCACGGGCATCGCGGATGGCATCATCCTGCACCACCTGCTGGCGCCGATCCGCCGCGACCTGTTCTTTTTTGCCAATGCCGATATCCTGCGGGTCTTGCCGCAAATGGCCCCGATGATCGCCCCGGTCGAATGGCGGCCCGACAAGCGCTGCCACAGCAAGGCCCGCGCCACGATGGTATTTACCCGCGCGGCGATTACGGCGGGGCGGCTGGGCGTCATCTTCCCTTCGGGCCGCTTGGCCAAACGCCGTGGGCTTCACCTGCATGAACGCCCTTGGATGGCCTCTGCCGCGCAGCTGGCGCGCAAACATGACCTGCCGGTGATCCCGGTCAACATCCGCGCCCGCAACTCTACGCTGTTCTACTTGCTGGACCGGATTCACCCCAGCCTGCGCGATATCACCCTGTTCCACGAGGTGCTGAACAAAGCCGACCAACCCTTCCGGCTGACGGTGGGCCGCGCCATCCCCGCCGCGCATCTGCCCCAAGGGGCCGAGGCCGCGACCCAATTCCTGCGCGACGCAACCCTTGGCATGGGGGGCACAGCCCGCCCCACACTTGGCCTGTTGGAAACCCGCCGCCCGCCAATCTGGCTTGAACCCGTGGCACCGCTGCCGTAAACAGTCCCCAAGCCAATAAAGGGACGCGCAATGCTCGATCTGACCTATGAGAACCCGAAGCCGAAGGTGATTGCCGGGGCAAAGCATGATTGGGAACTTGTGATCGGGATGGAAATCCATGCGCAGGTCTCCTCTAACGCCAAGCTGTTTTCCGGGGCCTCCACCCAAGTCGGCGCGGAACCCAATTCCAACGTCGCCTTCGTGGATGCCGCGATGCCCGGAATGTTGCCGGTTATCAATGACTTCTGCGTTGAACAAGCGGTGCGCTCGGGCCTTGGGCTGAAGGCGCAGATCAACCTGCGCTCCGCCTTTGACCGCAAGAATTACTTCTATCCCGACCTGCCGCAGGGCTATCAGATCAGCCAACTTTACCACCCCATCGTGGGCGAAGGCGAAGTGCTGGTAGAACTGGCCCCCGGCATTGCCCGGCTTGTGCGCGTCGAACGCATCCACCTTGAACAGGACGCGGGCAAATCCATTCACGATATGGACCCGACGATGTCTTTCGTCGATTTCAACCGCACTGGCGTGGCGCTGATGGAAATCGTCTCCCGCCCCGATATCCGCTCGGCCGAAGAAGCCACCGCCTATGTCACCAAACTGCGCCAGATCCTGCGCTATCTGGGCACTTGCGATGGCAATATGCAAAACGGCAACCTGCGCGCCGATGTCAACGTCTCTGTCTGCCGCCCCGGCCAGTATGAGAAATATCAGGCCACGCAGGATTTCAGCCATCTTGGCACCCGCTGCGAAATCAAGAACATGAACTCCATGCGCTTCATGACGCAAGCCATTGATTTTGAAGCCCGCCGCCAGATCGCTATTCTAGAGGACGGCGGCGAGGTGCATCAGGAAACCCGGCTTTACGACCCGGACAAGGGCGAAACCCGGTCGATGCGCAGCAAAGAAGAGGCGCATGACTACCGCTATTTCCCATGCCCCGACCTGCTGCCGCTGGAAATCGAACAGGCGTGGGTGGATGAGATTGCCGCCTCCATGCCCGAACTGCCCGATGCCAAAAAAGCGCGTTTCATGGCGGATTTCGGTCTGACCGATTATGATGCCAATGTGCTGACCGCCGATCTGGATAGCGCGGGCTTCTTTGAATCCGTGGCCAAGGGTCGCGATGGCAAGATCGCCGCGAACTGGGTCATCAACGAACTCTTTGGCCGCTTGAACAAGGAAAGCCTGACCATCGCCGACACGCCGATGTCAGCCGACCAACTGGGCGGCATCATTGACCTGATCACCAGCGGCGAGATTTCGGGCAAGATGGCCAAGGATCTGTTCGAACTGGTCTGGACCAAAGGCGGCAATCCCGCCGAAGTTGCTGCGGCCAATGGCATGAAGCAAGTCACCGATACCGGCGCGATTGAGGCGGCGGTGGATGAAATTATCGCCGCCAACCCCGCGCAGGTGGAAAAGGCGCAGGCCAACCCGAAACTGGCGGGCTGGTTCGTGGGCCAGGTCATCAAGGCCACAGGGGGCAAGGCAGCACCTGCGATGGTGCAGCAATTGGTGGCGCAGAAACTGGGGCTGTAAGGGCCGCAGGGGTAGGGTGGGTGTAACCCACCGCTCCTTGTCACCGATCACGATTTCAGGGGGCCGCGCTCACGACAATGTGGGCGCGGCCCTCTCGACTTTTGGCGGGGGCTGGCCGATGCAAGGGGTATGAGTTTGCGCGCCGCCCTCTCCGTTCTGTTGATGGTTCTGATCCTGCCATGGGGCGCTTATGGCGCGGGCCATGCAGGCAGCGACCTGCGCACAGCACAGGGCGCGCAAACGGTCGCGGCCACAATCAGCGATGCCAAAGGCGCCGAGATCAAGGCCCGCAGCGCTTGCCGGATCGCGGTTCTGCCCGGATCACCCTGTAACCCGGACCCTGTGCTGCCCCCCGGCCTTGCGCCCTTGACGCGCAGCGCCAGCGCCAGTGTGGCTGTGCCCTTGTCCGATTGGCACAGCCAAGGCCGCAGCCTTGCCCCGCCCCGTGCGCCTCCGCGCTTGATCTGACCGGGTCGTCTGGTGCGCCACCGTTGCGCGCCGCCTCTGTCCGTTCATCAAGGAAATCCAATGCTTAGCAGACGCAGCTTTACCGCGCTTGGCGCGGTGGCGGGCCTTTCGGCCTGTATCAAAACCCCTGTCACCCCCGAACCGCCGCCCGCACCGGCCTATCCGCCCTTGCCTGCCTTTTATGGCGCGGTTCAGGATGAGCCGTTCCCCATTCCCGCCGTGCCCGAAGGCATCATCGCGCCGGAATACTGGCGGCAAGAGGTGGCAAACCCTTGGCCCGACCAGCCGCGCGGCAGCATCTTTGTCGATCCCGATGCCGCGCTTTTGCATTTCGTCGAAAGCCCGGCGGTGGCGATGCGCTATGGCGTCAGTGTGGGGGCGGCGGGCTTTGCTTGGGATGGCACGGCGCGGCTGCAATTCAGTCGCAAATGGCCGCGTTGGAACGTGCCGGACGAGATGATTGCGCGCAGGCCCGAACTCGCCCCCTATTCGGTCGCCAATGGCGGGATGGATGCAGGGCCGGGTAACCCGTTGGGCGCGCGGGCGCTCTATCTGTTTCAGAACGGGGTCGATACGCTTTACCGCATCCATGGCGATGCCAGTGCGCGCGAATTGGGCCGCGCGGTGTCTTCGGGCTGTATCCGGATGCTCAACCAAGATGCGATTGATCTGTATGACCGCTCTGTTCACGGTGCCTCGGTCACGGTGTTGCCCTCGCTCAAAGGTGATGGTCTGGCGCAGGTTTACTAGGGCTGGCGGTGCGGAAAAGGCCGTTCTGACCTCTTAACATCAGGTTAAAATTTGAACAGATGTTAAGGTATATCAGTGGCTTGCGGTGCATTTCGCGCGCGATTCACGCAGCGGAATCGCACCCCTTTCCCCGCAGCGTCCAATCGGCTAGGGTCTGCCTCGTGTCGATCCCGGAGGCTGCATGAAACACTACGAATATCAGGTCGTTCCCGCCCCCAAAAAGGGCGAGAAAGCCAAGGGGGCCAAAACCGCCGCCGAGAAATTTGCCGTGGCCCTGACCAATCTGATGAACCGGATGGGGGCCGAAGGCTGGGACTATATTCGTGCCGATACGCTGCCCTGCGAAGAACGCGTAGGGTTGACCGGCAGCAAAACCACCTTCCAGAACATGCTGGTATTCCGCCGAGAGATGTTCATCGAGGCGGTGGATATGCTGGAGCCGGAAACCGCGCACAAGACCATCCCGCCCAAGCGGCGCGAGCCGACCCTGTCGCCGATCCCGGCAGAGCTGTTTGCCGACCCCGAACCCAGTGAGGTGGAGCCGGTTGCGGTGATGCCGATCAAGGCCAAGCCGGAAAAGATCAGCGCCGAGTAAGCCGCGCGCGGCGGGTCAGCCCCGTGCTGCCTGCAAGGCTTTGGGCAAGGCTTGGGCAAACACCGCCAGCGCGGCGGCATCGCCCAGACTGACGCGAATGCAGCGATCCATCGGGGCCACGCCGGGCATCCGCACAAACACCCCTTCGCGGCCAAGCGCCTGCAAGACACGGCGGGCAAAATCGCCGTCCTGCCCGCAATCAAGGCAGATGAAATTGGTCGCCGAAGGCAGCGGCTGCAAGCCATTGGCCAGCCCCACCGCGCCAAAACTGTCGCGGGCCGCGATGACCTGCGCGCGCACCTGCGCCAGCCAGTCCTGATCGGCCAGCGCCGCCAAAGCCCCGGCCTGTGCGATGCGCCCCACCCCGAAATGGTTGCGGACCTTGTTGAAGGCTTGCACCAACCCCGGTGCGGCGATGCCATAGCCCACCCGCAAGCCCGCCATGCCATAGCCTTTGGAAAAGGTGCGAAAGCGGATCACGCGCGGATCATCGGCAGGAATGTCGGCTGCGGTGCCGTCGGGGGCAAGATCGATATAGGCTTCATCGAGGATCAGCAGGCAGCCATCCGGCAAGGCGTCGATCATCGCGGTGATGCGCGCGGCGGGCAGGTGGCTGCCCATCGGGTTGTCGGGATTTGCCAGATAAATCAGCTTTGCGCCAAGCTCGGAGGCGCGGGCGACGAGTGCCTCCGGGTCTTCATGGTCGGCTTTATAGGGCACTTTGTTCAAAGCGCCGCCAAAGCCTGTGACATGGAAGTTGAAGGTGGGATAAGCCCCGTCAGAGGTGACAACAGCATCCCCCGGCCCGATGAGAAGCCGCACGAGATACCCCAGCAAGCCGTCAATACCTTCGCCAACCACGATGTTGTCGGGGCGCGTGCCGTGATGGGCAGCAAGGGCTGTGCGCAGGTCGTGCAGTTCCGGGTCGCCATACATCCAGACATCGCGCGCCGCTGCCGCCATTGCGGCAATCGCGCGGGGGGAGGGGCCGAACATGCTTTCATTCGCGCCCAGCCGTGCGGCGAAGGGGTGGCCGATGGCGCGTTCCTGGGTTTCGGGGCCCACAAACGGGACGGTTGCGGGCAGGCTGGCGGCCAGTGGCGTATATTGCGGTGTTTTCATAGGGGCGAGATAGCCAGAAATTCCCCCCTTCGGCAAGGCTTGTCACAGCGGGGCAAGCGCCCATCTTGAGCGGGCATTGCACGGAGGGCAGCACATGGCAAAAGGCATTTCCCGGCGCGGGTTTCTGGCAACGGCTGCGGCGGCGGGGTCGGTGAAACTGTTGCCGCAGGTGGTGGGGAAAATGGGGGGCAAGCGGGTGCTGACGCTGGTCTGGGACAAGAGCATCGGTGCGATGCGCGCCATTGACAGGCTGGTGCCTTAGGCAAGCCGGGGGGAGGGGGCGCTCGCGCCCCCTCTGGCCCTTAAGGGCCATTCACCCCCGAGGATATTTGGGCCGAAAAGAAAGCAGGCTTTAGCCGATTTCACCCAGACGGGTGAGGGCGGCGTTCAGCTTGGCGATTTCTTCTTCGCCCAAGGCCAGCTTTTCGCGGGTATCTTCGACCACTTCGGGCTTGGCGCTTTCGACGAATTTGGGGTTGTTCAGCCGTCCGCGCAGCCCGCCCATATCCTTTTCCAGCTTTTCCAAGGCTTTGGAGAGGCGGGCCTTTTCTTCGGCCACGTCGATCAGCCCTTCGAGCGGGATGGCGAAAGTGGCACCTTCGGCGGCAACGGTGATGGCCCCTTTGGGCACCTCTGCGGCCTCGGTCGCGGTTTCAATGCGGGCGAGGCGGAAGATCAGCGCCTCATTCGCGGCGAAGGCGGCTTTGGCCTGTGTGTCCAGCCCGACCATCAGCAGATCGACCTTGAGGCCCGCAGGCACATGCATTTGCGCGCGGGCGGAGCGGATATCGTCGATCAGCCCGGTGACCCAGTTCATTTCGCGCATGGCGTCAGCGTCGATCAGGTCTTCGCCATAGGTCGGCCAATCGGCATGGACCAAAGGTTTGGCGCGGGTGCCGGTGGTGGACCAGAGTTCTTCGGTGATGAAGGGCATGATGGGGTGCAGCAGGATCATGCATTGATCCAGCACCCAAGCCATGGTTTTGCGGGTTTCCTCTGCCTCATCGCCGTCAAACAGGGGTTTGGCGAATTCGACATACCAATCACAGACCTTGCCCCAGACAAAGGCGTAAAGCGCGTTGGCGGCATCGTTGAATTTGTAATCGGTGAGAGCGGCGTCCACCTCGGCGCGGGTTTTGGCGGCCTCGGAGATGATCCAGCGGTTCACGCGGGCCTGTGCCGCGGGGGGGGCGCTGGTTTTATGCCCTTCCCAGACGCCGTTCATTTCGGCAAAGCGGCAGGCGTTCCACAGCTTGGTGGTGAAGTTGCGATAGCCCTTGATGCGGTCTTCGGAGAGTTTCAGCACGCCGCCCAAAGCCGCCATTTGCGCCATGGTAAAGCGCAGCGCATCGGCACCGTATTCATCGACGATGACCAGCGGGTCGATGACATTGCCACGGGTTTTCGACATCTTCTCACCCTTCTCGTCGCGGACGAGCTGGTGAAGGTAGACGGTATCGAAGGGTTCCTTGCCCACCACAGCAAGCTGCATCATCATCATGCGGGCGACCCAGAAGAACAGGATATCCTGACCGGTGACGAGGACGTTGGTGGGGAAATATTTCTGCAATTCCGGGGTGTTGTTGGGCCATCCTAATGTCCCTATGGGCCAGAGACCGGAGGAGAACCATGTGTCGAGGACATCGGGGTCGCGGGTCAATGATTTACCTGGAGCCATGGCCTGCGCCTCGGCTTCGGTCGCTGCACAGTATTGGTTGCCGTCCGCATCGAACCAAACCGGAATCTGATGCCCCCACCACAGTTGCCGCGAGATGCACCATGGCTCGATATTTTCCAGCCAGTGGAAATACACCTTCTCGCCGCTTTCCGGCATGATTTTGGTGCGGCCCGTCCGCACGGCATCCAGCGCGGGTTCCACGATTTTGGCGGTATCGACGAACCATTGGTCGGTCAGCATCGGCTCGATCACCACTTTGGAGCGGTCGCCGAAGGGCTGCATGATGGGTTTGTCCTCGACGAAGGGAATTTTTTCCAGATGTTCGGAATTGGTTTCCGGGTCGATGGATTTGACCAGTTTGGTCACGGCGAGGCCTTCGCGGGTGATATCGGCGATGACGCGTTTGCGGGCTTCGAACCGGTCCAGCCCGCGGTATTCCTCGGGGACAAGGTTCATCGCGGCGATCTTGGCCTCGTCAAACCCTTCGGTGCCATTGGCGATGGCCTGCGCGGTGGCGGCTTCCTCCACATAGGGGCGGCCATCGGCGCGCATGGCACCCTTTGTGTCCATCAGCGAATACATCGGGATGTTGTTGCGCTTGGCGACTTGGTAGTCGTTGAAGTCATGCGCACCGGTGATTTTCACGGCACCGGAGCCGAAGTTTTTGTCGGGGTATTCATCGGTAATGATCGGGATCAGGCGGCGCTGCGCCTTGGGGCCAATCGGAATTTCGCAAAGTTTTCCGACGATTGGCGCGTAACGTTCATCTGATGGATGAACAGCCACCGCGCCGTCACCCAGCATGGTTTCAGGACGTGTGGTGGCGATGGAGATATAGTCGCGCGTTTCCCGCAGCGTTACATTGCCGTCTTCATCCCGTTCGACATATTCATAGGTCTCGCCGCCAGCGAGCGGGTATTTGAAATGCCACATATGGCCCGCGACTTCGATATTCTCGACCTCCAGATCGGAAATCGCGGTTTCGAAATGGGGGTCCCAGTTGACCAGCCGCTTGCCGCGATAGATCAGGCCCTTGTTATACATATCCACGAAAACCTTGATCACGGCATCGTGGAAACCTTCGTCCATGGTGAAGGCGTTTCGCTCCCAGTCGCAAGAGGCACCGAGGCGCTTTAGCTGGTTGATGATGGTATCACCGGAGTCCTGTTTCCATTCCCACACTTTTTCCAGAAAGGCGGGGCGGCCCATGTCAACGCGCTTGGGCAGGCCCGCGGCGGCCATCTGGCGTTCCACGACCAATTGTGTCGCGATGCCGGCATGGTCCTGCCCCGGTTGCCACAGCGTGTCATAGCCTTGCATACGCTTCCAGCGGATCAGAATATCCTGAATGGTGTTGTTGAAGGCATGGCCGACATGCAGCGAACCGGTGACATTCGGCGGCGGGATCATGATGCAGAAGGTTTCGTCTTTCGACGCATTGGCCCCCGCACGAAAAGCGCCATCCGCCTCCCATTTGGCGGAAATGCGGGCTTCGGCCTCGGCGGCGTTGAAGGTTTTTTCCATCGGCATCACGATATCCCCTGATTTCTTGACCGGGGTTTTAACCTGCCTGACAGGGGAGGGAAAGCGGCAGTTTGCCGGGCCTTTGCCTGCGCCTTGGGTCAGATGGCGCGGTCGATCTTGGTGGACAGGTGGATCAGGCTTTCCGACGATCGCACCCCGGTCA
The DNA here is from genome assembly GCF_003991405.1 of Pseudorhodobacter sp. E13. Classification (GTDB taxonomy): domain Bacteria; phylum Pseudomonadota; class Alphaproteobacteria; order Rhodobacterales; family Rhodobacteraceae; genus Pseudorhodobacter. The sequence goes on from NZ_RPEN01000156.1 coordinate 252,204, forward strand.
TGGAGCCGATTTCATCCAGCACCTGATCCAGAACCTGCGTGTTCGGTGCTGCGATTTGCAGCAGAAAGTCAAAGCGGCCCGAGGTGGTGATGACGCGTTCCACCTCGGCGATGGATTTCAGCCGGGTCAGGCAAGCGGCTTGGGTGCGGGGTTCAATCGTCAGCAGGACAGAGGCGCGCAAGCGGTCCTGCCGCCCGGCCTCCCCCAGTTTCACGGTATAGCCCGCGATGGTGCCATTGGTTTCCAGCCGTTCCAGCCGCGCTTGAATGGTCGACCGCGCCACCTTTAGCCGCCGCGCCAATGTCGCCACCGAAATGCGCGCATCGGCCCCCAGCAACGCAAGAACCTTTCGATCCAGCTCATCCATACAATATGCCTTGTTGTTTCGTCATTATAACGACGATTTACTACATTTATGTGGTTTTGTCCGGTGAAAATGTGCCCCACATACACAATCCTTGTTTTCAGGAAAAGGGCGGCTCATACGCACCTGGCCTGGTTTTTAGATGAACCACGCAGGCCCCTGAGAACCCCCATCGCGAAGTGGGGCGGTGCCTGCGCCCCTGCCTTGCGGAAAGGAAACGCTGATGGGACTCTCGAAAACAATCTGGACCAATCCGACGGAATACCTGACGACACAAAAGCCGGAAAACCCGGTTTTGTTCTTTGCGCCCAGTGTGTTGCAAGGCATGGCGCGCAAGTTTATCGACAGCTTTCCGGGCATGGTGACCTATGCGGTCAAGTCCAACCCGATGGAAGAAGTGATCGAGAATCTGTCCTCGGCCGGGTTGCGCGGCTTTGATGTGGCCTCGCCCTTCGAGATGCGGCTGATCAAGCGTTTGGCCCCCGATGCGGCACTCCATTACAACAACCCCGTCCGTTCGCCCGCAGAGATTGCGGTGGCGGTGGAATTGGGCGTGAAATCCTATTCGGTTGATTCTGCCTCGGAATTGGCCAAGCTGATCAAGCATGTCCCGGCAGAGGGCACCGAGATTACCGTGCGCTTCAAGCTGCCGGTTGGCGGGGCTGCCTATAACTTCGGCGCGAAATTCGGGGCCACGGCAGAGCTGGCGGTGGAACTGCTGCGCGTGGTGGCGGATGCGGGCTTTGTGCCCTCGCTGACCTTCCATCCAGGCACGCAATGCACCGAGCCTGCGGCATGGGAAAGCTATATCCGCAAAGCGGCAGAGATTGCCGAAGAAGCAGGGGTGACGATTGCGCGGCTGAACGTGGGTGGCGGCTTTCCGAACCACCGGTTGAACGCCGTGACCCCCGATCTGGACGCGATTTTTGAGATGATCGACCGCGTGGCGACCGAAGCCTTTGGCGATGCGCGCCCGCTTTTGGTGTGTGAGCCGGGCCGCGGCCTGTGCGGCGATGCGTTCAGCGTGGCAACCCGCGTGAAGGCGCTGCGCGACGATACCCATGTGTTCCTGAACGACGGGGTTTACGGGTCGCTGACCGAATTGCCGATGATCGGTGTGATCGACCGGACCGAGGTGAAATCGCCCGAAGGCGTGCTGCGCACAGGGGAACCTGTGGCCCGCATCGTCTTTGGCCCGACCTGCGATTCCGTAGACCGTTTGCCGGGTGAGTTGATGTTGCCCGAGGATCTGACCGAAGGCGATTATGTGCTGTTCCACGGCATGGGTGCCTATTCCACCGTCACCAACACCCGCTTCAACGGTTTTGGGGAATTGGGTATGGAAACCGTGCTGAACCTGCACGCCTGACCCGCGGCCCCCATTGCGAAAATGCTTTTGCCCCCCGGCTGGACAAACCCCGCCGGGGGGTTACTCTTTGGTCAAAGCGGAAAGCGGGGGGCGGCGATGAAATTCGGGAATGCGCAAGGCGTGGGGCGGCTGGAGGATATTCGGCTGCTGACGGGCGCAGGGCGCTATGTTGATGATATCGCCCCCAAAGAGGCGCTGCATGCCTTGTTCTTCCGCTCTCCGGTCGCGCATGCGGCGATTGACGCGCTGGACCTTGCGGCGGCAGAGGCGGCGCCGGGGGTGCGCCTGATCCTGACCGCAGACCGTTTGTCGGCGGCAGGTGTCAGCCTTGGCATGAACGGCGTTGCGGTGCGCAATCAGGACGGAACGCGCGGGGCCATGCCCGAACGCCCGCTGCTGGCCAAAGCTGTGCTGCGCCATGTCGGTGAGGCGGTGGCGATGATCGTGGCCGACACGCTGAACGCGGCGCGCGATGCGGCAGAGATGATCGGGTTGGAGTATAGCGACCTGCCGGTGAAGCTGGATCTGGCGCCGGGCGGGGCCGTGGTGCATCCAGAGGCCCCGGACAACCGCGCCTATGACTGGGCGATGGGCGATGCCGCGCAGGTCGAGGCGGCGCTGGCGGCCTCCGCCCATCGGGTCGTGCATGAGGTGGTGCATAACCGCGTCATCGTCAACACGATGGAGCCGCGCGTGGCCTTTGCCGAATGGGATGGCGCGCGGCTGCATCTGTGTTTCAGCGGCCAAGGCGTCTGGGTGCAAAAGGGCGAGTTGGCGCGGATGCTGGCGCTGGACCCTGCGGCGGTGCGGGTGACGAACCCCGATGTTGGCGGCGGCTTTGGCATGAAGGCGATGACCTATCCCGAATATACTTGCCTTGCGGCGGCGGCGCGGATGCTGGGCCGGCCCGTGCGCTGGGTATCGGAACGCACCGAGGCGATGCTGTCGGATAATGGCGCGCGCGATCTGGTAGTGCGCACCGAACTGGGCTTTGACGCCGATCACCGCATCACCGCTTACCGCGCGGATGTCACCTCGAACATGGGGGCCTATAACGCGCAATTCGCGCAGGCCATCCAGTCAGAGCTGTTTTCCAAGGTGTTTACCGGCTGCTATGATATTCAGACAGCGTTGTTGACCGCGCAAGGCATTTACACCCATACGACCCCGCTGGATGCCTATCGCGGCGCGGGGCGGCCCGAGGCGATCATGACGCTGGAATGTGCGATGGACAATGCCGCGCGGGTGCTGGGGCTGGACCCGTTTGCGCTGCGGGCGCGCAATTTCGTGCGGGCGTTTCCCTATAAGATGATCAACGGGCTGACGATTGATGTGGGCGATTTTACCCGTGTTCTGAATCGCTTGCAGGCCGAGGCTGATCTGCAAGGTTATGCCGCGCGGCAGGCACGGTCGGCGGCCAAGGGGCTGACGCGCGGGCGCGGGCTGGCCTGCTATATCGAAAGCATCCTTGGCAGCCCGACCGAAGCCGCGCAAATCGTCTATGAGGCCGATGGCACGGTGACGCTGTTCGTCGGCACCCAATCCAACGGTCAAGGGCATGAGACGGTTTACACCGCGATGCTGGCGGAACAGACCGGAATTGATCCGGGCCTGATACGCGTGGTGCAGGGTGACAGCGACAGAATCGCCAAGGGCGGCGGCACCGGGGGCTCGCGCTCTGTCACCGTGCAGGGCACCGCGATGCGGGCCGTAGTGGCGCAGATGATCCCGGCTTTTGCGGCGTTTCTGCAAGGTGAGCTGGGCGCAGGCGTCGCCTTTGACGATGGCCGCTTTGGCGCGCCGGGGTCCAACCTGCGGCTGACGCTGATCGAAGCGGCGGAGCGGGCGCGGGCAGCCGGGCGCGAGGATTTGCTGTCGCACCGCGAAACCATCACGCTGGAGGCAGGCAGCTTTCCCAATGGCGCGCATCTGGCCGAGGTGGAGTTGGACCCCGAAACCGGGCATCTCCGGCTGGATCGCTATGTCGTGGTCGATGATTTCGGCAATATGATCAACCCCGCGCTGGTTGCAGGGCAGGTGCATGGCGGCGTGGCGCAGGGCTTTGGCCAAGCCGTGATGGAAAACGCGGTGTTTGATGACTTTGGCCAACTCCTCACAGCAAGTTTCATGGATTATGCGATGCCGCGCGCGCAAGATCTGCCCATGATTCAGTTTGCCACCGAACCCGTGCCATCGACCACCAACCCGCTGGGCATGAAAGGCTGCGGCGAGGCGGGGACTGTCGGTTCACTCGGCGCGATTTCGAATGCGGTGTCGGATGCGATGGCGCAACATGGGGTCAGCAAAATTCAGATGCCGTTTACGCCTTCCCGTGTATGGTCATGGTTAAAGGCAACGGTTCGGGATGGAGGGGACGCTGACAATCTTTAATCGCCTTCGGTCTTGGTTGCGCAGCACGCCTGCCGTCGTGACTGATGCGCCTGCGCAGGATGCCGTGTCGCGGCGTGGTGCGGTGGATCATATCATCATCCTCGATGGCACCTTATCCTCGTTGGAACCGGGCTATGAAACCAATGCGGGGCTGGTGTTCAAGCTGCTGTGCGATTCCGGGCCAAGGTTGCAGCGGCGGCTGTATTACGAACCGGGCGTGCAATGGGTGGATTGGGCGCAGCTTGCCGATGTGGCGCAAGGGCGCGGCATCAACCGGCAAATCCGGCGGGCCTATGGCTATCTGGCCAGCCATTACATGCCCGGCGACCGGATTTACCTGTTGGGCTATTCGCGCGGGGCCTATGCCGTGCGGTCGCTTGCCGGGGCGATTGATCAGGTGGGGCTGCTGAAGCGTGATTGTGCCACCGAACGCAATGTGCAGCTTGCTTACCGCCATTATCAGCTTGATCCGCAGGGCCATGCCGCCAAAGCCTTCGCGCGGGAATTCTGTCACCCCACCGTCCCGATTGAGATGGTCGGCGTCTGGGATACGGTAAAGGCGCTGGGGATGCGGTTGCCCTTCTTGTGGATGCTGACCGAGCATGAACACGCCTTTCACAACCACGCGCTGGGCCATTCCATCAAACACGGCTTTCACGCGCTGGCAATGAATGAGACGCGGGTGGTGTTTGATCCCGTGCTTTGGACCTGTCCACCGAATTGGGCCGGGAATGTGGAACAGGTCTGGTTTCGGGGGGCCCATGCCGATGTGGGCGGGCAAATCGGCAATTACAAAAAGGCGCGGCCTTTGGCGAATATCCCGCTGGTCTGGATGCTGGAGCGGATGGAGGCTTGTGGCATGCAATTACCTAAAGGCTGGCAGGCGCGGTTTCCCTGCGACCCGGATGCGCCGATGGTGGGCACTTGGCGCGGCTTTGGTGCGGTGTTTTTGTTGCGCAAGCGCCGCCGGATCGGGCGCGACCCGTCGGAGCATTTGCACCCCACCGCTTTGCTGCGCCGCTCTCGCTTTGGCCGAACGCCCAAGATCGTGTCGGGAAATCTGCGCCAGCCCTAAGGCGCGTCAGCCCCCCAGAATGATGCAGGTGGTGGTGCCCGTCGCGTAAAGCTTGCCATCCGCCGCGCCGCGAATACTGGCATGGGCGGTGGCTGTGGTCCGGCCCGCATGGTCAAGGATGCCTTCGGCAATCACCTCGGTGTCAAGGGGCAGCGCGCGGGTCAGGTTTACCTTATATTCCAAGGTCGTATACCAACGCCCTTGCGGCACGGCCGTCATCACCGCGCAGCCCAAGGCACTGTCAAGCAAGGTGCCATACCAACCGCCATGCACTGCACCCACAGGGTTGGTATGGGCAAGGCCGGGGCTGCCGCGAAAACAGACGCGGCCCGGCGATACCTCTGCCAGATGGTAGCCCATAAGCTGCGCGATGGCCGGGTGGGGCACGTCATCGGCCAGCATCGCCTGCATGAAGGCAAGGCCGGACATCGACAAAAGCGTCTCGCGGCTGGGGATGTCGGCGGGGCTTTGGGCAAATCGGGGCATCGGTGCTCCTGTCTGGTCGCTGGGGCCAAGGTTCCACGCGCGGCGGGGCTTTGCAAGCCTGTGCCCGCGCGCCATGATGGCAAAACCTGACCGGAGATTTGCCAATGCGCCCCGTAACCCTTGCCGCCACCCAATTTGCCTGCTCGTGGGATTTGCCCGCCAATGCCGACAGTGCCGAAGCCTTGGTGCGCAAGGCCGCAGGGCAGGGCGCGCAGGTTATCCTGATCCAAGAGCTGTTCGCCACGCCCTATTTCTGCATCACGCAACGGCCCGAGTATTTCAAACTCGCAGCCCCGATGGCGGGCCATCCGCTGATCGCGCGCTTTGCCGATCTGGCGCGGGAATTGGGGGTGGTGCTGCCGCTGTCATATTTCGAAAAGGCCGGGCAGGCGCATTTCAATGCACTGGCGATGATTGATGCCGATGGGCGCGTGCTGGGCAATTACCGCAAAAGCCATATTCCGCAGGGTCCGGGCTATGAGGAGAAGTTTTATTTCAGCCCCGGCGATACGGGGTTTCGGGTGTGGGATACGGCCTTTGGCCGCATCGGTGTGGGCATTTGCTGGGATCAATGGTTCGCCGAGGCAGCACGGGCCATGGCCTTGATGGGGGCCGAGATGTTGCTTTACCCCACCGCCATCGGATCAGAACCCGCCAGCCCCGGATATGACAGCCAGCCGCATTGGGACATGGTGATGCGGGGCCATGCGGCGGGTAATATCCTGCCGGTCATGGCCTCCAACCGCATCGGGCAAGAGGTGGCCCCCGAAGGCGTTGCCGTGGATTTCTATGGCTCATCCTTCATCGCGGATCATCAGGGCCAGCATCTGGCACAGGCCAGCCGCAACCGCGAAGAGGTGATTACCGCGACGATTGATCTGGCGGCGGTGGCGGCGTTGCGCGAAAGCTGGGGGATTTTCCGTGATCGCCGTCCGGCCCTGTATGGCCGCCTGAACGGGTTGGACGGCACGTGAAAACGGCGGCCCGATGGACCGCCGTTTTGTAGTTTTGCCATAGGCTTAGCGCTTGTCGACCGGAACGTAATCGCGATAGGGCTCACCGATATAGAGCTGACGCGGACGCCCGATTTTCTGGGTGGGGTCGCCGATCATTTCCTTCCACTGCGAAATCCAGCCCACGGTGCGCGACAGCGCAAAGATCGGGGTGAACATCGAGGTCGGGAAGCCCATCGCATCCAGAATGATGCCGGAATAGAAATCGACGTTCGGATACAGCTTTTTAGAGATGAAATACTCATCCTCCAGCGCGATCCGCTCCAATTCCTTGGCGACTTGCAGGGTGGGGTTGTTATGGATGCCCATCAGTTCCAGCACTTCGTCGGCGCTTTCCTTCATCACGGTCGCGCGCGGGTCGAAGTTTTTGTAAACACGGTGGCCAAAGCCCATCAGGCGGAAGGGGTCATCCTTATCCTTGGCGCGGGCGATGAATTCTGGAATGCGATCCACGGTGCCAATTTCGCGCAGCATTTCAAGGCAGGCTTGGTTTGCGCCACCATGCGCCGGGCCCCAAAGGCAGGCAATCCCCGCCGCGATGCAGGCAAAGGGGTTCGCGCCCGAAGACCCTGCCAGACGCACGGTCGAGGTGGAGGCGTTCTGTTCATGGTCGGCATGCAGCATCATGATCCGGTCCATTGCCTTGGCGAGGATCGGGTCCACCTTGTATTCCTCGCAGGGAACGGCAAAGCACATATGCAGGAAGTTTGACGCGTAATTCAGGGAATTCTTTGGATAGACGAAGGGTTGGCCGACCGAATATTTATAGGCCATGGCCGCGATGGTGGGCAGTTTGGCGATCATGCGGATGGCGGCAACTTCGCGCTGCCATGGGTCGTTGATGTCAAGGCTGTCGTGGTAAAACGCCGACATCGCGCCGACAACGCCCACCATGGTTGCCATCGGGTGGCTGTCCCGGCGGAAGCCCCGGAAGAAGTTGTGCATCTGTTCATGCACCATGGTGTGATTGGTAACGCGATGCTCAAAATCCAGCATCTCAGCCTTGTTCGGCAGTTCCCCGAACAACAGCAGGTAGCAGACTTCAAGGAAATGCGACTGCTGGGCCAATTGGTCAATCGGGTAGCCCCGGTGCAGCAATTCGCCCTTGTCACCGTCGATGAACGTGATCGCGCTTTCGCATGCGGCGGTAGAGGTGAAGCCGGGATCATAGGTGAAAATATCGGCCTGCGCATAAAGCTTGCCGATATCAACGACATCCGGGCCGAGGGTGGGCGAGCGCATTGGCAGATCAATGGATTTATCGCCGAAGGTTAACTTTGCCGTTCCCGTTGTGTCTGCCATGATCATCCCTCTTTTCGGTTGACGCCCTGCGCTGGTTGCGCGGGGCGGAAATTCAGTATCCCTCAGCGGGGGGTCGGCGCCGATTGGCAGGTCCGCATCGCTCAACCAGCGGCGGCATCTTCCAAACGGGCGACAGACTCATCCCGGCCCAATACAAGCAACATATCGTAAACGCTGGGTGTCGCGCTGCGTCCGGCCAGGGCTGCACGCAAGGGGGCGGCCAGTTTCCCGAAACCTATGCCATGGGCGGCGGCTGCCTCGGTTAAAATCGGCTCCAGCATTTCCTTGGTCCACGTAGCAGTTTGCAACTGCGGCGTCAATGATTTCAGTATACCACGGGATACTGTATCAAGCGCCTTTGCTGCCGCCTCATCCGGCACCACGGGGCGCGAATTCAGCGCAAATTCTGCTTTTTCAATAAGTTCCGGGAACTTCTTGGCACGGTCCTTGAGGCAATACATGGCGCGTGACAGGTTGTCACGCTGCCAATCCGTCAGGGGGGCTGCACCGGCCGCTTGCAAATATGCCTCCAATTCATGCAGCAGCGCAGCATCATCACTTGCTGCAATATGCTGACCGCACAGGTTTTCCAGTTTCTTGAAGTCGAGCCGGGCCGGGGCGCGGCCGATTCCCTCCAGATTGAACCACTCTTTTGCCTGCTCAGTCGTAAAGAATTCGTCATCGCCATGGCTCCAACCCAGCCGGGTCAGATAATTTCGCATCCCCGCCGCCGGAAAGCCCATGATCTGATATTCCTCGACCCCGGTGGCACCGTGGCGCTTGGAGAGTTTCTTGCCATCCGGCCCGAAAATCAGCGGAATATGCGCCCAGACCGGAATCTCCCAGCCCATCGCATCGTAAACCATGGTCTGCCGCGCGGCGTTCTGCAAATGGTCATCGCCCCGGATCACATGGGTCACGCCCATATCGTGATCATCCACCACCACCGCCAGCATATAGGTCGGCGTGCCGTCAGAGCGCAGGACGATCATGTCATCCAGCAGATCGTTGCGGAACGTTACCGTGCCCTGAACAGCATCTTCGATCACCGTTTCGCCGGTCTGCGGCGCTTTCATACGGATCACATAGGGCGCGTCGGGGTGGGTCGCGGGATCGGCATCGCGCCACGGGCTGCGGTAAAGGGTCGAGCGTTTCTCGGCCGTGGCCGCCTCGCGGAAGGCTTCGATTTCCTCTTGCGTGGCAAAGCATTTATAGGCGGCACCTCGCGCCAGCATCTCATGCGCCACCTCGGCATGGCGGTCTTTTTGGTCAAACTGGCTGACCGCTTCGCCATCCCAATCAAGGCCCAGCCATGTCATGCCGCGCAAAATCGCGTCAGTCGCCTCGGGGGTGGAGCGTTCGCGGTCGGTATCTTCAATCCGCAGCAGGAATTTCCCGCCACGTCCGCGCGCAAACAGCCAGTTGAACAGCGCGGTCCGGGCCGTCCCGATATGCATGTAGCCCGTGGGCGAGGGGGCGATGCGGGTGACAACGGGGCGCGCAGCAGTCATGGGGAATTAACCTTTCAGAAACCAAGTCAGAGGTAGGGTTGCCCTCGTGTCTAGGCAATCGCGGGGTCGGAAACAAGGTGGGCAGGGTGATCGCATGGGCCCGGATGCCGCTTCTCGCGCTGGCAGAGGCGCGGGGCATCCTGTTTGCATGGGTGCCGGTGCTGATCGCCATGGGCATCGGCATCTGGTTTGCGCTGCCGCAGGAACCGGTGCCGTGGCATTATGCGGCGCTGGCGGCGGCGTTCTGCGCGGGGCTGGCGTTGCATCGCTGGGGGCCAGAGATGGCGCAACCCTTTGTCGTGGTCTGTCTGTGCGTTCTGCTGGGGGTGCTGGCCGCCGGGGCGCGGGCGCATTGGGTAGAGGCGCCGATCCTTGGCTTTCGCTATTACGGCGCGGTGGAGGGGCGGATTATTCTGGTCGACCGTTCCCAATCCGACCAGATCAGGCTGACGCTGGACCGCGTGGTGCTGGAACGCACAGCGCCAGAGCGTTTGCCAGAACGGGTGCGGATTTCGCTGCATGGCACCCAAGGGTTTTTCACGCCCGAACCGGGGCAAACGATTCTTGCAACTGCGCATCTTTCTGCCCCCGAAGGCCCGGTGGAGCCGGGGGCCTTTGATTTCCGCCGTATGGCGTTTTTTGATCGGCTTGGGGGCGTGGGTTATACGCGGGTGCCTGTGTTGATGCTGGCCCCGCCGGAACCCGGCGCGCAATGGATCAACCGCTTTCGCGCCCATCTGCGCCACGCGGTAGAGGCGCGGATTGCAGGCGATCCGGGGGCTTTTGCCGCCGCTTTGGTCACTGGGGATCGTGCCGGGATAAGCCGTGTCGCGCAAGACAACCTGCGCGCGGCGAACCTTGCGCATTTGCTGGCGATTTCGGGGCTGCATATGGCCTTGCTGACCGGTTTTGTCTTTGCCACGTTGCGCTATGGGCTGGCGCTGCTGCCAGTCGTTGCGCTGCGGGTGAATACGAAGAAGCTGGCGGCGGGCTGTGCCTTGGGGGCGGGGGCGTTCTATCTGGCTTTGTCGGGCGGCAATGTGGCGACCGAACGCGCCTTTGTCATGGTGGCGGTGATGCTGGGCGCGGTGCTGTTTGACCGGCGGGCGCTCTCCTTGCGGTCGGTCGCGCTGGCAGCGTGTGTGCTGCTTTTGGCCCAGCCCGAAACGCTGTTGGAACCGGGGTTTCAGATGTCCTTCGCGGCCACGGTGGCCTTGATTGCAGGCTATTCGGCCTTGCGTGGGCGCGTGCAGGCCCACCGCTTTCCGGCTTGGGCAACCGCGGCGGGGACTGTTGTGTTTACCTCTTTCCTGGCGGGCATGGCGACGGCCCCGGTGGCGGCGGCACATTTCAACCGGATTGCCGAATATGGCTTGCTTGCCAATGTCATCTCGGTGCCGGTGATGGGCCTTGCGGTGATGCCTGCGGCGGTGCTGGCGGCGCTGCTGTCGCCCTTCGGGCTTGAGGGGCCTGCGCTGTGGGTGATGGGGCAGGGCACGGAATGGATTTTATGGGTGGCTGAAACGGTTGCGGGCTGGGAAGGCGCAGTGCGGGCGGTGCCAAGTCCGCAGGCGGCGGTGCTGCCGGTCATGGCGCTTGGTGCGCTGTGGTTGATCTTGTGGCGCGGGCCGGTGCGATTTGCCGGGCTGGCCCCGATGGCTGTGGCCTTTGTTCTTTGGGCGCAACAAGAGCGCCCGCCGATCCTGGTCAGCGCGGATGGTGGCTTGATCGGGGTCAGCCTTGGCCAAGGCCGGGTGCTTTCGGTTGAGAAAGGGGCCGGGTTCACCGCGCGGCAGTGGTTGGAAAACGACGGGGATATGGCGGATCAAGCGGGGGCGGCGGCGCGCGCAGGGTTTGAGGGGAAAGCAGGGCTGCGCCACATCGGTTTTGCCGGCTGGCAGATTGCCCATCTGAAGGGAAAAGCGGGGTTGGCCCAGTTGGACAAGGCCTGTGCGCAGGCCGATCTGGTCATTCTTGGCGCGCGGGCTGAAGGGGCGCCGCCCGCGGGGTGCCAGATAATAGACGCAGGCAAGCTGCGCCAGACCGGGCCACTCGCCCTATGGGCCGAGGAAGGAGGGCTGCTGCGGGCAGAGCCGACAAAGACGCAAAGCCGCATGTGGACGGGCACGCGCCATGCCGCACGGTTTTACATTTCGCGCCCAGAGGCACGGCAGGCGGCAAAGCGGTAAGGCGAGCCTCCGCTGTCAGTAGCTGCGGATCAACCCGACCAGACGCCCTTGCACCTTGACCTGATGATCCGGCAGCACGCGGGTTTCATAGGCAGGGTTTTCCGCCTCCAGCGCGATCATGTTGCCACGGCGGCGAAAGCGTTTCAGCGTGGCTTCGGAATCATCGACCAAGGCCACCACGATATCCCCATTCTCGGCCGTGGTCTGTTCGCGGATGACGACGATATCGCCGTCATTGATCCCGGCGTCGATCATCGAATCGCCCTTCACCTCCAGCGCGTAATGCTGGCCGCTGCCCGACAACATGGAGCTGGGAACTGCCATGTGATGCGACACGTCCTGTATCGCCTCAATCGGAACACCGGCTGCGATGCGGCCCATCACGGGCAGTTCAATCGCGTCCACCGCGCTGACAGGCATCGCGGATCTCGGTTGCGGAACCTTGTCGCCTTCGATGACCTTGGGCACGAAACCGGGGCGTTCCATCGCCTCGGGCAGTTTCACGATTTCAATCGCGCGGGCGCGATGGGCGAGGCGGCGGATGAAGCCACGCTCCTCCAATGCGGTGATCAGCCGGTGAATGCCGGATTTGGACCGCAGATCCAGCGCCTCTTTCATTTCGTCGAAAGACGGCGGAACGCCTTCGGCATCCATCCGAACCCGAATGAAATCCAGCAATTCCAACTGTTTGCGCGTAAGCATCGGCGATCCCCTTCCTGAAGGTTGCCTGCCTGTTCTGCCCATGTTCTTGGTTTGTGTCAAGCCTTTATGGCTAAATCGGCAAATAGGACACAAGGCTGCCCGCCGGTTGTGGCCCATCGGCGACAGGGCGCAGCAGCAGGGCATTGGCTTGTGCCAGCACGCCCAGCAACGCGGAATCCTGCCGCTCAAACGCCTGTATCTGCGGCGGCGCGCCGGGGGTGGCGGGGGGCGAGACTGTGGCGCGCATGTAATGGGCGCGGGGGCCGTTGGGGCCAAGCGGAGCGGCCAGAACGGCTTGGTGCATTTGCGGCGCTTCGGCGGGCAGGCCCAGCAGGACGCGCAGCATCGGCAACATGAAGATATGCCCGCAAACCACAGAAGACACAGGGTTTCCCGGCAGGCCCAGCATCGGCACTCCGCGCAGGCGGCCCGCCATCAGCGGCTTGCCGGGGCGCATCGCGATTTTGTAGAACGCGCGCTGCATCCCCATGTCTGCCGCGACTTTGCCAACCAGATCATGATCGCCGACCGAGGCCCCGCCGATGGTCACGATCAGATCGGCGCTGGTGGCCAAATCAAACACCGTGTGCAGGCTGGCCTCGGTGTCGCGGGCGATGGGCAGGATGCGGGCGATGCCGCCGGCTTCCTCGACCATGGCTTTCAGCGCGAAGGTGTTGGAGGCGATGATCTGATCGTCGCGCGGGCATTCGCCCGGCATCACCAGCTCATCCCCCGTGGCGATCAGTGCCACAACGGGGCGGCGGGTGACGTTCACGCTGGGCACATTCATCGCGGCCAGCAGCGCCAGATCGGCCGGGCGCAGACGGCGGGGAGAGAGCGCGTCGCCCTTGCGAAAATCCTGCCCTTTGGCGCGGATATGCAGCGCGCTGTCCATCCCGTCCCGCAGGGTGATGTGGTCTGCATCGCGGATCACGTCTTCTTGGATCACCACGCGCTCTGCCTCTGGTGGGACGGGCGCGCCGGTAAAGATGCGGATAGCCTGACCGGGGGTAAGCCTGCCGTGCCAGCCATGCCCGGCGCTGGCCTCGCCTACCACATCAAACACCGCGCCGGGGGCGGTGGGGCCGCAGGTGGCATAGCCATCCATCGCCGAGGCGACAAAGGGCGGCTGGTCACGGGTGGCAAGGGCAGGTGTGACCATCACGCGGCCATTGGCCTGCGCCAAAGCCACGCTTTCCGTGGCCAATGGCGAGACGAGCGCAAAGACCTGCGCCAGCGCCTCCTCGACCGAGATCATGGGGCAGCCTCATAGCGGCCGGATTTGCCACCCTCTTTCAGCAGCAGCTTGACAGCGGTGATTTCCATCGCCTTATCAACGGCTTTCACCATGTCATAGATGGTCAGGGCGGCCACGGAAACGGCAGTCAGCGCCTCCATTTCCACCCCGGTCTGGCCGCCGGTTTTCACTGTGGCCTCAATTACGATACCGGGCAGGCCTGGGTCTGCCCGCAGGTCAATCGCGACCTTGGTGATGGGCAAGGGGTGGCAAAGCGGGATCAGATCGGCGGTTTTCTTGGCCCCCATGATCCCTGCCAGCCGCGCAACCCCCAGCACATCGCCCTTGGCGGCGCGACCGTCGGTAATCATGGCCAGCGTTTCGGGGGCCATCTTCACCGACCCGCACGCCACCGCGATCCGCGCTGTCACCGGCTTGGCCGAGACATCAACCATATGGGCATGGCCCGCGGCGTCAAAATGCGTCAGCGGGTTTTCGGCCATTCACAGCCCCCCTTGGGTTGACGGCGGCTTGGCAAGGATCGCGCGGGTCGCGGCCTCGACATCGGGTTGGCGCATCAGGCTTTCCCCGATCAGGAAGCTGCGCGCGCCAAAACGGGCGACATCGGCCAGATCATCAGGCGTGAACAGCCCGGATTCCGAGATGATCATCCGATCCTCGGGCACGCGGCGGGCAAGTTGGCGCGTGGTTTCCAGCGTCACCTCAAAGGTGTGCAGATTGCGGTTGTTGATGCCGATCATCGGCGATTTCAGCAGCGCCGCGCGTTCCAGTTCCGGGGCGTCATGCACCTCGATCAGAACATCCATGCCCAGATCAAAGGCGGCGGATTCCAGTTCCTGCGCTTGGGCATCGGAGACCGAGGCCATGATGATCAGGATGCAATCGGCAGACAGCGCGCGCGCCTCCAGCACTTGATAGGGATCATACATGAAATCCTTGCGCAGGCAGGGCAATTCGGTCGCGTCATGGGCGGCGGTCAGAAAGGCGTCTGCCCCTTGGAAAGACGGGGTATCGGTCAGCACTGACAGGCAGGTCGCCCCCCCGGCCTGATAGGCGCGGGCCAAGGCGGGTGGGTCAAAATCCGGGCGGATCAAGCCTTTGGAAGGGCTGGCCTTTTTGATTTCGGCAATCAGGCCATAGCCTTGGGTAGAGGCCGCGCGCAGCGCCTCGCAAAACCCGCGCGGGGCCTCGGCTTCGGCGGCTTCGGCCTCCAGCGCCGCCAGCGATTTTGCGGCTTTGCGGGCGGCAACCTCTTCCAGCTTATAGGTTTTGATACGGTCTAGGATGGTGGACATGGTCAGGGCCGATCATCTTGGGTCATTGCATTTAGGGGCCGTCTCAGGCGTTGGTCAGGCGGGCGAGGGCATCCACGCGGGCGCGGGCGGCACCGCTGTCGATGCTGCTGCGGGCCATTTCGATCCCGGATTTCAGGTCGGCGGCTTTGCCCGCCACCAGCAAGGCGGCGGCGGAATTCAGCAGCACCGCATCGCGGTAAGCACCAGATGTGCCGTTGAGCAAGGCGCGGAAGGCAGCGGCGTTCTCCGCCGGGCTGCCGCCCATGATCGCCTCAAACGGATGCACGGGCAGGCCCGCATCTTCGGGATGCACGTCAAATTCGGTGATCGCGCCATCTTTCAACGCCGCCACTTTTGACGGGGCCGCGATGGAAAGCTCATCCGTGCCATCCCCGCCATGCACCAGCCAAGCCGAAGTAGAGCCAAGCGCCAGCAGCACCTCGGCCATCGGGCGGATCAGGTCGGGGGTATAGGCCCCGGTAAGTTGCATTTTCACCCCTGCCGGATTGGTCAGCGGGCCAAGGATGTTGAACAAGGTGCGGGTGCCCAGTTCCAGCCGGACAGGGGCAACATGGCGCGTGGCAGGGTGGTGCATCGGCGCCATCATGAAGCCGATCCCGGCCTCGGCCAGACAGCGTTCCACCACGGCAGGGCCAACCATCACATTCAGCCCCATTTCCGTCAGCGCATCGGCAGCACCGGATTTGGACGAGAGATTGCGGTTGCCATGTTTGGCCACCACAACCCCGGCCCCCGCCACGACAAAGGCGGTGGCGGTCGAGATGTTCAGCGTGCCTTTGCCATCGCCCCCGGTGCCGACGATATCCATCGCGCCTGCGGGGGCTTTGACCGGGTTGCATTTGCTGCGCATCACGAAAGCGGCGGCGGCAATTTCATCCACGGTTTCGCCGCGCGTGCGCAGGGCCATCAGCAAACCGCCCATTTGCGCGGGCGTGGCATCGCCGTCAAACAGCGTGGTAAAGGCGGCCTCGGCCTCGTCCCTGGTCAGGGCGCGGTCAGCGGCGGCATGGATCAGAGGTTTGAGGCGGTCACTCATGCAGGCTCCTTCGCGCGGTTCAGGAAGTTGCGCAGCAACTGGTGGCCATGTTCGGATTTGATGCTTTCGGGGTGAAACTGCACCCCTTCAATCGGCAGGCTCTTGTGGCGCAGGCCCATGATGGTGCCATCTTCCAGCCAGGCATTGGCTTCCAGACAATCGGGCAGGCTGTCGCGCTCCACCACCAGGCTGTGATAGCGGGTGGCGAGGAAAGGCGAGGGAAGGCCCGCGAACACCCCGGTGCCGTTGTGATGCATCGACCCCATCTTGCCATGCACAATTTCATGGCAGCGCACGACCTTGCCGCCAAAAGCCTCGCCAATGGTTTGATGCCCAAGGCAAACCCCCAGCAAGGGAATGCCCGCATCAGCCGCCGCAAGGGTCAGCGGCAAGCAGATTCCCGCCTGCGCAGGGTCACAAGGACCGGGGGACAGCACGATCATTTCGGGCCGCAGCGCCATTGCGGCCTGCACATCCATGGCATCATTGCGCACAACCCGCACATCCGCGCCCAATTCGCCCAGATAATGCACGAGATTGTAGGTAAAACTGTCATAGTTGTCGATCAAAAGCAGCATATTGCCCAGCCCGTGCCTCAAGATGTCTGTTTGGGGGTGAACCCGGTTCGTCCTCGCGCTATACATGGGCCGAGCGGTGACAGGGCGTCAAGGGAAACCCACCCTTTTCTGCCTCGGCCGGACAAGAAGCAGGCAGGAGGGTTGCGGGTGAGCCGTGGTTTTTTGAGCGGGGCAGCGTGGGGCACGGTGGTGGCTGGCTTTGGCCTTGTCGTGGCGTCACAAATGGCCAATGTGTCCGGCACCGAATTGGCCGATGCGCCAACTGAGGCGCAGCCCGTCGCGGTGGAGGTTGCCGAACAAGCCAAAAGCTTAGATGCGGCGCAGGCCCCAAAGGCGGACCCTGCGGTCGCACCTGTTGACAAGGCTGATGTGCCCGCGACGGAAACCGTCGTCGCAGCCCTGCCGCAGGATGCGGCGACCAGTGCCGCGCAGGATGCGGCCCCCAGTCAGCCGCTGGATGCCGCCCCTGATTTCGCAGCAACTGCGGCGGGTTCTGGTGCGGCGCCGATGGTGCCCGCGCCCTCGGGCAGCGCAAGCGTTCCCAAACAACCGCAAGGGCTGGCACCCGATACCGCCGGTGCCGACCCCGCGCCTGATACCCAAACCGTTGCCATCCCCGAGGTGCAGACCACCGCCCCCAATGCCGCTGCCCCTGCCGCATTGGTCCCGGCGCCGGATGTGCCAAACGTGGTAGAGGTGCCGCCCGTGCAGACCGATAGCCGTGTCGCCGAACTGCCAGATCGCAGCTTGGCAGATACCGCGCCGGAAGGGGCTGATCTGCCGCCCCCCGCCCCCGAAATGGTCGCCGCCGATATGGCCAAGCCAGAGCAGGCCGAGGAAGAGATTGTCATCGTCGTGGACGAGGCGATGCCCCCCGAGGCTGACCCTGCGCCCGATCAGGTCGCAGCCGCCGCCCCGGCCCGGCCAGAGCCGGGCTTTGTCGGCAAGGTCGAAGGCGTGCGCACCGGGCGTCTGCCCAGCATCACCAGCGCGACAGAGGCCGCGCCCGCGCCGGCAGCCGATGTGGCGCAAGGCAATGGAGGTGCTGCGGCTTTGGTGGTGGATGATGCCAGCCTTCCCGCGATTGACCGCTTTGCCCGCGCCTTTGAGAACCCTGAAAACAAACCGCTTTTCACCATTCTGCTGCAAGATACCGGTGGGCCGGATGTGGACCGCGAAGCCTTGGCCAAAATCCCGTTCCCGGTGTCTTTCGTGATTGATCCGACGCAGGCCGATGCAGCACTTGCTGCGAAAATCTACCGCGAAGCGGGGCAAGAGGTGCTGATGTTGGTCACTGGAATTCCTGCCGGGGCAAATGCGTCCGACCTCTCGGTCAGCTTTGAGGCGATGCAAGCGGCGCTGCCTGAGGCAGTGGCGGTGGTTGATATGCCCAGCGGCGGCTTTCAGGGCAATCGCACGCTGGCCGCGCAGGTTCTGGCGCTGGTGGCCGATCAGGGGCGTGGCGTGATGACATGGGATCGCGGGTTGAACGCCGCCTCGCAGATCGCGCGGCGCGACGGGATGCGCAGTGCCGTGATCTTCCGCGCGCTGGATGCCGAAGGCGAATCCGCCCCGATTATCCGCCGCTATCTGGACCGGGCGGCCTTCAAGGCGGCGCAGGATGGGCGCGTGGTGGTGGCGGGGCAAACCCGGCCCGAAACGGTTGCAGCGCTGCTGGAATGGGCAGTCGAAGGCCGCGCGGCCACGGTGGCCATCGCGCCATCCTCGGCGGCGATGACGGCGCAATAAAGCCGATGGCCCGACATGATAAAGGGGCGCTGACAGCGCCCCTTTTTGATGTGGACGGAACGCTTAAAGCGTTTCGCGTTATACTTGAGACACCAAAGGCTGCCTGAAATCGAAGATTTCAACGCGTTTGATGATGCCCGATGTATCAGGTAGGCGATGTATCAGGTAGACCGCGAAACGCTCTAGCGGTTGCCCGAGGTGAACAGGCCCGCATCCTCTGCTGCTTTGCGCAAGGCGTTGGATTTGTTCACGGTTTCCTCATATTCCGCCTGCGGGTCGCTGTCATAGACAACGCCACCCCCGGCCTGAATATACAGCTTTTCGTCCTTCAACACAGCCGTGCGCAGCGCGATGCAGAAATCCATCTCGCCATTGGCGGCGAAATAGCCGACGCCGCCGCCATAAACACCGCGCTTTTCGGGTTCCAGCTCGTCGATGATTTCCATCGCGCGGACCTTGGGCGCGCCGGACACGGTGCCCGCAGGCAGGCCCGCCAGCAGTGCCGACAGCGCATCCTCACCCTCGGCGATCTGGCCCACGACATTCGAGACGATATGCATCACATGGCTATAACGCTCGATGATGAATTCTTCGGTCGGGCGCACGGTGCCGATTTTCGCGACCCGGCCCACATCATTGCGGCCAAGGTCCAGCAGCATCAAATGCTCCGCCAGTTCCTTTTGATCCGAGATCAGATCCGCCTCATTGGCGCGGTCTTCTTCGGCTGTGGCCCCGCGTTTGCGCGTGCCTGCGATGGGGCGCACGGTGACTTCGCCATCGCGCAGCCGGACAAGGATTTCCGGGCTGGCCCCGATGACCTGAAAGCCGCCGAAGTTGAAAAAGAACATGAAGGGCGACGGGTTGGTGCGCCGCAAGCTGCGGTAAAGCGCAAATGGCGGGGCGGTGAACTCTTGCGTCCAGCGCTGGCTGGGCACGACCTGAAAGATATCACCCGCGCGGATGTAATCCTTGGCCTTTTCAACCGCTTGCAAATAGCCCGCATGGGTGAAATTCGACTGAGCCGGACCCACGGGTGCGGCTTGCCCGAAATCCCGGTCAGCGCGGGGGGCGCGGTCCAGATCGCGCAGGGCGTCCATCACGCGTTCGGCCGCTTGGGCATAGGCCGCGCGCGCGCTCAGCCCGGAGGAGCCCCATGCAGGGGCGACGACGGTTACTTCGCCCTTCACCCCGTCCAGCACTGCCACCACCGAAGGCCGCATCAACACCGCATCGGGCAGGCCCAAGGGATCAGGGTTCACATTGGGCAGATGTTCAACCAGCCGGATCATGTCATACCCCAGATAACCGAACAGACCTGCCGCAATGGCGGGCAAGTCAGCGGGCATGTCGATCGCGCTTTCGGCGATCAGGGCGCGCAGGCTGTCCAGCGGGGCCTCGGGCAAAGGTTGAAAGGCAGCAGGGTCAAACCGCGCCTCGCGGTTGATCTCGACCCCGGTACCCCGGCAGCGCCAGATCAGATCCGGCTTCAACCCCACAACGGAATAGCGGCCCCGGATTTCCCCACCCGTTACCGATTCCAGCATGAACGTATCGCCGCGCGCCTCGCCCAGTTTCAGCATCAGGGAGACAGGCGTATCCAGATCGGCGGCAATACGGGCATAGACCAACTGGTTGCGCCCTTGGTTCCATGCCGCCTCGAAGCTGGCGAAATCGGGGGTAAGCTGTGCCATGGTCTGCGCCTATTGGAATTGCGAGTGAACGGCGTTGATGGCGGCATTGTCCATCGTGATGCCTGCCTCTTGCGTCAGTGCATTGGTGAACAACGTAAAGGCATCCTGTGCCAGCGCCTGTTCCACCTGCGCCGAAATCGCGCCTTTCAGTGCCTCGGCTTCTGGGCCTTCGCCGGAACCGGGGGTGATGGTTTCCACCTGCACCAGCGCCACAAAGGCGCCTTCCTCGATCACGCGGGTCTGGCCTGCGTCCATGGTGAACAAGGTGGTCAGCACGGTTGGGGGGGCATCGGCGATGGTGCTGGAGCGGGCGACATCGGGGATCACCTCTGTCACGCCAAAGCCACCCAGCGCGGCACCGGCCTCGACCTTGGATTTGATCTCAACCGCGAGGTCCGACAGGGCTTTGGTGGTTGCGGCTTGTGTCCAGCTTGCGGCAACGGCGTCGCGTGCTGCGTCAAGCGGGATCGGGGTGGGGGGCACGATCGCATCCAGACGCAGCGCGAAAATCCCGCCATCCTCCAGCGTGATCACTTCGGGGAAATCGCCTTCCTGAGCCTCGGTCGCGGCTTTGCGGAACTCAGGATAGCCTGCGATGCCTTCGTTGGACTCGTCGGTGAAATCAATCACGGCTGTGGTCATGTCGGTTTCGCTGTCCAACTCTTCGAGCGTGGCACCGCTGGCCAGCCGGTCGTCGATGGCTTCGATCTGGTCAGCAATGGCGCGGCGGGCGGCATCGGTGGCCAGTTCGGCGGCCAGATCGGGGCGGGCCTCTTCAAAGCTGATGTTTTCAGCAGCCAGAATACCGTTCATGCGGAACAGCGCCGGACCAAGGTCTGAGGCGAAGGGGCCAACGACGCCCGGTTCCTCCAGCGCGAAAACAGCGGCCCCTGCGGCGCCGAGATCGGCCTCGGCGCGGTCTCCAAGGTCGATATCGGACAGTTTCACACCGCGTTCGGTCACAAGGTCTTCAAAGCTGGTGCCGGCATCCAGTTTGGCTTTGGCCTCAGCCGCGGCCGCTTCGGTCGGAAACACGAGGCGTTCGACAAGGCGGCGTTCGGGTTGGACGAATTCGGCGATCCGTTCATCGTAAAGTTTGCGCAGCGTGTCTTCGTCGACCTGCATCTGGTCGGCGATGGATTCCGGCAAAAGGGCGGCATAGGTGATGCGGCGGGCCTCGGGCGCGGTGAATTCCGCGATATTGGCCTCGTAATGGGCCTTGATGTCGTCGTCGGTCGGCGCGGCAACGGGGGTTGGCAGATCGGCAGCCGACAGGCGCAACAGTTTCAGCGCGCGGCGTTCCGAGATATGGGCGTAAAGTGTGTTGGTCAGCACTTGCGGCGCGGTGAAGCCACCGGTGACAGCCCCTTGCAGCAAGGCGCGGGCCAGATCTTCGCGCATCCGGGTTTCATATTGCGCCTCGGTCAGGTTGTTGCGTTCCAGCGTGAAGCGGTAGGTTTCGCGGTCAAACCGGCCCGAGGGGCCGCGAAAAGTGGCGGCGTCTGTGATTTCCTTGGCAATCCGGGCATCGCCAGCGGACAGGCCGATGCGGTCGGTTTCATTGTCGAGTGCGGCGGTGTTGACCAATTGCTGGCGCACCTGCTGATCCAGCCCGAAGGCCAGCGCTTGTTGCATGGACAATTGCGTGCCGAACTGGGCGGAAAGGGCGTTCACCTCTTGTTGCAAGGCACGCGCGTAATCATTCACGTCAATTTCGCGGTCGCCGACCTTGCCGATCGTGGTCAGGCCGCCGCCGAAATTGGTGATGCCAAAGCCGCCGAGGCCCAGCACCAGCATGGCCATCAGCGCCCAGACAACGATACTGGTGGCTTTGCCTTTTTTGCGGGGTGTGGTTTCGTCGTCTTTTGCCATGAGAGTGCCTTTGAAAAACGGTTTGAACCTATCTAGGGGGTTCATTTGCCGGGGGCAAGCGAGCATTGGCACGCGCTGGGGGGCTTCACGCCCCCCAGACCCCCCGTGGGATATTTTTAAATAGATGAAGGTAGGGGCGCGCGTTAGAGTTGGATCGCCCGCAGGCGGCGGAAGAGTTCGGCGATGCCTGTGGTATCAATATTGGCGAAGGCGATGCGAAGCTGGCGTTTTCCGGACTCGGAGCCTGTGGGTTGGAACATGGTGCCGGGCAGCGTGAGGAGGGAGGCGTTGCTGACCAGCCATTTCGCGAAATCGTTGGAGGCCATCGGATAGGGGTGTTCGACATAGGCGAAATAGGCGCCGCAGCCGAGCAGTTTCCAGTTTGGCAGATCCGCAAAGCCTTTGAGCATGGCGTCTTTGCGGGCGAGGATTTCCAGCCGTTCGGAGGCGACCCAATCGCCAAGGTTTTGCATGCCCCAAAGGGCGGCGATCTGGCCCAATTGGCTGGGGCAGATGGCGACCGTGTCGAGAAATTTCTCGACTTCGAACAGGCGTTGTTCGGAGGCGACGACCGCGCCGACGCGGTGGCCTGTGAGGCGGTAGGCTTTGGAAAAGCTGTAGAGGTGGATCAGCGTGTCGGCCCAATCCGGATCGGTGAAAAGGCCATGCGGCGCGCCGGTGCGGCTGTCAAAATCGCGATAGGTTTCATCGACGATGAGGGCAAGGCCGCGCGACCGGGCCAGCGCCATGAATTCCGCGAGGGTTTCGGCGGGGTATTCGGCGCCGCCGGGGTTGTTGGGGCTGACAAGGATCAGCGCGCGGGTGCGCGGGGTGATCAATGCCGCGGCCTCCGATGCCTGCGGGATCAGGCCCGGCCCGCAGGGCAGCGGCACGGCGGCAACGCCTTGCATATCGAGCCACATTTTATGGTTGAAATACCAAGGGGTTGGCAGAATAACCTCATCGCCTTTGCCAGCAAGGGTCGACATCACGGCGGTGAAGGCCTGATTGCAGCCTTGGGTGATGGCGGTTTGCGTGTCGCGGATGGTGCCGCCATAGGCGGTTGACCATTGCTGCGCCACTTCGGCACGCAGGGCGGGCAGGCCCAGCACAGGACCATAAAGATGGGCGGCGTCATTGGTCAGCGCGGCCTCGGCAATCGCCTGGCGCAGGGCGAGGGGCGGCGGGTCCACCGGGGCGGCTTGGGAGACGTTGATCAGCGGGCGGTCTGCGGGGAAAACCACGCCATCCAGCCAACGCCGCGCCTCCATCACCGGGGGGGCATCGGTGGCGGCCATGGCGGGGTTGAGGGGGTGGATCATCGCAGGCTCCGCTGGTCAAGGAGAGGGGGGCGGCCCGAAGCGGTGCGGCGGGCCGGGGGAAAGCGGCGCTTAGTCGGTGCCGCGATAGGGCTGGACATATTGCAGCGCCATATCCCAGGGGAAGAAAATCCAGGTGTCCTGGCTGACCTCGGTGATGAAGGTTTCCACCATCGGGCGGCCCTGCGGCTTGGCGTAGACGGTGGCGAAATGCGCCTTTGGATAAAGCGCGCGCACCAGTTCCAGCGTTTTGCCGGTATCGACCAGATCGTCAACGATCAGGATGCCTTCACCATCGCCCATCATATCGGCTTGCGGGGCTTTGATCACCTTTGCCTCGGAGCGGCTTTGGTGGTTGTAGCTTTTGACCGAGATTGTATCGACCATGCGGATATCCAACTCTCGCGCCACGATCATCGCAGGCACGAGGCCGCCGCGGGTGATGCCCACCACCGCTTTCCACGCGCCATTGTCGGGGCCTTTTCCATCCAGCCGCCAGGCCAGCGCCCGGGCGTCACGGTGAATCTGATCCCACGAAATGTGGAAGCCTTTTTCGTGGGGCAAACGGTCGGTCATGGCAGTCCTCTTTGGTCAGGTCTCAGAACGGGGCGCAGATCAGGTTGCGGAACGGGTGGCAGTATCAGGTGGCGGCGATTTTGAGGCCGAGCAAGGCAAGCATACCGCCAAACACCCGGTCGATCAGGGTTTTCAGGGTGATATAGCCGCTGCGCGTCCGCTCAAAGGAAAAGATGCGCGCAACGAGGATATTCCACAGCGCTTCGTTCAGAAACACCACGACCAGCAGGGCGGCATAAACCCAAAGCGGGGTTTCGGGCGGCACGGTGCCGATGAAAATGGCGGAAAACAGCACGGCAGGCTTGGGGTTGGCCAATTGGGTGACAAGGCCAAGCCGGAAAGCCGAGGCGGCGCTGCGGGGTGTTCTGGTGGTCTGTGCCATATCGAGCGGTTTGGTCGAATCGCGCCACATGCACCAGGCCATATGGATAAGGTAAGCCGCACCCGCAATCTTCAGCCCCCAAAGCAAGGCGGGGGCGGCTTGGAACACCAGCGCAAGGCCAAAGAGTGCCGCCATGGCCCAGATCACGGCACCCGCGCCGATGCCAAAGGCCAGAAAGGTGCCGGTGCGCAGCCCTTCGGTGACGCCGGTGCGTGCGGCCATCAAGACGGCGGGGCCGGGACTGATGGCGGCCATAAGGTGCAGGAAAGCAACGGCAAGGAAGGCGGCAAGCGTCATGGCGGGGCCTTTACAGGTTGAAAATCAGCAAAACGGCAAGGGCAGCAAGGGCTACGGCGGCGGATGTGTCAATCCAGAACTTCGCGGCAAGGTAGCGTTTGCGCATCGCGTTGGTCGACATCGACAGGGTGACGACGGAATACCAGAACAGCTCTGTCGTCAGCGCCGTGGCATAGATCGCTGACAGCATCGTCACCCCATGCGGATCAGGGAACAGCGTCAGGATCACCGCGGAATAAAACAGCGCAGGTTTCGGGTTCGACAGCGACAGGATCACGCCGCCGACGAAACCGCTGCCAAAGCGCCGCTCTGCCGCTTGGGGCAAGGGGGCACGGGCGGCCCGCAGCAAGCCGTAAGCCATGTAAAGCAGATAAAGCCCGCCCGCGATTTTGGCGGCCTGGAACAAGGCGGGATAAAGCTTGAACACCACCGCCATGCCAAACAGTGCAAACAAGCACCAGAGCGAGGCGCCAAAGGCCAGCCCCAAACCGTAGGGAAGCGCCTTGTCGCGGCCTTGGGCCAAGGCCATTTGCGTGGCGGCAATAATGCTTGGCCCCGGCGACAGGATCGCCGGGGTGAGGACCGCAACCAGAGCCAGAAACGGCTCTGGCGTCATTCCGCGCCTTTTTGGGCTTTGGCCGTCACCACATCGATATCGGGTGCATCCACCGCTTTCATGCCCACCACATGATAGCCCGCATCGACATGCAGGTTTTCGCCCGTGGTGCCAGAGCCGAGATCGGACAGCAGATAGACAGCGGCCTTGCCGACTTCCTCTTGCGTCACATTGCGGCGCAGGGGGGAGTTCAGCTCATTCCAGCGCATGATATAGCGGAAATCACCGATGCCAGAGGCGGCCAGCGTCTTGATCGGCCCGGCCGAGATGGCGTTGCAGCGGATGCCGTCCTTGCCCAGATCCTCGGCGATATATTTCACCGATGCTTCCAGCGCGGCCTTGCACAGACCCATGACGTTATAATGCGGCATCACCTTTTCCGCGCCGTAATAGGTCAGCGTCAGCAAGCTGCCACCCGGCTTCATGATGGCGGCGGCGCGGCGGCAGACAGCGGTAAAGGAATAGACGGAAATATCCATAGACATCATGAAGTTATCGCGCCCGGTGTCGACATAGCGTCCGCGCAATTCGTTCTTGTCGGAAAAGCCGATGGCATGGACCACGAAATCCACGGTGCCCCAGATATCTTTCAGATGGGCAAACAGCGCATCCAGCGAGGCCTCATCCGTCACATCACATTCGAACAGTTCAGAGGAGCCGATAGAGGCGGCCAGCGGTTCCACCCGCTTTTTCAACTGCTCCCCCTGATAGGAGAACGCCATTTCCGCACCTTGATCGGCGCAGGCCTTGGCAATGCCCCAGGCGATGGACTTGTCATTCGCAAGCCCCATGATCAGCCCGCGCTTGCCTGCCATTAGTCCGGCCATACTGTCCCCCTTGTTTTTCGGTATATGGTAAGGCGCTGGTTTAGGCGATCCGCCCTGCGGCATCAAGTCTCGTGGCTTGGGCGGCGGGGTGGGGGCGTGGCGCCGGGATGCGGTGCTGGCGTGCGGCCCTTCGCCCCTTGCCCTTGGCGCGGGGCGGGCTAGGGTTGCACAACGCCACATCGCCAAAGGGAGCAGCGCATGGATCGGACAGGAATTTTCGCCGGGGATGACCCTTTTGCCTTGGCCCGCGACTGGTTGGCCGAGGCCGAAAAGGCAGAGCCGAACGACCCCAATGCCATCGCTCTTGCCACGGTGGATGCCGACGGTATGCCCAATGCGCGCATGGTTTTGCTGAAAGATATCGAAGCCGCCGCCTTTGTGTTTTACACCAATTACACCAGCCGCAAGGGCCAAGAGATTGCAGGCGCGGGCAAGGCCGCCTTTGTGATGCATTGGAAAAGCCTGCGCCGCCAGATCCGCGTGCGCGGCCTCACCGAACGCGAAGAAGGCCCGGCGGCGGATGCCTATTACGCGTCCCGCTCGCTCAAAAGCCGGCTGGGGGCTTGGGCTTCGCAGCAATCGCAACCTTTGTCATCGCGCACGGCCCTGATGGCCGAGGTTGCCAAAGTGACGGCCACGCATGGCCCCAACCCCAAACGCCCGCCGTTCTGGGGTGGGATTCGAATCATTCCGACCGAAATCGAGTTCTGGGCCGATGGTGCCTTCCGGTTGCATGATCGTTTTCGTTGGTCGCGTAAAAGTGTAAGTGACCCGTGGGATATCAATCGCTTGAACCCTTGACCTGTGCGCATGCGCAGGGGGAATTGTGCGTGCGTGCGATGATTTGCTCTTGAACCTGCGCGACTGTTCCAACAGAACAGACGCACGAGGGCTAAATCTGGGGAAGAGGCTCTGTTATGGAAGACGAAGAAATGGCCATGACGCAGGTTCATGGCCGTGTGAAATGGTTTGATCCGGTCAAAGGGTTTGGCTTTATCCTGTCTGATGAGACAGGGTCCGATGTTTTGTTGCATGCGAATGTGTTGCGGAACTTTGGGCAAAGCACTGTGGCCGATGGGGCCGAGATCACGGTAAAGGTGCAGCAGACCCAACGCGGGGTGCAGGCTGTCGAAGTGGTGTCCATCACCCCGCCCGAAGGGGCCGGGTTCTTGATGGCTGGCGAAAGCAACAGCTATACCGCCGAACAGATCGCGGCTTGCCCGTTGGAACCGGCGCGGGTCAAATGGTTCGACAAAGGCAAAGGTTTTGGCTTTGCAAATGTCTATGGCCGCAGCGATGATGTGTTCATTCATATCGAGGTGTTGCGCATGTCGGGTTTTGCCGATCTCGCCGCAGGAGAAGCGGTTTGTTTGCGGATTGTCGAAGGCAAGCGGGGCCAGATGGCCGCGCAGGTCTTGTCTTGGGACGCGGCCACAAAGGCGGCGAAATGAAGCGCCTTGGTCTTGCGCTGGCCTTGGCGCTTGCGGTGCCGGTCAGTGCGCAGGCCGCTTGTTCCGACAGCACGGTCGATATTCGCCTGACCAATGGGCAGGCCGCGCGGTTCACGGTGGAAGTGGCCGCCGACCCAGCCACGCGGGCCAAAGGCTTGATGTTCCGCGAGGAGATGGCACGATCAGCGGGCATGTTGTTTCTGTATGAACGCCCGCAACGCGCGATGTTCTGGATGAAGAACACACTGATTCCGCTGGATATGGTCTTTGCAGATGCCACCGGGCGTGTGACCCATGTGCATGCCAATGCCATCCCGCATGATGAAACCGGGATCGACGGCGGGCCGAATGTGCTGGCGATTCTGGAAATCAATGGCGGTTTGGCGGCAAAGCTGGGAATCACGCCGGGTGCGCTGCTGCGCCATCCCGGTTTGGAACAATCGACAGCCGCTTGGCCCTGTGAGGCGCAATAAGGCTTTTCAATCGGATCGGCTTTCTGTAGGAAGCCGCCAAGCGACCATCGGTTGCTTTGTGTCGGGGCGTAGCGCAGTCTGGTAGCGCGCCAGTTTTGGGAACTGGATGTCGTAGGTTCAAATCCTATCGCCCCGACCATTTTCAGATTGGCCCCCTGAACGGGCTTTCCCATATGTTTCCTGAGTTTGGTCACTGAGGCGATTGACGCGCCTTGGCTTTGCGCGCGACATTGGGCGTGATTTCTGGCGATGGGATTGGCGATGGGGTTGGCTGCGGCATGAGCGAGAGTGAAAGCATCACAGACAGGTTGGCCGAACGCCTGCGGGCGGCACGCAAGGCCAAAGGCCTGAGCCTTGATGCCGTGGCGGGAATTTCCGGGGTCAGCAGGTCCATGGTCAGCCAGATCGAGCGGGGCGAATCAAGCCCGACCGTGGCGACGCTGTGGAACCTGACGCAGGCGTTGGGTGTTGATTTCGCCGGTTTGCTGGAAGCCAAGCCCGCGCCGGGAATCGAAGTGACACGCGAAGCTGCCGCCCCGGTGATGACGGGGCATGGCAAGGGGGTCCGCATTCGTATCCTGTCGCCAGCCGAAACCGTGGGCGATCATGAGGTTTATGACCTGAGCTTTCAGCCGGGGGGCAGCCTTGTTTCGGCCCCGCATTCGCCGGGCTGCCGCGAGCATCTGACCGTGATCGAAGGTGCTTTGCGTGTGGAATCAGGGGCAGAGGAGGCCGAGATTGGCCAAGGCGATACCGCACGCTATGCCGCCGACCGCGCCCATGCTATTCATGAAGCAAGCGGCCGCGCCGCCCGCGCGATTTTGATTGTGCAGGGCAGTTGAGCGCGGTTTGACCGTTTCGAATGGGACACACGTAGCCCGGGGGCGCTGCCCCCAAGCGGTTTTGCTGGCGCAAATCCGCTTCCCCCGGGATATTTTTGAATAGATGAATCCGTTATGATGGATTTTAATCCTTTATATTGACGGATTGCAGAGCTTATGCGAAATATCCGTTAACACGGAGGTGAATCTGTCATGTCGGAATTCTTGACTCATATCGCGGCGGAGCTTGCGGCCATCGAGGCGGAGGGGATGACCAAGCGCGAGCGCTTGATTTCCGGGCCGCAGGGCGGGCATGTGGAGATGGAGGGGCTGCGGATGCTGAACCTTTGTGCCAATAATTACCTTGGCTTGGCGGATCATCCTGACCTGATTGCGGCGGCGCATAAGGCGTTGGACGCGCAGGGCTTTGGCATGGCCTCGGTCCGGTTTATTTGTGGCACGCAAGATTTGCACCGCCAGCTTGAGGCGCGCTTGGCGGGCTTTTTGGGGCAGGAAGACTCGATTTTGTTTGCGGCCTGTTTCGATGCCAATGGCGGCCTGTTCGAGCCTTTGCTGGGGCCAGAGGATGCGGTGATTTCGGACAGCCTGAACCATGCCTCGATCATTGATGGCATTCGCTTGTGCAAGGCGCGGCGCTATCGCTATGCCAATTCCGACATGGCCGATCTGGAGGCACAGTTGATTGCGGCGCGGGCGGCGGGGGCGCGGTTTATCATGATCGCGACCGATGGGGTGTTTTCGATGGATGGTTATCTGGCAAAGCTGCCGGACATCCGCGCTTTGGCCGATGCTTATGGCGCGTTGGTGATGGTGGATGATTGCCATGCCACGGGCTTCATGGGGCCGCAGGGGCGCGGGACGCCGGCGCATTTCGGGGTGCGGGTGGATGTGATTACCGGCACGTTGGGCAAGGCGCTGGGCGGGGCCTTGGGGGGCTATATCGCCGGGCCGCAGGGGGTGATTGACCTGCTGCGTCAGCGCGCGCGGCCTTACCTGTTCTCGAACGCCTTGCCGCCTGCGATTGTGGCGGCGGGGTTGGCGGCGCTGGATCTGGTTGAGGCGGCGGATGATCTGCGTGCGCGCCTGTTTGACAACGCGCGCTATTGGCGGGCGGGTTTGACGGCGGCGGGGTTCGATCTGTTGCCCGGTGAACACCCGATCGTGCCGGTGATGCTGGGCGAGGCGCGGTTGGCGCAGGCGATGGCGGCTGAGCTTGGGCAGCGCGGGGTGCATGTGGCAGGGTTCTTTTTCCCTGTGGTTCCAAAAGGGCGCGCGCGGATACGGACGCAGATGAACGCAGCACTGACGCGGGACGATCTGGACTTTGGGTTGGAGGCCTTTGCCAAGGCAGGCAAAGCGGTGGGGGTGCTGTGATGCGCAATGATATGAAAGCCCTTGTGAAGGCGCGGCCAGAGCCGGGATTGTGGATGGAACGGCGGGGCGTGCCCGAGATTGGCCCGGATGACGTGCTGATCCGCATCCGCAAGACCGGGATTTGTGGCACCGATATCCATATCTGGAACTGGGATGACTGGGCCGCGAAAACCGTGCCGGTGCCGCTGGTGACGGGGCATGAGTTTGCGGGCGAGATTGTGGAGATGGGCCGCAATGTCGAAGGTTTGGCGATTGGGCAGCGCTGTTCGGGTGAGGGGCATTTGATTGGCAAGCAAAGCCGCCAGAGCCGGGCGGGGAAGTTTCATCTGGACCCGGCGACACGGGGGATTGGTGTGAATGAGCCGGGCGCTTTCGCCGAATATCTGCGGTTGCCTGCGTTCAATGTGGTGCCCTTGCCCGATGCGATTGATGATGAGATTGGTGCCATTCTGGACCCCTTGGGCAATGCGGTGCATACGGCACTGTCGTTTGATCTGGTGGGCGAGGATGTGTTGATCACCGGGGCGGGGCCGATTGGCATTATGGCGGCTGCGGTGGCGCGGCATGTCGGCGCGCGGCATGTGGTGATCACGGATGTGAACCAAGCGCGGCTGGATCTGGCGTCTCAGGTTGCCGATGTGGTGCCGGTGAATGTAACGCAGGAGGATCTGCGCGATGTGATCCCACGGCTGAAGATGAAACAGGGGTTTGATGTGGGCATGGAAATGTCGGGCAATCAGGCGGCGTTGGACCAGATGATTGAGGCGATGACCATGGGCGGGCGTATTGCCATGCTGGGCATCCCCCCCGGCAAAAGCCCGGTAGACTGGAGCCGGATCGTGTTCAAGGCGATCACCATCAAGGGCGTCTATGGTCGCGAGATATTCGAGACATGGTATAAAATGATTGCGATGCTGGAAAACGGGCTGGATGTGCGCCGCGTCATCACGCATCGCTTCAAGGTTGATGAGTTTGAGGCAGGGTTTGCCGCCATGCGGTCAGGCCTGTCGGGCAAGGTTGTGCTGGATTGGGGCTAAGCCGGGGCGCGCCCC
The DNA here is from genome assembly GCF_003991405.1 of Pseudorhodobacter sp. E13. Lineage (GTDB taxonomy): Bacteria > Pseudomonadota > Alphaproteobacteria > Rhodobacterales > Rhodobacteraceae > Pseudorhodobacter. The sequence continues at coordinate 283,315 of NZ_RPEN01000156.1, forward strand.
TAGGGCTGGGCCGCCAATAGCGCGATGCGCAGCCCCGGTGCTTCGGCCCGTAATTCTGCCAGCACCAGTTTGGGGTTGGGCAGGCGCGGGGCCAGCACAAAGCACCGCCCCCGAAAGCCCATGGTCCGCAGCAGGTGCAGCTGTGTGCTGGCATCCGCTTGCGCCCCGAACAGCGGCAGGGCGATGGCATCGGGCAAATATTGGGCCAGAAGGGCCGGGGTCAAGGCAGGAAAGGCATGCACAGACGCATATGGGCAGGTGTCAGGCAGGCTGAGAGCTTGGGCAAAGCCCAGGCATAAAAGCGTTTTGCCGCGCAATGCGGTGTCGGTGCCAAAGGGCCTTTGGGGCGGTGCTTGCAGGTTCATCACAAAGCCGGAAACGGGCAAGCCGGGGCCTGCCATCAGAACATAAGGTTGGGGGGTAGGTGCCGGAAAACCCGGCGGCAGGGCGATCGTTACAATGTCATCCAGCCGATACACCGCCGCGCTATTGGCTTCAAGGAAGGATCTTGTGATCACCGGGCGCAGGCGGCACTGTGGCACCGGCAGCGGCAAGGGGAGAGCCAAGCGAATGGACGGGAAAAGCGCGCAGGCGTTCATGGATGGTGTGCCTTTGCCCATGGTTCTGATCGGGGCCGAGGGCCGGATTGACGCGCAAAACGCCCCGGCGCGGGCGATTTTCGGGGCAGAACTGGCGGGGCGGCTGTATCTGACGGCCTTTCGCCAGCCCGCGCTTGCCGAGGCAATTGACGCGGCGCTTGGCGGGAATGCTGCTGCGGTGGTGCGCTTCAACCGGCAAAACGGCGGGGCAGAGCAGGTGTTTCGCGTCACCGTGACACCGTTGCCAAGCAGCGCGCTTTGCGCCTTTGAGGATATCAGCGAGCAGGAACAGATCGGCCAGATGCGCCGCGATTTCGTGGCCAATGTCAGCCATGAATTGCGGACGCCCTTGACGGCGCTGCTGGGGTTTATCGAAACCTTGCAAGGGGCCGCGCGTGACGATGCTGCGGCGCGGGATCGGTTTTTGGGCGTGATGGCGCGAGAGGCGGGGCGGATGAACCGGCTGGTGGGGGATTTGCTGTCGCTTAGCCGGGTAGAGGCGCAGGAACGCGTGCGCCCGACGCAAGCGCTTGATCTATCCGCACTTTTGGCGCGGGTCGTGGCCGATTTGCGCCCAGTGGCGGAAGCTGGGCGCGTGCAGGTGGTGGTCGAGGCAGAGCGGGGCGCAATGGTTCTGGCCGATAGTGACCAGTTGGTGCAGGTGTTCGCCAATCTGGTTGAAAATGCGATCAAATATGGCGGCGCCGAGAAAACCGTGTATCTGCGCCTGACGCGCGATCCGCGCGATCCGGTGTTGCGGCTGCCTGTGCTGCGGGTGGATGTGGTGGATCAGGGCGAGGGGATCGACGCGATCCACCTGCCGCGCCTGACCGAACGGTTTTACCGGGTCGATGCGCATCGGTCGCGCGAAAAGGGCGGCACCGGGCTGGGGTTGGCCATTGTCAAACATATCCTGAACCGGCATCGGGGCCGGTTGAAGATTGCCAGCGAAAAGGGCAAGGGCAGCACGTTCAGCGTGGTGCTGCCTGCCCTTGATGCGGCGCAGGCTGTTACAACCGGCTGATCCGGTCGGTCAGCAGGGCAAAGAAGCCATCGGCATCCACATCACCGATAAACACCGCATTGGGTGCGCGGTCTGTCACGCCCCACCAATCGGCCACGGTCATGCCCAGCGTCAGCTCTGACTGGGTTTCGATTTCCACATTGATATGACGGCCTTTGAACAGGCCCGGCTGCAACAGCCATGCAATCACACAAGGGTCATGCAGGGGCGCGCCATTGGAGCCGTATTTCTCTTTGTCGAAGCGTTCAAAGAAATCGGTCCATTCGGCCACCATGCGCCCGGCCTCGGTGCCCATCGCGCGAAAGGCTTGGATGCGCGGCGCGGTGGTCAGCACCTTATGCGTCACATCCAGCGGCATCACCACCAGCGGCACACCGGATTTGAACACGATTTCAGCGGCTTCCGGGTCAACGTAAATGTTGAATTCGGCGGCGGGGGTGATGTTGCCCACCTCAAAATACGCGCCACCCATCAGCACGATTTCCTGCACGCGTTCCACAATATCCGGCGCGCGGCGAAAGGCGGTGGCGATATTGGTCAGCGGGCCAAGCGGGCACAGCGTCACGCTGCCCTTGGGTTCACGGCGCAGGGTGTCGATGATGAAATCCACGCCATGCGCCGCTTGCAGCGCCATCTTCGGCTCGGGCAGTTGCGGGCCATCGAGACCGGTCTTGCCATGCACATGTTCCGCCGTGACCAGCTTGCGTTTCAACGGCGCGTCACAGCCCGCGAAAACCTTTGTGCCCGGCTTGCCGGCCAGTTCGCAGACGATCCGTGCGTTCTTGGCGGTCAGCGGCAGCGGCACATTGCCCGCGACCGCCGTAATGCCCAGCACGTCAATCTCCTCTGGGCTGGCCAGCGCCAGCAGGATGGCCACGGCATCGTCTTGGCCGGGGTCTGTGTCGATGATGATTTTGCGCGGGGCCATGGTGCAATTCCTTTTGTTTCGGGGGCAGAGAACCCTAAGACCGCGAAAATGTCTATACATGAAAACTGGCACGGGCACATGCAAAACGGGGGCACATGGCCCCCGTTTTCCGTGGTGGTCCTGGCCGGATCAGCCGTCGAAATCAACCTCTTCCATGATGCGCAGCGCCGCCGGGCGGGCCTTGGCAACCACGGTCAGATCAATGCTGTCGGCGGTGAAATCCCCCCAGCTTTGCACAAGGACCGAGCGTTCGACACCGGGTTTGGCCGGGAATTCGTGGTTGGTTTCGGCATAGATCTTCTGCGCCGCATCGCCCGACAGCCATTCCATGAACTTCAGCGCCGCGTCCTTGTTCGGGGCCGCTTTGGTCATCGCCACGCCCGAGACGTTCAGGTGGGTGCCATCACCTTCGAACACCGGGAACACGATGCGCACGGCATCGGCCCAAGCCTTTTGTTCGGGGTCATTGACCATCTGGCCCATGTAATAGGTGTTGCCAATGGCGATATCACATTCCCCGGCCCAGATCGCCTTGGCCTGATCCCGGTCGCCGCCTGCGGGTTTGCGGGCGAGGTTGGCTTTCAGCCCTTCGGCCCATGTTTTCGCATAATCTTCGCCGTGATGCGCAATCACCGCGCCCAGCAGCGCCACATTATAGTCATTGGTGCCCGAGCGCGAGCAGATGCGGCCTTTCCACTTGTCCGAGGCGAGGTCTTCATAGGTGGTCACTTCACCATCGGCCACGCGGTCCTTGGAGGCATAGATGATCCGCGCGCGCGAGGTCAGGCCGAACCACTGGTTATCCGCATCGCGCAGGTTGGCGGGGATATTGGCGGTCAGCACGTCCGAGGTGACGGGTTGCGTCACCCCTGCCTCGACGATCTGGGTCAGCCGCGCGATATCCACGGTCAGCACCAGATCGGCGGGGGAACGGTCGCCCTCGGCCACCAGACGTTCGGCCATGCCTTTATCGACAAAGGCGATGTTCACGTCGATGCCGGTTTCGGCGGTAAACGCATCGGCCAGCGGTTGGATCAGCTCTGGCTGGCGGTGGGAATAGATGTTCACCTCATCCGCAAAGGCGGGCAGGGCGATGGAGCCCAAGGCAAGGGCAAGGGCAGAAAGACGCAGCGACATGAAAGACCTCATTTCATCGGTTCGATTGCCCGTCTTAAACCTGACTATTTTACTTTGGTCAATACCTGACAGATATACTCGGAAAAAAATTCGGCAGGTCAGAACGGCCAGACAAGGGTGATGGTGGGCACGGCCACCGCGATCACGATGATTTCCAGCAGCAGGCCCATGCGCCAGTAATCGCCGAACTGATAGTTGCCCGGCCCCATGATGATGGTGTTGTTCTTATGCCCGATCGGGGTCAGGAAGGCGCAAGAGGCGGCCACAGCGACCCCCATCAGAAACGGGTCGGGGTTGGCCCCGATGGCATTGGCCACGCTGACGCCGATGGGGGCGGCAATCAGTGCGGTGGCGACATTGTTCAGAAAATCCGACAGGGTCATGGTGATGATCATCAACACCATCAACACGCCCCAAGCGGGCAGACCCATGGTCTGGCCGACAATCAGTTCTGCGATCAACTGGCTGCCGCCTGTATCTTCCAGCGCGGCACCCACCGGGATCAGGCAGGCCAGAAGCACGATTACCTTCCATTCAATCAGCGCATAGAAATCGCGTCCGCCAATCAGGCCAAGCGCCAGATAGGCCACGACGCAGATCCCCAAGGCAATGGCAAGCGAGGTGACGCCCAGCACCGACAGCGCAATCGCGGCCATGAAAATGCCAATCGCGCCAAGGGCTTTGCTGCGCTGCAACACCTCCAGCCGCCGGTCGGCCAAGGGCAGCACACCCAGCCAGCCGCAAGCGGTGGCGATATTTTCCTCTGGTCCGATCAGCAGCAGCAGGTCGCCCGGTTCAATCGGCAAACGGCGCACCCGTTCGCGCACCTGCTTGCCACGCCGCGAGATGCCCAGCAGGGTCACGCCATGGCGGCGGGTCAAGCGCAGGCCCAGCGTCGATTGCCCGACCACGCGCGCATCTTCGGGCACAATCGCCTCTACCAGGCTAAGGGATTTGCCCATCAAGCCGCCGTGTTTACCCACGCCCAAAGTATCCAGCCCGGCGGCCCCCATCATCGCCTCGATTTGCTTGGGGTCGCCTTCCAGCACCAGAAAATCGCCCTTCTGGATTTCGCGGTGCCGCGACAGGCCGGGCAGGCGCTTGCCGCCCCGCACAAGGCCAAGGATCACCACGTCATTGTCATCTGCCAGCGGATAAAGATCGCCAAGCGTCTGGCCGATGGCCTTGGAGTCCTCTGTCACCCGCGCCTCGGCGACATAAAGTCCGGCCTCGGCGTCCAGTGCTTGCGCATCGGGGCGTGACGGGATCAGCCGCCAGCCGATCAGCGCGACAAAGGTGATGCCGGCGATGGCGACCGCAAGCCCAACGGGGGCGAAATCAAACATGGAAAACGGCTGCCCCAGCGCATCTTCGCGGTATTGCGCGATGACGATATTGGGGGGCGTGCCAATCAGGGTGATCATGCCGCCCAGAATCGTGCCAAAAGACAGCGGCATCAGGGACAGCGACACCGCGCGTTTGGCCTTGCGCGCCGCATCCATATCCAGCGACATCAACAGCGCAAGCGCGGCCACATTGTTGATCACCGCCGAAAGCGCCGCCCCCGCCACCGCCATAACGCTGATATGCACAGGCAGCGCCCGGTCAGGCTTTGTCACATAACGCGCGATCAGTTCCACCGCGCCGGAATTCATCAACCCGCGCGACACGATCAGCACCAGCGCAATGATCACCACGGCAGGGTGGCCAAAGCCTTCAAAGGCAGCCGCAGGGTCGATCAACCCCAGAAGAACCGTGACCAGAAGGGCGACAAAGGCAACCAGATCATAGCGAAACCTGCCCCAGATCAACATTCCGAACAGCACGGCGAAAATGGCGAAAAGCATGGCCTGTTCGGTGGTCATTGTCTCAATCCCTCTTGGTTTGGGTATGGTGGGGCGGCGGGGTGGTGGGATCAACCGCAATCTGCCGGGGGGGCGCTTTGTAACGCAGGCGCGGGCATCAGGTTCCCGCAGGCTTGCCGCGCGCCTTATCCTCGGCCTTGGCGCGGTTCCACAATGCGTCCATTTCCGCCAGATCGCTTTGCGCAGGGGTTTTCCCGGCCTCGGCCAGCAAATCCTCGATCCGCATGAAACGGCGTTGAAACTTCTGGTTCGCCCCGCGCAAGGCTTCTTCCGGGTCGATGTTCAGGTGTCGCGCCAGATTGGCCATTACGAACAGCAGATCGCCGAATTCCTCCACCTGCTCGGCATGGCCAAGGGTCTCGCGCGCCTCGACCAATTCGCGGGATTCCTCGATGATCTTGTCCAGAACCTCCTCGGTCGAAGGCCAGTCAAACCCCACCCGCGCCGCCCGCTTTTGCAGCTTTACCGTCCGCATCAAGGCGGGCAGGCCAAGCGCCACCCCATCCAGCACACGGGCAGGGCCGCGTTCGGCGGCTTTGATCCGTTCCCAATCCGCGGTTTGCTGGTCGGCGCTTTTATCGCGGGACTCGTCGCCAAACACATGCGGGTGCCGGGCGATCATCTTTTCGGCAATCGCATCGGTGACGCTTTCAAAGCTGAAATGCCCCGCCTCGGCGCCCATTTGCGTGTGATAGACGGTTTGCAGCAACAAATCACCCAACTCGCCTTCCAACTCGGCCCAGGCCCCGCGCTCTATCGCATCAGCGACCTCATAGGCTTCCTCAATCGTATAGGGGGCGATGGTCGCGAAGCTTTGCTCGATATCCCAAGGGCAGCCGGTTTCGGGGTCGCGCAGGCGGGCCATGATTTCCAGCAGGCGCGGCAAGCCGCCATTCGGGTCAGCGATCAGCGCATCGCTTTGAGCGCGGGGGAGGGGGCGCGAAACAGGGGCCATTGCGGTTCCTTGCGAATTGCGGTCAGGTGGCGGTCATATCTTGCCGACTTAGGAGTAGACCATGCCCGTCCTGAATGCCATTGCTGGATATGCCGAGGAAATGACCGGATGGCGGCGGCATTTGCACCAACACCCCGAACTGCGGTTTGATTGCCACCAAACGGCGGCCTTCATTGCCGACCGCTTGCGCGCGTTTGGTGTCGATGAGCTGCATGAGGGCATCGCCACCAGCGGTATTGTGGCGATCATCAACGGGCAAGGCGCGGGGCCGGTGATTGGTTTGCGCGCCGATATGGACGCGCTGCCCATCACCGAGGCAACAGGCGTGGACTATGCGTCGACGGTGCCGGGGAAAATGCATGCCTGCGGCCATGATGGCCATGTGACGATGCTGTTGGGCGCGGCGAAATACCTGTGCGAAACCCGCCGCTTTGCCGGTCGTGTCGCGCTCCTGTTCCAGCCCGCCGAGGAAGATGGCGGCGGCGGGCAGGTGATGGTGCAGGAAGGCGTGATGGACCGGTTCAACATTTCACAGGTCTATGGCATCCATAACGCGCCCGGCGTGCCCTTTGGTCATTTCACCACCACGCCGGGGGCGCTGATGGCCTCGGTCGATACGGCCACGGTGACGGTGATTGGCAAAGGCGGGCATGGGGCGACCCCGCATGAATGTGTGGACCCGGTGGTGGCGATCGTCGGCATGGTGCAGGCGATCCAGACCATCATTCCGCGCAACACCTATGCGCTGGATGAGGTGGTGATCTCGGTCACGCAAATCCACACCGGATCGGCCAGCAATATCATCCCCGAGGATGGCTGGTTTTGCGCCACCATCCGTTGCTTTGACCCCGAAGTGCGGGCGCTGTTGAAGCGGCGCTTCCATGAGATCGTCGAGGGCCATGCCATGGCCTATGGCGTCAAGGCCAAGGTGGAGTATGATTGGGGCTATCCCGCCACCATCAACCATGCCGAACAGGCAGAGTTTGCAGCCAATGTCGCCGCCGAGATTTCGGGCGAAGACGCGGTGGAGGCCAATGGCGCGCGCGAAATGGGGTCCGAAGATTTCAGCTATATGCTGGAGGCGCGCCCCGGTGCGTATTTGTTCATGGGTATCGGTCCGGGCGCGGGCCTGCATCACCCGGCCTATAATTTCAACGATGAGGCCGCCCCCATCGGGGCCAGCTTCTTTGCCCGGCTGGTTGAACGCGCGCAACCTCTGGCCTGACGCTGCCGCCGGGATTTTCGTCTCGAAAATCCTGGCCCGGCCCAACCTTGAGGCGATGCTTGCAGGCCGAAGGCCTGCGGGCATCAACGAATGGCGGGAGTGGCCCGTTTTACCTCTCGCGAATCAGATCGGGCGGTGCTGCCCCACGCATCGCGGTCATTCAACCATTAGACCACCATATCTGGGTCACCGCATCCTTTGGTATCTTTGGCCGGCTGGTAAAAATTTGATCAAAATGCTAGGATCAGCCGGAACAGGAACCATGACCGGAGCCAAACATGACCGCCCTTTTCGCCAAAAACGGACCCAGTCCGCAGGATTTGTGGCAGATGGACCGCGATCATTCCTTACATCCATGGGCGAATTTCGGGCCGTTTGAAAAAGAAGGTTCATTGATCATGGCGCGGGGGGAGGGTTGCCATGTCTGGGATGCCGAAGGTCGGCGCTATTTTGACGCTGTGGGCGGTATGTGGTGCACCAATATCGGGCTGGGCCGTGCGGAAATCGGGCAGGTGATGGCCGAACAGGCAGTGCGGCTTGGCTTTGCCAACAGCTTTGTCGATATGGCGAATGGTCCATCGGCGCTGCTGGGGGCCAAGCTGGCAAGCCTCGCGCCGGGTGATCTGAACCGCGTGCATTTCACCACTGGCGGGTCTACGGCGGTGGATACCGCTTACCGGATGGTGCAATATTATCAAACCTGTATGGGGCGGCCTGCAAAAACCCAAGTGATCGCGCGGCAATCATCTTATCATGGCTCTACCTATCTGAGCCAAAGCATCGGCTTGCGCGATGGCGACCGGGTGGAACAGTTCCGCTATAAGGAAAGCGGCATCCACCACATCAGCGCCCCGAATTTCTACCGCGCGCCCGACGGCATGGACAAGGCCGCCTTCTGCGATCATCTGGTGGCGGAGTTTGAGGCCAAGATTGCCGAGGTGGGGGCGGAAAATATCGGCGGCTTCTTTGCCGAACCGATCCAGGCCTCGGGCGGGGTGATCGTGCCGCCAGAAGGCTATCTGCCCCGCATGGCCGCTATCTGCCGTAAGCATGACATCCTGTTTATCGCGGATGAGGTGGTCACCGCCTTTGGTCGCACCGGCCACTGGTTCGCCAGCCTCGATCAGTTCGGCATTCAGCCGGATATGATCACATGTGCCAAAGGGCTGACCTCGGGCTATATCCCCTTGGGCGCGTTGATCTTTTCAGACCGGATCTGGGCGGCGATGGCGGCAGATGGCGATCGCTGGTTCACCAGCGGCTTCACCTATTCCGGGCATCCGGTGTCTTGTGCGGTGGCGCTGAAGAATATCGAGATCATGGAGCGCGAGGATTTGCTGGGCAACGCCACCCGCGTCGGTGGCTATTTTGAACGCCGAATGGCCGCGATGAAGGCCCTGCCCATGGTGGGCGATGTGCGCGGCTCCAAGCTGATGGTTTGCGTGGAAAACGTGGCCGACAAGGCGCGCAAAACCCTGCTGCCGCAAGATCTGGATGTGGGCAAGCGTATCTCGGATGTGGCCGAGGGGCTGGGCCTGCTGGTGCGCCCGATGGGGCATTTGAACGTGATGTCACCGCCCTTGATTATCACAGAGGCGCAGGTGGATTTCGTGGCCGAGGTGCTGGAAAAATCCATCCGGCAGGTCGCCGATGGTCTGGTGCGGGGAGGCGTGGCCTTGTCGTAACGCATCGGCTTGACATGATCCGCGCCGCGCCGTTTTCTGCGCGCTTCGGATTGGCGCGTCTCCGGCTTTCAAACGACGCTTGATATAAAGGGGCTGGCGATGGCGCTGGAAGATGCAAAGAACGAAGTGGACGGCGCGTTTACGCGGGCAGGCTTGCGGGGGCTGGCGTTCGAGAATGCTTTTGCGGGCGCAACCTCTTTTCTGCGGCGCAAATATACCAAAGACCTGACGGGCGTTGATCTGGCGATCACCGGCGTGCCGTTTGATCAGGCGGTAACGCATCGCACCGGCACGCGTTTCGGCCCCCGCGCCATCCGTGAGGCAAGCGCCTTGCAGCCGTTTGATCCGCCCTATGGCTGGCCCACAAACCCGCTGGAGGAGATGGCGATTGTCGATTACGGCGATGTTGCCTTTGATTACGCGCATACGCCCAGCTTTCCGGGCCTGCTGACCGACCATATCCGCAAAATCCTACAGGCGGGGCCGGGAACCGTGACGCTGGGCGGTGACCATTTCATCACCTTGCCGATCCTGCGCGCCTATGCCGAGAAATTCGGCCCGATGTCGGTGATCCATTTCGACGCCCATTCCGACCTGTGGCAAGACGATGACATGGAGCGCATCGACCACGGCACGTTTTTCTACAAGGCGGTGAAAACCGGGATCATTGATCCGAAAACCTCGGTGCAAATCGGCATCCGCACCCATTGCGACGATTATCTGGGCGTTGAATATATCGACGCGCGCACGGTGCATGAAAAGGGCTGCGCCTATGCCGTGGCGCGGGCCAAGGAGATCGTGGGGCAAAACCCGACCTATGTGACCTTTGATATTGATTGTCTGGACCCGTCTGCCGCGCCAGGCACTGGCACGCCCGTTTGGGGTGGTTTGCAAACCTGGCAGGCTGCGGCCTGTCTGCGCGATCTGGCCGGCATCAACATGGTGGGCGGCGATATTGTCGAGGTTTCGCCTGCCTATGATACCACCGGGGCCACTGCGATTGCCGGTGCCCATGTCGCGCATGAACTGATTTGCCTCTATCACTGGGCACGGCACCGCAGATGAAAGGAATGCTGATGGGCCTGTTGGCTGGTCTTATTGTTGCCCTTGCCTTGGGCTTTGCGGCCTATGTGCGTTTCGCGCCCTCTGATCCTGCGCGCTGGCATGTTGATCCATCCGGCTTTTATGCGTGGGACCATGGCGGCGGCTGGGGAGAGGTGATCGCGCGTATGGATGGTGCGATTCTGCGGCTGCCCGCGCAAGAGGGGGGGCTGGAGCGGCTGGATGCGATTGCCATGGCCACCCCGCGCAGCACCCGGCTTGCGGGCAGCGTGGCAGAGGGGCGGATTACATGGGTCATCCGTTCGGCGCTGTGGGGCTTTCCCGATTACATCACGGCCCAGCAAACCGAAGACGGCATTTACATCGACTCGCGTCTGCGTTTCGGCAAATCGGACCTTGGGGTGAATGCCAAACGGCTGCAACTTTGGCTGGAACAGCTCTGATCTGCGCCTCGGGCCTGTAACATTTGGTCAAACGCCGTCCCTTGGGGGCGGCGTTTTGCATTTGTCCAAGGGGCACAAACGCCGAAACAAGGGGTATTCCGTCTGTGCATTTATGAACAGAAAACGTTTTTGCCCCGTTGTTCCCCGCCGTTTTCCTGCCCCGTGAGGCATTGAAACACGAAAGCCAAACTTCCCCGCGCGCTTTGCCAAGGAAACAAGGCGAAATCGCTGCGTGCGATTTCCGTCGCATAAGTTTCACCACAGAAAAGAAAATTCGCGTGATCGGTGGTGAGTGGAGTGTGATTTGAAACTCCACCCCCCGAGGCGCATCTTTCAAACACCGGCCAGAAAGACTGGTTCGCAAAAACAAACACGAGAAAAGGAAAACACCATGAAACGCATCATCCTCGCCACTGTTCTGGGCCTTGCCACCGTTGGTTCCGCCTCTGCCATGACCGATACGGGCCGCCTGTCGGGTCTGACCGAA